>NZ_JBSSGR010000002.1:0-1383017 GCF_054063855.1 Williamsia sp. R60
GCGTATGTGAAGGAGCGTAAGCAGTTCGGTAAGTCGATCAGTTCGTTTCAGGGTGTGGAGTTCATGCTGGCGGATATGGCGATGAAGATCGAGGC
This sequence comes from Williamsia sp. R60, assembly GCF_054063855.1. NCBI lineage: Bacteria > Bacillati > Actinomycetota > Actinomycetes > Mycobacteriales > Nocardiaceae > Williamsia > Williamsia sp. R60. Next base: position 96 of record NZ_JBSSGR010000002.1, read on the forward strand.
CGCCCGTTTGATGGTGTACACCTCGGCTGCTCGGGCCGAGCGTGGGGAGAAGAATCTGGGGTTCATCTCCGCAGCGTCGAAGTGTTTTGCTTCTGATGTGGCCATGCAGGTGACCACTGACGCGGTGCAGTTGTTCGGTGGCTACGGGTACACCCGCGACTTCCCCGTCGAGCGCATGATGCGCGATGCCAAGATCACGCAGATCTATGAGGGCACCAACCAGATCCAGCGAGTGGTGATGTCACGCGCACTACTGCGCTGACCCACCAACATCATGGCTGAAACACTCTGCCGGGGTTCATGATCCCGTGCGGATCGAGGGCACTCTTGATCGCCCGGTGCATGTCCATTACCGGTGGAGTAAGTTCCTGTGCGAGGCCGTCCATCTTGAGCAAACCGATGCCGTGCTCGCCGGTGACGGTGCCGCCGTATCGAATCGCAGCGTCGATGATCTCTGCGAACGCGGCTTGCGCTCGTATCCGGGCGTCCTCGTCGTCGTTCGGCGTGATGAGCAGCGGGTGCAGGTTGCCGTCACCGGCGTGCGCAATGGACGCGATGTGCGTGTCGTGCCGCAGGCCGATTTCCTCGATCCGCGCAAGCATCTCGGGGACAACGGCTTTCGGAACGCAGATGTCCTCGGTGAGGACGGGCCCGAGGCGTTCCATCGCTGGATAGGCCAGGCGGCGGGCAAGGAACAGCGCATCGGCCTCCTGCTGGTTCGTGGATTGGGCGCTCCACGTGGCACCCGCGCGTCCGAAGCACGCGAGCATCCGCTCGGCCTCGATGTCCCCGACTGCGCCTGGAGTGTCGATGCGGCCCAGCAACAGGACGTTCGCGTCGGCGGACAGGCCCATGTTCTTCCAAGCGTCCACTGCCACAAGGCATTGCCGATCGATCAGCTCGAGTGCAGACGGTGTGAGTCCGTCTTCGGCGACCGCTCGTACCGCGTGCCCAGCGTCGACGGTGGAGTCGAAGTATCCGACGATGGTGCGCTGCGGTTCCTGCAGCGGGCGCAGCTTCACTGTGATCTCGGTGATGACACCGAGGGTGCCCTCGGAGCCGACCATCAGCCCGGCGAGGTCGTAGCCGGCAACGCCCTTGGCTGTGCGGCGGCCGAGCCGTACAAGCTCGCCGGTGCCGGTGACGACCTGCATGCCGAGGACGTAGTCCCGGGTGACTCCGTACTTGACGCAGCACAGGCCGCCGGCGTTGGTTGCGACGTTGCCGCCGATGGTGGACCAGGCGGCGCTGGACGGATCCGGCGGGTACCAGAGCCCTTCCTCGGCGCAGGCAGCGCGGAGGTCGTCGTTGACAACGCCCGGTTCGACGACGGCGAGGCGTTCGAGGGAGTTGATCTCCTTGATGGTGTTCATCTTGTCGAAGGAGACGATGACACAACCGTCGATGGCGTTGGCACCGCCGGACAGTCCGGTGCCCGCGCCGCGACTGACAACGGGGACGCGTCGCACGATGCAGGCCCGAACGACGGATTGCACCTCCTCGGCGGTGCGTGGCCGGACGACGAGCAGCGGCGCGCCGTAAGGCGCCCATTCGGCTTCGTCGTGCAAATACGTCGCGACCACGTCGGGGTCGGTGACGAGGCGATGTGCGGGAACTGCCGTGGTCAGCTCGTCGGCGAGCTCGGTCATACGGGTACTGACGTCAACAGGCGTAGCGCTCAAAGTAATCCGATCGGCCTTTCGAATCGACGGGTCGTGTACCGATGATGTGCTGTGGGTGGAGGCTCCCGGCGCCTAACCCAAGACGGTCCCGGTCGACTCGGTGTTGAAATCACGTCGACGAGAGAAAGATCCCAGATTGATCGTCAAACCTGTATGCGGGCCCGTATAGACCACTGGATCGGCATCGTGATCACGCCCCTTCTCGACCTCCTCGATCAGGGTCGCCAGGAATCGGCCGGCAACGGGCGCGTTCTTGAACTGATTTCCACTGGTGCCCATCGCGACATAGAAGCCGGGACGATCGGTCTTGTCGTAGATCGGGGTCCAGTCCGAAGCGGCGTCGTACACGCCGGCGATTCCTTTGGGCTGGAACGGGACCGACAAGTGGGGAAGCCGCCGGGCAGCTCGCAATACTTGTGCCTGGAAGCGGGCAGCAGTGCGGTTCGGGTTGGCGCTGTCGGGGTCATCGATCCATTCCAGTGGGTCGCATTCAGGTTCGGTGCCCCCGATCAAGAATCCTCCGCCGTGTTCCGGTCGCATGTAGGTTCCCAGGTCGAGATCAGCAATCATCGGGCCGAGTCGAACATCCTGGTTGAAGTCCTTGGGCGCCGTGACGTGATGGACCTCCTGCCGAAGGGGGCGCACGGTGACCGTGAAGTCGGCCCCCACCCCTGCCATCGCGTTGAGGGCGCCCGACCACGGGCCGGCGGCGTTGACAACTATCGGCGTCTCGACAGTGTCGCCGTTGTCCAGGTGAAGAATCCACCGGTCAGACGGCTGTTGTTCGATGTGAGTGACCTTGGTACGGAATAAGTGGACGGCCCCGTTCGCAACTGCGGCAGCTCCGAGGTTGGCGGCGGCGAGTTGGGGATCGTCGACGAAGCCGGCCTCTGGGGTGTAGACCGCTCCGAGAGAAGAGTCGGTGTCAGCGTAAAAAGACTCCGAGTCAACAGGTTTCGGTGGGTAGTAGGAACCGACGTCGATTCCCGGAATCTGATTCGCCAACGTGTCCGAGTCCCACAGTTCGTACTTCACGCCGATCTTGTCGAAGAGCCGGACTGTGCGTTCACGCGGGGCGATGTCCACATCGAGGAATACCATGCCGCATTCATGGAAACGGGCCAGATCCGTTGTGTCCACACCGCCCAGATGCTCGGGCCAGGTCCTCCAGCAATGTGCCGCCTCCCAAGCTGCGGCCATCCCGTCGAAGGTGGAATAATTGAATCGGATGACCGCGCTCGAGGCGCTGGTGGATCCGAAGCCAGACCCACCCTCCTTGTCGATCACCATCACTCGATAGCCGCGGGCAGCGAGTTCATATGCAATGGAGTTGCCTATGACCCCAGCTCCCACAACCACCGCGTCGGTCCCTTCGGGCATCGTTCCTCCAATTGATTCATCGCGTCGAGAACACGAAAGTCGCTACAGCACAACCTTCGCCAAGACCGGCGAGCAAAGCTATCTACATATGTGGACACTTCGGCCATATGCAACACCGGGTTTGTAGCGCCCACGGATTTTGTCCGCTCAGGATTGGTCACGCGTATGAGTCCGGAGCGAACCGCGCGGTCATCTCTTGATGAGACCCGTTTGAAGATCGGCGCCCTTGGTCTCGGGGATGCCGCGGAAGATGAAGGGGCACGCGATCAGAGCGATTGCAGTTCCGTAGAACGCCGGCGCAAGGTGACTACCGGTGCTGTCGACCAGTGCCTGGCAGACCAGTGGCGCCGTGCCGGCGAAGATTGCGTATGCAACGTTGTACGGGACAGCGGTTCCGACGTACCGCACTTTCCCGGGGAGGAGTTCCAAGATCGGAAGCAAACCGGTGGTCAGCATGCTTGCACCCATCATCAGGATGGCCAACGCGGTGCCGATCACAAAGAGATTGCCTGTGCTGATCAGGAGATAGCAAGGAATGAGGGCGATCGCCGTACCCACCGCTCCGAGACGGACAAACGGGCGGCGCCCCACGTTCTCGATCAGTCCGCTCAAGGCGATGACCACCGGCACCGGGATGACCATCGCGATCGTGGTCAACACAAGCGCGGTGTTGGTGGAGATCCCTGCGGACTTGACCAGATAGGTGGGCATGTAGCCGAGCATCATGTGGTTCAGCACCCCGAGGCACGCAAAGAACGCGAACAGGGTCATCAGGTTGCGGCGCTGTTGAATCAGCAGCTCCCGCAGAGGAAATCGTCGCGTTGTCTTCTGGTCCTGCGCAGCGACAGCCTCGAACACGGGTGTCTCCTCGACACCCAGGCGCAGAAGCAGCCCCGCAATGGCGAGTGCGCCGCCGATGAGGAATGGCCATCGCCATCCGCCACCATCGAACGCTTCAGCGCCCATCGACCGGTAGGCCAGAATCGTCACGGTTGCGCCGACGAGTCCGAGCGACGTGGATCCGGCGAATATGGCGAGATAGAGCGGCCGTCGTCCGGGTGGCGCGTGTTCGACGGCAAAGGTCGCGGCACCGGCGAATTCGCCACCGGCAGAGAAACCTTGGATCAGTCGGCAGGCAAGAAGAAGTGCGGGAGCGGCGGCCCCGATCGTTGCGTAGCTCGGCAGTAGGCCTATTGCGGCCGTAGCCACACCCATCAATCCGATTGCCAAGGACAGAGAACCGCGCCGGCCGAGACGATCGCCCATGGTTCCGAAGAACAGCGCTCCGGCAGGTCTGGCGAGGAACGCGCTTCCGTAGACGGCGAAGACGGCCAGCAGTGCGGAGCCGCCGGAGTCCGGCGGAAAGAAGATGTCCGCGAGGGTCACAGCCATGAAGCCATAGATCGTGAAATCGAACCATTCGACAAAGTTGCCGGTCGACGCGGCGAGCAGAGCTCGCCGCCGAGTACGTGTCAGTTGGCGCGAATCCTGCACCCGGACGTGTTCGGCCGAATCTTCCACATTGCTCGACATCGGGGCCCTTTCGGATTGGACGGGGGATGGTTGATGCGCGGCTGTTCCTGTTGCCGACGTGAAAAGCGTTATCGATCAACTGAAGTGATGAGACTCCCGGGAGCTGGAAGTTCGACAGGCGGTCACACGAGGTGCTTACCACTCTGTGCCGCGGCCCTGCATCGTGGACAACACTAGCCTCAGAACGTGACCTGCGTCATGGGCAATTGTTCAACCATGGAGCCTGTGTATTGCGCAATTGTCGCGTTGAGGCGCGATTCAACGCGTGTCTATAGGCCGGAGGTCGAGCAGGCGCCAGACCTACTGCCAGCAAGCAGTTTTCGTCCCGACGTCGGACTGCTAGAGGGGCCAGCTGGTGGTTGACACGGAGTTGGCCGCCGCCAGCGCTTTCATCTTCAGTCCCAGATGCAGGGTGAGGCGGTCGTCGCCGCTGTCGAGATTGCAGTCCGTGAGCTGCTCGATGCGTTTGAGGCGCTGGTAGAGCGTTGCTCGATGGATGCAGAGTAGGTTCGCAGTGCGTCGAATGTCGCATGCGTTGTCGAAGAACGCGTGGAGCGTGGTTTCGAGAACCTGCTGCCTGTCAGCGGCTTCGAGTCTCTGCAGGGGTGATGACCGTGCAGCGCTGGCTATTTCATCGTTCGGTAGTCGTAGCAGAGTGTCGTAAGGGCCGAGGCGTCCCCATTTCGCCACGTTCCCCAATGTAGGAACCAGCAACGCAGCGCGAACCGCGATGACAGCCTGTCGATAGGCGCGGTATACCTGATCCAGAGCGCTTACCGTGTCGCTGACACCAACCACGAATCGACTGTCGTTACCACTCAGCTGGTGGAAGCGGGAAGTCATACGCTGAGTGATCGAGTCCAGTTGCTGTTTTGTCAATGCTTCAGTGAGGGCAAGTAATAGCCAGACTCGGGATCTATCCGCGACCATCAGGCCGGCGCCGTCCGGCAGAGTGTGCAGCCCTTCCTGCACCGCTACCTCTACTGCTATGTCGTCCGAGGTTTCGACCGGGTGCGCAATTTCTCGCTGAACTGCGATGACCTGGTAGTACGACGCGTGCTCAACGAGCAACTGCTCGGCGAGTACGTCCGCTACTGCCTGCCTCCTGGTGTCTTCGGCTGAGGTGACGAGGTTCCGGAGGATTGCCTCGCGGCGAAGGTTCGAACGTTCACGGAGCAATAGGCGTGCATAGAGGATTACGCCCGCCCGCGCGGCAGTATCCTCCGCCATCTCGACATCGGACTCGGTAAGCGGATTCTCCTCGTTGTCGATCAGCCAGAGGAAGCCGAGCAGCAGACTTTTGCAGCGAACGGGTACACAAAGCCGTTTTTTGCTTCCGGGCACATCGAGATGGGCGCGGCCCGCCTTGACCCACGTGCCGATGCCGAGAGCGAAGAGGGGGCGGGTCACGTCGTCGGGTACCGAACGATTCAGGATGGAGGTTATCCGCAGGGAGTCCTCGTCGCCAAAGTGTCGGCTGGCGGCGAGAAGTCGGATCGAGGGATCATCAATGGCCACAGAACGGCGGAGCCGCCCGGCCAGATCGTCAACGAGCGACTGCAGGTCGTTGGTGGACATGTGCACTCTCCTCACAACACGCGACAGGCGCTCCCGCACATCAGTGCAGTCGTATCAGTTGTGCTGCTGCTTCCTTCGGCCGGGTATGCGCCTCCAACAACGAGCACGCACGGCCACCATCACCGGACGTGAGATTGCTTCAGATAACTCAAAAACGATGCCTGTACCCCGGTGGCGTGCGTCTCATCGAGGATCGAGGTCGTGAACGAGTCTGAGCGACCGCTGGCTCGCAACTCTTCCAGTGCCCTCAGGACATTGCGGGCGATGCCGCGGTACACGGGCATATCACCCAAGACCTCGACTTTGTTCAGGGTGACGTGGAGTCGAGGAGTGACCGACTCGCCGTTGTCGCGTTCCGGGAGAGTACGGATCAGGTCGAACAACTGACTGTCGGAACTGCTGATCCCAGGAGTGCCGGCGCCAACCGTGGCGAAGGGTGTCTCGCCACGAAGCCACGCATACAGAGCGAAAAGACCTCCGTACGAGTACCCGAAAAGACCGTGGCCGGTATCGCTGACACGCAGCCGCGATTGCAACTGAGGGTGAAGCTCTTTGACCAGGAAGTCGAGAAATGCGTCCGCATCGCAGTCCGATAGTCGCTCCAGATAGGCGTCTATGTCTTCTTGGCTCATCGTGCCCGTCTCGCGAGCCGACGCCAATGCAGCGACCACCTCATCGCCGACCGGTTCCCCGGCCGGGACGAGGTCACGGTTGCGAAGCCGCGACCAGTCCGACGCCTCTTCGGCGGCATATCCGACGCTGACCTGGATGTAGGGCGCAATGTTCAGAAACGGATCTTGTTGTGCGACGACGAGCGGCGCCGTGTAACCGACCGTCCAGTTCCCGTCCAACACGTAGATCAGAGGCATCGTTTCAGCGGAATCTTCGTAGTCGGGCGGGGTGGTGACCCAGACACCGAAGCGGTGCCCCAACCGGGACGTCACTTCGAGGTACTCAGTGTCGGCAAGACAACCATGCAACATCGTGCTCATCGAATATCCTTTACTGTCGCACCGCTTTTGACCACGAGAACGGCCATCTCTGGGTTGGCGAAGACACTGGCATCTTCGAGGGGGTCCTTCTGCCACACGACGAGGTCGGCTCGCATTCCGGCACGCACCGTTCCGACGGTTTCGCCCACGCCGAGGATGTCCGCGTTGACACTCGTCGCAGACACCAACGCCTGCATCGGTGATTCCAGCTCTGAGCGCACTCGCAGTTCTTCACCCCTTCGTCGCTGGTTCGGACCGATGAGGTCAGAACCCAGACCAATTCTCAGGCCGGTCGAGCGCGCTATCTCGAGGGCGGACGCCATCCGCTGCCGGACTCCGGTCGCTCGGTCGACGGTTGTGGGGTTCACATCCGTCACTCCATCGCTCAAGAGCTGATCGAGTACAGAGAAGGTGGGCACCAAGGCCACGTCATGTTCGTACATCAGAGATGCGGTCGGCTCGTCGATGTCGGTGCCGTGTTCGACGCACCGCACGCCCGCCTGTACGGCGTTGCGGATTCCGGCACTGCCGTGTGCATGGACCGTCACGTAGGTGCCACGCGCTGCGGCTTCCTGCACAGCCACCGCGATCTCCTCGACGGTGAACTGTGTGTCGGCGAGGCGATCGTGCCCCCCGACGACACCACCTGTGACGCACAACTTGAGAAAGGTGGCGCCCCGGCGGAACGTCTCGCGGACGTTCCTACGGAGTTCGCCTGCGTTGCCCGACATCAGTGACAGTGCACAGAGTCCGGGAATGTGGTGTTCGGTCCACAGCTCCGTCGGCTCCCAATCCGCACCGTAGTAGCCGTGCCCGCCGATCTGGCACTGGACAGGGCCGCAAGAAAGCACGTGCGGACCTCGCATCTTTCCTTTCGCGAGGACGTCGACGACACCGCGGTCGATGCCGCCGGTGTCGCGAACTGTCGTGAAGCCGGCGTCGAGCGCGAATGCCGCCGACGTGAAGATGTCGGCCGCGATCTCGGCAACCGACAGTTCGAATCCGAACTGCGCCCTGATGGGGCTGGACAGGCCCAGGTGAACGTGAGCATCGATCAGGCCAGGGGTGAGGAGCCTGCCGTCAAGATCCACCGTCGTCGCGCCCGCAGGCGCACTGCCGATGGCTGTGATGACGCCATCCGTCACACAGACGTCGGCAACCGAGGGCTCTGCGCCAGAACCGTCCGCGACCCTACCGCCCGCATACCATGTCTCCGTCACATGACCTCCTGGTCTGTTCCGCGGTGCATTCGTTATCCCCTTGGGTCGATGAAGATCGAGGATCGGGTCTGACGTCTGTCAGCCTGCTGAACCGGGAGGGTGGTCCCGCCCGGTGGGCCGTTTGATACAGCATGGCGCCTCTCTGTCGCCGCGGGCAGTGGTCGCGTGTTGCGACTTCATCGAGCGGGCATCGACAAATGTCGTGTTACGCCTTCCATCGACCGGCCAGTGCGTCGATACGTCTGCGCACTGCGGTGGCCCCGGTGTCGTCCGCGGCACGACGCGCGCGCTCGATCGAATCTGTCGGATGTCGGCCAGATGACTTTGCGGCCAGAAGTGCGTCGAGATAGAGGGTTTCGGCGTACCAGGCGTCGAATCCACGGGCTCGGTGCACACGCAGCGCATCGTCGAGGTGTCGCCTTGCCCGATCGTACTGCCCCAGCGCAATCGACAGGTCCGCCAAATGATGGTGGGTGACGCCGTACACGACAGCCACCGCACTGATCGTTTCGTCGGCGTGATCGACCATCAGGTCGTAGACCGCCTCGCAGACGATGGTGTTGCCGATCTGCGCGGCCACCCGACCCAGAACGGCTATCGAGCTGGCCCACACATGATTCACCTCGATGGCCGCGACGCGTGGCTTGTCGTACCAGGACAATAGGCGGGCCGCGGATTCGACGTCGCCGACATCTGCCATCGCCAGGGCCAGAATGGGCCGGTATGAGCTGACGAGGTCGAAGCGTTCGGTCATGTCGTCTGCAGCGTCGACGATCTCGCGCATGTCGCCTCGCAGAGTCCGCAGCCCGCATACGAATGCGAGAAGACGACCGAAGGAGTAGGTCTCGATCGGTGAGGCAGGAATGCTCCGAATTTCTTCGAGTTGCTGGTCGCACTGGGAAAGACGCCCGGCGGCAAGGGCTATGCCGAAGTCGATACTCGAAACGAGCCATGCCAGTTCGCGATCGCGGCTCGTGTGGGCGGCGGACACCCTGCCGATTGTGTGCTGCGCCTTTGCCAGTTCGCCGTTCACCACCTGCGCGCGCGCCAACCACACGGTCAGCATGGGGTCGAGCGTGCGCGTCGGCGCGATGCTGCTGATCTTTTCCAGCTCTTCGTAGGCGTCTTGGCGGATGGTGGCCATATGCGGTGTACGCAACGAAACCAATACCGCTGACAGCGCTGCGATGAGTGCATCGGTGTCGTCGGCTGCTCGGGCCGCGTCGATTGCTCGGACGAGAAGGTCACGCCTGGTGTGGTGGTCGGTGGTCCAGATCTGCTCGATGGCCAGTTGCGCCAGCAGGTGGGCCGTCGACGAGCCGTCGTCGCGGCCGGTCGCCTCGAGCGCGTGCAGGGCATCGTTGAGACTGGCGATGCGTTCGTGGTCGATGTGTATGTGCACGTAAAGGATTCCGTACAAGTTGTTCGCCAGTGTCGCGGACACGTGCAGGTCGACATCGCCGAGTCGGCGTCCCATCGCTGCAGCGCCGAGCAGAGTCGAACGAAACGCCGAATTCCGTGCTTTGCGCTGTGCCCGTCCCAATTTGATGAGGAGCCGGCACCGCGCAGACGAATCACCGCGTGGGGTGAGGCGCTCAGCGGCGGACTGGTACAGCGACACGGCGTCTTCGTAGGCGCCGATCGAGTTGGCCGCATCGCCGGCTCGGATGGAGTATTCCACTGAGCGGGGGCGGTCGGAGTCCAGCCCGTGACTCAGGTGATACGCCATCCGCGCGAACCCATCTGGCTCGTGATCGACTCCGTGGTCCTCGAAAGCGCGGGCGACTCGGGAATGCGCGTGGACGCGACGAACGCCCGGCATCTGGACGTAGACGGACTCTTGAACCAGTGCGTGGCGGATCATCACCTCGCTGGATGAGACGAACTCTGTGATCAAGCGTGCTTGGGAGAGCTCGTCGATCGCGGCCGCGAAAGCGCCGTCGTCCATGGGCTCCACCGCTGATCGCAGTACACCACGCGGTGACACCAGGCCGATGACCGAACAGACCTCCAGCAGCTCCAACGCATCGGCACCGAGGACTCTGATCCGATGGGCAACCGACTCCGCAACGGATGTCGGAAGTTGTTGTTGGGACCGGAGGGCATCGCTCGCAAGCAGTGACGAGACAAAGAATGGCAACCCGCCCGTCCGGTCGTGCAGAGCCGCCGGATCGAGGTCGCTGCCCGACGCCTCGACCAGGGCCGCCACCTGTGCAACGTCGAACGCACCGAGTTCGATGCGCTGCACACCGCGAGTTCTGGACGGACTGATCAACACCGAGCGAAGATCTGCGCGGTCGGTGAACTCTTCGCGTACGGTCACAACGATTGTGAGACCGGCAGATTCGGATCCATGGATGACGAATCGCAGCACGTCCAGAGTGGCAGTCGACGCCCAGTGCAGGTCGTCGACCACCAGCATCGTGGGGGAGCGCCGCATGGGCGAGGTGAGCCACTCGAGGACGGCCGACATGGTCAATGCCCGGTCGTCGTCCTCGACTGAGGAGACCAGGATGTCACTGGTTTCCCACATTCTCTGCGGGACCAACTTCACAAGTCCCAGGCCGGCGCTACGGAGCCGCTCCTGCACGGTCACCGGGTCCAAATCGTCGAGTTCACGACCGATCGCCTCGACAAAAGGTTCGAAGGAGACCAGCGATTCCTCGCTGCACCGACCGAACAAGACCGTTGTTCCCGCCGCGCGTGCGCGGTCCATTGCTTCGAGAACGAGGGTGGTTTTGCCGGTGCCGGCTTCGCCCACGACCGCGATGAACTGGCCGCGTCCGTGAGCGGCACCGATCACGGCCTCGTCGATGGTGACCCGTTCGGCCGTGCGTTCGATCCTGACCGCGTTGTTCTCTATCGATGGCGTGGCGGCAGCCACGGTGACCCGCGTCGGGTGGTCGTCGCTGCGCAGTATCTCGAGATAGAGGTTCTCGGTCTCCGCAGAAGGCGTGGTGCCCAACTCCTCGGCCAGCGCCTGCCGGCACCTGGCAGCCGCCGCCAACGCCTGGCCCCGTTCACCCAAAGCCATGTATCCGCTCATCGCGATCCGATACGCGTTCTCGCGGAAGGGATCGATGGCGATGATGGACTGGGCCGACTGCGTGGCGCGCGCATACTCGCTTGCCCTCAGCGACCCCTCGGCGTCGATCTCGAGAGCCCTGATCCGAATGCGCGTCGCCTCGGCACGGACATGGTCTGCCCACGACCCAGTGATGCCGTCCAAGGGCGCAGATGTGATCAGTGCCAGCGCTTTTCGGGCGTTGTGCAGTACCGCTTCAGGGTCGCCGAGTGAGGTGTCGCAGTACATCTCGGCGAGTTCCAGATCGGATCGCAGTGAGGCGGGCAGCGTCAAGCGAACACCGCCGCTTCGCGAACGGAGGCCGTCCGCGGGCAATCCGACGAGTCGGAACGTGTCCCTGATCCGTGAGAAGAGAATGCGAAGTGCCGCGTTCCATGACTGCGGGCGGTCAGCCGGCCACACGGCCTCTGCGAGTTCTTCCAACGACACATCGCGATGACGGTTGACCACGAGGAACCCGAGGACCAACGCACATCTCGGTCCGCCGACAATGCGGGGATCGGCTTCACGACCACCGAAAGTGACAGTCACACCGCCGGCGAGGCGAAACACGAGCTCCGCGTCGGCTGTCACACCCGAAGTCTATCCAGCGTGACCGCAAGTGCCGGACTTCGGCGGTGTGTCACATGTTCTTCTCACGCGGTGTCGCTTGATGCATCGCGATCGGCCAGACCCAGGTGTTCGATGTGGTAGATCGCCTCATCGAGCAGCATCGCGACGTGGTTGTCGTAGAGCCGGTAGGTGACGTTGCGGCCCGCCCTGGTACCGGTGACCAACCCCAAAGCCCGAAGCAGGCGCAGCTGATGCGAGACCGCGGACTGTTCCATGTCGACGGCTTCGGCCAGAGCGGTGACTCCAAGTGGACTGTGTCGTAGCTCGGTGAGGATCCGCAACCGGCTCGGGGTGGCCAATGCCTGCAACGTGGCGGCCACGGTCGCGGCGGACTCGGCATCAAGATGCGCCGGCGGCGCTGTTTTGCCCTCGACTCCGTGACCCATGCACTGATCATAGTGAATGTGCACGCATGTACACCTCTTCATGCGTACGTGTATGGTTCGGGTGGAAACACAATTCCGAGTGTGGAAGCTGGCATGACGACAGAAACACCTACTCCGGTCACGGCCGCCGGTGGCGTTGCGCACGCCAAGCGCGGTACCCGGTTGTTGTCCATCGATGAGGTTCGCTGGGCTTCGCTTGCGTTGGCGCTGTTCGTCTTCGGCTTGATTCTGCAACTGTCGCCGCTACCTTCATGGACGATCTGGGCGGCGTATCTGGCGTGCTACGTGGCCGGCGGGTGGGAACCGGCCGTCGAGGGGCTACGGGCGCTGCGCGAGCGAACCCTGGACGTCGACTTGCTCATGATCGTGGCCGCCATCGGTGCGGCGGCGATCGGCCAGATCTTCGACGGTGCCCTGCTCATCGTCATCTTCGCCACCTCGGGCGCGCTCGAAGCGGTCTTGACCCGACGCACGGCCGATTCGGTTCGGGGATTGTTGGACCTGGCGCCTGAACAAGCATGCCGGGTCGACGAACGAGGCAACGAGACAACGGTGCACGTGGCTGACCTCGTCATCGGCGACATCATCATGGTCCGTCCGGGTGAACGTATCGCCGGCGATGGGACGGTGATCTCGGGCGCAAGCGAGGTCGACCAGTCGACGATCACCGGTGAGTCGATGCCAGCCGAGAAGATGCCCGGAGCCGAGGCGTTCGCGGGGACCATGAACGGTACGGGCGCCTTGACCATCCGGGTCGACCGAGAACCCTCGGATACCGTCATTTCGCGGATCAAGACGATGGTCGAAGATGCGTCGTCGACCAAAGCCGCAACTCAACTGTTCATCGAGCGGGTGGAACAGTATTACTCGGCCATCGTGGTGGCGGCCACGCTCGTAATTTTCGCTGCACCCTTGCTTTTCGGAGCCGAGCTCGACTCCGCGTTGCTACGAGCGATGACGTTCATGATCGTCGCATCACCATGTGCGGTGGTGCTGGCGACCATGCCACCCCTGCTCGCAGCCATGGCCACCGCCGCCCGCAACGGTGTGCTGGTCAAGTCAGCTGTGGTGATGGAGCCACTCCGGGCAATCGACTTGGTGGCATTCGACAAGACCGGCACTATCACCTTGGGAACCCCACGCCTCGGGACGATCCGCGCTCTGCCGGGTGTCACGCTGGACAACCAGGCGATCCTTACGATGGCTGCAGCGGTCGAACGGCACAGCGAACACCCTCTCGCCGCGGCCATCACTGCCGCCGTCGACCGATCCGGGCATCCACCGCAGCGCGCGATCGAGTTCGGATCCACCCCGGGCGCAGGGGTATTCGGCACGATCGACGGACAGCGCATCGACGTCAGCCGGCCGCGAGTACACCGCACTGGCACTTGGGAACAGTCCGCACTCGACCCTCTCGTGCTGGAGCTCGAACAATCCGGGCTCACCGTGGTTGTTGTCAGTGTCGACGACAAGCCGGTGGGGCTGCTGGGTCTACGCGACACCATCCGGGCCGAGAGCTCAGAGGCGGTCGCAGCGCTCACGACACTGACCGGACGGACTCCCATTCTCTTGAGCGGAGACAATCCGCGGGTGGCGGACGCCATCGCCGGACGGATAGGCATCACTGACATCCGCGCCGAATTGCTGCCACAGGACAAAGCCGCCGCCGTGCGAGAGCTGCAGCACCAAGGCCGTACCGTGCTGGTCGTCGGAGACGGAGTCAACGATGCGCCGGCTCTCGCGACAGCTCACGCGGGTGTTGCCATGGGCCGGAAGGGATCCGATCTCGCTCTCGATACCGCAGACGCGGTTCTGATCGGAGACGATCTCTCTGCGCTCGCGAACGTCATCAGGCTCTCGCAACGAGCGCACCGAATCGTCGTTGCCAACCTCGCCATCGCCGCAGGGTTCATTGTCACCCTGGTGATCTGGGACCTGGCCGCCACGCTGCCGTTGCCGCTGGGCGTGGCCGGCCACGAGAGTTCCACGGTCATCGTTGCACTGAACGGGATGCGTCTGCTGTCTCAACAATCATGGGGACTGCGCAACCGCTGACGATTGCAGAGCGTCGCGCATGCCCAATAGTTGCGCAGTTGCGCACCTATGCGACTAAGATTGGTCTCGGGTGGCCGCAGGCACGAGATGAAGGGGTCGCGGGCGATGCTGGAGATCATGCGTAACCGGACGTTCGGCCGGTTGTTCGCAGCTCAGGTGGTGGCACTCGTGGGGACAGGGCTACTGACCGTGGCGTTGGGACTGTTGGCGTACGACCTGGCCGGTTCTCGAGCCGGTGCGGTGTTGGGGACTGCGCTGGCGGTCAAGATGGTGGCGTATGTTGCTGTGGCGCCGGTCATTTCCGCACTCACCGATCGTGTGCCCCGCACAGTGTTGCTGGTTGGAGCGGATGTGGTCAGGGCCGCGGTGGCGGTACTGTTGCCGCTTGTCGATCAGACGTGGCAGGTGTATGTGCTGATTTTTGGGTTGCAAGCCGCGTCGGCGACGTTCACGCCGGCTTTTCAATCGATCATTCCGGCCGTCCTGGTCGAAGAAGACGACTACGCGCGAGGCTTGTCGTTGTCGCGGCTGGCCTACGACCTCGAATCGCTGGTCAGCCCGGTGCTGGCGGCGGCGCTGCTGACGGTGGTCGGCTACAACTTCCTGTTCCTGGGCACTGTTGCCGGGTTCGTCGCGTCGGCGTTGTTGGTGATCTCGACGGTGCTGCCGCGGACGATCCCGGCTGATCGATCGCTGCGGCTGGTCGACCGGATGACAATCGGTGCGCGGGTGATGTCTGCGAGCCCGGTCCTGCGCGGGTTGTTGGCTCTGAACATGGTGGTCGCTGCGGCGACCGCGCTGGTGGTGGTCAACACGGTGGTGTACGTGCGCGACCTGCTGGGCGGGTCGAACATCGGAGTTGCGTTGGCGCTGGGGTGTTTTGGTGCCGGCTCCATGGCGATGGCGCTGGTGCTGCCTCGACTGCTCGCCTCGATGCCTGATCGCCGGGTGATGATGACCGGATCGGCGACTGTGGCTGCGGGGTTGGCGGTCACGACGCTGGTTCTGGTGATCGCACCGCCCACGACAGCGGGATGGATTGTGCTGGGCGCAGTCTGGATCGTGCTGGGTGCGGGGACCTCGCTGATCACGACGCCGTCTGCGCGCCTGTTGCGTGCTTACTCCGACGAGCAGAATTGGTCGTCGGTGTTCACTGCGCAATTCTCGCTGTCACATGCCTGTTTCATTCTGACCTACCCGCTGGCCGGGTGGGTCGGTGCGCACATCGGACAGGTCAGCGCATCGCTGGCATCAACGGTGCTCGCTACACTCGCAGCATTGGTCGCTGCCCGGATCTGGCCGGCGCGACTCGAGGTGGTGTCTGCAGGAAGGTAGATGTGATGAAGCCGGTGACCAAAGCATCTACCGCGAGCCTGGTCCATCCCGGAGCGCCCGATCGTCAGCGCCTGGACTCTGCGACCGCCACCTTTCGCATGCTGGCCGATCCGACTCGCCTGCATATCTTGTGGATCCTGACCCGCGGTGAGGCTGATGTCGCCGCTCTCATCGAACAGACCGGAAGCTCCAAGACGTCTGTGAGCCAACATCTGGCCAAGCTGCGCTTCAGCGGCCTTGTCAGTACCCGTAAGGAAGGCCGCCGGGTCATCTACCGGATCGTCGACGGGCACCTGACCCGACTGATTCTCGAAGGAATCAATCACGCCGACCACATGGTGACCGGCGAGCCACCCCACGAGTAGATGCGCGGAGTCGCCAGTCCGGTCACCCAGAATGGTTGCGCTATAAGGTCATTCGTTCTCCGACACCGACAAGAGTGTCGTCAGTTGCGTCTCCACAGCGACCTTCGTCAGCTCGAGTCCGGACAGGGGGCCGTCGCCGTTCTCGTGCTCCAACAGTGCGAGCAGGATGTGCTCGGTCCCGACATTGTCGGCGCCCAAGCGCAGCGCTTCCCGGAACGTCAGTTCGAGAACCTTCTTGGCCGACGTGTCGAACGGTATGAGGGCCGGCAAGTCCGACGATGTATCGGGAAGTGTGCCCATCACGGTCGCGCGCACGGCATCCAGCGATACACCGACTCCGGTGAGGGTTCTCGCAGCCATCGAGTCGGAGTCGCCGACGAGACCCAAAACCAGGTGATGCGTAGTGATTTCGGCGTGATTGAGAGCGCGCGCTTCTTCCTGCGAGCTGACCACGACATTTCGGGCACGCAGTGTAAATCGGTTGAACCCCTGGCTGGGGTCGAGGGCGGGCGTTGATGCGGGCTTGGGCACGAAGCGTTTTTGCGCTGCCTGTTTGCTGACGCCCATGCTGGCGCCGATGTCGGTCCAGGACGCGCCCGATCTCCGCGCCTGGTCGACGAAGTGGCCGATCAGGTGGTCGGCGACATCTCCGAGATGATCGGCAGTGAGTACTGCGGTGGACAGTTGCTCGAGGGTGTCGCTGTGCACCTTGGTGATGGCCTCGATCAGGTCGTCGAGGCGAACTTGTTTTACGGGAGCTGGAGTAGTCATGTCGTCAACCGTAGGTTGACGACGCCTAGTCGTCAACCAATGGTTGACGGCCCGGTGTTTGGGGTTGGGCGTTGAACTGGGATGGCGGTGCGGCCATCCCGGTCGCCAACACCGATTCTGGCGCGGACGACCGGGGATGCCGGCAACTGCCGGTTCTGGCTTACGGAGTTGGTGCCGGTGCCGAGGGGGCCGTCGGTGCCGGGATGAGCGGCGCCGGCGTCGGGATCGGCGACGGCGCAGTCTGCGGACTTCCGGGGGGCGCGCAGTTCGACGGCGCCGGAGCACCGTTGAACCGGTCGGCGAACCATGTCAGGTACTCGGACTTCGAGTCGTTCGGAATGGTCTGGTGCGTGGCACCCTCGTACATCGTGTATTCGACCGGCTGGCCGAATCCACATGCGCGCGCGATGTATTGCGTGGTGCCGTTGGGGTTGACCACGGTGTCCGCGGTGCCTTGCATCACCAGTACCGGAACCTTGGGTGCGCTGTAGCCGGCGGTGTTCTCGTTGAGGCGCTGCTGCCAATCTGCCGGGATGTTGGGGTTGAGGAGAGTCTCGCCTGGCGGCGTTGTGAGGTTCGAGTTGATGACGTAGGCGAGATGGTTGATGCACTGCTGCGCTGCACCGACCATGGCCTCTTCGCCGGCCTTGGTCACCACGTCGGACACCTTCAGTTCAGGGTAGGCACCAGCCAGACCGCGGAAGACGTTCAACTGCAGAGCAACTGCGTGCGCGGGCGATGTCGCGTTGCTCGGTCCCGGTGGGACCTGTCTGGCGAACTGAGGGCCGTTGTCGGCCGCGGGGGCCAGGCCCGCGGTGCCGAGCAATCGCAACGGGGCGCCGTAGTCCTGGTTCTGTGACATCCACACCGATGCTCCGCCGCCTTGCGACCAGCCGAGAACCACCATGTCGTCGCCGGCGCCGGTCTCGTCGATCTTCTGCGCGGCTTTGACCGAGTCCCAGACGTTGTTCGATTCCGATTCGAGCACCGTGTACTGCTGGATGCCCGGAGTGCCCAGCCCCTGGTAGTCGGTTGCCACGACGACGTATCCGGCGGCGAGCATTTCGGAGAGTGCGGGTACGCCCGCATCCTGTTGCAACGTGCTGGTGTACGTGAAGTAGTCGGTCAGGTCGACGGCCGGCTTGGGCGCCAGTGACGGGGCACAGTTGCGGCCGCCGCCCTCGGTGCCGTGCGCCCAGGCGACAACCTTTCGTCCACCCTCGGGCGCGGCGCCCTCCGGTGCGACCACAAAACCTGATACCGCAACGGGTGTGCCGTCGTGCAGCTCTGACAGGTAGAGGATGCGCCAGGCCCGTGCGCCTTCGGGTGCATCGATCTCTTCTTTGCGAATCAGCTCGCCGTGCTCGCCGCTGGGCAGCGGGGACGGGGGTTCATAGAACTCCGGAATGCCGAATTGGCCGTCGATGTCGCCGTTGCTTTCGCCCACCGAACTGGGTGCAGTGGTGGTCGATGAAGTCTCGCTCGCCGAGTCGCTGTTACTGCAGCCGGCCGCCACTACGGAAACACTGACCAACAGCGACAACGCGATAACTGATTTTCTTTGCCAGAGAGAACCTTTGGGTGTTTGGACACCACGTACATTCATGGCCGGAGATTAGCACTGCCAGTGACTTTCGCCGACGCAAATGCGAATACGGCGTAAGGACGTACGACGAACAACCGTTGACGTCGTGGAAACGCCGCGTTGGTGTATTCGGCGCGCGAAGTATTCCTATTCGCCGATGATGTGTGCGTCGTCAGGGAAGCATTCGAGTGACGCTCCGAATTCCCCCAGCATGTAGCTCCCGCACGTTCTTGTGCCTCGCGCCCGTGTTTGAACACGGGCGCGAGGCACAAAGCCGTGCGCGGCGTGTACTAGCGAACTGGGGCGCCGCCGTTGCCGCTGGAATCGTAGGCTTCCCAGGGGGTTTCGCGTAGACCCGGACAGTGCTCGGGTGTCGGGTGGTGGGCGATGTCGATCATCTGGTCGAGGGCGTCGCGTGCGGCGGCCAGGTCTGCCATGGCTGCGGTGATGCGGTCGCGTTCGGAGGCAAGGATCTCGAAGACCTCGGGGGAGGCTGTGCCGCTGTCGACGCACGGCAGCAATTGCAGAACTACCCGGCTGGACAAGCCGGCGGTGAAGAACTGCTGGATCAGCTTGACGCGCTCGATGGCGGACTCAGGGTAGGTGCGTTGACCACTCGCGGTGCGCTCGGACTCGAGCAGTCCCTGCTCTTCGTAATAGCGCAGCGCTCTGGTGCTCACTCCTGCGCGGACTGCGACATCTCCGATTCGCATACCTTCGCCTCCTGTGATCGAGCTATCAGCGAACAGACTTGCCCTTGACGTCAACGTGAAGTTTTAGAGTAGCCGATGTCGGGCAGATGTGGCCCGATCCCAAGAACAAAGAACTTCTCGTAGAAGGCATGGTCCCCATGGACATCACCAACCAGATCGCACTCGTCACCGGCGCAAACCGCGGAATCGGCCGTCAATACGTACTCGAGCTGCTCGATCGCGGAGCCAGCAAGGTGTACGCGACGGCCCGCCGCCCCGAGACCTTGGAGTTCGCCGACGATCGGGTGGCGCCGTTGCGGCTCGACCTGCTCGACCACCAGTCCGTCGTCGCCGCGGCAGCGGCCGCGAACGATGTCACGGTGCTCGTCAACAACGCGGGGATCTCCACCGGCGCGCCTCTGGTGACCGGTGACCTGGCCGAGATCCGCCGCGAGATGGACACGCACTTTTGGGGCACGCTGGACGTGATCCGGGAGTTCGCCCCCGTGCTGGCCGCCCAGGGAGGTGGCGCGATCGTCAACGTCTTGTCTGCCCTGTCGTGGTTCACCGCTCCCGGCAGCGGGTCGTATTCTGCTGCCAAGTCGGCTGAATGGAACATGACAAACGGTGTGCGGCTCGAGCTTTCATCGCAAGGGACGTTTGTGCAAGGTGTCCTTTTGGGCGCAGCCGACACGGACATCGCCGCCGGGTACGACGGGCCCAAGATCGATCCCCGCGACGTGCCGCGTCGCTCACTCGACGGACTGACCGACGGGTTGATCGAGGTGATCGTCGACGACTGGACCGCGATGGTGAAGGCTTCGCTGGCCGGAGACCCGGCCGCGTTCTACTCGCAGATGAGCCAGCTCCTGGGCGCCGGCTGAGCAGCCGCCGTCGGCGTCAATGCCGTGTTGTCACCTCCCGGTGATCAGCCAACAACCGGGAGGTAGACCATGCTCAGTGTGTGGCGCCTTCACCTTTCGGGTGCGCGAGGGGCACGGCCGTCTTCAAGAACGACAGTTGCTCGTCGACCACGATCGGGAACAGCGGCTCCACGTAGGGGTCGAAGTGACCGCCGCGATGCACGTGAACTGTTGCGCGCGGGATCTTTGACGCCACTTTCTGGGCGACAGAGGCCGGGGTGACGGCGTCATCGGACATGATCTGGATCAGGGTGGGGCATGTGATCGCAGCAGCTGTGCGCCCCGGGGAATAGAGGCCGATCTTGAGAAGTATTCGGGCGGCCACGGTTTCGGGATAATCGCTGATGTTCAGTCCCGACTCAGCAATGAGTCGGTCCCGCGCGTCCATCGCGTCAGGCGATGTCATGACGGCGACGTCGCCGGGTCGACCGACTGAATTGATGTAGCGCGGTGACCGCTTCAGCAGCGCCCGCGTCTGGTCGATGACGGCGGACGGGAGGACTCGGAGAGTGTTGCGCAGACCGGTTGCCCGCACCGCCGCGGGGCCGCTGACGTGGGGAACCTGTGCGATCGCGGCCGCGAAGTCCTCGCCGTTGCCCGCAAGTGAGAGCACGTGGCCCCCTGCGAACGAGGTCCCCCAACCGACAATCCGCCGGGCACGGGCACCGTCGAGCGCCCGGGCGTAGGCGATGGCGTTGCGGTAGTCCTGATGCTGCTTGGAGATGTCGAGGAGCTGGCGTGGCTCGCCCTCGCTGTCTCCGAAGTGCCGGTAGTCGAACACGACAACCACGTATCCGGCGCGGGCGAAGACGTCCGCGTAGTTGAAAAGCCGCACGGCGCGGGGAGTGCCGAATCCGTGAGCCATCACCACTGCAGGCGTGTCGGCGGTTGCAGCAGCCGGACGGAAAACGGCCGCCGCGCATCGCACGCCCTCGGAGTCGAACCATTCGTCGGTGCGCGAGTAGCCGGGACCCGCGGTGGACGCATCAGTAGGCATGGCAAGTCCTTCGGGTGGGGATGCGGCTGTGTGTAGAACACACCGACCGCATTCTTGATCAACGTTCAAGAAGACGGTAGCAACGCCTTGAACGATAATCAAGATACGATTCCGGCATGCCCCGGAACCGTGCGCCTGTCGACCGGGCTGAGAAGCGGGCCGAGATCATCGCTGCGGCCACGTCACTGTTCGTCGACGAGGGCTACGACAACACGACGATGGGAAAGATCGCGACCGCGGCGGGCGTGACAGCGAACACCATCTATTGGTACTTCCGGGACAAGGATCAGCTGCTGATCGCGGTTCTCGACGAAGTACACGCCGAGACCCTCACCCGCTTTGCGGCCTTGAGCCAGCGGCCGCTCGGCGACCGCATCCTCTGGGCGGTCCGAGAGCTCACCCGATACCACCGGCTGGTGGACACCGTCCATGTGCGCACATCCCATTCAGTCGATATCGACAGCTGGCACAGCGGTTTTCACTCGACATGGGAAGGGTGGATTGCGTCCGAGCTGACCCAGTCAGGAGCACCCGGCGCCGACGTGGAGGCGATGACACGTGTGATCGTCTTTGTCATCGAGAGCATGCTCAGCCATCCCAACAGTGAGGACGAGAACCGGGCAACGGTCGACGTACTCATGCGGATGGTCGACCTGCCAACGCGCTAGGCATCTTGGCGGGCCGCCGGCCCATTTGCACCAGGATCGTCCCCGTCGGGGTGGTGGGTGGCTATGTGCCCTCCGCGACTGTGCCGGGGGATGAAGTTGGTGGGGTCTATGCGTCTGTGGTGGCGAGAATCCAGAGAGTGGTCTCGGCATGGGCCGGCAGCGTCATGGGTGTTCCGGTGGCGGCACTCTGCAGGGTGAGACCGTCGAGGTAGCAGACGATTCGAGGTGCTCGGGCGGACGCCGCCGCGGGATCGACCCCTGCAGCGGTGAGCGCGTGCTCGATGAGATTGCAATATGCGGCGATGCAGTCGGCTGCGGCAGATGCCAGGTGGGGATGCCGTGAGGCGGCGACGTAGAGCTCGAGCTGCGCGAGCGAGGCACCGGTGTCGGCGAAGAGATTGGTCAGTTCACCGAGCATCGACTCGAGAAGTTGCTCCGGAGTGGATTGCTCGCTGTCCCACTGCGCGATGAGGGTCTCACATCGTTCGACCACAGAACTCGAGAACTGATGCAAGGTGGCCCGGAGCAGCTGGTCGCGATCGGTGAAGTGGTAGGTGGTGGAGCCGACGGACATGTGGACCCGCTCGGCGACATCGCGCAAGGTGAAGCCGTTGAGGCCTCGCTCGCCGATCAACTGCAGTGTTGCAGTCATCAGTGCTTGTTTGCCGGCTCCGCGTCGTCGCGGCGAATCGGTAGCGCCTGAGTTCACCTATCCCACTCTCTCTGTCTCCACCGCCAGGTACCGATCGTCAGTGTGCCAATGCGATGAGAACGATGACGCATCCCACGACGACGGGTAGTACCAACAGCATTGCTCGATGTTCGCAGGAGAGTGTTGTGCGTTGGGTCGACGGTGTGTCGTCGACACTGTGAATGGTTCGTGCAGATTCGCGTGCGCGAAACGAAGAAACGGTGTTCACGCTTTGTCCTGTCCGCGGCCATGGTTCGGTTCGGTCGGATGCCAACCTATCCTATACTGCACAGCTGTGCAGTATCTGCCGTCCAGGCAGCGCTTCGGCACCCGGAAGGGCCGTCTGGTTTGTTGGGATCGGTAGCGGGGTGGCCCGGGTGTACTCGTCCGTATTGGTCGTCGAAGATCGGCGCCACGTACGGAAGGGAGTGTTAGATGACGTTACCGCGCAACCACTTTGGTAACCCCGGTCGGCCCAGAGCGGGGCATCGGCCGACCCGCGAAGAGGCGCTGGCGCGCCTTCGGCAGCGTCAGATGCCGCTGCCGGACCGGGCCGTGGCCGCGCGGGCCATGCCCGTTGCTCCCACCTATCCCTCGCCTGGTCTGTCCGATCGAGAAGTTCAAGTGCTGCGAGCGTGGCTGGCGCTCGACTCCAAATCATCTGTTGCGCTGAGGTTGTGCATCTCGCTCGGTACGGTCAACACACACCTCACCCGCATTCGAGTCAAGTACAGGGATGTCGGTCGAAGTGCACCCACCAAAGCGGCTCTGGTGGCACGCGCCATCCAGGATGGAATCGTCTTGATCGACGATCTCTGAGTCGTGGGTCGACCGGGCCAGAAACACCTCGTTCGAGACAGAGATACCCATTACTGCAAGTTTCAGTGTGAGGCTGCTTAATCCGGGTTAGCGTTGTACCGACGTTCCGACCAGCAGGCACGGGATGCCCTCCGTACAACGATCGAGGTATTTCGCGTGCCCACACCCCTGACAGATGAATCATCGGCCGACAGCCCCTTACCCCCACAGGATTCCGGTCCCGAGTTGCAGCGGACTCTCGGCGGATTCCAGGTGTTCGCGATCTCCTTCGCGTTCATCTCCGTGGCGGTGGGAGTCTTCGCAACGTACGGAGAAGTGCTGGTCACCGCTGGCCCGGTTGGTATCTGGCTGTGGCTTTTCGCGGCTGTCGGCCAGACATTGGTTGCCCTCGTGGTCGCTCAATTTGCGGCCAGGATCGCGTTGAGCGGCTCGTCCTACCAGTGGGCATCGAGGCTGGCGAACCCGAAGGTCGGTTGGCTGTTCGGCTGGTTGACCTTCTGGTACCTGGCGACGGCAGTCGTCGCAATGGACAGTGCACTGGCCAGTCAGGCGTTCATGCCGCTGGTGGGGATGGATCCGAACGAGGACACGGCCCGCATCATCACGGTGATCATCATGATCATTCAGGCTGTCTTGGTGATCGCGTCGACCCGCTTGCTGGGCTTGATCACCTCGGGTGCTGTCGGCGTCGAGCTCGCGATCGTCGCGATACTCGTTGTCGCGCTGGCAGCGGTGGTGGTGTTCACCGGTAGCGGTGAGGTCAGCAACCTGACGTCGCGGGGAATCACCGAAGGCGACAGCAACTACTTTGCCATCGGCGGCGGACTGATGGCCGGAATGCTGATGGGACTGACCACGCTGGTGGGATTCGATTCGGCCGCGAATCTCGCCGAGGAGGCCAAGGATCCGTTCCGGAGTGTGCCGCGCGCGATCGTTGCCTCCGTGCTCGCCGCCGGGGTGGCAGGGTTCCTGTTCTTGCTCGCGCTGACCGTAGCGATCGACGATGTGGACGCGATCAGTAAGAGTGGGTCGCCGGTCGCAGCGATCATCCGAGACCAACTCGGTCCGGTGATGGAACGGATCTTGCTGGCTGCCATCGTCTTTGCGATCTTCGGCGCCGGAATGGTGGTGATGGCGGCGTGCTCACGTCAGGTGTTCGCGATGGCCCGTGATGAACGGTTCCCGGCACATGGGCTGATGCGTAAGGTCAATCCCCGCACCCAGACCCCGGTACCGGCCACGCTCCTCATCCTGGTCGTCGGTGTCGTCTTGTTGGTCGTGCTGCCCGGAGATGCGCTGATCAAGCTGATCACCGCCTCGACACTTCTGCCTGCGCTCATCTACGGCGCCATCGTTGTGCTCTATCTGGTGGTGCGCAAGCGGCTGGATAGAAAAGAGGACGGGTTCAGCCTCGGCCGCTTCGAACTACCTATTGCCGTGGCAGCCTTGATCTGGGTTGCCTTCGCGCTGTTCGTGTTGGTCACTCCAGGTGACTCCACCTCGTCGAACGTGATCGTCGCCGGCCTGATCCTGTTGGGTGGCGTGTACTTCGCCAAGATGATGATCTTCAACCGTGAGGTGCTCGAGACCGAACCTGCCGGTGGCGACGCTGTCGACGCGGTTGTCGAGGTGACCGAGTGAGCAAACGGGTGTCCGGGCCGGTGGAACTGACCGGCCGAATCGTGCGCCCCGGGGACCCGCAGTATCAAGAGGCGAGTTCCGGATGGAACCTGCTGTTCACCCAAACGCCCCAGGTTGTCGTGTATCCGCAGGTGACCGACGACGTCGTCAATGCGCTCACATGGGCACGGCAGAACGCTGTTTCGCTTCGGGTACGTAGCGGGGGACATTGCCTCGAGGGTTGGTCGAGCGTCGACGACGGCATCGTGATCGATGTCAGCGAGATGAAATCGGTGTCGCTGAACGCGGAATCACAGACGGCGACGGTGGGCGCCGGGCTCAACCAACTCGAAGCCGTCACTTCATTGGGGCGTGCGGGTTTTGCGGCACCGACGGGAACCGAGGGCACGGTCGGACTGGTCGGCGCCACGCTCGGAGGCGGTTTCGGTCTGTTGACCCGCTACCTCGGCATGGCATCGGACAACTTGTTGGCAGCCGAGATAGTCGTCGCTGACAATGACCGAGGTGCAGAGGTCCTCACGGTCGACGAGACGAGTAACCCGGATCTGCTCTGGGCGCTACGTGGTGCAGGCAACGGCAACTTCGGGATCGTGACGTCGTTGACCTACCGCGTCCATCCGCTGACGCAGACGATCTACGTCACCGCCACATGGTCTGGTCTCGACCACCTGCACGCTGTGTTCGATGCGTGGCAGCGCTCGGCGCCGACGACGGACAACCGGCTCACCAGTCAGATCGAGATCAACAGCGAACAGATCCAACTCTTGGGTGTTCTGGCATCGGGGACACCACACGAGGCGTTGGAACTGCTCGGTCCGATCCTGTCCGTCGGTGCGCCAGAGGTGACAACGTCGGACGCGAGTTGGGTCGACACCTACACGGCATTCCAGATTCCGACCGAGGACGAGCCGGCCAAATGGAAGTTCCAGTCCCAGTTCATCTCAGAACCGTTCCCGCCGGAAGCGATCGACCTGGTCTGTCGGTACATCGCGACTGCTCCGACTGCAGAGTGCAACTACTTCACCAACGCCTTCGGGGGCGCGGTGACCCAGACCGAGCCGTCCGGTGGGTCGGTATTCGCGCACCGCAACGCGATCTTCTACGCCGAGCCCGGTGCCGGATGGGGAACAAGGGGAGCGGAGGCCGCGTCGGCGGATCCCCTGTCGACAGTGTGCTTGTCGTGGGTGGACGACTTCACGAAAGCGTTGGCACCCTACGTTTCCGGGGCGTACAGCAACGTCCCGAACGCCGACATGGCCGACTGGCAAACCGCCTACTGGGGATCCGGCGTCGAACGATTGAAGGCGATCAAAGCGCAGTACGACCCGACCGGCGTGTTCAGCTTCGAACAAGGACTTTCACAAGCCGAGAGCTGAATCATAGTGAGCGCGCGATGATCTCCTTCATGATCTCGTTGGTTCCGGCGTAGATCTTCTGAACCCGCCCATCTGCCCACATGCGGCCGATGGGGTACTCGCTCATGTACCCGTATCCACCGAAGAGTTGCATGCAGTCGTCGAGCACTGTCATCGCGCGGTCCGAGGTCCACCACTTGGCCATGGCCACCGTGGGGATGTCGAGGTTGCCGGCGAGGTGTTTGCAGATGCAGTCGTCGACGAAGACGCGGGCAATCGTTGTCTCCGTCGCGGCTTCGGCGAGTTTGAACTTGGTGTTCTGGAACCCGAAAATTGGGCGGCCGAACGCCGTCCGCTCTTTGGTGTAGGCCAGCGTCTGGGCGACGGCAGACTCCATCCCGGCGACCGACGCCACTGCGATGATCAACCGCTCCTGAGGTAGCTGCTGCATCAGTTGGACAAAGCCCAATCCTTCATCGGTCCCCAGGAGGTTCGCGGTCGGTACCCGGACGCTGTCGAAGAACAATTCCGACGTGTCCTGTCCGCGCTGCCCGATCTTGTCCAGAATCCGGCCGCGGCGGAAACCCTGCCGGTCACCCTCGACGAGAATCAAGGAGATGCCGTCTGCGCCTTTGCTGGTGTCGGTCTTGGCCACCACGATGATGAGGTCGGCCTGCGATCCGTTTGTGATGAACGTCTTGGACCCGTCGATCACGTATTCGTCTGCGTCGCGGATCGCTTTGGTCGAGATGTTCTGCAGATCGGAGCCCGTGCCGGGTTCTGTCATCGCGATGGCGCCGACAACCTCGCCCGTTGCCATCTTCGGCAACCACCGTTGCTTCTGCTCCTCTGATCCGTACTCGAGCAGGTAATGGGCGACGATCCCGTTGTGCAAGCTCACGCCCCACGACGAATCACCTGCTCGCGCTTGCTCTTCGATCAATACCGCCTCGTGCGCGAACGTCCCGCCGCCGCCGCCGTACTCCTCTGGAATCGACATGCACAGCAGGCCCAATTCGCCGGCCTGGTTCCACAGATCGCGATCCACATGGTGTTGCGACGTGTACTTCTCGGTGTTCGGGATGACGTGCTTGTCGAGGAACGACTTGATCAGTCCACGCAAAGCTTCGAGATCAGGAGTCACCCAGGGTGAGGTGTGGGTCATCGGTACCTTTCATCGGCCAGACCATGTCAGTAGCAATTGTAACAATCATGAATGGCACTGTCGTGCGGTGAGGTGGCGGTCGCGCCGGTGGGCTGATTTTCGGTGTTCGGGCAATTCCCAGTACTGAACGATGCAACAGTGTATCTATAGTTGTGGCATTGACTTCCCATGGATGTGTTGGATCTAGATGCATGGTCCGCGCGTCCCTGGCCTACGAAGGCGTAATGACATGGACAATTCGGGGGTTTCTCGCCGCGCGGTGTTGCGCGGGATGGCGATGGGGTCCGCGGCCGTGGCGGGCACGGCTGCGGCTGGACATCTGGGCCTGGGGCAGGCGTGGGCCACTCCGCCCACCGATCGCCGGGTGGCCGTTCTCGGTGGAGGTATCGCGGGGTTGACCGCGGCCCATGAACTGGCCGAACGCGGCTACGAGGTCACCGTGTACGAACGGCGCGCGCTCGGCGGCAAAGCTCGCAGCATGGATGCCACCACGATGCCGTTCGGTGGTGGGCGAAAACCCCTGCCCGGTGAGCACGGGTTTCGCTTCTTTCCTGGCTTCTATCAGGCTGTTCCGGACACGATGCGGCGAATACCGTTCCGTGGCAATCCAAACGGGGTTCGCGACAATCTGGTGCCGGCCCTGACCGCCACGGGGGCGTACAACGGCCCTGAGATCACTGCGCCGTTCGCTTTGGACTTCAACGCGATCGGTCTGGCTGCTCACCCGGAACGGTTGGTCAAGTCGCTGCTCGGCGGGTTGATCTACGCGCCGCGGCTGCCCTATCTGGACCTGCTGGGTCTGGCACAGAGGTTGCTGGTGTACTTCACCAGCTGCGACGAGCGGCGGTTCGGTCAATATGAGTACCAGACATTTGCCCATTTCGCCCGCGCCGAGAACGCCCATCCGAACTATCTGTGGGTGATCTCCACTGTCACCAGGACTCTGGTTGCGGCGAAGGAGAACATTGCCAGCGCCCGAACCATCTGCAACATGGCCGAAGCATTCCTCCTGAACATCATCAACCGCGGGTCGCAGGGCTATCCGGACATGGTCTTGAATGCGCCCACGAACGAGGCGTGGATCGACCCATGGGTGGCGCACCTGCGCGGAATGGGCGTTCGGTTCGAAATGGGCAGCACACTGCAGTCGCTGACCACCGCGGACGGACGAATCGCATCGGCTCGGATGACCGACGCAAGCGGCCGCCCGACAGAGGTGCCCGCAGATTGGTTCGTGTTGGCAGTGCCGCCCGAGAAGGTGGTTCCTCTCTTGGCGCCGGACGTGCTGAATCTTGATCCCTCGCTCGAGCGGATCTCGAAGTTGTTCTCCGACTGGATGACCGGCATCCAGTTCTACCTCGACATCAATGAGTCCATCGCTCCGGGGCACATAGGGTTCATCGAATCGCCGTGGCGGCTGACCGGCATCCAGCAGGGCCAGTTCTGGCATGGCCGCAACATCGCCCGCGACTACGGGGATGGCACGGTCCGCGACATTTTGTCGGTGGACATCTCCGAGTGGAACACGCCAGGATCGTTGACCGGCAAGACCGCCAAACAGTGCAGCCCAGAAGAGATAGCCCGGGAGACCTGGCACCAGGTCGTGACCACGCAGTCGGGTCGATTGTTGTTGCCAGACAAATTGACCGACGCAAACTTGAAGGGCTGGTTCCTCGATCCGGGTATCGGTTGGAATCCACAGACCCGTGCACTGACGAACGAGGACCCGTTGCTGATCAACACGGCCGGCTCCTGGGACAACCGGCCCAATGCGGGCACCGGGATACCGAACCTGTTCCTGGCCGGCGACTATTGCCGCAGCCAGATCGATCTCGCGACAATGGAAAGCGCGAACGAGGGCGGCCGCAATGCTGCGAACGCTGTGCTCGATGCGTCGGGATCAAACGCCTCCCGGGCACGGCTGTGGCAGCACACCACGATCGCCGAGTTCGACGGCGCGCGTCAACTGGATCGCGACCGATGGCGCGCGGGGTTGCCGAACGTATTGGACATCCCGTGACGTCTCCGGGTAGTCGACGCAATGCAACACGGTTTGTAGAGTCGTTACATGACGGTAGAGCCCGACGAAGTCGACGAGAAAATCATGGACGCCACGCTCGACCGGATCCTCCAGGTAGGGATTCGTCGGGCGAGTCTGGAAGACATTGCCCGCCGAATCGGGATGAACAGGGCCACGATTCACCGCCGGTTCGTGGGCAAAGACAATCTGATCGAGGCGGTGCTCGAGCGCGAGACACGCCGAATGTTGGCCGAGGTCACGGCAATCGCGACGACTGCGCCAGGGGTCGACGCCCAGATCGAAGAGACGGTGCTTCACGTGCTGCTGCAGACCCGCATCCACACGTTGGTGACACAGCTCCTTCGTGTCGCGCCCGAAGAAGCCCTCACCTTTTACACCGTGCAGGGCGAGCGGCTCGTCGGTATCGGCATCGACTACATCGTCGGGCTCCTCGACCACGCCCAACAGGCTGGGGTCATTGCCCGCTACGACCCGAGGCCGATCGCCGAACTGGTTGCCCGACTATCGCATTCACTGATGCTCACTCCTGGAAGCGGGGGGAGCGTCGACTTCACCGACCACGAGCAAGCCCGTCGGTTCGTTCGCACAACTCTCGTGCCCCTCATCAAGTACGGCATCACCGCATCACCGGAGGACAATCCCGATGACACCATCAGCAGCAGTACCCACCCGGCATCCCCGCAAGCCCCGTAAAGGCCCGGGACTCGGCCCGTTCGCCCGCTTGCTGAGGATAGGGAGCCCCACTCCCCAAAGGTGGGCTGCGTTGGGCGAATCGTTGCTGATCGGTGATGACCCGATGGACCGTCTCGTCGACTGGATGTACGCCGAGGGCATGGCGGACACGCGGCCACTCTTCGACCAGGCCCTGCGTACCGGGATCGACACCATGCCGGATGCGCCGCCGCCCCTTCGCCTCTTTTTCGAGATGGTCGAAGACACCCCTGACTGGGTTGACGACGGTCTCCTGCGGCACGGAGAGCGGGTTTATCGCTCAGGTGGTACTGATTCGCTGTACTTCTCGCGAGACGTGTCGTTTCTAGGGGGCTACCTCGCGTCCGGATTCAACAAGACGCTCATTCGTACCGGTGCGCTCGAAACCGGACCTGCCCGACGGTTCGCCGAGACACTCCAATGGGCCATGGACATCTCGAGCGACCACGGCATGGCCAAGTTCGGGCAGGGCTATCAATCCACTCTGCACGTGCGCCTCATCCACTCCATCGTGCGCAGGCACGTGGGTGCGATGCCCGATTGGTGCACCGACGAGTGGGGTATCCCCATCAACCAAACCGACATGGCAGCAACCCTTTTGGGTGCATTGCTGGCCCCCATCGTAGGTGGTATGGCCTTCGGTCTCATTCCCTCGCGCAGCGATATGGAAGCTGCCGCCCACCTGACCCGGTACGTCGGCTGGCTGATCGGGGTAGAGGAGCAGTGGCTGCCACGCACCTTCCACGATGGGGTGGCGCTGTTGCATCACTGCCTTGGCGCGATCACCAATCCCGATGACACCAGCCGACAGATGGCGCTACCGATGATGAACGACCCGCTGTCCTGGAACTACCCGAACCTGCCGGGCGTGCGCGGCCGCATTGCCCGCGCCCAGCACCTGTCGGTGACCAGCGCGTTTCTGGGACCGGCGGCGATGAAACGCCTTGGGCTGCCTGCCTGGGTTCCTCCGTGGTACCCGGCCTTGAGAATACCGATCAATCTTGCACGCACTGCGTGGTTCAGGCTGATTCCGGGCGGCACCGAGCGCGCCGCGAGGCATGGGAGGCAGGAGCAGGAAGCGTTCTTGCGCCGACTGATCGGTGACACCAATGCCGTTGTCGGGCAGTCTGCTGTCCACGCGAACGGCTAGTACGCACACACCATCGGCGATCGGTCGCGCCCGTCAGTCGAGGATGGCGGTGGCCTCGACTTCGACAAGGACGTCGGGTTCGAAGAGGTAGTCGACGCCGATCAGTGAGGCGGGCGGAATCGGTTGCGGCAATCCGATCTCGGCAGAGACGCGCTCGACTCCAGACATGAACTCGGTGATCTTTTCTGGCGTCCAGTGCGTGACATAGAACGTCAGTCGCAGCACGTCCGAGAAGGTGGCACCGGCACCAGCCAATCCTGTCGCTGTGTTGCGCAGAGCCTGCTCGACCTGTCCGGCCAGGTCGTCGGGAGCCACCGGCGTTCCGTCGCCGAGACGCGCGATCTGGCCACTGACGTGCACGTGCCGTGACCCGGTACCCACTGCGACGTGGTGGTAAGGCGTCGGCTGGGTCATGCCTGCGGGGGTGGAGTAATCGACGGGCATGTTTCTCTCCTGGTGCTTGTCGGGGTAGGTATAGATTTGATACCTGGTACATCAAGGACACTTCAAGGAGACCAGGTTTCATGACGGATACCTCGGCGGCCGAACTCACGGTCAGCGCACCACACCGCGAACTGCTGGACCAGGTGCTCGACAAGTGGTCGTTGGCGGTCCTCAACGAGCTCTGTGAGCGCCCACGTCGTTTCAACGAATTGCGGCGATTGATTCCGGTTGTCACCCAGAAGTCCCTCACCGCAACGCTTCGCAAGCTCGAGAGGAACGGGATCGTGGAACGGGTGCTGCTCAGCTCGCGACCGGTCGCGGTCGAGTACCGGATCACCCCGCTGGGAAAGACGCTCCGCCCGCCCATCGATGTCATCCTCCAGTGGGCCACCGCGCACATGCCCGACATCGAGAGGGCCCGCGCCGAGTTCGATGCGGCTGATGATGACTGAAAATGATTGTCGGCCCGGCATACGTTGCGCGACAATTACTGCCCGTCGCCCCTGAGTCTCTGCGGTGCGCGCAGTAGATAGCTCTCGGTCAGCAGTTCGGCGACTTCTTCCCAATCCGTCTCATGCCCGAGCATCAGCCCGATTTCGTCACGGCGCCATGACGTGGCAAAGAAGGGGGCGCCGGTGTGACGTAAGGCCTCGAGTTCGTCGCCGCCCGATCGGAACATGAGGACCGACGTGGGTCCGTCCGTGTCCGCAGCAGTGGCGTAAGCCGGAGGATGGCCGTCGACGATGTCGAGGACGTGAGCGAATGTCTTGGTGCCGACGCACCATCGGAGGCCCACCCAAGCCTGCTCTTCGTGAACCTCGGGGTGGACCAGGCAAAGCTCACGGACCCGCCCTGCGATGTCGTCGAACGATGGCGTTCGAGTCGGCGAATCGTCCGAGGTCTCGGAGCTGTTCACGACCGCTACCGTAGCTCTGCATCTACGCGCTCGACCTCCCTTCGAGTGCTCGGGCGAACCGACAGTCTTGTTCACCGTTGTACGTCGGCATCAACCGTGGTGCGGAAGTGGTCTCACCCGATCGTGTACGCCCTCACCGCAGGAGTCATCACAGACGCCCTCGCAGCTCGGCGTGGGCCAGGCCCCGGCCAGCAGCATGCGGCTGTGCTCCCCGGTCGCCACCCAGATGTCGGCCCGATCTCGCGCGAGCGGGCCAAACGGCGACTCCGCGGCTGATTGCCGGCCCCGGGCCCGATCGGACGGATGACGGTTTTCTTAAAGAATCCGTAAACTGTCAGCAGTCTGTAGGTAGTCGTCGTGGAGGAGTGTGTCGAGTGGTCGAAAGCCATCGGGATCAAGGTGGTCTGATCAGTCGGCGCGGGCTGCTCATCGCCGGGGGAGGTGCGCTGGCGGCTGTGGTGGCCGCGTGCTCGACGGACGGCGGATCTTCCGCACAGAAAAAGTCCGCACCGGCGCCTCCTCCAGAGGCGGTGGTGACCTTCGAACCGGCCGCGGGTGCGGCGAACTTCGACCCGCTGGGTCCGGTGTTGGTCTCGGTGACCCAAGGAACTCTGGTCGATGTGGTGATGACGAACAACGAGGGCCGCGTCGTCCCTGGAGTGATGACACCCGATCGGGCCGCGTGGAAACCCGAGACGCCGCTGGGGTACACCAAAACGTATGCACTGCAGGTGACTACGCGTGACGACGAGGGCCGCACCCGTACTCATTCGAGCTCGTTCAGCACCCTGGCGCCGAACAATCTGACCATGCCGTCCTTTGTCACCACCGGTGGTAATGCGCTGGTCGACGGCGCCACGTTCGGAATCGGCATCGTGACGGTGGTGCATTTCGACGAACCGGTGCCCGACCGGACAGCCGCTCAACGGTGCCTGTCGATCCAGACCGAGCCCGCCGTGGAAGGCCAGTGGAGCTGGCTCGATGATCAGAACGTGCATTGGCGCCCTCGTGAGTATTACGCGCCGGGTACGCGGGTCACAGCACGCGCTGACGTGTACGGCATCGACCTCGGAAACGGGCTCTACGGCCAGGACAACGCCGTCTGCTCATTCACGATCGGCGACTCCCACGTGTCCATCGCCGACGACACCACCAAGCAAGTCAGCGTGTACGTCAACGGGCAACTCGCACGCA
This sequence comes from Williamsia sp. R60, assembly GCF_054063855.1. NCBI lineage: Bacteria > Bacillati > Actinomycetota > Actinomycetes > Mycobacteriales > Nocardiaceae > Williamsia > Williamsia sp. R60. The sequence continues at coordinate 34,082 of NZ_JBSSGR010000002.1, forward strand.
CGATGCCCACCTCGATGGGCCGCGGCGGCACCGAAACCGTCAACGGCAAAACCATCCATTTCTGGACCCAATCAGGCGTCTATACCGTCCTCAGCAAGGCCAACCCGGTGATCATGGACTCCTCGACCTATGGCCTTCCGGTCAACTCCCGGCTCGGCTACCGCGAGACCATCTACTACGCCACCCGCATCAGCAATGACGGGATCTACCTGCACCAACTCGAGGACACCATCGCCCAACAAGGCAACACGAACATGTCCTCGGGCTGCCTGAACCTGAACCCGGACAACGCCCGGTGGTTCTACGACCTGTCGGTCACGGGAGATGTTGTCGAGGTGCGCAACACCGGCGGCCCGCCGTTGGAGCAATGGCAGAACGGTGACTGGAGCATTCCCTGGGAGCAGTGGGTGGCCGGCAGCGCGCTGTAGGGCATACGGATCGGCGAGGGCGGATCGATCAAGGCTTCGCTGAATTCAGAATTCTATGTACTATCAGTGGGTGATCATCGCTGCGATGCATCGAGATGCGCTGTCCCGATTCGGCTATGCACTCTCGGACGTGACCCGTACCGAGGTGTTGATGATCTTGCGGGATGGTCCGGCCTACCCATCAGACCTTGCCGACCGAATCGGCGTCTCTCGCCAAACCTTGTCCAACCATCTGGCGTGCCTGCGGGGGTGCGGACTGGTGGTTGCTGTGCCGGAAGGTCGGCGAAGCCGCTATGAGTTGGCCGACGCCAGAATCGGTGTGGCGCTGAATGATCTGCTCGGTGTGGTGCTGGCGGTGGACCCCGACTGCTGCGGCGCTGCTCCAACACAGAACTGCTGCTGATGGCTCAGGACCTGGGTGTGCCGGGGCGGGCCGCTGCTGAAGGTGTAGTCGTGACGCGTAAGCAGTTGCTGGCCAGAAGAATTCAGTGGTTCGTGGCGATCACCATCGCCTACAACGTGGTCGAGGCGATCGTTGCGATCAGCGAGGGCGCACGAGTGTCGTCGGTCGCCCTGATCGGTTTCGGTCTCGACTCGATCATCGAAGTGTCGTCCGCGGCGGCGGTGGCCTGGCAGTTCGCCGGCAAGAAACCAGAGGACCGCGAGAAGACTGCCCTACGCATCATCGCCTTCTCGTTTTTTGCTCTCGCGTTGTACGTGACCATTGACGCACTGCGCGCTTTGGCGGGCGGGGGAGAAGCCCGCCACTCGGTCGTCGGTATCGTTCTGACGGCCACCAGTGTGCTCGTCATGCCCATCTTGTCCTGGGCGCAACGTCGGGCGGGACGAGAACTCGGCTCGTTGACCGCTGTTGCCGACTCCAAACAGACGTTGCTGTGCACCTACCTCTCGGCGATAGTGCTACTGGGATTGGTGCTCAACAGCGCCGTCGGCTGGTCCTGGGCAGACCCGATCGCCGCCCTGCTCATTGCCGTCATTGCAGTGCGCGAGGGCGTCAACGCTTGGAAGGGCGACACATGTTGTCCCTCACCGGTAGTCGAGAGGGGTGGCGCATCGGGCCACGACTGTGACTGCTGTACCTGACTAACACGGTGGACGGTGCCCGGTCTTCATCGAGCGCCACTCACGGGTCGAGTATTGGCCCATCTGGGCGCCGTGCCCGCACGATCGCGGGCGCGGTGGAGTATGGCAGGAGGTTCTCGAGGTCGGCGGGAAGTAAAAGTTCGACTCCGGCTCTCTCGTCGAATCGGTAAGGCTGCGCCAGCACGATTCCCGCGAAGTGCTTTCTGAGACGCGACATCTCGGCCCGGGCGGTGATGTCGCGTCCTCCGGTCCCGAACAGATCGACAGCCAGTTGGGCTGCGCTGCGGCCCTCTCGATGCACCGCGAGCAGATAGAGGATCTCGGTGTGGCGGGGTGTGGGCTCGTGCGTCCACTCGCCGACTTCGCTGCGTATGTGGACTCGAGGGTGTTGGGACTGACGCAGATTGATGCTGATGGTCGTGACCATCCCGGTGCCGGAGGCGGATTCGCCGGGTCTTGAACCGCACGGACGGACAAGCCAGCCGCCGGGTAGAGGCTCGAAGTCGCACACCCCGAGTTCGGGCAACCAGCGCCGGCCGATGGCGAGGTCGTCCGGCAACAGGACGCGGTCTCGCAACGCAACCGACTCGACCGCCGCAATCCACCCGTCGGAGTCCACGGCGAGAGCAGGGGACTGCAACCGGGCGAGCATCGGCGCGGCGATCGACCGCAACCGGTCCAGATGCTGCCGATGAACTTCTCGCAACCGTGACTCGGCCAGTCGAGCAACGGTATCGACCAAAGCCAAGGTGGTCGGGTGGACCGTTCTGGCCGGGCCGCTGACGTCCACCGCGCCGACGACATGGCCGGTCCTGGGGTCCTTGATGGGAGCTCCGGCGCATGTCCACGGATGGTGGCTGCGGACATAGTGCTCCGCCGAGAAGATCTGTACCGCCCGACGCGACACCAGCGCGGTTCCGATGGCGTTGGTCCCTACAGCATCTTCTGCCCAACTCGCTCCTTCGGAGAGGCCCAGTGCGTTCGCGCGATCCAATACCGACGCAGAGCCGCTGCGCCACAACACCCGTCCATGGTGGTCGGCGACCACGAGGATGTTCTCCCCGTCCCGCACAACTGATTGCAACCCTTGCGCCAGGTCGCCGAGGATCTCGGACAACCCTGATTCGCGTCGCCTGAACTCCAGTTCCGCAATGTCCATGTGCGCAACGCCCGGACGGGGTTGTTCAGGATCGATTCCGAGGCCGCGCAGACGGCGCCAGGAAGCGCCGACCACTTCGCGCGGACGTGCGGGAGATTTCCCTCCGGCCATGGTCGCGTCATACACAGCAGACAGAATCTGTGCGTAACGGACGGGATCCTCGCCCGCGGACAAGGCCGGTTCAGGGCCTGGTGAACGAGTCATCTCTGTTGTGCTCCAACACCATCGAGGAGGTGGGCTATCGGAAGACCAGTCCACCATCGATCAATGCAGCCTGGCCTGTCATGTAGTCCGAGTCCGGGCCGGACAGATACGACACGAATGCGGCGACATCTTCCGGGGTCTGGGCGCGCCCGAGCGCAATACCATCCACGAACTTGTTGTACGTCGCGCCTTCCGCGGCGCCGGTGAGTTCGGCGAATCGCTTGTCGATGGTCACCCACATGTCGGTCCCGACGACGCCTGGGCAGTAGGCGTTGACGGTTATGCCATGTGCCGCATACTCCTTGGCCACCGCCTGAGTCAGGGCGCGTACCGCGAACTTGGTGGCACTGTAGACGCCGAGCATCGCGAATCCGTCGTGCCCGGCGATGGACGAGGCGTTGATGATCTTGCCTCTGTTGCCGATGGACTTGAACTTCGCTGCTGCAGCCTGTATTCCCCATAAGACGCCATCGACGTTGACTGCCCAGATCTTCTGAACGTCGGCCGGACGAACATCGTCGATCGGCGCTACCTGCGCGATACCGGCGTTGTTGATCATGACGTCGAATCCGCCAAGAGAGTCGTGGGTATGGTCGACGGCTGCGAACACTGCGTCTCGATCACTGACGTCGGCGACGAAAGTGGTTGATTTGCGGCCTATCTCGCGGATCTCGGCGGCGACGGACTCGACCGATTCCATGTTGACATCGACGAGAGCGATGTCATGACCGTCTTTCGCGAGGCGAAGCGCAACACCACGTCCGATTCCCTGCCCGCCTCCGGTGATGAGAGCGACGCTCATGACTGTCCTTTCGAGGGGTCGACCAGTACCTTCATCTTTGTCCCGGCGTGTAACGCCTCGAAGCCGTCATCGATCACCGACTCGAGTGAGATCTTGTCGACCCATCCAGTCGTGTCGTACTTGCCCTGCGACATCAAATCGATGACCGACTCGTAGTCGGCGGAGGTGTAGCACAACGACCCCTGAATCCGGGATTCGTTCATCACAATCCGCTGCAACGGTGTGGTGAGGGGCTTTTCGTAGATGGCTACGCTGATCAGCGGCTTGCGTGCGCCGATACACGCCAGGGCGGATTCGACGGCGGGCTGGACGCCGGCTGCGTCGTAGATCGCGTCGGCACCGCGGCCTCCCGTCGCATCTGCGATGAAGCCCGGCACGTCGACCGCTGTCGGGTCCAGTGTTGTCGCGCCGAGTGCTTCAATGGAGGCCCGACGCGTAGCAGACGGTTCGACGACGTAGATCTCGCTCAGGCCCTTTCCGCGGAGCGCGAACCACAGCCCGATACCGATCGGACCAGCACCAAAAACCATTGCGGTGTCATCAGGTTCGGGATCTCCGAGTGTTGCGGCGTGGAACGCGACCGACATCGGTTCGACGAGCGCACCGAGTTCGAGTGAGACGTTGTCAGGTAGATGATGAATCATGTTCGTTGGAACGACAGTGAACTCGGCCATGCCGCCATCGGACATCAAGCCGTGAAAACCTATCTGCTGGCAGATGTTGTAGTTGCCGGACTGGCAGGGCCCGCACTGCCCACAGCGATACAGGGGCTCGATCGCGACGCGGTCTCCGACCTTGGTTCCGGTCACCCCTTTGCCGATTTCGACGACCGTGCCGGAGAACTCGTGTCCGAGCACGAGCGGCATCTGCTGGCGAGTGAGTGCGTGCGGTTCGGTGGGAATGAAGATCGGCCCTGCGTAGTACTCGTGGAGGTCGGTACCGCAGATCCCGTTGAACCCCACCTTGACCTTCACCTCCCCCTCGCCAGGTGACGGCTCGGGTACGTCGGCGACTTCCACCTTGTTGGGGCCGTAATACACAGCTGCGCGCATCGGGTTACTCCTCACGGGTCACATCGGCTCTGTCCGATGCATCCATGTCTATGTGACCTGGCGCACAACCAACAGGGTTGCAGGACGTTGCAGCGGGCCTGGATCCGAGCCTCACCTTGCAACCGTTCGCAACCCTCCCGCCGACCTGTGATCCAGCGCATATTTGCGACGCCAACCGCACACACCTCGAGGAGACGACACAATGACCGCAACCGCAGGCGTCAAGCCGGACGCCCCACCGACCGCCGAACCCGAGTCGCCACGACGTCGCTGGCTGGCCTTCGGGTTGGCGAATCTGATTGTCGTGGTCGCTGTTTCGCTGGTCACCTGGTATGTGCTGGCTGACCCGACAACAAGTCCGTGGAGCTTCTACCCGCTGCCGTTCAATGCTGCTCTCTTCTGGGCGATCCTGTTCATCGTCTTCGTCGGATTCAATTGCGGTTTCGCTGGATTCGACAGATTCTCGCAACCGCTGCGCGGGGTAGCGATCCTGGGATCGACGTCCGTCTTTGCCGTCGCGGTGACCTGGCTCCTGGGAAGCGGGCTCGGCTCGATCTCTCCCGATTTCGCCGGTAGCCGCGAAGGTGGGCTCGGCTACTTCACCGGCGCGCTGTTCGTACTGTTCGGTTTCGCGACCTGGGTGATGGTTGTACTCAATTGGCAGCACTGGCCGTGGACCGCACTGAAGATGACGCAGCCACTCATCGGCTTGTGCGAGATAGCGTTCATCGCTGTCCCGACGCTTGCGCTTTATGTTGTATTCGGGTTGCCGTCAGTGTCGTTGTCCGCGACCGATCCGTTGATGGCGGTCGACACCGTACTCGGCTGGTTCTACTCGATCGTGGTGGCTGTGATCCTGACCGGGCAGACGCTCGACAACTGGCCGTGGAAGCTGTTCGGGGGCGGTGGTAGGACCGCTGCTGCCGCAACGGTAGGCAACCTCTGCCTCGGCACCGCAATCTATTTCCTGATGATCCCACTTGCCGAGGTTCTGCTCGGTTCGCAGGCATCCGATGAGTTGGGGAGCGTTTTGCATCAGTTCCCGGCTCAGATCGGCGTGTGTTGGGCATTCTGGATGATTTTCTGGGCGAATGGATTCGGCAACAAGTTCGGTCCAGCGGTGCGCGCCATACTCACCTTCGTGCTGGCAGTCGGCACGTTCCTTCTCTACTACTCGGTGCTCGCAGAGCACGTTCTGCACGAGCCCGAAGTCGCGACGGGTGCGAACGGTAACGCCCTGGGATTCATCGACTGGCTCGTACTGTGGACGCTGATCTACGTCGTCGGCTTCGAATCTCTGGGTTTGAGGCTGTGGAGTCCTCGTCCGACTGACGTAGGCGAGGGAACAACCGCAGAGCTCCTGAACGATCAGGCGGGATCTGACGGTGGGATGGCTCGTTCGATGACCGAACGAAGCGCAGAGTCGTAGGACGGGGGCAGGGGCTGGTGGCAGAGTTCATGGGCCTCGGACAGCGGCACCCCGAGCGCTCTCAGAACGTCTGTCGCCATTCGGTCGACAGCGGCTTCACTGTCACGATCAGGGTCGTCCAGCAAAAGACGCCCCAGTGCGAGTAGGGATCCCGCCACGAGCGCCAACGCGAGCTCAACGTCTTCGACGTCGAACCGGCCCTGCTGCGATGCGGCCAGGATGTCTCGGCGCGACCGCGGAGCGAGGCCGAGATCCGAGGTGATCGGCGACATCGCCGAGTTCAGGAGTACTCGGCTCAGGTCTGGCTCGAGGCGGAACAGCCGTCCGGCCAGTCGGAATGATTGAGTGAACATCTCGACCGGGTCGTCGAGCCCCTCGGTCAAGGTGTCGAGGTACGCCCCGGCCGATTCGAGTGCGCTGTCGATTGCGGCGCTGAACAGGTCTTCCTTGCTCTCGAAGTGGTTGTAGAACGAGCCCATTCCGACGTCGGCGGCTTGCGTGATCTCCAGGACGGGCGCATTGACTCTGCCGTCGGCGATGAAACCCTGCGCAGCGGTGACAAGCGCCGCCCGGGTGCGCGCCTTGCGGCGCTCGAGTCGATTACCCTGCGTCACTCGGGCTCCTGCGCTTTCGACGGTCAATCGTGGCCATCGGAAGTATACCGACGCGGCCCCGCAGGTGTGACGGCCTGCGACTCAGCTGAACCTGGCGCGGAATGAGGCGAAACCTTGCAGACAGTTGTTCGAGAGCGGAACCGGATCCGACACTTCGATGGTCTCGACCCGCGTGATCAACTCGCCCAGCAGGGTCTGCATCTCGAGCTTGGACAGCTGCATACCGACACACGTGTGCATCCCGTGTCCCCAGCCGAGATTGCTGCCTCGTCGGTGCAGTGAGAACGTCTGGGGATCGTCGAAGTGGCGCTCGTCCATGTTCGCCGCGGCGTAGAGCAGCACAACGCGCTCACCTGCCCGGATCCTGACACCGTCGATGTCCGTGTCGTGACTCACCCTTCGAGTGAAGCCGCGAACAGGTGGCGCCACACGTACCGCCTCGACCACAGCGGTAGGGATCAATTCGGGGTCGGCTCTGAGTTGAGCGTAGACCTGCGGATCGCGGCCCAGGCTCCAGAGCAGTTGGCCCGTCGCGAGGATGGTGGTGTCGAGACTCGGTGCCACGAAGTCGATCACCATGGTTCGCGCCTCGGACCTGCTGATCTCTCCGCGGTCGGCAGCATCGAAGACACTGGCCGCCCATCCATCGGGCGTGACCTGTGAACGGCGCAGCCGCATCGTGTAGAGCAGCAACCCCAAAGCCGCCGGAGTCGCGTCGATAGCCCGTCGGTTCAGCGGACCGAGAATGTCGAATGTCCCGGCACCCCAAGTGAGTAACTGCTGCGGTCCGACCTCGACACCGACGAGATCTGCAATTGCTGCGATCGGAAGCCGGGAGGCGAAGTCCGCAACTCCGTCGAATGAGTCCCGTTCCAGCAGCCGGTCCACGGTCGCGCGTGCTTCGTCGCGAAGGATGGGTAACGACGGCCGGATTGCGCGTGATATCAACGACTGCATCAGTATTCGACGACGGGCCGAATGTCGTTCATCATCGCTGGACAACCCGGTCTTGCGTCCGAGTAGATTCGCGACCGGGTTCGCCGCGACCCCGGAGCCGCTACGAAAGGTGGCATCGTCCCGAAGTGCGCTCCTGACGTCGACGAAGCGACCCATCGCCCACACCTTGTGTTTCGGTAGCCACACCACCGAGCCCGCGTCGCGGATCTGCCGGTAAACGGGCTGCGGATCGATCAGTGCCGTCTGTCCGTACAAGTCGACATCGACCACCGGGGCGTTTCGGTGGACCTTCATGCCGATACCTGCGTGAGCGAGGTGCGATGCGTCCGTCGGTGAGTGGAAAGTAATTGGCCAACACCCCATTCGGTGTGAGCTGTGGCCATCACGACACGGTCAGGACGAACTAGTACCGCAGCTCATCAATCCGTCGAGCCAGCGGTGAGCGATCGCGCGAAGTGGGTCAGGTTGTCAACACGGTGAACCGCCAGTCGAGCACTGGCACACCCGTGTCGGGGCGCTCGGACTCACCACCCGTGTCATCGGGCACCACGTAGGCAATCGACCTCAGCCGCACCACTGCGGCGCCGCCGATCGATTCGCATGACTCCACCTGCAACTGACTGGTGATGGTGTCGCCTTCGTGCACGGGTCCGAGATGATCGCAGGACTGCCAGCCGAGTACGGTCACCAGATTCGGTAGCGCGCGGGTCGCCTGGGCCAACGCGATCCCGATCGTATGGCCGCCGTAGACGAGCCGCCGGCCGCCGTTCACGCGGGAATCATGATGTGTCGCAGCAATGTTCAATGTCAACCGGGCGAGTTCTGGTGCGCTCGACACCACGTCAGCGCTACTGGAGAACGTGGTGCCGGTACGTGCGGCGGTCCATTCTGGACTCGATGGCGGGAGGGCGGACAGGTTCCACCACTCAGGGACAGACAAGCCCGCCTCGCTGTCCGGGCCGATCAGCCCGAGGTCGTCCGCCGGCACTGGACGGTCGTTTCCCGGCTCATCGGACACCGGGATCATCGCGCACCGGTGGAAGTCGAGCACCTTGCGGCCATCTTGATCCGTGGTCTCCATCCGCAGGGCCGCCAACCCGGTGGGCCGTCGGCCGGGCTTCGCCGAATTGGCACGTAGCCCAACCACTTCCGTGCGAGTGCTGAGGGTGTCGCCGACATGCGGGAAGGAATGGAAACGCAGTCCTCGGTAGAAGAGGTTCGCCTTCACGTGATGGGTGGCGAGTGTCGATTGTCCGATGGCGACGTCACAGACGAGCCCGGGATGTGCCAGAGGGGTTGACCGTCCGGTGACCTTCTCGGACAGGTGGGCGTCAAGCGCAAGTCTCAAACGATCGCCGAGGATGGCCTGATGTAGCGCCGCGGCCCCGCTGGTGAGTGTCATCGAAGGGGCGGTGTCGAATACCTGGCCCACTGCGAGTTCATCGAAGTAGGGGCCGCCGACGGCGATGGTGCCGGCGGGCTCGAGCTCCGTCATCGTCTCGGTCTCCTGTGCCAGCGCGCCCGTCTATGTACGGCCAAAGTCACCGCTGATGCTGGCAGCAAAGCTCGCCCGGTGTCAAGCATTCGATTGACAAGGCGAAGGTGGCAGCGAAATATGGCCGTACAAAGTCTCGGCCGACGGAGGGCAGATGAAACACGACCTGAACGACGAAGAGGCTTTCCTGGTGAAGACGGTTCGCGACTTCGTCGATCGTGAGGTCAAGCCATCGGTTCGCGAGGTCGAGCACGCCAACGAGTACCCCGAGGCGTGGATCGAGCAGATGAAGCAGATCGGCATCTATGGGCTAGCCGTCGCCGAGGAGCATGGCGGCTCGCCGGTGTCCATGCCGTGCTACGCCCAGGTGACCGAGGAGTTGGCGCGCGGTTGGATGAGCCTGGCGGGGGCAATGGGTGGGCACACCGTGGTGGCCAAGTTGCTGTCCACGTTCGGAACAGAAGAGCAGAAGCGGCGGTACCTCCCGGTGATGGCAACCGGCGAGCTCCGCGCAACGATGGCCCTGACCGAACCGGGTGGGGGATCGGATCTCCAAGCAATGGCGACGGTCGCAAAGGTCGATGGCGACGACCTCGTGATCAACGGGTCGAAGACATGGATCAGCAATGCGCGACGTTCCGGACTCATCGCCTTGCTGTGCAAAACCGATCCGGCCGCGACCCCACGTCACCGGGGGATGTCGATTGTTCTGGTGGAACACGGACCGGGGCTTGTTGTCTCGCGAGACCTACCCAAACTCGGTTACAAAGGTGTGGAGTCGTGCGAGTTGTCCTTCGACAACTATCGGACCTCGGCGTCGGCCATCCTCGGCGGCACACCCGGTGAGGGTTTCGCCCAGATGATGAAAGGCCTGGAAACCGGACGAATCCAGGTTGCCTCGCGCGCACTGGGTGTCGGCGCCGCGGCGCTCGAAGATGCGCTGGCATACGCGCAACAGCGGGAGAGTTTCGGCCAACCCATCTGGAAACACCAGTCGATCGGTAACTACCTGGCAGACATGGCAACCAAACTGACCGCCGCCCGTCAGCTCACCCGGTACGCCGCTGAGAAGTTCGACTCCGGTGAGCGATGCGATATGGAAGCCGGTATGGCAAAGCTGTTCGCGTCCGAGACGGCCATGGAGATCGCATTGAACTCGGTGCGGATCCATGGCGGTTACGGCTACTCCACCGAGTATGACGTCGAGCGTTATTTCCGTGACGCACCGCTGATGATCGTCGGAGAGGGCACCAACGAGATCCAACGCAACGTCATTGCCGCTCAGTTGGTATCGCGGGGCGGGTTGTGAGGGTGCGCCCGTACCATCGCGGGGCTTCATGACCGGAAAAAGGCGCGACGCCGAACCCGCGTATCAGGCGTTGGCAAGACAGTTGCGCCAGGACATCGCCGCAGGCAATTACGACAACGGCGTTCGTCTGCCCACCGAATCGGAACTGTCTGAACGCTATGAGGTCAGCAGGCAGACGGTACGGCGAGCGTTCGTCGACCTGGTGGCCGCAGGCATCGTCTACCGCGTACCGGGAAGAGGTACCTTCGTCAACGACGCCGGTGGACGGTATCTGCGCCAGCAGGGTTCGATCGAGGACCTGCTGAACCTCTCGACCGACACCACCATGGAAGTCATGAGTGCTTTGCAGCGCCGAGTCGACGTCGAGGCGGCCAGCCGGCTACGGCTGGACAGCGACGTGGTCTATTCGGTGGTGTTCCGACGGTTCCACGAAGGCGTGCCTTTTGTCCTGACGACGGTGCACCTGCCTGAGGACACCGCCAGGTTCATCCTCGACGCACCCGAGATGGCCACAGGCGCGGTCAGCACGTACACGGTGATCGGTCTGCTCGGGCCGCATCTACCGTCGCCGATCTCCGAGGCCGCGCAGTCGATCACAGTGGACACCGCCGATTCGTCCGATGTTGCGCACCTCGGATGTCGCCCCGGCCATCCCGTTCTCCGCATCGACCGTCTCTACCGCGACGACGCCGATGCCATCCGTGAGCTCTCCGTAAGCCACTATCTCCCAGAGCATTACACCTATCGCGTCACACTGCACCGCGCCTGAGGTGTAGAACTCAAAGGCCGGCCGCTTGTGCCAGTCGTCCCAGCGAATGGTGCGGCTGACCGATCAGCTGCGCGCTCCCATGTGCGCGCTTGAAGTACAGATGCGCGTCGTGCTCCCATGTGATGCCGATTCCGCCATGGAGCTGAATGGTCTCGGCGGCAATGTGGTTGAACGCGTCCGAGCAGTACACCCGGGCAGCGTCGGCGAGGGCAAGCGCTTCGTCGGTTCCGTTGACGAGTGCGTCGACGGCTGCGTAGGAGATCGAATGCGCAGTCTCGGTGAGTGCGTACATGTCGGCCATCCGGTGCTTGAGTGCCTGGAATGAGCCGATGACCCGCCCGAACTGTTTGCGCGACTTCGTGTATTCGACGGTCAGGTCGAGCGCTGCGCGAGCGGCCCCCACCTGTTCGGCGCTGATCGCGACGAATGCGGTCGCGCGGAGGTTGTCCACCAGATTCTCTGCCGTGGGGATGGCGATGGCATCGACATCCTCGAAGGTGACGGTTGTCAGCGGCCTCGTGGGGTCCATGGTGGGACGGGCTACTCGAGTGATGCCGTCGGCGTTCGCATCCACCTGATGCAGCGTGACGTGCTCACCCGAGCGGGCCAGGACCAGCAACACGTCGGCATACTCGCCGTCGAGCACGTAGTGGCTCGTACCGGAGAGAATCCCGCTGCTCGCCTCCACTCCGGGTTCGTTCCAGCCGGATTCGCCTGCCCAGCACAGTGCGGCCACCTTCTCGCCCGATGCCAGGTCAGGAAGGGTACGTGCGCAGGCCTCGTCGTCTCTGCTGAGGAGCAGGGCCTGCGTGGCGAGAACCGCAGAACCGAGCATCGGAACAGGGGAGAGATGTTTGCCCAGTTCTTCGAGGACCACATGGGTTTCGGTGAGCGTGGCGCCCACACCGTCGAACTGCTCCGGGATCGCCAGTGCGGCGACGCCGATCTGTTCGCACAGGGTGGACCACAGAGCCTGGTCGTGCCTGTTCTCCGACGACATCGCCGCTCGCACGCTTGCGGAGTCACCACTGCGGCGTAGCAGCGCAGCAACCGAATCACGAAGCGCGGATTGCTCTTCGGTGTCGATTCCGGGGGAGTAGATGCTCATGCGCTGATCGACTCCAGAACCCGGGACCGGTGGACGGCCGGCGTACCCCACGCCGACAGCAGGGCACGAGTCTTTGTCAGGTAGAGCGACAGATCGTGCTCTTGGGTGTACCCGATGGCGCCGAGCACCTGCAGGCCGACCCGGGAGGCGAGGTAGGCGGCCTCTCCCGCGGCGACTTTCGCCGCTGACACATCGCGCGAGGCGAATTGTGGTTCGGGTACTTGTCCGTCCAGGGTGAGTGCTGCTCCGTGCACGAGTGGCCGTGCCATCTCGACGGCGATCGCCACATCGGCGAGATGGTGTTTCACAGCCTGGAATGAACCGATTTCCCTGCCGAACTGCTTCCGCGTTTTCGCGTACTCGCTGGTGAGGGTGAGCGTGGTCTGCGCGAGGCCGATGAGCTGCGCCGCCGTCGCCAGGGCACCGAAGTCGAATGCGCGGGAGGCATCGACATCGGCCAGCCGTTCGCCGGCCTGCACGACCGAGAGCGTGCGGGACAGATCCACCGACGGGCGCGGGTCTGTACCCACCCCGGTGCTCAAGGTCGAGCCGTCGACGAGATAGGTCTGTTCGGCGACTTCCACATCGACGGCGAAAGGAACCTCGGGAGGCAGTGCCAACGTGGCCAGTGCACCTTCTGCCAATGCGGCCAACGGTTCGGTCACGGCGGCATCGGCAAGCAGAACCGGCACTGCAGCAACAGTTTCGGCAACGGGCCCGGGCACTCCGTAACGGCCGAGCGTCTCGACAGCGACGACCATCTCGACGGCGCCGGCGCCCATGCCGCCGTTGTCGTCGGAGATCAGCAGTGCGTTGACGCCGGTCTCGGCCAGCCTCGACCACACCTTGCGCCCTGGTTCGAGGTCCCCGGTGTTCCACGCGCGAATCACCGCGGGGAGATCACTCTTGGCGAGCATGGCGTCGATCGACGACGCGAGATCGCGGTGCTCGTCTTCCAGCAGAAATCTCATCTAGCGGTCCCCTCGCGGAAGTCCGAGCAGTCGTTCGGCGATCACGTTTCGCTGGATCTCGTTGGTACCGGCATAAATCGGCCCCGACAGTGAGAACAGGTACCCATCGGTCCAGTCGCCGGACGGGTGCCGAAGCGCAACTTCGGATCCCGGTCCCAACAGATCCAACGCTGTCTCGTGGGTTGCGATGTCCCACTGTGACCAGAACACTTTGTTGATCGACGACTCCATACCCAGCTGTCCGCCCTCGGCCAGTCTGCTGACGGTGGCAAACGTGGACAGCTCATACGCCCGGGCACCGATCCACGCATCGGCCACGCGGTCGCCGAGCCCGGCGCGCAGCTCGGGTACGGTGTCGCGCCACAGGTTCAGCAGCCGGTCGGTGGTGGCAAGGAAACGACCGGGGGAGCGGAGGGAGAGTCCACGTTCGTTGGCCGCGGTGCTCATGGCCACCTTCCAGCCGTTGTTCACCTCGCCGATCACTCCGGACTCGCCGGGCTGATCTGGATCGTCGGGAACAAAGACGTTCTCCAGGAACAGCTCTGCGAATCCTGGCTCGCCGTCGAGCTGATTGATGGGCCGGACGGTGACACCCTCTGCGCGCAGATCGAACATGAAGTAGGTGATCCCGCGGTGCCGAACCGAGTCGGGGTCGGAACGGAACAGGCCGAAACCCCAGTCCGCGAAGCTCGATCGTGAGCTCCAGGTCTTCTGGCCGTTGAGCAGCCAGCCGCCTTCGGTACGAGTTGCGGTGGATCGCAGCGATGCGAGGTCGCTGCCGGCCTCGGGTTCGCTCCACGCCTGACCCCAGATGTCGTCGGCCCGTGCCATCCGCGGCATGATCCGTGTCAGCTGATCAGGGTGAGCATGTTCGAAAAGCGTTGGTGCCAACAGGAAGATGCCGTTCTGGCTGACCCGGCCCGGAGCCCCGCTGCGGTAATACTCTTCTTCGAAGATCAGCCAGTGCAGCAGCGGTGCGTCGCGACCACCGAACTCTTCGGGCCAGCTGACCACCGACATGCGGGCGTCGGCCATGGTGGCCTCCCACTGTCGGTGCTGTTCGAAGCCTTCGGCGCTGTCCATGGACCGCAGCGGTTTTTGGGGAACGTTCTCGGACAGCCATCCCCGGACCTCGTCGCGAAAGGTGTTCGCCGCGTCGTCGAAGAGCAGATCCATCAGGACTCCTGCCTGGTAGCGCTGGACTTCATCGACTTGGCGTCCATGCCACCCAAGGGGTCACCCTCGGGTGCTTCGGCATTGGCGCTGTGTGCGAAGTGGTGCCAGCCGAAGACCGAGTCCATCGCGTTTCGCATGCCCATCTGGTCTTCACAGATGTTGACGGCCTTCTTGCACAACGCGAGTCCCAGCTGGGGCATCTCGGCGATGTTCCCGGCGATCTCGTCGACCTTCGCGGCCAGTTCGTCGCGGGGGACAACGTGGTTGACCATGCCCCAGTCGAGAGCTTCCTTGGCTCCGAATCGCTGGCCGGTGAAGAGGATCTCCTTGGCGCGGCGTGGACCGAGCACAAATGCGTGGGCGAAGTACTCGACCCCGGGGATGCCCATCCGGGCGACCGGGTCGGAGAAGAACGCGTCGTCCGAGGCGACGATGAAGTCGCAGATCCAGGCCAGCATCATGCCGCCGGCGATGCAGGCACCGTGCACCTGTGCGATCACGGGTTTGGGGATCTCCCGCCAGCGGCGGCACATCCCCATGTACACCTCGACCTCGCGGGCGAGTCGCTGGTCACCGCCTGTGCGGTCGGTGTGGTCCCAATAGAGGGTGGCGGTGTTCGGGTACTTGACGTGGAAGTCGCGTTCAGGCGTGCCGATGTCGTGACCGGCGGAGAAGTGTTTGCCCGCTGCACGCAGGACGATGACCTTGACGTCGGCATCGTTGACGGCGCGCACGAACGCCGCGTCGAGGGAGTACGTCATGACCGAGTTCTGCGCGTTGCGATAGTCGGGACGGTTCAACGTCACATACGCGACGGCGCCCACGGTCTCGTACGCCACGGGGGTGGTGTCGACGCCAAGCTCGGAAGCGGTGAGAGGGCTCGGGATAGTCACCTCGACACCATACCTAGCAAGTGCTTGGTTGGTAAATGGCGCTGTGAGATCGGGCATGGTCGCCCGCGTCGTCGCTCTGCGCGGGCCATTCAGTCAGGAAGTTCCACCATCACCGCTAACTGGGCGGTTCACGGACGGAGGGTCACTCGGATAGTCGTCCGGGAAACAACCAGTGCGCCACATTGCGGCGCGTGGCCATCAGCGATCTCAACGGGCCGCCGGCGGCCGGGTTGCCGTGGCTGTACATCCCTGGCTCTCCGGCCTTCGACCGGCCTGGCGGTGGCGGCGGGGTGTTCACCGAGAAGGGTTCAAAAGCGGAAGACATTTCCTGCCCTCGTGGTTCTGGCTGCGGCCGCACCGCAGGCCGCCGTATATCTGTGGCGGCCTGCGATACGGGCGTGCTCATCCGGCGCTTCCGGTTGCTACAGCCTGCGCGATAACGCCGAAAGTGTTTCCGATTACTTCGATGAGGTAAAAGAATGTTGACAGCACGTTTCTCCTTTCGTAGTTGATAAGGTTTCTGGGCCGGGAACTCGTGATCTATGCGGGCCGTTGCGTTCGTCTGGTGTGTTCCGGGTCGGTACCTGTCCTCACGGCGTCACCGCTGTTCAGAGCGGGATGCGAATTGGGTTGTGATGCAGGATCTCCGGCGGTTTTGTCGTCGTTGTTCATCTCGCTGATCTCGCTCTTGAAGATTCGCATCGAGCGACCGAGTCCGCGTGCGGCGTCGGGTAGTTTTCTCGATCCGAAAAGAATCAAGAAAACAAGAACGACGAGGACGATATGCCACGGTTGAAGAGCGTTCATTGATCCCCCTGTGTACTGATTAGTTTTCGCGCCAGTGCGGAATTCTGTCAGTTGTGCACACATTCACCCCGACTGGTATCAGTGATACGCAGACTGTTTCTATGTAACATGAGTAGCACGATGTGGCAGCAGTCACAAGATGTACTGAGAATCCTTTTCAGGGGGCTGCGACTAGTGCAGGTCTTTTCGGGCGCCGAGGTGGCCGGATTCGTTCCGTGTCGCAGCTTGCAAAGTCATCTGTTTACGGTCGATGAACGGGACTTCGGACCACCACGTCCGCCGAACCCCGCCACGCCGACCCAACTGCTCGATGCCACCGATGAGGTGCCGGCCAAGAGCAGCTGGTGGACGAGGGTGACGGGCTAGCCTCTCGTCGCCGGCTCGATCGTCAAGGAACTGATCTGTTTCGTTTTGTCCACCGTGAATCGGTTCGCCAGGTCGATTCGGCCGCCTGGGAAGTTTCCTTCGATGCGGTTGATCACAACGATTGCGTCGGCATGCTCTTCGGTTCGCAACCGTGTTGTGGTGTACGTGAACGAATGCGCGACTTCTGCACGCCAGGAGACGATTTCGCTGCGACCCCGGTAGGTCCCCCGGCGACGTCGCCGCGAAGGTTGAGGTTCCCCTCAGGGGAAGGGGGAGACTGAGGTGGTGCCCAGTTTGATGACCATCGGTGACTTCAGCCGCGCGACACGTCTCAGTGCCAAAGCGCTCAGGTTCTACCACCGTGTGGGCCTGCTCGAACCCGCTGCCGTGGACCCTAACAACCAGTACCGCTACTACGGTCGGGAACAGATCGAGGATGCACGGGTCATTCACCATCTCCGCTCGCTCGACATGCCTGTCGAGGACATCCACCGAGCGCTGCAGGCATCCGACGAAGACACAAAGAACGCCATCATCGCCGACCATCTGCAGCGTATGGAAGAACGGCTGGCGCACACACAGTCCGCGGTGGAGTCGCTACGTCGATTGTTGACGGACCACACACAGCCGGTGCGGATCGAACGACGTGACATCGCGAACATGACTGCGTTGGTCATCCGCGACACCATCGATCTGGCTGATCTGGGTGCTTGGTTCACAAGTGCCAGCGCGGGCCTCGATGACGTTGTCACGCGATCGGGCATCCCCACCGATGGGCCCCGCGGTGGACTGTGGTCGACCGAGTTGTTCCTGGACGAACACGGCGAATGTGCCCTCTTTCAACCGGTTGTGCCCTCGAGTGCACCGCCCGAAGGCGGCCGGGTCGTACTGGAATCGCTGCCCGCCGCGACGCTGGCGGTGGCGACGCACCGGGGCAACGATGCGACCATCGGCGAGGCGTACGCAGACCTCGGTGCTTACGTCAACGAACACGGTATCGGCGCACCCGGTCCGGTGCGAGAAACCTACCTGGAAGGCATTCCCGGACGAGACGGGACAACCGAGATCGGCTGGCCTATCACTGCTTCGGGCGGAAGGATCTGACCACTCACACCGCGGCGACGGTGCCGCAGATGCCACATTGCTCGAATTGGCGACGCTTCCAGCGCGCGATCGGGATGAAGAACAACGTGAATTGTTGGTACTGCCTGATCCGTGCCCACTGCGTGGTGTTGTGGCAGTGAGGACATGTGCGGGTTTGCCCCGGGCCGAGGTGTTTCTGCTTGGTGCCGAAACCAAAGATGAAGAACACGAAGCCCAGCATATAGCTTCCTTCGAAGCCGGCCGCTTGTCTGCGGTGGTTGCAGGTCGATCGGGGTGCGGCTGACCCGATGGCCGGCCGTCGCGCGGCCGATGACTTCTGTGCTGCCCCGCGGTCTACCCCGCTGGGTACATCGACAGGCAGGAATGCAGATATGACAGGTGCAACGCGCGCGGGCATGACCTCGGTGCAGGCCAACGGTGTGCAACTCGGCATCGAGAGATTCGGCCGCGAGGCAGACCCGCTGATCCTCCTGGCCGGCGGCACCACGATGTTGTCGTGGCCGGACGCACTGTGTGAACGCCTCGCAACAGGTGGTCGGCACGTGGTGCGCTACGACCTGCGTGACTCAGGGACGTCGACCACCCTCGACCCGGACAACCCTGCCTACAACCTTCGGGATCTGGCCGCAGACGCGGCCGCGTTGGTAGGGGCGCTCGGTAAACGCGCACATCTCGGCGGAATCGGTGTCGGGGGCATGGTTGCTCAAGTCGCCGCGCTCGACCACCCCGATGTGTTCTCAGCGTTGACCCTTGTCGGCACCCGACCGGTGGCGCCGGGTCCGGCAGACGAGGATCTGCCCGAACACGACGCAGCGGTCATGGCCGAACTGTTCTCTCGCCCGATGCCGGATTGGAGTGACAGGGAGGCCGTCGGGACGTTCGCGGCCAAGGGTGCCGAGTCATTGCGCAACGACCCAGCCGAGGCGCGGTCCACGGCGATGCGGATCTGGGATCGGACTCCGTCGACCGAACCGCCGGTGCAACAGGCGAACCAGCTCGGGATGGTGTTCTCCCACATCGACTGTGCCCCACGATGGCGGGAGCGGCTCGGTGGACTCGACCTGCCCACCGTCGTGGTGCACGGTCTCCAGGACCCGTTCTTCCCCGTCGGCAACGGCGAGGTCCTCGCTGCCGAAATCCCTGGCGCCCGACTGCTGGTGCTCGACGACATGGGTACCGCATTGCCACATGCGGCCACCGACCGAGTCGCTTCCGCCATGCTTGCGGTCTGATCGTCAGTTCGTCGTCAATCCGGCCAAGGCCTTCCTCAGAGATGTTGCGCACTGGCGGTTGCCGGTTCCGCTGCCCGGTACGCGAGCCATCCACCGAACCGGGTGATGTCCGTAGCGTCGGACAAAGCCGCACGCTCGCAACTGAATCCGATCATCGACCGTCCGCCGGTGAGCTGCACCGATCCCAGCATCATCGGCGCGGGCAATGTGGTGAGAAACGACGACAGTTCGGCCGGGGCCATCCGCCAGACGCCTCCGGTGATCGAACTGCCGCCGTCGATCGTGCGCACCAGTCCCGGTTTGGGTGGCGTGGTCGGCAGGGCATAGAGAGCATAGGTGGGGGCGGTGTGATCGGCGCCTACGAATCGCGCTCCCCGGCTTGTCATCTCGTGCTCGAGTGGCTGGCCTGGTAGGTGTGCGCCGACGACGAACACGTCCGACCACGATGCGCCGATGGATTCGATCCACGGCGCCCCTTGTGACAACGGCGGTGTTGCACCCGCAGCTGCAACCGGCTCTGGCGTCTCGACAACTCGGCGGGCCACGTCGAGGGCGACCGCATCGTGGAAGGCGCCCGCCAGCACAGTGACCCCGAACTGGGCGGGCCCGGCGGTTCCCGCGGGGACGGCGACACCGCACATGTCGAACAGGTTCGCGAAGTTGGTGTAGGTGCCGAGCCACGAGTTCACGCCGATCGGGTCGTCCTCGACCGCTGCGATCGATGGATGTCCTGGAACGGTCGGAACCAGCAGCGCGTCGAAATCCGACAGCAACGCAACGCTTTCGGCGCGCAGACGCTCGAGCCGCTCCAGGTCGCGCGCCATCTGAGACGCCGTCACTGTTCCCGCAGCCGAGATCACGCGGCCGACGGTGGGGTCCACTGCGTGGCGATGCGTGTCGACGAAGGCGCCGACAGCCGCGTGGCGTTCGGCGACAAGTCCACCCTCGTAGAGCAGGCGTGCTGCCTCGAGAAATGGTTCGAATGGAATTGCTTGTACAACAACACCGTCCGCGCGCAGTCGGTCCACGACTCGGTCAAAGGCCTCACTGCAGCCCGGGGACATCGCCGGCAACTCGCGCGGTATCGCAATGCGCGGGACGGGAGGTGCGGCCAGTGGTATGTCGTGTGGGAGAGCGCGTGTGCCCTCGCCTCCGGACATGAAACTCATGGCCGTGTTGGCAGTCTCGATGTCTCGGGCCATGATGGTCACCGAATCCCACGATCGGCATGCGGGCACCAGCCCTCGCGTGGAGACCAGGCCCAGGGTGGGCTTTATCCCGACTATGCCTCCGAGCGCTGCCGGCACCCGGCCTGAACCGGCCGTGTCGGTACCGATCGCGATGTCGGCGAGTCCGAGCGCGACGGCCACCGCCGATCCTGAGCTCGAACCACCCGCGATGTGGTCTGGTCGTCGCGCGTCCCGAACTCCTCCGTAAGGGCTTCTCTGCCCGACCAATCCGGTGGCGAACTGGTCCATGTTCGTCGACCCAACGACGGTGGCCCCTGCGGCCCGTAGGCGTGCGACCGCGTCGGCGTCAACGCTCGCCGGCGCAGCGGCGTACGAGGGGCATCCGGCGGTGGTCGGCAGTCCGGCGACATCGACGTTGTTCTTGACTGCCAACAGCATTCCGGCGAGCGGGCCCGTCGCTGTCACCGCGGCCTTGCTCACGTCCTCTCGGGCGAGGAGGTCGATCCAGATCTCGGACCGATCGAGTGTGTCCACTGCCTCGAAGAACGCGTCCACTCGTTCGGTCATCATCGACTCCCAGCGCGGTGTACATGAACCATGGGCTCCAACTCCTCGATCAGGAGCGCAAAGGCGTTGTCCAGGTGAGCGGCGTGAGAAGTGCCGGGCAGAACTCGCACTTTCAGGTCGAGGGCACCCGCCAGTGCGTTGACGGACTCGTGGCGCACACGCGGTGACTTGGCTCCGACGGTGAGGGTGACCGAAGACGAATTGATCGTGAGGGGGCGAGGTTCGAATCGTCGGAACATGGCAAGTTCTCGGGCAACCGTCTCCGAGTTCGATGTGGTCATCGAAGGGTCCCACCCGGGACCGTAGAGCTCGTGGCCGAAACCCGGGACCCCGTGTTTGTCGAACGCGGCGACGACGGGGTCCAGCAATCCTGGCATCAGTGACCCGGCCGCCGGTTCGTGCAGGACCGCCGCAGTCATCGTGACACCGCGGGCAGCCAACTCCAAGCCCAATGTCGCCCCGCCGCTGACGCCGAAGACCACCGCGCCGTCACACAACGGTGCCAGGAACTCGACTTCGGCCGCCAGGTCGCCGGAGCTGGGCCGCAGGGGGATCACGACGTGAAACCCTCTCTCGGACAACACTGTGGATGTCTGCTCCCATACGGGCGGGTCCACGGCCACGCCACACAGCAAGACGGCTCGCGACTGCGTTGTCATGAGGCGGCGAGCGATGCACTCGGGCCCAGCGCCGACAACAACTGCTCCGAGGTGGCAGTCGCGCCGAACACCCCACCCTGCATCGCGATCATGCTCAGCGCCGCCACATGGTGGCCGTGGTCGGTGGCGCCGGTGCAATCCGACAGCACCAGGCACTCGAAGCCACGATCATTGGCCTCACGCATGGTGGTGTGGACGCAGACATCAGTGGTGATCCCGGTGAGGATGAGGTTCGTGATACCCGCACTGCGCAAGATCAGGTCCAGGTCGGTGGCGTAAAAGGCGCCCTTGCCGGGTTTGTCGATGATCGGTTCTCCGGGCAGTGGTGCAACCTCCGGCACGATCTCCCACCCGGGTTCGCCGCGCACAAGGATGCGTCCGCACGGTCCGACCGAACCGATCTCGGCGCCCGCGCGCTCCGAACGCCACCGCTTGTTCTGCGGGAGGTCGGTCAAGTCGGGGCGGTGCCCTTCGCGGGTGTGGATCACCAGCATTCCTGCGTTGCGACACGCAGCGAGTACCTGGGCGGTCGGCGCGAGGCCGGCACGGGTCAGCGAGAGGTCGTAACCCATCGAGTCGACGTATCCGCCGGGCCCGCAGAAGTCGACCTGCCAGTCGATGAGTACCAGCGCGGTGCGCCCGACATCGAGAACACCGTCGTAGGGCCAGGCGTAGGGATGAGCGTCAACGGGGTGCGCGGTCATCGAGGTGTGCCTTCCGAAGTGGTGCTGTATGGGGTGATCTGGGGTGGATCTACTTCGTAGACGACGGTCACGCTGCCGCCCCCGGGTCGTCCCTGATGTTCGGCGCCGCCCGAGACATACACCGCCCCGTCGCCTTTGATGGCCGCGACAAGGGCGCCGACAGCAGCTCGTGCGTGGCGCGTCGCGTTGATGTCAGAGTCGGTGAGCATCGTGTGCCGCAGGTTGCGGATGGTTCCGGAGGGATCGGCTTCGGCCTTGACGAACAGCTGTCGAATACGGCCGCCACGCTCGGACACCAGAGCGGCAGCGGAGAGAAGCGAATCGAGGTCGTAGGCGTCCTTCATCTCGGTGTGCAAGGCGCGCAACGAGTTCGCGGCCTTGTCGCTCTCGCCGACCACCAGCACGTGGCACGATTTCAGTTCGGCTCCGGCACTTGCCGACGCCCGGTTCGACCAGGCGTGGCGCCGTCCCTCGAGTGCAGCCAGAGCGGTGTCGGTGTCGATCTCGTCGAGCGCCAGGGCGATTCCCAGCGAACTCGCTGCGCGCGAACGCGCCATCGACTCATAGGTGTCGTCGCTGACCGGCTCGATGCCGAGGGCACGCAGTCCTGCGATGTCGGTGGAGGTGAGCAGCGGACACTTGACCAGGACAAGGTGCACATCGTCGCCTGCGATGCCGAGTTCGGCGACCAGCTTGGCCACTGTGTCGCGGACCGACTCCATGTGCGAAACGCGCCCCAGCTCGGCCGGGGGGATTGCCGGGGTGGTTCCTGCGGCGGCGACCAGACCACGCTGATGACGGGGATCGACCCGATCGTCGGCCACCAGTAGGTTCACATGCGGTGCGATGACACCTTCGGTGCCTCCCGAGAACACGGTCACCGCAGCATCGTTGAGGTGGGGTTCCCATACCGCAGAGGCAAGCGTGCGGCTGAAGTCGTTGACGCAACCGTTGCCTTCGGTCTTGCCGACCACGGCGAGCACATCATCGGTGCCGAATCCGTTGTCGGCCAACAGCTCGAGGGCGCTGATGTCGTCGGGCCCCGTGGTGGGCGCGGTGAGCAGGCGAACTCCGGTCATGCCACGACCTCTTTGTTCGACGTCGGTTCAGCGGTCGGGGTGTTGTCGCCGCGTCGTCGTGGCGGTAGGTGATGGAAGACGATGTTGAGGACAAACGCGGTGATCACAGCGCTGCTGATGGCGTTGCCGAAGATGATCTGCACCTCGGCGGGGAAGTCGGTGTAGATGTCCTTGGAGACCACCGGGATCATCCCTGCGCCCAACGCCAGCGAGACGATCATCAGGTTGTCGTTGTTGCGGTAGTCCACCTTCGACAGGGTGCTGATGCCGGTGCCCGCGACGAGTGCGAACATCACCAGACTGACCGATCCGATGACCGCCCCCGGCAGGCTCGCGATCGTCTCGCCGAGCTTGGGGATCAACGCGAAGATGATCAGGAGCGCACCGGCGAACACCACGACCGAACGGCTCGCGATCTTGGTGATCCGGACGAGGCTGACGTTCTGCGCAAAGATGGTGTCGGGGAACGAGGTCCATACTCCCGCGAGTACTGCGGACGCACCGTCGGCGGCCAGACCGCGGGCGATACGCGGAGGGTCCGCGTCGATGCCGGTGGTCTCGGAGATCGCCATCATGTAGGCGGTCGACTCGATGAAGATCACGATCATCACGATGCTCATGGAGACGATCCCGGCGATGGGGAATGTCGGTGCGCCGAAGAAGAAGGGTTGCGGGATCCCGAACCACGCTGCGTCACCCACACCGGAGAAGTCCGTCATCGACATCGCCGCAGCCGCGATGGTTCCGAGGACCAGAGCGGTGAGAACGGCTGCCTGCCTGATGAATCCGCGGCCGTAGCGCATCAAGGCGACCACGACGATGATGATGCCCAAAGCCAGCGACAGTCGTTCACCGTCGGCCGGACCGTCGTCGAAGATCATCGACACTGCTTTACCGATGAGCGACAACCCGATCATCGTCACCGCTGCACCGCGCACGACCGGAGGAAAGAACCGCAACAGCTTGGAGAACGGCACCGCCGTGAGGAGAGCGAAGATCCCGGCACCGATCATCGACCCGTACACCGCATTCAGGCCGTATTCCTGCCCGATGAGGATCATCGGGGTGACGGCTGTGAACGAGGCACCTGCCACGACCGGCATCCGCGCACCCAGGATGTTGCCGATGCCGGCGGCCTGGATGATGGTGACGATGCCGGCGATCAGCAGGTCGGCGTTGACCAACAGTCCGATGGTGCGTTGGTCCAATCCGAGTGCGGCGCCGAAGACGAGGGGAACGGTGACGCACCCCGTGTACATGACGATCACATGCTGAGCGCCGAAGGCTCCCGTGCGCCACAGGCCGGACATACTCGGCCTTCGCGACGGGGTAGGTAGGAAGTTTTGCATGAACAATTCGTATACGTTCTGTGTGTCACGGCCGTTATCAACCATTACGTTCGAGTTAACGGCCGAGAGTTCGTATACGAAGCGCTACTTGATCAGTCGCCGAACCAGATCTTCGTCTTTCTTCACGTGCTCATCCATCAGATAGCCCGCCTGAAAGGGGGAGCCGTCCAGAACGGCACCGGCAATCGCCGTGTGGTCACGCCAGCATCCGTCGGCCCTGCTCTCCACGTCGCGGTCGAAGACCCACGCGATGCGCCGCAGCGTGTGTTCGAGAGTGCGGGCCAGTTCGTGGTTCCCGGAAGCCTCGGCCATCAGCGTGTGGAAGCGAAGCACCAGGGGAGGGACCTGATCATGATGCTTCAACCGCTCGGCCTGTGTTCCCGACTCGATGACGAGACGCAGTTCGGCAGCGAACTCACCACCGCTGCGCTCGGCGGCCAGTCGGGCACCGAACACCTCCAGACCTCGACGGACCTGCATCAACTCGATAGCGTCGGCCCGTGACGCGCCTGACACGGTCGCTCCCTTGTAGCGCTCGAGGTTGACGAATCCTTCGCTCTGCAACTGCGACAGCGCCTCTCGGACCGGCACCCGCGACACCCCGAATCGTTCGGCGAGCATGGGTTCCGGGAGACGGTCGCCCGGTTGCAGCTTCCCATCGAGAACGTCGTCGCGGATCGCTGCAGCAATCGCTTCCCTGGTCGCCGGCTCTCTTGTCATCGCAGCGGCGACATCCGAGTCGGTGTGCATCCGGTCAGGATAGATGCAGCCGGGGGTTCGTGACCTGCTCGGTCAGGTCAGGAAGCAGTCGCTGCGGCCAGTCGCGCAAGGGTGTCGGACAACTGGTCCTCGGTGACGAGCGGGAACTTCACCTGCTCGAGGAGCTTCTTGTCGGTGACCTTGGACCAGTCGTACGTGTGCCGGACCAGCGTCTCGTTGGGGCCCTGAGACTCCAACTCCCACAACCACTCCCAGCCGGGAGGTTCCGTACCGGCGGGTGCGGTCTTCCATGCCAGCAACTTGTCTTTCGCGTAACCGGAGACGTGGTTGTCGGTCTTGTACTCGCCGCCCATGTGGTCGCCCTGCATGTTCATGGTGAACACCTCGCCGACCTGCTGGATCCGATCGGCGTGGTCCACGCCGCGGATGAACCCCGAACCATCGAGCTCTTGGTGCCGCTCGGGGTTGGAGAGAACGTCGAAAACTGCGTCGACGGGCGCATCGATGGTGCGTTCGACTGTGACCTTCGTGTTTTCGCTCATGCCCCAACACTGCCTAAGAATCGCTGACACGGCAAGGCGGCCCGCGTCGCCCCACCATGTCTGCCCCCGCGAATCGATATGCATTTCGAGTGGACACGTGCACACTGAACGTATGACCCAACATCGTGCGCCCATAGTGGCGGACAACCCGTTGGCGCTGATCATGCTGGCTGAACTACCCCAAGAAGTGTCATCGGCCGCGTCCGGCGAGCAGACGGGCACCGTGACGCCAGAGATGCTCACCGAGTACATGGCCCTCATCGACCGGCACTGTCCGGCCTCGGCGACGGTGAGTTCGGCGACGTTGCATGCCGCAGTGAACGCACAGCTGGCTGTGTACGCACCGACGATGCCCGAGCTCTGCGCCAGTTACCTCAACAGCCACGGCGGGTTCGGGGCCAACATCTGGGTCAAGGCGGCAGTCCTGCAGCTTCGTGATGCGCTGGTGGACGGACGCACGAGCTAGCCCGTCGGGCCACCGTTCGGCATTCCGCCGGGTGGGGCACCGCCCCCGGGCATCTGGCCACCCGCGGGTTCGGTGGTGGCGTCGACCCCCACGGCCAGGGCAACCGTGTAACCGCCGGTGACGTCGCCGGTCACCGAGGCCAGTTGGGCGGCACCGGAATCGTCACCGAAGACGTTGTCGCTGTCGAGGCCGACCCGGGCGAGGTTGGCCACGGAATCCTCGTACCCCGCAGTCGCGTAGACCGCGTCGCACACGTCCTGTGGAAGCGCGACCTGCGAGGTGGAGATGGCATTGGCGGAATCGGTGATGCTGTTCTGGTCGGGATAGACCTCGAAATGGATGTGAGGCCAGCGGCCGCTGTAACAAGCGGGAAAGATGCTGATGAACTCGACCTTTCCGGCCGCATCGGTAATCTGGACGCCGCGCAGGAAGTTCTGGTCGGTGACCCCGTCCGAGTACAGGGAGTATCCACCTTCACGCGTGCAATGCCACACGTACACAGCGGCGCCCTCCAGTGGGACACCTCCGTTGGCGAGGTCGGAGACCGTCAGCTGCAAGGTCATCGGAACCCCGTCGGCAGTCCCGCTGAAGTCGCCGAAACTCGAGCGGATGTCGGTGCGGACGATGCCGCTCTGTTCGAGTACGTTGGGTCCGTTGGACCCGTCCCCCGGATAGGGGCCTGCTGTCTCGTCAGGAATTTCGGTCAGTGCCGTCGATGACCCGGTGCTTGTTGTGGTCGATGCAGCCGTCGTCGCGGAGCTGGTGGCCGAGTTCGAGTTGCTCGACCCTCCGCACGCCGCCAAACCGACGGTGGCTGCACCCAATCCGAACACCGCCAGCATCCTGCGCCGACTGAACAACGTATCCACGTCGAAAGCCAACCCCTGGTCGACCACCTCGTCGGCAGGCCGGGGCAGTCGGCGACCCTCGTAGGTCGGTGTCGAATCACGTTGCCTGCGCTGTGTCATGTTGCCTCCTCGGTCGATCCGGTTCGATCGTCGAACCGGGTGACATCAGTCTTGATCGACAACCTGGCAACCAGCTGGACGCCCGCTGCGAAGACCCCACCCACGGTGAGCGGGCGGCCGCTGCGGGGTTGAGCGGGTACCGAAAAACATGCGGCGCAACGGTTTCGAGTGGGCTCAGCCGGCGGGCGGTGGTCCGAAGGTGCGCGGCGGTGTGCCGGGAACCAGTGAAAGATGAGTGTGTATCGCCTGCCACGGTTGGCCGACGTCTGATCGGGTCAGCAAGACCGTCGAGCGGCCCGGCCGTTCGAACGGCGTCCCGTTCTCGGCGTAACCGGTAGAGGTCCACAGGCACAGCCCCCAACCGGTGAGCTTGTCATCAGACGTGCCCGTCACCATCGAATCCAGGTCGAAACGGAACTCGGCGATACGGCCCCATATGGAACGCCATTGCTCGTTCTCCAACTCGTCGATGCCTCGGACCAGTCGCATGTAGGTCCCGAAGCCGACGACGTCGGGGGCGAACATCGTGCGGGCCTTGTCGTAGTCGACGTCGACGATCAGTTGACGCCAGCTCTCGAACCAATCCCGGATCGTGATGTCCTGCAAAGTAATCCTCTTCCGCCATAGGGGGCTAGTCTGATGCCGATGTCTGACACCACCGTAGCGCGGGTCGCGCTCGCCGCGATCATGCGAATTCCGCTGACACCGAGACGAATTCTGTTCTATGGTGCCCTTCACCGACGCCTGCCGCGTCTGCGGAATCCGCAACGTTTCACCGACAAGGTCAACTGGCGAGTGCGCCATGACCGCCGCGAGTTGCTGGCTCCCACGTGCGACAAGTTGGCCATGAAAGAACTGGCGTCTGCCGCCGCCGGAGATTCTGTGAGGGTTCCGCAGACCCTCTGGGCGGGAACCGATCTGCGGGACCTGGGCTCGGTCGATCTGCCCGATCGGTGGATCCTCAAGCCGGCACACCGGTTCGGCAAGATCATCGTGGGCCACGGACGTCCCGACCTCGACGACCTGCTCGCCCGGACCGACGGGTGGCTCGACAACGAGAACTGGCAGCTGATGGGCGAGTGGGGGTACAGCCGGGCCACGCCGCGAATCCTGGTCGAAGAGCGGATCGGTACATCCGATGTCCTCCCCTCGGACTACAAGTTCTTCGTCTTCGCAGGCGTCGCGCGATACGTGCTGGTGGTCTCCGACCGAGTCGCAGATCCGCGGGCCTCGTATTACGACACCTCGTGGAATCGGGTCGCGACGCATCCCGGGGCGGAGGACCTCCCGCTGGTGCCTGCGCCGCCCCATCTGTCGGAGATGATCGCGATCGCCGAACGCATCGCGCAGGGATTCGATTTCCTCCGCGTCGATCTGTACGACGTCGACGGCCACGTGTGGTTTGGCGAAACCACCGCATATCCGATGAGTGGGCTCGGCCGGTATTCGCCGGATTCCTTTGATGAAGAACTCGGCAGCTGGTGGACGTTGCCCGACCTCTGAACCGGTGTTGCTCCGAATCGCCGGCGCTGCAGCCGATCCCGGCCTCAGAGCCGACCCTTGAGAATGAGGTTCCAGTACGTCTGCGGCAGTCCGTAGCGGTCGAAGGCCCATGCCGATCGTCGTGGTTTGAGCGGGTCGACAAACGACGGTAACGATGACTCGACGGTGCCGGCCCGGTCGAACTCACCGGCGATCAGCCTGTGCCCGTCGATGGCGACGGGCGCGACCGTGTATCCGTCGTACTCCGCCAACGCTTTTCCCTCGCGAGCAGCGATCAGGTTGTCGACGAGGATTGCGATCTGCCGACGCAGCGCACCGCCGGACGGGTCCGTGGCCACCGCGGCCCCGTCTCCTGCAGCCCAGATGTCGGGGTACGTGTGATGACGGAACGTGTGGGGGTCGATGTCGACGAGACCCCGGGGATCGGCGCCGGAAAGCCCTGACAACTCGACCCACAAGGGCCCACGGAACGGCGGGACCAGGTGAAGCATGTCGTAGGGCAGTCGTTCGACCGACCCGGTGGCCCCCGTCACCGATATCTGCTGACCCTCGGGATCGAGCTCGGTGACCGCTGTATTGCGCAACACCCGCACGTCGAGGTCGGCGAGAAGGCTGTACAGCCGACCGTCGAGGTCGGGCACCCCCAGCAACTCGGGACGGTCGACCACCAGGGAGATGTCGACCCCGGGCAGTCGGCCGGTCTTCTGCCAGTGGGCTGCAGCCAGGAAGAGTGGTTTGAGCGTGGTGCCGGTACAGCTCACCGGCGCGCGAGGCACTGTGAACACGGCCCGTCCGCGAGCGGGCATGGACTTGACCAACTCCCATGTCTCCTCGGCCCGGTCCACGTAATTGCTGGCGACAGCAGAGGATTCGAGGGCCGCGTCGACACCGGGTAGTGCGTCAGCATCCGGGACGAGCCCGGGCCCGAGAACCAGGTCTCGGTAACGGTAGGTACGGCCTGACGCGCACAGCACCGTCTGCGACGGCGCATCAACCGAGATGGCTGTGTCCTGAACCCATGTGCACTGCTCGGGGGTCACCGATCGCTGGGTTCGTTCGGCGTCGTTCAACGTCGCCTGACCGCCACCCACATACGACAGCAGTGGCCGATAGGTGTGGACCCTCTGCGGCTCGATGACAGCGACGTCGGTGATGCCCTTCTTGATCAGCCGGGCCGCGGCACTGATCCCGGCGTTACCGCCGCCGATGACCAGAACGTCGAAGTACTGATCCGCTGTGCTCGCTGCTGGGGTCATATCGGCCCTGTACCCAGAACCTCCGGTGACCACCCGTCGGCGAATCACGCACCGGTGTCGACCACATCGCGTTGAACGAAGATGACCATCGGGTCGTCGGGCGCGATCATGATGCACGCATCGTCGCTCAGCGTGAGCATGACGGCGCGGGTGGTGTCGATGGACGCGTCGAGTTGGTCGAAGATCTCTGTGGCCAACTGACTCGGGATCTCGAAGCGGTGGTCGTCGAGGTGGACCGCGGTGACCGCCTCAGCGATCGCTTCGCCTGCGGACTCGTCGGCGTCCGACAGAGGGATGTCGGATGCAGTCGACTTCCTGCCCTTGTCGACCATCAGCATTCTCCTCAACGTGTGGTGATGAGTCAGCCTAAGAGATTTTGGGCGATCTGGCACCTGCGCCTGGGTGCTCGGTCTAGTTTCGGCCGTGCGTCACCGTCTCCGGTCCCAGGTGATGCTGCGGGGACGGAGTTCGAGGATGACATCGGACCACCTCGTCGTGGTCCATGCCATGCTGCGAGAGTCAGCGGCGCGATGGTCGGCGATCAGGCAACACATTCCTCACCGAGGCGACCGCACGGCCGGCTGGTGGTCAACTCATCACCAGGGCCTCCTGCACCGCGGCGTAGAACGCCTTACCCGGGTCGCCGAACACTTCGGTCTCCGGAAAGTACATCGCGGCCATACCGCTGAGGAGTGACCCGCACGCGCCGGGACGGACCGCGACGGCAAACCACATGCCGATGGAGACACCTTGGATGGTGCGGGTCCAGTCGGCGCGCTCCTCGATGGCATTGGCAACACTCAGCATCAGCTTCGGATCCTTCATGCTCCGAACCCCCGTGCTGCGAAACCGCTCTGCTTTTGGGTGGTGATCGGTGGGCATGTCGACAAATGCATTTTGTTCTCCCTGGAGGGGTTGGACAGCTGGCCACTTGGCCAACTGCCCTGACCGTCGCACGAGAGACGCCTACTTGTCGCAGGTCAATGAGTAATTGCTGGTGAGTTGATAAAAGAACATGCGGAATTAACGACCGAAGAGCAGAAAGTACTCGTATCAATCGTCAGGAGGGTGGTCACCGGCCCGGCGGACAGTGGTGCGATCGCCGCCCATCCCGCCGCTTGCGGTGGAGTCGCCCCGTGGCAATGTGACCCAGGACACAAATGTCAGGGACAGAAATCAGTGAGCAAAATGCTGGGTTTTCAAATGGCCGCCGGCCTGTATCTTGCGTAGTCCGTCCATCACCTCGACGAGGTGCTGATGCAGGACGCGGGCCATGTCACGCGAGAACCCCTCCCTCACCACGACCCTGAGAACGGCGACGTCCGTGGCGTCGTCGGGCATCGTGTAGGCCGGTACCTGCCAGCCGTACACCCGGAGTCCATGAGAGATGTCGAAGACCGTGAACGGGCAGGGATCATTCAGCTTGAACGTCACGACAGGGATGGCCGAACCGTCGGTCAGGACCTTGATCTCTTCTTCTTCGGCGATCTGCCCGGCGAACCATTGGGCCGTGCTCGACAACGCTTTCATGATGTCGGTGTAGCCGGCGCGCCCGAGCCGCAGGAAGTTGTAGTACTGGCCGATGACCTGGTTGCCGGGGCGCGAGAAGTTGAGGGTGAAGGTGGGCATGTCCCCACCGAGATAATTGACGCGGAACACCAGGTCTTCGGCGAGGTCCTCTTTGCCCCGCCAGACCACGAAACCGACTCCGGGATAAGTGAGTCCGTACTTGTGCCCGCTGACGTTGATCGAAACCACGCGCGGCACCCGGAAGTCCCACTCGACATCGGGATGCAGGAACGGCAGTACGAAACCACCACTGGCCGCGTCGACGTGGATCGGGATGTCCGGGCCGCCATCGGCCGCGAGCTTGTCCAGGGCGGCGGCGACCTCTTTCACGGGCTCGAGTTCGCCCGTGTACGTGGTCCCTGCGATCACCACGACGCCGATCGTGTTCTCGTCCACCGCCTCGGTCACCTGCTCAGGGGTGATGACGTAGCGACCCTCCTCCATCGGCAGATAGCGCGGTTCGACCTCGAAATAACGGCAGAACTTCTCCCAGACCACTTGAACGTTGCTGCCGAGGACGAGGTTCGGTGTGCCACCCGTCTTCTTCTCGCGCCAGCGCCATTTGAGGGCGAGCCCGCCGAGCATCACGGCCTCCGATGAGCCGATGGTGGAGGCGCCGGTGGCCGTCGATGCGTCCTCTGGGTCGAGTCCGGGAGCGTGGAACAGGTCGGCGACCATGCTCACGCACCGAGACTCGATGGCCGCAGTCAGCGGATACTCGTCTTTGTCGATCATGTTCTTGTCGAACGTCTCGGCCATCAATCGCTCGGCCTGCGGGTCCATCCAAGTGGTCACAAATGTAGCCAGATTGAGGCGCGAATTGCCGTCGAGCATCAATTCATCGTGAATGAAGCGATACGCGATTTCCGGCTCCATCGAATCGTCCGGAATTCTCAGTGCCGGGACACCCTCGACAGCGAGTCGGCCGGTGTATGCGGGAGCGATCAATCCACGTTCGTTCGACATTTGAACTCCATCGCGTTGGATGAGACGCGGTGCTATTCGACGCCCGCGAAGCGCTTTGATCGTACCGTTTGCCGTGCGCGTGTATGGGGAAACGATTTCTAGGTCTGCGTACGCCGCGCCGGTAGTGTTTGACTCCTGAAGGTCGAGCTGAGGAGCAAAACGTATGGGGCCCGGATATGGCAACGATCCCAACAAGCCGGATGAGCCGTACTGGGGCGGCCAGGATCCTCGGCAACCGCAACAGCCGTACTGGGGTCAACCCTCGGATCAGCCGGGTCAGGGTCCGAGCGGTACCAGCCAGATGCCCGCGTACGGGTCCGGCCCGACTCCCCAATACGGCGATCCCCAATACGGCGGTAACCAATACGGCGAACCGGCGTATGGACCGCCCGCCTATGGTCCCCAAGGTCAGCCTGCGTATGGGGAGCCGTACGACCCGAACAATCCCTACGGCAACAACCCTTATGGTGGCGGGCCTCCATACGGAGAGCCTCCTTATGGAGGCGGCTACGGCGGTCCCCCGAACGGGCCCGACGACGGGGGCAGCAAGAAAACCCTGCTGATCATCCTGGGCGTGGTGGTCGCACTGATCGTGGTCGCCGGCGGAGCGTTCGCGGCCCTGGCTCTGATGGGAGATTCCGACAACGACTCGCCATCGGCGACGTCCACCTCGGCAACGTCGACCACGGAGACGACAACCACCCGGGAAACCGACGACACCACCACCACGGAAACCACCACCACGGGTTCGACATCGGGAACGGTCGAGTACGAGGTGACCGGGTCGGCGATGCTGATCCTGTACAGCGATCGTGACGGCGAGAAGACCGAGTCCGATCCCCGCACACCGTGGACCAAGACCATCGACCGCGCGCCGGATACGTTGCAGCTCAGTGCATTTTCGATCGACGGCAATGACGTGACGTGCTCGATCAAGGTCGACGGGAAGGTCGTCGCCGACGAGAAGGGTGTGTTGGCGGTCTGCGTCCATCTCGGCTCATGAGCACGCCATGGGCTCGGGGTCGGTACCGGACGGTGGCAGATCACCTCGTCCCACTCGCCGAGGACCTGGTGGCCGTCACCGGTCGTCGTACGCCCTTGGTGGGTGCGGTCGTCTACGACCTCGCCTGCGGAACCGGCAGCGCGGCACTGCTCTGCGCCCGTGAAGGGGCTCAGGTCACGGGGGTCGACCTGACCGTCGAACTGCTCGAAGAAGCAGAGGTGGAAGCGGCACGCTCGGGTCTCGACATCCGCTGGGTGTGTGCGGACGCGAGCGCGACCGGACTGCCACCGGCCGACGTGGTGCTCTCCAGCGTGGGCATCATCTTCGTGCAGCCCGAACCTCAGATCACCGAGGTCCGCAGATTGCTGGAGCCCGGCGGGACATTCGCGTACACCGCCTGGGCATCGGCGCCGGACCAACCGCTGTTCGCACCGATCGCCGACGTGCTCGGCCCGTCGCCGGCGCCGCAGTTCGGTGACGTGTCGCCCGAATCGTGGGCCGACCCGGCAGCCATCGAACAGAGACTCGCCGATGGCTTCATCGATGTTGTGGTGGACGAGCGCGACCATCTGTGGCAGTTCGGTTCCGTGGACGAGGCGATGCATTTGGTGACCAGTGAGTCCCCGGTGCACGTCAACCTGCTGTCGATGATCGACGACGAACGAGGTCAGCAGGTTGTCAACGGTTTTCGGGACGTGTTCGGTGACCTCGCGCACGCCGACGGCTCGGTGACCTTCGCGGCCCCGTACGTGGTGGTGAGTGCAACCAGGGACAGGACGTCGTGGCAATGACCGACCCTCACAGGCAAGCGCGGATGGCCACGTCGTTCGGTCGCGAAGCAGCGTCGTACAGCAAGGGCCGGCCGGACTATCCGGAAGCTGCAATCGCCCATCTCGTTCCGTCCGACGCCCGAGTGGTCGTCGACATCGGTGCCGGCACAGGCAAACTCACCGCGTCGCTTCTGTCGCCGGGACGGACGGTGATCGCGGTGGAGCCCGATCGGGTGATGCTCGACGCATTGTCCTCGGCGTTGCCGACGGTGCACTCGGTATCGGGCACTGCCGAGCAGACGACACTCGACGACTCGGTGGCCGATGTCCTGACCTATGGCCAGGCCTGGCACTGGGTGCAGCCCGAGCCGGCGACCGCCGAAGCCGCCCGGGTACTGCAGCCCGGTGGGCGGATCGGCCTGGTGTGGAACATCCGGGACGAGTCGGTTCCGTGGGTGGCCGCGCTCACCGACATCATGTCCGCCAGCGCTGCCGAATTGTTCGTGGCCAGGGGAGGACCCCGGTTACGAACGCACTTCGGTTCGTTGGAACACAAGGCCTTCGACTGGGAGCGTCGGATGACATCGGAACAGCTTGTTGCGATGGCAGCGTCGCGCAGCCATGTCATCACCGCAGCCGAGGCCGAACGCACCCGGATCCTGGCGGGGGTGCAGGAGCTGGCGGATGATGTGGCCGACGGCGACGGTGTCATCGTGTTGCCCTACCGGACGCACGTGTACCGCGCCCATCGACTCTGAGAGGTCGGCACGTCGAGTTCGGCTCACCATGAACGAAATCGGCCGGCCATGCTGACGCCGTCGCTGCGGTGGTGTTCTATGGAACAGATGCGAACGCTCCCTCGCCGGCGGACCTGGATCAGGCTCACCCTGGTGCCGTTGATCGTCATGCTGCTGGCGACCGTCGTGGCAGGATGCTTCGATCCCCTCAACCGTGCGGGATCGCGTGATCCCGATCCCCGTCACGTCGTCGTCGGATCAGGGGGCGTGCTGGAAAGCCAGATCATCGGTCAGATCTACATCGACGTTCTCGAGGCCAACGGGTTCACGGCCGAGAACCAGCTCAATTCGGGTACCCGTGAGCGTTACCTTCCCGCCCTGCGCGCCGGCGACATCGACATCGCCCCCGACTACATAGGGAACCTGCTCCAGTATCTGGCAGCGGCCGCTCCCGGCCTGTCCGAGGACGAGGTGACGAAGTACTCGTCG
The DNA here is from genome assembly GCF_054063855.1 of Williamsia sp. R60. Classification (NCBI taxonomy): domain Bacteria; kingdom Bacillati; phylum Actinomycetota; class Actinomycetes; order Mycobacteriales; family Nocardiaceae; genus Williamsia; species Williamsia sp. R60. The sequence continues at coordinate 69,598 of NZ_JBSSGR010000002.1, forward strand.
CTGACGTCGTTGCCCGACATCGAGAATGCGTTGCCCGCAGTACTCGGTGACGATCTGCTGACCTACACGCCGGCTCCCGGGTCCAACTCGGACTCGGTGACCGTCACCCGACAGAGCGCAGAGAAGTGGAACCTGGTGTCCATCGCAGACCTCGCTCGAGTGGCGCAGTCGGAGACCGTCAGCTTCATGGCCAACAGTGAGTTCGCCACCCGTGAGGTGGGGGTACCGGGCCTACGCCGAAACTACGGGCTGGACGTGGATTTCAAACCCAACAACGACAGCGGCGGACAGGCCACCATCAACGAGCTGACCAGCGGACGGGTCACCGCCGCCGACATCTACACCACAACGCCCGCGATAACCACGGAAAACCTTGTGGTGCTCGAAGATCCGAAACACAACTTCCCCGCCAACAACATCGTGCCGGTGCTGGCGAAGTCGAAGGACTCGCCGGAGCTACGCAAGGTGCTCGACGCGGTGTCGGCACAGCTGACCGTGGAGGAACTCCGAAACCTGAACGAGATGGTCTCGGGTACACAGAAACTCGAAGTCGAGGACGCGGCAGAACGCTGGGTGAGAGACCACGGGCTCAACAAGCAGCTGGGGTCATGAGATGACCGATGGAAGGAAGCCGATGATCACCTTCGATGCGGTGACCAAGACCTACCCTGACGGCACCACCGCGGTCGACAACCTGACCCTGGAGATCGAAGAAGGCAGCTTCACTGCCTTTGTGGGTCCGTCGGGATGTGGCAAGACCACCTCGATGCGCATGATCAACCGGATGATCGATCCGACGTCCGGCACCGTGAAGGTGGACGGACAAGACGTGAGCACCACCAACCCGGTGACGCTGCGACGCGGTATCGGTTACGTGATCCAGAGCGCCGGTCTGATGCCCCACCAGCGAGTGGTCGACAACGTGGCCACCGTCCCGGTGCTTGAGGGCGAGTCGCGCAAGTCGGCCAGGCGCGCGGCGCTCGAACTCCTCGAGCGGGTCGGTCTGGACTCGACCGTCGCCACCCGGTACCCGGGCCAGCTGTCGGGCGGACAGCAACAGCGTGTCGGTGTGGCAAGGGCTTTGGCTGCAGATCCGGCCATCCTGCTGATGGACGAGCCGTTCAGTGCTGTCGATCCCGTCGTGCGCGAGGACCTGCAGAACGAGATGCTCCGACTGCAGGCCGAGCTGCGCAAGACCATCGTCTTCGTCACCCACGACATCGATGAGGCCGTCAAGCTCGCCGACCGGATCGCGATCTTCGGCAAAGGCGGTGTCCTGCGCCAATTCGACACCCCGGCGCGACTGCTCGCCGCGCCCGCCGACGAGTTCGTGTCCTCATTTGTCGGCCGCGACCGCGGATATCGTCTGCTGCAGTTCAATTCGGGTCAGGACGTGAAGATCGAGCCGCTCGAACCGATCACCGAAGCGCAGATCGACGGGCTGGTCCTCGGCGCCGACGAATGGCGGCTGGTGACGGTGAACGGAACCCCGTTCGGTTGGGTCGACGCCGATGGGGTGCGGGCGCATTCCGGTGGGGCGTCGCTGTACGACAGTTGTTCAGCCGGTGGGTCGCTGTTCAGTGAGTCCGGGTCGTTGCGCCAGGCACTCGATGCCGCGTTGTCCTCGCCCTCGGGAATCGGTGTGGTGGTGGACGGCCAAGGGACCGTGAGCGGAGGGGTCCGCGCCGCCGACGTGCTCGCTGCTCTCGAACAGCAGCGCAAGTCGGCATCATGAATTACCTCTTCGACCACTTCTCGAAGGTATGGGAACTGACGCTCGAGCACATCAAACTATCGATGATCCCGCTGGCGGTGGCGCTGGTCATCGCGATTCCGCTGGGTCTCCTGGTGTACCGGTCCCGGCCGGCGCGGCGGGTGACCATCGTGATCGGCTCGATCATCTTCACCATCCCGTCCATCGCTCTGTTCATCGTTCTGCCCTCGCTGATCAACACGCGCATTCTCTCCGACGTCAATGTGATGGTGGCGCTGGCCTTGTATTCGACTGCGCTGCTTGTGCGTTCGGTTCCCGAAGCGCTCGACGCCGTGCCTCCGGCCGCTGTCGATGCCGCCAAGGCCATCGGATACAAGCCGTGGCAACGCGTGCTCAAGGTGGAACTGCCCCTGTCGATCCCGGTGCTGATCGCCACCATTCGCGTGGTGTCGGTGACCAACATCTCGATGGTGTCGGTAGGTGCGGTCATCGGTTTCGGCGGCCTGGGACGGTTGTTCACCGAAGGCTATAGCCGCAACTACACCGACGAGATCGTCGCCGGCATCATCGCCGTGGTGGTTCTCGCACTGGTGATCGACCTGGTCCTCGTGGTGATCGGCCGGGTGCTGACCCCGTGGGCACGCGTCGGCCGGGGACCGGGCAGGTTGGCACGTAGCCGGATGAACCTGGCCAAGGAGGCGGCACCGGCATGAGCAACATCTTCAGCGACACCGTCAGCTACCTGTCCACCGGAACGAACTGGACCGGCACCGAGGACTCCGATGGATTGCTGGTCGAGATCGGCCAACACATCGGCTACACCTTCTACGCAGTGGCGGTCGCGGCGTTGATCGCGGTCCCGATCGGTCTGCTCATCGGTCACACCGGCAAGGGAGAGGTGGCGGTGGTGGGACTGGTGAACGTCCTGAGGTCGTTGCCGACCCTGGGTCTGCTACTGCTCTTCATCTTGTGGATGGGTCTCGGACTCACCCCCACGATCATCGCGCTGATCGTCCTCGCGATCCCGCCGCTGCTGGCCGGCACCTACGCGGGGGTCGCCAATGTCGACAAGGCAGTGGTCGACGCATCCCGGGCCATGGGCTTGAGCCATCTGCAGGTGCTGCTCAGAGTGGAGTTACCAAACGCACTCCCACTCATCCTGGGTGGCCTGCGTAACGCCACGCTGCAGGTGGTGGCAACCGCAGCCATCGCCGCCTACGCCGGCCTGGGTGGCCTCGGACGCCCGATCTTCGACGGCCTCGCCACCTATGACTACCCGCCGATGATCGCTGGGTCGCTGCTGGTCACGCTGTTGGCCCTGATTCTCGACGGCATCCTCGCAGGTGTCAGCTGGGCGTCGGTCCCGGGGACTGGACGGTTGCGACGCACTCCTGACCTGTCCACCGCCTGATCAAAGGGGTGGACCGGCCAATGTGTGCCATTGGTTCGGAAACATGGGGTCTGGTCGCCTACCTTGAAGGTGTGAATTCCCCAGACGTGTCCCAAGAGGCAACCGTGCTCCAGCCAGGGTCGGCCGGTGTCTCTGACAACAGCGACTTCAAGACAGTGATGACCTGGCGTGGGATAGGCGAGGATCGACTCGAGCAGGTGCGTGTCGCGGTCACCGGGAATCGGGTGAAGGCGTATGGGCGAATCGTTGCTGCGGCAACCGCCGACCGAGAGGCCTTCAGCGCCTCGTACGACCTGGTCACCAACGATGCCGGTGTCACCAAGCGGTTGTCGCTGCACCTCGTGCGCGCGGGTGGGGACGCCCAGATCTCGATCACCCGCGACAACGAGGACACCTGGCTGGTCCAGACTGCCCGCGGCATGGAACGCAGCGACTTCGGCGGTGCACAAGACGTCGACCTGGCACTCAGTCCCTTTTTCAACGCCTTGCCGATCCGCAGGCTGGGCCTGGGCAAACCCGCGGCCGCGCCGGTCGCCGTCCCCGTTGCCTACCTCTACCTGCCCACGGGCGAGGTGAAGTCGGCAACGCTGCAATACACACCCGGTGACGATGGCGTCGGGGTGGTCTCACCGGTGGCCGACACCACCCTCACCGTCGACGACAACGGCTTTGTCATCAACTACCCGGGGTTGGCCGAACGGGTCTGACCCGTCCACACCCCGCCGCGGCGGGCGGCGTCACGCAGGGCCGCCTCCCAGCCGTCGGAACCGATCACCACGTCGGTGACGGGCACGTCGGCGGTAGCGTTGATCTGCTCGTAGCGCTTGCGTGCGCGGTGACCGTCGTCGACGAGGATCTCCACCGAGCCCTCGTCGCGCAGTTGGTCGCGGGCACGGGTGAGGCGGTCGATGGTTTCGCTGAGTGCGCTGAGCAAGGCGATGTCGTTCGCCTCGAGCATGGCCCGCTGCGCAGAGGGTTTGGTGCCGGCGACGCGTGTCCCATCGCGGAACGAGCCCGCCGCGAGCCGCAACGCGAGTTCACCTTCGCCGGCGCCCACCACAGCGGTCACGGCGGCCGTGAGGTGAGGTAGATGGGAAATGCCCGCGACAGCGCGATCGTGCTCATCGGACGCCGCGGGGATCACGCGGGACCCGACCTCGAGGGCGAGCTGCGCAACGGTCCGCCACACGTGGGGATCGGCGCCGTCGTCGGTGGCGACCACCCAGACCGCGCCGTCGAAAAGAGCGGGGTCGGTGGCCGCCCAGCCCGAGTCGGCCGAACCCGCCATCGGGTGGCCGCCCACGAAGTTGCTGCTGAGCCCTTGTGCGTGAACCGCGTCGGCGACCGGCTTTTTCACGCTCACCACATCGGTCAGCGGACACCGGGGAGCGTGCTCGGCGACGGCCGCGACGATCGCGGCAACTGTGGGGGCAGGCGTCGCGATCACGATCAACGCCGACTGCTCCGCTGCGCGGGCGAGGGTCGCGACGAGGTCGGTGGACACGTCGAACCCGCTCTCGGCGGCAGCGGCGACGGTGGCCTCGGAGCGGTTGTAACCGAACGCCGGCCGACCGCTGGCGGCCAGTGCCCGCAGCAACGAACCGCCGATCAAACCCAGGCCCAGAACACAGACAGAGGGCCGGGGCTGTGGCGAGGTCGCGGTCACTCGATCAGATTGGCACATGCGGGCGGTACGCAGGTCACGCGGCTGCTCGTAGAGAGTTGGGTTTACCCGCGCCGACCGCTACCGTGACCGCATGGCAGCTGCAGGTGCGGATGATGTAGATGGTTTCGCCATTGCGGTCGTCCGGGAGGACGGCAAGTGGACCCTCACCGCAATGGATCGCAGTGCATTGGCCGAACTCGGTGAAGCCGAGAATCGGTTGCGGGGCCTGCGCAGCGCCGGAGCGGTGTTCGGACTGCTCGACGTGGACGACGAGTTCTTCATCGTCGTGCGGCCGTCGCCGTCGGGAACAAAACTCTTGATCTCGGACGCCACAGCGGCAATCGACTACGACATCGCCGCCGATGTACTCGACGTGCTCAATGTCGAGATCCCCGACATCGACCCCGACGAGATCGATGATGTCGAACCGTGGGAAGAAGGCGATCTGGCCATTCTCGCCGACCTCGGTCTGCCGGACTCGGTGATGAGCATCATCGTCGGTGACACGGATCTGTATGCCGACGAACAGATCGGGATGATCGCCGCCCGACTCGGTTTCGCGGACGAGCTGTCGAAGACGCTCGAGAAGCTCGGTCACTGAGCACTTTTCGTGAGTCGGGTGACATGGGTACCGATGAGCAGATGATCGAGGCGGCACTAGCGGCCGCCGCCGGAGCCGACCCCAGAGACGTGCCCGTGGGCGCGGTGGTCTTTGATTCCAGCGGCACCGCCATCGCGCAGGCCGCAAACGCGCGCGAGGCGACCTCCGATCCCACCGCACACGCCGAGATCCTCGCGATCCGAAAAGCGGTCGACGTGGTCGGCGACGGATGGCGGCTCACGGGTTGCACCATCGCCGTGACCCTCGAGCCGTGCACCATGTGCGCGGGCGCCATCACCCTGGCCAGACTCGATCGGCTGGTGTTCGGTGCGTGGGAGCCGAAGACAGGGGCCGTGGGCTCTTTGTGGGACGTGGTGCGCGACCGACGCAACGTCCACCGTCCACAGGTGCGCGGCGGTGTACTCGCCGACGAGTGTGCCGCGGTCCTGCGCGAGTTCTTCGCTGCTCAACGACCCTCGTGAGGTCATAGCCGACGCGGGTGATCGCCGACTCGTGAATCGGGTTGGAATCGAGTGGCAGTGGGTACCCCTGAACCACGCGACAGTCGCGTGTGATGCACCTTTGGTCACAGATCGAGTCAATTAGGAGGATCCATGGCTGTATCCGACGATGCCAAGAACAAGGCCGAAGATCTCAAGGGCCGCGGGAAAGAAGCCGCAGGGAGCCTGACCAACGACCACGACCTCAAGAACGAAGGCAAGGGCGATCAAGCCAGTGCCGGCGCGAAGCAGAAGGTCTCTGACGCTGCCGACGCCGTCAAGGGTGGCGTCGACAACCTCAAAGACAAGCTGACCGGCCACTAAGAGCCGCTCATACCGCCGAAGGCTGTCTGTACAGCCGGACTGACCAGCGGATTGTTGGCTCAGCCCGGCCCTGCGGTACAGTTTTCGGCGGTGGCGTGTCCGAGCGGCCGAAGGTGCAGCACTCGAAATGCTGTGTACGGTAACCCCGTACCGAGGGTTCAAATCCCTCCGCCACCGCCAGCGAACAGCCCCTCACCTGATCCAGGTGAGGGGCTGTTTCTGTGCCTTGAGGGGAATGTCTGCCCACATCACTCACTGTGGCCCGCGAGGGCGTCGTCCGCGTATTAGCCTCTGCAGCAACAAGTGAAGGTGCCGATGTGCAAGCCTCTGCTGACGGGAAAGTCACCGCCGCCAGCACCGAAGCCGTTCCTCGGAACCGCAGTGACCGGCGCGGCATCAGGCGCACTCGCCGAGATTGCCACCGCCTGACCCAGACCTGCGTCAATCCACCATCGGCTGTCTTCGTCGTCGATCGGCAATGGATTGTGCAGCGAGACGGCCAATCACCGGTGCTTTCACACTCTGGCCGACAGGTGCTGTACCAACGCACAGAAGGAGCCCGTCAAGGTTCGTGTAGCGGCGTTAGGGTGGGCCCCAAACTTGAATTTGCACGGTCCGTTTTCAAGGTTGAGCCTGTAACCTTGAAATCACACTGTTGGTTTTCAAGGTTGAGGTCATGGACGAAGCAAAGTTAAAGGACAGCCCAGTAGGGACGTTGGTTCCCATTAGTGGCTACGACCCACGGTTCCGGGAGGAGTACGAGTGCGTTGCGTTCGTGCCCGTGGATCTGCCGGTTGAACTTAGCCTCAAAGCGTCCACCTACACCGCGGTTGTCGACGCGACCGCGGCCCTCGCGCGCGCGGATCAGGCCGCGTCGCTATTGCCAAACCCTGCACTACTTGCACGACCAGCTACTCGCCGGGAGGCCGTCAGTACGTCGGCCTTGGAGGGCACTTACGCTGCACTGTCCGACGTGTTTGAGGCCGATTTTCTTGAGAGGGATGAGCTCACAGACTCTGTTGGGGAAGTGCGGAACTACGTCACCGCGGCCGAGCGGGCGTACGAACTTCTCGAGCGCGGCCATCCGATCACCGTGAGACTGCTCGAGGATCTGCAGGCAGAACTGCTTCGGGGAACTGCGAGCGATGGCAACCTTGCCGGCAGCGTTCGGACCACCCAGGTTTTCATCGGTGTAGGAAATCGCCGTGTTGCGTCAGCACGGTTCGTACCTCCACCAGCGGATCATCGACTGATCGATGGCCTCCAAGCCTGGGAGGCATGGGTTCGTGAAAGCCACTCGCTGCCAACTCTCATCCGTGTCGCCGCGGCGCACTACCAGTTCGAGACGCTTCATCCCTTCCACGACGGCAACGGCCGGCTTGGCAGGCTCGTCGCGGCGCTTCAGATGATGTCGTCTGGAGACCTTAAGTACCCAGTCTTAAACATCTCACCATGGTTGGAGCAGAACAGATCTGAGTACCAAGACGGACTCCTTCGGGTGTCGCAGACTGGTGAATGGGACGACTGGGTCTGTTTCATCTGCGCGGCGATTCACAGCGAGTCTCTCGAAGTGGTCGCGCGAGTAGACAAGCTCCTGGCCCTCCGGGAGAGCTTCCAGATGACACTCCACGGAGCAAAGGGCGTGTCACTGAGGATTGCGGACGACCTTGTCGGCTATCCGATGATTACGGCATCGGTAGCCAGCAGGCTCTACTCGGTCTCGTACCAGGCTGCTAACACTGCGATCGCAAAACTTGTGGATCTGGGGATTCTTAGGCAGCGCTCGGCTGGGCGGTACGACCGAATATTTCAATGCGATGCAGTACTGGGCGCGTTGGAGTACTGACCGCCGCGTGCTCACAATGTGCCGACATCGCACGCGAACTAGGGTGATCGACGGTGATGCGCATCGACGAGTGAGTGCAGCTAGGGGAGGTGTTGAACCCTGACCACGGTGTCGATTAGGGTTCAAATCCCTCCGCCTCCGCCACCGCCAGCGAACAGCCCCTCACCTGATTTAGGTGAGGGGCTGTTTCTGTGTTGTATCGAGTCCGATGGTTCCGCATGAGGTCGCACCCGGGCGGTGGGGTGTAATCGGTGACCGGGGTATCCGTCGCAGCGGTGGTGCGGCATGACAGCGATTTCTTGTGTTGGGGGTCTTCATGGGTCACGGCTGGATTCTCATCGAGTGCATGGGCAATGGAGAGCCCACTCTCGTGTTCGACAGGGTGAGGCCACGGCGCTATTCGTCGATCCGCCGGCGCGACAATCTGCGGAGTCCCCAGGTGACCGCGGCACTTCTCACGATGGTCGGCGACGTTGCCGGCTCGCGGAGCACCGTTCGCCGAGTGCTCTCCGCCGACAAGAACGAATCGCTGATGATGGTCGGGCATCCCGTCGAAGGACCCGGAGGCAGTGTCTACGGCGTCCAGGTGTGGGTGGGCCTCGAGCACGAGCTGCCGCCACCCCGCCGGCTGGTCGGAGCGTTCCTCTGGGATCCGGCAACACAGCTGACCCATCATGGGCCGACCATCGAGACCGAGATCCTCGGCATCACCGATCCACAGACGACCCGGGTGAGCCCCGAGGTGTTCAAGTACTTCGAGGCGTTCCCCCGCGAGGGCGAACTCGGCACGTATGTGGCCGACATCATGGCGGGGAACATCACGGACGGCGAAGCATTCGACAGCGACATCACCGTCCGCCGGGACGATGGGGATCTGGCCCAGGTGTACATGACCATGCGCGCGGTCAAGAACCGCGACGACACCTGGGGGTTGCGGGGAATCGTCCACGACATCACCGACGTGCGCGAACCCAGTTCGGCCGCAGCCTACAACCGCCGGACGGCCCGGGTGGTCGCGCGGCTGGTGGAAGGGGAGTGGGGCATCGGGCATGTCGACTTCGCGACGGGCATCGTCACCGAATGGCTGACCGAGCCGCCTGCCCCGCTGGATCGATGGGCCACGCAGAATGCAGAGTTCCATCCCGACGACATGTCCACGGTCATGGAAGCCCAGATCGCGGTGGCGACCGAACGTATACCTCGGGCCGAATACGTGGTCAGAGTGCGGTTTTCGGACGGGCCATGGCACGGCGCACGCATCACCCTCACTGCCGCGACCGCGGGGTCGAACGGACACGGGCTGATGCGAGTGGAGTCCGCGGGTCGAGAAGGCAAGGTGTGAGGGCCGGGCTCAACTCAGAAAGGCCGCTGCCTGATTCACGAGGTCGAGGAGCGGTTGAGGAACGATGCCGAGGGCGATTGTCGCGACAGCGCCGAGACCGATGACAAAGGTGGTCGCCGTGTTCGGTACGACTACGGTGGGGGCGTTGTCGACAGGTGGCTCGGAGAAGAACATCAGCACGATGACCCGGACGTAGAACACCACGGCGATTGCGCTGCTCAGCACCCCGACGATCACCAGCGGAACGGCGCCGCCGGACGCAGCCGCCTGAAACACCGCGAACTTGCTGACGAAGCCGCTTGTCAGAGGGATGCCGGCGAACGCGAGTAGGAACAACGCGAAAGTCCCGGCCACCAACGGAGACTGCCGTCCCAGACCCGCCCACCGCGACATCTCGCCGACCTCGCCTGCCCGGTCCCGCACCAGGGTCACCACGGCAAATGCGCCGACGGTACTGAATCCGTAGGCGACGAGGTAGAACATCGTGGACGACAGTCCTGCGCGGTTGAGGGCGACAACACCGGTCAGGATGAAACCGGCGTGCGCCACAGAGGAATACGCGAGCATGCGCTTCATGTCGGTCTGGGTGATCGCAACGACGGAGGCGACAACCATCGTCAGGATCGCAACCGCCCACAACACCGGACGCCACTCGTCTTTCAAACCGGGCAGGGCCACGTAGAACAATCTCAACATCGCACCGAACGCGGCGACCTTGGTGGCTGCGGCCATGAAGGCGGTGATGGGCGTCGGCGCGCCCTGGTAGACGTCCGGGACCCAGTAGTGAAACGGCACCGCACCGATCTTGAACAGCAAGCCGATCGAGACCAGGCCCGCCCCGATCAAAGCGAGCGTCCTGTCACCGGCCTCGGCGTCGATGGCTGCGGCGATCTCCGGGAAGTCGACCGACCCGGCGTAGCCGTAGAGGAACGCCGCCCCGAAGAGGAAAAACGCCGATGAAAAGGCGCCCAGCAGAAAGTATTTCAACGCCGCTTCCTGCGAGAGCAGCCGGCGACGACGCGCAAGACCGCACATCAGATACAACGGCAGCGACAGTACTTCGAGCGCCACGAACATGGTCAGCAGGTCGTCGGCCGCGGGGAACAACAGCATGCCGCCGACCGCGAACAGCATGAGGGGGAACACTTCCGTCTGCGCGAGTCCGGCAGTGGTCGCTCGTCGTTCCGGCTCGCTGCCCGGCACGGTGGACGCAGCAGATGTGAACGCGTCCAGCGACTTCACCCGGCCACCGGCTGCCGCGCCCACCCCGGCGCCGACGGTCACGCCCGCCATGGTCCGCTGGGCGATGAGGGGGATGGACAACGCCGACACCACCAAGATCGTGCCTTGCATGAACAGTGCCGGGCCGTCGACCGCCACGGCGCCGACCGCCACGGATTCGCGTGTACCGGCCAGTGCCACAACAGCTGTGAATGCTGCCACCAGGCCACCGACGCTCAGGAGAAGCTGCAACGCGTACCGGAATCGATCGGGTGCAAACGCCTCGACCAGTACTGCGGCCACCGCCGCCGCGAACACGATCAACATCGGTGAGAGTTGTGCGTATTCGATCGACGGCGCGGGCAGCACGTCCTGGGCAGTATCCAACGCCCAACCGTTCATCGGTCACCTCCATCGGGCTCGGCAACAGCCGGTGCGGGGTCACGCTCGTCGATGACGGTGAGGGTGTGGCCCACGGCTGGATCGATGACGTCGAGCACCGGTGCGGGATAGATGCCCAGCGCCAGCAGCAGCGCCAGAAGGGGTGCCACCACCAGCATTTCGCGGCCGTGCAGATCGGTGAGGCGCTCGGTGCCCTTGTTCACGGGGCCGGTCATCACCCGCTGGTACATCCACAGCACGTATATTGCGGCGAGCACCAGAGCCACCGAGGCGCAGACGGCCGCCACCGGGTAGCGGGTGAAAGTGCCGATCAAGACCAGAAACTCGCTGACAAACGGACCCAGCCCGGGAAGCGACAGAGTCGCCAGGCCCGCCACCAGGAAAGTGCCGGCCAGCAGTGGTGCGACTTTCTGAACCCCGCCGAAATCGGCGATGGCCCGTGATCCGCGCCGCGACACCAGGAACCCGGCAATCAACATCAGTGCCGCGGTGGCGATGCCGTGATTCACCATGTAGAGCGTGGAACCGGACTGTCCCTGACTGGTGAGTGCGAAGATGCCCAGGATGATGAAGCCGAAGTGGGAGATCGACGTGTAGGCGATCAGTCGCATCAGATCGGTCTGGCCTATCGCGAGGATGGCGCCGTAGATGATGCCGATGACCGCCAGTGTGACGATCAACGGGGTGAAATACCTTGTCGCATCGGGGAACAACTGCACGCAGTACCGGAGCATCGCGAAGGTGCCGACCTTGTCCACCACGGCCATCATCAGCACCGCGCCGGCGGGGGTGGCCTGTACTGCCGCATCCGGGAGCCATGTGTGCAGCGGCCACAGCGGTGCCTTCACCGCAAAGGCGAACATGAAGCCCAGGAACAGAGCTTTGCCGACAGTCGGGTCGATGTCCAGCGAGCCGGAGGAGACGGCCGAAACGATCTCGCGGAAGTCGAACGTGCCGCCGCCCTGGTCGGCGGTCACCACGTACAGGCCGATCACCGCGGCCAGCATGACCAGGCCCCCGGCGAGGTTGTACAGCAAGAACTTCACCGCCGCGCGCGACCGCTGGCCCGGGGCCTGTTCTGCCGCACCGAAACCCGCTATGAGGAAGTACATCGGGATCAGCATGGCTTCGAAGAAGATGTAGAAGAGGAAGATGTCGAGCGCGGTGAACGACACCATGACCATGGCCTCGACCAGCAACATCAGTGCCACGTAGCGATGGGTCGCACGCCGTCGGTCGGCGTCGGCGTCGTTCCACCCGGCCAGGAGCAGAAGGGGGAGCAACACGGCGGTCAACACCACGAGCGCCAGCGCGATGCCGTCGATACCGAGCTCGTAGCGGGTCCCGAAAGCGGGTATCCACGAGCGTGATTCCACGAACTGGTATTGATCGCCACCGGGATCGAAGCGGACCGCCAACACAATGGCGAGGGCGAGCACCCCTAGAGACGTTGCCAGCGCTGCCCATTTGGCGACCACTCGTAGTCGAGGAGGCAGCATCAAGATGACAACCGCACCGATCGCCGGTACCACCCACAACAGTGTCAGCCAGGGGATTGCGTTCACCACACCCTCACCAACATCATCATCGCGACCAACAGGGCGCCTCCGGCGAACATCGACAACGCGTACGAGCGGACGTATCCGGTCTGCACTTTGCGGAACAGCGTGGATGTGGCGCCGACGGCGCCGGCGAGTCCGTTCACCAGGCCGTCAACGCCTTTCGAGTCCGCCGACCCCAGTGCTCCGGTCAGCTTCTGGCCAGGTCGCATGAACGCCGCCTCGTTGAATGCGTCGCCGTAGAGGTCGCGGCGGGCTGCGACGGTGAGCGCGCGTCCCTTCGGTGCGACAACGGGAATGTCGCGTCGGGCGTACTGCCGCCAGGCCACGGCGACGCCGGCCAGCACCACCGCGAGTGTGCCGGCGGTGATCACCCAGATGGGAACGGGCAGCTCGTCGTGGTGCTCACCGACCACCGGTTCGAGCCAGTGCTGCAGTGAACCACCGAATGCCAAGAACCCACCGGCAAAAACGGACCCGAGGGCCAGCAGGATCATCGGTCCGGTCATCAAGGCAGGCGACTCGTGTGGGTGCGCGGTCACCCCGAGGGTGTCAGCCGGCCAGCGCTTCGTGCCGAAGAAGGTCATCAGCATCACGCGTGTCATGTAGAACGCGGTGATACCGGCACCGAGCACGGTGACGATGCCCAGGATCACGCCTTTCACACCACCTGCTGCCCAGGCTGTTTCGATGATCTTGTCCTTGGAGAAGAAGCCTGCGAACGGCGGGATCCCGATGATGGCCAGATAGCCGAACCCAAAGGTGACGAAGGTGATCGGCATCAGCGCACGCAAGCCGCCGAAACGGCGCATGTCGGTCTCGTCGTTCATTGCATGCATCACCGACCCGGCGCCGAGGAACAGACCGGCCTTGAAGAAGCCGTGTGTGATGAGATGCATGATGGCGAAGGCATATCCGGCCGGCCCCAGTCCGGCGGCGAGCACCATGTAACCGATCTGGCTCATGGTGGAGGCGGCGAGGGCCTTCTTGATGTCGTCCTTGGCGCAGCCGATGATCGCGCCGAACAAGAGCGTGACCGCGCCGACGACCACCACCGCGAGTTGCGCTCCGGGCGCCAGGTCGAAGATCGGGCCCGACCGGGTGATGAGGTAGACGCCGGCGGTCACCATGGTCGCGGCGTGGATGAGCGCGGACACCGGCGTGGGGCCCTCCATGGCATCCCCGAGCCAGGATTGCAGCGGCACCTGCGCCGATTTGCCGCACGCGGCGAGCAGCAACATCAAGCCTAGGAAGGTCAGTACTGTCTCACCGGCCTCGTCGGCTCCGGCGAACACCTCGGCGAAGCCCACCGACCCGAACGTCGCGAACATGATCATCATCCCGATGGCAAGACCCATGTCGCCGACGCGGTTGACCACAAAAGCCTTCTTCGCTGCTGCGGCCGCCGACGGGCGCTGATGCCAGAATCCGATCAGCAGGTAGGAGGCAAGTCCGACGCCCTCCCAGCCGAGGTAGAGACCGAGGTAGTTGTCGGCGAGGACCAGCAGAAGCATGGCTGCCAGAAAGAGGTTGAGGTAGGCGAAGAACCGCCGGCGATCAGGGTCATCGGCCATGTAGCTGACCGAATAGATGTGGATGAGCGAGCCCACACCGGTGATCAGCAGGACAAAACACATCGACAACTGGTCGAGTTGCAGACCGAAGTCCACACGCAGCTCACCGACGGGCACCCAGGTGAAAAGGTCCTCGTGGACGGCGCGTTCGTCGCCGGGGCGCCCGAGCATGTCGGTGAACAGCACCAACCCGTAGACGAAAGAGGCGATCGCCATGAGGGAGCCGAGCAGATGACCCCACGGGTCGGTGCGCCTGCCTGCGAGCAGCAACACGATCGACCCGACGAGCGGGAGCGCCGGCAGGATCCAGATGGTTGTGTTCATCCGTGTCTCATAGCTTCAGCAGGTCGGCATCGTCGACCGAGGCCGAGTGGCGGGTCCGGAAAATGGTCATGATGATCGCCAGTCCGACAACAACTTCGGTGGCCGCGACGACCATGGTGAAGAAGGCGATGACCTGACCGTCCAGGTTGCCGTGCATTCGGGCGAAGGTGACGAAGGCCAGGTTGCAGGCGTTGAGCATCAGTTCCACGCACATGAACACGACCACGGCATTGCGGCGGATCAGTACGCCGGATGCCCCGATCGTGAACAGCAGAGCCGAGACGTACAGGTAGTTCTCGGGATTCATGACCGCCGCCCACCGGCGCGATCCGACTTGGCCGACCCGAGGTTGGGGCCCGCCGGATCCCGGGGCTCGAGGACATCACTCACCGACAGATCGGAGAACGAGCCGTCGGGTAGCGAGGCCGGCATGTCGACGGCGTTGTGCCGGGCGTAGACACCGGGATTCGGCAGAGGTGTGCGGCGCCCGGCTTCGCGAAAGCGTCGGACGGAGAGCTCGCGCTGACTGTCCCGATCGCCGAGGCGTTCGCGGTGGGCCAGCACCATCGCTCCGATGGTCGCGGTGATGAGCAACGCGCCGGTGAGCTCGAACGCCCACAGGTACCGGACGAAGATCAGCTCGGCGAGTCCTTCGACGTTGCCTCCGGTCGCGGCTCCCGGTGAGCGGTCCGACACCACCGTCGTCGAGTCGTCGACTCCGGCAAAGGCTGTGACCGTGGCACTTCCGATCCCCGCGATCAGCAGGATCCCGAATCCGAGCCCGGCGCAGATGGCACCGAGTCGTTGTCCACGTAGTGTCTCGACCAGTGAATCGGACGAGTCCACCCCGACCAGCATGAGAACAAAAAGGAACAGCATCATCACCGCGCCGGTGTAGACGACGATCTGAGCCACACCCAGGAACAGCGCGCCCTGCGCGATGTAGAAGACCGCAACGATGATCATCGTCATGGCCAGGAACACCGCCGAGTACACAGCCTTGGTTGCGCACACCACACCCAGCGCGCCCAGGACGGCGACAGTGCCGAGTACCCAGAACTGGACCGCCTCGCCCGTGGACGTTCGGGTGAGTGACTCAGCTGCCCACGCCGGGTTCATTGCGGCACTTCGTTTGTGGCGATCACCGAGCCGCGGTAGTAGTCCTCGTCGGTGCTGCCCGGTTGCATCGGGTGGGGCGGTGACTCCATGCCCGGTTCGAGCGGGGCGAGGAGTTTGTCCTTGCCATAGATGAGGTCGGCGCGGTTGTCGTCGGCCATCTCGTACTCGTTTGTCATGGTGAGGGCCCGGGTGGGGCAGGCTTCGATACACAGCCCGCATCCGATGCAGCGTAGGTAGTTGATCTGGTAGACGCTCCCGTACCGCTCGCCGGGTGAGAAGCGTTCCTCTTCGGTGTTGTCCGCACCCTCGACGTAGATCGCGTCGGCCGGGCACGCCCAGGCGCACAGCTCGCAGCCGATGCACTTCTCGAGTCCGTCGGCATAGCGGTTGAGCTGGTGTCGCCCGTGATAGCGCGCCGCTGTCGGAGCCTTCTCCTCCGGATACAACTCGGTGTTGTTCTTCTTGAACATCGACGAGAACGTGACCCCGAAACCGGCAAGTGGTTCAAGCGGATTACGCATCGCTGCTCTCCTTCATCGGAACGGGTTGCGAGGCCGGTGTCGGCTCCGAACGTGTTGTGGCCGGTAGTGCCGATCCGGTTTGTCCACGCGATGTCTGGCCGGGCCGGCTCTGCCCGGTCAGTGGCGGCACCGGGAATCCTCCGGCCATGGGATCGAACGGTGCGGAAAGGTCGGGGCCTGCGTTCGCCTCACCGGCTCGCCGTCGTTTGGAACGACTCATCACCCAGAACACAGCCAGCAAGGCGATCGCGAAGACCACACCGGCGATGACGTCGACCACTGAACCGATGTCATGGCCCTCCACCCGCAGAGCACGGATGGTTGCGACGACCATGACCCATCCCAGTGACACCGGGATGAGGATCTTCCACCCCAGCGTCATGAACTGGTCGTAGCGCAGCCGCGGCAGCGTGGCCCGCAGCCAGATGAAGAAGAAGAGGAAACCCCAGACCTTGGCGACAAACCAGATCAGTGGCACCCAGCCGGAGTTGGCGCCATCCCAGATCGAAAGGGGCCACGGCGCATGCCATCCGCCGAGAAACATCGTCGCGGCGAGGGCCGATACCGTGGCCATGTTGATGTACTCCGCCAGCATGAACATCGCGAACCGCAGCGATGAGTACTCGGTGTGGAAGCCGCCGACCAGTTCGCCTTCTGCCTCGGGGAGGTCGAAGGGCGCCCGGTTGGTCTCGCCGACCATCGAGAACACATAGACGACAAACGAGGGGAGGAGGAGAAAGACGTACCAGGTGTCGAGTTGACCGTCGACTATCCCCGACGTGGACATGGTGCCGGCATGGAGGAAGACCGCCGCGAACGTCAATCCCATTGCGATCTCGTACGAGATGACCTGCGCCGTCGAACGCAACCCACCGAGTAGTGGATACGTTGAGCCGGAGGCCCATCCGGCGAGAACGATGCCGTACACGCCTACCGAGGTGACGGCGAGGATGTACAGCACGGCCACCGGAAGATCGGTCAATTGAAGTGGTGTTCGGTGACCGAACACCGAGACCACCGGTCCGAACGGGATCACGGCAAACGCCATGATGGCCGGGATGACGGCGATGATCGGAGCGAGCAGATAGATCGGCTTGTCGATCCCGCGGGGAATGATGCCCTCTTTGAGGGCGAGCTTCACACCGTCGGCCAGGCTCTGTAGCAATCCCATGGGCCCGACACGGTTGGGTCCGACGCGGGTTTGCATCCACGCCATCACCTTTCGTTCGGCGAGAATGGCGACCAGAGTGGTCAGCAGTAGAAAGACGAAGACGATCAACGCCTTGGCGAGGATGAGCCACCAGGGGTCGTGGCCGAACTCGGACAGGTCGTTCATGGCCGCACCCCCCCGTCCGCACGGTGGACCTTCACGATGCTGCCGATCGCCGGCCCGAGTTCGGCGTAGACCTGACTGCCCGGTGAATTCAGCGGCAGCCAGACCACCCGATCGGGCATGTCGACCATGTCCACCGGGAGAGTGATGGCCCCGCGGTCCGTGCTGACCGTGACGAGATCGTCTGCGGCGAGGCCGTTTTCGACGGCGGTGGCCGCCGACATGCGTGCCACCGGTCGCCGAGCCGTACCTGCGAGGTGGGGCTCACCGTCTTGCAGACGACCGGAGTCGAGCAACAACCGCCAGCCGGTCAGGATGGCCTCGCCACGCCGAGCTGTGGGAAGTTCTGCCGCAGAGGCGTCGGGCGCTGGGGCGCCGGCACCCGACCAGGCCCCGAGACCGGCCAGCTCAGCTCGGGCTCTGCCGGGGTCGGGGAGCCCGAGATCCATACCCATCTGCCGCGCGATTGCATCGAGGACGCGGAGATCGGGCATCGAGTCGGTGGCGGGCAGTGCGGTTGCGAACGATCTGGGGCGTCCCTCCCAGTCCACGAAAGTGCCGCTCTTCTCGACCACCGGTGCCACCGGGAACACCACGTCGGCGCGATCGGTGACGTCGCTGGTCCGCACTTCCACACTCACGATGAAGGGCGCGTCGTCCAGTGCGGAGCGTGCGGCGTCAGGGTCGGGAAGGTCGTCGAGTTCGACACCGCCCACGAGCAGCGCCCCCAGTGACCCGGCACCCGCCGCCGCCAGGATCTGACCGGTGTCCAAGCCGGGTTCCTGTGGCAGATCGGGCCCCCACACGGTTGCGAGCTCTGCGCGTGCCTCGGGGTCGGCCACGGGCCGCCCACCCGGCAGAAGACCGGGCAGCGCACCGACTTCCAGTGCGCCACGGTCACCGGCTCTGCGGGGGATCCACGCGAGTCTGGCGCCGGTCGCACGGGATAGAGCGGCGGCCGCCGACAGTGCGCCGCGCACCGACGCGAGGCGTTCGCCGACCACGATGATGGAGCCGGGCCGGGTCAGGGCGGCCGAGTCGGTGAGCGCGGTGAGTGCGCCGGGTTCATCGCCCGGTACCACCGGGATCACCCGGGCCGACAGCTTCTCCAGGCCACGGCTGCGATAGGGCGCGATGGCCTGCACCACCATTCCCTTCGTGCGCACCGCTTTGCGCAGTCGGAGGAACACGATTGGCGATTCCTCTTCGGGTTCGAAGCCGGCGAGTAGTACCGAGGGCGCGTTCTCGAGGTCGGTGTAGGTGACGTCCAGGAGACGTCCGGCCACATTCGCCGCCAGGAACTGTGCTTCCTCGACCGAATGGTCGCGGCTACGGAAGTCGATGTTGTTGGTGTGCAGCCCTGTTCGAGCGAACTTGGCGTAGGCATACGCGTCCTCGACCGTTGCGCGTCCACCGACGAGAACCCCGGCCCGACCGCGGGCCGCGCGCAGTCCGCGTGCAGCGATGTCCAGCGCATGTGACCAGGATGTCGGCACCAACTCTCCGTCCGCGTCGCGGATGAGGGGTGTGGTGATGCGATCGCGAGCAGTGGCATAGGTGAATGCCCATCGGCCTTTGTCGCAGTTCCACTCTTCGTTCACCTCTGGGTCGTCCCCGGCCAGTCGGCGCATCACCTTGCCCCGCCGATGATCGGTGCGCTGTGCGCATCCGCTTGCGCAGTGCTCGCAGACGCTGGGGCTGGAAACGAGGTCGAACGGTCGGGCACGAAAGCGATACGCCGCACCCGTCAATGCCCCCACCGGACAGATCTGCACGGTGTTACCCGAGAAATAGGACTCGAATGGTTCGTCTGCCGCGATCCCCACCTGCTGCTGGGCTCCTCGTTCGAGGAGATCGATGAACGGGTCGCCGGCGACTTGTTCGGAGAACCGGGTGCATCGTGCGCACAGTACGCACCGCTCGCGGTCGAGCAGCACCTCACTCGAGAGTGGAATCGGTTTGGGGAAGGTACGTTTGACCCCTTCGAAGCGCGACTCTGCCCGTCCGGTGGACATCGCCTGGTTCTGTAGCGGGCACTCACCGCCCTTGTCGCACACCGGGCAGTCCAGCGGGTGGTTGATCAGGAGCAGTTCCATCACCCCACGCTGGGCCTTCTCCGCAATCGGCGAGGTGATCTGGGTGCGCACCACCATGCCCTCGGTTGCCGTGGTGGTGCAGGAGGCGAGGGGTTTGCGTTGGCCCTCCACCTCTACCAGGCATTGCCTGCATGCCCCGACCGGTTCGAGCAGGGGATGGTCGCAGAACCTCGGGATCTGTACACCGATCAGTTCAGCGGCGCGAATCACCAAGGTGCCCTTGGGCACACTGAGCTCGACGCCATCGATGGTGATCGTCACGAGATCGAGGGCCGCCCAGCCCCCCGACGCCGGGCTGTTGTCGACGGCCGTCATCGCGCACCTGCGTTCATGGGAGCACCTGCTGACGCGAACAGTGTTGCTCGCGCCGGATCGAACGGGCAGCCGCCGTGCTCGGCATGGGCCACGTACTCGTCACGGAAATATTTGAGAGACGACATGATCGGGCTGGCTGCTCCGTCACCGAGAGCGCAGAACGACTTGCCGAGAATGCTGTCGGAGATGTCGAGGAGTTTGTCGAGGTCGGCTTCGGAACCGCTGCCGTTCTCGAGATCTCGGAGTATCTGCACCAGCCAATAGGTGCCCTCGCGGCAGGGAGTGCACTTTCCACACGACTCGTGGGCATAGAACTCGGTCCACCGCAGAACTGCGCGGACGATGCAGGTGGTCTCGTCGAAGATCTGTAAGGCCTTGGTGCCCAGCATCGATCCGGCTGCGCTGACGCCTTCGTAGTCCAGGGCGACGTCGAGGTGCTCATCGGTGAAGATCGGGGTGGACGAGCCACCGGGGGTCCAGAACTTGAGTTGGTGCCCGGCGCGAACACCGCCTGCGTAGTCGAGCAGCTCGCGCAGCGTGATGCCCAACGGTGCCTCGTACTGTCCCGGTTGTGTCACATGGCCGGACAACGAGAACAGGGTGAACCCCGGCGACTTCTCACTTCCCATCGATCGGAACCATTCGTTGCCGTACTGGATGATCGGCGGCACGCTGGCGATGGACTCGACATTGTTGACCACGGTGGGGCTGGCGTAGAGGCCGGCGACGGCGGGGAAGGGTGGACGCAGACGCGGTTGTCCGCGGCGCCCTTCCAGCGAATCGAGCAGCGCGGTCTCCTCACCACAGATGTAGGCGCCGGCACCGGCGTGCACCACCACGTCGAGATGGAAACCACTGCCGAGGATGTTGTCGCCGAGGTATCCGGCGGCATATGCCTCGGCGACGGCGTTGTGCAATCGGCGTAGCACCGGGACCACCTCGCCGCGCACGTAGATGAAAGCGTGTGCCGCGCGAATGGCATACGCGGCGATGATGATCCCCTCGATCAGCACGTGTGGGGTGGCGAGGAGGAGCGGCATGTCCTTGCAGGTACCCGGTTCGGATTCGTCGGCGTTGACCACGAGGTAGTGGGGCATGCCGTCGCCCTGGGGAATGAACGACCACTTCATCCCGGTGGGGAATCCGGCCCCTCCCCGTCCTCGCAGGCCCGACTCCTTGATCGTGGCGATGACCGTGTCGGGCTCCATCGCCAGCGCCTTCGAAAGTGCCTGGTAGCCCTCGTGTTCGCGGTAGGTGTCGAGCGTCCAGGACTCGGGCTCGTCCCAGTAACGGCTCAAGACCGGTGCCAGTGGCATCTCACACCTCCTTGCTGTCCGTGGTCGCACTGTGATCGTGCGGCTGCGCATCCGGCGCCGGTGCCGGCTTGTCTGCGGCCGTCCGGGATGCTTCGGCTTCATCTGCAGCACCGGTACGGCCCGCGTCGGGGGAGGCATTGTTCGGAAGGTCTGGGCGACTGGTGGCGGGGGCCTGCATACCCCGGTCCCTGGCGATGAGGAGGCCGGCCAGGCTGGGATCACCGGCACTCCCGGCAGCGTCCGAGCTACCAGGCCGGGAATCAGGGAAACCTGCCAGGATGCGGGCTGTTTCGCGAAAGGTGCACAGCGGCGCACCACGTGTCGGGGTGACCTGTTCGCCTGAACGCAATGCGTCCACGAGCACGCGGCCCGACTCCGGCGTCTGATTGTCGAAGAACTCCCAGTTCACCATCACCACGGGTGCGAAGTCGCACGCCGCATTGCACTCGAGATGTTCGAGCGTGATCGACCCGTCCGCGGTGGTCCCTCCCGGGGCCACCCCGAGGTGGTCGATGAGGTCGGCAAGGATCTCATCACCGCCCATGACCGCGCACAAGGTGTTGGTGCAGACCCCGACCAGGAAATCCCCGGTCGGCCGCCGCCGGTACATCGAGTAGAACGTGGACACGGCGGTCACCTCCGCCGGCGTCAGCTCGAGAAGCCCTCCGCAGAAGGCGATCCCGGCTGGCGTGATGTACCCGTCCTCGCTCTGGACCAGGTGCAGCAGCGGCAGCAATGCGGACCGTGCATCGGGATATCGGGCGATGATCTCGCGGGCGTCCGGCTCGAGCCGGGCCACCACATCGGCGGGATAGCGCTGCTCCGGCGGCACCGGATCACCGAAGGTGAGAAAGACGGGCTCAGCAGTCATCGGTCCACTCCGCCCATCACAGGGTCGATGCTCGCGACCGCAGCGATCACGTCCGAGATCATCCCGCCCTCGCACATGGCAGCCACCGCTTGCAGATTGGTGAAGGAGGGGTCGCGGAAGTGCACCCGGTACGGTCGGGTCCCGCCGTCACTGACCATGTGCACACCCAGCTCGCCCCGAGGCGATTCGACCGACACGTACACCTGGCCCGGCGGCACCCTCATGCCCTCCGTGACCAGTTTGAAGTGGTGGATGAGCCCCTCCATCGACGAGCCCATGATCTCGGAGATGTGTTCGCGTGAATTGCCCAACCCGTCGCTGCCCACAACAAGATCGGCAGGCCATGCGATCTTCTTGTCCTCCACCATGATCGGGCCGGGGCGCAATCGGTCGAGGCATTGCTCGACGATCTTCAAG
Organism: Williamsia sp. R60; assembly: GCF_054063855.1. Classification (NCBI taxonomy): domain Bacteria; kingdom Bacillati; phylum Actinomycetota; class Actinomycetes; order Mycobacteriales; family Nocardiaceae; genus Williamsia; species Williamsia sp. R60. Next base: position 92,070 of record NZ_JBSSGR010000002.1, read on the forward strand.
GACTCCTTCATTTCCTTGACACGAATCAGGTAGCGACCGTAGGAATCGCACGCCACATCGGTGATCACGTCGAACTCATAGTTCTCGTAACCGCAGTACGGCGCAGACCGTCGGAGGTCGTGCGCCAGACCGGTCGCGCGGAGAATCGGGCCGGTGACCCCCAATGCCATACAGCCGGTGAGGTCCAGGTAGCCGATCCCCTGAGTGCGTGCCTTCCAGATGTAGTTCTCGCTCAACAGGTCTTCCATGTCCCGTAGTCGCCCGGGGAGCACCTCGAGAACTTCGCCGATCTTCTCCACCGCCCCGTCGGGCAGATCTTGAGCCAGACCACCCGGCCGGATGAAGGCGTGATTCATCCGCAATCCGGTGATCATCTCGAAGATGTCGAGGATCAGTTCGCGCTCGCGAAAGCCGAACAGCATGGCGGTCACCGCGCCGAGTTCCATGCCGCCGGTCGCCAGCGCGACCAGATGCGAGGAGATGCGATTCAACTCCATCAGCAACACCCGGATCACGTTCACCCGTTCCGGTATCTGATCGGTGATGTCGAGGAGCTTCTCCACGCCCAGGCAGTAGGCGGTTTCGTTGAAGAACGGCGACAGGTAGTCCATCCGGGTCACGAACGTGACACCTTGCGTCCAGTTGCGGAACTCGAGATTCTTCTCGATGCCGGTGTGGAGGTAGCCGATTCCGCAGCGGGCCTCGGTGACCGTTTCTCCTTCGAGGACCAGGATCAACCGCAGCACACCGTGAGTCGAGGGATGCTGCGGCCCCATGTTCACCACGATGCGTTCCTCGCCGGACTCGGCGGCCGAACTCACGATGTGGTCCCAGTCCTGGCCTGTGGCAGTGAACAGGTTGCTGCCCGTGTCGATGTTGTCGCTCATCAGTTGTAGGACCTCCGCTGATCAGGCGGCGGTATACGCGCGCCCTTGAACTCCACAGGGATTCCGCCGAGGGGGTAGTCCTTGCGCTGTGGATGTCCCGCCCAGTCGTCCGGCATCTCGATCCGCGTCAGTGACGGATGGTCGTCGAAGACGATGCCGAAGAAGTCGTAGGTCTCGCGTTCATGCCAGTCGGTGGTGGGGTAGATCGCGTGCAGCGACGGGATGTGGGGGTCGGCGTCGGGAACGGCGACCTCGAGCCGGACTCGCCGGTTATGGGTGATCGACATGAGCGGGTAGACCGCATGGAGTTCGCGGCCGGTCTCGTCGGGGTAGTGCACTCCGCTGACACCCAGGCAGAGCTCGAAGCGCAACTTCGGGTCGTCGCGCAGTGTCTGTGCGATCACCTGCAGATGCGCGGGAAAGACATGCAGGGTGAGTTCTGAGCGGTAGACCACGATCTTCTCGAGGGCGTCGAAGATCTCGACAGGTGCGTCGGCCTTCTCCAGCGCCTGCCCGAGGGTGTCCACCACTTCGTCGAAATAGCCACCGTACGGACGAGGAGTGCTGCCCGGCAGGGTGATCGGGCGGATGAGGCGACCGTAACCAGACGTGTCGCCGCTGCCTCGTACGCCGAACAGCCCCCGACGGACACCGATGACCTCGCCGGGAGCGTCGTCGCGGGTAGGCCCGTCATCGGGCGGCGTCATCGCAGCAACCCCTTCATCTCGATGGTGGGGGTGGCGGTGAGTGCTGCGGCCTCAGCTGCTTTGACGGCCTCCACCCGGTCGACCCCGAGCGGCATGTCCTGAATCTTCTCGTGCAGCTTGAGAATGGCGTGCAACAGCATCTCGGGCCGCGGCGGACAGCCGGGCAGGTAGATGTCGACCGGCACGACGTGGTCCACGCCCTGCACGATCGCGTAGTTGTTGAACATGCCGCCCGATGAAGCGCAGACACCCATGGCCAGAACCCATTTGGGTTCAGCCATCTGGTCGTAGATCTGCCGGAGCACCGGTGCCATCTTCTGGCTGACCCGTCCGGCGACGATCATCAGGTCGGCCTGCCTCGGCGACGCCCGGAACGCTTCCATGCCGAACCTGGCGATGTCGAAGCGCCCGCCGCTGGTGGCCATCATCTCGATTGCGCAGCAGGCCAATCCGAAGGTGGCGGGCCACAGGGAACCCTTGCGCATGTATCCGGCGAGACCTTCGACGGTGCTCAGCAGGAACCCGCTCGGCAGCTTCTCTTCGAGTCCCATGGTGGTTACTCTCTTTTCGAATGTGTCCAGCAGACAATCAATCCCAGCTCAGGCCGCCCCGCCTCCATTCGTACGCGTAGGCAACCGAGACGTTGAAGATGAACAGCGCCATGGCAATCAAGCCGAACAAGCCGAGCGAGTCGAAGTAGATCGCCCACGGGTACAGGAAGACGATCTCGATGTCGAAGATGATGAAGAGCATGGCTGTGAGGTAGTACTTGACGGGTATCCGCTGGCCGGCAGATAGCCCGGCGCTTCCAGAATCTCTGCCTCGCAGGGGGTTCGGAATGGGTTCTATCCCGCATTCATACGCTTCGAGTTTGGCACGGTTGTAGCGGCGGGGCCCCACCGCGGAGGCCAGCATTGCCGAGAAGACCGCGAAGGCGGCGGCGATGGCACCGAGAACGAGGATCGGCACGTAGAGATTCATGGCACCGAATCCTCCTTTCCCGCGAGTGGCGGTGGAGAGCGGCGGTCATCGACCGGGCGGACGGGCACGCTGTCCGAGGGTGCGACCGCACATGGGCTGTGTGTGATCTGAGACACACGCTACTCGTGAGACCTCGGTGCTCGGCAGGGTTCTCGCGGTGACACGGGTTGCCGATTTGTCATCCCAGTTATCTCGATCGCGCATAAATGTACGCGGGTCAGAGGGGAGTCAGCGTGATGGATGCAGGACTTCCACAACGGCCTGGGTGAGGGTGAACGGATCAAGAGGCCGGGGGACAACCGCCTCGGCCTGCGACCAGTTGGCAAGCCAACTGTCCTCGGCACGACCGGTGAGAACGACCACGGGAGGGCAGCGGTCCACCTCGTCTTTGAGTTGTTTGGCGATTCCCATGCCGCCCGCGGGAGACGCCTCACCATCGAGGATGACCAGATCGATGCCGCCCTCGTCCATCCTGGCTTGCACGGCGGGCTGAGTTGCCACCTCGACGTAGGTGAACGGGGCGAGTCCGGAAGGGGGGTGGTCGCCCAGTGCCTCGATGACCTGCCGGCGGGTGGCAGCGTCGCTGCTGTAGACCAGAACCCGCAGCACATCAAGACGATTGGAACGCGACGGTGCCTCTGTCACCAGGCCGATGCTACGCGCCGGGCACCGTCAGGAGCGGGCAGTTGATGAATCTGCGGGGCCGCTGGCAGTCGCGGCGCCATCGGGCCCCGAGGGTGGCGACTGCTTCGGCCCACCGGGCACGTCGTTCGCCGGCCACCAGAACGCCTTGCGCTGCAACACCGAGAGAGCGGGCACCAGCGTGGGTGCCATCACAAGCGATGCGAGCAGGACACCGATCGCGACTCCCGCGCCGAGCTCCTTCAGGTTGTCGAGTCCGGTGAGTGTGAGCGAGGCGAAGGTCAGCGCCAAGATGGTGCCCGCCGCGGCGACCGTCGGACCGTCGTTGGCGATCGCTATCCGCGCCGCGTCCGGAGGTGAATGGCCGTCGCGGAACTCCTCTCGCAAGCGCTCGGCGAGCAGGATGTTGTAGTCGGTGCCGATTGCGACCACGAACAGATAGAGGACGATCGGCGTCGAGAAGTCGATACCTGCGAGGCCGGCGGCGTGCAGGAAGACGATGACAAGAGCGCCGAGTGTGGCGGCGAAAGTGAGCCCGACACAGATGAGCAAATTGATCGGTGCGAGAACCGACATCAGGAGCAGTCCGAGGATCACACCGACGATCACCACGGCCACCGGGAACACCAGACCGGTGTCGGAACCGAGCTGTTTTCGCACGTCGACCAAGGTCGACGTCTGTCCGCCGACGTAGACCTCGGCCCCGGGGATCGAATCGTGTGCTGTCTGCCGCACAGGGCCTTCCACCGTGTCGAGAGCGTCGGTTGTGTACGGACTCTGGGTCAAGATGACGTTGATCAGTGCGGCCGTGCCGTCCTGACTGATCCTGGGTGGCTGCACCGACGCCACGCCGGGGACCTTCGCGAGGTTTGCCTCGAGCGCAGCCAACTGGTCCTGTGGGACCGGGCCAGGTGTCTTCACGTACACCTGGGTCGGGCTCAGCGCCCCTGGGGGCAGTGAGTCGGCCAGTGTGTCGAACGCTTGCTGAGACGGTGTGTCCGAGGGCATCTCGGCCAGTGTGTCGTAGGTGGCCTTGTAACCAGTGCTAAAGATCGCCAGCACGATCAGGCCTGCCACAACGGTTCCGACCACGATGATCGGTCGGCCGCCGACGAATCGGCCGATCCCGGCGAACGGCGAGCGTCTGGGGTGGTGGCCCGGTCCGAGGGTCCAGAAGAGGTGGCGATGCAGGACGGTGAAAATGGCGGGGATGAGCGTCAGGGCGGTCATCAGCATGACTGCCACGGCGATGATCAGGCCTGGTGCCAGCGAACTGAGTGAGCCAAGCTTGGCGAGGAACAGCGCGGAGAATGCCCCGATCACTGTCAGTGCCGACGACGCGACCACCCGGCCGACAACTCGCGTCGAGAGAATGATCGCCGGATTGTGAGAGTCGCCCTGCCGCAACTCCTCCCGGTAACGGAAGAGCAGGAAGACGATGTAGTCGGTGCCGACGCCGAAGAGCACGACCACCAGGATCGCGTCGAGGGTGGTGCTCACCTCGAAGTCGAAAAGGTCTGCCGCCATGGCTGTCACACCACGAACAGCGATGAAGACCACTCCGATCACGACTATGGGCAGGATCGCGATGATGGGACTGCGGAACACCAGCCCGAGTGTGAGCAGGATGATGACCACCGTCGCAATGGTGATGACCTGCTCGGCATCAGCGTAGGCGGCGTTGCTGTCGACAGATATCGCGGCGTTGCCCGTGAGACCCGCTGCGAGCCCGGTGCCTTCGAGGTCCTTGGTGGCATCGTCGCGCACATCGGCCACCGCATCGTTGACCGTCTCGTCACCCGGCTGCCCGGCGAAGGTCACCTGGAGCGCGGCCACCTTGCCGTCTGGCGAGAACGATTGGGGACTGCCGACGACGCTCGTGACGCCGGGAATCTTGGAGTCCTGCAACGTTGTTGCCAAACCCAGGGCGGTCTGTTGATCATCCGGCGTGAGTGGGGCACCGTCCGGACGAGATACCACCAGACTGCCGCTGGCCCCGGCCGTCGCCGGAAAGTACTCGTTACCCAACTCCTGAGCGTGGACCGATTCGAACGACGATGGCAGGAAGTCTTGCTGATTGTTGCTCGTGCGGTCCTCGAGGTTGGGCGAGAACAGGATGATCAACACGGCGATGACCACCCAACCGGCGATGAACCGCCACGGATGAGCGACAACTGTGCGGGCGATGACAGCGAACATGGGAACTTCCGTCCGAGGGTCGGGCACGTACATGCTCGCTCCGCGTCTCGCGATCTTGCGCGGGTGCCGTCGCAAGATGTTGCCCGGGTCGAAGCGGGAAAAGCATATCGCCTGACGGCGGGCGAAGGGGGAGAATCCATTGCATGACCAACCCCAACGATGTGACCGGGTCACATGAAGTCGTCGTCGCTCATACCGAGGACAGCATCACCACCTGGACGCTCAACATGCCCGAAGCCCGCAACCCCATCTCAGGCGACGAGGTCGTGTCCCGGATGGTCGACCTTGCCGCGGCCGCCAACGCGGACCGGAACGTACGGGTGGTGATCCTCACCGGAGCGGGGTCGGCGTTCTCGGCCGGCGGCAATGTCAAGGACATGGTGGACCGGGTCGGCATGTTCGGCGGCAATCAGGCCGACATCCAGCACGGCTACACCAGCGGGATACAGCGACTGACGCGGGCAATTTACGGTTGCGAGGTGCCGATCATCGCGGCGGTGAACGGACCTGCAGTGGGCGCCGGATGTGATCTGGCCTTGATGGCAGACATGCGAATCGCTTCGGAGAAAGCCTTTTTCGCGGAGAGCTTCGTGAAGCTGGGCCTGATACCAGGCGATGGTGGAGCATGGCTGCTGCCGCGTGCGGTGGGTGCGGCACGCGCCGCGGAGATGGCCTTCACCGGCGACCGCGTGGATGCGGCGACCGCGCTGGAGTGGGGACTCGTGTCGCGGGTGGTGGCCGCCGACGCCCTCATGGACACCGCCAAACAGCTGGCCGCCCGCGTGGCCTCGAATCCACCGAATGCGCTGCGTCTCACGAAGAAGCTGTTACGCGAAGCGGATACGCAACACCTCGGCGGCATCCTGGAGTTGTCGGCCGCCATGCAGGCGATCTCGCACGGCACGGCTGATCATCGCGAAGCGCTGTCCGCCTTTGTCGAACGTAGGCCCGGGCAGTTCACGGGAGACTGACGGACCGACTCAAACCCGTTGACGCACAGAGCGGCTGCCACCGGCCCGGTGGCAGCCGCCTGAACGGCTCGATCGGATCAGAGCAATTCGAGGATGGTCGCGTTGGCCATGCCGCCGCCCTCGCACATCGACTGCAGTCCGTACTGGATGCCCTGCGCCCGCATCCGGTGGATCATCGTGGTCATCAGTCGTGCACCGGACCCGCCCAGCGGGTGGCCGAGCGCCATGGCGCCGCCGTCCGGATTGAGTAGCTTGTAGTCGGCGCCCGTGCTCTTCTGCCAGCCGAGGGACACCGACGCGAACGCCTCGTTGATCTCGAAGGTGCCGATCTGGTCGAGGGACATCCCGGAGCGCTGCAACACCTTCGCGGTGGCCGGGATCGGGCCTTTCAGCATCGTGATCGGGTCGGCGCCCACCACCGCCACCGAATGCACGCGGGCGATGGGGGTCCATCCGTACACCGACGCAAGTTCACTGGTGGTGACCAGAAGCGCGGCGGCGCCGTCGGAGATCTGAGAGGCATTGCCCGCGGAGATCACCCCGTCTTCCTTGAATGGTGTCTTGAGTCCCGCCAGCTTCTCGAGTGTGCCGCCTCCGCGAACCCCCTCGTCGGTGGTGACCACGGTTGCCGTTCCGTCTTCGGCCGTGACGGTGATGGGTGCGATCTGGTCGACGAAACGTCCTTCGTCGATGGCGTTGCCCGCCTTCTCGTGCGAGTCGAGGGCGTGCTGGTCCAGATCTGTTCTGCTCAAGCCGAATTCCTCAGCGATCATCTCCGCACCGATACCCTGATTGAACACGAAGTTGTCGTAACGCTTGCGCACCATCGGCCCAAAGGGTTCGCCGTGTTCGCCACTGGCGCGGGCCGCACCCATCACCACACGCGACATCGACTCCACACCGCCGGCAACGGCCACGTCGTAGTGGCCCGCGATAACTCCGGCCGCAGCCAGATGCACTGCCTGCTGCGAAGATCCGCACTGGCGGTCCACGGTGAGCCCGGGCACCGACTCGGGCCAGCCGGCAGCCAGTACCGAATACCGGCCGATGCAGCCGGCCTGTTCACCGACCTGGGAAACGCATCCCCAGATCACGTCGTCCACCCGTTCGGGATCGAGGCCGTTACGGGCGGCAAGCGCCTGCAACACCTGGGCGGACAGATCGACCGGGTGGATACCGGACAGGCCGCCACCACGTTTGCCGACTGGACTTCGAACGGCATCGACGATCACTGCATCACGCATTGTTTGTTCTCCTGCTGTTTCGGATCACTCGGATCGGGCGGGCTCAGATGCCCAGGGATTTGGCGATGATGGTCTTCATGACTTCGCTTGTGCCACCGTAGATTCGGGACACACGCGTGTCCGCGTAAAGACGGGCGATGGGGTATTCGGTGACGTACCCGTATCCGCCGTGCAGTTGCAGGCACTTGTCGATCACCCGCCCCGCGCCTTCGGTGCAGAACAGCTTGACCTTGGCCGCATCGGCCACGGTGAGGTCACCCGAATCGTGGAGCTCGAGTGCACGGTCGGCCATCAACACGATGGCTTCGACGTCGGTGGCGCACTCGGCGAGTACGAACTTGGTGTTCTGGAAAGCCGCCAGCGGCTTACCGAAGATGTTGCGGTCCTTGACGTAGTCCAGCGCATGCCGCAACGCGGCCTGGGCGGCGGCCGACGACTGCAACGCGATCGTCAGGCGTTCCTGCGCGAGGTTGTGGGTGAGGTAGTTGAAGCCCTCGCCCTCCTCACCGAGTCGGTCTTCTACCGGGACGCGAACGTTGTCGAACGAGAGCTCAGCGGTGTCAGAGGCTTTGAGCCCGATCTTCTGCAGCTTGCGTCCCACCGAATATCCCTGCGATGTGGTGTCGACACACAAGATGCTCAGACCGCCGCGCCGGTTCTCGGGGGTGCTCGCCGCGGTTCGGCAGACCACCAGGACAAGATCGGCAAGGGCGCCGCCGGTGATGAAGGTCTTGGCGCCGTTGAGGAGATAGTGACTGCCGTCATCGGACAGCTTTGCGGTGGTTGCGATGTTGGCCAGGTCCGAGCCGGTCCCGGGTTCGGTCATCGCGATCGACGTCATGATGTCGCCGGAGATGAATCCGGGAAGCCAGCGCTTCTTCTGTTCGTCGGTTGCGTACTTCACCAGGTACGGCAGGATGAGGTTCGAGTGAACCGAGTAGGTGCCGAACGTGACACCTGCGCGGGCCGCCTCTTCGGTGACCACGGCACTGAACTTGAAGGTGTCCGCTCCACCTCCGCCGAACTCTTCGGGCGCCTCGATCCCGAGGATGCCCATCTCGCCGAGACGGCGATAGAAGTCGCGGGGCGGATGGCCCTGCTCCTCCCATTCGTGGTGCACCGGTGCGACTTCGCGTGTGATGAAGTCGCGCACCACCTTTCGGAAAGCTTCATGTTCTTCGTCGAACACCGTGCGGAGCATTGCTCCTCCATCTTCAAGTGCACCGATCGCGGTCGGTCCGCGACGCAAGGTTCACTTAGCAAACTAGAACACCAGGTGATGGAGGGTGAGCGCTATCGCCGGAATCGGGGCCCGAAACTCACATGGATGAGTCTCGGGCCCCAGCCGGTCAGCCGAGTGGGATCTGGGTGGTGCCGTTGTTGAAGCAGCCGCTCCAGGTCTGGAAGTCTCCGGCGAAGCTGATTCCGTCAGTGCACTGCACCCGGTTCTGGCCGTCGACCACCACAGTCGCTCCCGGCCCCGCGATACCGATGGACAACCCCGGATTCACGCCCTGCATCTCGACAACCGCCCCTGGTCCCAGCGCGATGGCAGCGGGGCCTGAGAAGTTGTTGCCGGTGGACACGGCGACGCCGCCATCTGCGGTGATGGCGAGTGTGAGGCCGGTCGGACCCGAGGACGAGTAGCAATTCGCACCTGCACTGGTCTGGCCGGGCAGGCTTGGGCAGATCTCAGGAGCGGCGGTGGCGGTAGGTGCGGCGGCGAAGGTGAGTGCGGCGGCACCCGCGCCTGCTGCTGCGGCGGCGACGACGGACTTGCGAGTGAAACGAATCATTCTCGAGCTCCTTTTTCGATGCGGCATTTTGTGACGACTACCACACGTGTTCGGAGCCGAAACAAAGGTGGATTGCCTGGGTATGAAAAAAGTCGAAATAGGTGGTTTCGGGCGTTGGGATTCTCGCCGAGGTTCGGTGTGGGGGAATACGTGGTGCGGTTTACCTAGCGGCGATTCTCGTCGTTGCTCGGTCTGTAGGGCGAGCGTGTGCGGGTTGGGTGAGCGGCGTTGACGGCCTGCTCGGGATTCTGGCCGTTGCTCGGTCTGCGGGGCGAGCGCGTGCGGGTTGGGTGAGCGGCGCTGACGGTCTGCTCGGGATTCTCGCCAACGCTCAGCCCGTCAGTCACGCGACCCCACCTGCGACAGACCAGCCAGATCACTCGATGGCAAAACCGAATGCGTCCGATCCACGGGTGCATCGGGAGAGCACCCCGCGGGTTTGTGACGGGCCGCAATCCCAGCCGCTGACCTGCTGCGGAGTCCCTGTCGCGATTTTCGGGCCGTACTCCCTGGCAACCGGCATCACTGCGGCACAGTCGACGCCGCTGCCGGCGAAGATGACCACCTGTAGCGCGCCGTCGGGACCGTTGACCGTCTCGCACCGGACGCCCTCGATGGCGGGAAGTCGCTTCGAGTCGGGAATTGAGGTGGCCGGCGGCAGTGACGGGCCGGGGACGGCTGGTGCGTTCGAGTTCTCGGTCGACGGTGTGCGCGATGAGGTGGTGCCGGGCTCGGCCGGAGAACTCGAACCGATCGCGGCGTTGCCGGAACTCTGCGCGGTCGACGAGTTGCCAGGCGCGGTCGAGTCGTCTCCGCCGCAGGCGGAAAGCGTGACGACCGCGCCCGTGGCGATCACCAAAGGTCCGGCAAGTCGGAGGAGAGCGGTACGCATGGGGCAACCGTAGCGAACCGCATCCGGGCCCACATGACGGAGACGCGTCCACCGCGCGAGGTGATGCCCGCCACTCCAGTGGCCCCGTGTGACGTGTTTGGTATTTTTGCACCCGACAGAAAAGTTGCAGAACTCTGCAAGTTCCGTACGGTGGAAGTCATGCAAGAAATGGGCTTACGCGAATCCAAGAAGGCAGCCACGCGGCTGGCTCTGGCGACTGCGGTGCTCCGTCATGCATCGGACGGCGGCCTCGAGTCGGTGTCCGTGGAGACCGTCGCTGCAGAGGTCGGAGTATCCGCAAGAACCTTTCACAACTACTTCCCGAGCAAAGAGGATGCGCTGATCTATTTCGTCGGCGTCATGCTCGACCGCCTGGCCGATCTGATCGAGTCGCGACCGGGGGGAGAGGTGCTGTGGGACTCGGTCGAGTACGCCTTGACCGAGATCGCCTGCGACACCGAAGCCGATCCGGGGCAGTTCCTGACCCTGATCCGTCTGCTCGAGACCGAGCCGACACTGGCCGACCACAAACACAGTGACGGACTGGCCGCGGAACAGAAGGCCCGGTTCGAGTCGGTCGTCGGATGCCGCGGTGAATCCACCGACTTGGGCCTGTACGAACGCCTGGTCTTCGGCAACGCGCTGGTGACCCTGCGCGTGGGGTTGGAGATGTGGAGCGAGGGGCTCGCCCCGCACACCGACCTCCGTGAATTCCTCGGCGAAGCATTCCGTCTCACCAAGTGCGGCTTGTCCCGCCCGATGTCGACACCACATCCCTGACCTGACGCCTACCGGCGCACCCAAACCTCCCGAAGACCCACTGGAAGGACCAGCACCATGGCCACTTATCTCTATCGAATAGGCAAATGGGCCTATTCGAACAAGTTCAAGATGATCGCGATCTGGCTACTCGTGCTGGTCGCGATGGGTGTGGCGGCCGCAACGCTGTCGAAGCCAAATTCCGAGAGCTTCTCGATTCCGGGCATTCCGTCGGAAAAAGCTCAGAATCAGATGGTCGAGGCCTTCCCGGAAAAGCCGAAGTTCTCCGAGGACACATCGGTCAAGTACGTGGTGAAGGCCCCGGAGGGTTCGAACCTGAACACTCCGCAGAATCAGGCCACCATCAACCGCATGGTCGAGCAGATGAAGCAGTTCGACAAGGTCAAGCAGCCTGATTCGATCGCCAATCCATTCGAGACCTACGGAACACCTGACAGTCCCGGGCCCGGCTGGAACGCGGTCACCGAGTTCCAGACCCAGCAATTCGGGAAGTCGCCCGTGGAAGCGGCGGCCGACGCCCAGGCCGGGTCACCGATCAACAAAGACCAGACAATGGCCCAGCTCGGTGCGTCCTTCGACGTCGAGGCCAGCGCGGACGTGAGCGCAAAGGCTCACGAGCAGATGGAAGACGTCGCCGATCAAGCGCGCAAGGGGGGTCTCACGGTCGAGATGTCGGGTACGGCCCTGCCGCAACCCGCGATCGGTCTCACCTCTGAGCTCATCGGTATGGGCGTCGGTGCGATCGTCATGATCCTCACCTTCGCGTCGCTGGTCGCCTGGGGCATGCCGCTCATCACCGCGATCGTCGGTGTGGTGATCGGCATGATGGGAGTCACGGCAGCCACGTTCTTCTTCGATCTCAGCTCGGAGACCCCGATCCTCGCGACGATGATCGGTCTCGCGGTCGGCATCGACTACGCGCTGTTCATCCTGTCCCGCTACCGGCATGAGGTGCACACCTCCAAGTCTCGTGCCGAGGCAGCCGGAAAGGCCGTCGGCACAGCGGGTTCGGCCGTTGTCTTTGCCGGTGCGACCGTGTTCATCGCGCTCGCAGCCCTTTTCATCGTCAACATCCCGTTCCTCACGGCGATGGGCCTGGCCGCGGCCGGCACGGTGCTGGTAGCCGTCCTCGTCGCGCTCACGTTACTGCCCGCGATCCTCGGTCTCTTCGGCGGCAAGGTGTTCGCCGGCCGGATCAAGGCCCTCAACGCTCCTGACGTGACGCCTGCCGATCCGGCGCGCCGCCACAACGGCCAGCGTTGGATCAACCAGGTGGTCAAGCGGCCCGCGCTCTTCGCGATCGCACCGATCATCCTGCTCGCGCTGATCGCACTTCCGATGGCCGGTCTGAAGTTGGCTCTCCCCAACGACGGCAGCGGCGACCCCAGCACCACGCAGCGCAAGGCGTACGAGCTGGTGGCCGAGGGCTATGGTCCGGGCCAGAACAACCCGTTTGTGGTTGTTGTCGACGGCAGCGCCATCGCGGACGAGACGCAGCGGATCGACGCGTTCAACGGTCTGGTCAACCAGATCAAGGGCGTCGACGATGTCGCCACAGCGCTGATCAGCCCCGGCGACGTGAACGCGTCCAGCGACACGGCGATCATCTCGGTGCTCCCGGCGAGTTCGTCGGGAGAAGAGGCCACGCAGCAGCTCGTGAAGGACCTGCGAGGCCTGGAATCGAGTGTCACCGAGTCGACCGGGCTCACCTACGGTGTCACCGGGCAGACAGCGATCGAGATCGATGTGTCCGATCAGCTCAGTTCGGCACTGATCCCGTACCTGATCGTCGTGGTCGGACTGGCGTTCATCCTGTTGATGATCGTGTTCCGCTCGATCCTGGTCCCGCTGACCGCCGCACTGGGCTTCCTGCTCAGCGTGGGCGCCACCTTCGGTGCCACGGTGGCGATCTTCACCAACGGTGACCTCGGGCTGATCGGCAATCCGCAGCCTCTGGTCAGCTTCCTGCCGATCATGCTCATCGGCGTGGTGTTCGGACTCGCGATGGATTACCAGGTGTTCCTGGTGACCCGGATGCGCGAGGCGTACGTCCACGGTTCGTCGGCCAAGGATGCGATCGTGTCGGGCTTCAGTCACAGTGCCCGCGTGGTGGCAGCCGCGGCCGCGATCATGATCTCGGTGTTCGCCGCCTTCATGCTGCAGGAGATGGTGTTCATCAAGGCGATGGGATTTGCGCTGGCGATCGCGGTGTTCTTCGACGCCTTCATCGTCCGTATGACGCTGATCCCGGCCGTGCTCGCCCTTCTGGGCGACAAGGCGTGGTCGCTGCCCAAGTGGCTGGACAAGATCCTGCCCAACGTCGACATCGAGGGCGAGAAGCTCAACAAGACGTTGGCCGCCGAGCAAGCGGAAATCGACAGGCGCGAACAAGTGTCCGTCTGAGCGTCGTCGCGCACCACACTCACCCCACCAGCTCGCTGAGCTGGCGGGGTGAGTTCGTTTGTGGGAGAGAATCTCTCGGCTAGGGCCCAGCTATCGTGCTCAACTCGGCATAGTCAGCGTCGGACAGCTGCACGCCGGCGCCGGCAGCGTTGTCGCGCAGGTGGGCGACCGATGAGGTGCCAGGGATCAGCAGGATGTTCGGTGAACGCCGGAGGAGCCACGCCAGAGCAACCGACATCGGTGTCGCGTCGAGTCGAGTCGCCACCGAGCTCAGCACCGCCGACTGCAACGGGCTGAAACCGCCAAGGGGAAAGAACGGTACGTAGGCGATGCCGTCGGAGTTCAACGAGTCGATCAGCTCATCGTCGTGTCGGTTGGCCACGTTGTAGAAGTTCTGGACGCAGACGATCGGCGCGAGCGTGCGTGCCTCGGCGACCTGGTCAGGTGTCACGTTGCTGAGCCCGAGGTGCCGGATCAGCCCCTCCTGCTGCAACTCCGCCAGGGTCGTGAAGGCCTCTTCGATGGATCCCGACTCCGGGCCCGTGGGACTGCCCACCCGCAGATTGACCACGTCGAGCGCATCGAGTCCGAGATTCTCGAGATTGGAACGGACGCTGTCGCGCAGCTGCTGAGGCGATCGAGCCGGCGGCCAGCCGCCCTGGGCGTCACGATGCGCGCCGACCTTCGTGATGACGTGGAGCGAGTCGGGGTACGGGTGAAGTGCCTGTCTGATGAGCTGATTGGTGATGTAGGGCCCGTACGCGTCGCTGGTGTCGATGTGGGTGATGCCCAGCTCCACCACCTCGCGCAGGACATTGACCGCAGCGCTGCGGTCGGCCGGAGGTCCCATCACGCCGGGGCCTGCCAGTCGCATTGCGCCGTACCCGAAACGGGTGAGCTCGAGCTGATCGGTGAGCGGAAAGACCCCGCCGGGTAGTTGTGTTGCGTTTGTCATGTCCCCACCGTGCGAGACGCGACGAGACCGTGCCAGTGCCCCGGTCTTCCTGGGAGTGACAGGGACAGTCACGCCGAGCGCAAGTCTGAGTACGGTCGACGTATGGGCGGCAACGGACAACTCGGCGACTACCTTCGAGCCCGACGGGAGCTCGTTCGGCCAGAGGACGTCGGGCTGCCGGTGATGGGGCAGCGCCGCGTGTCGGGGTTACGCCGCGAGGAGGTGGCGATGCTCGCCGGCATCAGCTCCGACTACTACCTCCGGCTGGAGCAAGGACGCGACCACAATCCGTCGGTGCAGGTGCTCGAATCACTCGGCCGCGTACTGCAACTCGACGAGACGGCCACGGCATATCTCATCGGACTCGCTGCGTCCCAGACACGCAAACGCACGCGACGTCACCGCCGCGAGACGGTGCCCGAGGGCATCCGCCAACTACTTGCCACCATCGGAATGCCTGCCTTCGTGGAGAGCCGACACTTCGACGTGCTCGCCGCCAACGACCTCGCCCGCGCCGTGTCACCTAATCTGCGTGTCGGTCAGAACCGCTTGAAAGCGTTGTTCCTCGACCCCGGCGAACAAGCACTCTGTCCGAATCATGAACTGGCCATGAGCCACCTCGTCGCGGGCTTCCGACAGTCGGTCGGCACCGACGTCGATGATCCGCGAGTTGTGCAGATAGTGGGGGAGCTTTCCCTGGCGAGCGAGCAGTTCCGTCGGTTGTGGGCTCGGCACGACGTGCAGGTTCGGGTGGGCACTCAGACCCCGATGTACCACCCGCAGGTCGGCGAGCTGATGCTCTACAAAGACAGGCTTGCCGTCGATGCTTCCGAAGGTCTTGTCTTGGTGATTTATCACGCGGCGCCCGGAACCGACAGCGCAGAGAAGCTCGCTCTGCTCGCATCGCTGGCCGCGCCGTCGGCGCCGGAGTTGTCGGCGCGTGCAGTGGACGTGACGGACGGCTGATCGCCGGGGCCTCTGGTCGAGGAAGTCTCGCCGCCACACCCCGGCGTTTTGCCCGGTGGTGCGGCGCACTGGGAAGATGCATCGGTGAACGATCCCCAACAAGGCCCCGACCGCAGCTTCACCCTCGGGACCAGCCTGGCCGGCACACTCGGACGAACCGGGACGATCAATACGCCGCACGGGCAGATCAAGACGCCGGCATTCGTGCCGGTCGGGACCAAGGGGACGGTGAAGACCGTGGTTCCCGAGGCGGTGCGCGACCTCGGTGCTCAGGCAGTCCTGGCCAACGCCTATCACCTGTATCTGCAGCCCGGTCCGCACATCATCGACGAGGCGGGTGGTCTCGGGAAGTTCATGAATTGGCCCGGCCCCACCTACACCGACAGTGGCGGCTTCCAGGTGATGTCGCTGGGGGCCGGCTTCAAGAAGGTCATCGCGATGGACGTGACCGGCATGCAGAACGACGAGGTGATCGCCGAGGGCAAGGAACGATTGGCCCGCGTCGACGACGACGGGGTCACGTTCAAATCGCATCTGGATGGTTCGCCCCATCGGTTCACCCCTGAGGTGTCGATGCAGATCCAACACCAGTTGGGCGCCGACATCATCTTTGCGTTCGATGAACTCACCACGTTGATGAACACCCGTGAGTACCAGGAGACGTCGCTCGAGCGGACGCGGCTCTGGGCGATCAGGTGCCTGGCCGAACACAACCGGCTGACCGCCGAACGCAGCCATCGACCGACCCAGTCGCTCTGGGGAGTGCTGCAGGGCGCGCAGTACGAAGACCTGCGGCGCAAGGCGGCGCGTGATCTGGTTGCGATGAGCGAACGCGACGTCGACAACGGCGGCCGCGGTTTCGGTGGCTACGGAATCGGGGGCGCACTGGAGAAACAGAACCTGGGCACCATCGTCCGGTGGGTGAACGAGGAACTGCCACAGGACAAAGCGCGACATCTACTGGGGATCAGCGAACCGGACGACATCTTCACCGCGATCGAGAACGGGGTCGACACGTTCGACTGCGTGTCGCCGTCGCGGGTGGCGCGCAACGGGGCCATCTACTCACTCGATGGTCGCTACAACGTGACGAACAGCCGGTTCCGCAACGACTTCGGACCGCTGGATCCCGAGATCGAGAACTACACAACGCAATACACCCGGGCGTACATCCACCACTTGTTCAAAGCCAAAGAAGGCCTGGCGGCCACACTCTGCACCATCCACAATGAACACTTCATCGTGACGTTGGTGGAGCGGGCGCGCCAGGCCATCGAAGACGGGACCTACTTCGAGTTCCGTGACGAGTTCCTCGGCCGGTACTACGCGCAGGCGAAAACCTCGTGAATTAGCCGGTCTTGACGACCTTGGTGCCACCGGCGAACTTGTCGTGGATGCCCTGGTTGTTCGGGTCACTGTTGATGGTGACACCGATGGCGATCAGGATTCCGAGCGAGGCGAGGCTCAACAGGAACGGCAAGATCGGCACGAACGAGAGCAGCGACGACAGGAAGCCGATCAGCATCCAGGAGTTCCGCTTGAGTGACTCTTCCTGGGTGGGCAGTCCGCCCGACACGCCCTGAACCTTCAGCTTCAGGAGCTGCTTGCCCAACGTTGCGCCCGAACGGGTTTCGAAGAACACGAAGTAGGCCAACCCGGCGAGGCTCAGGATAAGGGAGACGATCAGCGACACGATGAAGATGTCGACGACCAGCACCACGATCGTCGAAACGATGGCCAAGACCACGCCGACGATGATGGCGTCGATGATCCTGGCGCCCAAGCGAATTCCGGCGCCTGCGGTCTGCCCGAATCCGGCGCCCGCCTGCGGCTGTCCGTAGCTGGACTGGTCGCCGAACTGGGGCGGCGGGGGGTAGCTGCCCTGCGAGGGCGGAGGATAGTTGCCCTGCGGCGGCGGGTAAGAACCTGCCGGCGGCGGGGTGCCTGGCTGCTGGTAGGAACCGGGAGGCGGACCTGCCGGGCCGCCTTTACCCAGGTCCGGGTTCGGCGGGGGATTGTTGCCCGGGTAGTTGGGGTCGGGGCCTGGGTACTGCGGTCCGCTCATGACGTTCGTTTCCTCTCGCGGCGAAGGCACGCTTCGCACCTACCTGATGGTCGTGACGAGTCTAAACCGGACAAAGGTGGGTTGCCGGTTGTTTGGACCCCTGAGGGGTGTCTAGCCAGCGTTGATTCGAGTAAGCGATCATCGACCGTCACTTGGCGTTTGAGCAGGTCAGTCGATTTTCGGCGTCCATCGGTTGCCTGCGTCTGCGGCGATCACCGGTTACCGGCACCGTGAATCCAAGGCTGGATCGCTATTCCATTCGAATGATCGCTCGGCGTGCCGTCTGCCCGTGGAGTTCTCGTGGCGCGACGTTCTGGTGCCGATCAGCAACTCGGCATTGCGCTCGGTTCGAGGACCCAGGGATCGCGCGGCAGATCGTCGGGATCGAATCGGGCGAGCAGCTGATCGCTGGTCACCGGTTCGTTCGGGGCTGCCATATTCAACGACGCGGCGATGAGTGACAGAACACGCTGTGTGTCAATGCCGCCCAGGGCCAGGTCCGACAACGTGACAGCGCCGTCGCGTTTGGCGAGCCTTGCGCCCTCCGTGTTCAGGACCAGTGGCACATGGGAATAGGCCGGTGGCGAAATGTGAAGCAGCGTGGCCAGATAACTCTGTCGAGGAGCTGAGTTGAGGAGGTCGTCGGCACGAACCACCTGATTCACTCCCTGGGCGTCGTCGTCGATGACCACGGCCAGGTTGTATGCCGGTGTGCCATCGCCGCGGCGGAGGACGAAGTCGTCGACCATGCCGGTATGACTGCCGAGAAGTGTGTCGACGACGGTGAACTCGGCAACCTCCGCGCGAAGCCGGATGGCCGGCGGGCGGCCGGTATCGCGTTTGGCTTGTCGTTGCGCTTCGGAGAGGTCGCGGCAGGTCCCCGGATAGGCGCCCGCCGGCGCATGCGGGGCCGACGGGGCCTCGAGGATCTCGCGTCGAGTGCAGAAGCACTCGTACGTCAGTCCCCGTCGTTGCAGGTCGTCGATGGCGACGTCGTAGGAGAGTCGACGTTGCGACTGCCACATCACCGGAGGGTCCCAGGTGATCCCCAATGCCGCCAGATCGGCGAGCTGCCGGTCTGCTGCCCCCGGTGCCACCCGATCGAGATCTTCCATTCGCACCACGAAGCGCCGGCCGGTGGAACGGGCAAACAACCAGGCGAGCAACGCGGTACGGAGATTGCCGATGTGCAGATCACCCGACGGCGACGGCGCGTACCGTCCCGCACCGCTCGGGCGGCCCGGTTCGTCTCGGCGGCAATCGTTCACCCGAACGAGGGTACAAGTGCAAGGATGGGACATCATGGACCTTCCTGTGATGCCGCCGGTGGTACCGATGCTGGCCAAATCCGCTGCCAAGATCCCCGATGAGGCCGGCGCCGCCGTGTGGTCGCATGAGCCCAAATGGGACGGGTTTCGGGCCATCATCTTTCGCGACGGCGATGAGGTGGTCATCGGGTCGCGCGGTGGCAAGGACCTCGGACGGTACTTCCCCGAACTGATCGAGGCGGCCCGAGAGGAATTGCCGGACAGGGTGGTTGTCGACGGTGAGATCGGCGTACAGGCCGATCTCGGTGGGGTTCGCCGGCTCAGCTGGGACGCCCTGTCCATCCGGATCCATCCCGCGAAATCCCGGGTGACGATGCTCGCCGAGCAGACCCCGGCGATGTTCATCGGGTTCGACGCACTGGCCACCGGCGACAGGGATCTCACCCGGGAGCCGTTCTCCACCCGCCGCGAGGTCCTCCTCGAATCGATCCCCGGCGCCGGACGTTGCCGGGTGAGTCGGGTGACCACCGATGCCGACCTTGCGCAGAACTGGTTCTCCGAGTTCGAAGGCGCAGGTCTCGACGGCGTCGTGAGCAAGCGCCTCGACGGGATCTACCTGCCGGGCAAGCGGGAGATGATCAAGGTCAAGCACAAGCGCAGCGCCGACTGCGTCGTGATCGGGTACCGCGTCCACAAGAGTGGTACCGGTCTGGGTTCGATGTTGCTGGGGCTCTACAGAGACGGTGATCTCCGCATGGTCGGCGGAGCCGGCGCGTTCTCGGACGCGAAGCGAATTGAGTTGCAGGAGATGCTCGAACCGATGCGGCTCGACCCCGACAACGTCGCCGAGGGTGAACCGAGCCGCTGGAAAGAGAAGGGGTCGTCGCAGTGGATCCCCATCCGCCCGGAACTCGTCGTCGAGGTCGCCTACGACCAGATGGAGGGCGACAGGTTCCGGCACACCGTGCAATTCGTGCGTTGGCGTCCCGACCGTGAACCCGAGAGCTGTGGCTATGAACAGCTCGAGGTCCCGCTCACCTACGACCTTTTCGACGTCCTGGAGGGACAAGACTGATGGCGAAAGCTCCGGCCGAAGAACTCGATGTCGACGGGACCGCGGTGCGGTTGTCCAACCCCGACAAGATCTACTTCCCCCAGCTCGGCGAGAAGGGCGGCCGGAAAAGGGATTTGGTGGAGTACTACCGCACCGTGGCGCTGCAGGGCGCGATGTTGACGGCCCTGCGCGACCGACCGACCTTCTTGCAGCGTTTCCCCGACGGCATCGAAGGTGAAGAGATCTACCAGAAGCGTGTGGCGGCCAAACGCCCCGACTTCGTGGAGTCGACGTCGATCACCTTTCCCTCCGGCCGCAAGGCCGACGCCATCCGGACCACCAGCGCGCCGGTCATCGTGTGGGCGGCCAATCTGGGGACTGTCACATTTCATCCGTGGCCCACGATCGCCCCGGACAACGACCATCCCGACCAGCTCCGGATCGACCTCGATCCCCAGCCGGGCACGGACTTCGCCGACGCGCGCCGTGTTGCCATCGACGTGTTGCGGCCACTGCTCGACGAATTGGGTCTCGTCGGTTTCCCCAAAACCTCGGGCGGACGCGGTCTGCACGTGTTCGTGCCCATCGAGCCGCGCTGGGATTTCATCGAGACCCGGCGTGCGGTGATCGCCCTGGCGCGTGAGCTCGAACGCCGCGACAGTGCGTCGGTCACCACCTCGTGGTGGAAAGAAGAGCGCGGAGAGCGGCTCTTCATCGACTTCAATCAGAACGCCCGCGACCGCACGATGGCCGCCGGATATTCGGCGCGGCGCACCCCGACGGCGACGGTGTCAACGCCGGTGACCTGGGAGGAACTGGCCGACGTCGATCCCCTGGACTGCACGATCGCCACTGTCCCGGCGCTGCTGGAACGAAGGGGAGATCCCATGGCGGACATCGGCGATCATCCTGGGAGTCTCGAGCCGCTGCTCGAATGGGTGGCGCGCGACGAGAAGGACGGGCTGGGCGACATGCCCTATCCGCCGAGCTACCCGAAGATGCCGGGTGAACCCAAGCGTGTGCAGCCGTCGCGGGCGCGTCACGACGACGAGTCGGAGTCCTGAGCCGTTCGTTTTGTCCCCGTGAGACCCGGCCGAGGGCGTATTGCCCTTGGCGGACCGTCACGGGGACGATCTGTGCGCGCGACCATACGACTTCACGGCGAGCAGACTCGGACATCACCTGACAGAATCCGGCCATGGAACTGCTGCTTCTGGTACTTCTCGGCGCGGTTGTCGTCACGGCGTTCGCGGATCGTCGCGGAATGCAGCCCGCGCTCATCATTCTGGTGGTCGGACTCCTGGTCTCGTTCATCCCCGGTCTGCCCCGGGTGGAGCTGGAGTCCGACATCCTGCTGACGGTGGTGTTGCCGCCATTGCTCTATTCGGCGGCGCTGAACTTCTCGTTCCCGAGCTTCCTGCGCAACATCAAACCGATCCTCGGTCTCGGTGTGGCCATGGTTGTGGTCACGGCGTTCGCGGTGGGAGCCGTTGCCACGGTCGCCATCCCGGAGTTCACCTTCCTTCTCGCACTGTTGCTCGGGGCCATCGTCGCCCCGCCCGATGCCGTGACGGCCGTCGCGATCGGCCGCAAACTGGGTCTGCCGAAGCGCGTGATGGCAATCCTGACCGGCGAGTCCCTGGTGAACGACGCAGCCGCGTTGTCGTTGTTCGCGATCGCCGTGTCGCAGATCGCGCACACCCACGCGTTCATCGGGAATCCGTTGCTGCTCTTCAGCTACAGCGCGGTACTCGGGCCCGTCGTCGGAATCGTCATCGGGTTCGGCACCCTGTGGATCCGGCGTCACCTGCAGAACCCGGCGCTGGAAACGGTTCTCGGCTTCACTGTCCCGTTCGCGGCTTTTGTTGCCGCCGAACACATTCATGCGTCCGGGGTGCTCGCGGTGGTGATCGCCGGATTCGTGGTCGGGTCGGGTTCGGTTCATGCCGGCTACCAGACTCGTCTGCAGGAGCGCTATGTGTGGAACTCGGTGGATGTGCTCCTGGAAGCATTTGTGTTCGCCTACATAGGTTTACAGCTCAGGTTCATCATCGACGAGCTGCGAGAGGCGCGTGAGTCGCTTGTCGGGGTGGCGGTGGCCTCGGTTGTCGTCCTGCTCGTGGTGCTTGTCATCCGCCCGTTCGCCGTGTTCCTCATGTTCGGCCGGGGCTTGTTGCAACGGCACGTCGAGAAGACGGTCAGCTCGTCGCAGATCGCTGCGGGCCCTCGCGTTCCGCGACGGATCAGTGAGTCGGGCAGAGATCCGACCGCCAAGCGTGAGAAGAAACGGCCGGCCGCCGTCAAACGCCTGACCGCCTCGATGGACAAGCGGACGCTGACCTTCCAGGAGAGTCTGGTGGTGTCGTGGACGGGTATGCGCGGTGTGGTGACGTTGGCTGCCGCGTCCGGCATCCCGGCGACCCTGGAATCGGGGGAGCCGTTCCCGGAGCGTGCTGCGATCCAGGCGATCGCCTTTGTGGTCGCGGTGGGCACCATCTTGATCCAGGGGACCAGCCTGCCCTGGCTGATCGCACGCTTGCATCTGCACTCCGAGGAGGAAGAGCAGTACGCAGCTCGCGAGACGTCGAAGGCGGAGAGCATCGTGCACTTCGCCGGAGATGGGGTGATCGAGGACTTCGTGGCCGAACCGCCCGCCACCCTGGATGCGAAGACGGTCGAGTTCATCCGGTCGACCGTCGCGCGCCAGGTGCGTGATGCCGAGGAGATGCCCGACCCCGAAGCGCACACCGAGCGTGCGGAGACGTTCGCCAAGCTCTACCGGGAGGTGCTGGCGGCGCAGCGTCATGCCCTGATTGCCAGCCGTGATGCCGGTGAGGTGGACGACGAAGCCGTCCGCGCGATGCTCGAACGTCTCGATCTGCAGGAAGCCGGTCTGTCGGCGAGGCTCGAAAGCCGCCTCTGACTTCCCGAAATGGTGGGTTCGGGTGAGGCTCACCTGGGCGAATGCTCACCCGAAGCCACCACTTTCGGAAGTTGGCGGAGGATAGGGGATTCGAACCCCTGAGGGCTGTTAACCCAACCCGCGTTCCAGGCGAGCGCCATAGGCCACTAGGCGAATCCTCCGTGGGGGAGCTTACCGGTCGCGAGGTGACCTGCCAAAAACGGGCTGGTGAGGTGACCAGTTTCCGGCACCGCGCACCGGGCGGCTACACTCGATCCCGGATCCCGCGCGGCGTGCATCCTGTGAACTCCCCCAGGGCCGGAAGGCAGCAAGGGTCAGCGGGCTCTCTCGGGTGCGCGGGGTCCCCTACTTTGTTCCCCAGCGAAGCGCGCGATGACAGTTCCGGGGCAGGTGTGGTTCCGGGCGAAAGGCCGACGTGAACTACCACTCGATGAGTGCCGACCAGCTGACCGCCACCAGGTCCGACCTGCGCGATCAATATCAGCGCCTCGCCGAAGCGGGCCTGAACCTCGACCTCACCCGCGGTAAACCGTCACCGGAACAACTCGACCTCTCCGCGGATCTGCTGTCGTTGCCGGGAGCCGATGTCTACCGCGACGGCAAGGGCACCGACTGCCGCAACTACGGCGGTCTCACCGGATTGCCCGAGCTTCGTGCCATCTTCGGTGAACTGCTGGGGATCCCCACCGACAATCTGCTGGCGGGCGGCAACGCCAGCCTCGAATACATGCACGATCTGGTCATCTTCGGTTTGCTGCACGGCACGCCGGACTCGACGGCTCCCTGGGGGCAGGGCCCGATCAAGTTCTTGTGCCCGTCCCCGGGCTACGACCGGCACTTCGCGATCACCCAGTCCTACGGCATCGAGATGATCACCGTGCCGATGAACCCGGACGGCCCCGACGTTGCGGTGTGTGCCGAACTGGTGGCAGCAGATCCACAGATCAAGGGCATGTGGTGCGTACCGACGTACTCCAACCCCACCGGGGCCACCTACAGCGCCGACGTGAGCAAGGCGCTGATGTCGATGCCGGCCGCGGCACCCGACTTCCGCATCTTCTGGGACAACGCGTACGCGGTGCACACCCTGCAGGAGACCCCGCCTGAGCCGGTGGACGTGCTGGGACTGGCGGCGGCCGCGGGCAATCCGAACCGCCCCTACGTCTTCGCCTCGACCTCCAAGATCACGTTCGCCGGTGCGGGCGTGGCTTTCTTCGGTAGTTCGGCCGACAACCTGGCCTGGTACCAGCGGCACGCGAGCATCAAGACGATCGGCCCCGACAAGCTCAACCAGCTCAGGCACCTGCGCTACTTCGGTGATGCCGACGGCGTGCGCCGACAGATGGCCAGGCACCGCGACCTGCTGCTGCCCAAGTTCGCGCTGGTGCTGCAGATCCTCGAGGACCGGCTCGGCGCGGCGAAGGTCGCATCGTGGACCGAACCCGAAGGCGGCTACTTCATCAGCCTCGACGTTGTCGACGGCACCGCGACCAAGGTCATCGACCTGGCCAAGAAGGCCGGCATCTCACTGACCGCGGCTGGGTCGACCTTCCCGTACAAGCGCGATCCCGACGACCGCAACATCCGTCTCGCCCCGACCTTTCCGGGACTGGAAGAGCTGCGGTTGGCGATGGACGGGGTGGCCACCTGTGTGCTGCTCGCCGCAGCCGAGAAGTTGCTCGAAGACCACAGCTGACATCACGCAGGAACCCTCGCTCGGTGATCGAGAAGGGCCG
The DNA here is from genome assembly GCF_054063855.1 of Williamsia sp. R60. NCBI lineage: Bacteria > Bacillati > Actinomycetota > Actinomycetes > Mycobacteriales > Nocardiaceae > Williamsia > Williamsia sp. R60. Next base: position 116,539 of record NZ_JBSSGR010000002.1, read on the forward strand.
ATGCTCGAGAAAGGCGCATCCCGGTTGGGCATCGAGTCCGCTCCGCACGTCCGTTCGCAGGAGCGCGCAGCAGTGACAAATGGCCCGGTGTTGCCGAGGCCCGCCGTTGTTGTCGCGGTGTCCCTCGCGCTCGGCCTGCTCGCGGTGTATCTGCAACATCTGGCCGTCCCGATCGACACCCCGTACTGGGGAGTCTTCGGTAACCAACTCGACCTGGCGGTGTATCGAGAAGGCGCCCAAGCGGTACTCGACGGTGACCGCCTGTACGAGGCCAAACTCGTGGGCGTCATGGATTACACCTATGCGCCGGTATCGGTGATCCTGTTCATGCCGTTCGCGGCGATGTCGCTTGAACTCGCGCGGATCGTCTGGATGGTCGGCATCTTCGTCGCCCTCTATCTCTGTATCACTCTGAGCTTCAAAAGCCTGCGATACCAGATCAATTGGTCGGTTCGGATCTTCGCCGGCGCCCTTGTCCTGGTGAGCGCGCTGATGGAGCCGGTCCGCACCACCATGTGGTATGGCCAGATCAACGTGTTCCTCATGCTGCTCATCCTCTGGGATCTCCTGCAGGGCAGGCACAGTCGCATCCGCGGTCTCGGGGTGGGGATCGCTGCTGGGATCAAGCTGACACCCCTGATCTTCGTGTTCTATCTCCTGATCAACCGCAACTGGCGCGCGGTGTGGCTGGCGGGTGCGGGGTTCGTGGGCACCATCGCGCTCGGGTTCGCGGTGATGCCCCGTGATTCCTGGAAGTACTGGAGCGGGACGTTCATCGACTCCAAGCGGGTCGGTGCCCCCAACACCGTCGGCAATCAATCGATCAGGGGAGCGTTGGCGAACCTGTGGCAGACCGATGCACCCAACCCGCTGGTGTGGATCACCTTGGCCGTTGCAGCGCTCGCGCTCGGGATGACTGCGGCCTCACTGGCCCATCGAGCCGGACATGAGCTGCTCGCCGTCACCCTCGTCGGTATGACGGGGACCGCGGTGTCGCCGATGTCGTGGGGACACCACTGGGTGTGGTTCGTCCCGGTCCTCGTGATCGGAATCCACCTGACGCTGCAGGCGCGGGGTGCGGTGGCCACAGCGCTGGCGGCGACAGCGGTGGTCGCATTGCTGGCGACGACATTCATCTGGCGCACCTACCGTTCGTATCCGGTCCTGCAGATCGAACGGGTCCTGGCGGACGGTTACTTCACTGGGCTGTACCACAAGGTCGGCATCCCTGAGCTGCGCTGGTTCACCTATGACCCTTACAACTGGGTGTTCGTGGTGACAGCGGTGGCTGCCATCGTGTGTCTCGTCGTGAGGCGCCGCGTCGACGCTCCGGAGCCGGTCGCGGCGGGTTAGCATCCCTGGACACGGGGTGAGGAGTAAGGGTGACAGCGGATCAAGCGCGCGCTGAGACAACGGACGACTCGATCGCACAGCAGCGGTTTCCGAGTCACCCACTTCTGCTGATCGCGTTTGTGGTGGGCGCGGCCATTGCGCTGCTCGTGCAAGTCCGGTTCATTCCTCTGGACGCCCCCATCTTCGGGTTGTTCAAGAACCAGGTCGACCTCGACGTGTACCGCGCCGGGGCCCAGCACCTATTGCACGGCCGGCAGCTCTACGACTTGCCGATGCTCCGGAACGGCCTGCTGTACACCTACACCCCGTTTTCGACCATCGTCTTCCAGCCTTTCGGCTGGATGAGCGCCGAGATGGCCGTGGACGTCTGGAGTGGCCTCATCTTCGTCACCCTGTACTGGGTCATCGTGGCCTCGTTCCGGAGTCTGGGCTACGAGATGAGCTGGTCGCTGGTCATCGTGGCCGCGGCGATGGTCTGTGCCGTCACCTTGATGGAGCCGGTCCGCACCACGATCTGGTACGGGCAGATCAACGTCTTCTTGATGGCGATAGTCCTATGGGATCTGCTTCGGCCAGATGGCAGTCGGCTCAAGGGCATCGGTGTGGGTGTCGCGGCGGGCATCAAGCTGACCCCCGCGTTCTTTGTCGTCTACCTTGCCGTCACGAGACGGTGGCGCGCGGTGGTCGTGGTGGTCGCGACATTCGGCGCCACGATCCTGATCGGCTTCCTCGCGACGCCCCGGCAGTCGTGGAACTACTGGACCGACCGGGTGGTGAACTCCGACCGCGTCGGCCCCACAGACGCTCCCAGCAATCAGTCGATCAAGGGCGCCCTGGCCACGGTGTTCGATACGACCACGCCCAGCAACGTGCTGTGGATTGCGTGTTCTGCACTCGCGGTCGTCCTCGGGATCGGTGCAGCCTGGCTGGCGCACCGTGCGGGCCAGGAGCTGCTCGCCCTGTGCCTGACCGGGATGACCACTGCGGCAGTGTCACCTTTCAGCTGGGGCCATCACTGGGTGTGGTTCGTACCCCTGCTGGTGTTCGCGGTGCATCTGCCCATCGCGGCGTGGCGCGCCGGGTCACGACCACTCGCCGGATTGTTGTGCCTCGCTCCGCCCGCTCTCTTCACCGCCGTGTTCATCTGGCGCAACTACCTCCCTGGAGGCGCCCTGGGCTTCAAGCCCTTCTACGGCACCGGCATGTTCATGACGCCGTTCCCGGACTGGCTCCGATGGTTCTCCGCCGAGCCCTACCTGTGGGTGTTCGGCGCGACCGCGGTGTTGTGCATCGCCGTCTGGAGCCCGGGCGAAGTGCGGGCCAGGGGTGTTGCACGTCGTTAACTGTCCGACATCGGAACGGGTCACTCGCGGAGTATTGCCTCGAACGCCATCCGATCGCCGCGATACACGGTCCGCACCCTCTCGATCGGCCGCCCGTCGGTGTCCAGGGAACGCCGGTGCATCAGCAACATGGGCATGGCCGTGGTGGTTTCGAGTAACCGTGCCTCCTGGGGGGAGGGCAGCACGGTCTCGATCCGTTCCAGGGCGCTCCCGAAGACAACACCCGCATTGCGGATGGCCGCATACAGCGACGTGCTGGGGTCGAACGTCTCTGTGAAAGAACCGAACCGGGTTTTCGGTAGGTACGTGCTCTCCAGACCGAGACGTGCACCGTCTGCGAGCAACACGCGCTGCAGATGCATCACTTTCGACCCCGCGGGCACCTCCAGGTCGGCGCACATCTCGGCGTCGGCGGGCACGTCCTCCCAGGTGACCAACAGGCGGGCGGGGACTCGTCCCTGACTTTGCGCGCCCTCGGTGTAGGACCGAAGCGACAGTGGCTGAACCAGTTTGGGAGCGGACACCACGGTTCCGCGACCCCGGCGCTCGATGCGGCCCTCGACCAACAGCTCGTGCAAAGCCTGGCGGACGGTCTCTCGCGATACCTCGAACCGCTCGGCGAGTTCGCGCTCGGGTGGCACCGTGTCACCTTCGGTGAGCTTGGCCAGTATCTGTTCGAGCTCGGTGCGCACGAGGTAGTACTTGGGAACGCGCTCCTGTGCGGTCATGACGACAACCGACTGTCGACGCGGCGGGCGACGTCGAGCAGGTCACCGATCGACATCATCGGTGCGCCGGGCACTTTCGCGGCGTCGTCGTACCGGCGCAGCCGAAGCGCATCGGGCCAGCGAGGGTCCTCGAGGTACGCGACGGAGACTGCCGCACCGCCCTGTGCCCGTAGCGAGTGGATCGAGGTACCCGACAACGTTCCCGCATACCCGGAGGCGGTCGCGGCAAGATGGCGCTTGGCGGCGACGTGGGCTCCGGCGAGCCAACCCACACGGGGCCCGAAACGCGGGGTCAGCCACCGTTCTGCTGCCCGGTCATGATGTTCGGCGGCGGCCGCGCCGAGCAGGGGACTGTGGCCGACGTCGTGAAGTGCTGTGGCCAGGGTCAATTCGTCATCGGCGTTGTCGATGGTGGCGAGGTGGGCCGCCTGCAATGCGTGGTCGAGTTCGTCCACGGCCTCTTCGTCCCACACGCCCCGCAGTGATCGCAATACGGCCTCGGTCTCCCCGATCGAATCCATGCCCCCAGCATAGCCCCAATTGGTCTATACCAATTGTTTACCCGAAGTTCGCGCATTGGCCCTTTATTGGTCTAGACCAATCGGGCAGGGTGAATGTCATGCGAGTGATGATTGTCGGCGGTGGGGTCCTGGGCACCGCCCATGCGTGGGCCGCGCTGCGGCGAGGACATGAAGTGTTTCACGTGGAGCGCGAAGCGGAGGCGCGAGGCGCCACGGTCCGGAACTTCGGCCTTGTCTGGGTGTCGGGGCGGTCGTCGGCCGAACTGTCGATGGCCCAGCGTTCTCGTGACCTCTGGGCCGAGATCGGTTGCTTGGTAACGGATGTCGGGTTCCGCGACATCGGATCGATCACTCTGGTTCGCACCGGGGCGGAACTCTCGGTGGCCGAGGAGATGGTCAGCAGATCAGATGCCACCGCCCGCGGCTTCGAACTCCTCACCCCCAACGACGTGGTGCGGAAGAACCCGGCGTTGCGGGGCGACTTCATAGCCGGGTTGTACTGTTCCCGCGACGCCGCAGTCGAGTCGCGACAGGCACTTCCGGCACTGCGCGCGTACTTGTCGGAGTCAGGACGTTATCGGTTCGAGGCAGGCTCCGAGATCCGTGGTGTCGAGCGCACGGGATCTGGTGTGAGTGCCCGGGATGACAGGGGCCGGACGCACGCCGCTGACGCCATCATCGTGTGCCCTGGGGCGGCGCATGGTGGTCTGGCCCGAGAGCTGGCCGGGGACATGCCGGTTCGCCGGGTGCGGTTGCAGATGATGCAGACAGCGCCGTTGGGTGAAACGCTCACCACGGCGATCGCGGATGCGGACAGCTTCCGCTACTACCCGGCATTCGCGGGAGAGAACCTCGACCGTCTCCGGAACTCGCAGCCGCAGAATCCGATTGCCGACACCCACAAGATGCAGTTGCTGTGTGTTCAGCGACTGCACGGAGGCCTGACCATCGGCGACACGCACGAGTACGCCGAACCGTTCGGGTTCGACGTCACCGAGGACCCCTACCGGCTGCTCAGCGATGTGGTCGAGGGATTTCTCGGACGCAAGCTACCGCCGGTCGTGCGCCGCTGGGCGGGCGTGTACTCGCAGTGCGTTGACCCGGAGGCGATCGTGCACCGCGTCCAGGTCGCGGACGGCATCTGGGTGGTCACCGGTCCAGGAGGCCGGGGGATGACCCTGGGTCCGGCCATCGGCGAACAAACCATCGACCTCATCGACTCTTGAAGGGACGTAGAACATTGAGCGACAACTCGATTCGCCTGGCCGTACTCGACATGGCAGGCACCACGGTGGCCGACGACGGCCTCGTGATGAAAGCCTTCGACGCGGCGGCTTCGGCGGCCGGCATCCCCGACTCGGGCCCGGAGCACGAAGCGGCCCGTCAATACGTCATCGACACCATGGGGCAGTCGAAGATCACCGTCTTCCGCGCCCTGGTCGACTCGGAAGAACTGGCACAACAGGCGAATCGGACCTTCGAACAGGCGTATGACGCACTGATCGACGGTGGCGCTGCGGCCCCGATCGACGGCGCGGCGGCAGCCATCGGACGCCTGCGTGCAGCGGGCGTGAAGGTCGCGCTCACCACCGGCTTCAGCAAGCCCACCAAAGAACGGTTGCTCAAAGCCCTCGGATGGGAGTCGATCGCGGATCTGACCCTGGCGCCAGCGGAAGCCGGGCGCGGGCGTCCCTACCCCGACCTCATCTTGACCGCTCTGCTCCGCTTGGAGATCGACGATGTCCGCCAGGTTGCGGTGTTGGGCGACACCGCAAACGACATAGTGAGCGGGCATCGCGCCGGGGCCCGCGTCGTGGCAGGGACGCTCACGGGGGCACATGACGAAGGTCAATTGCGTGCCGCGGAACCGACTCACCTCGTCCCGACGGTTGCCGACTTCGCCGACCTCCTGATCGGTTGAGCCGGGTTGCCTTGTCGATCGCTTCACCTCACGAATCATCCCCAGCCCTCACGCGACCACACGACACCCAAGGAAGAGCAATGCGCATGACGCCGCGTCACCCTCACCCGTCCCGACTCATCGCGATAACAGCTGCTGCTGTTGCGATTTCACTCACCGCCGCGTGCGGTGGGACCGGTTCGTCGAGCACAGACGGCAAGACCGTCACCGTCTACAGTGCCGACGGACTCGCCTCCTGGTACGAGTCCGAGTTCAAGAAGTTCACCGACGACACCGGCATAGCGGTCGACGTCGTCGAGGCAGGTTCGGGAGAGGTGGTCTCCAGGGTCCAGAAGGAGCAATCCAACCCGCAGGCCGACCTGCTCGTCACCTTGCCTCCGTTCATCCAGAAGGCCGACGCCGACGGGCTGCTGGTGGAAACCGATGTGGACACCACCGGTGTGGCACCCGAAAGTATCGGTCCGGCCAACAAATACGTGTCCGTGGTGAACAATTACCTCGCCTTCATCGCCAATCCGGGAGCCGAGCCCCCACCCCAGACGTGGGACGATCTCCTCGATCCGCGGTTCAAGGGAAAGATCCAGTACTCCACACCCGGTCAAGCCGGTGACGGCACGGCTGTGCTGTTGCTGCTGCAGCACCTCCTCGGAAAGCAGGGCGCCCTGGACTATCTGAAGAAGCTGCAGGCAAACAACGTCGGGCCGTCGAGTTCCACAGGGAAACTCCAGCCCAAGGTCAGCAATGGCGAGCTCCTGGTGGCCAACGGTGACGTGCAGATGAACCTGGCGTCGATCCGTGACGATGGATCGAAGTTCGAATTGTTCTTCCCCGCAGCGGGGGACGGCACCCGCACCACCGTGTCGCTGCCCTACGTCGCAGGCGTCACCAAGGGAGCGCCACACGCCGACGAAGCAGAGCAACTGCTCGCGTTTCTGCTCTCGCAGGACGTCCAGAACGACGTGGGCGGGGCGGCGATGGGCGTCTCGGTACGAACCGACGTGCAGCCCGCAGGCGGCGACGGTGGGCTCACCCCCGCGAAGGTGATCGAGGGGGTCGAGATCTGGAATCCGGACTGGAACGCGGTGCTGGCCGACCTCGACGCCGATATCGCCGCCTATCAGCAGGCCACCGGTAACTGATCATGACCGACCCCATCGCAGCTGCCGGTTCGAGGACGCTCTCAGCACGTGCGCTCACGAAGACCTCGACGGCTCCGGCCATCAGCTTCGACCGCGTGACGGTCACCTACGGTCGCGGCAAGAAGGCAACCGATGCGCTGGTCGACTTCAGCCTCCGGGTGGCCAAGGGTGAGACCGTGGCTCTGCTGGGACCGAGTGGGTCGGGCAAATCGACCGCGCTCAAGGCGCTGGCCGGGTTCGTCCGCCCTTCCTCGGGCCGGGTGCGGCTGAACGATCGCGACGTCACCGACCTCCCGCCGGCCAGGCGGGGGATCGGTGTGGTCGTCCAGTCGTATGCGCTGTTCCCGCACATGCGGGTGGGTGACAACGTCGCATTCGGTCTCCGGGCCCGGCGAGTTCGTGGCGGCGAGCTGAAAGATCGTGTGGCAGAGGCGCTTGCCATGGTGAGTATGTCCGAGTATGTCAACCGTCTGCCGAAAGAGCTGTCCGGAGGTCAACAGCAGCGGGTGGCGATAGCCAGGGCATTGGCCATTCGGCCGGACGTGCTGTTGCTGGACGAGCCGCTCGCGGCTCTCGATGCCCAACTGCGCCAATCGATGCTCGGCGAACTGCAGCGGTTGAGGGACGCGTTGCCGGACACCGCGATGCTGTATGTGACCCACGACCAGAGCGAGGCGCTGGCCTTGGCGGACCGGATCGTGGTGATGCGTGATGCCAGACTGATCGATGTCGACACGGCGGAGAACCTCTGGACCCGCCCGCCGACGACGTTCACCGCAGCATTTCTCGGTGGGGCAAACCTCATTCCGTGCAAGGTCGGAAGAGTTAGCGGCTCAGCAGCATTGGTCACCGTCGGAGACCTCACGCTGAGCGCGCATGCTCCTGCGTCGACTGCGTGGCCGCCCGGCTCCGACGCGTACCTGTGCGTTCGACCGCACACCCTCACGGTGGGTTCACCCACGGCGCGCGGCGCGTTGCGGGCGAGGGTCGCGACTCAGGTGTGGCGTGGCGCGTCCACGCGTCTGTCGCTGTCGATCAACGGACTGCCGGACGTATTGGTGGAAGCCGACGTCCCCGGACATTCCCAGCACCCCACCGGTGCGGAGGTCGGCGTGGTCCTGCCTGCTCAGGCGGGCACACTGGTGCCGGCGGACGCCGCGCGATGACCGCAACGCTCGAGCGTGACCGCACCTCGCCACCGGCGTCGCCTTCCCGTCGGGCCGACGGGTACTGGTCACGCATCGCTTGGACCGCAACACCTTTGCTGGTGGTTGCCCTCTTCGCGGTCTATCCGCTGATCCGTGTGCTCCTCAGCTCGACCGAAGGCGCAGGCAGCAGCTCATGGAGCGGAGTCCTCGGATCTGAGATCTTCCGCACCGCTCTGCTGCGGACGGCCCAGATCGCCATCTGCTCCACTGCCGGGTGCCTGGTTCTGGGGACCTTCGTGGCAGTGGTGCTCGCGTTCGTGCCGTTCCCTGGATCGCGGGTCGTTGGCAGGCTCATCGACACCGTGCTCGCCTTACCGTCCTTCTTGATCACCCTGGCCTTCACCTTCCTCTACGGAACGGCAGGCGCCCTGAACGCCTTGATCATGGAGATCACCGGACGCGACACCGCATTGGTCAATGTCCTCAACACACCCGCGGGGGTCATCGCGGCCGAGATCACCTTCTTCACACCGTTTGTGGTCCGTCCTCTGCTGGCCGCCTTTGCCCTCGTCTCGCGTGAACAGCTCGATGTCGCGGCCAGTCTCGGCGCCTCGCCATGGCGAGTACTGCGCACCGTCGTGATGCCCGAGGCGTGGCCCGCCTTGATGGCCGGTGGCAGCCTGGTACTACTGCTGACGCTCAACGAGTTCGGCATCGTGCTGTTCACCGGAGCCAAAGATGTTGTGACACTGCCGGTTCTGATCTACACGAGGGGAATCGTCACCTTCGATCTGCCGGGCGCCGCCGTCATCGGCACGGTTCAGGTGGTGCTGTCGCTGACGCTCTACCTGACCTATCGCCTCATCTTCGCCCGATTGCTGAGTGGACGTAAAGGACAACCCGATGTTGTTGTGGACAAGCCGTAGCAAGGCCATCGTCTGGACCGTGTTCGCGATTGTGGTGCTGACCGTGTTCGCGGCACCGATCGCCACGGTGGTGCTCGCCGCGCTGGCAGGGTCGTGGACCGGACCTCTGCCCAGCGACCTCGGGACAACCCACTTCGACCAGGCGATGTCGGGCGACGAACTCGCCAGTGCATCGGTGAGTCTGCAGACCGCCGTGATCTCCGGTGCGATCGCGCTGCTGCTCGGGGCGTGGGCGGCCATCGCCGCTCGACGGACCCCGACCTGGTTGCGCCGGATGACCGACGCCGTGTTCCACCTGCCGATCGCGATCCCCTCGGTGGTTGTCGGGCTGGGAACCCTCATCGCGTTCAATGCCGGGCCGGTCCCACTGGGCGGCACCAAATGGATCGTGATCGTGGCGCACACCGTGCTCGTCCTGGCTTTTGCCTTCAGCGCGGTGTCGGCGGCGCTGGAGCGACTCGATCCCGCGTACGAACAAGCGGCGGAGTCGCTCGGGGCCGGGCCGGTGCGTGTGCTCACCCGGATCACGCTGCCGTTGTTGTTGCCCGCACTGGGCGCCGCCGCCGGCCTGGCGATCGCGCTGTCGATGGGCGAGCTCGGGGCCACTGTGATGGTGTATCCGGCCACCTGGAAAACACTTCCGGTGACCATCTTCGGCTTGTCCGATCGTGGCCAGGTGTTCTCTGCCGCCGCCTGCACCACGGTTCTGCTCGTCGTCACGCTGGTGGCTCTCCTCGCGTTGGGCAGGATCCGCGGTCGGGTCGCTGCCCGTTGATGTCCGGTGACCACCGTCTTCGGGCGCCGGTGCCGAACGTCGGACCGCGCCGGTAGGCTGCCACCGTGGCTCTCTACCGGACGTATCGACCCGCGGCCTTCGCCGAGGTTGTCGGGCAGGAACATGTCACCGAGCCCCTCGGTCGCGCGCTCGACTCCGGCCGCATCAATCACGCGTATCTGTTCTCCGGTCCGCGTGGTTGCGGTAAGACCTCGTCGGCGCGCATCTTGGCCCGGTCGCTCAACTGTGAACAGGGGCCGACGTCCACCCCATGCGGGGTGTGTTCGTCATGTGTGGCCCTGGCCCCGGGTGGCCCCGGCAACCTCGACGTGATCGAACTCGACGCCGCCAGCCATGGCGGTGTCGAAGACACCCGCGAACTCCGCGATCAGGCCTTCTATGCGCCGGCGGAGTCGCGCTATCGGGTGTTCATCATCGACGAGGCGCACATGGTGAGCAACGCGGGATTCAACGCCTTGCTCAAGATCGTCGAGGAACCACCCGAGCACCTCATCTTCGTCTTCGCCACCACCGAGCCGGAGAAGGTGCTGCCCACCATCCGCTCGCGCACCCATCACTACCCGTTCCGCCTGTTGGCTCCGGCCGTGATGCGCACCTTGCTCGAACGCATCTGTGCCAGCGAGAAAGTGACGGTGGAGCCGCCGGTGTTCCCCCTGGTGATCCGTGCCGGCGGCGGTTCCCCCCGTGATTCGCTCAGCGTCCTGGATCAGCTGCTGGCCGGGGCGTCGGCCGAAGGTGTCACCTACCAACGCGCACTGACCCTCCTCGGTGTCACCGACGTCGCGTTGATCGACGACGCCGTCAACGCCCTCGCAGACCACGACGGGGCGAAGCTGTTCGGAACCATCGAGTCGGTTGTCGATGCCGGCCACGACCCGCGCCGATTCGCGGTCGACCTCCTCGAACGTCTCCGCGACCTGATCCTGATGGACGCGGTACCCGACGCCGCCGAGCGCGGACTCGTGGAAGCGCCCGACGACCAGGTCGAGCGGATGACCGAGCAGGTGGCCAAGCTGGCGCCGGGAACGTTGGCGCGTTTCGCCGAGACCGTGCACGACGCGCTCGGCGAGATGCGAGGAACCACGTCGCCGCGGCTCCTGCTCGAGGTGATGTGTGCCCGGATGCTGCTTCCGGCGGCGTCCGACGCCGAGTCTGCGGTGCTGCAACGTATCGAGCGCATCGAGGCGCAGCTGGCGGGAGGCGCGGCGATTCCGCCTGCACCCCTCGGCTCGTCATCGGGAGGGGCGCCGCCCGCGGAGCCGCCTCCAAGCAAGTTTGTTCGCGCGTCACAGCGCAAGCAATCCGAGGGTCCGGCCGAATCCACTTCTCCCGCACCCGCTTCGGCGGCGGTTCCCGCGCCCGCGCCGATCCCGGCCCCGGCGCCTGAACCCACTCCCACGCCGGAACCGGCACCGAGTCCAGAACCCACCCCGGCTCCAGAACCCACCCCGACTCCAAAACCGGCCCCGGCTCCCGAGCCCACCCCGACGCCGGAACCTGCCCCGGCGCTCCAGCCGACTCCATCCGCGAAGTCGGCCCCTGCTCCGGAGCCGGCTGCAACCCCCGAGCCGGTCGTCCGCACGCCCGAGCCGTCTGCCGGCCCCGTGGCCGAATCACCCGTCGACACCGCGGTGTCCGTCCCCGATGATGCGGACGTCCCACTACCGCCGGAACCCGACTACGAGCCCGAGCCGGAACCCGCCGTCGAGCCGGCTGCGGCGCCCGCCGAGGCTGCCGCAGCTCCCGCCGCCGGAGGTCCGGATCTCGCTGCGGTGCAGGCGAAGTGGCAGGAAGTCCGCACCGAGGTCCGTACCGCCAACAAGGTCACCGAGGTGATGCTGTCCGGCGCCACGGTTCGCGGCGTCAACGGCACCACGCTTGTGCTCAGTCACGACTCCGCGCCACTCGTGCAGCGGCTCAGCTCTCCGCATGCGGTCGAAGTGCTCACCGGAGCGATGTCGAAAGTCTTCGGTGGTAGCTGGGAGATCTCGGTGCACGCGGCGGCGTCGCTGCCCGCAGACACCGCCAAGCCTCAGGCCGCCGCGCCTGGGAGCACTCGCAAGCCCGAGGCGAAGGCGCCCTATGTCCGCCCGAGCCGCGGCGCGGGCGCCGCGAGCGCCTCGGGTGACGCGCCCGAACCGGAGCCCGAACCCGAACCTGAACCGGTACAAGCACCACCCGAGCCCGTTGATGACGAAGACCTCACTGATGCCGAACGCGACGAGATGATCGCCACGGCACGAGATTCCACGCCGGATCCGCGACAGGATCCCGAACAGGTGGCAATCGAACTCCTTGCCACCGAGCTGGGCGCCCGCCCGATCACCTGACCTCCGCTGCCGCCGGACGCGCGACACCGACCGGGTCCCAGAAAATTCGCGCCATTTACCGGCGTACGCGCCGGGTGCAACTGGCGCGTGGGTCGGCCGCCGGCGCGAATTTCTGGAGGCGCCGGGGAACCGGAGGGTCAGGTCAGGTCAGGCGTTCCACCACGGGCGCAGCGGCAGATCGCCGTTGCCGCCCTTGTCGTCCAATTTCACCGCGAGAACCTGATGTAGCTGAATGATGTTGCGCTCGAATCCGATCCGGCATCCGGCCATGTACAGACCCCAGAGCCGTGCGGTGCCGATGCCCACTTCTTCGACTGCCTCGTCCCAATGGTCGACCAGGTTCTTGTTCCAGTCGCGGAGGGTCATCGCGTAGTGCTCGCGCAGGTTCTCCTCGTGCACCACCTCCATCGCACCGATGTTCTGGATGGCCGAGATGATGGTGCCCGAGCCGGTCAACTCCCCGTCGGGGAACACATAGCGGTCGATGAACGGCCCGGCCTTGCCTCGGCTCACGTTGTTCGACCGGGTGATGCAGTGGTTCAGCAGGATTCCGCCATCACGCAGTTTGCTGCGGATGAACTTGAAGTACGACGGGTAGTTCTGGATACCGATGTGCTCGGTCAATCCGATGGACGAGACAGCGTCGAACTCGTCTTCGGTGACGTCGCGGTAATCACTGTGCCGCACTTCGGCGAACTCGCTCAGACCCTCGTCGATGATCGCCTGCTGTGCCCACTGGGCCTGCTCGGCCGACAAAGTCACGCCGATGACGTGTACACCGCGGCGTGCCGCGTACCGCACCATCGAACCCCAGCCGCAGCCGATGTCGAGCAGTCGATCGCCTGCCTTGAGCTTCAGCTTCTCGAACACGAGGCGATACTTGTTGTCCTGCGCCTCTTCCAGGCTCGCCTCATGACTCGGATAGCAGGCGCACGTGTAGGTCATCGACGGCCCGAGCACCCATTCGTAGAAGGTGTTCGAGACGTCGTAGTGATAGTGGATCGCTTCGGCATCACGAGTCTTGCTGTGCCGCAAACCCTCTGCGATTCGGCGCCACCGGGGGAGCTGCTCCTGGGGCGGGGGTGTGATGGGCTTGAAATGCTCGAGTCCCAGCGACCGGGTGATCTGAGCCAGCGTGCGGGCCGACGGCCTGGAGAACTGCACGTCCTCGGAGATCGCTCGCAGTGCGGGGTAGGGGTCGCCCTCGTGGCACCCCTTCAGCGAGAGATCGCCAGCGATGTAGGCGCGGGCCAACCCGAGGTCGCTGGGTGCGGTGGCCAGATAACGGGTACCCCGCGGGGTGAGCAGTTCGAGCCCGTACTCGGCATCGGCCGGGCCGGCCGAACTGCCGTCGTAGGCGGTGACGCTGATCTGCAGATCGCCACCCGCGACGGCCTCCACCACCTCGGCCAGGCTGAGTTTCGGCCCGACCACCGACCCGGGCACCTCGTTGTTCTTCACAGTTGTCATTGCCGCTTCACCGCCTTTGAGTACAGGTCGAGTAACCGCGACCCGGGATCGTAACGTTTCTTGAGCAGGCGGTAGGGCTCACCGCCATAGAGCTGATCGAATTCCTCTTCGCCATAGAACGACTCGGAGTACAGCGATTTGTGTCCGTCGAGTTCGGAGACCTTGATCTCGATCTGCCGGTTGGCGTAACCCTCCGGCTTGTCCTCGCGTTTGGGCACCGCAGACCAGAACCCCACGTTGACGTAGGTGCGGTGGGGCTCGAGGGGATACAGCGGCCACGGGCGGTGTACGTCGGCACCGGCGGGGGAGGGGTCGCGAAGTCGCAGCGGGCACAACCAGATCGGCTCGATCGGGATGTTCTCCAAGAACCAGTGGACGAACTCGGAGGTGCGCTCGATCGGAACCTCGATGTCCTGGACCACCCGTTCGCCGGGCGGTTCACCTTTGCGGGCATTGAGCTTGTCGCCGATGTCGAACCGGTGGTCGAGCGCGATCAACTTCCAATAGAAACTGCTGCGCAGCAGTGGCTTTGGCCACAGGCGGCGGATGCGGGGGTTCTGCGCGCCGAATGCCCGCGAGCACCAGAACCAGTCCGTGTCCCAGCGCCACAGGTAGTCGGCGATGGTGAGCCGGTCGCGGATGGGAGTGGAATCGGCGCTGTGCTGGATCGACCGGTAGTAGATCTGATCGCCGGTGTAGTCACTGACCGGGCCCGGAACGCTCGTCTGCGCACCAAGAACGAGGTAGCTCTCGGTGGCGGAGAACACGACACCGTCGAGATAGTCGACACGTTCGCCGGCGTAGGTGCCCTGCTCGACGATGTCGTTCATCGTGGACTGCAGGGTGTCGACGTCGGTGAACCGTACGTGGCGCAACTCGACGTAGGGCGCGACCTCCTCGAGCTCGATGCGTAGCCGTGTCGAATAGCCAAGCGTGCCATAGGAATTGGCGAATCCGAAGAAGAGGTCTGAGTTCTCGCTGGTGGCCGAGGTGGTGACGATCTCGCCTGCGCCGGTCAAGATGTCGATCTCGAGTACCGATTCGTGGGGGAGTCCGTTGCGGAACGAGGTCGACTCGATGCCGAGGCCGGTGACCGCGCCGCCCAGGGTGATCGTCTTGAGCTGGGGAACGACCTTGGGCGCCAGACCATATTTGAGCGTCGTCGCCACAAGTTCTTCGTACGTACACATTCCGGCCACGTCGGCCGTACGGGCCTGCCGGTCAACCGAGATCACCCGGTCCAGTCCCGAAACGTCCAAACCGGGATAAGGATTCTTCGCCCGCTTGCGGAACAGGTTCGACGTCTTCTTGGCCAGCCGGACACGGCCAGCGGTCGGGATGGCCCGGTAGCTGGCCAGCAACTTCTCGACGCCGTCGTCGAAGATCTCTCGTCCTGTTTCGGAACCCATTACCCGCGACACGCATAAGAGCCTAGGACCCTCGTCCAGTAGTTGCCAGCTCACCCACCACCATGACCGATTTGCCGTTGTTCGGTTGACACGGGCCGGCTGCGCCGCGCGAAGCCGTCGGGTGGCGTTCTGGCAGGCTCGACGTGACACCTCCCAACAACCGAAAGGTGATATCTCGTGGCACAGGTAACCGCATCCCAGTCAACAGTCATCAATGCCGCGCCGGAGAAGGTGCTCGCGGCACTGTCCGATTACCAGACGGTGCGTCCCAGCATCCTCCCCGGCCAGTACCGCGACTACAAGGTCGTCGAGGGTGGCGTCGGCGCAGGCACCGTCGCCTCCTGGACCCTCCAGGCAACAAAGAAGCGCTCGCGCAACGTCCAGGCCCGCGTGGGCGTGGTCGGCTCCACCGTCACCGAGACCGACGTCAATTCGTCGATGGTGACCACGTATCAGGTGGATGCCTCCGGGGCCAGCTCGAAGGTCACCACCACCACCACGTGGCAGGGAGCGGGCGGTATCGGCGGATTCTTCGAGAAGACGTTTGCACCCAAGGGGCTGGCGAAGATCCAGGCCGAACTGCTCGGCAACCTCAAGTCGCACGTCGAACGCGTCTGAGCCGGATCGCGCCGAGAACGACTTCCAGAAGACGACCCGAGTGCGACACCGCAAACCAGCGCCGCTCCCATTGCGCGACGGTGTGGACCCCACTCGGGTCGTTCTGCGTTCCGCTGATCGCACGATCGGCGAGGCGATGCTGGCCGCACCGGCATGTGAGGGCCTGACGCTCCACGATCTGCTGACCCGGGCCGAGCGCGGTGAGGTGCTCGGCATCGGTGGTGAACCCGTCGATCTGGCTGCACCGGCCGAGATCGGACGGCCGGTCTACTTCTACCGCGATCTGCCCGTGGAGACGGAGATACCGTTCGACCTGCCGATCATCCATCAGGACAACGATCTGGTTGTCGTGGACAAACCGCACTATCTGGCGACGATGCCTCGGGGAACGCACGTCGTGCAGACCGCGCTGGTCCGGTTGCGCCGAGAACTCGACAACCCATCGATCAGCCCGGTGCACCGGCTGGACCGGCTCACGGCCGGAGTGCTCATGTTCACCGTGCGCCCGCAAGCGCGCGCCCCCTACCAACAGCTCTTCGCCGACCGTGCGGTGAACAAGGAATACCGCGCCCGCGCACCGATCCACCCCGGCCTGCAATTGCCGGTCACCGTTCGCAACCGCATCCTCAAAGACGCCGGCGACCTGCGAGCTCGGGTGGAACCTGGGGAGGTCAACGCTGTCTCGACCATCGATCTCCTGAGCGCCTCGCACGATCGGGGGGTCTACCGGCTGAGGCCGCAGACCGGTCGCACACATCAGCTCAGACTGCACATGGCGGGTTTGGGTGTCCCGATCGACGGAGACCCGCTGTACCCGGAGGTCCGGCCCGAAGTTGCCGCAGCCCCGGACCACGGTGATTTCTCTGATCCGCTTCGCCTTCTTGCCTACTCTGTCGAGTTCACCGACCCGTTCAGCGGCGAGCTGCGACGCTTCGTCAGTACCCGCGAACTGCTCTGAGAGGAGAACCGAGTGGCAATCATCGTCTCCTACGACCGCTACCCGGACCTGCGTTGCGAGGTGGTGCTCTTCCTCGACGACGAGAGTGGGGATTGTTTCCAGGTCCAGCGCGACCTCCCCGCCGGCGACAACGGCTACGAGATCAGTGCCGGGGTCGGGCCGCCGGTACGAGGGGGTATCGCCGCGTGGCAACGGGTCGGCGACGAGTTCCAGTTCGCGCTGACACCCAAGGCGTCGATGATGTTCGGTGGCAACGCGCGACTGCGGTTCGAGGCCGAGTCGGCGGGCGGCGATACCATCGACAGCATTGCTGCTCATCTCGAACGCATGATGCGCCCGCAAGACAACCCGCCCGACGGCACGATCAGGCCCGATGACCCCGATCAGCCCTATGAGACAGAGGACAGCAGTGGAACCAGATAACCCGATGGCCGGACTCCTGCAGCAGGCTCAGCAGATGCAGCAGCAGTTGCTGGCCGCACAGGAACAGATCGCCGCCGCCGAGGTCACCGGAACCGCCGGTGGAGGGCTCGTCACGGTCACCGGTAGCGGCACCGGCGAGGTCACCGCGGTGACCATCGACCCCAAGGTCGTGGACGCCGACGACGTCGAGACCCTGCAAGATCTCATCGTCGGTGCTCTTGCCGATCTGAACAGCAAACGCGACGAGCTCACCCAGCAGAAGATGGGCCCGCTCGCCGGCGGACTCGGCGGCCTGGGCGGCGGGTTCCCCGGTCTGGGTGGATAGCTGACCCGTGTATGAAGGACCGATCCAGGATCTGATCGACGAGCTGGCGAAGCTGCCAGGGCTCGGTCCCAAGGGTGCCCAGAGGATCGCGTTCCATCTGCTGGCCGTTCCGGCAGGCGACATCGACCGGCTGACCGCCGCGCTGGTGCACGTCCGCGACGACGTGGTCTTCTGCGAGGTCTGCGGCAACGTCTCGGCGCAGGTGCGTTGCCGGATCTGCCGTGATGCCCGGCGTGACGCCAGCAAGATATGTGTGGTCGAAGAGCCCAAGGACGTGCAGGCCATCGAGCGAACCAAGGAGTTCACCGGCCGCTACCACGTTCTCGGTGGGGCCCTGGACCCGCTCGGCGGGGTCGGCCCGGACCAACTGCGGATCCGAGAGTTGTTGCGTCGCTTGGGCAACCAAGAAGACGGTGTGGACGTCAGTGAGGTGATCGTCGCCACCGACCCCAACACGGAGGGCGAGGCGACGGCGACCTACCTGCAACGGATGCTGCGGGACTTCCCCGGTCTGTCGGTGACCCGGCTGGCGTCGGGTCTGCCGATGGGCGGCGACCTCGAGTTCGCCGATGAATTGACGCTCGGCCGGGCACTGTCCGGTCGCCGGATCCTGACGTAGCTCTCATGGTCGACGACGCGTGGATCGAACATTTCGCCCGGCAACTCAAGTCGGGCATCGTGGCCATCGACGGCCCGTCCGGCGCGGGCAAGTCGACGTTCGCGGACCGATTGATGGCCGTGCTCCACGATGTCGGTACCCCGGCTGTGCTGGTGCGTACCGACGACTTCGCGACATGGGACGACCCGGTCGGTTGGTGGCCCGAGCTCGACGAAGAGGTGATCCGGTCGTACTGGCGTGGACACGACTTCCGCTACCACCCGCGTGTGTGGCGGGACGGCCGTCCCGAGCACGGTCCTCGCGTCTGGGTGAGATGGGAGCCGTTGCTGGTGATCGAGGGTGTGTCCAGTGCGCGTGCGCCGGTTCGCAGGCAGCTCACCAGGGCGCTGTGGCTCGATGGCGGCGACGAATCGGAACGTCTGGAACGAGCGGTCGCCCGCGACGGTGAGGACGAACGCCGGCACCTGATCCGTTGGCAGAACTTCGAGCGCGGCTGGTTCGCGGTCGACCGCACCCGCGAGCACTGTGAAGTGGTACCCGAGTTCGCCCCGGAATCGGTCTGACCCGTCAGTCTGGTTCGGTCGTCGGGGTGCGCAGCAGCTCCTGCACCTCGTCGTCGGACACCTGAGTGAAGTCGCGGTATGACCGCCCGACCGCCGTGAAGTCGTCAGGTAGTGCGCCGCAGACGATTTCGTCGGCGGCCCCGGTGAGCAGCGAGCAGGTGGACTCAGGTGCGGTGCCGGCGGCGACGATCACCTGTGCGGGCCGGCGGCTGCGCACCGCGTCAACCGCCACACGCATGCTTGCCCCCGTCGCCAGTCCGTCGTCAACGAGGATGACAACCTTGCCGGTCACCTCGGCGGGTGGGCGCCCCTCCCGATAGACCTTTTCGCGACGCATCAGCTCACGGGTCTCGGCCTCGAGGACGCGCTGGACGTCGTCGCGGCTGACACCGAATTCGCGGATCATCCGATGATTGAGCACCGGTTCCCCGCCCGAGGCCACCGCACCCATCGCGAGCTCCTCGCGTCCGGGTACCCCCAGTTTTCGGACCACCATCGCATCGAGTGGGGCATTGAGCGCATAGGCGATCTCCCAGGCGACCGGGACGCCGCCACGGGCCAGCCCGAGCACGAGGACGTCGCTGCGGTCGGCCAACTCGAGTTCGCCGAACTTGAGCTGATCGCCGAGAGCGCGGCCGGCCGCACGGCGATCCAAGAACTCGCGTGCTTCATCACGGCTGTGTCGCAGTCGCATCTGCCTGTCCACCTGCTCCCGTTCACGCTCGGTCTCGGCCGACATCTCCGCCGGCGCGGCGTTGCTAGAAGAACTGGGCGGTGGTGATGCACGGCCGGCCGGCTTCGTCGGCCACCTGATACACCGCCCGCGTCTTCTCCGAGATGTCACCTTGCTCCCACGAGAATGCCACGATCACCTCGACTTGGGCAGAGGGCGCAGGGCGCGGCACCACCGCCATTGAATCGATGGTCAGGGTGCTCGACGAATTACGCGTCTTAAGCTGGTCGGTGGACGTGATCAGGTCAGGCAACGTCTTCTTGGCGAACTCGCCACAGCTGTTCGCCTTGAACACCGCAACCTGCTCGTCCACGGTCGCCGGGCCGACGTCGTACATGCTGCGCGTCACCGCGGTCGCGACGTCGCGGGCCTGCTGATCGGTGATCGTCGGGCCGGCCGGCGTCGTCGGTGACCGTGTCTCGTCGTCACCGTTGTCGGGAGCGGTGAGTGTCGCGACGACGGCGGTGAGTGCCACGAGCACGATCAGCACGCCCCCGAGGACCAGTAGCAGTCGGAGGCGGCGGTGTGACCCGGGCGGACGGGTCGGACGCACATGTGGGTCCGTCATCACAGCACCTTCATCATGTTGACGCACAGGGGGATTGCGGAGCGGCTCACGGTGAACTCGATGGCAGCGGGTTCGATGGGGGCCGGTTCGGCGTTGTCCTGACTCGCGGACACCTCGAAGACCGCGAGCACGGTCACCGACTCCGCATCTTGCCGGGCGATGCCGTAGTGCGCGTTGCTGGTCACCAGGCTGCGGCCGGTGGTGGTGACCGTCTGCAGCAGCGAATCGGCGGTGTCGTTCCACTCCTGAAGGGCCGTTCCACAGAGCAGGGCCTGCGCGGACTTCATCGTCGATCTGATGGTGTCAGGGGTGAAGTTGTAGATCGATTCCGTGGTGGCGCGCACCGTGTCGAGGATGGTGTCTTCGTTCGACACGGTGGTAGACGCGGTA
Organism: Williamsia sp. R60; assembly: GCF_054063855.1. Taxonomy (NCBI): domain Bacteria; kingdom Bacillati; phylum Actinomycetota; class Actinomycetes; order Mycobacteriales; family Nocardiaceae; genus Williamsia; species Williamsia sp. R60. Next base: position 136,820 of record NZ_JBSSGR010000002.1, read on the forward strand.
GGAGCGCTGGTGGGCGAATCGTCTTCGCCCACAACCGACCACGTGATCATCCACGTTGCGGTGACCACCACCGCGACCACCACCAGGGCGACGGCGAACAACGCGGGAGCGGCGCGGCGTTGGCCGCCCGGATGTGGTGATGTGGGCGTGGACCGAGGAGATGTCATCGGTGCCGGGGTCTGGAGTCGTTCACCCTCGACGGCCCGCGGCAAGGCGCTCACGGCGCAGCAGATCGACCTCTGCCAACGGCAGCGGATCGAGTTGTTCGACGCCCAGTGCGCGGGCGAGCAGCATGTCGGCCAGCTCGGGATTGCGGGCCAGGGCGGGGCCGTGCATGTAGGTTCCGATCACCGAACCCTGCACCGCACCTTCCACCTTCTCGCCCGCGCCGTTGCCGACGCCGTGCTTCACCTTGCCCAGCGCGTGGGCATCCGGCCCGAGAGTGGTTCCACCGCGGTGGTTTTCGAATCCCGTCAGTGGGGTGGTGAGCCCGGAGGCCGGTGACGGTTCGGTGATCAGCTCGCCGATGCTGCGTTTGTCCTGCGGTGTGGTGGTCACGTCGAGCATCGAGATCCCCTCGACGCGCTCACCGGACGATGTCTCGTACCAGTGCCCGAGTACCTGGATGGCGGCACAGATGGCGAGAACGGGCCGGCCTGCTTCTGCCGCGCGCTGCAGGCCCGGGTATTTGGTCAGGTGTCGCGTGGCCAGCCGTTGTGCGTAGTCCTCGGCGCCGCCGAGGGTATAGACGTCGAGCGATTCGGGCACGGGATCGGTGAGGTTGATCTGGATGATCTCCGCCTCGATGCCTCGCATGCGTGCGCGCTGGCGCAACACCAGGGCGTTACCGCCGTCGCCGTAGGTGCCCATCACATCGGGGAGTACCAGTCCGATGCGCAATGTGGAGTCGGACATCAGCGAATTCCCTTCTGCGCGCGCGCCAATGCGTTGTTGAGGTCGCGAAAAGCGGTGTAGTTGGCGAGTACCTCCACCCGGCCGGGCGGGCAGGACTCGATGGCGGCCATCGGATCACCGATGGTGGTGTGCTCGGCGCCCGCATAGATTAACCGGACACCGAGGTCGGTGGCGCGTTCGCCGGAAGCGACCACCTGCATGTTCTCGAATGCTTCGAAACGGACGTCCCACAGCCACGAGAGGTCCTCGCCGTCCGGCACCTGACCGTTGACGGCGATGACCAGGCCGTCGGCGTCCTGGTCGATCATCGCCATCGCTTCCTGCCATCCCGCAGGGTTTTTCGCCAGGAGCATACGGACGCGATGTTGGCCGATCTGCTGTACCGAGTATCGGCCCGCGACCTCGCCGACGGTGCCCACCGCGACAATGGCTTTTGCGGGGTCGGCGCCCAATGCCACTGCCGCGGCAACGGCCTGCGCCGCGTTGCCGCGGTTGGCGTTGCCGGGCACCGCGAGCGTCATCGGGTGCTCGAAACCGTCTGGTCCGTAGAGGTTCTTGTCGTCGAACCACCAGTCGGGGGCCGGCCGCTCGAAATCGGTTCCGGTGGAATACCAGTGGGAACCGTCACGCAGAATCGGCTCACCTGAACGGGGACAGCTCACCGAATCGCCGGCCCATCCTGCGCCGGCAGCGACCCACACCACCTTCGGTGCGTCGTAGGCGGCGGAGGTCACCAGCACGTCATCGCAATTGGCGATGACGGTGGTCTCCGGGTGCCGTGCGATCCCGTCACGCAGCCGGCGCTCGATCATGTTGATCTCGCCGACCCGATCGAGCTGGTCTCGTGAGAGGTTCAGCAAGATCAGCGCTTCGGGGTTCACGGCGTCGCTCACGTGGGGGACGTGCAGTTCGTCGACTTCCAACGCAGCCCACTCGGCGGGCCGGTTCAACGACAGGGCGGCGACGATGCCTGCGTCCATGTTGGCGCCGTCGGCCTGCGAAGCCACCTCGCCGAGATCGGCCAGCGCTGCCGCGGTCATACGGGTGGTGGTCGATTTTCCGTTCGTTCCGGTGACGACCACCGATCGCTTCCCGCGCGCGAGCGCAGCCATCAGGGTGGGGTCGATCTTGAGGGCCACCAGGCCGCCGATCATCGAGCCCTTGCCGCGACCGGTTTTCTGCGACGCCCATCGCGCCGTGGCGGCGGCTCGCAGGGCGAGTCGTGCCCGCATCGGCAAGCCTGTGGAACTCTTTCGGTCCTCGTCACGCATGGCTGCGAGTTTGTCATATGCCGCCCGGCGTCCGCCGTATGTGCAAGTCAGGGGACCGCCATCGGTTCGTCCGTGGACGAGGGTTCGACGTTCTTCTCTTTGGCGGGTTTCGACTTGGCGCCGGTCACTCCCGCGAAGCAGCCGATGATCACCACTGCTCCGCCGACCAACTCCCAGACCGTCGGTGTCTCACCGAGAATCGCCCAGGCCGCGCTGATGCCGACTATCGGGACGAGCAACGAGAACGGTGCGACCTTGGATGCCGGATGCCGTGTCATCAGGTATGCCCAGAGCCCTGCGCCACCGATGGTGCCGAGAACCACGATGTAGGCCAGGCCACCGAGGGCCACGAGGCCTGTGTGCGTTCCCACTGTGGCGATCGACTCGAACCCGGCGGACGGTCCCTCGACAGCCAAACTGAGGGCATAGAGCGGGATCGGTGGGATCACGGACATCCACAACGCCATGTAGAGGGCGTTGCGGGGGTGGGCAAGCCGTGACCCGATGTTGCCGAAGGCCCAGCCGAGCCCGGCGAGAAGTGTGAGCAGGACCGGGATCAATCCCGCTGAGGCCCCGTGTGCGGCGCGGTCCACGCCGATCACCACCATGCCGCCGACGGCCACGGTGATCCCGACCGTCTGTCGCAGCGACATCTTCTCGCCGAGCAGGAGGACACACAAGATGACCGTGAAGGGGGCCGACGACTGCAGCACCAGGGATGCCAACCCGGTGGGCATGCCCTGGTCCATAGCGAGGAACAGGAAAGCGAATTGCAGCGTGCCGAAACCGAATCCGTAGAGCAGGAACCAGCGCAGGGGAACATCGGGCCGCGGTACGAACAGGATCACCGGAATGGCCATCACGGCAAAACGCAACGCCGCGAAGAACAGTGGCGGGAAGTGTTCGAGCCCGGCGTGGATCGCGAGGAAGTTCAGGCCCCAGAACACCACGACGGTCAGTGCCAGCAGGCGATCGCGGAGTGTCATGGGGACAATTCTCGGGGCAATCGAAGGTTCAGTTCAATCGAATTAAACTGCATCGGTTGTGTAGCTGAACTTAACCTTTGGTGGCGATCGGCCCACACGGTTCATTCGGCCCGAATGCCAGCCAATCGGGCAGCGCCGCGGTGAACTCCGCACGGATGGCCGGATCGGCCATCGTCCGCCAGTCGACCTGCGTGTCCGCCTCGGGTTCGTACCTGTCCCATTCGACCCAGTTGACCATCTTCAGCAGGGGGAACTCGTCGGGCACCGTGGGCGCGAAGATCTGGGTCCACCACGACTTCTTGATCGCGAGGGCGCCGGGACCTTCGGGCTCGCCGGGGTTGAACAGAGCTGCGGTCTCCGGGATCGCCACCGGCTTGTTCCGCTGGGTGCCGTACTCGTCGTAGAAGTCGGGCAACACGGTGTCGTCGCCATTCGCCCCGACATAGCTCCCCGTCAGTTGCTGTGCGAACTTGTTCGGTTCGGCGAGTTCGTTCTCGCTCCAGGGAAAGCGGTTGCCCCAGTGATAGAGCGACATCCCGACCCAATCAACCGATTCATCGCCGGGGTAGAAGGCGGCGTAGGGGTCGTCTTCTCGCGTCAGCTGTCCGTTGCGATCACTGTCCAGGTCCGTGAACTCGGCTGTGCCGGGCGCCGGCGAGTATTCACCGTCAGCGAAGGGATATCCACCGGCATAACTGGGAGCCCACATCATTGCCGAGCCGGGAGCGGCGGCGTGCACGGCCGCAGCGACGCGAGCGAACGTCTCTTTGTAGAGCGCCGGTTGCTGACCCCACGGATACCAGGAACCGTTCATCTCATGGGCGAAGCGGACGACAACCGGGACTCCGGATTCATTGAACTCTGCGAGATCGGCGGCAAAGGCCTCGGCGACCTCAGGAGTGACCGTGCGCAGACCACCCGACGGCTGCACTGTCAGCAACAAGACTTTTCCGTCTTCGCGGACGGTGTCGACGGTCTGTCTCAGGTCGGCTCGCGCGGCATCGTCGTAGGGCATTTCGGTGAAGAACACCGTCACCGCAGGATGGCTACCGAGGTTTTCCGAGTAGTCCGCGATCGTTGTCTTCTCCCAGTCGAAACTGGCGCCGTACCAGACCCCTGTGGACGGTGACACGGATTCTGACACCGCTGCCGCGCAGTCGGTTGCCTTGTCGTCGGCTTCCGAGTCGGAGGTCACGTAGATGTTGCCGACTCCGATGGCCAACGCCACCACTCCCGCCGCGATCGGCGCCCAGAACGTCCTGACGAAGTACCCGAGCCGGCGACCGAACGTTTTGAGATGAAGCGTCACCCTGCTGACGATAACGAATATGCCCGCACTTGGACCCACTCCAGAGTCAAAGTGGTGCCAGACGCTTCCTTGACGAACACGGGCCGGTCACACAGGGCCCGGATGAGTGGAATCCCCCGACCCCGGAAGCGGTTGTGCGCGGGCGGTCGCCATCGGCCTCGATCGGACACGGTCACCGAGAGGCGGTCACTCGAGGGGGAGTGGCGTGCCTCGATCGACATGGTCCCCGGGTGCGGGTCACCGACGTAGGCGTGTTCGGCCGCATTGGCGAGAGCCTCATATGCCGCCAGGACGATGGCGTACAGGTGCTCGTCCGAGATCGCGAAGTTCTCGTGGAGCCATCGTCCGAACTCCTGACGCAGGTGGCTGGCTCCCGCAGCGGTCGCCGGCACGTCCGGACGGCTGAACGCGGTGTCGTCATATGAGTCTGCTACCGGTTGTAGGGACATGGTCTTTGCCTACCCAGTCGCTCGCGAACTATGCACGAATGCGGTGGAGAGCCCCCGAATGAGTGGCCCGTATCACTCACACAACCGATCAGTGCCGATGAGTCTGCGATCGGGGAAGGTCCGGCCTCCACGGTTCCGCGTTGATACAGTCAGGTGATTTTTTCGGTGGTGCGGGCGCAGAGGGTTGCTACACATCACGGCTGTCGGGGGGCGGCCAGAACGTCGATGCAGTAGTGACCTGGGGGAGTCCATCACCGTGGAGTTTCTTCGTTCGTGGTGGCGGCAGCCGTTCGACTACCAGTGGACGGTCAACTATCACCGCGTGCGTGGAACGCTGGCAGTCAATCGCATATCCGTCGGGCTGTGGTGCTGCTGTTTCAGCGTCGGAGCCTTCTGTGCACTGACGTCGCCTGCCGGTCCCCGAGGTGGCGCCCCGATCGACATCCTCGTCGGCGTGCTCGCGGTCGCCTGTGCTGTCATCGGAGTCGTCTGGCTCGCCGGGCGTTGGCCCCGCCTGTGGATGACCCGGCTGTTCGTCGTCTACACCGATGTCGGCGTCGCGGTGGTTCTGTTCACCTTCGCGGACCTGTTCATCGCGATGATGGGGTGCTCGCTGTTCTCGGTGACCGGTGCGCATGTGACCGCTTTTCACAGTCCGCGGTGGCTGCTCGGGCATCTGAGTTTTGCAACGGCGGTGACGCTGGCTCTCTACGCGTGCGTGGTGTTGGGTTCGGACGCGGACAAGGGCATCGCCACGGCACTGTTGATGGTGTTGCTGCCGGTTCTTCTGGCAGCGCCGATCATCATGCAGTCGGGCCTGCTGGATCTGCGCGAGGACGCCAATGACGCATTCCGGGACCACCTGACCCAGCTACGCAATCGTCGTGGACTCGAAGCGGGGTTTCATCAGCTCCAGTACAGCGGGATCCCGGTGGGGTTGGCGGTGTTGATGCTCGACATCGACGGCTTCAAAAAGATCAACGACCAGCACGGACACAGCGGTGGAGACGCGGTACTCGAACGTGTCGCAGCCCGGCTGATGGAAGTCGCCGGTACTCACGCGCTGATCGCCCGAGTGGGCGGCGAGGAGTTCGCGATCACGCTCGTCGGCACCCCCGAGCAGGCGATCGCACTGGCGCATCAGGTGCGTTCGACGCTGCACAACACGGACGATCGACATCCGATCACGGTGAGCGTCGGGGTTGCGGTCGCCACCCATCAGCAGCTGCGGGCGAACAAGCGGCAGCCGAGCACGGCAACCCTGAGGGCGCTGATGAGGTCTGCGGACATTGCCATGTACCAGGCGAAGAAGCTTGGGGGTAATGGTGTTTCGGTGGATTCCGATCTCGATGACGCGACCTGCTGACCCTCGGGGATCAGTGGGGATCGGCCAGTAGGTCGCGCGCCATCTGCTGGTATCCCTCGCGAACGCTCGGGTAACGGGGTTGCCAGTTCGCCGCATCCCGAAAGCGTGCGTTGGTCGCCCGTAGCGACCGGGTCATCGACGTCAGCCGATCCCCCAGGAATAGGGCGAGGCGGCCGGGACCCTTGATCCAGGCAGCGGCGCCCGTTGCGTCGGCACACGCCTGCGCGTGTTGGCCCTTGGTGAGAGGCTCGTCGTCGACAACGTTGTAGGTGCCGCCCGGACATGCCAGTGCGGCAGCAACGGCATCGCCGGCATCAGCGACGTGTATGGACGACATGAAGCTGTCCCGTGGGCCCGGCACAAAGCCGATGTGGCGGCGGGCGAGGGCCACGATCTGCTCACTGTGAGCCGCGCCGATGCCGTAGAACAGGCCGAAGCGCAAAACAATCGCCTGGCCGCCGGCACCAGCGAATCGGGCGGCGTTTGCCTCGGCGGCGTGGTTCCCCTTGGTGATCGGATAATGATCGACAGGATGGTCCTCATCGATCCATCGGTCACCTCCGTCGCGATAGAGCATGACCACCGACTCCTGAATGACCCGCGGCACACCGGCGTCGAGGCAGGCCTCGACGACAGTTGCCGATCCCTCCGTGCGCACCCGTTCACACTCGCGCCAGGCTGACCGTCGGACGAAGGAGGCCGTCGACGGTAACGCGGTGGCGAGATTGACCACGGCGTCGTGCCCGGCGATGGCAACGGTCAGTCCTGGCCTGTCGAACAACGACACCAGCACCGGTCGCGCACCCTGGCGCTCGAGGATCCGGGCCTTCTCCGAGCCGCGCGCCATCGCAGTAACGTCGTGTCCGGCCGCGACCAGCGCAGGCACTGCGCGAGTGCCTACGGCGCCTGTACCCCCGGTTACGAAGACCCGCATGGCAACCTCCTCGCCGACCTCGAGATCGGCTAGCACCGAACATAGTTCACCAACGATTGAGTTCCCGGGGATTCGCGCGACTGGCTCCCTCCGGCGGCGACACCGTCAGTCGTCGATCCATTCCAGTAGATCCCCGGGCTGGCATTCGAGTACCCGGCACATGGCTTCCAGGGTGCTGAATCGAACCGCCTTGGCACGGCCGTTCTTCAGCACCGCGACATTCGCGGGAGTGAGCCCCACACGCTCGGCGAACTCCCCGACACTCATCTTCCGCTTCGCCAACTCCACGTCGATACGCACGACGATCGACATCAAATCACCGCGTCCATGTCCGACCGCAGCGTGGTGGCCTGGCGCAGCAGTGCGCGCATCACGACCATCAACAGGCCCAAGACGGCCCCGCCCATCAGCATCAGGAAGAGGAGAAGCGGCAAGCCTGGATCGTTCGCGTTGAAACCGACGAAGAGGAACACGCCGAGAAGTGTGAGCCAACCGGCGCCGATCGCCCAGACGATTGCCGTGACCCAGACGAGTGAGGCGTGGGTGAAGATGCGGTCGCTGCGCACCAGGGTGAGCAACTTCCAGGTGCAAATGATGACCACCTGGGCGCAGAGCACCCAGAACACGGTGACGGCTGTCGCCGGCCAACGCAGGTAGGCCTGATCGGGTGACTCCTCGGCCATGTGCGCGAATTGTCCTGGCAGGGACATGGTTTGGAACAAGACCAGTATTGCGAAGAGCGATACGAGGAAGACTCGCAGTGCGGTGACGACCCAGCGTTCGTTGAACATGCATCGACTATCACGGCAAATCTATCGAATGTCAATAGGTCGATCGGAGCGACGAACTCTGGGTCTGTCCGGTGTCGGTGATATGGATGGTCTGTCGAACTCAGCGTGGCGCGGGGAAAAGTGTTGACGCCAAGGTGATCTCGCCGTCCCGTTCGTTGACGAACTCCCCTGGACACCCGCCGCTCAACGCGCTCGAGACGGCAGCGATCACGCGGTCGTCTGCGGGCTCGACCGCATGCTCGAGGTTCGGAATCGGGGCCAGCCTGCAGTGGCCGCCATCGAGCCGCCCGTCGGCCAGTTCTTCGTTGCTTCTGATCGAGTAGTACTCGACGTCTCCGGGTGTGTCGTCGCCGTTGTTGAGCTCGGCGATGAACGGGGTCACCGGGCAGCCGTCGAAGCCGAATCCGGGCAATTGGACGCAGCCGCCGGGCGAGCCGTACTGAGGGGTGCCGATCGCGACGTAGTCGTCGATACGCTCGGAGCCGCCCAGCGCTTTCACGTAATGGCGCGACGACAAACCCCCGTAGCTGTGCGCCACCAGCGACAGGCTCTCCACGTCGACTCCGGCCGCGGCACTTTCGACCGACTCCTGGATGGCCTGCGAGTCCGCGTAGAGGTCGAGGCCCTTCACGTCGACCGTGTCGACGGTGTACCCGTCGGCAGCCAACTCGTCCGCCATGTCCTGGAAGAGGTCCACGCTGGAGGTTCCCGGGGCCGGTTGTTGGCCGGGTACCAGCAGCACGATGCGTTGAGGCTGAGTCGGCGTCGATCCGGCCGATGCGGTGGCGGAGCCGATGAGAGTGGCCACCGAAGCAATCGCGAGCGCGCCCATGAGTTTTGTGAGGGCACCCTTAGTGGAAGTCATGGAGGGAAGGTACCTGCCGGGCGGCGTGAGAGCTAGGCCCCCTCCACAAACCTCCCATCGGGATATTTTCGACCGAACCGCGACACGGCCTTTCCGAACAGCGAGCGCCGGCCGGTCTCGGTGACACGAACCCCGAGGGTGTAGACGTTCGCTCCCTGTTCACGCCACACGGTCGATTGGACCGTGTAGTGAACGCCGTCCTCGACCACCTCCCGGCTGGTCGTCGATTCGTTGTCGTCCGCCCATGCGAGTTCGGTGTAGTCCACGCGCCGGCCCCATTCGGCCAAGTGGGTGTCTGCGAGCCTGCCGGCCACATGTTTGTCCATGGGCAGCAATACTAGGCGCCGCCGACGAGACGCGACGTAGTACAAGACCTACAAAAGAGCTGCCGGACAGATTATTTCGGCAATCGACCGACGTCGAGCATGGGTACGAGGAATTGCCACGCGATCGCGGCGAGTTGCTCGTCGTCATCGAGGTCGACGACATCGCTGCGGATCGTCAGGAACGACGCGGAGATGCGCACCATCATTTCCGCGATGAGGTCGATGTTCAGTTGTTTGTCGACGTTGCCTGCTTGTTGCTCGCGACGGAGCTGACCCGCCACGAATTCGCGGACCGCCGCGACCATGCGGCCGTCGTCGCCGATCATCGATCCGGCGACCAGGCCGGGTTCGGCGTCGATCAGCCCGCCGATCATCGGATTGCCGCGGATGGCGCGAAGGGAGCTCACGAATCCGAGAACAACACGCTCGGCCGCGGTCTCAGCGGATCGGATGTCGGTGAGGAACCGCTCGAAGTACCGCCGGAACTCTCGAAAGATGACCTGCTCGATCAGGGCGTCCTTGGTTGCGAACCGGCGATAGACCGTGATGCGGGACATGTTGGCGCGCCTTGCGACGTCCTCCATGGACGTGCGCTGGACACCGGTGCGGCTGAACTGCTCGTACGCGGCGTCGAGCAACCGGGTGCGGGTGGTGTCGTCACCGGCGTCGGTCCGTCTGATCGCGTCTTTGTACGCGCGTTCGAGCATCGCTCGGGTGCTCGACGTCGCCATAGACGAAGACGGTACCGGTTCCCGGGGCTCAGTTCGTTCGAACAGGTGTGAGTCGCACGAGGAAACGGCACCGCTTGTGACCGGCAACACTTTTGTGCTAACCATGTTACTAAGAAACGCTGATTGTTTCATTGCATCAGCGAATGAATTCATGGTCGGACGGGGAGTGAATAGCGTGGACAACTTCAGTAGGCGCAACGCGTTGAAAGCGGGCGGGGTGTTGGGTGTGGCCGGCGCTGCAGCGGTCATCGTTCCGGCGACCCCGTGGACATGGTCGCCGGCAGGTTCGGTGCCGGGAACCGGTAGCGGGGCCGACCCTCGGGGCGTGTGGGACAACGAGGCCGATCCGGTGGTTGCGTCGTTGATCGACCGCGGCGAGGTGCCGCGCGTGAACGAGTTGTTGAAGCACTGGACCAAGAACGGCCAGGCGTTGCCCGCCGGCCTGCCGAATGACCTGCGGGATTTCATCGAGTACGCGCGGCAGATGCCGTCGTGGGCGGATCAGGGCAAGCTGGCCACAGCGGTCGAGTTCAACCAGAAGCGCGGCACCTATCTGGGTGTTCTGTACGGCTTCGCCAGCGGCATGATGAGCACCGTCATCCCCAAAGAGGCGCGGGCGGTGTACTACTCCAAGGGCGGCGCGGACATGAAGGACCGCATCACCAAGACCGCCAAACTCGGGTACGACATCGGTTCGCTCAATGCCTACCAACCTGACGGTGAAATGGTGATCACCTGCGTCAAGACTCGGCTCGCGCACGCGGCGGTTCGGCACCTGCTTCCGCAGTCGCCGCACTGGACGGGTTCTGCACCAGAAGACATCCCGATCAGCCAGGCCGACATCATGGTCACCTGGCACAGCTTGCCGACCACCGTGATGCGAAACCTGAAGAAGTGGAACGTGCAGATCCCGGCCGCCGAGTCGGAGGGCTTCCTGCATTCCTGGCAACTGGCCGCACACCTGCTCGGTGTGCAAGACCAGTACATCCCGGCCTCGTGGGATCAGGCCGACTCGCAGGCCAAGCAGGTTCTCGACCCGATCCTCGCGCCCACACCCGAGGGCATCAAACTCGCCGACATCCTCCTGGGTCTGGGTATGAATCTGGACCTGACGTTGCTCAGCCGGCCCATTCTCGGTGCGTTGACCCGATTCATGCTCGGCGATCAGGTGGCCGAGTGGCTGCGGATTCCGCGGGAGCCCGTCTGGACGCCGTTGCTCGAAACCGCCTGGGGTCCGTTTGTGGCTGTGCGTGAAGGGCTTCTCGACGTGGGTGTCCCGGAAGAGGCCTACTGGTTGTTCGACGAGTTCTTGCGCCAGTTCGTCTTGTTCTACACCTCAGAACTCCGGATGCCGATCAACATCGAGATACCGGTGATCAACAACCCGAACTACAAGTGATGCCACGGCGCGCATAATCCGCCGGAGTCTTGGAGAGGGTGAACGTGGACAAGGTGTTGCTCGAGCGGAGCCTCATGCTGGTCGCCGACGACGACGTTGGGCTCACAACCGACTTCTATGATCGATTGTTCGCCGAATACCCCTCGGCACGAGCGCTTTTTAGCAGCGACATCCGCCCGCAAGCGCGAATGCTCCAGGATGCCATCGTCGCCGTGCTCGACCACCTCGAGGATCCGACGTGGCTCCGTGCCTCGCTGGGGGCGCTGGGCCAGAGGCACGCATCGTGGGGCGTCACGCCTGAGATGTACAACTGGGTCGCGTCCACGATGATCGCCACCATGGCTGACCGCGGAGGTGCCGAGTGGACGGGTGCCATGACGGATGCGTGGTCCGAGGCACTCGGAGCAGTCGCCGGCATGATGCTGGAGGCCTACCCCGTGCGCACGGATGGATTGGGCTGACCGGGAGGCGGCAAACCTGATGTCGTAGTCCTACTGTGAGCGAACAGCTTTTAGGACCGTGTCGTGTGTGTGGTGTGAGTTTCCGGGAGGGGCGGTCGTCCGGGGCTGGGTGCGGTCGATCAGCACCGTCCACTCGTCGCCGAGGAGCTCGGCGAAGTCGTGTGGGTCGTAGAAGTCCCGCGGGTCGATTCCCTTCCAGTTGTGGCCTTCTCGGATCTCGTGGCCCACGATGAGCAGCGTTCCGCCTGGCGCGACGGCGTTCGCGAGCGCGCGGGCGGTCCGGCCGCCGTCGGACCGGGGAACGCTGTGGAGGTATTGCATCGACACGAGATCGTATGAGGTCGGCGTCGGCGGGTCGGCGAGCGGATCACCACGTACCCAGGTGATGGCGTCCGAGTCGCCCAATTTCATGGCGCGGTCGATGGCGACCTGCGAGATGTCGACGGCGGTCACCTGCCATCCGCGCTCGGCGAGCCAGCGGGCATCGGCGCCCTCACCGCATCCGAGGTCGAGCGCCCGTCCGGGTGGCAGGTCCGCCACCTCGTCGACGAGGACTGGATTGGGGTTGTTGCTGAAGAGTTGTTCGGCGCTGCTGTAGTGCTCGTCCCAGAATTCTTGGCTCATGTCTCCACAATGGCCGCGAACCGCTGTTTTCGACAACTATTCTTGCTGTTTCGGCAACTACGTCCGAGGAACGTCCGGTCGGGGGCCCAGAACCGCAATGCAGGCCTCGACCATGGTCTCGGTCATCGAGTTGATCGGCCTGCCGTCCTCGACGGCGACCGCCGTCAGTTCGCGTAGACCTCCCAGCAGCAAGGTGGCCATCGACCGCGACACCGACTCCACGCCTACAGCCCGCATCTGAGGTGTGCTCGTCAACATGACGAGGGTGCCGATCAATTCTTCCATTGCGTGCCGCTGAACCGGTCGGGCACTGGTTCCCAGGGCGGGGAGCTCGCGAATCCAGCTCAACGTGATTGCCGGATCCATCTCGATCGACTTCACGTATGCGCCGATGGCCTGCCTGATCTGAGTGATCCACCCGGCGTTCGGATCCACAGCTGCCACGATCTCATCGATCATGGAGGTGTTCGCACGCCGTAGCAATTCGATGAAGCAATCTTCTTTGCCAGAGAACTCCTGGTAGAAGGTTCGTCGCGACGTCCGGGCGATGCCGACGATGTCGGCGATGGTGCTCGCCCGGTACCCACGGACCTCGATCGAAGTGGCCAGCGCGTCGAGCAGCCGAACCCGGAATGCTGACCCGCCGGCGTCTGCGGGCTGCAGTTGGTCGACTGACTGCGAGTTGGTTGCCATCGATTCAACGATACGACTCCTTGTTGTCGCCTGGTACGGGAGCGTACCGTCGCAGTGGTACGGCGTAGTACCGGGCGGCGCCGAGACGGGAGCGTTCGAACATGGGGCCAGCTCATACAGAAACGAAAGACGGTCGTCAGGCAGAGGAGTCGGTACACCTGCCGCCTGGTCCAGGACTGCACCGGCACGTGCAAGGACTCGCGTTTGTCGCCGCACGTCGGCAGACGATGCAGGTGCTCGCCAGGCGCTACGGGCCGGCGTTCACACTGAGCATCCCGGTCTTCGGGAACACGGTGGTGGTATCGGACCCGCACTTGGCCAAGCAGCTGTTCACCACACCGGCCGGAGTGCTGAGCAACGTGCAACCCAACCTCGGCCGGATCCTCGGCGACCACTCGATGTTCTCGCTCGAAGGTGACGACCATCGCCGCAGACGAAAGCTGCTCACTCCTCCGCTGCACGGCAAGAGCGTGAAGGGCTACGAGCAGATAATCGAGGAAGAGGTCCTGCGCGAGACCGCGACCTGGCCGGAAGATCGCGAGTTCGAGAGTCTGGCTCCGATGATGCGGATAACGCTCAATGCGATTCTTCGTGCGGTGTTCGGCGCCGATGGGGAGCAGCTCGACTCACTACGGCGCATCATTCCGCCGATGGTCGAATTGGGCTCGCGCCTCGCGACATTGCCGAACACGGCGATCAACCTCGGCCGGTTCGACCCCTGGGAACGATTCATGGCTCGCCGTCGTGAATACGACTCGATCATCGAAGACCTGATCTCCACGGTGCGCAGCGACCCTGACTTCGCCGAACGCACCGACATCGTCTCGCTGATGCTGCGAAGTACCTACGACGACGGGTCGCCGATGTCGACCACGGAGATCGCCGACGAACTGGCGACGCTGCTCGCCGCGGGCCACGAGACCACCGCCACCACGCTGGCGTGGGCGTTCGAGCGATTGCGCCGCAACCCGGATGTGTTGGCCCGCTTGACCACTGAGGTCGACGAGGGGGACACCGCGTTCCGGCAGGCGACGATCCTGGAAGTGCAGCGCAGCCGGCCCGTGATCGATCTCGCCGGGCGGACAGTGGTGGCTCCTGTGCTGGAGCTGGGCGAGTGGCGCATCCCGCAGGGGCACACGGTGCTTGTCAGCATCTCTCTGCTGCACGACGACAGTGAGCAGTTCGAGGATCCAGAACGATTCGATCCCAGCCGCTTCCTGGATCACAAGCCGTCCGCCGCGTGGCTCCCGTTCGGCGGTGGAACCCGCCGGTGCATCGGTGCAGCCTTCGCGAACATGGAAATGGATGTCACCCTGCGGACCGTGCTCGAGAAGTTCGAACTGCTTCCGACGACGAAACCTGCTGAGCGGTGGCACAGTCGCGGCGTCGCTTATGCTCCCCGCCGCAAAGGGCAGATTGCTGTTCGTCGCCGCCGTTGAGAATGATGTGGCAGACCTGAAGGTAGGGCCGCCAACTGTGTAGCGTGACCACATGGATCTGCAGCGACTACGAATCCTGAGGCAGCTCGCAGACCGCGGCACCGTGGGAGCCGTGGCTCAGGCGATGAACATGACACCGTCAGCGGTGTCGCAGCAGTTGAAGGTACTGGGCCGCGAAGCCGGGATCGCCTTGCTCGAACAAGATGGCCGGCGGGTTCGTCTCACGGACGCCGGTCGCGCGTTGGTACTACGTGCCGACGAGGTCATCGCCGCTGTGCAGCGGGCCGAGGCGGAGATGGCGTCGTACCGCGATGACGCAGTCGGCGAAGTGCGCTTGGCGATGTTCCCTTCGGGAGCGGCACTTCTGCTACCGGGTGTCCTCAACCGGATGAGCGATCGCCGGATCCGGGTGATCGCCGGCGACGAAGACGTGAAATATGTTGATGCGCCTGCCTTGCTGGCCGACTTCGACGTTGTCCTGACCCATCGGGATGAGCGAGCGCCGCAGGTTGTCGAGGCGAGGGTGTCGGTGACCACCGTGATGCGTGAGCCCATCGACCTGGTGGTCGGGGGTGGTCATCGTCTGGCCGGCCGCAGCGAGGTGACACTGGCCGAACTCGAGGACGAGGACTGGATCAGCGTCCGCGGCGGGTTCCCGGTTGACGACGTGCTGCTCTCCCTTGCGGCCGCGACCGGGGTGGCGCCGCGAGTAACCCACCGCATCAACGACTTCCGCGTCATCGAGTCGATGGTGGCACGTGATCACGGAGTCGCGCTCATGCCCCGGTTCTCCATCCGGGATCCGGACTGCAGCCGCCTTGTTCTCACCGGGGTGCGCGCCGCGCGGGTATACGAGGCGTTGAGCCGCCCGATGGGTGATCAGCGAGGTGCGGTGAGGCAACTTCTTGCAGCACTTGTCGCCGAGGGTGATTCGGCCGGAGCATGACCATCCGGCAGAACCGGCGGCGGACTACGCTATTGGTGCGCCGGAGGTCAGGATCTGCGCGACGTCATTTGGAATGGCTTGTGGCGCACCGGATTCGTCGGCGTGGACATACACGGTCTCGACGGTGCAGCACTCCCGATCTTCGACCTTCACGTCGAAGCACATCGTGAAACTGGTGCGTCCGACGCGTGGGCAGGTCACATAGACGTCGACCACCTCACCCCAGACCGCCGGCGCGGTCCAGGTGAGCGTCGACTTCTTGACGCGCAGCATCTCGCCGAAATCGAGGATTCCCCGTTGCCGGCAGAACTCCGCGCTGGCCTCGTCGCAGTACAGCAGGTAGTGCGCGTTGAAGACCACGCCCTGCTGGTCGGCCTCGGCGTAACGCACCGGGGCCGACCAGGTGGGCAGAGTTCCCTCGGAACCGACTACGGGGCCCACGTGCGTGGGGCCTGCTCGCCGGAATCGGCGTCCCCGCTGCCGTCGGCCACACGCACTGCCCGGTTCACTGCCGAGACGACTGCGCGCAGCGATGCCGTGGTGATCGACGGTGCTATTCCGCAGCCCCACACGGTTTCGCCCCGAACCTGAACCTCAACGTAGGCAGCGGCATTCGCGTCGTCGCCTGCGGTCAGCGCGTGCTCGGCGTAGTCGAGCACCTGCACGTCGTACCCGACGGTCGACAGCGCGTCGACAAAGGCGGCCAGCGGTCCGTTGCCGGAGCCGGTGATTTCTTTCTCTTTACCGTCGACCTTCACGGTCGCCGTGATGCGGTCTTCGCCGCCGTCTTCCTCCGCGGCGTCAACGCGCTGGCGGATCCGTTCGAGCGGCTTGAGCGGCTGCAGGTACTCCTGAGCGAAGACGTCCCACATCTCCTTGGGAGAGACCTCGCCGCCTTCACCGTCGGTGATCTTCTGGATCTCGCGACTGAACTCGATCTGCAGACGGCGCGGCAGCGACAGTCCGTGGTCGGCCTTCATGATGTAGGCGACGCCGCCCTTGCCCGACTGGCTGTTGACCCGGATCACGGCCTCGTAGTTGCGGCCGACGTCCTTGGGGTCGATCGGCAGGTACGGAACCTGCCACAGGATGTCGTCGATGTCCGAGTCGGCCTCGTCCGCGGAGATCTTCATCTGGTCGAGACCCTTGTTGATGGCGTCCTGATGGCTACCGGAGAACGCGGTGTACACCAGATCGCCGCCGTACGGATGTCGCTCGTGCACACCGAGTTGGTTGCAGTACTCGACCGTGCGGCGGATCTCGTCGATGTCGGAGAAGTTGATCTGCGGATCGACCCCGCGACTGAACAGGTTCATGCCGAGCGTCACCAGGCAGACGTTGCCGGTCCGCTCGCCGTTGCCGAACAGGCAACCCTCGATGCGGTCGGCGCCGGCCTGGTAGCCGAGTTCGGCAGCGGCTACAGCAGTTCCGCGATCGTTGTGCGGATGCAGGCTCAGGATCACCGAGTCGCGGCGGGCGAGGTTACGGTGCATCCACTCGATCGAGTCGGCGTACACGTTGGGGGTGGCCATCTCCACGGTTGCCGGGAGGTTCAGGATGATCGGCTTTTCCGGTGTGGGGTCGATGATCTCGGTGACCGCGTCACACACCTCTTTGGCGTAGGAGAGCTCGGTGCCCGTGTACGACTCCGGGGAGTATTCGTAACGCCAATTGGTGTCGGGGTACTTGACCTCTTCGGCGCGAACCTTGTGCGCGGCGTCGGTGGCGATCTTCTTGATGGCCTCCTTGTCAGCGCGGAAGACCACTCGGCGTTGGAGTACTGATGTCGAATTGTAGAAGTGCACAATGACATTCGCGGCGCCGCGACATGCGTCGAAGGTGCGTTCGATCAGCTCGTTCCGGCATTGCGTCAGGACCTGGATGGTGACGTCCGACGGGATCGCATCGTCTTCGATGATCTCGCGGACGAAGTCGTAGTCGGTCTGGCTGGCCGAGGGGAACCCCACCTCGATCTCCTTGTAACCCATCCGTACCAGCAGGTCGAACATGCGGCGCTTACGTGCCGGGCTCATCGGGTCGATCAGAGCCTGATTCCCGTCACGAAGGTCCACGGCGCACCACATGGGGGCGCGGTCGATCACCTTGTCGGGCCAGGTGCGGTCGGGGACCGCGACGTTCTCGACCTCATCGGCAAACGGGCGATAACGGTGGGCGGGCATCGCGGAATTGCGCTGTGGGTTCCACGACGGTTGCCCGGAAGGAATGGGTCCGGCGGGTTCGCTGATCCGGCTGGAACTGGAAGTGAATGCATCGGCGGCAGGCATGAGGGTCAATCTCCGGGGTTGGGGGAATGAGACCGGCGCGTCAAAGATCCCGCGACGGGAAGCCGGTCTGGATCAGACCCCGCCGCGGCAACCGAGAAGGAGCACGCGCTGCATTTTTGTGACTGTACTCCCGAAGGCGCGGAAGTCCAAAGGTGGTTCACCGGTTCTCCGGAACGAATGGTCGTCCCCAGGTCTCGGCGAAGGCGATCTCCGCCAACGGCAGGCGGGTGCGTTCGCGGCCATCACGCTCTCGAATGTCGGCGGGCAGAGCAGCGGCGTCAGCGAGTCGGCCGATGGCCAGGACCAGTAGTGGTCGAATCAAGGGCGGAATGTCGAACTGCTGCACCAGGTCTGGCGCGCGAAACCCACCCATGGGATGGGCGTTCCATCCGTCGGCCTGGGCTTGGACGATCATCTGACCGGCGGCGAGCCCCACGTCGAGCGTGGCGTAGTCGTGCATTTTCGGTTCGTCGGGGAGGTCGTCGGTACACAGGACGATCAGTGCTGCGGCCGCCGGTGCCCACGATTGATTCCCGCGTTTGAGGGCCTCGGTGATCCCGGCGAATGTCGGGTCACCGCGGCGGCCGACGACAAAGCGGACCGGCTGGCGACCGCCACCCGTGGGCGCCCACCGGCCCGCCTGGAGGATCGACTGCAGATGCTCGTCGGACATGGTTGCGTCGGCGTTGTAGCCGCGTGCACTCCATCGGTCTGCGAGTAGCGGGTGCACGGGCGGCAGCTCCTTGGGCCGGGCGGGGACTAGTCGGTGACCGGCCGGCGCTCGCGGAGAACGATTGCCACCACTGCGGCCACCACCGCCAAGAGTGCCACGCTCACCAGTGACGTGATGTGCAAGCCGTCGACGAATGCGCTGCGTGCGGCGTCGGCGAGAGCACTTCCGGCGCCCGTGTCCAGGGTCTGTGCCTGGGTGAGTGTCTGCGAGAGGGTGTCCTCCACTCCGCTGCCCTCACCGGACCGGCGGAAGACCATCGTGGCCACCGAACCGAGAACGGCCAGTCCGAACGCCGTTCCCAACTCGAAGCTGGTCTCGGAGAGACCGGCCGCCGACCCACTGCGCTGAGCAGGCACCGACGACACGGCGACATCGGACACCAGCGAGAAGATCACGCCGTAGCCGACACCGGCCAGCGTGGAGCTGATCAGGTAGACCAGTACGCCCTGGTCGACGCCCAGTCCGAGCATGCCTGCGTTGCCGACCGCAGCAGCCAGCAGCGAGAACACAAACGCCCAGCGCACCGACATGAACGCAGCGATTCGGGAAGCGCTCATCGAGAAGATCGCCACGGCGATCGCCATCGGGATACCGAGAATTGCGGCCTCCAACACATCGCGTCCGAGGACCGACTGCAGGTAGATGCCGCTCAGGTAGCTCAACGCGGCAAGGGTCATCATGCCCGTCAGTGCGCTGCCGATCGCAACGGAGAAACCGGGGCTCTTGAAGAGCTTGAGGTCGATCAACGGATGTTCAGTTCGACGCTCGTGGGCGGCGAACAACGCCATTCCGACAATGCCGATGGTCGCGAAGACGGCTGTGGTGGTGTCGAACCCTTCGGCGGCGACGTGCTTGATGGCGTAGACGAGCGGGAGGATGCCGATCAACGACAGCAGCACGCCGAGGACGTCGAAGGGGGCCGAGCTGGGCGACCGGTATTCCGGGACCAGGCGGGGGCCGAAGACCAAGAGGATCAGCAGTACGGGCACGTTGATCAAGAAGACTGAGCCCCACCAGAACTGATGGAGGAGTGCGCCACCGATCACCGGGCCGATGGCCGATCCGCCTGCGAACGCCGCCGTCCACATGCCGATGGCCTTCGCCCGGGCCACGGCGTCGGGGAACATGTTGCTGATCAGCGACAGGCTCGAGGGCAGGAGGGTTGCGCCACCGATGCCCATGATGGCGCGGGCGGCGATGAGCGCGCTCGCGTCGGGGGCGAATGCTGCGATCGCCGAGGCGACGCCGAAGAGGCTGGCGCCGACGAGTAGCAGCTTGCGTCGACCGAACCGGTCGCCGAGATTGCCCATCGTGATCAACAGGCCGGCGATGAGGAAGCCGTAGATGTCGACGATCCACAACTGCTGCGTGGCAGAGGGGGCGAGTTCGGCGCTCAGGGTGGGGATCGCCAGGTACAACACGGAGAAGTCCATGGACACCAGAAAGACCGGCAGCGTCAGTACTGCCAGTCCCAGCCAGGTCCGGCGGTCCGGGCGGCTGGTGCTCGCGTCGGATCGCGGATCGGTCTGTTTGTCGATGATGCTCACGGGGTGCTCCAATCACGCTGCGAACACACGAGCGGACGCCGGCGTTGGCCGCGTTGAGGGCGCTACATGTGTTCGGACGGCGATCGCCCGCTCGTGGCGGCTCGATCAACCTGAGTACAACGTACGCATAAGAGTACGTTGTACGCAAAGCGTTTATTCCATCGTTCGGGCTTTGTTCACCGTCCCGGCCGTGAACACGGACAATGAACGCGGCGAAGGAGAGATGTGATGACAGCACAGGAGGGTGCGGTGAGCGGTGGCCTCGACCCGGCACCCGAGTCCGCCAAACTGACCCGCGGCGCGGTGGTCAACGCCGCGATCGAACTCGCGGATGCCGACGGGTTCAGCGCCCTAACCATGCGAAAGATCGCCGACCGGCTCGGCGTCGGCACGATGTCGCTGTACCGGCACATCGCCGACAAGGACGCGCTGCTGCGCGAGATGTCGAATGAGATCGGCATCCGCTTCCCGTACCCGCCCGCCGACGATGCGACGTGGCGTGAGCGGGCGTTGATCGCGGCCGAGGTCGACTGGACCCTGTACCAGCGCCACCCCTGGGTACTGCTGGCCTTCGCATCCCCGCGCACCAGCATGGGCCCACAGAGCCTGAACTGTCTCGACTGGCTCGTGGACGCCTTCCTCGATCTCGAGGTCAGCCCGGCGGTCGCCACCGAGATGGCGCTGACCCTGTGGAACCTCATCGCCGGCACGGTGCTCAGCACCGTCGCCGAACGACTACTGCTCGACCGGGCCGCCGATGAAGACCAAGGTCAGAGTGGACTGGCCCATCTTCTGGCAGGCAATCCCGAGAGCGAGCCGCCGCCCCATCTCGCGGCACTGGTCGGCACGCATCATTCTGAACTCACCGACCCCCGCCATCTACTCACCCAGGGTGTGGCCGCGCTGTGCGACGGTTTCGAATCGAGGGCGGCCAGATTGCGTGACGGACACTGACGCGCAGGTCACATGGCGTGCGGATAGACCGTTAGCATGTGTGCGCCGAACCATGAGCTGAAGGCGACAATCGCGAGCGAGACCAGCATCTGTGTGGACCCGCGACGTTTGGCCAGGCCGATCGCGATCGGGATCAGCAAGACGAACGCCGGGAGCAGCAGTCGGGGGCGGCTCATCATCAGACCGCTCGAGGCGCCGATGGATACGACCACCAGCGCTCCATATACCGCCACCGGCCACGGCACCCGCTCGGCGAAACTCAACAACGCCAAGGCGATGGTGATCAGCATGATCCAGGCCGTGGCCACCGGCGCGATTTCGCCGGAGTTCACTAGCGCGTAGTTGATGAACTCGTAGGCGGCCCGGCCGTAGTCGACCCGTGTGTCCCATCCCTCGGTCTGGATTCTGAACCAGCCGAGCGGTTCGCCCGTCTTGTGCCAGACCACCGCCAGATACCCCAGGTAGCCGAGCGGACTGAGGACGATGGCCGCCCACGCCCTAGGTCCGTCGCGGAATCGCAGCGCCGCAGCCACCACCACGACAACGATCAGGACCACCGCGGTCGGACGGCTCAGTCCGGCCAGCATCGTGCAGATCCCGGCCAGCAACCATCGTCGCTCCAGCACGCCGATCAGCGCCCACGCCGCAAGTGCGCAGAACAGCGCCTCGGTGTAGGCCATCGACAAGACGATGCCCATCGGCGCTGCGGCGAACAGAACGGCGAGCAGCAGCCCAGCCCGACGCGGATCGGCCTTGACGCGCACCACCTGGCCGTCGTCGGCCCGGTGGATGTCCTCGGCAAACCAAGCGGTGAAGCGTGCGGGCACGAGCCGGGACTTGTGTTCACGGTTCTGCATCTGTGCAGCGCACAGCGTTCCGATCCGGGCGACACCCACCGCGGCCAGGCACCCGAGCACCACGTTCACGGTGAGGGCGGCACCCAGCGGACTGAAACCGGGCACCTTGTCCAGCGCCCCGGCGAGCAACGGATAGCCGGGGAAGAACGCGTATGGCGTGTCGGAGTCACGCATCCCCTGCGCGTCGGTCTGGGTCAGCGGCACGCCCCCGTACCCGTGCTCGGCGATGGCGAGCATCCATTTGCCGTCCCACGCCGAGAGCGCCGCGCCGAGGCTGCTGCTGCGTAGCTGCGTGAACCGCTCCAGCACGAGCATGCCGACCAGACGGATCAGGAGGAAGGCGGCGATCGGCTCGACCCAGTCACGCCGTCGATACAGGAGGTCGCTGACGGATTCGAATCTTGCTCGGGTCAGCACCTGAGCGATCCTAGTGCCGAACGCTCGCTCGGGGCGGTCGCTGTCGGTTGCACGGCCGATCCGCCAGTTCCGAAGCACGCTAAAGCAATTGCCGCGTGCCCGCCCGAGCCCCGGTGGGCGGCGGTCTCCCGGCTCGACGGCGCAGCGACACGCTTGCACGTGGGGGAGTTGCGGGTGGCTATCCTTGCACGAGGCGGGAGGCAGTCTTGCACTGTTGCCCGCTCACTGATTTTGAAGGTTCGCAGCAGCTAGAGAAGGGAAACTCGGTGGCTCTGGTCGTGCAGAAGTACGGCGGCTCCTCGGTTGGCGACGCCGAACGGATCCGCAGAGTGGCCGAGCGCATCGTCGCGACCCGTAAGGCGGGCAACGACGTGGTGGTGGTGGTGTCGGCGATGGGCGACACCACCGACGAGCTGCTCGACCTCGCCGAGCAGGTCTGCCCGGCGCCGCCGCCCCGCGAGATGGACATGCTGCTCACCTCGGGTGAGCGCATCTCGAACGCGCTGGTCGCGATGGCCATCAGCTCCCTCGGCGCGGAAGCCCAGTCGTTCACCGGTTCGCAGGCGGGTGTGATCACCACCAGCAGCCATGGCAAGGCCAAGATCATCGACGTCACGCCCGGTCGCGTCCGGTCGGCGCTCGATGAGGGCAAGATCGTTCTCGTCGCGGGCTTCCAGGGTGTCTCGCAGGACACCAAGGACGTCACCACGCTGGGTCGTGGTGGGTCCGACACCACCGCCGTGGCACTTGCCGCGGCCCTCAACGCCGATGTCTGCGAGATCTACACCGACGTCGACGGCATCTACACCGCTGATCCCCGCATCGTCCCGAACGCCCGCCACTTGGCGACGGTCTCGTTCGAAGAGATGCTGGAGATGGCCGCATGTGGCGCGAAGGTGCTGATGCTGCGCTGCGTGGAATATGCCCGCCGTTACAACGTTCCCGTTCACGTGCGCTCGTCGTACTCAACCAAACCCGGCACCATGGTGTCCGGATCGATGGAGGACATTCCCGTGGAAGAAGCCATCCTCACCGGCGTTGCCCACGACCGCAGCGAAGCCAAGGTGACGGTTGTCGGCCTGGACGACAAGCCGGGCTACGCCGCCAAGGTCTTCCGTGCTGTTGCCGATGCCGAGATCAACATCGACATGGTGCTGCAGAACGTCTCGAAGGTCGAGACGGGCAAGACCGACATCACCTTCACGTGTCCCAAGGAACTCGGTCCGATCGCCGTGGAGAAGTTGTCGACGCTGAAGGAAGAAATCGGGTTCAGCTCGATCCTTTACGACGATCACATCGGCAAGGTGTCGCTGGTCGGTGCGGGCATGAAGTCGCATCCCGGCGTGACGGCCACATTCTGTGAGGCACTCTCGGAGGCGGGTGTCAACATCGAGCTGATCTCCACGTCGGAGATCCGGATCTCGGTGCTGTGCCGCGACACCGAGCTGGACAAGGCTGTGCGCGTGCTGCATGACGCGTTTGATCTCGGTGGCGAGGAAGAGGCCACCGTCTACGCCGGAACGGGGCGATAGCAATGGGTGTACGGGTAGGAGTTGTCGGCGCGACCGGCCAGGTCGGCGCCGTCATGCGAAAGCTGTTGGAAGAGCGCAATTTCCCGGCCGACGAGATCCGCTTCTTCGCGTCGTCACGATCGGCGGGCAAGAAGCTGCCGTGGCGTGGTGGCGAGATCGAGATCGAGGATGCATCGACCGCAGATCCCACCGGCCTCGACATCGCGCTGTTCTCCGCCGGTGCGACCATGTCTCGTGAGCAGGCGCCGCGTTTCGCCGCCGCCGGTGTCACCGTGATCGACAACTCGTCGGCCTGGCGCAAGGATCCCGATGTGCCGCTGGTTGTCTCAGAGGTCAACGGTGAGCAGGCGAAGAACCTGACCAAGGGCATCATCGCCAATCCAAACTGCACCACGATGGCCGCGATGCCGGTGCTCAAGCCGTTGCATGACGCGGCTGGCCTGCAGCGTCTGATCATCTCGTCGTACCAGGCGGTCTCCGGTAGTGGTCTCGCCGGCGTCGAAGAGCTCGCCACCCAGTTGCGGGCGGGCATCGATGATGCCGAGAAGCTGGTGCATGACGGATCGGCGGTGTCGCTGCCTGATCCTGTCAAATACGTTGCGCCCATTGCCTTCAACGTGCTCCCGCTGGCCGGTTCGCTCGTCGACGACGGTTCGGGCGAAACCGACGAAGACCAGAAGCTGCGCAACGAGTCCCGCAAGATCCTCGGCCTCCCCGATCTGCTGGTGAGCGGTACGTGTGTGCGGGTTCCCGTGTTCACCGGGCACTCGTTGTCGATCAACGCCGAGTTCGCGAATCCGTTGTCGGTCGAAGAGGCCACCAAGATCTTGGCTGACGCCGCCGGCGTCACGTTGACCGATGTGCCCACCCCGCTGGCTGCTGCAGGCAAGGACAACTCGTTGGTCGGCCGTATCCGTCAGGATCCGGGCGCACCCGAGGGACGCGGCCTGGCGCTGTTCGTCTCCGGCGACAACCTCCGTAAGGGTGCTGCCCTCAACACGATTCAGATCGCCGAACTGCTGGTCTAGTCGGTAGTTCCTCCGGTTTCGAGCACTTCCTCCGGTTGCAGCCGGAGTTTCTGGCTGGAGTCGGAGGATGTGGCCGGGGTGCCGTGGTTCGATGGTCGAATGATGGCGCGAAAAGCCTGCGTGGCAGTTCTGCTCACGACGCTGGTCATAGCACTGAACGCCGGGCCTGCCCAGGCGACACCGGGCATCCCCGATGTCGGGCCGCCGGGGACGTCGTTGATCCATGGGGACTTGGCGTCGACAGACACCACGCCGCATCCCGGGCCCGGAGTGGCCGGTCGTGTGGTGGCCTCGTCGTTGCCCGGTGGAGCATGTGCGGCGACCTTCATTGGTAGCGATGGCATGCCCGTGGCGTTGTGCACCGGATACGTGGGTGTCGACCCGCCCGGCGTCGCGGTGCCCACCGTGCAACTCTTCGATCCGGTCACCGCCCAGCCGATCGCGTCCATCCAGCTCACCAAGGGAGGTCTCCTGGGCGGCGTCTACGGATATCTCGACAGCCGCGACCGCGTGGTGATGGCTGACGGATCCGGCTCGGTGCTCAAGGTCGCCCATCGCAAAACCGCTGCCGGGCAATGGAACCTGTACGTCGCCGAGCGAATCGATGTGAGCGCTCACATTCCCGCCGGAGATGCCATCACCGGATTGGCACCCGACTATCAACAGCGCATCTGGTTCGCGACCACCGGTGGAGTGGTGGGCACGATATCCGCTGACGGCCATAGCGCTTCGATGCACCTGCCACCGGGCGAGAGGCTCACGAACGGTTTGAGTGTTCGGCGGGAGCGTGCTTCCGTGCTCACCGATCGTGCCCTCTACGAGATGCACGCCGACGACACCGGCACGCCCACCACCGTCTGGCGGCAGACCTACACCGCGGGGAGTGTCCGAAAGCCCGGGCAGCTGGCTCCTGGATCCGGCACCACACCAACATATTTCGGGGTGGACGACGAGTTCGTGGCAATCGTCGACGACGCCGAGCGGCCCAATCTGATCGTCTACCGCAGCGACAACGGGTCGGTGGTGTGCGCAACGCCCGCCTTCGGCACCTCCGGGCAAGGCACCGAGAATTCGCCGATGGCGTGGGGCAATTCGCTGGTCATCCCCAGCACGTACGGGTTCGGCTATCCGCCGTTCGCAACATCCGGGCCCAGTGACCCGGCGGCCGCGACGTTCGCCGGAGGGATGACCCGCATCGACGTCACCGACACCGGATGCCATCGCGTATGGGAAACCCACGATCGCATGGCTACTCTGCCGAAATTGTCGCGATCCGACGGCCTCATCTATGCGCTGGCCTATGCGCCCTCGGCTGAAGCGTTGGCGGGCAACGGGATTCAGCAGATCGGATCGGTCTACTTCGCGGCCGTCGATTTCGCGACGGGCACGCGGCGAGCCCTCACGGAGGTCGGAGTAGCCCCCGTCGACGAACCCTTGCAATTGACCGGGACCATCGGTGCCGACGGGTCGATGTGGCAGGCGACGGTGGGCCGGATGTTGAAGATCAGCTCGTGAGGCGCTGGATCAGTACAGCTTCTTCCCGTAGCTCTCGCCGTAATACTTCTGCAGCTCTTCGAGATTCGACCCCTTGTTCAACACGTGCGTGATCTCGGCGGGGCTGGGCAACACGTCTGGTTTCCACGTTTCCGGACGCCAGAGGTCGGCGCGCATGAATGCTTTGGCGCAATGGAAGAACACCTCCTCGACGGCGACCTCGAGGGCGAG
Organism: Williamsia sp. R60; assembly: GCF_054063855.1. Taxonomy (NCBI): domain Bacteria; kingdom Bacillati; phylum Actinomycetota; class Actinomycetes; order Mycobacteriales; family Nocardiaceae; genus Williamsia; species Williamsia sp. R60. The sequence goes on from NZ_JBSSGR010000002.1 coordinate 163,403, forward strand.
GATGGGCCGTCGCCCGCGGATCGCCAGTGCGTCGAAGTAGTCCGCGTCCCTCAGAACAGTCGCGGTCCCGTTGATCCTCAGGGTGTCACCCCTGCCGGGCACCAGGAAGTTGGTGCCGACGTGTGGGTTGGACAGCACGTTCAGGTAGCCGTCGACGCGCCGGTTTCCCGGCCGCTCGGGTATGGCGATCGTTCGCGAATCGATGACGTGCACAAAGCCGGGGGGATCGCCTTTCGGCGAGACATCCACGCGACCGTCGGCGTCGGTGGTGGCGACGAAAGCGAAGGGCGACCGCGCCAGCCACTCGAGATGCACCGGCAGGAGTTCGGGGCGCACCTTCTTCGCGACGCGATCGATTGGTTCGCCGACCAGGGCGCGCAGTTCTTCGACGCTGGTGACCTCGACACGTGTGTTCATCCGACCATCGTTGTCGGGAACGGTGTCGGACGGCAACCTGGTGGAAAGACGGAAGGTGCGCACTCTGGTCAGGGCGCAGGTGGACTAGTGGAACAATCGACGGTGTGACGCAGGACCCAGACAAGCAGCCGATGGACCCGGACCGCGATGGCCCCGACCTCGAGAAATCGAGTATCGGCCCCGACGGCCCGGTAGAAGTGCCGTCCGACCTCTCCGGCATGCCGTCATTGGCCGAACTCGACGCGATGGATCTGGCGGCGATCGAGGCGGGGCGACAGTCCAAGGACAAAGACCACGCGGTGCTCGATGAGCCGACACCTCCTCCGGCCGCGCTGTACCACGCCTGGTTGCTGTGGCTGGGTGGTGCCGCTGCTGCGCTGGTCAGTGTGGTTTACGGGTTCGTGAACTCGGGGTCCATCAGCGATCTGCTCAACGAGCGCCTCCAGGCCGATGTCGCCCGTGATCCCGGTGCGGCGGCGCCTGCGGACCGCATCGACTCGTTGTCGAGCTTCTTCCCCCCGGCGATGCTCGTCGCAACGCTTGTTCTGCTCGCCGTGCAGTACCCGCTGCTGGTGGCGACGTCTCGGCACCGCAGTCGGGGTGCCAGGAACGTCTACGTGACCGCTGTGCTGGTGATGCTGCTGTGCATCCCGATGGGTATCGATCTCCTCTTCGACTATCCGTCCATATCCGGCGTCATCAAGTTCATGGGGTGGCTGCAGTTCGCGTTGCTGCTGTTGTCTGCGCTGTTCACTCTGCGTCGTGGCGTCAACCGATGGCTGCCGCCATCGATGAGGATGAAGCCGACCCAGATCATCCGGCCGGGTAACCGCTAGTCCTGGTCGGGTTCGCGAACAGCGTCCGCTGCTTCGATGATGATCTCGCGCATGGCCCGTTCGGCGTCCGCAGGGTTCCGTAAGCGAATGGCCCGGGCGACCGTGTCGTGGAGGTCGATGGCCGCAGGGTTGGGGTTGGTCGGCATCATGCCGTGATGTGTACGACCGGCGAGCACCTCACCGACCACATCGCTCAGCGCGCGGAACATCTCGTTCCCGCTCGCTTCGAGCAGGGTGCGATGGAAGACCTTGTCCGCCAACAGATACTGGTCGAGGTCGCCCGACCGGCCGTGCACGACCATGTCCGAGACCGCGGCAGCGAGGATGCGGCACTGGTGCTCGTCCGCGCGCTCTGCAGCAAGGGCCGCGGCGACCGGTTCGAACCCGCGCCGCAGCTCTGACAGGGTCAGAAGGAAGTCGGTTCGCTCCCCGGCGTCGAGTCGCCAACGGATCAGTCGTGGGTCGAAGACATGCCAGTGGCTGCGGGGCTGAATGGTGATACCGACGCGGCGGCGTGAGGCCACGAGACCCATCGATTCCAAGACCCGGATGGCTTCGCGGGCGACCGTACGCGACACCCCGTACTGCACGCCGATGCTGTCGAGAGTGAGAACCTCGCCCTCGCGGTGATGCCCGGAGACGATATGCGTGCCCACGCCGGTGAGAACGCTGCCATGAAGTTCACCCACACTCGCGTCTGTTGCCACCGATTTATCTTCTCATTGTCGCCAAGCCTCTTCAAAAGGATGCTTTAAGCACTCACGCTCTTGCAAAAGTATGATCATTGCGGCAATATCTGTGACCGGCAGCACAAGAGCGAGGAGTCAACAATGCGAGCACCGCTGGTCGTCATGGGGGTGTCGGGGTCTGGCAAGTCCACCGTCGGAGCCGCGCTGGCGCAGCGCCTCCGGGTGCCATTCGCTGATGCAGACGATTTCCACCCGCCGGCCAACATCGCCAAGATGTCCAGTGGACAGCCGCTCGACGACAACGATCGGCACCCGTGGCTGGAGGTGATCGGCCAGTGGCTGGCTGATCATGCCGACGGCGGCGTGATGAGTTGTTCGGCGCTCAAGCACAAGTACCGCGACCAGCTCCGACGGCATTGTCCCGAGGTGTGTTTTGTCCACCTCGATGGCACCCCTGAGGTGATCTCGAAACGTCAGGCAAGCCGACCGGGGCACTTCATGCCGCCGTCGCTCTTGTCGTCGCAGTTCCACACTCTCGAACCACTCGCCGACGATGAGCGAGGAATTGTCATCGACATCGATCAGTCGATCGACGACATCGTCGAGTCCTACATCACCCAGACAGAACACAAGGAGAACTGATGAGCTCACCATCGGCGGTGCTGCTGGCGGCAGACACCGAACTACCCGAGCCGGTCGCCGCCGGGTGGCAGTTGATCCTCGCTGCGCTCGTCGGCATCGCCGTCATCGTCGTGTTGATCACCATCGCCAAGGTGCACCCGTTCCTGGCGCTCGTGGCCGGCGGACTCACAGTGGGAATTGTTGCCGGCGAAGCGGTTCCGGATGTACTGGAGTCGTTCACCGACGGGTTCGGCAGCACCGCGGCCGGAGTCGGGATCCTGATCGCGCTCGGTTCGATGTTCGCAAAGCTCCTCGCGGACTCCGGTGGCGCCGATGAGATCGTCGACACCATTGTGGGGCACGCTTCTCCCCGCATGCTGCCGTGGGCGATGGCCCTCGTCGGTGCGATCATCGGTCTGCCGATGTTCTTCGAGATCGGCCTGGTGCTGTTGATGCCGGTCATCTACCTGGTGGCACGCCGGTCGGGCCTGTCGCTGATCACCGTCGGGATCCCCGCTCTCGCAGGTCTTTCGGCGATGCACGGCTTCGTGCCGCCCCATCCGGGACCGCTGGTCGCCATCGACGTGCTCGGTGCGGACCTCGGAACCACGCTGGCGCTCGGTGTCGCGGTTGCGGTCCCGACCATCATCGTCGCCGGACCTCTCTTCGGAAAACTCGCGGGCCGCTGGGTGGTGCTGCCGGTGCCCACCACGTTCGACGCCGATCCCGAAGACACGCTTGTCAAGACCAAGCGCCCGTCGTTCGCCATCACGATCTTCAGCGTCCTGCTTCCGGTTGTGTTGATGCTGGGCAAGGCCATTGCCGAGATCTTCATCAGCGATGACGACCAGATCGTGCGGCAGGTACTCGACGTGCTCGGAACCCCGATCATCGCCCTGCTGATCGCGGTGGTGGTCGCGATGTTCACCCTCGGCCGTGGGTCGGGAATGGACCGCGACACCATCTCCAAGACGACCGGTGCCGCACTGCCCGCGATCGCCGGCATCTTGCTCATCGTCGCTGCGGGCGGCGGCTTCAAGCAGGTTCTCGTCGACAGCGGGATCGGCACGTTGCTCGCCGATTGGGCCAAAGAAGCGAACATCTCCGTGCTGCTGCTCGCCTGGGTGCTCGCCGCCCTGATCCGGCTGGCGACAGGGTCGGCCACCATTGCCACGATCACCGCGTCCTCGCTCATCCTGGGTCTTGTCGACGGGCTGAGCAGCGGCGAGCTGTCGCTGGTGGTCCTGGCCATCGGTGCCGGCTCGGTCTTCTTCTCACACGTCAACGACGCCGGCTTCTGGCTGGTGAAGGAGTACTTCGGCATGAGCGTCGGCCAGACGATCAAGACGTGGTCGATCATGGAGACCGTGTTGTCGGTGTCCGGCCTCATCGTTGTACTGCTTCTGGGACTGGTGATCTGAGGCAAGCCTGTGATGGTCTACGGCGCGACGAGGCAGCCAGGGCCGATCGGAGTGCCGGGTTTGACCATGACGGTTTCGACGGGTCCGCCGGCAGATGTCTGGTATGCCATCACCGCGTGTTCGCCCGGTAGGTGTGGGGTCCACAGGGCGAATGCGTGGTCGAAAACCACGGGCGATGAGTAGTAGGGGTCGATGTAGTCCCAGATCAACTCCTGCGGGAACAACGTCGACGCCTGATTGAGGTCGACGATTCCCACGCCACTTTCGCTCGGGGAATGCGGCGCGTCAGCGGTCCGAGCGATGACGAGGTAAGTGCACCCGGTGCCGAAAGGCGTGGTCGGGCCACCGCTCAGTCCCGGGACGATGGTGACGTCGGCGACGTCGGCGGAAGCGGCGGGGGCCATCCAGGCGAAGGCGGCGGCCGAGAGTGCCATGACGGCAGGGATCAGGCGGCCGACACGTTGTGAGGTCATGGCTCGAAACCTACAGGTTGACGTGTCCTCGCTACGTAGAACGGGAGAACCCGAAAAATGGTGTCCCCGAACATGGTTACGTCAGCTGGGCGCCGACCTCGAGTCGATTTGCTGGAGCGCCCAGAGTCGCCGTCGAAGTGGAAGACTGTCATGCGGTTCCTTGTTGCGCATTTTTCGTGCTCGGACGGCCGAACGTGACGTCACAGGCTGATTTGTGTGCAGTGGGGCTCAGGTCCGCGACGCGGAAAGAGACCCCGGTGTCACCCTCCGGACAAGTCCGCAGACAGATCACGAGCACCGATGCCGGCAGGCACCTCGACCTCGACGACCGGCTCCTCGCGGTCGTCGAACTCGAGGCGCAAGGCGCGACAGATGGTGGCATGCATGTCGTAAAGGCATGTGATGTAGGTCAGTTCGAGGATCTCGGGATCGCTGAGATCGGCCTTGAGGATGTCGACGACCGCGCCGGACACCCGACCGCCGTCGAACACCAGACCATCGGTATACGCGAGCACGGCCCGTTCCAGTTCGGTGTAGCAGTCGGCGATCTGCCAGTACGCGATGGCGGCGATCTTCTCCTCGGGCATCCCCAGCGAACGCATCTGTTTGGAGTGCTGGGAGAAGACGAATTGGCTGCCCCGCGCATAACCGGCCCGGCACTGGCCGAGCTCACGCAGCATCGGGTCGAGCGTCGCGTTGCGGTAGAGGGCGAATCCCTTTACTGCATGGTCGAATACGTTGGGTGACTGCGCGAAGACAGTCCACCAGTCGCCCGGAGTGCCGTGAACGGTTCCCCCGTCGACCGCCGGGTCTTTGTCGGGGCCGAAGAGCCTGTCGTAGAAGTACAGGATCTTCTCGTCGGTGACCTCCGCGCGGGGTACTTGGCGAAGACGTGGCACTACAGTTCCTCTCGTCGATGGTCTCGCGATCTCTGGCTACGGAGAGGTCGACACGCGTCGGTCGCCAGCGGTCTTCGGCTCGTGAGCTACGTCGGCATCGGTGAATTCTCGAGTCCAGCAGGCGAACTCGAGCAGTACCCCGTCCGGGTCCTGGAAGTAGAACGACCGCACGAATGTGCCGGGATGCACGTGGCGAGACACCCCGAAAGCGCTGTCATCGTGGTTGAGCACCTGGCTCACCTTGACGCCCTCGGACGTGAACCGGTCGTAGTATTCGTCGAACTTCTCGGGCGGCACCGCAAAGGCCACGTGGTTCATCGAGCCGACCGCGCTGGCGAGCTCGCCCTCGTCGGGGAGGCCCTTCGGCGCAGCGACGCCCGGTGCGGCGTCAGGCGAGTCCGCCAGCCAGAAGAACGCAATGGTGTTTCCGTTGCCGCAATCGAAGAAGAAGTGCTGACCCAGATCGGCCGGTAGCTCGATGGTCTTGATCAGAGGCATGCCCAGGGTGCCTGAGTAGAAGTCGATGGTCCGTTTCATGTCCGAGCACACCAAGGCCAGGTGGTTGATGCCGCCGAGTTCGTATTTGGTATTTGCTGCGCCCATGTTCAGCTCCCCGCCGTATTGCCGCATGACTTGACAGTCATGTCATGTTTGGACAGAGTGTGACCGTGATCACGCAACCTGTCAAGACCGCGCTGCCGGCGGTCGAGACTTTGACCCCTCGCGGCCGGAAGACCCGGGATGCGTTGCTCGACGCCGCGCGCGTGGTGTTCGAGGAGGTCGGGTTCCTGGACACCAGGGTTGAGCACATCGCCCAGGCCGCGAACGTTTCCTACGGCTCCTTTTATCGGTACTTCGAGTCGAAAGACTCCGTGTTCTGGGAACTGAGCACTCGACTGTTCGAGGACATCCACCGCCGAAACGGCGTGGAAGGCAACGCCTCACCGGCGCAGCGGCTCATCAACTCCAATCGTGCGTATTACCAGGCCTATCGGCGAAACGCGAAGCTGATGGCGATCGTCGAACAGGTCGCGACCTTCAACACCGACTTCCGACGCCTGCGCCATGAACATCGCCGCGAACTCATCGAACGCAGCGCTCGCGCGATCGCCCGGTGGCAGGACGACGGCGAGGTGTCAGCCACGCTCGATCCGGAGCTGGCGGCCCGCTCGCTGGCCGCGATGGTGGACCACACGCTCTATCTGTGGCTTGTGCAGGGGGAGGACGCCGACGAGAAGGCCCTCCTCGACACGCTCGACCAGATGTGCCTGGGTGCCCTCGGGCTGAACCGCCCCTGAGGTCAGCGTTCGCGGAGCACACCGGCGCTTTGTGAGTAGGACAGATGACCGCCGAGCGCACCCGCAACGCCACTGATCGCCAGGCCTGCGAGCGACCAACCTCCACCGCGCAACGCGAGCCCGTTGTGGCGGTGCCACCAGGATCGCGCCAGGCAGCCGAGGCTGACGGTGTTTGCGGCCATGTGCACAACTGCGACCCGGCGCTGGGCCGTGTCGAGCGTTGTGTACTCGGCAAGCCCTGTGATCGAAGCCGGGAGTGCCGCTGCGATGCCGAACGCGACCAGCCGCTGGGCAGCGATGCGCTGGCCGGTGAGGTCCAAGACAGGCACTGCCATCCAGGCGCCGATGGGCACGGTGACCAGTACGGGATGGAGGGGATGCCCGAGCCACCGACCACGCAGAACATCTAGAACCGCGGTCGGGATTGCGCCGTTCACCAGGTCGGCGAGTTGACCCGCCGGCGCATCGACCGCGGAGAGTTCCTCGACGGAGGCGAGGGCGTGGGCCACCGGGCGGGGGCCGTCGGGCCGGACCACATCCGTCAGCGACGTGATGGCGTCCGGGTCCGGTCCGTCGTCTGTCGTTGCCGCAGTAGTCGCGCTGGGGTCGTTCGGTGGTGTGGTCACGTGCAGGGGATTCCCGATTTCCGTCGCTTCAATCACGTCGGCACCTGTTGTAGTGCCGTACTGGTCCTTGCGGGGGCCTGAGCATCTCGCAGCCCACTCGCACGCCGCCACCAGATTGGATGGATTCCAGATTAGATCTGGACTCATTCCAGAAAAGGGCGTACGGTCGAAGACATGAGTTCGCAGCAACCAACCCCGGACACGCGAGAGCAGTTGCGTGCAGTGGGCCTTCGGGTGACCGCGCCGCGGGTGGCGGTCCTCGAGGTGCTGGAGCGGCATCCCCACTCCACTGCGGACTTCGTCGCCGCTCGCGTTCGCGAACAACGCGGCGGCGTGTCGACCCAGACGGTGTACGACGTGCTTCGCGTCTGCTCCGAACGCGGTCTACTGCGGCACATCGAACCGGCAGGCTCGTCCGTCAGATACGAGAACCGGATCGGTGACAACCACCACCATCTCGTCTGTCGCCGGTGTGGAGCGATCCATGATGTCGACTGCGCAGTGGGGGAGACGCCGTGTCTCGAACCAAGCGACAAACACGGCTTCGTCATCGACGAGGCCGAGGTCACCTACTGGGGCCTGTGCCCCGACTGCCGGGCCGAGTCCACCGATGGCTCTGCGATCACCGGGCTTCCGCGGACGTCCGTGACCTGACAACGAGCCAACGGGTTCGACGTCACGAAAAAGACTGCAATACAACGTTTCAGGCCGCATCGGCGTCTCCCGATGCGGGTATCAGGAGGCAACAGATGACCCCACGTACAACCACCAACCAGGGCGTACCGGTATCGAGTGACAACGAGTCACTAACCGCCGGCACGCAGGGACCCATCCTGCTACACGACCACTACCTGATCGAGAAACTCGCTCAGTTCAACCGCGAGCGTGTTCCCGAGCGAGTGGTGCACGCAAAAGGTGGCGGAGCATTCGGTGAGCTACGAATCACCGGCGACGTCTCCCGCTACACGAAGGCGAAGTTCCTTCAGCCGGGTAAGACCACCGAGTCGCTTGTCCGATTCTCCACTGTCGCAGGCGAACAGGGCAGCCCTGACACCTGGCGTGACCCGCGCGGATTTGCCGTGAAGTTCTACACCGAGGACGGGAACTACGACCTCGTCGGCAACAACACCCCGGTCTTCTTCATCAAGGACCCGATCAAGTTCCCCGACTTCATCCGTAGTCAGAAGCGACTGCCCGGCTCGGGCCTGCGTGACCACAACATGCAGTGGGACTTCTGGACACTGCGGCCGGAGTCGGCGCACCAGGTGACGTGGCTGATGGGAGATCGTGGTATCCCGAAGACCTGGCGCCACATGGACGGATTCGGCTCGCACACCTACCAGTGGGTTAATGCTGCGGGCGAGCGCTTCTGGGTGAAGTACCACTTCAAGACCGATCAGGGCATCGAGTTCCTGACGCAGACAGAGGCCGACACCCTCGCAGGTACCGACCCCGACCACCACCGTAAAGATCTGTACGAGTCCATCGAGAAGGGGAACTTTCCCAGCTGGACCCTGAAGGTCCAGGTGATGCCGGTGGCCGAAGCGGAGGGATATCGGTTCAACCCCTTCGATCTGACAAAGGTGTGGTCGCAGAAGGACTATCCGCTGATCGAGGTCGGCAAGTGGACACTCAACCGCAATCCGGAGAACTTCTTCTCCGAGATCGAGTTGTCATCGTTCGAGCCGTCGAATGTCGTTCCGGGCATCGGCTTCTCGCCCGACAAGATGCTGCTCGGCCGGGTCTTCAGTTACGCCGACGCGCACCGCTACCGAATCGGCGCCAATTACGCTCAGCTGCCGGTGAACTCGGCCAAGGCCGCAGTGGTCAACACGTACTCCAAAGAGGGTGCGATGGCGTACAACTTCAGCGGGCCGCAGGTTCCGGTGTACGCACCGAACTCGTTCGACGGTCCACACGCCGATCCTGCAGCGGCCGGCGACGAAGGCCTGTGGGCCTTCGATGGCCAAGCGGTGCGGGCCGGGTACATCGAGCACGAGGAAGACGGCGACTTCACCCAAGCGGGCATTCTCTACCGGGAGGTCTTGAACGACGACGAGCGCGACCGTTTGGTGAGCAACATCGTCGGGCACGTCTCGGACGGAGTGCGTGAGCCTGTACTTTCACGCGTTTTCGACTACTGGAAGAACGTTGATCCCGAACTCGGCAAGAAGGTCGAGGAAGGTGTTCGAGGCGGAATCTGAAGTCGGACATGCACTCAGGCAAGGCTGACCTCAGCGCTCACATGCCTGACCGGCCGTGACGGACCACGTCGCCATCGGTCAAGATGGTGTTGCCGAATACCGGCCGCACCAATTACTTCAACAGAGAGGAAAGTGCAATGAGCAACCCCATCACAAGCACACTGAACGACGACCAGCAGTCGATCGCCGGAAAGGCGCTGCAGGAGACCTTGGTTGACCTGATCGACCTGTCGCTGATCGCCAAGCAGGCTCACTGGAACGTTGTCGGCAAGCAGTTCCGGTCGGTGCATCTCGAGCTCGACGAGCTCGTCACCGCTGCTCGCGAGTTCACCGACGCCGCCGCCGAGCGGGCAACGGCCATCGGCGTCAGCCCGGACGGCCGGTCCGAGACCGTTGCAAAGACCGCGGGCACCAAGGGATTCGGCGAAGGATGGACCAAGGACTCCGACGTCGTCGATGCGATTGTCGCGAACATCAAGACCGTGGTCGACGGTCTGCGCACGCGAATCAAGGCCACCGAAGAAGCTGATCCGGTCACCCAGGACCTCCTGATCAGCTTCGCGGCGCGGCTCGAGCAGCTGCACTGGATGTGGCAGGCGCAGGTCGCCTGACCAGATCGGTCAGCAAGTCCAGCGCGTCTGCAGACGCGCTTGTAGAAGAGAGCCCCCACGGCACAGCCCCTCGGCCGTGGGGGCTTTCGCATGCTGTATGCGGTCGGCGCCGTATCGAAGTACATTCACGTGGTGACGCGGCCTGATTCCCACCCCGAACTCCCGGGGGATCCCGACCTCGTGGCTGCACGACCGTTGCACCTGCGTGCGGCCTCGCTCGCGATGGTCTTTGCGGGAGGCCTGCTGGGCACCGGTGCTCGCTACCTGATCGAGCAGGCCTACCCGTTCCACCCCCCGCAGTGGCCGTGGGCCACCTTCCTGATCAATCTTGCGGGCGCCTTTGCGCTGGGCATTGTCTTGGAAGCGCTGGCCAGGATGGGGGATGACACCGGACGCCGACAGCGTTTTCGCCTGTTTTTCGGTACTGGATTCTGCGGGTCATTCACCACCTACAGTGCCTTCGCTCTCGAAGCTTCTCTGCTCGGCAAGGATGGCGAAGTTGTTGTCGCCGTGGCCTATATGGCGACTTCTGTGGTCCTCGGTGTGGTGATGGCCTGGGCGGGCATCGCTGTTGCCACAAAGGCACGCGTGAGTCGATCGGCGCCCCGCCGATGATCGTCCTGGTGATGTTGGCCGGCGCGGCCGGAGCGGTAACCCGTTTTCTGGTCGACTCGGAGGTCAAACGCCGCCGCCCCGCAGTGTTCCCGTGGGGGACGGTGTTCATCAACGTGTCGGGCTCGTTGCTGATCGGGCTGGTGGCCGGAGTGGTGTTGTTCCACGGCCAACCAAGTGCCTGGCAGACCATCGTCGGGACCGGATTCTGTGGCGGATACACAACATTCAGTACGGCCAGTGTCGAGACGGTGCGCCTCGTTCAACAGGGACGCCACGGGATGGCCCTTTCCAATGCGGTTGTCCCGCTTGCTGTCTCGGTTGGTGCGTGCGCATTGGGACTCTGGCTCGTTTATTTGGTGTGAGTCGGTGCGCCCAGCCGTCGGACCGGTCTCGTGTGCCGCGCAGAAGTTGCTCTCTTGACAAAACTGGAACACGTTCTAGTGTCGTTCTCAGGATCCGGGAACGGGTCGAGTCAATCCTGAGGGGGAATGGACAGTGGGGTATTTCGAGCATGGCGACGAGGGCTTTCATCCCTTGCCATTCGCCCAGAGTCAGTGGGCACCGAACTCGATCAACGGCTCGGCGTTGGCCGGGCTGATCGCGCATGCGCTCGAGAAAGACTGCGGTGCAAGCAGTTATCGAGCTGCGAGATTCACCATGGACATCTTCCGGCAACCGGATTTCGCTCCGATTCAAACCCGGGGCACGGTGGTACGAGAAGGGCGCAGCATACGAATCGCCGATGTTTACGTTTACCAGGGTGATCGAACTGTGGCGCGGGCTTCGCTGGTGTCGGTGAAACCGACCCGGGAACCGGCGGGTGCCCGATGGCGTCCGGTCAGTCCCTCCATGTCCCTGGACGAGCGGGTCGCAGAAGCGTTGCCGCAACCTGGCATCCTGTGGGGCAGTGACGAACACCCTGATGGGTGGAGTGTGCCGATGCCGGAGCATCAGAATGCCAGTCGGAAGCGGCTCTGGTTTGACCAGCCCTCACTGTTTGACGACGTGGACAACACGCCGCTGATTCGTGCAGCCATGCTCGGCGAGCTGACCAATACTCTTACGAGCTGGGGCGATCGGGGTGTCGGATTCATCAACCACGATGCGACCATCCTGCTGGCCCGAATGCCGATCGGGAACGTCGTGGGGATCGAAGCCGACAACCATCTGTCTGCAGATGGCATTGCCGCGGGCGCGGCCACCATGTGGGACTGTCAAGGTGCATTCGGAATGAGCATGGTGGGCGCGATTGCTCATTCGGCCGGCAGTCTGGACGCGTCGAGCGGACCGGCTAATTGGCAGGAAGCCGAGAGTTCTCACCGGGCTACTTTCGACGCCGTCGAGTAGATGACGACAGCTGCCCGCGGGTCCTGATTCGATGAGCCCTGTGCCGACATGACTCGGGCGGGTTCATCCGAACAGATGACTATCGAATGTGTGTTCGAATGATTAGAGTGGTGGTAGCTGATCGCATGATGAACCAACTCTGAGATACGTGGGACTACGCCAAATACCTCGGTCGGCTGGCCCAGTGTTGTTGTCCCGATGTTGTTGTCTTGGAGGGGGTGTGGTGATGGCTGTTATTGATCTCGTTGATGAGGTCATCGAGGTGGAGTTTCCTGATGATCCGGCCGGCACCGTGGGCGTGGTCAGGGATCTGATCGCGTTGCGTAATGCTGTCGAGGCGCGGTTGGCGGCCGGCGCTGCGCTCATCGACCGGTTGGGGTTGGCGAAACGGGCAGGGTCGACGACGTCGAAGTTGTTGCAGGCCAACGGTGCTGCTCCGGTGACGGCGGCGCGGTGGCTACGGATCGGCACCGGGCTGACGGGGTTGGATCGTACGGACGGGTATTTCCGGGACGGGTTCCTCTCCGCCGAGCATATCGATGCGGTAATTCGAGGAATCAGCCATGTTCGCCGCCGTGCGGTGGGTGTGATGAGCGACGACTTCCGATCTGAGGTTGAGGGAGCACTCCTCGCTCATGCGATCTCTGGTGCGCCGCCCGCGGAGATCGGCCGGATCGCCCGGACGGTGGGTAACAAGGTCGCCGGAGAACAGGGTGGGGTGCCGGCCGCCGAGGACGCTTCGTTGAACAGCCTGGACTACGTCGTCACCAGCGATGGCCGCTTGTCGGGCAGCTTCGATGTGGATGCGGTGATCGGGGAAAAGATGATGGCCGCGCTCGATGTGTGGTCCCGACCCCGTCCCGAACCCGACGGGAGCGCCGATACCCGCACACCGACGCAACGACGAGCTGACGCCCTGCACCAACTCCTCGACTGCGGTGGCGGTGGGCAGGGCCTGGTGTCAGCACCGAAAACGGAAGTTGCTGTGACGGTTCCGGCTGATCATCCCGACCTTGCGTCACTGCGGTGGATGGGTCCGGTCACCGAAGCAACCGCAGCCACGTTGGCGTGTGATGCCACCATCACCTCGGTCACCCTGGACGGGCAGCAGGTGCCGATCGATCTGAGCCCACCCCAGCGTTTGTTCACCGGGCCGGTGCGTAAAGCGATTCTGCTTCGCGATACCTGCTGCATCAAATGCGGGGCACCGGCAACCTGGTCAGACTGCCACCACATCGTCCACTGGGCCGATGGCGGGCCGACCACCCTCGCGAACGGATGCCTGCTGTGCCGGACGTGCCATCGGGCCGTGCACCACACCGACTGGGACATCACCATGGGCACCGACGGGCATCCCTGGCTGATTCCGCCCGCCGACATCGACCCCGCCCGACAACCGCTACCGGCCTACAACCGCCGAACCCTCACCCTCGCAGCATAAGTCGACCAGCGACTGCCATCCGCGCCCTCGATGTGGTCGAGACCGCGCAAGATCCTTGACAACTCCATAGTGTGAGCTCCGCGCGGGTGTTTTGCGACTCCCAGGCCAGCGGGGTGCAATTGCCCGCCGTCAGTACTGCTGCTGGCCCGCCATCTGCGTCTGGATTCGTTGCTGCAGGCGTTGCAGTCCCATGGTCGACAACCCGGGGATCTGGCTCTCCAGCTGGCGGACCAGGTTGTGGTCGTTGATAACCTTCTCGCTCGACTGGATGAGAACTGTTCCGGCGCCGGTGAAGTCGAACTGCTGTTCCTCGCCACTGGCGGCGCCCATCATCGCTGCACCGGCTGCCATGAAGCCCGTGATCCACCCCTGGTCGTAGTGGTGACTAGGGGAGGGGCAATCGGCCCAGCCGACCAGTGCCTCTGGGTCGACCCGCAACGGCGGTTCGGCGAACATGACCGGTCCGTTCGAGGATGCCAGGAACTTGCCGGTGCCGATGAGTGTCAAGTAGCCCGGCACGATCGACTGGTTCAGCTGAAGCCCGGGCTCGAAAGCCAACAGGTTGGCCGCCCGAACCGTGAGGTTGCCGTCTTCGAGGTCGTACGAATTGATGTCGAAGCCGCGGTCGCCGATGATCAGTGTTCCCTGGCCCTGGGCGATCACGTAGTCGCCCATGTACAGCGGCGCGCTGATGGTGCCGGCCAGCGACTGCATCATGGCTGTCTGCATGCCCTGGACCAGAGCCTGGAACTGCATCTGTCCGTAGTAGGCGATCATGGCGCCCTTGGACATGATCCAGGGCTTGGTCAGCTGCATGTAGTACGCGTACGTGTTGCCCGGAATGTTGTCGTCACCTTGCAGCATCGACGGATTCAAGATGTCGCTCATGGCTTTTCCCTTACAGCTTCTGTTCGGATGCTTGGACGAAAACGGTTCCTTGGCCCTGGCACTGCAACTGCATGGCCTCGCCGGCGCCGCGGCCGACGGCGTCGCGCCAGCCCATCGTCGATTTGAGCTGCGTTTGGACGTTGCCGAACGTGCCGACGAAGGCCTGCGGATCCACGATCACCGGATACTGGCCGCCGACCTGGATCTCCAACACCTCACCGTGAGCCAACAACACGACCGAGCCCATGCCCTGAAGTTGGGTGGTGAACATACCGTCGCCGGTCAATGCGCCGGTGGCGGCTCCGCGTAGAGCACCCATGATTCCGCCGCCTCGACCGCCGCCGCCCCCGCCGCCCTGCGAGGTCATCGAGACAATCGATGCCTGCAGCCCCGACGTGTAGCCGAGCGTGCGCGATGCGTCAGCGGTGACCGTTCCCCCCTGGGGCATGTCGATGACATGGACGGCAAGACCGGCAAACCCGTAGTGCACGTCGCCATTTCCCTGCGCAAGCATCGTGGCCTCGTGCTCGCCGCGCATCATCCGACCCGCCATGCCCGCGACGGCACCCATGCCGCCCATTCCCGGCATGCCACCCCCTCCTGCACCGGGGATCTGGTGCGGCGAGAACTGCACCTGACCGGTGTAGAAGAGCATCGCGCCCTTACGCGCAACCACGCCACCGGCGTGACCGACGTTGACCTTGACCACTTTCGAGTTCACTTTTTCAAAGACCATTGCACTCACCGTTCCGCCGGCTGGATGGACACAACACCCTGACCCTGCCACCGCAGCGAGAACGCCTCACCGCCGTCCTGGCCAATCATCGACCGCCAGCTGACGTCGGTGACAAACGATTGCTGCAGTTGACCTTTGGCAGACACAAACGCATCCGGGTCGACCACCAGAGGCATGTTCGGGCTCACCTCGAGATGAATCAAAGGACCGCCGGCCGACAGCAGGGCAACCTGACCCGTGCCCGACACCGTCGTGGTGAAAAGACCCTGCCCGCTGGACATTCCGCCGAGTCCCGAGAACTGGACATTGGTTTGGAGATTACCGGCCATCGCCAGCAACTGCCGAGACTCCACCTGGATCGTCTCGTTGTTCAGCTGCAACACCGTTGTGTACTGAGCGCCGATCGCGAGGTGGACCAGGCCATTGCCCGTGCACTCCATCAGTTTGAGCGATTCACCGGTGGCCTTCTGTTTGAGGCCGGCGAGCACACCCGCCCCGCCGCCGAATCCGGCTGCCTTGAACTCAACCTGTCCCTGGTACGAGACCATCGACCCGCTGACGGCTTTGATCGATGTGTTGTTGAGCCGCGCCTCGACCACGCGTTTGGTCAATCCGAATAACTCGGCCATGTTGTGCGTCCTCTGAGTTCAAGCGTGCTGAGCGATGACTGACATATCGTAGGCACCAACAACCCAGGTGAACAGCCCGAATCCTCGGTTCGACTGACGTCCGCACACATGGTTCGTCGCGCGGCGCCGCCGAGCGCAGCCGGAATGCCCGATGGGTTCGACCAGACGGACGTGAGCGCTGGTCGGCTGCCGTAACGTGACCGGCGTGAATGATGCGTCGTGGGGTGCGGTAGGTGTCGGGATTTTTCTCATCGCGGTGGTGTTCGGTATCGGCTTGTATGTCCGGTACAGACAGAACGAGGCGGCTCGGCTTGATCACGACGTCGATCTTGCGGTGAAACTGCGGACGATCGCAGGCCAGGACCCGGTACGGGCGGCGGCGATCGACGAGTTCGAGACGGCGATCTACGAACGGTTGTTCTACGCATCCACGGTCGGGCCACGAGCGCGGGGCGCGGCGTGGGCCCTGTTGGGTGCCGTGCTCGCGGCGTTCGGTGCACTTTGGGTCCGCGACGGAGGTGGAGTCATCACGGACGTCGTGCACTACGGATTGGCCGCTGTGGCAGCCGGTTTCGCTCTGACCTTCTTGGTGTTTCTGGGACTGACGCTGTACGCGGCAACCAGCATGCCGCGGATTTCGTTTGCGGACTCGTACAGCGACGAGCCCGAAAGCTCCACCGACTGAGGCGAACCCATTGTCGGCGAGGCCTGATCGGTGTTCGGCAGACGTCAGTAGGGCTGGTAGCCGTACGTCGGCGCCTGCACAGGTGCCCTTTTGCGGCCCAACACGATGCCGGCGAGGCTCGTCCAGGTGACCACCAGCAGGGTCAGGGTGGCGAGCACGGCGCCCGGACCTGTAGAGAAATCCTTGGTGGCCTCGAAGACCTCGGACTCGAAGTCCGACTCGAACAAGATGCAAATGCTCGGCGCCGCCAAGAAGATGATCGCCAGCAACAGGTGCAGAACCGACAGAACAAAGACGGCGATCGAATTGCCGAAACGTCCTATGTTGCAGAGAATGAGCAGGCCCAGAACGGCGACCGGTAGTACAAAGAGCGGAAGGAACACCCCGGCATAGGGAGCTCCGCTCGCCCCCGATCCCAGATCAACCGATTCTCCTGCTTCGAACACCCGCCCCCAACCGTTGACCGAGGCTCGCGGGCCGCTGCTCGTCTTCGGCTCGAAAGACGCCCAGGTCAACCATCCGTAGGCAACCATGAGTAGGGCCCCGACGAGCGCTGCGGCACCGAAGGCGCGCGTGAGCCCGACCGCAACCGGCTTGGGATCAAAACCCGGCGTCGGCGCCCCGAACTGCGGCGTCCCGTACTGCGGTACCCCGAACTGAGGGCTCCCGTATTGAGGGCTCCCGTACTGGGCGGGTTGTGAAAACTGCTGTGCGCTCGGCTGATACGGCGGTGGGTACGGCACGAACTGATCGGAGGGCTGGGCATGCGGGTACGGATTGAAGCCATTCTGGTCGACGTGGCCGGAGTGGTAGGGGTCAGCTGGTGCGGCGAACTGCTGCGTGGGTTGCGCGTCGCCGGGCCGGCGGTCAGCCTTGGTCAGGTCTGGACGTGAGCCGGAAGCGTCGCCCGGATCGTTGGTCATGATGTCTGCAAACCCCCGCTGTCGATGTCCGTATTGCCGGTGCACACATCGTAGACACGGACAGCTCGTGGTTCAGCTGGCGCAACCGAAGCGGACGCGGAACGCAGTGGGCGTGATACCGACGATGGCCGAGAAATGGTGTCGCAGCAGGGTCGCCGAACTGAAACCGACCTGACGGGCCACTTCCTCGATGCCGAGATCGGTGGTTTCGAGCAGACTCTGCGCGGCGAGGACCCGCTGCTCGGTGAGCCAGCGCAATGGGCTGGTGCCCACTTCGTCGGCGAACCTGCGGGCAAAAGTGCGTGGGGACATGTGTGCCTTGGTGGCCATGTCCGCGATCGAGATGTCCTGCTTCAAATTGCGCAGCATCCAGTTGAGCACGCGACCGAATCCGTCCTCATCACATTCCGGCACAGGCGCTTTCACGAACTGCCTCTGCCCGCCTTCGCGCTGCGGGGGAACCACCATGCGGCGCGCGATCTTGTTCGCAATCGTCGGCCCGTGCTCGGTGCGGACCAGGTGCAGACTGGCGTCGATACCGGCTGCTGTACCGGCGCTGGTGATGATGTTGCCCTCTTGGACGTACAGCACATCGGTGTTCACGTCGACGTCTGGGAACAGCTCGGCCATCTCCTTGCCGTACTTCCAGTGGGTGCTGGCGGATCGGCCACCGAGCAGGCCGGCGGCGGCGACGACAAACGAACCCGTGCAGACCGACAAGATGTATGCGCCTCGAGCGTCGGCTGCACGGAGTACATCGAGGACCGCCTCGGGGAAGTCGGTCCGGACTTGCCCGGCCGGTATCGCCACCAGGTCCACGTCGGCGCACGCTTCGAGCCCGTACTGCGGAATGACCTGGGCGCCCGTCGTGAAGTTCAGCGGTTTGCCCGGTTCGATACCGCACACGCGGTAGTCGAACTTAGGTACGCCCTCGTCGGTGCGATCCACGCCGAATACCTCGCTGACCACGCCGTACTCGAAAGCGGCAACGGGCTCTTGCAGGATCACGGCAACGGAGCGGAGCATGCCAACCAGTATGGCAGAAAATATGCGAAGACTGGCAAAACAGCCAGTGGTGGCACTATCTGTTCGGGCGCATAGTTTCAGACATGGAAATCGCAATCATTTTGATCCCAGTCCTCATCATCGCCTTCGTCGCGTTCTACGAGAACGCCAAGAAGACAGCACACCTACCGCGTGCCCCGTTCGGATTGGACGCCGAGTACGGCCCCGATTCCGCACGGGTGCGCGACGAGTTGGAAATTTTGACGCGCCGCTAGAAGCACGTCGGAAGTCACTCGCCGAGTAAGTCCGGAGGGTCAGACGACGTGGAATGCAGTGATGCCGCGCGCCGGCAGGTCATCGAGAATCGGTTTGATGTTCGTGCCGGTCTCCGGCCCGATGCATCCGATGAAGTAGTAGGCGTTGACCATTCCGACGAGTCGGTCGCCGACCACCACGGGGCTACCCGAGTCTCCCTCGACCACGCAGATCTGGCTGGTGTGCGCTGAGCCGTCCGAGAACCACGTGATGCCACAGGTGTTGGCGGTGGTGCGTCCCTGTTTGCAGCCGATCTCGGGGAAAGCGGGGGCCTGCGTGCGGATGCCACGGATGGTGACGCCGCCGACTCGCTGAACGGGGTTCACCTTCGCTGAATCGAAGCGGATGATCGCGTAATCGAGGTCGCGGTGCGTGAAGGTGACCTGGCCGACCGGTCCGAGTCCTTGGGCGGCTTCGACGAACACTGCCTTGCCGGCGGGGCCACAGTGACCTGCGGTGAGACCCACCAAGATGTTGTTCTGGTCGCGGCCGATGGCGGTCAGTGTGCAGGCGCTCGCTGTGCCCTTGTCCTTGTCCACCAAGATTCCTGTCCCACCCCCGATGTTGGCCTTTGCAGGCGCAGCTGAAGCGGTGGAAACCCCCAGTGCTGTCAGTGCGACGAGCGCGCACAGAGTTGCAATGAGCGTGGCGGCCTTCTTGAACATCAATTCCTCACGTAAATCTGCCGGGACAATGAGGAACCTACCAGCCGTGTCACGCATCACCGGCACCGTTGCACAGGCTCAGGTCCGTACCGATCAGTTGGTCGGGAACAGATTATGGAGTGCCCAGAACGGTGAAACAGTCAGGCGCGCAGTCCAAGCCGACTGTCGACGACCTTGTGGCGCTTGCGATCAGCGGGTGTGGGAACCGCCGAGTTCTCGGGAGTCGACGTCCCCACACCCGCCGGAGATCACTTGGGCGGACGGGCCACGCACTGGGCCAGGTACAACTGGTCGCCCAACGTGTTCATCAGTTCGAGCTGCGTCTGCAGGTAGTCGACGTGACCTTCCTCGTCGGCCAGGATCTTCTCGAGCAGGATCGCACTGGTCGAGTCCTGCTTGTCGCGGCACATCACGATTCCAGGCTTGAGGCGTGCGACCACGTCGAGTTCGATCTGCAGGTCACTCTCGAACTGCTCACGCAACGTCTGGCCGACCTTGAGCGAGAACAGCCGCTGGTAATTGGGCAGTCCGTCCAGCAGCAGGATCCGGTCGGTGAGTGCCTCGGCGTGGTTCATCTCCTCGAACGACTCGGCACGGGTCTGTGCGGCGATCTCCGTGTACCCCCAGCTGTCCTGCATCTTCGAATGCAGGAAGTACTGGTTGATGGCGGTGAGTTCGCTGGTCAGCTGCTCGTTGAGCAGTTTGAGAACTTCTGGATCTCCTTGCATGAAATCTCCTCACATCGAAGAGCACGTCGTGTCGCCAACGGGAGGGCTGGTCCCGGAGGGGCAGTGCAACACACGCGTCCAGAATCAATTTATCTCGGTACGATGCTGTTTTGGTGGCAACGACGGACCCGGCAGCAGGGATGAACTCCATGACGCAGCATTCGCGCATTCTCGCTTCGGACTTCTCGTTGCCGACCGATGAAAAACTCATCGAGCGGTTGTCCGAGAACAACGATGCGCTCGCGCGCCTGGGCGCGCACCACATGGTGATCTACCGGGCGTTGGACAACCCGCACCGCGTGTTCACGACGCTGGGTGTTCGCGCCGATGGGCCGATCGACCGTGTGCTCGCCTCGCCGACCGTCCTCGAATGGTTTGATGCGGCAGGCGTCGAAGAGATCCCTCCTCTGTTCGCCGGTGAGGTTGTCGAGAAGATCGAGCTCGAGGGGTCGAATGCCGAGCAGTCGGGCATCATTGTCGCTGCCATCGCCCCGGTGCGTGATGTCGCGGCACTCGTGGAGACGGTGCGGTCGAGCCTCCGGCGCTTCATCTCGTCCGGTGTACGCCGGGTGTGGGTCTACCGTGCCATCGATGACGGTCACGAAGTGATGATCCTGCAAGAACTCGACACCGAAGAGCAGGCGATGCGCTGGTTGAAGCATCCCGACGCGGCCGCCGAGTGGATGGCGGGCGCAGGTGTCGGGGTGTATCCGCCGCTGTTCGTCGGTAAGTTGCAGCGGGTCCTGGAACTACAGCTGCAGGCCTAGGCGCCAGGTCCCCGCCATGTATGTGTGTCTGTGCCAAGGAGTTACGAGTCACGTCGTCGAGCAGGCCGTGGCCGACGGTGCGCGTACCTCCAAGGAGGTTGCCAACGCCTGCGGTGCCGGTCGTGACTGTGGCAGATGTCGACGGACTGTGCGTGCGATCATCGAGGCCCACTTCGCGGACGTGCCCACGGCCGGGGTCCAGCCGTAGGCGACGTCCGCCGAGCCTCAGGTCAGTGCGTTGAGTTGGTCCAGAGTTGTTGTGGCGTCGAGGTATTCCTGAACCCACCGTTCGATGACCGCGGCGGACTTCTCCACCTTGGTGAACTGCCCGACCACCTGGCCGACGGGATTGAAAGCGACGTCCACGGTCTGGTCCGGGTAACGGTGTGTTGCGGCGACCGCCATCCCGGACACCATGTACTGCAACGGCATTCCGAGCGGCTCGGGGTTCTCCGGCTTCTCCCAGGCCTCGGTCCAGTCGTTGCGCAACATCCGGCACGGCTTACCCGTGAAGGACCGGCTGCGAACGGTGTCACGGCTGCTGGCCGACACGTAGGCGGCCTGCTGCACGGCTGTGTTCTCCGACTCCTCGACCATCAGCCACTGCGAACCCGTCCAGGCGCCCTGGGTGCCGAGAGCGAGAGCGGCTGCGATCTGCTGGCCGCTGCCGATGCCACCGGCGGCTAAAACCGGGATCGGCGCAACCTCTTTGACCACCTGCGGCCACAAGACGATGGACCCGACCTCGCCGCAATGGCCGCCACCCTCGCCGCCCTGGGCGATGATGATGTCCACCCCGGCGTCGGCATGTTTGCGTGCCTGCTTGGGTGACCCGCACAGCGCGGCCACCTTGCGGCCGGCCTCGTGGATGTGGGTGATCATCTCCGCAGGCGGTGTGCCGAGGGCATTTGCGATGAGGCTGACCTTGGGATGCTGGAGCGCGATCTCGACCTGGGGGGTCGCGGTGGCCTCGGTCCACCCCAGGAGCTGAAGCGAGTTCTCCTCGTCCTCGGACAGCGGAACACCGTGGTCGAGAAGGATTTTGCGGCCGAAGTCGAGGGTTTCGGCCGGGACCATCGACTGCAACATCGACGTGAGTTCCTCGGCGGACAGGTTGGAGTCCATGCCCTCGTACTTGTTGGGGATCACGATGTCGACGCCATAGGGATGGTCACCGATGTGCTCATCGATCCAGTTGAGTTCGATCTCCAACTGTTCCGGGGTGAATCCGACCGCACCCAGCACCCCGAATCCGCCGGCCTTGCTCACGGCGACCACGACGTCGCGGCAGTGGGTGAACGCGAAGATGGGGAACTCGATGCCGAGATCGTCACAGATTGGGGTGTGCATGGTGTGCCTCGCAATGCCGGGCATTCAACATGAACATGCTCCGAAATAGAACGTGTTCTAGTTGTGTACCCCGTCGCGCGACGGTTTACAACCCCGGGTACCCGCGTCAGCTCAGATGCTCGGGCTGCGGTTGCGTTTTGTGACTCCAGTCCGATCCGGTCGAGTCCTGATCGGCAGCGTTCTCGGTGGCTCTGCCCTGGCCGGCCGGAACCAGTGAGACGATGATCGACTTCGATGTGGGGCAATTGCTCTGCAGTGCGGTCGAGTCCAGTGGGACAAGGGGATTGGTCTCGGGATAGTAGGCAGCGGCCGAACCCCGTGGCGTCGCATACTCGACGATCCGGAACGAGGGCGCGCACCGCACGTTGTCGTCGTCATCCCACTTGGTGACGATGTCGACGATGTCGCCGTCCTGAAACCCCAGCGCGGAAATGTCTTCGCGATGCACGAACACAACACGGCGACCACCCTCGATACCGCGGTACCGGTCGCTGAAGCCGTAGATGGTGGTGTTGAACTGGTCGTGGCTTCGAAGTGTCTGCAGAATCAGGTGATTCGGCGGGACCTGGAGGACATCGATGGGGGAGACGGCGAACTCGCCGAGACCTGACTCGGTGTCGAAGGTCCGAGAGTCCCGAGGTGGGTGGGGCAGGATGAACCCGCCGGGCCTGCGGACATTCACCTCGTAGCCTTCGCACCCGGGCACCACCTGCGCGATGTGCGCTCGGATGTTGCGGTAGTCGTCGCGCATGGCTTCCCAATTGATGCCATGCCGGTCGCCGATGGTGGCTTCGGCGATCGAGGTGATGATCGCGACCTCGGACTTGAGGTGCGGGCTCGCCGGAGGGAGCGGTCCGCGTGAGGCGTGCACCGAGCACGTCGAGTCCTCTACCGAGATGTATTGCGGCCCACTGGCTTGTACGTCCTTCTCCGTGCGACCGAGGGTCGGCAGGATCAATGCGGTCTCGCCGCACACCAGGTGGCCGCGGTTGATCTTCGTGGAGATCTGCACGGTCATCCGAACCTTGCGCAGAGCGTCGAACGTGACGTCGCTGTCCGGGGTTGCCTGGGCGAAGTTGCCGCCCAGACCCAGGAAGAAGTGCGCCTTGCCGTCGCGCATCGCCCGGATGGAGTCGACGGTGTCGAGCCCGTGCTCGCGCGGGGGATCGAACCCGAACTCCTTCTGGATGGCGTCGAGGAAATGCTGAGGGGGCCGTTCCCAGATGCCCATCGTGCGGTCGCCCTGCACGTTCGAATGCCCCCGCACGGGGAACAATCCCGCGCCCGGCTTGCCGATGTTGCCCTGTGCGAAAGCGAGGTTGGTGACCTCTTTGATGGTGGCGACCGCATTTCGATGCTGCGTCAGTCCCATCGCCCAGCAGAACACCGTGGCCTTCGAATCCCGCAGGAGTTCAGCAGCTTCGGTGATCTGTGCACGGGAGAGTCCGGTGGTGGAGGTGACGACGTCCCAGTCGACGGCACCGACATGCTCGCGCCACGCCTCGAAACCGGTGGTGTGCGCGTCGATGAAGTCGTGGTCCAGCGCGTCCCACTCCACGAGTAGGGATCCGAACGCCTGGAAGAGCGCGAGGTCGCCGTTCAAGGCGATCGGCAGGAACATGTCGGTCAGGTCGGTGCCCGGCCCGACCATGCCCCGCGGCGTCTGCGGATTCTTGAAGTTGACGAGTCCGGCTTCACGCAGCGGATTGATCGACAGGATCTTCGCGCCGTTCTCTTTCGCCTTCTCCAGGGCGGAGAGCATCCGCGGGTGGTTGGTGCCCGGATTCTGGCCGGCGATAATGATCAGCTCAGCGTTGTAGACGTCGTCCAGGGTGACGCTCGCCTTGCCGATCCCGATCGATTCCTGCAGTGCGATGGACGTGGACTCGTGGCACATGTTCGAGCAATCAGGCATGTTGTTGGTGCCGAAAGCGCGCGCGAACAGCTGGTAGACGAAGGCCGACTCGTTCGAGGCCCGGCCCGATGTGTAGAAGACGGCTTCGTCGGGTGAGGCCAGGCTCTTGAGTTCGTCGCCGATGAGCGCGAAGGCGTCGTGCCAGTCGATGGGTTCGTAGTGTGTTCCGCCGGGACGCTTGATCATCGGATGAGTGATGCGCCCCTGCTGCCCCAGCCAGTGCTCGGTGCGCCCGGACAGATCCTCGATGCTGTGTGCGGCGAAGAACTCCGGAGTTGCCCGGTTCGTGGTGCCCTCCTCGGCCACGGCCTTGGCGCCGTTCTCGCAGAACTCGGCGGCGTGGCGATGGCCCGGGTCGGGGTCCGGCCACGCGCAGCTCATGCAATCGAAGCCTTCGGCCTGGTTCAATTTGAGCAGCGTCTTGGCGGTCCGGACCGCCCCCATGTGGCCGAGGGCGCGTTTCATCGAGACGGCGACGGCAGTGGCGCCCGCCGCATGGGACTTCGGCTTCTCGATGTCGAGCTGTGCGAGATCCAGCTCGTTCTGCTGTTCGTCCGCGTCCGGGTCCGGCATGTCGGCCTCCTACAACTCCGAGTCCACCGAGGAGTCCGGAATTGGCCACCCCGATGCGGCCTGCGCGAAGCCTGTGGGTTCAGGCACACACAAGAACGGTGACTTTCACGGTAGGGCGTCTCGCGTCATTTGACGAATGGAAACCCCTCGAACAATGCCTCGGCGGATGGCCTCATGCCGCTGCCAGTATCTTGCGCAATCTGTTGGCCTCGACATCCAAACCCCCGAGTTGGGCATCGGACGCTGCCATGCCCCGGATCAATGTGTGGCAGTACTCGTCTGACAGTTCCTGAACCGACCACAGCTGATTCGCCGTGCTCGCCCACCGATAGGTGTGGTTGTGCAGGTTCAGGAATTGGAGAGTGGCGAGCCGCGGATTGATGTCGCGGAGGAAGCCATTGTCGATGGCCTCGGTGATCGCATCTTCGATCAACCGCTCGAACTCGTCACGCTGTGCGAGCATTCGTTCGAGGTTCTCGCCGGTCAGGTGACGGTAGTCGCGTTCGTACACCCAGATGTGGTCGACCCTGGACATGATCGAGTTCAAGAGGACTTCAGAGAGCAGCCGTATCTTCACCACCGGGTGGGTGTCGAACCGGACGTCTCCTTGGCTTGCGCCATCAACGGCTCGAGCACCCGATCCTGGATGGCAACGAGCAAGCTCTCCTTCGAGCCGATGTAGTGGTAGAGCGCGCCCTTGCCCAGCCCGGTGGCCTTGCAGATCTCCGTTACTCCGGTGGCCGCGTAGCCGTTCTCGGCGAACAGGACCGCAGCCCGATCGATGATCTCCTGTCGGCGCGGTTCGAAGTGCTCGCTGCGTCCCGATGGCGTGACCATATCCCTCCAGTGTCAGCCCGAGTGCACGTCACAGGGCGGGGCCCGATCCGGCAGGCCGGCTAGCGAGCCCCAGCACTCACGGGAGTTCGGTCCACCGTAGCCGCGTCGTCTGCGCCCGGTGCACGAAAACCGCGGTCGAAATGCCGCCCGCTGGAAGTCGTCGAATCGGACGGGATGAGCCCGTCGTCAGGTGCGCGGAGCGGATGCGCCGTATTTTGTGACATGTCACCCGACAGCCGCGCCGAACACGAGGAGTCCCATGCCTGACGAAGTAACTGCGTTGATGGAAGCGAACCTGCTGGCGGTATTCGGTGAGGCCGACCCGACGCGGCGCGCGCAAGCAATAGCGGAGACCTACACCGACGACGTGGTCTGGACGGACGAAGAAGGGGTCACAGTAGGGCGGGACGCCTTGGCTGCCAAGGCCCAGAAGCTGCTCGACGGCATGCAGGGCCTGGTGTTCAGCAAGGTCGGACAGGTGCAGAAGGCCCAGAACTTCGGCCACTTGGCGTGGAAACTGGGCCCTCCCGGACAAGACCCGGTGGCCAGTGGATTTGACGCCGCGGTGGTCACGGACGGCCGGATCTCGGCGCTGTACACCGTGATCACCGGGCCCGAGAACGGGTGAGATGGCCTCGAGCAAATGGTTGACCCCGTCTCAACAACGAACGTGGTTGAACTACATGCGGGTCTACCACCGGCTCGAGTACGAGATGAACAGCCATCTCCAGGCCGAACTGGGTTTGTCGCTCGGTGACTACACCGTGATGAATGCTCTGTCGGCCGCAGAGGATCACCGGATGCCGTTGACAAGGCTGGCGACGACCATCGGGTGGGAGCGCAGCCGCCTGTCGCATCATCTGCAGCGGATGAGCCGCCGCGGAATCGTCGAGCGCACCCCGTCCGTCGTCGATCGACGGGTCACCGACGCGGTGTTGACCGAGGCCGGCTGGGAACAGTTGAAGGCCGCGGCACCACAGCACGTGGCCAGGATCCGGCAACTGTTCTTCGCCGACCTCGACGTCACCCAGGAGTCCGAGCTCGCCGACATTCTCGAAGCGGTCTACGAGAACATCCTGCGTGAGGGCACGTTGCCGCGCCCGGACTAGATCTGCTCAGCGCCTCCGTCGACGAACACCTCGGACCCGGTCATGAAGCTGCTCTGGTCGGACGCGAGGAACAACACCGCTGCAGCGATTTCCTCGGGCTGACCAATCCGCCGCATCGGTACCGTGGCCGCTTGCGCGTCGAGCAGGTCCTTCGATTGGCCTTCAGTCGCAAGTTCTTTGAGTCCGCGGGTCTCGACCGGGCCGGGGATGACCGTGTTGACCCGGATCTTGCGGTCGACCAGTTCGGCGGCCCATGTTCGTCCTAACGACCGGACGGCTGCCTTCGATGCAGCGTATGCGCCGAAGGCGGGGATTCCGGCAGAAGCGGACGTCGAACCGGCGAGCACTATCGAAGCACCCTCGTTCAGCAGTGGCAGCACCGACTGGACGGTGAAAACCGTTCCGCCCACGTTCCGGTTGAAGGTGTCCGCAAGGTGCTCGGGTGTCTCGTCGGCGAGAGAGGCGAACTCGCCGCCGCCTGCGTTGGCGAAGACGACGTCGAGTCCCTGACCGCGGTCGGCAATGGCCTGCGCGAGGTTCTGCAAATCGGTGGGGTCGGTGACGTCGCTGCGGACCCCGGTCGCCTGCGCGCCGATCGTCGAAACCGCTGTGTCGATCCCCGGTTGGTTGCGGCCGGTGACGAACACATGAGCGCCCTCGTCCGCGAGTCGCTGTGCGGTCGCGAGCCCGATGCCCGAGGTGCCGCCGGTGACGAGCGCTGTCTTTCCAGTGAGCTGAGCCATGATTGCTTCCTGACTGTCGTTCGATGCGGGCGTTGTGCTCGCCCCCATGAAGAACGCATGACATGTCACGTTATTCCTGACATGTCGCCATCGGGCAGGCACACTGGAGTCCTCACCGCACAACAGGAGTGAATAATGAGTACCAACGGACCGTTCGGCTTCGAGCCCGAGGATTTTGACCGCTTTGCCAGAGAGGCCGGCGAGGGATTCCGCGACATGCTGGGCCAGGTCGCCAAGGGGATGTCTCAATCCGGAGGCGAGAACCCCCTGGCGTCGCTACTTCGCGATTCGATGTTCAGCACGGCGTCGCAGCGCACCAAGCCCGCGCCGCCGACGCGTGAGACCACGGGAGACACCGGTGACGGTGTCTGGGCCATCTACACCGTCGCCGAAGACGGTTCGGCTCGCATCGACCAGGTGTACGCCTCGGAACTCGATGCCCTGCGCGCGCACAAAGACAATGTGGATCCGCAACGGCGTGTCCGGTTCCTGCCCTACGGCGTCTCGGTCGGAGTTCTGGACGACAGCGGCTCATAGCCCGCAAGTGTGTTGTTGTGGCGGCGCCGACCTGGGCTTTCGCTCGCAACAACCACACATCATCGGGGAGAGCGGCTGAAACGAGGAGACCCTGATCAAGGTTTCCCCTGATCAGGGTCTCTCATGTGTCTCAACCAACACAGTCGGGGTGGCGGGATTCGAACCCACGACCTCTTCGTCCCGAACGAAGCACGCTACCAAGCTGCGCCACACCCCGTGATCAATCAGCCTGCGATAGCTTACCTCAGCCGCGGTAGCGGATTAAATCGCCTGGTCACGAGGGTCAATTGGCTTCGGCATTCACCGGAGGCAGTGACCCCTCCTGCTCGTAGTCGGCGTCGCCGGCCGATACGGGAGTGAGGGTGAGCAGCGTGGCCTCAGGCCGGCAGCAGAAGCGGGCCGGAACATACGGCGAGGTGCCCAGCCCGGCACTCACGTGGAGCTTCATCGCCGCACCCCATGCCGACACGCCTTTGACCCGTGACCGGTCGAGGTCGCAGTTGGTCACGATCGCGCCGACACCGGGCAGGCACAGCTGGCCTCCGTGAGTGTGTCCTGCCATCACGAGGTCGTACCCGTCGTCGGCGAACCGGTCGAGCACACGCGGCTCAGGCGAGTGGGTCAGACCCAGGCGCAGATGCGCCAGCGGATTGGGACGGCCCTCGATGGTCTCGTAGCGGTCGCGGCCGATGTGCGGATCGTCGACACCCGCAGCTGCCACCCGCACCCCGGCGACCTCGAGTTCACGCACCGAGTGGGTGGCGTCGAGCCAGCCACGCTCGGTGAACGCCGCGCGCAGATCCTGCCAGGGAAGCGGCTCCCCGTGGGTGCGCTTGTGGTCTTTCTTGAAGTACTTCAGCGGGTTCTTCGGAATGGGCGCGAAGTAGTCGTTGGACCCGAACACGAAGAGCCCGGGAAGGGACAACAGATCGCCCAGCGCCTGCACCACGGCCGGTACCGACTGCGGGTGGGCCAAGTTGTCGCCGGTGTTGATGACGAGGTCTGGCTGCAGCGCGGCGAGCTCCTGAACCCATGCTTGTTTGAGCCGCTGTCCCGGCATCATGTGGAGGTCGCTGATGTGCAGCACCCGCAGCGATGTGGAGCCGGGCTCGAGAACCGACAGGGTCTCGTGTCGCAGCGCAAATGCGTTTCGCTCGATCAAGGTCGCGTAGGCGAGACCGGCGGCGCCCGCCGCCGCGACCCCCGCCATCGCGTGGACCGGGGTGAGTCCGGCGAGTTGATCTGTGCGACGAGTGATGCTTTTTCGTCCCTGAGGCATCTGGCCAGAATACGCCCGCAGGCGCAAAACGGGTGCGGACCGTCGACCTCGGCGGCGTAGGTTTGAACACATGTCCACGATCAAAGAGCAGATCCGCACCGATCTGACCGCTGCCATGAAAGCCAAGAACACCACGGTCACCGGGACCCTGCGGATGGTTCTGGCTGCCATTCAGTCCGAAGAGGTGTCGGGCAAGGCCGCCCGCGAGTTGACCGATGACGACGTGATGAAAGTGCTTGCGCGCGAAAGCAAGAAGCGTGCAGAGGCGGCCGCGGTGTTCGCGGAGAACAACCGCGAGGAACTGGCAGGGAAGGAACGCGCCGAGGGCGAGATCATCGCCGGGTACCTACCCGCGCAACTGTCCGACGAGGATTTGACGGGCATCGTCGATCAAGCCGTTGCGGCCGTCGCCGAGGAGACCGGTGAGGCACCGGCGATGAGGCAGATGGGTCAGGTGATGGGGCACGCCACCAAGCTCGCCGCCGGACGCGCCGACGGCAAGCGCCTGTCATCGGCGATTCGCGCGCGCCTGCAGTAGCCCGGCTGTCCGGCGAATCAGCCGCCCGGTACCGGGATCACGATCGGGCCGACCCCGGGGACGGTGATGGTGGTGGGTGGTGACGCCCGTCGGGTGGGGAGCTGCGACTGCCCGGTGCTCACGTAGATGGTGACGGTGCTCCCGGGGATCGCCGTGTCCTCGGGGGCGGTGAACACCACGGTGCCCGCTGCTTGCGCACTGTCGGTGTCGAGGCGCGCAACCCGAAAGCCCGCCTGCTCGATCCGCCTCGTCGCCTCGTCGGCGGTCATCCCCGCAACAGACGGAACAGCCTTGCCGCCCACACCGGCCACGTAGGTCGGGTCGTTCGGTGGCAGGGCGGTGGGCCCGAAGTTGTTGGCGATCGGCAACATCGCGGTGAACCATGTTCGTGCCGGTTCACTACCGCCGTAGAGGGTGCCGTATCCGCATTGCCGCAGCGGATTCGAGCACAGCTCCGACGGGGTCGGTGAATCGTTGTACGTGTAGGTCGCGGCCGCCAGGTTGTTGGTGAACCCGAGGAAAGCCGACGAGCGGTGAGCCTCTGTGGTGCCCGTCTTGCCGGCCATCGGCAGGTTCCATCCGGTGGACCCGGCAGCGCCGGCAGCAGTTCCCGATCCGCGGTCGTCCTGGCTCATGGCGTTCGCGAGGGTGTCGGCCAGGCCGGGTTCGACGACCTTCTCGCACTTCGGACGCTCGAAGGCGACCTCTTGCACCGCAGGCCGCCCGTCTGCACCCAGGACCTGGTTGCCGTTGCGGTCGCGCTTCGGCTGCGTGATGGATGCAATCGGGTTCGGCGGGCACCACACACCGTGCGAAGACAGGGTGGCGGCAACGTTGGAGAGTTCGAGTGCGTTGATCGCGGTGGGTCCCAGGGTGAACGAACCCAGATTGTTCTGCTTGAAGTAGTCGGCCAAGCTCTGCTCGCCCTGGCCGGAGGTCCCCGGATTGGTGTACGAGCGCAGTCCGAGACGCACGGCGATGTCCACCGCGGGTCCCACCCCGACGTCTTGGAGGAGCTTGACGAATGCGGTGTTGGGGGACTGGGCCAGTGCCTGCGTCACCGACAACTGTGCGGGATACCGGCCGTCGTTGCGCACACAGTAGGTGTTCGCAGGGCAACCGTTGACGCCGCCGCTGCTACCCATGCCCTGCGCCTGGAAGGTGGCAGGGACCTGAAGGGAGGACCCGGCACCCAGGCCCTTTTCCATCGCCGCGGCGACCGTGAAGATCTTGAACACCGACCCCGCACCGTCGCCGACCATCGAGAACGGCTGAGGCTGCACGGTTTGGTTCGCATTCTGGTCGAGCCCGTACTGGCGACTCGACGCCATCGACATGATGTCGTGGCTCTCGGTGCCCGGCCGGATCACGCTCATGACGGTCGCGACGCCGTTGAGGTCGGGGTCGGTGATGTTCTGCACCCCGGTCAGCGTCGATCGCTGGACGGCGGGATCGAGCGTGGTGCGGATGGTGTAGCCGCCGCGGGCGACCGTCTCGCGGCTCAGGCCGTTTTCGGCCAGGAACTTCAACGCGTAGTCGCAGAAGAAACCGGCGTCGGCGGCCGAGATGCAGCCGTTGGGCAAGGTGATCGGGGAGGGGACCACGCCGAGCGGGGTCTCCTTCGCGGCCTGGTACTCGGCCGCGCGATTCGGGAAGTTGGAGATCAGCGTGTCGAGAACCAGGTTGCGGCGTTCGAGCACACCATCGGGGTTGTTGTAGGGGTCGAGTGCCGAACTCGACTGCACCATGCCGGCGAGCATCGCCGACTCGGGGATCGTCAGATCCTTCGCGGCCTTGTTGAAGTACGTGCGAGCTGCGGCCTCGATGCCGTAGGCGCCGTTACCGAACGGCACCACGTTCAGGTAGCGGGTGACGATTTCTTTCTTGGCCTCTTGCTTGGCCTGCTCGTCGCTCAGGTTCTTGTCCCGCTTGGCCTGCTGGGTGAGGTTCTCCTCCAGCGTGAGTGCCATGCGGACTTCTTTGAGCTTGCGCGCAGGCGTTGTCTCGGTGGCGGCGCGACGGTCGGCGTCGGTGCGGGCGAGAACCAGCAGCTGGTAGTTCTTCACATACTGCTGGTCGATGGTCGAAGCACCCTGCTGCACCTCGCCCGACGACGAGTTCTTGAGGAACGCGCGGATCGTGCCTTTCCAGTCCACCCCGTCGTGGTCGAGGAAACGCCGGTCTTCGATGGAGATGATGGAGCGGATCATCTCCGGCGAGATGTCGTTGTAGCCGACCTGTGTTCGTCGCTGGTCGTAGAGGAACGCGATCGGCTTGCCGGTGACGTCCGTCATCGTGGTGACCTCGGGGACCGTGCCTTCGAGCAGTTCCGACGACACGTTCTGGACCGTGTCCGCGGCCCGGCTCGACACCAGACCGATTCCACCGGCCACCGGAAACAGCAGTCCGGCGACGAGAACACCGGCTAGGACGCAGCATCCCGCGAGCAGTGACAGGGACTTCGACTTTGGCACGCCAGCAAGGATACGTGGCGTCTGCCTTCTCAGGTGGCACCGAGCGGCGCAAAGGCCAGATCGTCGCACTCGGTTTGCACGCAAGTGCCACTTTTTTCATTCCAGGTCTTGACGGTGCGTAAGTGTGGTCCATACATTGGTCGTAATTGAATGTGACACACGTAACATTCAGTCTTAAATGTGGCGGCGGACGTCAATATTGTGCTTCAGACAGGGGATCGTAATGGCAAAAGCGGCAGCTGCGACGGTAGAGAACGAAGCAAGATTGGCCTGGGTGGCCAGGGCACGGTGCCGCGAGGTCGATCCTGACCAGCTGTTCGTCCGTGGAGCCGCCCAGCGCAAGGCTGCAACGATCTGCCGTCATTGCCCAGTCCAGCTCGAGTGTGGTGCAGATGCACTCGACAATCGCGTTGAGTTCGGGGTCTGGGGAGGCATGACCGAACGTCAGCGTCGAGCGCTGCTGCGCCAGCATCCCGAGGTCACCTCGTGGAGCACGTTCTTCGAGACGCAGCGTCGCAGGCAGATCACCAGCGTTGGCTGAGTTTTCGCGAACATCCTGACGCCGTCGCCCTGCCGGGCGGCGGCGTCAGCCTTTGCTGGTGATCTCTTCGGCCACCGCACGTAGTGCGGTCATGTCGGCGACCTCGAACGGTAGCGACGGCACGCCCACGATCGGGACTGCTGGATGCGACGTGGTGAAGCTGTGCAGCAGGTGCAGTTCGCGCTTGCCGGTGGTCGCCCGTTCGGAATGAATCGTGAGGACCGCCTTGGTCAGCGGGTCGTCGACATTGTTTGCCGCCGCCTCGGCGGTACTCCCGCCGATCGCGGTGAGGTTGGGATGGGTGCGGTTGAGGATCAGGCCGGCGAGCGGCATCTTCTCCTCGGAGAGCCGGTCGACGAAGAACGCGGCCTCACGTAGCGCGTCCGGTTCGGCCGCCGCAACCACGGCGAATTGGGTGCCGGGTTGTTTGAGCAGGTTGTAGGTCCGGTTCGCCCGTTCCCGGAAGCTTCCGAACATCGAGTCGAGTGACTGCACGAAGACCGAGACGTCGCGCAGCGTCTCGCCGCCGATGATGGTCGAGATGCCCTTCATGGCAAGTCCGACAACACCGGTGACGACCCGGCCCACACCGCGACCGCCGCCCACGAGCATCTTCATCAGCCGGCCTTCGAGGAACGACCCGAGACGCTGGGGCGCGTCGAGGAAGTCGAGGGCATTGCGCGAGGGTGGGGTGTCCACCACCACCAGATCCCAATCGTCCTGCGCCAGAAGCTGTCCCAACTTCTCCATCGCCATGTACTCCTGCGTGCCGGAGAATGAGCTGGCAACTGTCTGATAGAAGTTGTTGTTCATGATCGCCTCGGCGCGTTCAGGCGTCGAGTACTGCGTCACCATCTCGTCGAAGGTGCGGCGCATGTCGAGCATCATCGCGTCGAGGGTGCCCTCGCCGTCGACCTTGACCGGCTGCGGGCTGTTGGTCAGTTCGTTCATACCCAGCGACTGCGCGAGCCGCTTGGCGGGGTCGATCGTGAGGACAACCACCTTGCGTCCCCGTTCGGCGGCGTACACGGCCATTGCCGCGGCGGTGGTCGTCTTGCCGACTCCGCCTGCGCCGCAACAGATCACGACCTTGGTTCCGAGGTCGGTGAGAATTGCGCCCATTTTCAGGTCGATCGGCATCAGGCACCAGCCTTCTGGAGGATTTCGGAGATTTCGTAGAGGCCGCCGAGGTCGACGCCATCGTCGAACGCGGGCAGCTGCAGCTTGTCGAGTTCCATGGCATCGAGTTCGGCACCGGCCTCGAGCTGCGCCTGCACCCGACTGGCGTGCTCGATGGTCTCGGTGAGCAGGCCCTCGAAGTCGGCCTCGGTGTACTTCAGGCCCGACTTGTCTAGCTGGGCGCGCAGTTCGGCGGCATCGATGACGCCGTCGGCGATGTCGCCGATCGACTCGGGCGGCAGATGGTGCGGCGACACCCGATTGACGATCACCGACCCGATGGTGAGGTTCTTGCCCTCCAGCTCGCGGACCGCCTCGATGGTCTCCTGGATGGGCATCGCCTCGAGCAACGTCACCAGATGCACCACGGTCTGGTCCGAGTGCAGCAGCTTGACCACACCGTCGCTCTGGTTGCGCAAGGGGCCGGTCTTGGTCAGATCGGCCATGGCCTTGGTGACGTCGAGGAAGTTGCCGATCCGGCCCGTCGGAGGTGCGTCGACCACCACCGCGTCGTAGATCCGGTTGCCGCGCTTGTCGGTTCGGACCACGGTCTCCTTGATCTTCCCCGTCACCAAGACGTCGCGAAGCCCCGGCGCGACGGTGGTGACGAAGTCGATGGCACCGATGCGGCGCATGGCGCGGCCGGCGAATCCGAGGTTGTAGAACATGTCGAGGTACTCGAGCAGCGCGTGTTCGATGTCGATCGCCAGTGCCCACACCTGTCCGCCGCCTTCTGCGGTGGCGACCTTGGTCTCGGTGGGGGCAAGGGGCGGAACATCGAAGATCTGCGCGATGCCCTGACGTCCCTCGCACTCGACGAGGAGGACCTTCTTGCCTTCGGCGGCCAGTGTCAGCGCGAGAGCGGCCGCGACAGTGGTTTTTCCGGTCCCGCCCTTGCCGGAGACGAAGTGCAGGCGCGCCTTCGCAGCGGCCTCTGACCAGCGATAGCCCGTGGGCTGTTCTGTTGTCACGGGTTCACCATATCCACGTTGGTCATGGCCGAAGACCATACCGTGCAGTACGCGTATTTCACCCCTGTCATCAGGGGATGTCCGGGTTGGTGAACGTACGCGGCCCGAACACTTACCGGAGAGATAGGGTGTGCACATGAGCGAGCCAACTGCTTGGGAGTACGTCACCGTCCCCCTTCTGACCCACGCCACCAAACAAATCCTCGATCAGTGGGGTGCTGACGGCTGGGAGCTGGTCAGCGTCCTGCCGGGACCCACGGGCGAGCAGCACGTCGCCTACCTGAAGCGCGCCAAGGGCTGATCCGTCATGACGTGGTCGCAGCGATTGACCGAACTGAACATCGTGCTGCCCAAGGTGGTGGCACCACTGGCCGCGTACGTGCCGGCAGTCCAGACCGGCAACCTCGTATACACCGCGGGCCAGTTGCCGTTGCTCGGTGGCGAATTGACGGTGCAGGGCAAGGTGTCCGAGGGCGCCGAAGGTGTTGTCCGGCCGGATGAGGCAACCGAGGCCGCACGCGTCTGCGCTCTGAACGCGCTTGCGGCAGTGGACAGTCTGGTGGGAATCGACTCGGTGAAGCGGATCGTCAAGGTTGTCGGCTTCGTGGCCTCGGCCCCGGGCTTCACCGGTCAGCCCCAGGTCATCAACGGTGCGTCCAACGTGCTGGGCGAGATCTTCGGAGAGGCCGGCGCGCACGCCAGGTCTGCGGTCGGAGTGGCCGAGCTGCCACTCGGGGCGCCGGTGGAGATCGAGTTGATCGTCGAGGTCTGACCCTCGTCGTCAGCCTGCGCGACGCTCGACCAGTGCACGGACCCAACTGAACCACTCCTGGAGTCCCTCTCCGGTGCGTGCACTGACCGGGATGACGCGTGCGCGCGGGTTGGTCTGGGCGATGGTGTCGAGGAACGCCTGCAACTCGACATCGAGGTGGGGCAGGAGGTCGATCTTGTTCAGCAGGATCACGTGCACCCGGCTGAACATCAGCGGATATTTGAGAGGTTTGTCCTCACCCTCGGTCACCGAATAGACCATTGCGCGGGCGTGCTCGCCGACATCGAACTCTGCGGGACACACCAGATTCCCGACGTTCTCGATGATCACCAGATCGAGCGTCTGCAGGTCGAGATCTTGCAACGCGCGGTTCACCATCGGGGCATCGAGATGGCATTCGCCGCCGAACCCGTTGGCAGTGTTGATCAGTGAGACCTGGGCGCCCTTGTCGGCGAGCCGTGCGGCGTCGAGGTCGGTGGCGATGTCGCCTTCGACGACACCGATGCGCACGTCCGCTCGCATGGCGTCGAGGGTGGCCGACAAGATGGCGGTCTTGCCCGAACCCGGTGAGCTCATCGGATTGATCGCGGGTACCCCGGCGCCGTCGAATGCGGCCCGGTTGAGGTCGGCACGCACGCCGTTCTCGGTGAAGATCGCCTCGAGCACATCGATGCGTTCGGCGCCGGTGTCGTAGCCACTGTGGTCGCCGTGGTCGGAATGGCCTGGGGTGGTGTGCTCGTGGCTGTGCGTTGTCCCGTCGGCGTGGGTGTGTGTCTCGTCGTGGCGGTGGAATCTACCCATCGTCTGCGCCTCGCCTCTTTGTAGCCGGTTCGTGCACCCGCAGCGACCCGACAGAGTCGACCCTGCCTTCGCCAAGTGCAGGATATAGCCTGATCGTCATGAGTGAACCGCAGCATCCTGCGTACGGTGTCGTTCGTCCGGTGACCGATTTCGCGTCGGTTGTGCTGTGCCGCAACCCGGGGATGATGACACTCGACGGCACGAACACCTGGATCTTGCGGGCGCCCGGTCACAAAGACTGTGTGGTGGTGGACCCCGGTCCCAAGGGTAAGAAGAAGCACGTCAAAAACGTTGTCGCGCAGGGCAATGTGGTTCTCGGGCTGGTCACCCACCGCCACCCCGACCACACCGGCGCGATCAAGTTCTTCCGTGAACTCACCGGCGCACCCGTGCGGGCACGGGTCGAGAAGTACACCCGCGACGGCAGTCCACTCCAAGACCGGGAGGTGATCGAGGCCGCTGGCCTCAAGATCACTGTGCTGCACACACCCGGACACACCGGCGACTCGGTGAGTTTTCTCGTCGAGCACAACGGACGCAAGGCGATGCTGACCGGAGACACCGTCCTCGGTGGTGGGACAACCGTGCTCGATCCCAAAGACGGCACGTTGCGCGACTACATGAACTCGCTCAACCGCATCATCGTCGAGGGTGACGATTGCGTGCTGCTGCCCGGGCACGGGCCCGATCATGCCGAGGTGATCCCGCTGGCCCGCCACTACAAAGCGCACCGCGAAGAGCGGGTCGATCAGGTACGTGCCGCGCTGGCCGAACTTGGGGTGAGTGCCGCAGAAGCCAAGCCGAAGAAAGTGGTCAAGAAGGTGTACACCGACATCGACAAGAAACTGTGGCCTGCGGCCACGATGTCGGTCAAGACCCAGCTGGCCTACCTGGCCGAGCAGTAGCGGGCAAAGCAGCAGAGACAACAAAAAAACCGCCCCGACCGCATCAGCGATCGGGGCGGTTTTCCACGTTGTTCTACCGCGCGCGGCGAGCCAACCGCTCGGAGTCTGCGATCAGGACGCTCTTGCCTTCGAGTCGCAGCCATCCGCGCTGGGCGAAGTCGGCAAGCGCCTTGTTGACGGTTTCGCGGGAGGCGCCCACGAGCTGGGCGATCTCTTCCTGCGTGAGGTCGTGGGTGACTCGCAGAGCACCGGCTTCTTGGGTACCGAAACGCTGTGCCAGCTGCAGCAGCTGCTTGGCCACACGGCCGGGCACGTCGGTGAAGATGAGGTCGGCGAGGTTGTTGTTGGTGCGACGCAATCGGCGGGCCAGGACGCGCAGCAACTGTTCGGCGATCTCAGGCCGATCCGCGATCCACGAACGCAGAGCCTCGCGGTCCATCGACACGGCGCGGACCTCGGTGACCGTGGTCGCCGACGACGTGCGTGGTCCGGGGTCGAAGATGGAGAGCTCGCCGAACATGTCGGAGGGACCCATGATCGTCAGCAAGTTCTCGCGGCCGTCGATGGAACGACGACCGACCTTCACCTTGCCGGACAAGATGATGTAGAGCCGGTCACCCGGCTCACCTTCGTTGAAGATCACGTGGCCCCGTGGGAAATCAACCGGCTGAAGCTGATTGGTCAATGCCGCGACGGCCGTCGGTTCCACTCCCTGGAAGATGCCCGCCCGCGCCAGTACTTCCTCCACTTACGCCCCTTTCTAGGGTCCAGCCAGACCACGTTCAAAACTTGGGGCCGGTCACACGGTCGATGTGTTGTGTTCGTCACCCGTCATCCAGTCTACGGGTATCGGGTGCGAAACAGGTTAATTACCCCTCATCGAGCGATCACGCCTGTCGCTCGCGGGTTTCGGTGGTCAGCTGGCGCGGATCGAATGCTCGGTCTCGACCGTGGTGGGGACTCTCCGATCGCGGAACTCGTCGAGCGCCGCGGGAAAGCCCGACCGGGCCAGCGTGTCCATCTGCTCGGGCTGAGCCGACTCGAGGAACTCCTCGACATCGTTCGGTCGCACGTTGAGTCGTTCGAGCTGGTTCTCCAGGCGCTCCATCGCCAACGCGAAGAGCATGAGAACTGCGGGGAACAGAAGTACGGCGAGTCCGTGCATGGGGAGTAGTTAACACAACGCAGGTCTCAGAAGAGACACGATCTGCATCTGAATGCACGTCGTTGACGCGACGCGGACCACGCGTCGCCATGCGAGGTCCGTCGGTCGACCACCGGATAGAGCCGTTCACAGAAGTCCGCCGTACCCTGATTTGGTGAGTGTGCGCGAGAACGGGGCGGCCCCGGCCAGGCGTGGCAAGACCGCAGCACAGCGCGGTACCGAGACCCGCACCGGTCTGGTGCGGCGGTCGCGGCGGATGGACCGAACGCTGCAGACGGCGTTCCCGCACGTCTACTGCGAACTCGATTTCACCAACCCGCTGGAGTTGTCGGTGGCGACGATCCTGTCGGCGCAGTGCACTGACGTGCGGGTCAACATGACCACGCCTGCGTTGTTTCGGCGTTACCGGACAGCCGCCGACTATGCCGGCGCCGACCGCGCCGAGCTGGAGGAGATGATCCGGCCCACCGGTTTCTACCGGAACAAGGCCAACTCGCTGATCGGTCTCGGGCAGGCGCTCGTCGAGCGATTCGACGGTGAGGTCCCACGGACATTGCCTGAGTTGGTGTCGCTGCCCGGCTTCGGTCGTAAGACTGCGAACGTGGTCCTCGGTAACGCTTTCGGTGTGCCGGGAATCACCGTGGACACGCACTTCGGCAGGTTGGTGCAGCGCTGGAAATGGACGGCCGAAACCGATCCGGTGAAGATCGAGCAGGCCGTGGGTGAGCTCATCGAGCGCAAGAACTGGACCGACCTCTCGCACCGGGTGATCTTTCACGGTCGGCGCGTGTGTCACTCGCGCAAGCCCGCCTGTGGTGTGTGCGTGCTGGCTGCGGACTGCCCGTCCTACGGCCTCGGGCCCACGGAGAAAGCGGAAGCGGCCAAGCTCGTCAAGGGCCCCGAGACCGACCATCTCCTGAAGCTGGCAGGTCTGTAGTCGATGCCCGTGGACACCCAACCCGAGCGCCCGCGCGCACGGTTTCATCTCTCGACGTCCGCCCGTTGGACCGTCGCCGCGCTGGTCGTGGTCCTGGCGTTGATCGTCGCGATCTGGCCACGTGACTCATCCGATCCGGGCCCGTCCCCGAGCGGGATGCCGACGACGGGAAGCTCCGCGCTCCCCGGGCTGGAGGCCGCGGTCACCGAGGACGACATGGCGAAGGGCCGCGAGAAGGCCGCGTTGCTGCCCTGTCCGGTCGCTACGGGCCCGACACCCTCCGGGTCGAAGCTGGCGGGTGTGACCGTGCCGTGCCTGGCCGACGGATCGACGGTCGACCTGGGCAGCGCAACGGCCGGTACCCCGATGCTCGTCAACGTGTGGGCCCACTGGTGCGGACCGTGCCGGGCCGAGCTGCCGGTGATCGACGAATACGCCAAGAGGGCAGGGGACCGGGTGCGGGTGCTCACCGTGCAAGGAAAAGAGGGCGCCGAGAATCCGTTTCTGTCGCTGACCTTGCTCGCCGAGATCGGCGTACACCTGCCGACGGTGGTGGACACAGACGCCAAGATCGCTGCGGCACTGGGAGTGCCGCGCGCCTACCCGTCGACCGTGCTCGTGCGCGCAGACGGCACGGTGGCAGCAGTGCTGCCGCGGGTGTTCGAGTCGCCCGACGAGGTGGCCGATGTGGTGCGCCAACATCTGGGCGTCGACGCATGACCCGACTTCTGGTGCCGGACGAGAAGGTGCCGCCATGGCTTCGTGGGCTCACCGCGAACCTCGACGGGGTCACCCGGTCGGTCGAGGACCGCGGCGGCGTCACCGAGCGACTGCTGCGATCGATGATGCGGAACCCGAGGTCGGCAGCGGTACTGGTCCTGTTCAGCGGCGACTGGAGCGGCGACCCCACCCACCACGGTGGCATCCCGGCCGACGCCGATGTCCTGCTGACCCAACGCGCTCCGACGTTGCGAAATCACAGTGGGCAGATCGCCTTTCCCGGCGGCGTCCGCGACGACGGTGACGAGTTCCCGGTCGGCACCGCCATGCGCGAGGCCGTCGAGGAGACCCGACTGAACCCTGCCGGTGTCGATCTGCTCGCCACCCTCGACACGTTTCCCGTGCCACCCTCCGGCTTCGAGGTGTCGCCGGTGATCGGCTACTGGCGCGACCCGTCGGAGGTGGGGGTGGTGGACCTCGCAGAGACCGCGCGGGTGGTTCGGGTGCCACTGCGCGATGTGGTCAACCCCCGCAACCGCTTTCAGGTGCAACGCCCCACCGGTATCCCGGGACGTCCTTACCGGGGGCCGGCCTTCGGCGTCGAGAAGATGCTGGTGTGGGGGTTCACCGGGGGATTGCTCGCGGCCATCGTGGAGGCGGCCGGCTGGGAGATCGCCTGGGACAAGACGGATGTCCGCGATCTCGCGGATGAGCTGGCCAAGGTGGGGCAGGAGTGAGCGGAGCCGCATGGGTTGACGTCCTGGTGATCTGCATCGCGCTGCTCGCCGCGGCCTCCGGGTACCGCCAAGGCGCGGTGTCGTCGGCGATGGCGTTTGTCGGGGTGCTCCTGGGTGCTGCCGCGGGGGTTCTCCTGGCGCCACACCTCATCCGGAACATCGAGGATCAGCGATGGCGGCTCGTCGCCGGCGTGCTCCTGCTCGTCGCGCTGGTCATCGTCGGGGAGATCTCCGGCATGGTGCTGGGACGGGCCGCGCGAAGCAGCATCCGCACCCTCTCGGTGCGACGCATCGACTCGGTGATCGGATCGTTGCTCCAGGCGGTCGCGGTCCTGCTCGCCGCATGGGTGCTCGCCACCCCGATCAGCACGTCGGCCCAGCCCCAGATCGCCGGCGCGGTGAGCGAATCGAAAGTCATCGACGAGGTCAATTCGCTTGCGCCGCAGTGGATGCAGCGAATGCCACGCGAGTTCTGGGATATGTTCGAAGGTTCCGGGCTCAAGGAGGCCATCGGCCCGTTCGGCCGCACGCCCATCACGAGTGTCGAAGCCCCCGATCAGGGACTGCTCGAACAGCCGGTGATCGGTCGGGTCCGTCCCAGTGTGGTGAAGATCGAGGGCGTCGCGCCCAGCTGCAATCAGGCGCTTGAGGGCAGTGGGTTCGTGGTCTCTCCAGAGCGGGTGATGACCAACGCGCACGTCGTCGCCGGAACGACCACTCTGCACGTGGTGGCCTCAGGCGACCAGTTCGACGCCACCGTCGTCTACTTCGACCCGAACACCGACATCGCGGTGCTCGACGTGCCGGGCCTGCAGGCGCCGGCGCTACGTTTCGCCGACGAACTCGC
Source organism: Williamsia sp. R60 (assembly GCF_054063855.1). Taxonomy (NCBI): domain Bacteria; kingdom Bacillati; phylum Actinomycetota; class Actinomycetes; order Mycobacteriales; family Nocardiaceae; genus Williamsia; species Williamsia sp. R60. Next base: position 205,172 of record NZ_JBSSGR010000002.1, read on the forward strand.
GAAGACCGGCGAGGACGCGATCGCCCTCGGCTTCCCCGAGGCAGGGCCCTTCAACGCCAGCGCCGAACGTGTCCGCGAGGTCATCCAGCTCCGCGGCCCGGGAATCTACCCCGGATCTGCTGTGACGCGGGAGGTCTACACGGTGCGCGGCTCGATCCGGCAGGGCAATTCCGGCGGACCGCTGATCAACTCGGACGGCGACGTCCTCGGCGTGGTCTTCGGGGCCGCCGAGGACCCGGCCAGCGAAACCGGATTTGTGCTCACGGCCGATCAGGTCAAGCCGGGCCTCGCCGAATCGGAACGGTTGAGTACCGCGGTCGACACGCAGTCCTGCGTGCATTCGGGGTAGCCGCCGTCAGCGCCCGGCGAACTCGATCAGCAGTTCGTTGACCTCGTCGGGGTTTTCCTGATGTGCGTAGTGGCCGCTGCCGGTGACCTCGGTGAAGTCGAGCCGGTCGACCCATTTGGCGCTGCCTGCCACCGTGGACCGGAGGATGTAGCGATCGAGTTCGCCGTGCATGGCCAGGACCGGGATCTGGAGGCGACGGTCCATCAGCTGGAGGAACTTGTAACCGTCCGGGCGGAATTGGGACCGGAAGGCCCAGCGCCGGTATTCCAGGCTGCAGTGCGCCACACCGGGTATCTGCACCGCCGAGCGGTTGCGCTTGGCGGCATCGACGAAGTCGTCGGTGCGTGGCCACCCCGGCCCGGACCGACGTCGCATCAGTTCCTCGGCCATCGCGCCGTCGTCGCGGGTGAGGTCACGCTCCGCGGTCCGTGGGATCTGGGCTCGAAGCAACCCACCCAGAAATGCCTTGCGTTGGGTCGACTCTCGCATGTTGGCGTTTTTCAGCGCCTGCGGATGCGGTGACGAGATCACCGCCATCGAGCGGACCGACCGGGGATGCAGGGTCGCGGTCGCCCATCCGACGAGACCGCCGTCGGCATGTCCGACGATGGTGGCGTCGGAATGGCCTAGCGCGCGGATCAGGCCGTCCGTGTCACCGGCAAGTGTCCATCCGTCGTAGCCACGAGGCGGTTTGTCGCTGTCGCCGTATCCGCGCAGATCAACGGCCACGGCCCGGAACCCGGCGTTGGTGAGTGCGGCGATCTGGTGACGCCAGCTCCACCAGAACTCCCCGAAGCCGTGCATGAGGAGCACCAGGGGCCGGTTGGTGGGTGTGTCCGCACATTCGACGACGTGCAGGCGCACGCCGTTCGCGCGGACATCATGGTGATGCCACGGTCCCGCGAATCGAACGGTCGACGGGTCCGGGGGCGCCAAATGTCAGCCTTTGAGGACCTTGTGCGAGCCGGACGGCTTGCTCAGGTCTGCACCGGGGTGGACTCCGTCGTGCCCGGAGGTGGGCAGCACTTCGGGCACCCGCTGAACCGATGCGATCGTCTTACTCGGACCGGTTATCCGTTTGAACACCCGATAACCGATGAATCCGGTGATGATCGCCAGGACCAGCAGGATGAGGAACACGATGCCGAACGCGGCCCAGCGAGGCAGCCACTCGTCCAGCAGTTCCCCGAGGAACCAGAAGAAGAACAGGCTCGCGTAGAGCAGCACGGTGAGCGCGACCAGGATGAGGCCCGAACCCACTGCGGCCTTCTTGGCCTCGGCGGTCAGTTCGGCCTTGGCCAGTGCGACCTCGGCGCGGAACAGCGTCGACAAGTGCGTGGTGGCGTCCTTGACCAGACCACCGACACTCGGGTCGCCGCCGGGGCGCACATTGGGGTCGGACAACGGAATCGACGAGACGTTCGGCGGAACATCTCCCGAAGGGCGGTCGTCCAGCGTCACTGCAACTCCTCCATCCTCGGACACCACGCCCGAGTCCATCCCGGACGTTCATCTCTGCATCGCCGGGGTTAGTAGGCCTTATGTTGCCATGCCCGACCCGATTGCAGGTTCATCGGACCTTTCTACGGGCGCGAGGCGCCGTAGATGCGTTAACTGTCGGGTGGTGCACGCGTTAACTGTCGGGTGGTGCACCCGGGGGCCGTCCGGTCGATCGGGTGACACCACCGACCCCCGACCACGAAGGAATGGCATGCCGACCTACCCCATGGAACCGTTCGAGCTGGACTTTTTTCAGACCGCCCCGATCACTCACCGATTCAGCGTCAACCTCCCGGTGCCTCCTGAGCGGGCGTGGGCTGAGCTGACCAGGCAGAACACCCTGGACTGGTGCCGGGTGATCAAGTCGATCACGTTCACCTCCCCGGAGCCCTACGGCGTGGGGACAACCCGTAGGGCCCAGTTGGCACCCGGGTACGCGCAACTGTCGGAGAGGTTCTTCTGCTGGGACGAAGACCGTGAGGCGGGCACCTACCGCAACGCGTTTTACGTGGAGCAGTCCAATGTGCCCAGTCTCCGTCGCTTCGGTGAGTTGAGTGAAGTGGAGCCGTCGGGAGGTGGCAGCCGCTTCACATGGTCGTTCGCCATCGAGATGGGTGGGGTGATGGCAAAGACCTCCAGGTTCGCGTTGCCCATCACGCAGAAGACGTTCGCAACCCTGGAAACCGATACCGTCAAGCACTTCTCGAAGCTGAGCTGACAGCAGCCACCACCCGGCGCCCCTCGGGTTCAGTCGGCCTTGCGGCGGCGGATGTTGTCGAACACCGACGGGTCGACCAGTGTCGAGGTGTCACCGAGTTCGCGTCCCTCGGCGACGTCCTTGAGCAGCCGTCGCATGATCTTCCCGGAGCGGGTCTTGGGCAGTTCTGGCACCACGTAGATCTCGCGTGGCTTGGCGATCGGCGAGATGTCCTTGGAGACCTGGTCTTTGAGTTCCTTGACCAGTTGGTCGCCGGTGTCCTCCTGGCCCTGCCGCAAGATCACGAACGCGACGATGCCCTGGCCGGTGGTGGCATCGGCGGCGCCGATGACGGCGGCCTCGGCGATGCTGTGGTGTCCGACGAGCGCGGATTCGACTTCGGCGGTGGAGATCCGGTGTCCGGAAATGTTCATCACGTCATCGATCCGGCCCAGGACCCACAGGGCGTGGTCGTCGTCGTAACGCGCGCCGTCGCCTGCGAAATACCAACCCTGCTCGGCGAATCGCGACCAGTAGGTGTCGCGGAAACGTTCCTCGTCACCCCAGATGCCGCGCAGCATCGACGGCCACGGCTTGTCGAGCACGAGGAAGCCCTGTTCGCCCGCGCCGACCGGTTCGCCGTTGTCGTCGACGATGTTCGCGCTGATGCCGGGGAGCGGGGACATCGCCGAACCCGGCTTGGTCGAGGTGATCCCGGGGAGGGGAGAGATCATGATCGCGCCGGTCTCGGTCTGCCACCAGGTGTCGACAATCGGGCAGCGCTCGCCGCCGATCACCTCGTGGTACCAGCGCCACGCCTCGGGGTTGATCGGCTCGCCGACGCTGCCGAGCAAACGCAGCGAACTCAGGTCGTGGGCGTCGGGAATCTCCCTGCCCCACTTCATGAAGGTGCGGATCAGGGTGGGGGCGATGTAGTAGGTGGTGACCTTGTACTGCTCGATGATCTCGAAGTGGCGATGTTCGGTGGGGGAGTTGGGCGTTCCCTCGTAGACCACCTCGGTGGCGCCATTCGACAACGGACCGTAGACGAGGTAGCTGTGGCCGGTGACCCAGCCGATGTCGGCGCCACACCAGAACACGTCCTTGCCCGGCTTGTGGTCGAAGACGTTGTGGAACGTGTAACTCACCTGCGTGAGATAGCCGCCCGAGGAATGGACGATGCCCTTGGGCTTGCCCGTGGTACCGGACGTGTACAGAAGGAAGAGCGGGTGCTCGGCGTCGTGCGCCACTGCCGTGTGCACGTTCTCGGCCTTGGCGACCGTCTCGTGCCACCAGACGTCCCGGCCCGGGGTCCAGTCGATGTCGGAGTCGGTGCGATTGACCACCAGGACGTGCTCGACGGATTTCGCTGCGTCGTCCCCGCTGCCGAGTGCCTCGTCGACCGCGGCCTTGAGCGGCGCAGGCTTGCCGCGGCGGTACTGGCCGTCGGTGGTGACGACCAACTTCGCCTCGGCGTCATCGACCCGCGACCGTAGCGCGCCGGCCGAGAATCCTGCAAAGACAACAGAATGTGTGAGTCCCAGACGTGCGCAGGCGAGCATCGTGACGATCGCCTCGGGGACCATCGGCATGTAGATGGCCACGCGATCGCCGGCGACCAGGCCGATCTCGACGAAGTAGTTCGCGGCCTGGCTCACCTCGGCGAGCAACTGGCTGTAGGTGAGGTCGCGGGAGTCGCCCGGCTCGCCGACCCAGTGGATCGCCACCCTGTCGCCGTTGCCCTCGAGGACATGACGGTCGACGCAGTTGTATGCGACGTTGAGTTTGCCGCCGACAAACCATTTGGCGAACGGTGCGCCAGACCAGTCGAGGACGTCGGTGAAGTCGGTGTCCCAGTGCAGTCGGCGGGCCTGCTCGGCCCAGAACGCGAGCCTGTCGGCCTCGGCTGCCTCGGCCAATTCAGGTCCGGCGTTGGCCTGCTCGACGAACGCCGGGGGTGGGGGGTACGCCGCTTGCGCGATTCCTTCACTCATTTTCTGCCCTTTCGTACTGGCTGCCCGACCTGCATGGGCGAGCCCGATCCGGACACCGATCCACGTGCCGCTGTGCTCGGTCCCGTCACAGACGCGCGGTCGCTGTGTTGTACACCACATGATGGTTGCGGCATCATCGGAGGCAATAGCCCCGAAAGTGGATAGTGCAGATGAGTCCAGACAACAGCGTGCTCCGCCCCAGTGATCGTGAACTGGTGCGTGCCACGAGTGCGCGTCTGCGTAAGACAGCCGGGATCCCGGTGGTCTTCGCAGGTCTGCGCGATCGGGACGTCATTCAGGTCACCGAGTCGGTGGGTCACCAGACCGCTGCCCTGCGAACCATCACGGTCACCCCCGAACGTGGGCTCGGTGGGCTGACCTGGCTGAACAAGCGGGCCAAGATGGTTCGGGATTACGGGTCGGCCAGCGAGATCACCCATGACTTCGACGACCAGATCCTCGGTGAGGGCATCACCGACCTGGCTGCGGCCCCCATTGTCGTCGACGGCGCGGTCAGAGGGCTGTTGTACGGCGGCTGGCGCGGTGGCGGAGGACTTCTCGGCGAGCACGCGATGGATGCGCTCTCGCTCGAGGCCGGCCGGATCGGCACCGAACTGCGGATCCGCGACGAGGTGGACCGCCGGGTCGCCGCGATCGCAGCACGCGAGCAGGCTCAGCGGCCGATCCCCGACTGGATCCACGAGCTCCGCGACATCGCGACAGGTGCCGAGGATGAGCAGACCCGACGCCGGATCGGCCGACTCGTCGATCAGATCACCAGTGTCGACCGGTCCGGGGTCGAGCCGACAATCGCACTCACGCCACGCCAGCTACAGGTGCTGTCGCTGGTCGCAATGGGTTTCGGCAACAGGGTGGTCGCCGATCGTCTCGGCCTCACCGTCGACACCGTCAAGACCTACCTCCGGGCCGCCATGGTTCGTCTCGGTGCCCGCACCCGTCACGAAGCGGTGGTGAAAGCGCGCGCCGCCGGCCACGTCCTGGAATTGATCTGACTCCCCGGCCGGCTGCTCTCGCCACCGCATCCCGGCCGGGCACGCCATCTCGGCCCAGTACGCTGGCCTCTCGTGACCGACCCCTTGGCCCCGATACTCGAATTGCCCGGCGTGATCGAGGCAGCCGACCGAGCGCGTGATGCCCTTGCCGCTGCCCACCGGCATCCGGTGAACCTGCGCGGGTGGGAGAAGACGGCAACGGAGGCGTCGTGGCGGGCCGGACGGTCGTCCGCTGCCATCGACGGTGGCAGCGTCGATCTGGTGCGCGACGGCGACTTCGATGATCCCGTGCTCTCGGGTGCCATGCGGGTGGCCCAGGCGCTCGACGGCGAATCACTTCCGCAGTTCGTGTCGACCTGGACGCGTGCACCGTTGCAGACGTTGGCGCGACTACACGTTCTCGCCGCGAACGACCTCACCGACAATCCGCAACTGTTGGGCCGTCCCCGCGCGGACCGCGACCTCGGCCAGCGTCTGGCCTTGCTCGCCCAGCTCATCACCGGCGCGACAAGAGCACCCGCCCCCATCGTGGCGGCGGTGGTGCATGCAGAACTGCTCTCCCTCGAACCCTTCACGTACGCGAACGGGATCGTTGCACGCGCGGCGTCGCGGCTCGTCTGCACCAGCAGCGGACTCGATCCACACAACCTGGGCGTGCCCGAGGTGACGTGGTTCCAGCGCGTGCGCGAGTACCGCGACAGTTCGACCGCCTTCGGTTCCGGAGACCCCGACCGTATCCGGGAATGGGTGCTGTTGTGCTGTGATGCTCTCGAAGCCGGTGCCGCAGAGGCGAACTCGATTGCCGAAGCCGCGCGATGAGCGTCGTCGACCTGCTCTGAACGCGCTGACCTGCTCCGAACGCGCTGCGGGCGGCGTACCGGTTCGCCTCTGCGTTCCGATCGCCGCCCGCTAGCACGGATCCGAGTTACCAAGCGTGCTTTGGTGGTTGTGTGGGATGACCTAGGCGTAGTGTTCCGCCGCCGCTTCGAAGCCGTTCCCACCCAAAGGAACTCACTCGAACTCGACGCCGGATCTCGCAGGCCCGCAACCTGGTGCCTCCCGCGGCGTGCTGCGCGTGGGTGCTCGGTATCCGTGCTGGGAGTGCGCGGTCAGGAGTCCGATCCTTCTCTTCCGGCCCGAACTTGGCTTTCCGCGCTTTCCGTAACTACTTTCTACACCGTGACCGCGGTCACATCAAGACCTCGGGCACATCAATTCGAGATTGACATTTCCCGTTGGGCGGAAACGTTTTTCGTGTTTGCGGTGGGCTCAGGTGCGTCGCGCGTCAGTGGCGCTTGCGGGCGAGGATCGAATAGGTGAGGGCGCCGGCGACCACCGCGCCCAAACCGACTGCCGCCGAAGCGGTCACGGTGGGAGACGGTGTGTTGGGCAGGCGATCGCGGATCGAGATGGGCTTGGTGAACGACAACATCGGCCAGCCGAGAGCGGTGGCCTGCTTGCGCAGCGCACGGTCGGGGTTGATGACGGTGGGATGGCCGACCGCCTGCAGCATCGGCAGGTCGGTGATCGAGTCCGAGTAGGCGAAACACTGGGAGAGGTCGTAGCCGACGGACTCGGCGATCTCGTTCATCGCCGCGGCCTTCTCCTCGCCGTAACAGTAGAACTCGACCTCGCCCGCATACTTGCCGTCGATCACCTTCATCCGGCTGGCCATCGAATAGTCGGCGCCCAGCATCTCGCCGATCGGTTCGACGATCTCGGCTCCCGAGGCGGACACGATCACGACGTCGTGACCCCGGGCCTTGTGGCCGGCGATGAGGTCCGCGGCTTCGGCGAACACCAAGGGGTTGACGATGTCGTGCAGCGTCTCGCGGACGATCGACGACACCTGATCCACGTCCCACCCCGTACACATCTCGGTGACGTGTTTGCGCATCCGCTCCACCTGATCGTGGTCGGCGGCCGACAGCAAGAACATGAATTGGGCGTACGACGACTTGAGTACCGAGCGACGGTTGATCAGCCCCTGGTCGAAGAACGGGCGAGAGAACGCCAGCGAACTCGACTTCGCGATGATGGTCTTGTCGAGGTCGAAGAAGGCGGCGATCCGCGGGCCGGAAGTGGATTCCGGACCACCGTCCGCGGGCCAGGAATAAGTCACGTGTCGAGGGTACGTCGGCCGTCCATTCCGGGCGCGGATTCATCGGTTCGGACTACAGCGGAGGCCGTTAACGATGCCGGATCGGCATGACGAAAAACAAATGGTTGAAGTTGCAATCAATCCGGAGTTTTTGTGTATAGTCGTCATTACCCGGACCTGATCCGGGGCTTTCAGCCCGACCCCCCGGGGCTGAACGCGACGACCCTGGCCTCCTCCCCCCCTGGCCGGGGTCGTCCCCATTTCCGGGGTATGTCGGTCATCTGCCCCACACGATCATCCCCTGCATTTACCCCTCTGACCTGCTGTTCTGTGTGGCGTGTGGTGCCTGCTCGATCGGCTGACGGATCGGGTTGTCCACAGACCGTCGGCCATCCACAGATGGAGGGTTCGGGCAGGTTCACCGGTCGGTGCCGTACCCGATGCTGAGTCCATGCCCGAATCACCCAGCGTGCTCGTCATGGTCTCGTCCGAGGTCGCCGATGACGTTGCGCGTGTCGCAGCAGCCTCCGGTTATCAGGTGTGGCGTGCGGCACCTGAGCGTTGTCGTCGGGAGTGGTCCGAGGCCACTGCTGTGCTCGTCGACGCGACCACTGTGGACGCCACTTTGTCGGCCGGCCTGCCCCGCCGACCCGGCGTCATGGTGGTCGGGCTGACGGGCAATGGACCGGACATGTGGCGCACGGCGCTGGCTCTCGGGGCCGAGGACGGATTCGTCCTGCCCGACGACGAGCACGCCGTCGTCTCCGCCCTGTCGCGCATCCGCACACCCACCGGCCCATCCGGTGTTGCGGTCGCTCTGCTGGCTGGGCACGGCGGCGCCGGAGCATCGACCTTGGCGGCCGCCGTCGGGCTGCTGGCGACCGAGCAGGGCGCCGACGCTTTACTCCTGGATCTGGACGATCTGGGTGGCGGTCAGGACCTGATGCTCGGCATCGAGGACCAACCCGGCCTTCGCTGGCAGGAACTGACTCTGGAGAGCGGCCAGGTGGCAGCCGACTCACTCCACGCCGCCCTGCCCCACGCGCGCGGTGGCCTGGCCGTCCTGACCAGCCGCCGAGGATCCGCGCAGCCTGTGCGTCCCGAGGCGGCGCTCGCCGCGATCGACGCCTGCCGTACACACGGCGATGTGGTGGTCGCCGACCTGCCCCGGCGAGATGACGAGCTGGCGGCGGCCGTGGTGGAGGCGTCCGACGTCGTTGTGGTCGTCTGCTCGGCGACCATCCGGTCGTGCGCGGCCACCCGGGAGGTGGCGCGACGGATGGGCTCACGCAGCGGGCGACTGGAAGTGGTGGTCCGTGGCCCTGCCCCGGGAGGTCTGCGGGCCCGGCAGGTGGCCGAGGTGATCGGTCTCCCGTTGCTCGCCGCGACGCGGTCGGACCCGAAAGTCCCTTGGCAACTCGAGTCCGGCGGCCTTGTACTCGGTCGGCGATCACCGCTGCGGCGGACCGCGGAAGCCGTGCTCCAGCGTGGCGTCGACTCACGTCGGGGGCGGAGATGACCACTCGGACCGATGTAGCCGGCACCACTCGAGCGGCTCTGCTGACCCGTGTCCGGGAACGGCTGGCCGCGACCGCACAAGACCCGACCCCCGAGGTGATGGCGGCGGTGGTCCGGGAAGAAGCCGGTGGGGTCCTCGGCGACACCGATCTCCTTGACGCCCTGCGGTTCCTGCAAACCGAATTGGTGGGCGCCGGAAGGCTCGAGACCTTGCTGGCAGGACCGACGGTCAACGACATCCTGGTGGTCGGCCCGAAACAGGTGTGGGTCGACCAAGGCCACGGGCTGCAGCCGTCGACGATCGAGTTCGAGGACGACGATGCCGTCCGGCGACTGGCCATGCGGCTGGCGCTCGCCGCGGGCAAACGCCTCGACGACGCGCAGCCTTGGGTGGACGGTCAACTCACCGATGTCGGCAGGCGGGGTTACAACGTGCGCCTGCACGCGGTCATCCCGCCCATCGCCGTCGACGGCACGTGTCTGTCGCTGCGAGTTCTCCGGCCGGCCACGCAGAACCTCGACGCGTTGGTCGCGGCGGGTGCGATCGCCGCGGAGGCGGCGACTCTTCTGGAGGCGATCATCGACGCCCGACTGGCCTTCCTGGTTGTCGGGGGGACCGGTGCGGGAAAGACAACCCTGCTGTCGGCTCTGCTCGGCCGAGTTGATCCGGCCGAGCGCATTCTGTGCGTCGAGGACGCGGTCGAACTCGCCCCGCGCCATCCTCATGTGGTGCGGCTGGTGGCCCGTACGCCCAATGTCGAAGGTGCGGGGGAGGTTCCGGTACGCGCGCTGGTTCGCCAGGCGCTGCGCATGCGCCCCGATCGCATTGTTGTCGGCGAGGTCCGCGGCGCCGAGGTGGTCGACCTCCTCACAGCGATGAACACAGGACACGACGGTGGCGCGGGAACACTGCACGCGAACTCCACTGCGGAGGTACCCGCGCGGATGGAGGCGCTTGCCGCGCTCGGTGGCATGGACCGACCGGCGTTGCACAGTCAGCTGGCAGCAGCCATCTCCGTCGTGATCGGCGTCTTCCGCGACGCCTCGGGGGCCCGGGGCGTTGCCGAGATCGGCTTGGTCCGCCGCGGCGACGACGGTCTCGTCAAGATCGAGCCGGTCTGGGATCGAGATGACGGATTCGCACAAGCGGCAACGGATCTCGCCGATCTCCTGAGCTCTAGGCTGCGCCGGTGAGCGCCGTCGTCGCCGCTGTTGCGGTCGCTCTGCTGATGTGGCCTCGTACCCCGCAGCATCTGCGCGCAACCGAGCTGGCCGGGACAGCCCGCCCTCCCCGTCGAAGAATCGGGGATCCTGCAGCGTGTTTCACCGTTGCGGCACCGGTGGCGGCGTTGGCGGTATTCGGCCCGGCAGCCGCACTCGCAGCCGGCATGGCCTCGGCGATGACCTACCTGGCGGTGGTGGCGCGACGACGGGAGAGCGACGCGGCAGCCGAGATGGCCCGGCTGCTGGCAGCGCTCGAGGTCATGATCGCCGAGCTTCGGGTCGGTGCCCACCCCGCTCATGCGTGCCGGCAGGCCGCGCAGGACTGTGTCGATCGCGCGGCGACCTTCGAGATGTTGCAGATGATGGCCGGTCGGGCCGCTCTCGGGGGTGATGTCGCCGATGGCATCGAGCAGGTTGAAAGCAATCAGCGCGAGTCGTGGCGCAGGGTCGCGGTGGCGTGGCGCACCGCGGAACAGTACGGACTGCCGATGGCCGAACTCCTGACGTCCGTGCGGTCGGACCTCATGGCCCGCAACCGGTTTCGGGAACGAACCAGAGCTGCGCTCGCCGGTGCGAAGGCCACCGCACTGGTGCTTGCGTTGTTGCCCGTCCTCGGGATCGTGTTGGGGCAGGCCATCGGGGCGGCTCCGCTGTCGGTGCTGCTCGGTGGTGGCCTCGGTGGCGTGCTGCTGGTGGTCGGGGTGGCTCTGGTGTGTTGCGGCCTGCTGTGGTCGCGCAGGATCGTGGGCAAGGTGACCGCCCTGTGACGCCGTGGGTGATCGCCGCCGTCGCCGGGGCGGGTGGAGTGTGGCTGATACCAGGTCCGGTGTGGCGCACCTATCGCGTTGTCGGTCCGCCTGCTCGCACACCCCGTGATCGGGAGCCGCGATGGCTGGGAAAGAAGAAGGGCGGCGATGAACCATTCGCCGCGGCGGCGAGCTATGAACTGTTCGCGGTGTGCCTGCGGTCGGGACTCCCGGTTGGTACGGCGGCCCGCGTGGTGGCGGACTCGGCGCCACCGGCCCTGGGGAGAACCCTCGCCGAGGCCGCCGACCTCCTTTCGCTGGGCGCGGACCCGTTGCGTGCGTGGGCCGTTCCCGACGATGCGGATCCGGCCGCCCAGGCTCTGGCTGCCATGGCGAGGCGTTCGGCGCGTGCCGGATCATCACCGGTACGTGGCCTCGGGGAGTTGGCCGACGGTCAGCGGGCCGAAGCGCAAGACCGCGCGGCCGCGGCAGCCGAGCGCGCCGGTGTCGCCATCAGCGGTCCGCTGGGTCTGTGTTTTCTGCCGGCCTTTGTCTGTCTGGGCATCGTGCCGGTGGTCATCGGATTGGCCGGGCCGGTGTTCGGCGGGGGATTGCTGTGAAGACTTGCCGCGGAATCACCGCGGCACGAAAAAGGGGGAGAAACCATGATGAACAGAGTCTTTCGAGAAGCGCAGGCCCGCGCGTCGCTGCTGATGACAGACGAGGACGGGATGTCGACCGCCGAGTACTCGTCAGTCTCGATTTACACCGTGAGAGGATGCCCCTGTGAGAGCGCTGATCGTTGTCCGGTTGTCCCGCGTCACCGACGCTACAACCTCCCCCGAGCGGCAGTTAAAAGCCTGCCGCGAGCTATGCACCCAACGTGGCTACGACGTCGTCGGAGTGGCCAGGGATCTCGACGTGTCAGCCGGACTGACTACCCCGTTTGACCGCCCACAGCTCGGCGACTGGCTGACGAATCGCCTCGGAGAGTTCGACGTCCTCGTCTTCTACCGTATGGACCGAATTGTCCGCAGGTTGCTGGACCTTGCGGACTTAATCCGTTGGTGCCAAGAGCATTCCGTCTCGGTCGTCAGCACAGAAGAGAAGTTCCTAGATCTCACGATGCCGTTCGGCGACATCGTGGCCCTCCTGGTTGCCAAGGTCGCAGAGATGGAGCTGGCAGCCATCAGCGATCGCAACGCCTCGGCTGCCCGGTACAACCTCCGCGCTGGCAAGTACCGGGGCGGTGTCCCGCCCTGGGGCTACCTACCCGAGCAAACCGAGGAGGGCTGGCGCTACGTTCAAGACCCCGTGCAAGTCGCCACCATCCGAGAGGTAGTCGACCGTGTCCTCACAGGTGAACCGCTCAGAGCCATCGCCCACGACCTGACCACTCGCGGGGTGTTGACACCCAAAGACCGGTTTGCACAGTCGCGAGACCGGGAGGTGAAGGGTTACGAGTGGCATTCATCGCCTCTGAAGCGCTCCCTGACTTCTCCAACGCTGTTGGGTCAGGTAGTCGCCCGCGAGACCCTCGTAGACGCCCAGGGCGGCGTCAAGCGGGACGGTAGGGGCAAGAAGCTATTCGGCCCCGAGGCCGTCGTTCGCGGCGACGACGGATCTCCTGTCGTCCGATCTGAGCCGATCCTGACCCGCGAGGTCTTCGACCGGCTCGGCGTCGAGCTGTCCGCCCGCGAGAACCGGAAGGAACCGACGAAACGCAGCTCGGGTCTGCTGCTCCAGGTGATCCATTGTGGGGTCTGTGGGCGACCGGCTTACCGGCAGAAAGGCGGCACGGGCCGCAAGCCCCGGTACCGGTGTGCCTCGGCGCAGTACAAGGAGACGTGCGGAAACAAGTCAATCCCGCTCGAGACGGCGGATGAGACGGTAGAGCAGCTTCTCCTTGGCATGCTCGGCAGCTCCGAGCGGCTCGAAAGAATTTGGGACACAGGATCAGACCACTCGATTGAGCTGGCCGAGATTGATGACACCCTCGCAGACTTGACGGGTCTCCTCGGCAGCGGCATATACCGCGCCGGTACGCCTCAGCGCGCAAAGCTGGACGAGCGCATCGAAGCGCTGGCCGTCCGTCAGTCGGAGCTGTCGAACGAGACGGTGAAGCCATCAGGCTGGACCTGGCAGCCGACCGGCGTGACGTTCGGCGACTGGTGGGGGCGGCAGGACGTCACGGCCCGCAACGTGTGGCTGCGGTCGATGGGCATCCGGCTGGATTTCGAGTTCGTCGACTCTGACCCCGCGCCCAACCTCCGGTTGAATCTCGGAGAACTCGGCACCCTGACGGAGCAGATGAACGCGAATGGCCCTGTGGCCGAATGGCAGCGGAGGTTTGATGCGATGAGCAAACATGGCATCGCAGGTGCCGAAGTGAGGGATGGCAACGTCCAATTGATCCCGGCGGAATGAGCCGTCGGCTAGCTCGGCGTCACCGACTAATCGATCGATGCTTCGCAGCCTCATCTATCCTCTGCAACAGTTCTCGGGCGCTCCGCGTGGCCTCGCCTCCCTCACGCCCTTCGATTGCCTCACTGAGGTAACCCTGTCGACGAGCACGCATTATGTGGCCTTTGACCGTGGGCACCGGTTTGCCGAGTGCGTCGGCGAGTGCTGTCGAGACTCCACGCCCCTCGGGAGTGAGTGCCTCATACGCCGCTGCCAATCGCGCTAGATACTCGTCGGATATCCGACCCTTGCCGCTGTTGTAGGCGGTAACGAGCGCTTCCAGCGCGCTGGCCGCTGCGTCTGAATGCGCGTAGTGAAACGCTTCGACCGTATGAATTTGACCTCTACGGAGGTAGTCGAGGACTTGTCTGGTTGCCTCGCGAACCTCGTCGTAACCCAACACTGAGCCTTCAACAGCACGGATCGTCACCTGGACGATTCTTCCGTCTACCTCGCCTTTCTCGATTACATACGGCGCGTTCAGCGTCTCGATCTCCATACCCAGGACCGTACCGGTGTTGGTACCGTTTGACAACCGTATGAACCGTATGAGACCGTGAGAGATGTCAGCGAGAGCTGGCGACCCTCAACTAAGAAGGAGACCGAATTGACCAACGAGATCAATTCACTCGGAGTCATCCGTCCGCGCTGGCTGATCGCCAACGGCGACCAGGAGCGTGTGGAAGTGCTGCGGAGTCCGCTCGTCAGCGAGCGAGATCGGATGTATTCACCAGTGCGCCAGCACATTGCAGCTCACGGGCTCGTCTTGGCAGCGCGTGAGACGTTCCCCAGTGCGGAGTTCATGTACGGCGAGGCCGAGATGTCGGTCTACGTCCCTCCAGCTGTACGGAACGCGGGGTACACCGAAGCGGGTGCAGCATGAGCGCCCCCGAGATCGGCGAGGTCGAGACAACCGCATCGGGGATTCGGTTCGTTCGCCCGTTGAGCGACGCATCCGCGAAGAATGTCCCCGGCAAAGTTGATCGGTGGCGGGCAGAGAACCCGAACCACGTGCACCGCCAAGAGGTGAAGACGACAGGCGGGGCATGGGTCCAATTCTGGGGCTTCCGTGTCTACTACGGACCATGCGCCGACTGTGGTGGCCTGGTCCACACCCGGCGAAAGATCGCAGATAAGAAGGACGGGCGGACCAATACCGGTCGCTGGCCCAGGTACTGCACTGAGTGCCGCCGCAGACGCGACGAGGCGCACGACGCCGACGCACCCCGACGCATGGCCGAGAAGCGCAAACGACAGAAGGCTGACCTGCTCAAGCAGTGTCAGGCCCTCGGCATCAACCCGCCGCAGCCCGGAAGGCCTAGGGGTCCAGCGGGATCAAGACTGTGATATCACTCACTTAGGCACACCTAATAATGTGTTCCTATCAAGTACTGAAGGGTTAGAAGAGGTCAAGAGGCCTCAGTAGCTTGCGTGCCGCTCCCGTTGGGTGAGCGCCGCAGTGGAGACCGTTCGGTCTCCTCATCGGTCGGGTCTCTCCCGTTCTCGCCTGACCGCATGACTTCCCGAGGATCACTGCGACTACAGCCATGGTCGTGTCGTGCCTCGGGTTGGGGGGATGACACACCTGCAGCCAGTCATCCTCGCCTCCTGTGTGGAGATCCCCCGGCCTGTCTCGTCAGACAGCAGGCCGGGGTTTCCCTCTCTGCCAGAACGCTGAAAAGCGTTCTGCACCTTTTATTTAACCGATTCCGTACACGCACACGAAGGGAGGGCACCATGCCCACCGTTACTGACCGGTGCCCTCGTGGGCACGACACCAGCACCCGCGCTGACCGCGACACACAAGGGCATTGCCGCAAGTGCAAGGCCTATGACGAACGACGCCGCCGCGCAGGCAACAGCGCCGCGCTGATGGTTGTTCGCGCCTTGGAGTCTGCAGGTGCTGTGTTCCAGATCGACGGCGTACCCGTCGAGCCTGCGGAGGTTGCTCGAAAACTGGCCGATGCCTACGCAGCCGGTGTGTTCGACACACAAACTGCGTGACACCAGCGGCCCGGATGGCCCGCTCTAAAGCCCTGGAGGCGACCGACGGCAACCGTCGTGAGCAACACCACACATCACCCTGAAGGGAAACAATCACATGAAGGTCAACACGTTCGACCAACTGCCGCCGAGCTGGCAGGACACCGTCAAGGAAATGCGAGACGAGTGCAAGACGTACCGTCTTCGCCTCCGCGCCGCAAACAGGGCCAATGAACACCTCCGCAAGGGAGGTCTCCGGTTCATGACGCAGCGCGACGCAGCCCGCCAAGAGGCCGAATCGCTCCGAATCGAGCTGGCTGCTCTCCGCGACGAGCTGGAGGCCGGTCGAAATGTCAAGTGACACGTTCTCCAAGCTCACTTGGCACAAGCGCACTCACGGCCACAAGTTCACCGGAGCTGAGTTCCGAGTGTTGATGTCGATCTTCGATCACTCCAGCGCGGACGGCACTAACTCGCACCCAGGTATCAGGCGGATGATGGACGAGACCGGGTACGGCAAAGCAGCGGTCTCGACAGCGGTGACTCAACTGAAGGCACGCGGTTGGATTCACGAGACGCGAAAAGGATCGGGTGTGTCCGGTAACGCGTCGGTGTTCGAACTCGTACGCGATGCGCCCAAGCCCCCGAGTAGTTCGCCTCCAGGCGAACAACCTATACAGGCGAGTAGTTCGCCTGGAGTGGACCAACCTTCAGAGGTTGTTCGCCTGGAACGAACCAGTAGTTCGTCTGGAGCGAACCAGGTTGTTCGCCTGGAGCAGTCCCCATCAGATCCGGATATCAGATCCGGATCAGATCCTTTTACATCAGATCAGGAAGAGGTTCGGTGTTCACCGAACCATCCGGGAGGTTTCGGCGAGACCGCTTCCTACGGGCGGTCTCTTCCGGATGCGGGATCAGAGGCACCTGCAAGTGCCGATGGCGGTGCAGCAGGCACCGCACAGGGTGAGGCTGCCTCACTGTCCGCAGCCGAACAGACCGACCCCTGGGGATCGGCTGAACTTGCATCGGGGTCGATAGACATCCACCCATTTGCGATCACGGTGCTACACCACGACGACGAGCCTCCGCCTGACCGGAGGCGGGCGAGCAAGCGCAGACAGCGATCGTTCGGCGAACGGATGAACGTCTAACCCACACACATGACCCAACCGGGAGCCCTGGCCTGACAGCCGGGGCTCTCGTCGTATCAAACAGAGGAGAGAACAAATGATTGACCAACTGACGCACGCAATAGAGCGAGCAGCCGAGTTCGGAGCACCCCCAAGGACGTTCCTCGTCGGGCCTGACGTCGCCGTCGACTACGGAACCGGACGCCACCCATTCGACGGGATGACCGTCACCCACTGGACGGTGGACTGATGGCCGAGAGGATCTGCAAAGACTGCCGCACCCGGCAACCGGTGTCTGAGTTCCCCGCCGACCGGTGGGACCGCCCCGTCATCCGTCGGTGCCTGACGTGTCTGGACGAGCACACAGCTCAGTTCATGACTCGCGCCGAGGCAGCCAAGCACCTCGGCATCACACAGGCCGAGTTCGACCGTTTGGGGTTCCCAGTCGTGGGCTCTTACGCGCCTCCCAAGGGCGCTCTGGTTCATCTGTATGCACGAGCCGATTTCCCCGTAGAGAAAGCGCAGGTAGAAGCCGCATGAGTTTGGAATCCACGTCCACAGAGACGACAGAAGCACTTCCCGAGGGTGGCAACACCGGAGAGGCTGAAAACAGCTCTCAGAAGGGCAATCGCGAAGCCCGGTACCGAGTCGAGCGGAACGACGCTCGAGCGGAACGTGATGCGCTAGCCCAACGGATCGAGCGGATGCAACGCGCTGAGGTCGAACGAGTTGCTGGTGAACACCTTTCGATGGCCGGTGATCTGTTCTCGCTGTCAGGCAACGAGCTGGCCGACTACTTGACCGAGTCCGGTGATATCGACGCCGCGAAGGTGTCCGCAGACGTCGCGGAGATCCTTGCCGAACGACCCGGACTCAGGAAACCCGCGCCCGCGTTCGATCCGACGCAAGGTCATGGGGGCTCTCCCAAGCCAAAAACTGAGCCATCGCTGGCGGCGATGATCAGAGGCACCGTAGCAGTGCCATTCGGCATCCACGTCGCCAACTGAACTCTGCTCTGCTGACCGTCTGTGGCGGCAGCGGGACACCATAGAGCCTCTGTGAGGCAACCAGATCCGAGTCTGTGACTCGATAAGCACCACACCACCAATTAGGCCTCTGGCAACGAGCCAGGGGCCTTTCTCATGTCCATAGGAGGGCAACCCCCATGACCGTTCTTAACTCCACCCTCGCAGCCGCCTGGACCCCCGAGGACTACGGCAAGGCAATCGATCTCGTCGTCGACGCCGAGTCCATCGCTTTCCTGGTTGCGACCGTGACAAACACTGACAAGCAGACGATCCGGTTCCCGATCCTGGTTGACGACGCCGCGACCGGCTGGGTTCCCGAAAAGGGCACCATCCCGCTGACCGACCCGGAAACCGACGAGGTCGTCGTGACCCCCACCAAGGTCGCCGGTCGCACCGAGCTGTCGAACGAGTCCGTTATGGACTCCGACCCGGAGGTCTTGGACGAGACCGCGAAGGGGCTTGGCCGCAGTATCGCGAAGCGTATCGACGCCGCGTTCTTCGGCAACACCGTGACCAACGGGCCGAGCGGCCTGCTGTCTCTGGCGGCTGACTTCCAGGTGGTCGACGCTGGAGCGTTCACCAACCTGGATCCGTTCCACGACGCGAAGCTGGAGGCGCTCAACAACAACGCCGAGCTGACTCATTTCGTGCTGGCTCCCGATGTCGCCAACACCCTGGCCAAGGTCAAGACCGCCAGCGGCTCGAACGCGGGCCTTTTGGAGACCGTGGACGACGGGATCCGCTTGGCGGGTGTCCCGGTGTATGTGTCCCGCGCTGTCGCAGCGGGCAACGCCTGGGGCCTCGACAAGCGCCAGCTCCGTACGGTTCGCCGCCTCGGCACGACCATCGTCGCCGACGGCAGTGCATCGTTCGACTCCGACGCCACGCAGCTCCGCGCCACCTCGCGGGTTGGGTTCGGCTTCGCCAACCCGGCTGGCATCGTCCGCTTGCACGATGCTGCCTGATCGAGATCGCTTGATCAACAACTGAATACGTCGCTAGAGGGGCACCCCGAGCAGGTGCCCCTTTGGCGTCTCCCCGCCAGATCTACTGCATCCCGGAGTGAAACATGCCCATCCATAACGGATCTCAGAAGATGAAGGATCTCCACATCGGTGGAACCAAGATCGGTGCCGCTCACATGTGGAACGGCTCGTCATGGGTCAAGGTCTACTCATCGGCTCCGACGCTGATCCCTTCGGGTCTCACCTTCGGCACCACAACGACCAACCTCGGTGTGAACATCTGGACGGACTTGTGGAACATCTCCACCTGGGTGGTTCGCACAGGCTACGAGGGCACAGTCCAGAATCCGAACGGAAAGATCAACATCGCTGGGGCTGGCAACTACACCCTCAACTACGGGATCCGCTTCGGCGGATCTGGTACGGCGAACCGAGGGGCTCGAGTCTTGCTGGAACGGGGAGGTCAGGTGTATCTACTCCATCAGACGGAGGCTTCCACCTCGTCGGTGGTCCGAACCGGAGACCCGAGCGTTCAGGCGCTGTATCCAGGTGACGTGATCTACATGCAGGGCATCTGCAACCACTCCACATCGACCAGCCGGAGAGTGAACAACACTTCTCCCGGAACGTATTTCACGATCGATCCGGTCGTCTAGACGCCTCCCCAATGCCAAGAGCTGCTCACTATCGCACCGGTGTGCAAGGCCTGGTGCATGCGTAGGTGTGTAGGTAGGTAAGGCGTGAGGGGGGTGTGTGTGCAGGCAGAGGGGCACACAGTGAGTACTAGGGGGGGTGCATATAGAGGGGGGGTAGTACCCCCCTAGAGGAGAGAGCACTAGTGCAGGAGAGAGCAGGTGTGCAGGTGTGTGCAGTGCAGGTGCAGGTTGAGAGAGACCTTAGGGTCTCGAGTGCATCAGTGCAGGTCAGAGCAGTATCGGATGGACGGATGAGGAATAACCGCAGGTCAGAGACCCCAGGGGGTATCCCCCCTACCCCACCCACATGACCGGGACGTAATGCGGATGAGCCATCAGATGCCGCCGCATACCCCGATTTTTCCAACGCTCTGACCAGTGCAAACGCGCATAACCCCAGGTCAGAATCCACACACATGGCCCCGTTTCGGGCCAGAAACGAGGTGAAACATGCCCGAAAACGACGAAATCGAGATACCAAAACCCCCGCCAGGACTGAAGGCCCGAGGCAAGCGCCTGTGGTCCGATATGCACACGTCTGGCGACTTCAGCGGCGCGCCCGAGACCGTATCGGTCATCGAAGAGGCTTGCTACCTAGCAGACGAGATCAAGCGTCTGAGAGACATCGTTCGAAAGGCAGGTTCTGAGACCCGCGTGACCGGCTACAACGGTCAACCGGTGTCAATGCCCGAGATGGCCGATCTCCAGCGAAACCAGCAACTGATGTTGTCGATGCTCAAGTCCATTCGGGTGGACTCCGGCGACGACAAGCTGACGACCAGTCAGCTTGGCCGCATGGGAGCCAATGCACGATGGGAGAACCGATGAGGGCGGGTATTCGACACGGTTGTATACAAACGGCAAGCACCCCAGAGGCTCTGGCTGCCCGCCTCCCGGACCAACTCCGGTACCTGGAGGGTCTGGACACCCCCGGCGATTACCAGGCACTGATGGGCAACGTCGTCGGCTGGCTCAACCACGCTGCACCCGGGTACGGCCAGAAGTTGGCTGCACCGGTACTGAGAGCAGCGGGCTTATCCGCTGCCGACTTCTATCGCGTAGCCCTCACCGGTGCTTTGTAGCAGTCAGGCGCTGCGAGTCTGGCTCGCCGGTGGCGACGTCCGGAATTACCAAGGTGTAATACACAACCACTGAGTGTCGGTGCTGGGTAGTAAGATGGCCTCGACGCAGCAAACCCCAGGGCCCGATGCCCTGGGGGCTCCGGACCGTGAGGCTTGTGCTTTTCTACTTGGCGGTAGACAACCAAGCTATCAGGGATCATTGCGCGGGCGAAAGATGCCCTAGCGCATTGTGACCAGAGTTTCACTTGCCTGCGTTACCGAGCCACGCGCTGAAGCGGCGCGCGGCAGTAACGAAAGCGAGGTACTCATGTACTTCAGTGTTGGCACTACCAAGGCGGGCGAGCCGTCCTGGTGGCTCTACGGGAACAACCACGAAAAAGTTGCCTGGGCTGGTGAAACGTTTGCGTCCTCGTATAACGCGGACCGCGCGGCGAAGGCCTTCAAGGCTGGCGCACGCACCGCCACCTACGACGTCTACGCGGACGCTGGCGGTCATTGGCGCTGGCGGGCGATTCGCGGCGGCAACAAGGTTGCATCATCAGGTGAGTCTTTCGCCAGCCGGTCGAACGCCGAGCGGGCAGCTAATAACGTCCGCGACAACGCCGGCAGTGCGACCGGGCTTTAAGCACGCTGACAAGGGCGGTACTGCTGCGGTGGTGCCGCCCTCCTGCTGGATGAATGACGGACCGAGCAGCGAGGGAAAATGGAATTTCTCAAGTACGGCATTGGATGGTTGATAGGCATTGCTGCCGCCGTCGCTAGTGCATATTACTTTTTCTACAACAAACGACTGAAGTCGCTTCAGATTGAGTCCAGCTTGAAAAGCATGATCGTTGCGGGAGTTGGCCACCACGGTCAGCTCACTGTGGCGTACGACGGAACCAAAGTTCGCGATCCGTATTTTGTAGAGGTTGCCGTCGTAAATTCGGGTCACAAGGATATAACTAGCAAGGATTTCGACGCAGATAAGCCCTTGCGGATTTCGGTAAGGGCGAAGGTAGTTGCACCGTTACAGTCGTCAGAACTTGTCGACGCGCAGCCTGCTGCAATGCGGCTGGACGTCGAGGCGGGTGAAGTAGTTGTTGGTCCCTCAAAGCTCGCTGTAGGCGAAGTTCATCAATTGAGGTTGTTAGTTGACGGATATCCAAAAATTGCAATTGTCGATAATCCGCTAATCGACACTAAGATCGAGTTTGGTGAAAGAATAAAAGACCAGAAGGTGAACCGGATTCTAACGGCAGCCTTTCTTGGATTCACACTTCTCGTAGTACTGCAGATTTCATCGTCTCTGTTCAACAACTTCGAGGATGAAATGAACGTCGTCTCGGTCGATTTTGCTGGCTCCTCTCGCGTAGCGAGCCCTTGGGGAGCTGCTTTTTGGGCGTGGGCCAATACCCTCCTTGTCCTGGGCATTCTCCTCCTCCTCGCCTACGCCGCGTTCGGCGGTATCAGGATGTATTTGAGTTCGCGTCGTCGAACGACGCGAGAGGCCTGAGTGTCGCATCGGCACAATTGCCGACTGCGAGGCGGGGAATTCCGTCCCTATCCGGCAATCGGGCATGCCGTAGGTGAGACCATGGGTGGATGTCCACAGACCACGAAGACTCCCCGAGTTCGGATGAAGTCGATGACCTCGATATCGACTACTCCCAGGATGATCCTGCCGACCTAATCGGCGCTGTTGATTTTGACGGTCTGAGTCCGACAGACTTTGAGGATTTCTGTTTTGACCTGATGTCAGCCGTAGGCTTTCAGAACGTAGATTGGCGCAAAGGCACGCCGACTCCGAGTTCCCCCGCAGACCAAGGGCGCGACATCGTGGCAGAGCACGCACACGCGGATGTTGACGGTTTCGGATACACCCAACGCTGGTTCGTCGACTGCAAGCACTACACCTCGAAAGGTGTGCCGCCTGATGCGCTTACCTCCACGATGGCATGGGCGGAATCTGAACGACCCGACGTAGTACTGTTCGTCCTGTCGGGCTTCCTCACGAACGGTGCCAAGAACTGGCTGCAGAACTACGAGTCGAATAATAATCCCAGATTTCGCATTCGCTACTGGGAGCTACCCCAGTTGCGGAATCTGCTTGCGAACCATCAGGACGTTGCTTTCAAGCACAATGTGGGCCTGTCGACCCTCCGCCGCGTATCCGACATTCTCGAAAAAGAAAGCGAGCTGACAGATCGCCTCTGGTACGGCAGGAAGCCGCCCCTAAGCAGCCCATGGTGGGATGACAAGGGTGTCGACAAGGAGCTGATGGCTCGATCGTTGAAAGCCGTCGAGGACCGGGTGGGCAAAGAGATCCTGGACCGCGACGTCTCCAACGACTTCTACTGGGCGCACCTACTCGGAGAAGCGTCCGCCCTCCGCTGGGTCCTAGGCGACGATCTAGGGAACGGCGACAGCTAGCGCGGTGTAATCTGATACTACCGAGTATGCGATCGGGACGATCGCTGCCGCGGCGTTCGGGGCCATTTTGTATACCGTTGTCACCGGCGACAACATCGTGTCGGCGTTGACGGGGATCATCGACAAGGCCTTGCAGACGTCGGTCGGATGATTCGTCGTGGCCGGGCTCGTCTGGTGTCTGACGAGCGGGGGATGGTGACGGTGGAGGCGGCGATTGCGATCGCCTCGATTGTTGCTGCGGTGGTGATGGGGGTCGTGGGGATCGTTGCGGTGGCGGCTCACGTGCGGTGTATCGATGCCGCACGTGAGGCGGCGCGGATTGCGGCGCAGGGTGATTCGGGTCGGGCCGAAGAGGTTGCCGCGCAGGTCGGTCCACGGGGTGCGCAGGTGCAGATTCGGACTGAGGGTGATGTGGTGGTGGCGCGGGTGAGTGCGTCTGTGCCGCTGTTCCCGATGCTCGATGTGGGTGCTGATGCGGTCGCAGCGGTGGAGCCGGAGGGTGCGGCCCCGTGAGGGTTGTTGCCGATGAGCGCGGGTCGGCGACGGTGGTGGGGGCGTGTGTGGTGGCGGCGCTCGCGGGATTGGTGGTGTTGGTTGTGTATGTGGGGGCGGCTGTTTCGGCCCGGCATCAGGCGCAATCGGCTGCTGATCTCGGCGCGCTCGCCGCGGCGCAGGCGTTGGTGCTCGGTGGTGCCGAGCCGTGTGGCCGGGCTGAGGTGATCACTCGTCGGATGTCGGCGGGTGTGGTGTCGTGCGCGGTCGACGGCAGTGATGTGGTGCTGACGGTGGCCGTGGGGGTGGACGTGGGTGTCTTCGGACAGCGGCAGGCCCGCGCGGTTGCCCGCGCGGGCCCGGCCGAGTAGGGGTGGCTACTTGCGTTTGACGATGCCCGCGATCCCGGCGATCACCAGACCGATACCCGCGATGAGGGTGAGCCACAGGCCGAAACCGACTTCGAGGAGGGGGCTGTAGTCGCTGATGTCGGCGATGTCGATCGCCGAGGTGAGCACGATCAGTAGACCGGCGATCAGAGCGATGATGCCTGCGACCAGGTGCAGCGGTGATCGCTTGGCGATCAGCGCGGAGACCACGCCGAAGATGGCCGCGACCAGTCCCAGGACCAGTGTGATCATGCCGTCTTTGACGCCGTAGTCGGAGTCGCCGAGGCCATTGACCTCCACGATGCCGGTGACCCAGGGCAAGAACGCCGCGATCACGGTCAGCAGGCCGAGCGCCGCGATCACCCCGCCGATGATCTTGACCGCTTTCGAGAGTGTGGTCGGTCCGGTGGTCGCCGCGTCGTAGGGTCCCGCGCCGTAAGGGCTACCGCCATAGGGGTTCTGGCCGGCTTGGTACGGGCTCTGCCCAGCCTGCGAGTATTGCGGTTGCTGCCCGTATTGCTGAGCGTTCTGGGGTTGAGCATTCGAGGGCTGCTGGCCATACTGCTGCGCACTCGAGGGCTGTTGGCCGTACTGCTGGCCGTACTGCGGCTGCTGGCCCTGCGGTTGTCCATACTGCGGCTGCTGCCCGTACTGGCCCTGGGAGTGGCCGCCCGGCTGACCACCCTGCTGCGAGTACCCCTGCGGCGGACCACTGGGCGGTGGTGTGGACGTCGGACTGAACCGCGTCTGTTCGTACGGGTCGGGCTGCCCGGGGCTCTGAGACATCGTCAATCCTTCTGCCGAATCCTTCAACGAGTTTGGATATCCAACGGTAAGCCCAAACAAGGCCGTAAAGAACCCGAATCCTTGTCTCATTCCCGCAAATCAAAGCTATTTCAGTCAGATGGTCTACACAATCTGGCGCGGGAGCCGCGGCTCCGCGACACCGACAACGCGAAACCCGAAACATGGCCTCAGCTGTCCGGCAACTCCCCCAGGATCAGGTCGAGAACACGAACGGCAGCCGCCTTGTCGAGCGGGTCATTACCGTTTCCACACTTGGGTGACTGGACACACGAGGGGCAGCCCGCCTCGCAACCGCAGTCCGACACCGCATCCCGGGTCGCTTTGATCCAGATCCCGAACGCCTCATGTCCGCGGTCGGCGAACCCGGCGCCGCCGGGATACCCGTCGTAGACGAACACGGTGGGCAACCCCGTGTCGGGGTGCAGGTTGGTTGACAGCCCGCCGATGTCCCATCGATCGCAGGTGGCCACCAGTGGAAGAAGGCCGATCGCTGCATGCTCGGCGGCGTGTAACGCACCGGGGAAGTCCACCTCGGCGATCCCGATCGCCTCGAGTGCCTCGGGCTCGATCGTGTACATCACCGCCCGCGTCGACAGCGTCTGCGGCGGCATGTCCAACTCCACCGAGTCCAGGACCTCACCGGTGAGCAACTTACGGAGGTAACCGACCACCTGATGGGTGACGTCGACGCGGACAAGGGAGACCTTCAACGGCCCGTGCCGCTGTTCCTGCATCACCTCGGTGATCTCCACGACTGTCGTCTCGCGGGCGCTGGTGGTCCAGTCCGGTTCTTCTGGGTGGACCAGAGCCAGCCCGTCCTCGAGGTCGAGTTCGTCGACGACGTAGCTCTCACCCTGATGGATGTGGACGGCTCCGGGGTGGACGGTGGACATGGCCCGGCCGGTGTCCACGGTGCCCAGCAGTTGGGCGCTGGTCTCGTCGACGATCATCACCTGTCCGCCGATGCCGCCCCGGATGTCCACGGCGCCATGAGGATCTACGCCCGCCGCGACGTACCAGCCGGCCTTCCGGTGACGGATGAGCCCCTGCCGGGCGAGGTCCTCGAGCAGCTCCCGTGCGCCGAATGCGTCCACCTCGGCCTCTTTCAACGGCATCTCCGCTGCCGCGCAGAGCAATTGAGGACCGAGTACATACGGGTTGGTGGGGTCGGTGACCGTCGCCTCGACGGGCTTGTCCAGCAACGCTTCCGGGTGGTTCACCAGATAGGTGTCGAGGGGGTCGTCGCGGGCGACGAGCACCACCAGGGAACCCTCACCGCGGCGGCCGGCGCGGCCGGCCTGCTGCCAGAATGACGCGACAGTGCCCGGAAAGCCCGCCACCACAATGGCATCGAGACCACTGATGTCGACGCCGAGCTCCAGCGCGTTGGTGGTCGCGACCCCCAGCAGTCGACCGTCGGCGAGGTCGCGCTCGAGCACTCTGCGGTCGTCGGCGAGGTAACCGGCGCGGTACGCGGCCACCCGTGACGACAACTCAGGGTCTACCTCGTCGAGAATGCGTTTGGCCGAGAGGGCGGCCAGCTCGACACCTCGGCGGCTGCGTACAAAACAGAGCGTCCGGGCGCCTTCGAGTACCAGGTCGGCGAGGATGCGGGCGGCTTCGGCGCCGGCCTGCTTACGCACCGGCGCACCGTTCTCACCGGTCATCTCGGGTACGAAACCGGGTTCCCACAAGGCGACGGTGCGAGCACCGTGAGGCGACCCGTCTTCGGTGATCTCCTCGCAGTGGGCGCCGACGAGTCTGCTCAGAGCCGCGCCCGGCGTTCCCGAGGTGGCGCTGGCCCCGATCACCACCGGATCGGCACCGACCGCGCGTGCCAGCCGCAGCAGACGCCGCAACACCAGTGCGGTGTGTGACCCGAATACGCCGCGGTAGTGGTGACATTCGTCGACGACGATGAATTGCAGACCGCGCAGGAAATGTCGCCATCGCCCGTGGGAGCCGAGTATCCCGATGTGCAGCATGTCGGGGTTGGTGAAGATCCACCTCGAATGTTCGCGTGCCCATTGCCGGACCGCGGGTTCGGTGTCTCCGTCGTACGCGCAGGGCTGTAGGTGCAGGAACTCCTTGCGCCCGGCCAAGAGCGAGCTGACGGAGCGGAGCTGGTCTGCACCGAGCGCTTTGGTGGGCGCGAGGTAGAGGGCGGTGGCCCGCGGGTCGGCGAGCATCCTGCTCAAGATGGGTACCTGATAGGCGAGCGATTTACCGGACGCGGTACCCGTGGAAAGCACCACATGTCGACCGGCCCAGGCGTGTTCGGCGGCCGCGACTTGGTGCGACCACGGCCTGCGAACACCCGCCTCCACAAGCGCATCCTTAACCGGACCGGCGACCCAGTTCGGCCACTCGGCGAAAGATGCTGTCCGGCTGGGAATTACCGACTTGTGCGTGAGTGGCGATTCATCGGGGGAGATTCCGGCCAATGTCCGCGCCAGTAGCGCGGAGCCGAAATCATCACTACTCATAAAGCCAGTTCACCACGGCGTAATCGTACCGATTGCTGCCGACAATCACGGTTGTGGCCACGTTTGGAATCAGAATGAACTCTCGACTGTTGTGCACGCCCGGAACATGATTGACTGATCTCGGTCGCAGCTTCTGGGGGGCGGTTCAAGCATTTGGCCGATCTCTCGGGATCGTGTTGCGAGCGTGGTACTGAAGGTTGGTGCGCGGGTTCGTCCCGCGAGCGGCGCCAGTAGGTATGGCGGTCGGAACCGGCCCGGCGGGGTAACTCCCCGCCGCACCCGGGTGAAGAAAAGGAATGCAAGATGGCACAGGGGACTGTGAAGTGGTTCAACGCGGAGAAGGGCTTCGGCTTCATCGCGCCTGATGATGGACCGGACGACGTGTTTGTCCACTACTCGGAGATCCAGGGGAACGGATTCCGCACCCTCGAGGAGAATCAGCGGGTCGAGTTCGAGGTCGGTCAGGGCACCAAGGGCCCACAGGCAACCGGCGTTCGAGCGCTGTAGGTCACTCCCCGAGGACCTTCGCACCACGCGAGGAACCTCCGTTTGATTCGGGCATTTCTTTCGGTGCTCGACGATCTCACCCCCGGTCGCCGCATTCCGGTGTCCGGGGGTGAGCCGTTTTCCGGCCCGCATACCGTACGGTTTCATCGTGGGTC
Source organism: Williamsia sp. R60 (assembly GCF_054063855.1). Taxonomy (NCBI): domain Bacteria; kingdom Bacillati; phylum Actinomycetota; class Actinomycetes; order Mycobacteriales; family Nocardiaceae; genus Williamsia; species Williamsia sp. R60. Next base: position 232,908 of record NZ_JBSSGR010000002.1, read on the forward strand.
AGCTGTCCATGTTCTCCGCGGAGACCGACGAACCGTCTGTGGACGATCTCGCCGGTCTGTTGGCGTCGGCCGGACAGACCACGATTGGATCTCGCGGCGCACGCGTCTCGGTGGTCGTGGCCGACGACTGGCGGGCCCAAGCGCTGGCAGACGAGATGGAACGGTGCGGACTGACTCCCGAGGTCTCGGTGTCGTCAGAGGGTTCGCCGCTCGTGGGTACCGCCACCACCTGGGCTCTCGAGCCGCTCCATCGCGCCTGGACAAAAGGCGCGATAAAGACGATGCCTGCAACGTGGGTGCCTAGCCCCCGAGCGTTGCGTCTGTGGGTGATCGCTGCCGGGCAGCGCGACGTCGACCGCTACCTGTTGGGACTCGACCCGCACACCCCTGAGTCCCATGGGGCTCTGGCCACCGCTGTGATGCGCGCAGGGGTGGCGCCGACGCTGGTGGGCACGCGGGGCGCCGCCCCCGCCCTGCGGATCGCAGGCAAACGCCGCTTGACGCGTCTGATCGAATCAGTGGGTGAGGCTCCGGACATCCCCGGGGCGGCCGCTTGCTGGCCATTCATTTGACGAGCGCGTCGATCGATCGCTGAACTGCGACGACACCCTGTCCGAGGGGGGTCCGAACACCGGGCCCCGACCGGTTTCGCGGGTGGCAGATCAGGTAGAGGTGTGTCAGTAGCGCTATACATAAGGTACAAACGGGCCAGAAGGCCCAGGGAAAGGTGCAGGCAAAGACGGTGGCGGATTCAGGTACAACAGCCCGCGGGACTGGCGGTGTCGTGCGCCGGCTCGTGATCGTCGAGTCTCCGACCAAGGCCCGCAAGATCTCCTCTTATCTCGGCAACAACTACGTGGTGGAGTCGTCCCGCGGACACATCCGGGACCTCCCACGCGGCGCTGCGGACGTGCCCGCCAAGTACAAGGGTCAGCCCTGGGCGCGACTCGGCGTCGACGTCGAGCACGACTTCGAGCCCCTCTACGTGGTCTCCCCGGACAAGAAGTCCACCGTCACCGAGCTCAAGTCGCTGCTCAAGGACGTCGACGAGCTCTATCTCGCAACAGACGGTGACCGGGAGGGTGAGGCCATCGCCTGGCACCTCCTGGAGACCCTCAAGCCCAAGGTCCCGGTCAAGCGGATGGTCTTCCACGAGATCACCGAATCGGCCATCAGGGCTGCCGCCGAGAACCCCCGTGACCTCGACGAAGACCTGGTCGACGCCCAGGAGACCCGACGCATTCTCGACCGCCTGTACGGCTACGAGGTGTCGCCGGTGCTGTGGAAGAAGGTCATGCCGAAGCTCTCGGCAGGCCGTGTGCAGTCGGTGGCCACTCGCATCATCGTCGAGCGCGAACGCGAGCGGATGGCGTTCCGGTCGGCAACGTACTGGGACATCGCTGCCACGCTCGACGCCGGCGCGGAAGCGACACCCCGCAGCTTCGGCGCCAGGCTCGTCAGTGTCGATGGCGACCGCGTGGCCAGTGGCCGCGACTTCGACTCGGCCGGCGCGCTGAAGAAGGCCGACGGGGTGACGGTGCTCGACGAGTCGCGCGCCGTGTCGCTCGCGTCAGGGCTCCAAGGCGCCGCGATGACGGTCTCGTCGGTGGAGGAGAAGCCCTACACGCGCCGCCCGTACGCACCGTTCATGACGTCGACCCTGCAGCAGGAGGCCGGCCGCAAACTCCGGTTCACCTCCGACCGCACCATGCGCGTGGCACAACGGCTGTACGAGAACGGCTACATCACCTACATGCGTACCGACTCGACCACGCTGTCCGAGTCGGCCATCACGGCCGCCCGTAATCAGGCCCGTGATCTCTATGGGGCCAACTTCGTCCATCCGACGCCGCGGCAGTACACCCGCAAGGTGAAGAACGCGCAGGAGGCGCACGAGGCCATCCGGCCGGCGGGCGAGTCCTTCCGGACGCCGGGTCAGGTCGCCTCGGCGCTGCAGACCGACGAGTTCCGGTTGTACGAGCTGATCTGGCAGCGCACGGTCGCTTCGCAGATGGCCGACGCACGCGGCACCACGATGAGTCTGCGGATCAGCGGTAAGGCTCAAACGGGGGAGACCTGTACCTTCGCCGCGTCCGGTCGCACCATCACCTTCCCGGGCTTCTTGTCGGCCTATGTGGAGACGGTGGACGAGCAGGCCGGCGGCACCGCGGACGACGCCGAGAGTCGCCTGCCGAATCTCGTCGAAGGCCAGTCGCTGACCGCGACCGAGCTGCGTCCCGACGGGCACACCACCAACCCACCCGCCCGATACACCGAAGCCTCTTTGGTGAAGACGTTGGAGGAGTTGGGGATCGGACGTCCGTCGACGTACGCATCGATCATCGGCACCATCCAGGACCGCGGGTACGTGCACAAGAAGGGTTCGGCCCTCGTGCCGTCATGGATCGCGTTCGCGGTGGTGGGACTGCTCGAGGCGTACTTCAAACGCCTTGTCGACTACGACTTCACGGCCACCCTCGAAGACGATCTCGACCAGATCGCGCAAGGCGCAGAGAATCGCACCGCCTGGCTGACCCGTTTCTACTACGGGCAAGAGGGCGCAGAAGGGCAGGCCGGTACCGGGCTCAAGAAGCTCGTCGGTGTGAACCTCGAAGAGATCGATGCCCGCGAGGTCAACTCGATCCGGTTGTTCGACGACGAACAGGGTCGCCCGGTGTACGTGCGGGTCGGCCGGTTCGGTCCGTATCTCGAGCGCACGGTCACCCCTGAAGGTGGTGGCGAGCCGGAGTCGCAGCGCGCCAACCTGCCCGACGACATCACGCCCGACGAGCTCACGCTGGAATTGGCCGAAAAGCTTTTCAGCACACCGCAAGAAGGTCGCACCCTGGGTGTCGATCCTCTGACCGGTCACGAGATCGTCGCCAAGGAAGGACGTTTCGGTCCGTACGTGACCGAGATCCTCCCGGATCCGGAAGACGAAGGCGACGACGGGAATTCGGTCCCTGCGCTGACTCCTCCGCCTGCGCCCACCCCGCTCGACGCCGGCGCGACCCCGCTCGACGCACCGACGGGCGGCGGCGGCACCGCAACCGCCACCAAGAAGGCGACGGCCAAGAAGACCGCGAAGAAGGCAGCCAAGAAGGCCGGCCCCAAACCGCGCACCGGATCGCTGTTCAAGTCGATGGAGATCGGCTCGGTCACTCTCGACGACGCGTTGAAGTTGCTGTCGTTGCCACGGGTTGTCGGGCAGGATGCCGAAGGCCAGGAGATCACCGCACAGAACGGTCGCTATGGGCCATATCTGAAGCGCGGCACCGATTCTCGTTCGTTGACATCCGAGGACCAGATCTTCGACATCACCTTGGACGAGGCGTTGAAGATCTACTCCGAGCCCAAGCGCCGCGGTCGGGCAGCAGCTGCTCCTCCGCTGCGTGAGCTGGGCAAGGACCCGGTTTCCGAGCAGCCGATGGTGATCAAGGACGGCCGTTTCGGTCCGTACGTCACCGATGGCGAGACCAACGCGAGCCTGCGAAAAGACGATGACGTCGCGTCGATCACCGACGAGCGTGCGTCGGAGTTGCTGGCGGACAGGCGTGCTCGTGGCCCGGCGAAGAAGTCGGCCAAGAAGGCGTCCAAGAAGGCTCCGGCAAAAAAGACCGCTGCCAAGAAGACAACGGCGAAGAAGACCACCGCCAAGAAGACAGCTGCGAAGAAAGCTCCGGCGAAGAAGGCTGCTGCCAAGAAGAAGGCGGACTAGCACCACGATGGTCCCCGTCGACGACGGCTGAGGGCGTATGTCCCTCGGCCCCGGCTGACGGGGACAATGCTGGTGGAGCTAGACCTCGACCTCGTATTTCGGCCTCGCCAAACGCGTCTCGATGCCCCGCCCACGTAGTTCGACACCCTCGCCGATGTCCCAGTGCTCGGCTTCCTCTGACGACGCCAGGTATACGGCGCGGGCCGAACCGAGCACGCGGCTCGGCTCGAATTTCGCTAGGTCGGTCAGCCGGGCCGCCTCGTTGACCGGGTCGCCGATGACGGTGTACTCGAGTCGTTGTTGCGAACCGATGTGTCCGGCGATCGCCTTACCTGCCGATACGCCGATGCCCACATCGGTGTCGCCCAGTGCGGTGTCCAGTTCCTGACGCAGCGTCCGGGCCGCGGCCAGCGCGTGACCGGCGAAGTCCTCTTGATCCAAGGGTGCGCCGAAGATTGCGAGGGCGGCGTCGCCCTGGAACTTGTTGACGAATCCCCCGTGGCGGCCGACGACGTCAACGATCACCCGGAAGAACTCGTTGAGCAGGTTGACGACGTCGCGGGGCGGCCGGTTGACGGCCAGCCGGGTCGATCCGACGATGTCGACGAACAGCACCCCGACGTAGCGTTCTTCGCCACCGAGTTCGGTGCCGATCTCGATGGCACGGCGCGCCACGTCTTCGCCGACGTAGCGGCCGAACAGGTTGCGGAGCTGTTGGCGCTCACGCACGTCGGCCACCATCTCGTTGAATCCCGCTTGCAGGAGACCGAGGTCGCTGCCGTCGTAGATGCGCACGGAGGTGTCGAGGTTTCCTTCACGCACCTCGGCCTGGGCGAACCGGAGCTGCTTGATGGGGTCGGCGATGGCGGACACCACGCGCACGAGACCGATCGAACCGAAGGCGAGTGCGGCGATCGCCATCCACAGGACCGGGCGTTGCAGACCGGCGGCGTCGGTGTCGATCACGCCGATCTGCTGACCGATCACCAGCGCGATGATGACGCAGAGGGGAGCGGCCACGCTGATGATCCAGAACAGGATGATGCGCTGGGTGACGCTGGGGGCCGTGGCGCTCTCGGGGTTGTTGGCCATCGCGGCAACGGTGATGGGTCGGAGGACTTTTTCCGACTGCATATAGCCCAGCACGCAGGTGATGAGGGCGCCGACGAACGAACCGAGTGCCACGACGATGGCCGTCTTCGCCGATTGCGACAGGCTGAGCAGGGCGAAAATCGCGCCGCCCAGCAACCACAGGGCGCCATGCACCTGCACCAGCAGCACCGGCAGGCGCAGGGCGCGTCGGCGTGCGCTCTCGTTGTCGAGTCGGGATCGTCGGCGGGTCCACACAAGAACCGGGAGCGACAAGGCGATGGTGGCGTACGCACTCACCAGGCCGGCGATGAAGAGGTAGACCACGAACACCAGCTGGCTCAGGCCGCTGATCTCGGACAACTGGACCGACGTCTGCTGGGGGAGGCCGAACCGGAGGAATGCGAAAGTGAACAGGGCACCGACGACATTGGCCCGGAGCATGTCCAGAGCCAGCACCGGCCACGGTGTGCGCACCAGCCAGCGCAACAGGTGCCATCCCCGTTGTAAGCGTGACTGTCTTTCCACCACGTGACCACGGTAGCTGGCTGCTTGCAAGAGTTAAACACGACAGTCGGAGGCGCCCGATAGGCTTGACCTGTGACAACTGTGTTCGATCGACTCGTCGGCCAGCACGCGGTGGTGGGTGAACTCACATCGGCGGCGGTTGCCGCAGTTCGGCTCGCCGCTTCGCGCGACCTTCAAGCGCACGGAAATGACCCGTTACCACTGCTTGCCGGGGACCCGGACTCCGGCTCATCGGCGATGACACACGCGTGGCTGTTCACCGGTCCGCCTGGTTCGGGGCGGTCTGTGGCGGCTCAGTGTTTTGCAGCCTCGCTGCAATGTGAGGTGACCGATTCGCCCGGATGTGGGCGATGTCACGCGTGCACGACTGTGATGGCGGGCACACATTCGGATGTTCGGAGGATCGTCCCGGAGGGATTGTCGATTCCGGTGAAGGACATGCGAGCCATCGTTCAGACCGCTGCGCGCCGTCCCAGTGTGGGTCGTTGGCAGGTTGTGGTGATCGAGGATGCCGACCGGCTCACCGAAGGAGCGGCCAACGCGCTGTTGAAAGCCGTAGAGGAACCGCCACCTCGCACGGTGTTCTTGCTGTGCGCCCCCAGCATCGATCCCGAGGACATCTCGGTGACGCTCCGGTCGCGGTGCCGGCACGTGGCGCTGACCATGCCGTCGGTGGCCTCGATCGCCGAGGTGCTCATCGAGTCCGACGGCATCGATCCGGAGATGGCGAAGTGGGCTGCGTCGGTGTGTGGCGGTCATGTCGGCCGGGCGCGACGGCTGGCCACTGACGACGAGGCCCGTGAGCAGCGCAAGCAGGCGCTGGCAGTCGCACGGGCAGCCACCAGGGACGCGACCGCGTACTCGGCCGCCGAGGCTCTCGTGAAGTCGGCCGACGCCGCGGCCAAGGCCATCAGCGCCAGGCTCGACGAGGCCGAGACAGAGGAGATGCGGACGGCGCTCGGGGCCGGCGGCACGGGAAAAGGTGCGGTCGGGGCCATGCGGGGTTCGGCCGGAATCCTCAAAGACCTCGAACGTCGGCAGAAGTCCCGGGAGACGCGCACCGGGCGCGACCTTCTCGACCGTGCGCTCGTGGATCTCGCGGCCCTTTTTCGGGACGCTCTGGCTGCGTCGTATGGGTCGTCGGTGACCGCGATGCACCCCGACATGTCCGAGCAGACCGTGGCGATGGCCGGCTACGCCCGCCGCGAGGAGTTGCTGGCCTGTGTCGAGGCGGTTCTGGAATGCCGGGAGTCGTTGAGTTTCAACGTCAAACCGAAGTTCGCGGTCGATTCGATGGTCGCCAAGATCGGCTTGGCCTTGCGTCACTGATCCCGATCCTGGGGGTCATCAGCATTGAATCCCCAGGTCGATGCCGAGAACAGGGGCGCGGAATGGCAATCGGGTCGGGCTGTGGACTCGCCCGGTTTGGTCGCTGTCGGCTCCGGTCGATAGACTCGTCTGCGCTGCCCTGGCAGCACGCCGCCTTAGCTCAGTCGGTAGAGCGCTTCACTCGTAATGAAAAGGTCGCGAGTTCGATTCTCGCAGGCGGCTCCACGTCCCAACCGGCACCGATCGGTGCCGGTTGGTGCATTCGGCAAACACTAGGTGGCGGTTGATTCATGGGTGTCCTCGTCTGCTTCCACGCTCATCCCGACGACGAGGTGTTCGGGACCGGCGGGATCATCCGTCTCTCCGCCGATGCCGGCCACCGGGTGGTACTCGTCACGGCCACCGACGGTGCTGCGGGTGAGGTGCCCGACGGACTGCTGGTCCCCGGCGAATCGCTTGCCGAGCGCCGGCGTACCGAACTCGAGAAGTCTGCCCGCATCCTGGGCGCGCACCGCCTGGTCATGCTGGGCTACGCCGACTCCGGGATGGCCGGCACGCCGGAGAACAACAGCCCGGACGCTTTTGCCAACGTCCCCGTGGAGCAGGCGGCCGAACGTCTGGCTGCTGTGCTCAGCGAGGAGAAGGCGGATGTCATCACGCTGTACGACAGCAACGGCGGTTACGGGCACCCCGACCACATTCAGGTGCACCGCGTCGGAATGCGCGCCGCGGAAATCGCCGGCGTGCAGAACGTGTACGAGAGCGTGATCAATCGGGATCAGATGCGCGAGATGATGATGTCGAATCCGGAATGGAACAACGACGACTCGCCGATCGATTTCGAATCGTTCGGCACCCCGGAAGCGGAGATCACCACAAGGGTGGACGTGGCTGCGGCCATTGCGGTCAAGCGTGCGGCGATGCGGGTGCACGAGACCCAGATCGGCGACTTCGGCCCTGTGCTGAAAATGGCGGACGAGGAATTGAAAGCTGCGTTCGGGACCGAGTGGTTCCGGCGGGTTGGCTCACAACCGGGTGGGGCGAAGGAGCTCTCTCTGCCGTTGTAGTCCGGCAGAGCAGAGTGTTTTCGAGTTGACCTCAGGGCTCGAGCGGACCGGAGGTGTCATCGGGCACCGCCCAGGTCGCCACGTCTGAACCGCCTGCGAACGACAGTGCGACGATCGTCTCGCCAGGGGGTAGCACAAACGCGACCGATCCCGTGGCCACGTCGTTCTGGGTGAGGGTTGTCGCTTCCAGTGGGTGCTCGAGTGTTGTTGCGACGGTTGTCAATTGGCTTCCGCCGGACGTGCGCGCAGTGAGCTCTGCGGGCTCGAGAAGTGCGGTGCCGCGCACCAATTGAACCGTGGCGTCCACGACGTGGAGCGAGCCGCCCGAACAGTCTGCTCCCTCGGCGCCCGCGCGCACGTTGTCTAGTGTGATCCGAAGTTCGGCGCCGCCGGTGTCGACCATCACGGCGTCACCCAGTTGGTGGGTCTGTGGTGCCCCGGCGATGAGCGATGCAACCGACCTGCTGTCGGCGACCGTGGGTGAGCGGTTCTCCGGTGTCACTTGAATGAGTGCAAGAGTAACGGCGGTTCCGCCGCCCAGTATCAAGAGAACAAATGCATATGTGAGAACGGTTGCAATCACATTCCGTTCGTGTTGATCGTCTCGCACAATTCTCTTCTTTTCGGCAGGGCGTTCTTTGTTGTCGCCGGTCGAACGCGTTCAGATGAGAGTACGGGGAGTCTGCAAACATTTCTCGATGGGGCCGATAAAAGAAAGTGAAATATAGTTGCCGACATCACGAACATTCGTTTGCCTAACAATCGGACACAGCCACTCGCATATGCTCGATACGTGACTGAACAACCGGCCGTCGATGCGCGGATCACCCGCACACGACAAGTGGTCATCGAGGCGATGCACCGCATCTTCGAGGAGGAAGGCGCCTCGGGGCTGACGCATCAGCGTGTCGCGCTCAAGGCGGGGGTGGGCCGGGCGACGGTCTACCGGCACTGGCCGACCACGTTGGACCTGCTCGTCGACACCCTGCGCGACATCGATCAGACGATCATGCAGCCCGGTGACGAACCATTCGACGAGTGGCTGGGTAATCAGCTCACGCACGCCGCTGCGGAATTGGCTCTGCCAACCAGTCGACAATTCATCGCCTTGATGATTGCCGAGGCCGACAATCACACGGTGATTGCAGACCTCGGTGCCGAGCTCATCGAGCGGACATACCGGGTGATGGAAGGGATGATCGAGCAGGCCGTCGAGCGTGGCGAACTGGATCGAAAACTCGATCAGACGGACGTGGTGGCAAGAACCCTGGGGCCGATCATCTATCGAACCGCGATGCAGCGTCTTGACGTGACGCCCGGTTTCATCGACCAGATCGTCGATTCCGTGGCCCGCCACTGAGCAAACCGTACGCTGGACGAGGTGAGCGATTCTTCGGCGCCGCTGTGGTTGTTTGCCGACCAACTCGGTCCCCATATTCACTCCGCCGAGGGCCATCTCGGTCGTGAGGTGGTCCTCATCGAGTCCACTGCGGCCTTGCGGAGACGGGCAGGCCATCGGCAGAAGGCGCATCTGTTGCTGTCGGGGATGCGGCACCTGGCCGACGACCTCGGCGATCGCGCGCACTATCTGAAGGCGCCCGGTTACCGCGATGCACTTGTCGAGTTCGGCCGACCGGTGGTGGTGCATGAGCCGACCTCGTGGGCCGCTCACGACTTCGTGCATCGCCTCCAGGCGGAGGGCCTCGTCGAAGAGGTGCTGCCCAACCCGTCGTTCGCTCTGCCCAGAAGTGACTTCGAACGGTGGGCGGGGAACAGTTCACGCTTTCGCCTCGAGATGTTCTACCGCGATCAGCGCACGCGTTTCGACATCCTGATGGACGGCGATCAACCCATGGGTGGCGCGTGGAACTACGACCACGACAACCGGAAGTCGCCGCCCAAGACGCCGACCCTGGGGGTGCCCGACCCCTGGTGGCCCGAGGAGGACGGGATCGACGAGCAGGTGCGCGCCGACCTCGACGCACTCGACGCACCGTGGTCGGGTGTCGACGGGCCGCGGCTCTTCGCGGTGACGGCTGCCGAGGCGCAGTCTGCCCTCGAGACGTTCATCGATCATCGGCTGGCAGATTTCGGACCCTACGAGGACGCGATGATGGGTGGGGACTGGTCTATGTCCCACTCGCTGTTGTCGGTGCCGCTGAATCTGTCGCTGCTACACCCGCTGGACGCGGTTCATGCCGCCGAAGACGCCGCCCGTGAAGGGTCGGTCCCGTTGGCGTCCGCCGAGGGGTTCATCCGGCAGATCCTGGGGTGGCGTGAGTTCGTCTGGCATCTGTACTGGCATTTCGGTCGCGACTATCGCACTGGAAACAACGAATTGAACGCGCATCGGCCGCTGCCCGACTGGTTCCGCGATCTTGATGCCGGCGCGGTGACGGCCAAGTGCCTCTCCGACGCTTTGGGTGGCGTCCACGACCGCGGATGGGTCCACCACATCCCGCGGTTGATGGTGCTGGGAAACCATGCGCTGCAACAGGGTTACGACCCGGACGAGCTCACCCGCTGGTACACGGCCAACTTCGTGGACGGCTATGAATGGGTGATGCCGGTCAACGTGGTGGGCATGAGTCAGCACGCCGACGGCGGCAAGATGGCGACCAAGCCGTACAGCTCGGGCGGCGCCTACATCAACAAGATGTCCGACTTCTGCAAGGACTGCGAGTTCGATCCGCGCAAGCGGATAGGCGCGGACGCATGCCCGTTCACTGCCGGCTACTGGGCCTTCACCCATCGCCACCGTGATCGGCTCGCCAAGAACATGCGAACGCGGCGGGCCGTGGCGTCGATGGAACGACTGGCCGATCTCGACGCCGTCCTCGAACAGGAGCGCCACCGGGACCGATTCTGACCGACATAATCACCGAAAGCTGTCAACGGTTGGAATCGTGGTGAATATCAGCCGTCGCGGCTGGGGAACCCAGACGGTGTGAACCCTATATTCGAATCCATGGCTTCGGCTCCGAGTTCCTACCTCGTATGCGCATCGCAACGCAGCGGTAGCACCCTTCTCGTCGAATCGTTGCGCGCCAGCAAGATTGCCGGTGAACCCGAGGAGTTCTTCCAGTACCTGCCCTCGACCTCACTGCCGCCGCAACCGCGCCAATGGTTCGCCGACGTCACCGATCCCGCTGTGCTCGCGTTGCTGGCCCCGCTGCGGACGGGAACGCCGAGCACCGAGACCAGCGATCAATGGCGTGAGCGCATCGCGCGGGAGGCGCGCACCCCCAACGGCGTCTGGGGCGGCAAGCTGATGTGGAATCAGGTTCCGCTGGTGGTCGACCGGGCCGAGGGTCTCACCGGCCGTTCCGGTGGCGACCTTCGCTCCGCCATCGCCGACGTCATCGGCGAGGAACCGCTGTACATCAAGGTGAACCGGCCGGACGTCGTGTCGCAGGCGGTGTCGTTCTGGCGTGCGGTGCAGACGCAGGTCTGGCGGGGACACGCAGAACCGGAAGTCGATGCGGCGGCGCAGTACAACCCGGACGGCATCGCGCACCTGGTCACGATTCTCCGCGACCAGGAGCGCGGCTGGCGCAACTGGTTCGAGCAGGAGTCGATCACGCCGTTCGAGGTCGACTACAGCGAGCTGGCAAGGGACTCCACCGGTGTCACGGCGCGGATCCTCGCCGCCCTCGATCTCGACCCTGCCGCAGCGCCGCCGCCGGTGCTGGAACGTCAAGCGAACAACCGGTCCGGTGAATGGGTAGAGCGATACCGCGCCGAGGCCCGACAAAGGGGGTTGCCAGTATGACAACGCAGATCACCGCCGACGTGACCCACGTCGATGAGCTGCGAGTTCTCGAGGCCGAGGCGGTGCACATCATCCGTGAGGTGGTGGCCGAACTCGAGCGACCGGTCTTGCTCTTCTCGGCGGGTAAGGACTCGATCGTGCTGCTCCGGTTGGCAGAGAAGGCCTTTCGGCCCTCGCCACTGCCGTTTCCGGTGCTGCACGTCGACACCGGGCACAATTTTCCCGAGGTCATCGACTTCCGCGACCGGCGTCTCGCCGAGGGCGGGCACAAGCTGATCGTCGGTTCGGTGCAGGAGTCGATCGACTCCGGGCGGGTGCAGGAGGTCGGCGGACCGGCCGGCTCGCGCAATCGCCTGCAGACGAGGACTCTGCTCGACGCACTGGAGGCCGGCAAGTTCGATGCGGCGTTCGGTGGCGCTCGGCGCGACGAAGAACGCGCTCGGGCGAAGGAGCGTGTGCTCAGCTTCCGCGACGAGTTCGGTCAATGGGACCCGCGGGCACAGCGACCCGAACCATGGTCGCTCTACAACGGGCGCATCCGTAGGGGCGAACAGGTCCGCGTCTTCCCGCTGAGCAACTGGACCGAACTCGACATCTGGCGGTACATCGAGCTGGAAGGCCTCGAGTTGCCGCCGATCTACTTCGCCCATGAGCGCGAGGTGTTCGAGCGTGACGGAATCCTGCTCGCCACTTCAGAATTCACCAGTCCGGCCGAAGGGGAGTCGGCCTCCGTCGAATGGGTGCGCTATCGCACGGTCGGCGATCTGACCATCACCGGAGCGGTCCGGTCACGGGCCACCACGATCGCCGACGTGGTCACCGAGATCTCCGCATCCACCGTGTCCGAGCGCGGCGAGACCCGCGCAGACGACCGCACGTCCGCCGCGGCCATGGAAGACCGCAAACGGGAGGGGTACTTCTGATGACTCGCCAACTGCTCCGGCTCGCCACCGCTGGTTCGGTGGACGACGGTAAGAGCACATTGATCGGCCGGTTGCTCCACGACACCGACAGTCTGCCGCTCGATCACCTCGAATCGGTCACCGATACCGAAGGTGTTGCCGACCTCGCCGCCCTGTCTGACGGTCTGCGGGCCGAACGCGAGCAGGGCATCACCATCGACGTGGCCTACCGCTTCTTCTCCACGGCCACACGCAATTTCATCCTCGCCGATACCCCCGGTCACGAGGCGTACACGCGAAACATGTTCACCGGTGCGTCCAACGCACACGTGGCGGTGCTGCTGGTGGACGCCCGTGCGGGCGTGGTTCGTCAGACCCGTCGCCACGCCCGCATCGCCACGTTGCTCCGGGTGCCCCACCTGGTCGCGGCGGTCAACAAGATCGACCTGGTCGACTACAGCGAGGAGCGTTTCGCTGAGGTAGAAGCCGAATTGCACGTGCTCGCACAACGTTTGGGTGTCCAGAACCTCACCGTTGTTCCTCTGGCCGCCAAGCTCGGCGACAACGTCGTGACCCGTTCGACCAACACACCCTGGTACACCGGTCCGACGTTGCTGGAGTTCCTCGAGGCCGTCGAGTTGAAGGCGCCCGCCGCCGAACCGACCGAGGTGCGTCTTGCGGTGCAGTGGGTGTCACGGCCGGCCGCCGGGGAGCGTCGTCGATACACGGGCCGGTTGTCTGCTGGCACCCTGCAGGTCGGTGATCCGATCGTGGTGCTGCCGTCGGGTTCGAAAAGCCGTGTCACCGCACTCGACACCCTCGACGACAACCGCAGCGTGGCCGTCGCGCCGCTGTCGGTGTCGGTGGAACTGGCCGACGAGATCGATGTCGGCCGCGGCGACATGATCGTCAGTGGGTCACCGGATGCGCATCTACCGGTCGCCGCCCGTGAGCTCGACGTCACGGTCTGCTGGTTCTCGGAGACGCCGCTTCGTGCGGGGGACCGGATCGCGCTGAAGCAGGCGACGCGCACGGTGCGCGCCACGGTTCAGGAGCTGCACAGTCGACTGGATCCCGAGACGCTGGGCGAGGATCCGCAACCCGTGGAACTCGCGCTGAACGACGTCGGCACGGTGACGTTGCGCACCAGTTCCATCGTGGTGGCCGATCCGTACGCGGACAACCGCGATGTCGGTGCATTCATCCTCATCGACGAGAACTCCAACGACACGGTGGGCGCCGGCACCATCACCGAGCCCCGGGAGGTCAAGCCGGGCGCCCGGACACGCAACGACATCAAGTGGCATCCGTCCTCCCTCGAGCGCACCCATCGGTGGAGTGCGGTCGGTCAGCGGGGAGCGGTCATCTGGCTGACCGGCTTGCCGGCGTCGGGCAAGTCGACCGTCGCGGTTGCACTCGAGCGTGCACTGGTCGAGTCGGGTCGGGTGGCCTATCTGCTCGACGGCGACAACGTGCGCCACGGGCTGTCGGACGACCTCGGGTTCTCGGCCGGGGACAGGGCCGAGAACATCCGCCGTGTCGGGCATCTGACCAGGCTCTTCGCCGATGCCGGGGTGGTCGCGATCGCATCGCTGGTGTCGCCGCTGCGCAGTGACCGGGAGATCCCCCGGGCACTGACGGCCGCCGCCGACCTCCCGTTCATCGAAGTCCATGTGGCGACGCCGCTGGCCGAGTGTGAACGTCGCGATCCGAAGGGGCTCTACGCGAAGGCACGGGCGGGCGAACTCAAGGGGCTCACCGGCATCGACACGCCGTACGAGGCGCCGGAGAACCCGGACCTGGTGATCGATACGACGGGCGCCGATGCCGACGAACTGGTGAGGCAGATCCTGGAGATCCTCGCCGATCGCGAGCACGCAAGCGTCTGATCCCCGCCTGCGGGTGAGCTCTGGGTTTTGGGGTTCAGGGCACCTCGTCGGTCTTCAGGAGACCGAAGACGACGAGGTCGTGCCTGCGACCGTTCTTGCCCGGTGCTGCCGATCGGAGAACACCCTCCTGGGTGAACCCACACTTGCGGGCGACGGCGCGTGACGCCTTGTTCTCCGTGTAGGCGTCCAGTTCCACCCGGACTGCGCCGATCTGCCAGGAGAACTCGATGAGCAGCCGGGTCGCCCTGGTGGCCACACCGGCGCCGCGTGCCCAGGGAGCCACCGCGTACCCGATCTCGGTCACCGCGTCGTCGTCCTTCGCCCGCAAACCGCACACACCGAGGAACGCGTCGTCACGATCGACGATCGCGACGTCGAATCCCGGCCACACCTTGACCGACCGATCCTCGACGAAGTCGCGGGCGTCGGCCTCGGTGTACGGACTCGGAACCACGGTGAACTCGGCCGTCGCATGGTCTTGGCTGGCCGCGAGTACGGCGCCGATGTCATCGTGCACGAAGGGTCGGAGGGTTATCACCCGATCGGTCAGCGTGGGGATGTGCCGAGGCCAGTCCATGTGTTCCACGGTAGTGGTGAGTGGCGGGGGCGCGGCGCCTCACGGACCTCCACTAAGGTGCAGAAGCAACGTCCCCGGCCGTCTTGCCGGCCGCCCCAGCCAACGAAAAGGGAATGCATGCTTTTGGCCGCGTGGATTACGGTCGTCACCGCGGTGATCCTGATCGTGCCCGGGGCCCTGGTCGGACGGCGGATGTCATTGCCGTGGCCGGTGGCGGTCGCCGCTGGTGCGCCGCTCACATTCGGCATGATCGGTATCTTCACCGTGCTCTACGGGGCGCTGTCCATCCCGTGGAACGTGGGGACGGCTGCCGTGATGGTGGGAGTGTCCTGGCTGGTGGCGTGGGGTTGGGACCTCGGAACCCGCCGATTCGGGGCCCTGGCGCCGGCGGCCGCCGCCGAGGTACGCCCGATCAGTCGCCCGGCCCTGTTGACCGTTGCCGCCGGTGTGCTGCTGGGCGCGCTGATCATCGTCCTGACGTCGATCCGGCGACTGATCGGCACCACATTCTTCGGGCTGAACAACATCTCGCAGGTGTGGGACGCCTTGTGGCATGCCGATGCTCTGCAGTGGATCCATGAGACCGGCGACGGGTCGTCGCTCCACATGGGCGAGCTGATGAACTACGACACGCACGGATTCAACTACTACCCGAACACGTGGCACGACCTGGGCGCTCTGCTCTACCCGTTGACCGGTGCCAACACCGTGGAGTTGTACAACATCTACTCCCCGGCGTCGCTGGCGTTCACCTTGCCGATCAGTATCGGGTCGCTCGCTTATTGGCTGGGCCGCAAGCGATTCGATCCGGACCGGAGCGCAGTCTTTGCAGCTCTTGCCGCCGCGGTCACGGCCGTATTCCCGTCGTTGCCCTACGTGGAACTCGCCTTCACGGCAGTCCCCAATGCGGTCGGCGTCTCCTTGGCGCCGATCACCGCGGTGCTCGTGATCAGTGCGGTCGGCGATCGTCGCCGCGTGCTCGCGGCTGTGCTCGCGATCGCCGGTACCGCAGCCACCCACCCGTCGGGGCTGGTGGTGATGGCGGTGATCGTCGGATCCTGGTGGCTGCTGCAGGCATTGTGGAAGCCGGTACGTGGTCGGGGTGGTGATGCCGCGACGCTCGCAGCGATCGGTGCGGGCGCACTGGTGCTGATCAGCCCGGTGATCATCGGCACCCTGAAGATCTCGGAGAACAACGAGCTCTCCGGCTTCGACTTTCGCGATGAAAATGCCTCCGTAGCAAAGGCATTTGTGCGCGCCGCGTTCAACGGGACCGATCTGCTCGGTCATCAGTACCCGTTGCTGTACCTGCTGATCCCGGCGGCGATCGGGCTCGGCTGGCTCGTGTGGTCGCGCAACTGGGCTGTGGTCGCCGCCTGGCTGGCGTTCATCGTCACCACGGCCAACGCGGTCTACGACCTCGGCGGGTTGCCGTCGAAGTTGTTCGGCGCCTTGGGCGGATACTTTTACAACTCGCCACACCGGCTGACCTTCGTGGTCTCGATGTTCACCGCGGTCGCCGCGGGGATCGGGCTCGGGGTGCTCGTTCTCGGTATCGCGCGGCTGCTGGCCCAGAAGACGGTTTGGCAGCGAAACCGGCTCGCGCTGCCTGCGCTGACACTGGTGGGTTTGCTCATCGTCGCCGGCGCGGGCGCCGTACGGTACGCCGACAACGGGAAGATCGCCGTCCAGTACCGAAGCGGCGCGTATGTGGGTGTCGAGGACGTCGAGGCGTACCGGTGGCTGGCGCAGCAGCCGGACGCGCGCAGCACCGTCATCCTCAACAACCTCGACCAGGGCAGTGGATGGATGTACCCGGTGGCGGATCTGACCCCGCTGTTCCCGTTCTACCGAGCAAATGACTTCAGCCGGCGCCAGTCTGATCTTTACTGGAACGTTGCCCGGATCGGCGCAGATCCGCGTATCGACCAGATAGTCCGGGATCTGAACATCAGGTACGTGATCGACGCGCCACCGAGCTATTGGTGGTTCCAGAACGGCGCACCCAATCTCGCGGAGGGCCGGTTCGGTGACCCCTTCCTTCCGCTGCGAGAGAACGGTGCGCCCGGTCTGCGAGAGGTCTATCGGCAGGGCAACGTGACGATATATGAGGTCGCGGACGCAATACGGAAAGGCGAGAAGTGATGCGCACCTTGGTCACCGGCGGCGCCGGGTTCATCGGTTCGACACTCGTGGATCGGTTGTTGGCCGACGGCCACGAGGTTGTCGCTCTGGACGACTTCTCGCGGGGTAGCCGGTCCAACCTGAACGGCGCCGTCGAACGCGGATGTCGGATAGTCGAGGGCGATCTCACCGTTACGGACCTGGAAACGGTTGTGGCGCAAGCACAACCCGAGGTGATCTTCCATCTCGCTGCCCAGATCGACGTGCGCGCCTCGGTGATCGATCCGGTCGCCGATGCCCAGGTCAATGTTGTCGGGACCGTACGGCTCGCCGAGGCCGCCCGGCGGGCGGGAGTGCGCAAGATCGTGTTCACCTCCTCCGGAGGATCCATCTACGGGTCGCCCGAGCACCTACCGGTGGCGGAATCAGCACCGGTTGCGCCGATGAGCCCCTACGCGGCCGCCAAAGTCAGCGGTGAGGTGTACCTGAACATGTACCGCTCGCTGTACGGATTGGACTGCACCCACATCGCCCCCGCGAATGTGTACGGGCCGCGGCAGGATCCACACGGCGAAGCCGGCGTGGTCGCCATCTTTGCGCGGAACCTGTTGTCGGGCAGCACCACCAAGCTGTTCGGTGACGGTGGCAACACCCGCGACTACGTCTATGTCGACGACGTCGTGCAGGCCTTTGTGCTGGCCGGCGGCGAACTCGGTGGCGGTCAGCGCTTCAACGTCGGCACCGGGGCGGCCACATCAGATCGGGCGCTGCACACCCTGGTCGCCGAGGCCGCACACGCTCCCGACGAACCGGTGTACGAACCGGCCCGGCTCGGTGACGTCCGGGACTCATCCATCGACGGTTCACTCGCGGGCACCGTACTCGGCTGGTACCCGCAGGTGTCGCTGGCCGAAGGAGTTCGGCGCACCGTCGAGTACTTCCGCGCCGTCTAGCTCCCCGGCCGGGCCCCTGGGCCACCGGTGGGTGAGGTCAACCCACCACGCGCTCGGTGGTCGCGTACTTGCTCTCGGTGGCCTCTTTGAGGGGCTGCCACCAGTCGGTGTTGTCGCGGTACCACGCCACCGTGTCGGCGAGCCCGGACCGGAAGTCGGTGAACCTGGGCTGCCAGCCCAGTTCGGTGCGCAGACGGGTGGAGTCGATGGCGTAACGCATGTCGTGGCCGGGCCGGTCGGTCACGAAGTCGAATGCGTCCTTGGGCTGGTCGAGCAGTTCGAGGATCGTCTCGATGACGGTGCGGTTGTCGGCTTCACCGTCGGCGCCGATGAGGTAGGTCTCGCCGATCTGCCCCTTGTCGATGATGGTCCACACCGCGTCGTTGTGGTCGTTGACGTGGATCCAGTCCCGCACGTTGGTGCCCTGCCCGTAGAGCTTGGGGCGAATCCCGCTGAGCACGTTGGTGATCTGGCGAGGGATGAACTTCTCGATGTGCTGGTACGGGCCATAGTTGTTGGAACAGTTGGAGATGGTGGCCTGCACTCCGAACGAGCGCACCCAGGCCCGGACCAGAAGGTCGCTGCCTGCCTTGGTCGACGAGTACGGGCTCGACGGGTTGTAGGGGGTCTGCTCGGTGAAGCGTGCGGGGTCGTCGAGTTCGAGATCGCCGTACACCTCGTCGGTGCTGATGTGGTGGTAACGCACGTCATGCGCACGCACCGCCTCGAGAATCGAGAACGTGCCGACGAGATTGGTGTGAACAAAACTCGATGGGTCGGCCAAAGAATTGTCATTGTGCGATTCGGCGGCGAAATGGACGACAAGATCACTTTCGCCGACCAATTGGTTCACCAAAGCGGAGTCGGCGACGTCTCCTTCGATCAATTCGATCTGATCGGACACCGATGCCAGCGATTGCCTGTTCGCTGCGTACGTCATCGCGTCCAGCACCCGTACCCGGGCATCCGGCCTGGTCGCAAGGGTCCGGTGCACGAAGTTGGCGCCGATGAAACCGGCGCCACCGGTGATCAGTACCCGCATGTCAATCCTCCATTCGCTGCTGCAACCCTACCGATCGGCAGCTCATCGGGTAGGCCTAGCGCCTGGGGCCTAAGGTGTCACATATGCGCGGAATCATCCTGGCGGGGGGCACCGGAAGTCGGCTGCATCCCATCACGCAAGGTGTCAGCAAACAACTCGTCCCCGTTTATGACAAGCCGATGATCTACTACCCGCTGACCACATTGATGCTGGCGGGTATCCGCGAGATCCTGGTGATCACCACGCCGCACGACTCGTCTGCCTTTCAGAACCTCCTGGGGGACGGCAGTCAATTCGGAATCTCTTTGACGTACAAGGTGCAGGAGAGTCCGGACGGATTGGCACAGGCGTTTGTTCTGGGTGCTGATCACATCGGGTCGGAGTCGGTGGCGCTGGTCCTCGGCGACAACATCTTCTACGGACCCGGGCTGGGCTCGCAGCTCAACCGGTTCCACAACATCGAGGGCGGCGCGGTGTTCGCCTACTGGGTCCGCAATCCCGAGGCCTACGGAGTGGTGGATTTCAACAGCGACGGCAAGGCCATCGACCTCCAGGAGAAGCCGGAGCACCCTCGGTCCAACTTCGCGATCCCGGGCCTGTACTTCTATGACAACAACGTCGTGGAGATCGCATCGGGGCTGCAGCCGAGTGCCCGTGGCGAGTACGAGATCACCGACGTCAACCGGGCATACCTCGACAAGGGCCTGCTGCACGTCGAGGTGCTGCCCCGGGGTACCGCGTGGCTCGACACCGGAACCTTCGACTCACTGCTGGACGCCGGCAACTTCGTCCGCACCGTCGAAGAACGCCAAGGCCTGAAAATCGCTGTGCCCGAAGAGGTTGCCTGGCGGCGCGGCTTCATCGACGACGAGCAGTTGCGGGCTCGCGCCCAGACCTTGCTCAAGTCGGGATACGGGACGTACCTGATCGACCTCCTCGAACGCGGCAAGGAACTGTAGAGAACATGCTGATCGAACCCCTGTCCATCGATGGCGCCTGGGAGATCACCCCGAAGAAGTTCGGCGACCCGCGTGGCCTTTTCATGGAGGCATTCCGCGGTGACCTGCTGGCGGAGGTGATCGGGCATCCCTTCGACCTCCAGCAGGCCAATCTCTCTGTGTCGGCCGCCGGCGTGCTGCGGGGCGTGCATTTCGCCGATGTGCCACCGGGACAGGCGAAGTACGTCAGCTGCCCCAAAGGTGCGATCTTCGACGTGGTGGTGGACATCCGCGTCGGCTCACCGACATTCGGTGCCTGGGACGGCGCACTGCTGGACGACGTCGACCGCAGGGCGCTCTACATCGGCGAAGGGCTCGGACACGCGTTTGTGGCGCTCGAGGACAACTCCGTCGTCACCTATCTGTGCTCGACCGGATACAACCCCGCCGGTGAACACGGCATCAACCCGTTGGACCCGGCCGTCGGCATCGAGTTCCCCACCACGGCCCGCGACGGCTCGGCTCTCACTTTCACCCTGTCGGACAAGGACACTGCCGCGCCGACGCTCGCCGAAGCCGAGGCGAGTGGCCTGCTTCCGCAGTACACCGACGTCATCGGCTACATCCGTGGTCTCACCACCTGAGTGATTCAGGAGACGCCGGGACCGGGCAGTGTGGTGATCGTCGAGCACATCTGCTCCACCAGAGTGCGGTCGTGACTGACCAAAGCCATGCCCACCCCGTCTGCGGCAATGGATCTCAACAGCGACGCCACGTCGGCGGCGGCGATGGGGTCGAGCATGGCGGTGGGCTCGTCGCAGAGCAGGTACGTCGGCTCTTGGACAAGCACCCTGGCAAGACAGGCGCGTTGAAGCTGGCCATCGCTGACCTGTGATGGGAAGCGGCCCAACAGCTCCGGGTCCAGCCCGGTGCGTTCGGCGTGGCTGACGGGGTCGACCGGACGCCGCATGATGTCGGCGGGTTCGCGAATGATCTGCAACAACGTCCACCGGGGATTGCAGACCAATCGCGGGTGCTGATCGATCATCGCGACCGATCCGCGAGGCGCACGGGCTTTCCCGGCGAACCGCACCACGCCTGCATCGGGTGGGCGGATCCCGGCGAGAACCTGCAGCAGTGTGGTCTTCCCGCTGCCCGAGCGACCGAGGATCCCGCTGACACGGCCGGGCGCGACGTCGAAGTTGATGTCGCTCAACACCGTGGCGCCTCCGAACCGCACTCCGATGGCACGGGCGGTGATCATCGGGATACCCCCGTGAACAGCTTCTGCGTGTGTTCATCGGCTGCTTGCCGGACACCGTGTGGGGAGTCCTGCGCGACGATCCGTCCTCGCCGCATCACGGCGAGGGAGTCGCAGACGCCCGACGCGATCAGCGATGCGATGTCGTGGGTGATGACCAGGACGGCGGCACCGTCATCGGCGATGCTGCGCAGCAATGTCCACACCATCTCGGCGAGCTCGGTGTCGAGTGCGGATGTCGGCTCGTCGGCGAGCAGCACGGCCGGTCGGCCGGCGAGCGCAGCTGCGATCGCGGCGCGCTGCACCATCCCGCCCGACAATTGATGTGGGAACAGTTCGAGGGCGTCGTCGGGGAGCCCTGTCAGCGCCGCCAATTCGATTGCACTGCGGTCACTGTCGAGTGCCTGTACCACTTCGGCAATCTGCGATCCGATGGTGCGGACAGGGGTGAACGACGTCGCCGGAGACTGCGGGACCAGGCCGACGGCATGTCCTCGGAGTCCCCGCCACGTCTTCTGGTCCGCGTCGGTCACCTCGTGGCCCGCCACGTGCAGCCGTCCCCGAGTTGCGGACCCCGGTGGCAGCAGCCCGCACAGTGCAAGCGCCACCAGCGATTTGCCGCATCCGGACTCACCGACCAAGGCCGTCACCGCGCCCGCGACGACGTCCAGGTCGACGCCGTCGAGGCCGGTGACCGTCGCAGTCTCCCGCTCACGGGTCGCGATGCGAACGCCGAATCCATCCAGCCGGGCAGCCAAGTCGGTCACCACACCTGACCTCCTGGTGGCTGGAGTCGTCGACGCAATCCGGAACCTCCGGCGGCGACTGCCAGGGCGGTGACAAGAAGTGCCGATGCGGGAACCACCAATGTCCACCACGCGCCCAGCATCACGTCACCGCGGGACTGGCCGAGCAGCGTGCCCAAGCTGGCGCGGTCGGGCGAGAGTCCCACGCCGAGAAAGGAAAGCGTGGACTCGTGCCACACCGCATGGGGTAGCAGCATCACCATCGCCACAAGTGCTTGCCCGCCGACGGCGGGCAGGAGGTGGTGTCGTCCCACGAACCAGCGAGACGCCCCAGCGAGTCGAGCCGACCGTACCCACCCTGCTTCGGCCCCCGACCGTAATTCCGCCCGGACCACCCGCGCGACCGCGGGCCAGTGGGTCAAGCCGATCGAGGCGATGATCGCCAGTGGTTCGCCGCGCCACATCGCGGCGATCACGATGCCGATCACCAGATGCGGCAGGGCATTCACCCCGTCGACCACGCGCATCACTACGGCATCGACCCAGCCGCCGGCCGCCACCGAGCCCACCCCGATCAGCACGCCGAGCCCGGTGGCCAGCACCGCACACATCGCTGCCATCGTCAGCGAGATGCGCAGGCCCTCGGCTGTGCGGGTGAGCAGGTCGTACCCCGAATGGTCGGTACCGCCCAGATGGCCGATGCCCGGCGCCCGCAACGCCTCACCGAAGTCCGCGACCGGTGGACTGGAGAGCAGGGGAATCACCACGGCCGACGTCGCGATGAGGATCAGCAACAACCACGGCCACTGTCGGCGAAGTGGTGTCGCGTATGAGGCCATGGTCACGACGTCGCACCGATCCGGGGATCGATGGCCGTCGCCGCGGCATCTGCCGCTGCCGAACCCAGCAACACGGCAAACGCCGCGCCGACCGTCAACGCCGCCAGCAGCGAAAAGTCCAGCGCCACCGCGGAGTCCACGAGCACCGATGCCAGTCCCGGCCAGCCGAAGACGGTTTCCACGATGGCTGCTCCGGCGATCACCTCGGGCAGCCGGGTGCCCAGTAAGGCCAGGGTAGGTGCCACGGATGTCGGCAGGATGTGGCCGCGCAGCAGTGTCCACCCGTGCAGGCCCCGAGCCCTTGCCGCGCGCACCGCGTCCGACGACGACGCCTCGACCACGGCCGTCCGCGTGGTCAGCAACAGCCAAGGGATCTGCGATATGGTCAGCGCGACAAAGGGTAGGAAGCCGTGGGTGAGGATTCCCCGGGCGGTGTACGGATCGCCGGGAGCGGCTGCCCCCGACGTGGGGAACCACCCCAACGACACCGCGACAACCGACACCAATACCAGCGACACAACAAAGGGGGGTACGGCGGCCAGCGCCGCAGACAACGCTGAACACGTCTGGTCGAGTGGTCCGCCGCGGCGCATCCCGGCAAGAGTACCCACCAGGATCCCTATCAGCGCGGCAGCAACCATCGCGGCGAGTGACAAGCCGACGGTGAACGGCAGCCGCTCGGTGAGAACGGTTGACACCGGCAATGATTGGGTGGACGACCATCCGAGGTTGCCCTGACACAGCTCGGTGAACCACCGCCACCAGGCGGTGTACCAGGAGCCGTCGGTGTTGTATGCCTCACGCACTGCGGTCCGCTGGGACAGGGTGGCGGATTGATATCCATCACCGAGGTAGACGGTCAGCGGGTCCAGGGGTGAGAGCGAGGCGACGAAGAAGATCGCCGCCGACACGGCCAGTGTCACGGGCAGAGCAACCAACGCCCGTACGCCGAGAAGCCGAACTGCGGGTACGAGTCTCGACCGGGTGACAGCGTTCATCGGGTCCAGCCGGCGACATGCCACCAGGGGCCCCAGGAGACCCCGTGTGAATGTGGCTCGAGGATCGGTGCGGTCTGGTTCCAGCCGAGATCGCGGTAGGCGTAGGTGTGGTCGAGGAAGGCCAGGAACACATACGACGGTTCAGAGATGTACCGCTGCTGCACGTCTCGGTATCTTGCGTCGGTGTCGGGCGACGGCCCGACCGACCGCGCCTCGTCGAGCAATCGATCCACACCCGGGGGAGTGAGGTTGCCCGGGTTCGCATACGGGGACGAGTCCGGAACCCGAGTGTGCAGCGTGTCGTACACCTGAGAGTCGATGCTGTAGGGGGTCTCGCCTCCGCCCAGGAGTACCGCCGCGGTGTCCAATCTGGTGTCGATCTCGTCCCAGCTCGTGCCTCGTGTCCGCACCTCGACGCCGAGCGGTGCCATTGCCGCGGCGAAAGCTGTCGAGAGATCACGGCGCAGGCTGTCCTGTGCGTTGTAGAGGAGATCGAAACGGGCTGTGCTGCCGTCTTTCTGCCGCACGCCGTCGGTGCCCATCCGCCAGCCCGCGCGGTCGAGCATGGCTGCGGCGTTGTCGACATCGTGGGGGAACTGAGCTCTGGGATCGTAGGCGTCGCCGTACACTTCGGCGACAGGTGTGCTCGCAGGCCGACCGTGGCCTGCCAGTACGTCGTCGATCATGGTCTGCCGATCGACGCCGACATTCATCGCCGTCCGCGCAACCGGGTCGGCGGTGAAAGAGTTGTTGCGCGGCAGCGACACTCCGCGCCAGTCCGCCGATGCGACCCCGATGGTCGCGATTCCTTCGCGACCGGCGACCGCGCCGAGCAACCCGGGCGGCAGGCTTGCGCCGTCGACCTCGCCGGCGACGATGCGCTGGGCGCGGGTGTTGTCGTCGGGAGTATGGGTGAACACCAGCGAACGCACGTGTGGCCGAGGGCCCCAGTAGTCGTCGCGGGCGGTGAAGACGGCTTGGTCCGGACGCAGGCTCGTCAGTTCGTAGGGGCCGGTACCAACGGGTTCGGTGTTCAGCGCCCAGTCGGCAACGGGTGCCTGCTCGGTCCGTTCCGACGGCGCGATCCCCAGCAGCAGGTGAGGTGACGGGTCGGCGTCATTGGCCATCGTGACAACCACGGCGTCGGCACCGTCGGCGCGGATGTCGGTGATCGGGCGGAAGTGGGTCGCGATCTCGGAGGCGACGAGTGGGTTGGCCACCGCTTTGTACGTCGCGACGACATCGGAGGAGTCCAGCGACGATCCGTCGGAGAACGTGACGCCTGGCCGCAGCTGCATTCGCCATTGCCGCTCGCCGAGGGGTACCGGCTCCGCGACCGCCAGTGCCGGAACCAGATCGGGCAGCGTGGTGTCGGTGTCGGACGCTGGGCGCAGCAGGCCGTCGTACAGCGGGGACACACCGAGTTCGCCGTAGCCTGCAACCGGGTTGTATCCACCGAGTTCCTGGCTCTCGGCCAGCACGATGCGGTCTGAGCGATCTTCGCTCGGCGACGCACATCCGGCCGCAACCGATGCCACGCAGACGAGAGCCAGGAACAGAGGCATTCGACGAATGCGTGGCACCGATCGACTCCCTCGCCCACGACATGTGTCTGCACAGACACATTTACGTGCCGTAGCCTAACACCGACGAGACGGGGCAGCAGCACGAGAGCGTGGGGGCGGACATGGGCGACCACGAGCACACCGATATCGACGGTTGGGCCAAACGCTTTGCGCTGCTGTCCGATTCCACGCGACTACGACTGATCACGCACATGCACGAACATCCGGACGCAACGGTCAGTGAACTCGCCGCGGCCGCCCGGATCACCGAGAACGCGGCCTCGCAGTCGTTGCGCGCCCTACGTGCACAGGGCTGGGTGACCACCACCAAAGCAGGTCGGACTGTGCACTACCGTGTGGTCGCCGACGCCATCGTCCACCGGATCCTGCACGACGTGATGGGCGCGCACCATCACTAGAACGGATCGTCGCCGGGTTCGGCTTTCCGGTTCTCCAGGGCGGCATTCTGCAAAGCGATGGCCCGGGCGAGGCGCGCGTACTTCACTTCCAGTTCGCGAAACCGCAGATAGGTTCCGATGGTGGTGAACGCGAAAGCCACCACCAGGCAATAGAGCACCAGGTCGGTGCCACGGCCGACACCCACCCATCCGGCGATGACGGTGAGGTCGTCGGGCCGCAGCAAGGCGTACACACCGAAGGCCAGGAAGCCGACAAACGCGATCTTCACCCAGGCCGAGGCCTTGGCGTTGCCGCGCTGGGTGATGAAGTATCCGACCAACGCGATGACAAACAGGATCAGGATGATCTGAATGGCCAGCATGATTACCGCCTCATCCGGCCGTGAAGCAGGCCATCGGTCAAGATGTTCACACCGTTGAGCAGCGACTGACCTTTGGCCATGGAGTATTCGGTGTAGAGGATGGTGACCGGTTGTTCGGCAACCCGCCATTGATGATGATCGATGAGTGCGACGAACTCCGACGCGTGGCTCATCCCGTTCATGATCAGGTCGAGTTGTGCGGCCACGGTGGCGTTGAAGACCCGAAGACCGTTGTGAGCGTCGGTCAGACCCAACCTTCGGGTACGCGGGCTGAGAAACACTATGGTGCGCAGGGCCATCCGTTTGACCACCGGGACGCTCTTGCTCCGGTCGTCGGCGAATCGGGTGCCGATGACCATGTCCAGGGGCTCGGATCGCAGGCGGTCCAGCATGGCCACCACGTCGTCCACCTGATGCTGGCCATCGGCATCGAAGGTCACAAAATACTTGGCGCCCGGCTGAGAACGCGCGTACTCCACGCCGGTCTGAATGGCCGCGCCCTGACCGAGATTGACCGGATGTCGCACCAGATGTACTCCGGCAGCGAGTATTTCGTCGGCAGAGCCGTCTTTGCTGCCGTCATCGACACAGACGATGTTCGGGAAGGTCCGTTTTGCCGCGCCGGCCACCGATCGGATGACCGGAGCTTCATTGAAGACGGGAACGATCAGCCACACATCTGAATTGCCCACGGCAGTACCTGGCTCAGTGATCGTTCCACCTCCACGCCCACCTCGACTGCAAACCGGCCGCCTGGGAGTCTATCGGTTCGCCGCAGCGTATTCTTCCACCGTGCTGGTCGATGTCATGTTGCCGTTCTACGGGGACGTCGCCCTCTTCAAGACCGCCGTGCGCAGCGTCCTCGCCCAGACCCACGGCGACTTTCGCCTGGTGATGGTCGACGACCAATACCCCGACCCCGAACCCGCGCGCTGGCTGCAGGAATTGACGGACCCCCGGGTGCACTACCTGCGCAACAAGGAGAATCTCGGGGTCAACGGCAACTTCCGTCGGTGTGTGGACCTGGTGCAGGCGCCCGCGTTCACCATCATGGGATGCGATGACGTGATGGCCCCCGACCACCTGGCGCGAGCGGTTGAGGCCCTGGGGAGTCACCACGAGGCAGCGGTGGTACAGCCAGGGGTCGACGTCATCGATTCCGCAGGTGAGGTCGTCCGCCCTCTGGGCGATCGGGTCAAGGCATCGATGGCCCCCACGTCGCCCACCACTCTGAGCGGCGAGTCAATGGCGCAGAGCCTCTACCGCGGGAACTGGACGTATTTCCCGTCACTGGTCTGGCGCAGCGAGATCGCGGCGCCCATCGGTTTCCGGTCCGGTCTCGAGGTGGCCCTCGACCTGGGGCTGCTCACCGACATCGCCCGTGCGGGTGGATCGATGGTGTTCGACCCCCACGTCACCTTTCACTACCGGCGCCACCAGCAGTCCGTCAGCTCGGTGCGCGCGGTCGACGGCCGCCGTTTCGAGGAGGAACGCGCCTTCTTCGAGACCGAGGCATCGCGCTGCCGCGAGCGGGGATGGTCCAGAGCCGAACGGGCCGCCCGACGGCACGTCACCTCGAGGCTCAACGCGGCGACGCTCTTGCCAAGCGCATTAGTCGGCCGACAATGGAGCGTCGCCCGGGCCCTGGGCCGGCACGTCGTGCGCTGATCCGCCGCGCGCTGCCAGCAGGTGCACGGCGATGCCCACCAGCGGTCCGACCATCAGGGCAATCGGGACGCGGACCGTCAGGTCGGCGGGGATGAACAGCAATCCCACGCTCACCGCCGTCGCCAGCCACCATCCGGCGGCATAGAGCCGATGTCGGCCGGCGGCCAGCGCCATCGCCCCGGTCAGGGTCAGCATCGCCATCGCCACGGCCCCGGCGGTCAGTGCGGCGACGGCGACGCCCGACAGCTGGTAGTCCGCGCCGAAGACGGTCTCCAGGAGCCACGGTCCGGTCAGCCACGCAGCCAGGATCCCGCCGAAACCGACCGCAAGAACGGCGGCAGCCGGTGACGCCACCGACCGCAGGAGGTGATCACGGCTGTCGACGAAGCGGCTGATCAATACACCCTGAAAGCTGTTCAGCGGGACCAGGAGTGGCGCGCGGGTGAGCGTGACCGCAAGGATCACCGCGCCGGCAGACGCGTCGAGGCCGTCGCTGGAGATCGAGATGAGCACGGGGAACCCCATCACGAGAACAGCGCTGGCCATCGCGGCTGTCATCGCCGTGAGCATGTTGCGCGCCAGATCACCAGATGGGATATCGCCGCGTGCGCCGAGCGCCCCCCGTGCGCCGGCAAAGATGGCCAGGACGACCGCGGTGGAGACCGTGCCCGCGACCGTGATGACCAAAAAGGCCTGTAGGCCCCACCCGGCAGCCACCGCGACCACGGTGAGCAGCAGTCGGATCAACGCATCCACGACGAGAAGGGCCGAGAAAACGCCCCATCGACCCAGCCCGGACAGCACGCCGCCCAGCCCCGCGTAGAGACCGAACGCCGCGACACCTGCGGTCAGCAGCAGCACCGATTCGACACGGTCCGACTCGAACACCACCCCGGCCCAGGCAAGGGAGGTGACGGCGACGAGGGCAGCCAGGGCGAGGCCGAGAATCGCGTTCATCGGCATCGGCCGGGCACCGGTGCTGCGCCCTTGTTCACGCGCGCGCCGAACCGCGCGGGTGGTCTCCTGCAACTGACCGTTCTGGGTGCCGGTCACCAACCCGTACGCGGCCCAGAAGACGGCGAATGCCGCATACCCGTCGGCGCCCAGGGCGCGTGCCGCCAGCAACAGCACGAGGTAACCCGATGCCGCAGCCACCACGGTGGCCACTGCCACCCGGCCCAGGGAATCACGAGTACTCGGAGCCACATTGCTCGCCGGGCCTTCACTCATCAGGGACCCGGGTAGGGCGGCAGCGCCTTCTGCTCGAGCCACTGGTGCCACAGATCGTGCAGCGGCTGTGGGCTGTACCGGGCGGCGAGTCCGGTGAAGTCCTCGGTGCTGATCGAGCTGTAGCGGTATTCGCGGGTCCATTCGCGCAACAGGGCGAAGAAGTTGTTGTCGCCCAAGGTCTTCCGCAGCGCGTGAAGGGTGAGTGCGCCCCGCTTGTACACGACGTCGTCGAACATGCGCGCGGGTCCGGGATCACCGATCGCAAGATCCTGCGACGACGAGGCGAGACGGTCGTAATACTTGCGCGACTGCGCTTCGGCCGTGAGCCCGCCCGAGCGTTCCGACCACAGCCATTCGCTGTAGCAGGCGAAGCCCTCGTGAAGCCAGATGTCCTTCCACCGCGACAGGGTCAGGGAATTGCCGAACCACTGATGCGCCAGCTCATGGGCGATGAGTCGCTCGGATCGTCCGGAACCGCTGCAGTGGTTGGCTCCGAAGATCGACAGGCCTTGTGCCTCGATCGGGATCTCGAGTTCGTCGTCGGTGACCACCACGGAGTATTCGGGAAACGGGTAGGGCCCGAACCACTCGATGAACGCCTCCATGATGCGTGCCTGGTTGACGAACTCGGCATCGAAGTCCCTGCGGAGTCTCGGCGGGATCACCGCGTGGATCGGCACCGGCTTGGTCGTCAAGGTCTGCCGCGTGTACTGACCGATCTGGATGGTGGCGAGGTACGACGCCATCGGCTCCACCTGCTCGTAGACCCAGGTGGTCTGGGCGGCCTTGGTCCGTTTGCGCTGCAGCGACCCGTTGGCCACCGCCATGAACGGGCTGTCGGTGGTGATCGAGATACCGTATGCCGCTTTGGAGATCGGGTGGTCATCACACGGAAACCACGACGCCGCGCCGTTGGGCTGACTCGCCACGAGCGAGCCCTCGGTGAGCTCCTCCCAGCCGACCTCACCCCACCGGCCGCGTATCGGACGCGGATTGCCCGAGTACTTCACCACCACGGTCATCACGCCGCCCGGTGGCAGCTCGTCTTCCATCGTGACCGTCAACTTGTTGCTGCGGTGACTGAATCGCCGCGCGCGGGTGCCGTTGACCGTCACCCGGTCGACCTTGAGGGCGCCTGAGAGATCCAGTGCGAATCGGTTCAGGGTGATGATCGTGGTGGCCGTGATGGTCGCGGTCCCGGCAAGCCGGTTCGTCGCCACCCGGTATTCGAGGTCGAGGTCGTAGCGGGACACCCGATAACCGAGGTTGCCGTTGGCGGGCAGATACGGATCGATGCCGTCCGAAGGATCGCCGAGAAGCGGTTGACCTGTCCCAGGGGAACGTCGGCCCGCTTTACCTGGCACTAATCCTCCTATTCGGCCCCACGTTTGGTCTTTCATGACGTTACATGGCTCCTAGGGCGATGGCGCTCTGAGACCCGTGGGGCCGCTCGCCCGGAATCACACCTATGTGCCAAACGACCTGAAGGATGGAAGTCATGGGTATCACGAGGAATCTCGCATCGTTTGTCGCCCGAGTGATTCTCGGCATCATCTTCATCTTCCACGGCTGGCAGAAGCTGAACAAAGACGGGATCGACGCCACCGAGGCGTACTTCAAGTCGTTGGACATCCCTCTCCCGGCGGCCGCTGCGTGGTACTCGGCGCTGGTCGAGTTCGGTGGCGGAATCCTGCTCATCCTCGGAGTTCTCACTCCGCTGGTTTCCTTGTTGCTGATCGCCGACATGATCGGGGCGATCTTCTACGCGCACATCGACAACGGATTCTGGAACGCCGATCAGGGCTACGAACTGCCGTTGGCGCTGATCGCAGGCCTCGTGGCCGTCGGTTTCGCCGACACCGGCCGGATCGGCGGCGACGGATACCTGATGAATCGACGGCGCCGCCGCCGCGACCTCAATCGCGACCGTGACGTCGCGTACTGACAACCGGCTCGTCACCCGCCCGCACTGAGCGTGGGCCCTCAATTCCAGGGCGCGATCGGATTGCCTTGCCAGCGGGTCGAATCGGGCACCACGTCGCCGCGCATCACCAGCGATGCCGGGCCGACGGTCGCCCCGTCGCCGAGCCCTGAGGCGGGCAGCGCGACGCAGTGCGGTCCCAGGGTGGCGCCGGCGCCCAGGACGACTTCGTCCATGGCCATCACCCGATCGTGGAACAGATGGGTCTGCACCACGCAGCCCCGGGCGACGGTGGCGCCGTCACCGAGGCGAACCAGGTCGGCCTCGGGCAGCCAGTACGTTTCGCACCAGACGCCCTTACCGATGTGGGCCCCGAGCATTCTCAGCCACAGGTTGAGGATGGGTGTTCCGGTGGCGGCGTTGGCGAACCACGGGGCCGCGACCGTCTCGACGAACGCGTCCGACAACTCGTTGCGCCAGACGAATGAGCTCCACAGCGGGTACTCGGTGGCCCGGATACGTCCCACCACAGCCCATTTGGCGGCGGCCGCGATGCAGCAGGCGGCGGCTCCGGCCACCAACAGCACCAGCCCGCTGACGGCTGCCGCAACGTAGATGTTCGATTCCTGCGAGATGTACTGCAGGCCGATCAGCACGAACAACCCCAGGCCGAAGGTGATCATCACCGGGATCAGACGCAACGTCTCCACCGATGCGCGGGCCACCTTCAACTTCATCGGCGGATCGAAGGTCCTCGAGGTGTCCGATTGCGCGGCCGCCCGGCGCAGTCGTACCGGTGGGCTGCCGAGCCAGCTCGACCCCGACTTGGCCTTGCTCGGGGTGGCCGAAAGCACCGCAACCAGAGAGTTCTTCGGAACTTTGCGCCCCGGCCCGGTCATCCCCGAGTTGCCGAGGAAAGCTCGTTTGCCCACCTTCGCCTCGTCGATGTGCATCCATCCGCCACCCAGTTCGTACGAGGCGACCATGGTGTCGTCGGCGAGGAATGCCCCGTCACCGACCGTGGTGAACTTCGGGATCACCAGTGCGGTCGAGATCTCCGTGCCCTTGCCGATGTCGGCGCCGAGCAACCGGAACCACCACGGTGTCAGCAGTGAGGCGTACAGCGGGAACAGGAATGTGCGGGCAGAGTCCATCAGGCGTTCGGTGGCCCACACCTGCCAGCCGGTCCGCGACCGCACCGGGTGATAGCCCTCGCGCATCCCGAGGGACAGCAGGCGCACCAGTACCACCGTGATGAATGCGAAGACAAGCAGGCTCACCATGGTCGCGGCAGGCAGGAGCGCGAGCGCGCGCAATGCCACCGATCGCAGCCGGTCCGCACTGCCGGCCCACGCGCCGATCACGGCGAGCCCGGCACACAGGGAGATGAGCGGAACGCCGGCCAGCGCGATGGACGACAAACCGAAGATCGGCACCCAATAGCTGCGCCGTGGCGGTCGGTGGTGGGGCCAGGGGCGCTGGGCCTTACCGGTTTTCACCGCGGGTGACCCGGCCCAGTGCTGGCCGCCCTTGACCCGGCCCATCACCGCCGAACCGGGTGCGATCTCGGCGTTGGCTCCAATGGTGGTGCCGGGCAACAAGGTCGAGCGCGATCCCACGCTTGCGCCGGCACCGATCTCGATGTCGCCGATGTGGACCACGTCGCCGTCGATCCACCAGCCGGCCAGGTCCACCTCCGGCTCGACAGAGCAGCCGTCGCCGAGGGTGATCAGGCCGGTGACCGGTGGGAGCGTGTGCATGTCCACGCCGTGGCCGATCTGAGCGCCCAGCGATCGGGCGAAGTAGATCATCCAGGGGGCACCGGCGAGGTTGGCTGCGCCGCTGGCCTCGGTGAGCCGCTCGGCGATCCACAATCGCAGGTGCACCGACCCGCCGCGCGGATAATCGCCCGGCTCCACCCCGGCGAGCAGCATGCGGATCCCGCCCGCGGCGATGGCCATCCGGCCCAGCGGGGTGATGAAGACGATGAACGCCGCCAACACCACCCACCAGTTCACCGGATGGATCCACGGTGCGTCGGTGAACCATGCGAGCACATTGTTGATCACCGCGAGCCAGGTGACCCACTGCAGCCCCGTGAGAGTTGTCAGCGGCACCGACAACGCCATCTGCGCAAGACCGGTCCGGCGGGGGGTGGGCCGAACGATGCGCTTTTCGGTCACCGCGCCGGGGTTGATGTCGTCGAGCATCTGCGCCAGCGAGCCGAGCCGAGGATGGTCGTAGAGATCCGCGACCGTCACCGTGGGGAAGCGCTCACGCAAGGCGGTGACCAACTGTGCCGCCGCCAGCGAACCGCCTCCCTCGGAGAAGAAGTCGGTCTCGGCGTCGGTGATCGACACCCCGAGCACCGCGGTCCAGCGCTCGGCCACCCACGCCTCGGTGGAGTTCAGGTCGCCGGGCGTCTGGTCGTCGCCGGACGACGGCAGCGGCCAGGGCAGCGCGTTGCGGTCGACCTTGCCCGACGTGCGGGTCGGCAGTTCGTCCACCAGGACGAGCCGGGGGATCAGCGCGGCGGGCAATTGGTCGGAGAGCCGGTCGCGGGCGAGTGCGATGTCGAAGTCGGGGTCGGTTGACACGAGATAACCCACGAGGACCGAGTTGCCCGCGGCGGACTTGCGCACCGCCGCGGCGGCGCCACCGACACCCGGCAGATGCTGCAGCGCGTTGTCGACCTCGCCGAGCTCGATCCGTCGGCCACCGACCTTCACCTGGTCGTCGGCGCGACCCATGAAGACCAGGCCTTCGGGTTCGAAACGCACCAGGTCGCCACTGCGGTACGCGCGGTCCCAGCCGAGTGTGGCCATGGGGGAGTACTTCTCGGCATCCTTGGCCGCGTCGAGATACCGGGCCAGACCCACTCCACCGATCACCAGCTCGCCGATCTCGCCGGGCGCAACGGGCTGCCCGTCGCCATCGACCACTGCGAGGTCCCAGCCGGCCAGCGGCAAACCGATGCGGACCGGCATGGTGCCGTCGAGCTGCGCGGCGCACGCCACCACGGTCGCCTCGGTGGGGCCGTAGGTGTTCCACACCTCGCGGCCGTCGACGGCAAGACGGGCACCGAGCTCGGGCGGGCAGGCCTCGCCGCCGAAGATCAGCAGTCGCACCGCTTCGAGGGCCTCCGGTGGCCACAGCGACGCCAGGGTCGGCACCGTCGAGACAACAGTGATGTCACGTTGCACCAGCCACGGCCCGAGGTCCATACCCGACCTCACGAGGGCACGTGGCGCAGGCACCAGGCATGCGCCGTAGCGCCAGGCGAGCCACATCTCTTCGCAGGATGCGTCGAACGCCACTGACAGGCCGGCCAGGACCCGATCACCCGGACCCAGCGGCTCGTCCTGCAGGAACATCTCGGCCTCGGCGTCGACGAATGCGGCGGCATTGCGGTGGGTCACCGCGACACCCTTCGGCGTCCCCGTGGAACCGGAGGTGAAGATGATCCATGCGTCGTCCTCGACGGTCGGTCGCTCGGCATCGGCCGGCCGGTCGACGTCGCTGTCACCCGAACGAGAAAGACCCAGGTCGGATGGCCACCGCAGGCCGTCGGCTCCGAGGACCGCCGCCACCTGGGCCTCGCCGAAGACGAGTGTCGCCCGCTCGGGTGGATCGTCGGCGTCCACCGGAACGTAGGCGGCACCGGCCGCCAGCGTCGAGAGGATGGCCAGGTACAGCTCGCGTGAGCCCGAGGGCATGCGGATCCCGATGCGGTCGCCGGGGCCGATGCCGCGGCTGCCGAGCCACGCCGCGCCCTCGTCGATCAGGTCGATGACCTCGGAGTAGGTGAGAACCAACTCCCCGTCGTCGATGGCGGGTGCATCCGGATGAGCTGACGCGGTTTCGGTCAGGATGTCGATCAGGGTGCGTGCGGTCGGCGCCTGCGCTGATCTGCTGAACTGCGCGAGGGTCGGAGCTGTCACCGAGGTCCTTTCTCAAGTCAAAGAATGCTCATTGTCGCAGCAGGTACCGGCCCCGCGAAGCCAACCAGATCACAAATCACCGTGTCTATTCGTGCGCGCGCAGGTCGCGAGGGCGCATTATGGGGTGAACTTCACCAACGGTTCGCCTTGGGTTCACCCATCCGGGGTAGCCGCCGTGGTCGCCGAAACCGCCGCGCCGCACGACTGGACGCCTGGAGGTTCGTCATGACCGTCACCACACACAGACACCCGAGTCTGCGCTCGTACCCGATCTGGCTGGGCTCTCGGCTGTTCGTCAAACCGGCCCTCGCCCTGTGGCCGATCAGCGTGTTCGGGCTCCGGCCGCTGTTCATGATCGATGAACTGTTCGCACTGGCCCCGGGCCCTCGCGGCGTCGTCCGCGAGCAGATGACCCTCGCCGGTCGGCCGGTCGAACTGATGGTGCCCGCCGGACCCAGCAAACGTGATGACGCGACCGCCGTGCTGTACCTGCACGGCGGGGCCCTGGTGGTGTGTGGGCTGGCCACGCACCGTGCGGTCGCGGCCCGCCTGTGCCTCGACATCGACCTGCCGCTCTACTCGGTGGCCTACCGGCAGCTCCCGGAGGCAGGGGTGGGCACCTCGGTTACCGACGCCTATCAGGCCTATCGCGAACTGGTGCTCGAGCGTGGTTTCAACCGCGTCATCGTGGCGGGGGATTCGGCAGGCGGATTCCTCGCCGCCAAGGTGATCGAGTTCGCCCACCGCGACGGCTTGCCGCGCCCGGTGGCGTACGTCGCCTATTCGCCGCTCCTCGATCTCGACATGGCGAGCAATCCTGATCGCACCAGCAGATCGGATGCGTACCTGCCGATGAACAAGTTCGCCAAGCTCGCCCCGAAGTTCGACGAAGGCCCGATCGCCCTGACCGGTGCTCGTTCGGTGGTGGACATCGACAGCGAGGCCTTCCCGCCGACGATCGTGGTGACCGCCGAGGATGAGATGCTCGAACCCGATGCGGTGGCACTGGTGGAGAAGTTGATGGCCGACGGTGTGCAGGCCGACCTGCACAGCCATTCATGGCAGGTACACGCCTTCCCGGTTCTCGCCGGTCGTCTGCCCGATGCCATGAAAGCAATCGCGAGGACCGCCGCATTTGCCACAGCAGCCGCGACCGGATCCGGCCGAAAAGGCCGCGGACGATCACTACAAGGAGTGGGATAGCCCGGTGAACAATTCTCAGCAACTACCGGAACTCTTCGCGACCGACTCGCTGATCAGCGACGACGAGCGCGAGATCCGGGACACCGTTCGGGCATTCGGATCGTCCCGATTGCGTCCACACATGGCTGAATGGTTCGAGGCCGGGCAATTGCCGGTACGAGAGCTTGCCACCGAACTGGGCGAGCTCGGTGTTCTCGGCATGCACCTGGACGGCTACGGCTGTGCCGGCATGTCGGCAACCACGTACGGCCTGGTCTGTACCGAACTCGAGGCCGTCGACAGCGGTCTGCGCAGCTTCGTCTCGGTGCAGGGTTCGCTGTCGATGTTCGCGATCCACGCCTTCGGTTCAGACGAACAGAAGCAGCGGTGGCTGCCGGAGATGTCGGCCGGACGTGCGCTGGGGTGTTTTGGCCTGACCGAGCCCGACTTCGGGTCCAATCCGGCGGGTATGCGCACCAACGCCAAGCGTGACGGCGACGACTGGGTGCTCAACGGCACCAAGATGTGGATCACCAACGGATCCGTCGCCGATGTCGCGGTGGTCTGGGCCCGCACCGATCTCGCGACGGGTTCGAAGGGGATCCGTGGGTTTGTCGTACCCACCGACACACCCGGGTTCAGCGCACCGGAGATCAAACACAAGATGTCGCTGCGGGCGTCGGTCACCTCCGAACTCGTCCTGGAGGACGTGCGACTGCCCGAGTCGGCGATGTTGCCGGGCGTCCAAGGTCTCAAGGGGCCACTCAGTTGTCTGAACGAGGCGCGATTCGGCATCGTGTTCGGTGCGCTCGGAGCGGCCCGGGACTGCCTGGAGACCGCAATTGCCTACGCCGGGGACCGCGAGGTGTTCGACAAGGCGCTGTCGGGATATCAGCTGACGCAGGCGAAGATCGCCGACATGTCGCTCGAATGGGGCAAGGGCATGCTGCTGGCCCTGCATCTCGGGCGGCTCAAAGATGCGGGGACGTTGCGACCGGAACAGATCAGTCTCGGCAAGCTCAACAACGTCCGCGAATCCATCGAGATCGCCCGAACCTGCCGGACGATATTGGGGGCCAACGGGATCACGCTGGAATATCCGATCATCCGGCACGCCAACAACCTCGAGTCCGTACTCACCTATGAGGGCACGTCCGAGATGCATCAACTCGTGATCGGCAAGGCGCTCACCGGCCACGACGCCTTCCGGTAATCCGTTGTGATCAAAGCTGTTTCGTTCGGGGTCGGCCTTTCGTTCAGGGCGCGCTGAACGGTTACCGAATCGCCTCGCCGCGCATAACTTCACTGCGAAGACACTCACAGCGAAGTTCCCGGAAGGCGGTTACCCAATGTCTGCACAGCTCGACGTTGTCAAGCTCGGATCGAATGTCGGCGCGCGTATCGATGGGGTGAACCTGTCGGGAGACCTTGCACCCGAATCGGTCTCGGCGATCAACACCGCCCTGCTCGAGCACAAGGTGATCTTCTTCCGGGGCCAGGACCACCTCGACGACGACGGTCAGCTGGCTTTCGCCCGAGCCCTCGGTATCCCGACCACCGCCCATCCGACGGTGACGTCGCGGGGTGACACGATTTTGCCGATCGACTCCGACTATGGCCGGGCCAACAGCTGGCACACCGACGTCACCTTCGTCGACCGCATTCCCAAGGCGTCCATCCTGCGTGCGGTCGAGCTACCGAGCTACGGAGGTTCAACGGTGTGGGCGAACACGGTTGCCGCCTACGAACAGCTCCCGGCATCGCTTCGGGCGCTCACCGAGAACCTGTGGGCTGTGCACAGCAACGTGTACGACTACGCGGCGAGCTCGGCTCAGTCGGTGGTGTCCCGGCACACCGAGGAGTACCGGGCCGAGTTCCAGTCCACCTACTACGAGACCGAACATCCGGTGGTGCGGGTACATCCCGAGACGGGTGAGCGTGCGCTGCTGCTCGGCCACTTCGTGAAACGATTTGTCGACCTGGGCAGCACCGAGTCG
This sequence comes from Williamsia sp. R60, assembly GCF_054063855.1. NCBI lineage: Bacteria > Bacillati > Actinomycetota > Actinomycetes > Mycobacteriales > Nocardiaceae > Williamsia > Williamsia sp. R60. Next base: position 270,965 of record NZ_JBSSGR010000002.1, read on the forward strand.
GCCGAGCTGTACAGCGTGCTGCAGGCACGGATCATCAAGCTGGAGAACACTGTTCGCTGGAACTGGCAGCCCGGCGATCTGGCCATCTGGGACAACCGGGCCACCCAGCACTACGCCGTGGCCGATTACGACGACCAGTACCGCCGGCTGAACCGCATCACCCTCGCGGGTGACGTGCCGGTGAGCGTGGGCGGCGAACGCAGCAGGGTGGTGGCCGGCGACGCATCGCACTATTCCGACATCGTCGATCCCCGCGAGTCGGACCGAGCGCTGGCGGTCTGATCGTCTGGGACGATCCCGCAGACGGGGTGTGCTGCCGGAAAGCAATCAATGGAACGGTCTGTGAAATGTGTTCCATTGGTGCTACCGTCACCCACATGACCGAGGCAATCGACACATCGACCTCTGACGCCGCCGAGGGCAAGCCCGCACCCGATGAGCACTACGCACGTCCGGAGGTGGTCGGCGCGCCGCTCGGACCCGACTCGCTGACCTGGAAATATTTCGGTGACCACCGTGTTTCGCTGCTGGGGCCGCGACCCGGGGTGCTCGAGAACATGCTTCCCGAACTCGGCCAGGCCGTACTGGAACACTCGGTGTTCTTCGATGATCCGTTCGCTCGCGTCAAGCGCTCGCTGCCGGGCATCTATGGGACGGTGTACGCCCCTGACGGCGACAGCGCGGGCCCCACGGTCCGCGACTTCCACACCGACATCAAGGGCACGATGCCCGGCGGCGACCGCTACCACGCGCTGAACCCCGAGACCTATTACTGGGCCCACGCCACCTTTCTCGACATCGTGCTCACCGCCACCGACCGCTTCATCAAAAAGCTGACGGACGCGGAGAAAGAGCAGATCTACGCAGAGTCGGTCACCTGGTACCGGCGCTATGGCGTGAGCGATCGGCCGATGCCGGCCAACTACGCCGAGTTCGTGAAGTACTGGGATCACATGGTCGACGAGGTGCTGATCCCGCACAAGACCGCGCGGTACGGCGTCGGTTACGTGACCAAGGGCTATCCGTTGCCTCCGGGGATGAAGCCGATCATCTGGAAACTGATCTCGCCGATCGTCAACCCGGTGGCGGCGTTCATCACCACCGGCGGCCTGCCTGCTCGCTCCCGCGAGCAACTCGGCCTGCCCTGGAGTGACCGTAAACAGCGCAACTACGAACGGTTCTGTGCGGCGGTACGCGCACTCGATCCGATCTACCGACGGTTGCCTGCCACGACCCGCTACAACAAGTACGCCCTGAAGGGGTTTGCAAAGGCCGGGGTGCGGCTCTGAGGGGTGGCCGTGTTCACTTGACCCATGCATGCTCTGAAGAAATTCGGCACCAGTCTGACGGTGATCGGTTCGCTGGTCCTGATGGTCTGTGTCGCGCTGCTGTCCGTGAGCTGGGCAAATGACGGCAGATGGGGCTGGTTCGCACTCGGGATGGTGATCATCGCCGTCAACATCGGCCTGATCGTCACCGAGTTGCGGCCCAAGCCCAAGCCGCTGCCGTGGACCTTGTCCGAGGTCCGCGAGGTCACCGACGGCATCGACAACGAGGTCAACGCCATCCGCAAACTCCGCCGGGCCGACCGCGGCCTGAGCCTGGAGAAGGCTGCGAAGCTGGTCCGTCAGGCCCGGTCCGAGCCCAGCGGTGGCAGAGACGGCGTGGCCTGAGCCGGCGGGTCGGCAGGTTGATCGGTCTGGTCGGCGAACTGCGTTCGATACAGCTCTGAGTACCGGCCACCACGCGACAGCAGGTCGAGGTGAGTGCCGCGTTCGATGACGTGACCGTCTTCGAGCACGAGGATCTGGTCCGCCGCTCGGATGGTCGACAGGCGGTGGGCGATCACCACCGATGTGCGGCCGGCGAGCGCTTCGGCCAGCGCCTCTTGCACCGCTGCTTCCGACGTGGAGTCGAGGTGGGCGGTGGCCTCGTCGAGGATCACGACGGCAGGATGGGCGAGCAGCAGGCGGGCGATGGTCAGCCGCTGGCGCTCACCACCGGACAGGCGGTAGCCGCGTTCGCCGACCACGGTGTCGAGGCCGTCGGCCAGACTCGCGACCAGACCGTCGAGGCGTGCCCGCCGCAGCGCGTCCCAGATGTCCTGTTCGTCGGCAGCGGGATTGGCCAGCAACAGGTTCGATCGCACGGTGTCATGGAACAGGTGGCCGTCCTGGGTGACCAATCCGATGGCTCGATGCAGTTCTCCACTCTCGAGATCGCGGACGTCGTTGCCGCCGAGGCGAACCGCGCCCGAGTCCACGTCGTAGAGCCTGGTGGCCAGCTGGGCGATGGTTGATTTGCCGGCTCCGGAACTGCCCACCAGCGCGACCATCTGGCCGGGTGGCACGGTGAACGACACGTCGTGGATGACCTCTTCGCCGCCCCGCTTGTCCAGCACCGCAACCTCTTCGAGCGACGCCAGCGACACCTTGTCCGCGGACGGGTAGCTGAAGCTGACGTGATCGAAGCTCAGCGACAGTGGTCCCTCGGGCACGGGGGTGGGATCGGGTTTGTCGGCGATGAGCGGCTTGAGATCGAGCACCTCGAAGACGCGCTCGAAACTCACCAGGGCGCTCATGATCTCGACACGCGCGTTGGCCAGCGCCGTCAGCGGTGCGTACATGCGGGTGAGGAGCAGGGCCAGCGACACCACGGCGCCGGCGTTGAGATGCCCGTTCACCGCGAGGTAGCCGCCCAAGCCGTAGACAAGGGCCAGTGCCAGCGCGGAGACGAGGGTGAGGGAGGTGACGAAGATGCTCTGCGCCACCGATCGCCGCACTCCGATGTCGCGCACTTTGTCGGCGCGCCAAGCGAATTCGTTCGACTCCTGATGTGGTCGTCCGAACAGCTTGATCAGGGTGGCACCCGGGGCGGAGAACCGTTCGGTCATCTGGGTCGACATCAGTGAGTTGTATTCGGCCGCTTCCCGCGACAGTGCGGCCATACGCTTGCCCATCCGCCTGGCCGGGATCACGAACAGTGGTAGCAGGACAAGCGCGAGAAGGGTGACCTGCCAGCTGATCGAGATCATCACGGCCAGCGTCAAAGACAGGGTGACGATGTTCGACACCACTCCCGAGAGCGTGTCGGAGAACGCGCGCTGTGCGCCGATGACGTCGTTGTTGAGTCTGCTGACCAGTGCGCCGGTGCGGGTGCGGGTGAAGAAGGCGATGGGCATCTTCTGCACGTGGTCGAACACCGAGCGGCGCAGGTCGTAGATCAGACCCTCGCCGATCGTGGACGAGAGCCAGCTGACCACCAGGCCGGTGCCGGCTTCGGCGACCGCGATGATGGCGATGAGGATCGACAGCCAGACCACGGTGGACGCGGCGCCGCCGTCGACGATGTTGTTGACCACCTGGCCGGCCAGGACGGGGGTGAGGACGGTGAGCACGGCCACCACCACGCTGAGCACCATGAACACCGCCAGCTTGCCGCGGTGCGGCCGCGCGAACTCGACGATCCGGCGCATCGATTCCCGGCGGTTCTCGCGTCTGCGTTCCTTGCTGAGGTCGGGTGCGTTCATCGACCGGTACAGCGTGTTCCTGGCAACCGACTCCATACTCATACAACCACTGTAGGAGTTAAAGTTAACTTGAAGTCAATTGAATATGCGCACAGCTGAATCCGCCCGGCCTCCGGGACGGTGCGGGTTTGTGGTGAACTGGAAAGACCTGTGCTGGACAGAGCTGGACGATGAGGAGATCACTGTGGCATTGCGACTCGGATACAAGGCTTCGGCAGAGCAGTTCAATCCGCGTGAGCTCGTCGAGATCGCGGTGGCGGCCGAGGCCCACGGTATGGATTCGGTTGCGGTGTCCGATCATTTTCAGCCGTGGCGTCACAACGGTGGGCATGCCCCGTTCTCGCTGGCGTGGATGGCCGCGGTGGGTGAGCGTACCGAGCGGGTGCAGATCGGTACCTCGGTGATGACACCGACCTTCCGTTACAACCCGGCGGTCATCGCGCAGGCCTTCGCTTCGATGGCGTGCATGTACCCCGGACGCATCATGGTCGGCGTGGGTACGGGTGAGGCACTCAACGAGTACGCAACCGGTTTTCAGGGGGAGTGGCCCGAGTTCAAGGAACGCTTCGCCCGTCTGCGCGAATCAGTCCGTTTGATGCGGGAGTTGTGGACCGGTGAAGAGGTGACGTTCGAGGGCGAGTACTACCACACCCAGGGCGCCTACATGTATGACATTCCCGAGCAGCCGGTGCCTGTGTACATCGCTGCCGGTGGCCCGGTGGTCGCCCGCTACGCAGGACGCGCTGGTGATGGTTTCATCTGTACCTCGGGCAAGGGCATGGACCTCTACACCGAGAAGCTGATCCCGTCGGTGAAGGAAGGGGCGGACAAGGCCGAACGCAACTTCGAGGACATCGACCGGATGATCGAGATCAAGATCTCCTACGACCCGGATCCTGAGCTGGCGTTGGAGAACTGTCGTTTCTGGGCGCCGTTGTCGTTGACCGCCGAGCAGAAGCACAGCGTCAACTCCTCCACCGAGATGGAACGCCTGGCCGACGAACTCCCGATCGAGCAGGTCGCCAAACGCTGGATCGTCGCCTCCGACCCCGACGAGGCCGTGGAGAAGGTCAAGCAGTACACCGACGCCGGCCTCAACCACCTGGTCTTCCACGCCCCCGGGCATGACCAGCAACGGTTCCTCGAGAACTTCCAGAAAGACCTCGAACCCCGCCTGCGCAAGCTGGGCTGACCGCCTGCCCTTCCCCGAAAGTGTGCCCTTTTGGCGAGCAAACTCCCAGGTGGGAGTCGCCAAAAGGGCACATCATCGGGAGCTACATGCGCGAGTAGCGGGCCATCGCGAAGCTGTAGACGCCATAGGCCGCGATGCCGATGGCGGCGAGTACCAGTAAGAACTGGCCGAACGGTGCGTCGCCGAGCGTCTTGACCGCACCGTCGATCCCGGTGGCCTTGGACGGATCCGACTTCACCGATGCCACGATCACCAGGATTCCGGCACCGGCCAGCACCAAACCTTTCGCCGTGTACCCGACCACGCCCAATGGGGTGACGACCTTGCCGTCGGAGACCTTGAGGTCGTCGAGGAAGTTCTTCGTCACTCCCTTGTAGACGTGGTAGGCGCCGACGGCGATGATGATCAGCCCGATGACAACGAGCAGCGTCTTGCCCGCCCCGTTCTCCATCAGGCGCGCCGACAGGCCGGCGTTCTGCTTGCCGCTCGATTGTCCTGTGCCACGGGCGAATTGGACCGCCGAGAATGCGAACGCAAAGTAGACAACCGCCAGGCTCAGAGCCTTCAGCCGGTCGAAGAGCGCGGACGCGTCCTTCTTTCCTTCGGAGTCGCTCCCGTCGCCCGGCTCGGTGGCGTGTGGTCCGACGATGGTCTCGGCCAGACGCCACAGCGCCATGGCCACGAAGGCCACCGCGGCGAGCCACAACACGAACTTGCCGCCCGAGTTCTTTGCGAGGGTTCCGAGTGCGCCGGACTGATCGGCGCTGCCGCCGGAACCGAATGCCAGCCGGAAGATGATGTAGGCGATCAGCAGGTGCAGCAGTCCGCTCACGACGTGCCCGGCTCGCGCCAGGCGTTCGAAGGCGGAGCTGTCCGTGGCCCTATCGACGGCGCCGGACACTGATTTGTCGGTCATGGTGAACCCTTCAGCTGCAGAACACGCAGGCACGATGTTCGACCTGAGATCCACTCAACCTTAGTGCGGATGGTTGCGTCGATCACAAAGCGGCCGATTCGGTCGACAGCTCTGGGCTGTTTGTCTACGTTGGTGGACTTGTTCGGTTCGGGTGTGCAGGAAGCGCCCGCCGGCACTTGAAGGCATCCAAGAAGTGAGTCACCGCCGACTCAGTTGTGCCGGCCCGTCACCCGCTTACTTGAGGAGTTCCACCGTGCAGTTCTTTCCCCTGATTGTGATCACACAATCGATCGTCACCTCAGCGTGGGCCATCTACGGCATGGCCAGCATCATCGTGCGCCACGCGGATGCCGAGCCTCAGGCCGCCTGAGGAAACGCCACCCGCTCGCGCAGCAGTTCCATGATGCGGTGCACGGCGGGGTTGTCGCGGACGGCGTCGCGGGTACGCACCGAGATGGTGCGCGTCGGTGTCGGGTTCTGCAGCGGCCGCGCCACCACCGTGGGCGGCAGGTTCCCGGTGCCCAGCTCGGGCAGCACGGTGACGCCCACACCTGCCGCGACGAAGCTGATCGCCGTCGGGTAGTCGTGCGTCTCGATGTGGAACCCCGGGCTGAAACCCGCCACCGAGCAGGCATCCAGAATCGCCTGTCGGCATGGGCCGCGTGACACGTCGTTGTCCACCCAGCGCTCGTTGCGCAACGCCGACAACTCGACCTCGTCACGTGCGGCCAGAGGGTGGTTTTCCGGGAGCACCACCACGTACGGCTCGGTGAGCAGGGGCTCGATGTCGTATCCGCGCAGCGACGTGGATGCGGCGCCCTCCACGAAGATTTCCACATCAGGCTCGCCGGAGCTGTCGTGGACCAGTTCGATGAGACGTAAGTCGATGCGGAGGCGGGGGAACTCGTTGGTGATCGCCGCGATGACCGGGGGTATCCAGGCAGCCCCGGCGGAGGCGAAATAGCTCACCGACAGACTTCCCACCCGCCCCGACCGCAGGTCTACGACAAGCGATTCCAGATCTGCCAGGCGTTCGAGCACGTGGCCGGCCTCCGCGGCGATCGTGCGGCCCACCATGGTCGGCTCGATCCCGCGACCGCGCTTTTCGACCAGGACCAGCCCGGTCTCCTTCTGGAGGGCGGCCAGATGCTGGCTGACGGCAGACGGGGTGTAGCCCAGTGCGGCAGCTGCGCCGTTGATGGATCCGGCGGCGACCACGGCGCGGAACAGGCGGAGGCGGTGGACGTCGAGCATGGTCGAACTGTACAGCTGCACTGAAGTGTTCTCAAGGAGAAATCGCTTGTGCTTATGTGTCGGATGAATCAGAGTGGTCGCTGTGAAGGTCTTGTCGAACAATCTCGCGGTGGTGGCCGCGATCGTGACGGTGCTGCTGTGGGCGTCGTCGTTTGTGGTCATCCGATTTGTCGGTGAGACGCTGTCGCCTGGTGCGATGGCGTTCACCCGCCTCGCTGCCGGCGCCTTGGTGCTGGTTGTCATCGCACTGCGTTATCGCCGTCCGATCCCTCGCGGCCGGGCGCTGGGACTGGTGATCGGTTACGGCCTGCTCTGGTTTGCCGCTTACACCGTGCTGCTGAACTGGGCCGAACAACACCTCGATGCCGGAACGGCCGCGCTGCTGGTCAATTTCGCGCCCATCCTGGTGGCGGTGTTCGCAGGCCTATTCATGGGAGAAGGTTTCCCGAAGCCACTGGTGATCGGGATCCTCATCGCCTTCGCGGGGGTGCTGCTCATCGCCCTCGGCGGTTCGGGCGGCAGCCACAACGACGAGCTCGGCATCATCCTGGGACTGATCACCGCCGTGCTGTATGCGGCCGGCGTCTTGATGCAGAAGGTGGCGCTGCGCACCGTCGACGCCGTCACGGCGACATGGGTTGGCTGCCTCGCCGGTCTGCTGGCCACGGTGCCGTTCGCGCCGCAGGCGATCGACGAACTCGCCGATGCCTCCGCAGGGGCGATCACGGGGGTCATCTTCCTGGGCGTGGGACCCACCGCGATCGCATTCTTGACGTGGGCATATGCGCTGACCCGTACCGACGCGGGCAAGATGGCGGCCACGACTCTGGCCGTACCGGCGATTGCCATCGGCCTGTCCTGGCTCTTCCTCGGTGAGGTGCCCACCCCACTGGGCCTGGTCGGTGGCGCGATGGCCCTCACGGGTGTCGCGATCAGTCGGCGCCGGTCCCGAGCGACGGCCGATGTACCAGAACCGGTTGCCACCTCTTAACCTTCTTGCATGGATCGAGAGCGGATGGTCGACGCTGCCATCGCTGTCGTCGAACGGTTCGGTGCTCGTGCACTGAGCCTGACGTCGGTGGCGAGGCACGCGGGAGTGGGCCGGGCGACCGCTTACCGGATGTTCGGTGGCCGCGACCAATTAGTGCAGGCGATCGTCGAACGCGAGGTGAAGAGGCTCGGTACCCTGATCGCCGAGTGGACCGCGTCCGAACCCGAGCCGGCGGACAAGGTTCGTGTCCTCGTCCTCAACGTGCTCGACTACATTCGCAATCATGAAGCGCTGCAATATATCCTGAAGAACGAGCCGGAAGAGATCATCACCACGATCGTGGCGCGTGGTCCCGACCGCACCTCCGACGTCACCATCGTGGACCTCATCGTGGCGAACAGTGTCGGCAACTTCGCGAACGAGCCGGAACTCGAGGCTGCGCTGGTGCCCGATGCCGGCCGAGCCACCGAGATGATGATCCGAATCATCTACTCCTACATGCTCATTCCACGCAGTGCGCTCTCCGACGACGACATCGCGGACATGGTGGTGCGTTCGACCATCCGGTGAGCTCGGCGTCCAGCAATTCCGCAGGCCGTGCGCAGGCCGGCCTACGGTGGCCCCACACAGCGAGGACCCTGGCAACTCTGCTGAGAGGCAGCCGTGTACCGGATCCGGCTGGTGATCCGCCTGATGAGGCCCGTCGCACGGCCGGCCCTTTGCGCCCACATTAGGGTGGGCGGTATGGGCGCTTCGTCATCGAGCAGCATCTACCTGGCCTCACCTGAAGGCGACACCGGCAAGTCGACAGTGGCGTTGGGGGTGCTGCACCTGCTGGCCGCCTCGGGCGGCCGGGTCGGGGTGTTCCGGCCGATCTCCAGAACCAAGTCCGACCGGCGCGACTACATCCTGGAGTTGCTGATCGAACACGATTCGACGGACCTGAGTTACGAGGATTGCATCGGCGTCACCTACGAGCAGGTCCATGCCGACCCGGAGGCAGCGCTCGGGGAGATCGTCACCCGATTCCATGCGGTGGAGGAGCGATGCGATTCCGTACTGGTGATCGGGTCGGACTACACCGATATAGCCAGTCCGTCCGAACTCAGCTTCAACGCCCGGATCGCCGCGAACCTGCAGACGCCGATGCTGTTGGCGCTCAAGGCGGCGGACCGCAGCGACGCCGAAGTGGTCGGTTTGGCCGAGTTGTGTCTGCACGAGCTGGAGCAGAACCACGCTCAGGCGGTCGCGCTGATCGCCAACCGCTGTGACCCGGATCGGCTGGACTCGGTGAAGGACGCGCTGCAGAAGGCCACCGGACTGCCGACGTGGACGTTGCCGGAAGACCCGGTGCTGATCGCGCCGACGGTCGGGGAACTGATGGAAGAACTCGGCGGCGAGTTGTACAGCGGCGATCCCGAGCTGCTCAGCCGGGAGGCCATGCATGTGATGGTCGGCGGGATGACCATCGAGCACATCCTGGAACGACTCACCGAAGGCGTTGCCGTGATCGCGCCGGCCGACCGCTCCGATGTGCTGGTCTCGCTGGTGGCGGCCAATGCCGCGGAGGGGTTCCCCAAGCTCTCCGGAATCATCCTCAACGGTGGCATCAAACCTCACCCGAAGATCGCTGCGTTGATGGAGGGGTTGCAGTCGCCTCTGCCGCTCATCTGCTGTGAACAGGGGACCTACGAAACGGCAAGGGCCGCAGCCCATGCCCGCGCGAGAATGAACATCAACTCGGTCCGCAAGATCGACGTGGCTCTCAATCTGATGGAGGAGCACGTCGACTCCGTGGCGATGCTCGAGAAGCTGAAGTTGCGCATCCCCGAGGTCGTGACCCCCCAGATGTTCGAGTATCAGTTGATCGAACGGGCGCGCAAAATCCGCAAGCGCATCGTGCTCCCGGAGGGCGGCGACGACCGCATCCTGCGCGCCGCCGGACGACTGCTCCGACGCCAGGTGGCCGACCTCACCATTCTCGGAGACGAACGGGCAGTGCGAGATAGGGCCGCCGAACTCGACGTCGACCTGACCGGTGTGGACGTGATCGACCCGACGTCGTCGGAACTACTCGACGAGTTCGCCGAGGTCTACACCGAGCTGCGCAAGCACAAGGGGATGGACCTGCAGCGCGCCCGCAGCACAGTGCAGGACGTCTCGTATTTCGGAACCCTGATGGTGCAACTGGGTTACGCCGACGGCATGGTGTCGGGCGCCGTGCACACCACCGCGCACACGATCCGGCCTGCGTTCGAGATCATCAAGACGGCGCCGGGTGTGTCGACGGTGTCGAGCGTGTTCTTCATGTGCCTCGCCGACCACGTTCTGGCGTACGGCGATTGCGCCATCGTCCCCGACCCCACCGCCGAACAGCTGGCCGACATCGCCATCTCCTCCGCCGCCACATCTGCTCAGTTCGGCATCGAGCCGCGGGTGGCCATGTTGTCGTACTCCACCGGCGAATCTGGCAGCGGCGCAGACGTGGACAAGGTGCGCACAGCTGCCGGACTCGTCCGGGAACGAGCTCCGGAGTTGCTGGTGGAGGGACCGATCCAGTACGACGCCGCAGTCGATCCCTCGGTGGCCAAGTCGAAGATGCCCGATTCACCGGTCGCCGGACAGGCGACGGTGCTGATCTTCCCTGATCTGAACACCGGCAACAACACCTATAAAGCCGTGCAGCGCAGCGCCGATGCGGTGGCCGTCGGTCCCGTCTTGCAAGGCTTGCGCAAACCGATCAACGACCTGTCGCGCGGTGCGCTGGTCTCGGACATCGTCAACACCGTGGCGATCACCGCCATCCAGGCCCAGGGCCAATCAGACGACGCGGAGCAATGACATGACATCCCAGAGCAATTCCGACAACACCGTCCTGGTGCTCAACGCAGGCTCGTCGTCGCTGAAATATCAGCTGGTGCAACCAGACTCGGGTACGGTCGTGGCTCACGGCCTGGTGGAGCGGATCGGCGAGTCGCAGGCGCGGGTCGAGCACGTGCAGGGTGACGAGAAGAACGAGTTCGTCGGTGAGATCGCCGATCACCAGGCCGGTCTTGCGAAGGTCTTCGATCTCTTTTCCGAGGCCGGACACGATCTGGGGTCGGAAGGTATCGTCGCGGTGGGCCATCGGGTCGTCCACGGCGGACCGAAGTTCTATCGCCCCACCGTGATCGACGACGATGTGGTAGCTGCGATCAAAGATCTCGAAGACCTTGCCCCGCTGCACAACCCGGTCAACCTCGTCGGCATCGAAGCGGTACGGGAGTTGTTGCCCGACGTGCCGTCTGTGGCGGTGTTCGACACAGCCTTCTTCCACGGCTTACCCGACCATGTCGCCACGTATGCGATCGACCGCGAGTTGGCGAAGAAGCACGACATCCGGAGATATGGCTTCCACGGCACCTCGCACGAGTACGTGTCGGGCGTGACCGCCGAGTTCCTCGGTGCCGATCGCGAGAGCCTGAATCAAATTGTGCTGCACCTCGGTAACGGCGCGTCGGCGTCGGCGATCGAGGGTGGTCGCCCGGTGGAGACGTCGATGGGCCTGACCCCCCTCGAGGGATTGGTGATGGGCACACGTAGCGGTGATGTGGACCCGGGTGTGGTGATGTATCTGCGGCGCGCGGCGGACATGGACGTCGACCAGATCGACACCATGTTGAACCGTGAAGCCGGGCTCAAAGGTCTCAGTGGGGAGAACGACTTCCGTACGCTCACCGAGAAGGTCGAGGCAGGCGACGCCGACGCCACGCTGGCCTACAAGGTCTATGTGCACCGGCTGCGCAAGTACATCGGTGCCTACATGGTGACTTTGGGCCGTACCGACGCGATCGTCTTCGCTGCCGGGGTCGGCGAGAACGCCCCCAAGTTGAGGGCTGACAGTCTCGCGGGTCTGGAGAGTTTCGGCATCCGGATCGACCCCGAGCGCAATGCGGCCAAAAGCCGTGAGGCGCGGATCATCTCGACCGACGATTCGGCCGTCACCGTTCTTGTGGTGCCGACCAACGAGGAACTCGCGATCGCGAGGCAGTCGGTGGCGGCGCTGCAGGGTTAGCCAGCTATCCGGGCTCGCGTGTCCGGCGGTTGCGTATTCTTTCTTGGTGACGCCGTAGGTGTTTTGCTCGCGTGCGGGACATGGTTCTGACCGGGTTGTCGGCTCTGACCCGTCGGCGATTCGGTGGACTCTGGTCCCAGACGATCAAGCGAAGGCCGGTGAACAGGTCGTCACCCGTCCAGCTGGGTCCGTGGTAGGTCCGGCCTTCCGGGGTGGTGATGGTCGTCCGCGTGCGGCCGTGCGCGTCTACGTACTGGTCGTCGAGCCACGCGGTGTGGGTTTTGAGTAGATGGTGGAAACGGCAGAGGGCTTTCATTCCCTCGGGATGGGTGTGTCCACCGCTGGCGGGGTCGTCGTGGTTGTACTCCTGGGTGTGGTCCAGGTCGGCCGACCATGCGGGTCTGTCACAGCCAGGCCAGGTGCAGTAAAGATCCCGGATTCGGAGATACGTGTCGAGGACCGCCGACGGGCGGTAGTGGTCGCCCGGTTGCACGGTGGGTAGCGGTGGCCATTGGAAGACGGGTTCATGGTCGCCGGCTTTGGTTTCGGCCTCGATGAGTAGGTCGAGTTGCGGTTGATCGGGCGGAATCGCATGGTGTTGCTTGGTGCCCTTCATGGCTCTTCGCACGGCTCGGGAGGGTTGTGGTGCTGCGCAATTGGCGCGGGTGATCGGTCCGGGCTGTTCGTTCTGCTCGGAAACCCGACCGCCGGCCGCGTTGGCGTTGGTCTCGGTATCGCCGCGGTTGTCGGTGTTTGATTGTGCTGAGGAAGACTGCGTTGGTTCAGTTTCGCTGAGGGTTCGGGTCGAGGTGCTGCGACGTATCCGGTCTCGGTGTTGCCGAGGGGGCGGGTGGTGGTGTTGGCGTGGGCTGCGAGGTCACGGACGTGCGCGGCTGAGATGACGCCATGACCTTGGAGGTACCCGGGCTTGTCGTCGCCGTCGAGGGTCGACTGGTTGGCGATGGCGTGCAGGACAATCTTGGCGTCAATGCCCGAGAAGACTCCGTCGGCGGGAACGGTGATGATGTCGGCGGTGCAGGGATGATCGAGATCGCTGTCGCATTCACAAGTGAACTCGCGCGCCATGGTGATGGCGAAGAGGGCGTCGGACATGCGTTGTGGCTTGGTCCGCGTATCGCGTTTGCATACCGATGCTGCCAACTTCTCGAGGCGTTGCATGATCATGGCCGAGTTCTCGGCTGCGACGACGGCGGTGAGTTCGGACATCCCGTTCTGATGACCTTCAGCCCACACTCCTCGTTTGTCCTTTGCCGCGCTGCGATCTTCACGCACCAGGTCGGGGTCGCGGCGGAATATCGTCGCGTCGACCATGTCTCGCAGGCGATTCCTCGACCAGGATCCGCGGCGACGGAGCTGATCAGCGATGTCGCGGTCGATGGCTTCGGTGTGCTCGGATCCCTCGATGAGATCTGTGCGCGAGACGATGGTCGAAATATGGTGCGGCGCAAGATATCCGTCTTTCAGCATCTCGGCAACCTGCGGGAGTCGATCGCGCAACGCCAAGGCGCAGGTGAGATGGTTCTCTGCGGCGACCTGCGACAAGTGCTGGGCTGCGGCGAGGCGGGCCGCGCAGCTCGCATAGGCATCCAGGTACAAGTCGGAAGCATCGATCGCGGGGTCGACGACTTGGCGATGCAGTTCGGCGGCGGCCATGTAGCGTGCCCATTCCAAATAGCCCTGCCCAGCCATTGCCCGCTCCGCCGTGCGGAGCAGTTCATTGGGGCGCGCCAGCGCGGCGGGCACCATACCGATGTTCCGCTCACCCAGCTCTGACCAGTGCTCGAACATACTTTCGATTGTAGTTGCACGGTCTGACATATCTGCGCTTACCGAATCTTCGCCAAACTCACGAAATGGGGCCGGTTGCAGAAGAATTCGGCTTCGGGTTGCTTCTCAGAACAACGTATGCGGTCGGATGAAGTTGGCGAGATCGACCAGCAAGAAGCGCTGGGTTCGGTTCATCGTGCCCCGCGCCAGTCGCCGCAGTGATTGCTCGCAGCCCACACGTAGGCCGTGGTCGTTGAACGGGTAGCCCAGGATGTCGCCGCGCGCGGACGCATCGGTGGGTGACTGGTCGGGTCGGCGATGGATCCAGCCGATCGCGATGCCGAGGACCAGGATCACCAGACGTTGCTTGCGAGGTTCGGTGTCGGACATGGCGTCCAGTCGCCTGGCGGCCTCGCGCAGCTGTTCTTCGGTGACCTCGGCGGGATCCCGGCCGTGGACGAGGGTGAGGATTGCCGTGCAACTCGCTGCGTTGTAGTGGCGACTGGTGGGCGGGACGTCGTCGAGTGCTTTGACCGCTCCGTCGATGTCACCGCCGGCGAACCGCATGCGAGCGAGCCCGAAAGCCGCGGTGACGATCGCGCGGTCGGTCTGCCACAGCGTCCGATAGTGCTGCAGCGCAACGTCATGGTTGTTCATCAGTTCCGCTGTCGCAGCCACCGCGAGCTTGGGTGCCACTTCGCCGGGCATGGCGGCCAGCACGTCGTTGAACCGTGCGTGCGCCACCTCCACATCGTTCATCAGCAACGCGCATAGTCCCAGAAACCACTCTGTGCGCCAGGACTTTCCGTGATGTTCCGTGGCCTGGTTGAGCAGGTCGAGAGCGGTCTGTGCGTCCCCGAGTTCGAGATAGGCGCGTGCCTCGATCAGGTCGATCTCTCGGGACGGGTGGTCGTCGGAGGGGTCGGTACCGATCACCGACGACAGTCCACCCTCGCGGGCGCTACGGATCGAGTCGAGTGTCTGGGTGGGTTCGGACAGCGCAGTCGAGTTGAGCAGTCCGGCGGCCGGGTCCGACTGATCGACCAGCGGCACGGGAAGGGCGGCGACAACATCGGTGGTGTCGAGTTTGATCTGCGCACGTACGGGTTCGAGGATTCCGTCAACGGGCGCGAGCATCATCTCGGTGCCGAACGTGGTGCGCTGTGGACTGAAGACCGTGGACAGGCCGGGTCGTGGCACACCGGAATGCGCCGCGACCAACTCGCGGAGCACGTTGAGCAGCTGACCCGCCATCTCGTCGGCACTGGCGAAACGCTTGGTGGGATCGGGATGGGTCGCGCGCTGCAGCAACCGGTGGAACGAGGGGTTGTCGGCGAACACTTTTGCCTCAGATGGATCCGGCAGACCGTCGAGGTACCGGCCCTTCTCCATCGGCATGTCGACAGTCAGGACGGCCAGGGTGCGGCCCAGGCTGTAGATGTCGGTGGCGATCTGGGGGCCGGTCTTGACGATCTCCGGGGCCTGGAAGCCAGGTGTTCCGTAGAGATGGCCGTAACCGTTGATGGGGGAGACGGCCCCGAGGTCGATCAACTTCACGTCCTCGCTGCCGACCATGATGTTCTCGGGCTTGATGTCGTTGTACACCAGCCCTACCGAGTGGAGGTAGTTCACCGCCGGGAGCACCTCGAGAAGATACGCGATCGCCTGTTCGGGTGTGAGAAGCTTTCGGCCGGGCCCACATTCGCCGTCCACGGCCGTGATGTCCTTGAGCGTGCTGCCGCCCACGTACTCCATCACGATGTACCCGAAGGTGTTGCCCACGGGATCGACGTGCTCGACGAAGTTGTAGATCTTCACGATGCCGGGATGTGACACCGACGCGAGGAACTGTCGCTCGGCCAGTGCAACCGCTTGTGCCTGTGCGTCTTTCGAGTTCAGCAGGCCCTTGAGCACAACTGGACGGTCGGACACATTGCGGTCGATGGCGAGGTAGATCCAGCCCAGCCCGCCGTAGGCGATCGCGCCCGAGATCTCGTACTGGTCGGCGACCATCGTCCCCTTGGCCAGGCCCGGTACAAACGAATAGCGTGCTCCGCAATGGCCGCAGATCCCGGTGAGCGGTCCGGCTCCCGGCCCGGATTGCCGGCCGACCGGCCGCCCGCACTTCCAGCAGTTGCGCTTGCCCTCGGCCACCACCGCGTGGTCCATGACCGCATCGGCGGGCTCGATGTCGAAGACGCGTGGGACATCGACCAGGCCGCCGCCCATCCGGCGGCGACTGCGCGAGCTGCGGCTGGTGGGGACCATGGGCGTCTGAGCGGACAGCACCGTATCGGCAGACCGGTCTGGGCGTTCGTCTTGCTGTGTTCGCTGGGTCTGCTCGGTGAAGGCCATTTCCATCGGAACGGCTTGCGTTCCGATGTCGAGGTCCTCCATCGACACCGCCTGCGTCCCGACCTCGGTGTCGCCTTCGGCGGGGTCATCGTTGTTCACGAATCACCTCTAGTCCCGGTACGACGGTTGTGGCGGATAGTATTTCGGCCCAAGGATCGACAGCCAGCGGTCGTAGATGTCGAACCAGGTGCCGTCTTCACGCATCTTCTGCAGCACGCCGTTGGTGAAACGGACGAGGTCTTCGTCGTTCTTGTTGATGCCGATGCCGTAGGGCTCCTCGCCGAGGCTCTGCCCGACGACGTGTACGTACGGATCCTGCGCTGCCATGCCCGCCAGGATCGCATCGTCGGTGGAGACCGCATCAACCTGGCCCTGCTGCACCATCACCAGACAATCGGCCCATGTGGAGACGGTGTCGACGATGGCGTCGGGCACCCGCTGCTGGATACGTGCGATGGACGTGGTGCCGCGGGCCGCGCACACGCGTTTGCCCGCCAAGTCGGCAACACCGTTGATGTCGGAGCTACGCATGGTCAGGATGCGTTGCGACGCTTCGTAATACACGGTGGAGAACGCGATGTTCCGCAGTCGCTGGCAGGTGATGCTCATCGTCTTGACCACAACATCGACCGTACTGTCTTTCAGTGCGTTCATCCGGTCGTCGGAGTTGAGGATGCGGAACTCGATCCGCTCGGGGTCACCGAAGATCGCCCGGGCCAGCTCTTTGGCGACGTCGACGTCGAAGCCCTCGATGGTGCCGCTGATCGGGTCGCGGAAAGACAGCAGGTTCGACCCGATGTCCAGGCCCACCTTGAGCCAGCCCCGTTTGTAGATCGTCTCCATGGTGGTGCCCGGTGGCATCTTGCCGGGTTCGGGTAGCGGTCCGGGCGTCAGACTCGCCGTCGCATCGCACGACTCGGTGGCGGGGGGAGGCTCGATCGGCACGTCGAGGCTCACCCCTGCCGGCTGTGGCCACGCGGCCGACGCCGAAGGCGGAAGACTCTCGGGCGCTTCGGCATTGACGCAGCCGGCCACCATGGTTGTGGTGAGCACCAGCGCGCCGGCCGCCACCAGGCCACGGAGTCCCGATCGCGTGATCATCGGTACTCCCGGATCCTGGGGAAGATCCCGACGAAGGCCGCGATGCCGGCTGCGATGCCCAAGAGCATGATCCCGAGTCCGGCGTACCCGATGACCACCCGTGCGGTGTTGATGTCGTCGCGGAACGTGTTGCGGGTGTCGGTGATGCCATCGACAAGGGCGGTGTCGAGGCGACTGTATGCCGCGGCCGACCCGTCGGGGTTGTCGCCCACCGCGATGGCGGTGGCGCCGTTGAAGTCGCCGGCGTTGGTGCGTTCGAGGATGGCGGCATGGGCATCGCGCCACAGGGCGAGAGCGTCGATCGCGTCGGCCACCGAGTCCTCGGCGACGTCCTTGCGATCGTCCTCGCGGTAGTCGGTCAGCACGGTGTCGATCTGTGCCACCGCTTTGGCGTACCCCGACTCGAGCTCCTGCTGATCGCCTCGCCGGACGAGCGAGAGGGTTTCATCGGACCGAGCCTGCTGGGTGAGGATGCGGGCCTGGGTCAGCTCGCGGAGCGGAACTGCGCCGCGGTTCTCGGCGTTGGCGGTGGAGTTGACCGACAGCAGGCCGCCGACGAGCAACCACAGCAAGCCGATCAGGACGCACCCGATGCCCACCAGCAATCCGAGGTTGAAGCGTCGTCGACTGCGCCTGGCGACGTAGAGGTGCGCGGCAATCATCGCCGCCAGCAGCAACATCAGAGCCGTGTAGACGCCCCACGGCGCATTGGTGAAGTTGGTTCTCGAATCGCCGATGGCGTCGGCGCGCTCGGCGTACAGCCGTTCGGCTGCGGGCAGGATCATCTCCTGCATCATGTTCGATGCCTCGCCGAGATACGCCGAGCCCACCGGATTGCCGAGTCGGTTGTTGATCCGGGCCGACTCGATCAGACCGGTGTACACGGGGATCTGGGCCGAGAGGGTGGTGAGGTCCTGCCGGGTCTCGGTGTTGTCCATCGCGGCGCCGCTGACCGACTGGATGAGGGCGTGCGCCGCGGTGGCGACAGCATCGTTGTAACGCTCGCGGAGTTCGGGCGGTTCGAGGCCGCCGGAGATGAACGCCGAATTGGCGGCGGCGTCCGCGATGGACAGCGAGCTGTAGAGAACCTGCGAGGCCTCGGCGAGCGGCTCGGTCTGCACGATCATGTTCTCGAGCGTGGTGGTGCGGTCGTCCAGCGTGTCGGACGAATACCACCCGACGACCACCGACGAGATCAGCAGCACCAGCGAGATGATCATCAGTTTGCCGGGGCTGGTCCAGGCCAGCTCGCGCATGTTGGTGAGCGGGTTCTGGGTGCGCTCACGGGTCAGACTCAGTACTTCACGCCGGGTCAGGGGAGCGGGCCGATCGAACAGCGGCCGTCGGAAGCGGCCGCTGTACGGCTTCTCCGCATGCATGAGCCGGGTACGCAAAGAACTTGCGTTGCCGCCGGTCACGCGATCCCTTCTTCCTCCAGGCCCGCCTCGCGGGGCCAGGTCCTGATCGCAGATGAGTGGATGTGAAACCGACATTACTGCGAATCACCGAGCCCGTTGCGACAGTGCGGCCCTGTGTCACCCCGCCGGGGCAAGTAGCGTTGCACCGAGGTAGGTCGGCTGGGCGAGGAGGTGTCGCGTGCGGGGCGACGGCGACGGTTGGGTTTTCGACGCGGACGGATCGCGATATTGGGGACGGCATGGCGCCGCGGGCCTGTTGCTGTACACCCCGAGCGATACCAGTTCGGTCCTCGTTCTGCTGCAACATCGCGCTGTGTGGAGCCACCAGGGTGGCACGTGGGCACTGCCTGGCGGAGCCCGCGATTCACACGAGAGCGCGGTGGACACGGCCGTCCGTGAGGCCGACGAAGAAGCGGGGATCGCGGACGCCGAGCTCACCGTGCGTGACGAACTGGTGACGCACCGGGCGCCGAGCGGCTGGACGTACACCACGGTGATCGCCGAGGTGGCCGCCCCACTGGCCACCACCGCCAATCGCGAGTCGGTGGAACTGCGGTGGGTCAGCGCCGACGAGGTCAACGACCTGGCACTCCATCCCGCATTCGCTGTGAGCTGGCCCGAGCTGCGCAACAAGCTCAGCGCGTTCTCCCAATCCGACACCTGACCGTCCGACAACCGACCGCGGGGCGGGTCACTGCGCTGCGAGCGTTGCGCGTCGCGCCAAGTCGGCGAAGGCGGCGCGGAGTTCGGGCGGCCCCACCACCTCGATGTCGACGTCGAATCTGCACAGTCCGGCCGCCAGCGCCGCCCATGACCACGACCCCGACCGCAGTCGGCACCGCGAGGGTCCGAGTGACTCGACAACCCCATCGTGGGCGAATGTATGTACGTCCGTGGCGTCGGCGTGAAGGACCACATCACCGGTGCACGGCCAGCGGTCGGTGTTGTCGGTCGAACCCTTGAACCGGCCTTCCAGGAACGTGCCCACGTCACCCCCGGGGATGTCGCGACGGACGAACCGGGGTCCTGTCGGTGTCCTCGGAGACATGCGGTCCGCTCGGAAGACCCGCCAATCATCGGCGTCGGGATCCCACCCCACCACGTACCACCGGCCCAGCCGTGACACGAGGTGGTGTGGCTGCACCCTGCGGGGCGGACGCGCCAGGCCGGCGTCGTCACGATCGGTGTCCGTGTCGTCGGTACGGCCGTAATCGAAACGGAGTTCTTCGCCGCGTCGGATCGCGTCGCCGATGGCAAGCAGCACGTCGGTTACGGCTGTCGGTGGGTTGTTTCCCGCGAGGGGCGTGAGTTCGACCGCGTCGACTCGTGGCCGCAATCGGCTCGGCAGTACCTGCCGCACGGTGGTCAGTGCCCGAGCCGCAGATTCCCCGATGTCTGCGCCGGTGTTGGGTGCGGCCTGCAACGCGATCGCAATCGCGACGACCTGTTCGTCGTCGAACAGCATCGGGGGGACAACCGCGCCGGCGTCGAGCCGATAGCCGCCGTCGCGTCCCTTGGTGGCGCGGATCTCGTAGCCGAGTTCACGCAGCCGGTCCACATCGCGACGCAGGGTGCGCTCGCTGACATCGAGGCGGTCGGCCAGGAGCCACCCCGGCCAGTCGCGAGGTGCCTGGAGTAGCGACAGCAGCGACAGCAGTCGGCGCGAGGTACTCGTGGCGGGTGTCAGCGGCATGCCATCAATTCTGCCGGGATAAGCGGACAAACCCTGACCTATGAGGTGCGCACAGTGGGCACCGGACCGGAAAAGCCGGTGTCCGAGCCTCAAAGGAGCAGATATGACCTACAGCGCAGTCACCCACCTCAACTTCGACGGTGAGGCCCGGGCGGCTCTTGAGTTCTACCGATCGATATTCGGCGGCGAGATGACCGTCCTGACCTATGGCGACTTCGGTATGCCAAAAGATGCCCCTGGCGCCGATCGGGTTGTGTTCGGCCAGATCGTGGGGCAGGCCGGATTCGGTCTGATGGCCTACGACGCGCCCGCACCGGCCGAGCCCTCACGCGCAGCCGCGCCCACGCCGGTCACCAGGCGCGAGAATGAGATGACCCTCACGAACTCGCCGTTCTTCGTGTCGGTCCGGGGTGAGAGCGTCGATGAGGTCCGTGCCCTGTGGGACGGGCTCGCCGACCGCGCCGACATCGTCGAAGAGTTCGGCCCCGCCCCCTGGGCGCCGGCCTTCGGCATGCTCACCGATCGTTTCGGTGTCACATGGATCATCGACGTCGCAGCGCAGTATTGATCTGGCACAGGCCGTCGCCGATCTACCGGTGACCGACTCTCAGTAGAGCCGGTTGGCCCCCGCGATCAGAGCACTCAATGCCGACTCCTGACCGGTGCAGCCGTTCCCCATCGCCCAGGTGCGCCGGTCGTCGCGCTCGCACAGCAGGAAAGTGGCCACGCCGCCGGCGAAGTCGTATTGGTGGAGGCTGACGATCTCGACGCCGGCACCCAAGCGGTACAGCATGTCGGTGAGCGCGCTGATCGGTCCGGTCGCGGTCGCCGAGAGCGATCGGATGACGTCGCCGGTGGCGATGGTCGCCCTGCAGTGCAAGAGGTCTTGTGGGGCGGCCGACGCGGTCCAGTTGCCGAGACGAATCGGTCCGGTCGTCGGCGCGTAGGTGTCGGCGAAAGCTGTCCACGTCATACCGGCGGCCTCGGCCCGCAGCGGCGATGGCAGTGATCTGCCATAGCGGGAGGCAAAAGGATCGGGCGCGGTGGCCTGGGAATGTGGGGAGATCGGTGTATCTGGTGTGGTGAGAGTGTTCATCGACAAGGTCTTCCGGAGAAAAGGATGACCAGCAGGTAGCGCTCACGGCCCGCAACGGGGGGCCGGTCGGATCAGACCCCGCTGCGGTGAACTACGAGAATGCGCTTCATGATTCGCCAACCATAGTCCTCAGGATTTTGTCCTTGCAACCAGTTTGTCCTTCAAACGGCGGGCAGCGTTACAGGGATCGTCCGAGGCGGTGATCGCGCGCACCACCACGATGCGGTCGGCGCCGGCGTCGAGTACCTCCGCGAGTCGCTGTTCGTCGATGCCGCCGATGGCGAACCAGGGCCGCCGCGATGCCAGGTCGGCGGTGGCACGCACGAGGTCGAGACCCGGTGCGAAGCGGCCCGGTTTGGTCGGGGTGGGCCAGCAGGGTCCGGTGCAGAAGTAGTCGACCCCCGGCTGCTCGGCAGCGGACGTCGCCTGCTGGACATCGTGGGTCGAACGGCCGATCACCACGTCGTCGCCCACGATGCGGCGGGCCAGATTCACCGGCAGGTCGTCCTGCCCCAGGTGCAGTACATCGGCGCCGCTCAACGCTGCGATATCCGCTCGATCGTTCACGGCCAGCAGCGCGCCGTGGCGTGCGGTCACCTCGGCGAGCGCACCGAGGAGATCGAGTTCTTGCGCGGCTTCGAGGGGCCCGAACACGCGTTCACCAGCCGACCCCTTGTCACGCAACTGGATGACGTCCACGCCGCCGGCCAGCGCGGCGTCCGCGAACTCGACGAGATCGCCGCGTTCACGCCGGGCGTCGGTGCAGAGGTAGAGCTGGGCGGTGGTCAGGCGATCGCGGGCATTCACGATCGCCGAATCTACCTTCTGCCGAGACCATGGCCCGGCCTCCTGGCCGAACCAGCGGGCTGGCCTGCGGTCCGAACCGACGGAGTAGTCTGTCGGTCAGTACACACACGGGTGCCCGAGGGATGCGTCGGGCTGAGATCTGGGTCGCGAACCTGCCCATGACCGTTACACCTGATCCGGGTAATGCCGGCGAAGGAAGAAGGTGGGATGAAGTCTCTCGCAATCGTCGGTGGCGCCGTCATCGGTCTGGCATGTGCGGTTCGTGCCGCCGAATCCGGCTGGCAGGTAACCGTTTACGATTCAGGTCACCTCGAGCCGCAGCGTGGCGACGGGCTCGTTTCCACCGCGGCATCTCGGGTGGCGGCCGGGATGCTGGGCATTGCGGGGGAGAGTCGCACCGGTGACGACGTCTACCTCGCGTTTGCCGAACAGGCGATGTCGCGTTGGCCCGAGTTCGTCGACAGGCTGGGCGACGATCAGGTGGTCGCTGCCTCCTCGAGCCTGATGGTGGGTGTCGACAGCGCGGACGTCGGCGAGTTGGCCATGGTCGCCGAATGGCTGGCCCGACGCGGCCATCCGATAGAACCGTTGACCGGCAGGGAGATCCGCGCACTCGAGCCCGCGGTGTCGGGACGGGTTCGCAGTGGTTACCTGGCCCGGCGAGAGATGGCAGTGGACAATCGCCGCCTGCTGGCCGTGCTGGCCGACCGCGCGGCGACGTCGGGAGTACGGATCGAGACCACAACAGTGCACGACCTCGCGGAGATCTCCGCCGACCAGGTGCTGCTCGCCGCAGGTGTCGGGTCGGCCGCACTCTGGACCGGGCTCCCGGTCTATCCGTCCAAGGGCGAAGTTCTGCGACTCGGATCCACGCCCGGCGCACTGCCGCCACCGAAACACGTTGTGCGCGGCCGGGTCAACGGGCGGGCGGTGTACGTGGTGCCTCGGCCCGACGGCGTTGTCGTCGGGGCCACCCAGTACGACAGCGGGTTCGACCGGCGACCCGTGGCCGGTGGGGTGGCGGACCTGCTCACCGACGCCATCGAGCTCATGCCGTCATTGCGCGAGTACCACCTGCTCAGCGCCGAGGCGGGACTGCGTCCCGCAACACCCGACGGAATGCCACTCATCGGCAGGCTCGACGACCGGACGATCGTGGCGACGGGTCACGGTCGCAACGGGATCCTGATGTGCCCGGTCACCGCAGATCTGGTGGCAGACATCCTCTCCGGCAAGGAGATCGACCAACCAGCTACAGAACCAGGGAGATTCGCATGGCAACCGATGTAAACGTCAACGGCGACGACGTTCGGCTACCCGATGGGGCGAGCGTGCTGACATTGCTCGACCAACTCGACCTCCCCCGTACCGGGGTCGCCGTTGCCGTCGACGGCGTGGTTCATCCGCAGTCCCGTTGGGCGCAAGAGCTGGGGCCTTGTGAGCGGATCGAGATCCTCACGGCGGTGCAGGGTGGCTGAACAGCTCACGGCACCTGACGAATTGACTCAGGCGGGTACAGCTGCCGACGACTCCCTGGTGATCGCGGGCCGCGAGTTCACGTCCCGGCTCATCACGGGCACCGGCGGCGCCGCCAACTTGGCGATTCTCGAAGACGTGCTGGTCGCCTCCGGCACCGAGATGACGACGGTGGCCATGCGCAGGGTCGATGCCGGCGGACGCACCGGAGTGCTGGACCTGTTGCGCCGCTTGCAGATCGAGGTGTTGCCCAACACCGCTGGCTGCCGGACCGCCGCCGAGGCCGTGCTCACGGCCCAACTGGCCCGGGAGGCACTCGACACCAACTGGGTCAAGGTCGAGGTGGTCGGCGACGAACGGACCCTTCTCCCGGACGGACCCGAGTTGATCGAAGCGGTCGATCGTCTGGTCCAGGACGGGTTCGTGGTGTTGCCGTACACCAACGACGACCCGATCCTCGCGCGACGACTCGAAGACGCCGGAGCCGCCGCCGTGATGCCTCTCGGCTCACCGATCGGCACAGGGCTGGGCATCAGCAACCCACACAACATCGAGATGATCGTCGCGACTGCAGGCGTGCCGGTGATCCTGGATGCGGGCATCGGCACCGCGAGTGACGCGGCCCTGGCCATGGAGCTCGGTTGTGACGCGGTCTTGCTCGCTTCTGCGGTGACCAGGGCTGCCGATCCGGCCCGGATGGCTGCCGCGATGCGTTCGGCGGTGACCGCGGGCAGGCTGGCCCACGGTGCCGGCCGGATCCCCAAGCGGTTCTGGGCACAGGCGTCGTCGCCGCAGCTCGACAGCTGAGACCGCCGGTGAAGATCAGTCACAAGGATGAGGTGGGCGGCGGTGCTGCTCTGGCACACTGAGGGCCATGATCAGAGTTCAGGGCCTGACGAAGGTCTATGGCAAGAACCAGGTGGTCAGCAACCTCACGTTTGACGTGAAACCAGGTGTGGTGACCGGTTTTCTGGGTCCCAACGGTGCAGGCAAATCCACCACCATGCGGATGATCCTGGGACTGGACCGTCCCACGTCGGGTACCGCGACCATCAATGGGTTGCCGTACCGCGAGCTCAAGAGGCCGCTGACCCAGGTGGGCGCACTGCTCGACGCCAAGTGGGTGCATCCGAACCGCACCGCCCGTAGCCACCTGCGCTGGATGGCGGCGTCCAACGGGATCCCGAACCACCGCGTCGACCAGGTGCTGGCCGATGTCGGACTCACCGAGGTGGCGGGCAAGAAGGCCGGGGGCTTCTCGCTCGGCATGTCCCAGCGCCTCGGGTTGGCGGGTGCACTGCTCGGCGACCCAGGCGTCCTGCTCTTCGACGAGCCGGTCAACGGCCTCGATCCCGAGGGCATCGTCTGGATCCGAAAGTTCATGCGGGCTTTGGCCGACCAGGGTCGCACCGTGTTGGTGTCGAGTCATCTGCTCACCGAGATGTCGCTCACCGCAGAACATCTCGTCGTGATCGGCCGCGGGCAGCTGATCGCGGATGCGTCTGTCAAGGACTTCACCAGCAGCGCGCAGGTCACCGTCCGCGTGCGTAGTCCCAAACTCGGCGAACTGCAGGCTGCGCTCGCCGCGGCCGGGCTGCGTTCGGTGCCGGTGGCCGACGACGGGGCAGGCCCGTCGTTGCGCCTGGAAAACGTCACCACCGACCAGGTCGGCGACATTGCTGCGGCCAACGGCATCGGTCTCCACGAGCTCTCGGGCAAGACCGCTTCGCTCGAGGAAGTCTTCATGTCGATGACCGCGGGCGCTGTCGAATACCACGGCAACGACGCGATGGCCTTTCCCGGACAACAACAGTCGGTAGCGTCCTATCCTGCTCAGCAAGGTCAATTCGCTCCACCGCCACCGGGGTGGGGTCCGCAACCAGGTGTGCAACCGCCTGCGGGCCAACCGGGTTACGCGCAACCGGGTCATCCGCAATCAGGTTGGGACGAAGCGGGTCAGAATCAATCTGGGGGTAAAGCCTGATGCTCACCAACGCCGTAGCGGCAGAGCGCATCAAACTCGTCACCACCAAGTCGCCGTACTGGTGTGTCGGCATCGTCATCGTTCTCGGACTGGGACTGGCATTCCTCCTGGGGTGGGCCACAAATGCCGACAACACCTCGGACGGCGAAGTCAACGTCTCCGACTTCGTGGTCGGTACCACCGGATTCGGTGTCACGGTTCTCATGATCATGGCCGTGCTGGCGGTCACCAGTGAGTTCCGTTTCGGCACCATCCGGACGTCGTTCCAGGCGGTTCCGCAGCGTTACAACGTCCTGTTGGCAAAGGCGGCCGTATACGGCGGGCTGGCTGCGGCAGTCACGTTTGTGCTCACCCTCATCTCGGTACCGATCGGCAAGGCGATGTCGGGTTCCGACGTCGACCTGCTCGGTTCCCACGCCATCCGGCTGTATTGGGGCGTTCCGCTCTACGCATTCCTGGCTGTGCTGATCGGGTTGGGTATCGGTGCACTGATCCGCCAGACGGCCGGTGCGATCGTTGTCCTGCTGGTCTGGAGCCTGGTGCTCGAGAACGTGCTGTCGGCGATCCCGAAGGTCCAGGACGTTGCCGGACCCCTCATGCCGTTCCTGAACGCCAACCACTTCATCGATGGCCGTGAACTCGGATTCGATTGGTACTGGAACGAATACGGTTCGCTGTTCTACTTCATGGTGATCACCGCGTTGGTCTTCGGTGCGGCGATCTACGTGACCGACCGCCGCGACGCCTGACCAGACGACGCCGGGATCTCGCTAGATCTCGAGCCGCCAGAGCGGGTTGACCGGTCCGTGGCCTGCCCCCAAGGGGTAGGCCACGGACAGCGACTTGGTAACCCATGACTTCGCGAAACGGACGGCATCGGGTACCGAATAGCCGTGCGCCAGCGCGCAGGTGATGGCCGCCGCCAACGTGTCTCCGGCCCCGTGGTCGTGGCCGGTGTCGATTCTCGGAGCGGTGAGCTCGATGAAGTCCGTGCCGTCGAAGAGCAGATCCGGACTGTTCGGGTCCGACCGCAGATGACCGCCTTTGACCAGGGCCCACTGAGTACCCAGCGCATGTAGCGCGCGTGCGGCCTTCTCCTGGGAGACCCGGTCGGTGACGTCGATTCCGGTGATGAGCCGCACCTCGTCCAGATTGGGCGTGATCAGCGTGGCGATCGGGATCAGTTTGCCACGAAGCGAATCCATCGCCTCGTCGGCCAGGAGCTGGTCACCGTGCATGGACGCACAGACAGGGTCGACCACCAGGGGGATGGTCCGTCCGTGGCCGAGATCGAGCTCATCGGCCGCGCCCACCACCGCATCGATGATCTCGCCTGAAGCGAGCATGCCGGTCTTGGCCGCCCCTATCCCGATGTCGGTGATCACCGACCGCATCTGGTCGGCCACGACAGTCGGCGGAATCGGATGGAAACCGCTGACGCCCAGCGAATTCTGAACCGTCACCGCGGCGACCGCCACCGTGGCATGCACTCCGCACAAGGCCATCGTCCGCAGGTCGGCGTTGATGCCTGCGCCACCGCCGGAGTCGGTGCCGGCGATGGTCATCACTCGAACGGGTGTCTGCCCCAGCGGTACCCGGGGTAGGAGCTGCACGGCGTCGGTCATGGTGTCGAAAGTACGGGACCCACACCGGTCGCGGGTGCCGAGCCGGCTTCGGTGAGCGGCAGGTACACGGCCGCACCCTTTTCCATGAACTCGGCCGATTTGGCGGCCATGTCCGCGGCCAGTTTGCGGTCGATGTCGTCCTGGGTCACCAGGTTGTGCTCTTCGGCGTATGCGCGGACATCCGCGGAAATCCGCATCGAGCAGAACTTCGGGCCGCACATCGAACAGAAGTGGGCCGTCTTGGCAGGCTCGGCGGGCATCGTCTCATCGTGGTACTCGACGGCGGTGTCGGGGTCGAGGGCGAGGTTGAACTGGTCGTTCCAGCGGAACTCGAAACGTGCCCGCGAGAGGGCATCGTCGCGTTCCTGCGCGCGCGGATGAGCCTTGGCCAGATCGGCTGCGTGCGCGGCGATCTTGTAGGTGATCACCCCGACCTTCACATCGTCGCGATTGGGAAGTCCCAGATGCTCTTTCGGGGTCACGTAACAGAGCATCGCAGTACCGGCCTGTGCGATCATCGCCGCGCCGATCGCCGAGGTGATGTGGTCATATGCGGGGGCGATGTCGGTGGCGAGTGGGCCCAGCGTGTAGAACGGCGCCTCCTCGCACAACTCTTCCTCGAGGCGGACGTTCTCGACGATCTTGTGCATGGGGATGTGCCCGGGACCCTCGATCATCACCTGTACGCCATGTGATTTCGCGATCTTGGTGAGTTCGCCCAGCGTGCGTAGCTCGGCGAACTGGGCGGCGTCGTTGGCGTCGGCAATCGAGCCCGGTCGCAGACCGTCTCCGAGGGAGAACGTGATGTCGTAGCGGGCGAAGATCTCGCACAGCTCTTCGAAGTGGGTGTAGAGGAAGGACTCCTCGTGGTGGGCCAGACACCACGCAGCCATGATGGACCCCCCTCGCGACACGATGCCGGTGACCCGGTTCGCGGCGAGCGGCACGTAACGCAGCAACACGCCGGCGTGGACCGTCATGTAGTCCACACCCTGTTCGGCCTGCTCGATCACGGTGTCGCGGTAGGCTTCCCACGTCAGCTTGACCGGATCGCCGTTCACCTTCTCGAGGGCTTGGTAGATCGGCACCGTGCCCACCGGCACCGGTGAGTTGCGCATGATCCACTCGCGGGTGGCGTGGATGTCCTTGCCCGTGGAGAGGTCCATGATGGTGTCAGCACCCCACCGGGTGGCCCAGACCATCTTCTCCACCTCTTCGGCGATCGACGAGCTGACCGCCGAGTTGCCGATGTTCGCGTTGACCTTGACGGTGAACGCCTTGCCGATGATCATCGGCTCGCACTCCGGGTGGCGATGGTTGGCCGGGATGACTGCTCGGCCGATCGCGACCTCGGATCGCACGAATTCCGGATCCATCTGTTCACGGGCGGCGATGAAGCGCATCTCGTCTGTGATGAAACCTGCTCTTGCCCAGGCGAGTTGCGTGCTGGCGCCGTCCACCGGGGCGGGCCGGTTCCAGCTGTCGCGGATCTTGGGCAGACCGACTTCGAGGTCGAACTCCGGCTTGTGCTCGGTGTACGGGCCGGAGGTGTCGTACAGGTCGAGGTGTTCACCGTTCGACAGGTGCACCCGCCGCCCGGGTACCCGCAGATGATCGATCTGCTGGTAGGTCTTGGAGCTACCGCGGATCGGGCCCGTGGTCACAGAATTTACGGCGTCAACCATTTTTTCTCCCTACGCCGGCATTACCCGGTC
Source organism: Williamsia sp. R60 (assembly GCF_054063855.1). Lineage (NCBI taxonomy): Bacteria > Bacillati > Actinomycetota > Actinomycetes > Mycobacteriales > Nocardiaceae > Williamsia > Williamsia sp. R60. The sequence goes on from NZ_JBSSGR010000002.1 coordinate 299,959, forward strand.
AGGTTCATCCGGTCGACGGCCGCCTGCCGTCATCTCAGCCCTCGGATCGCGAGAGCCCCCGTGCTTTTCTATTGTCCAAGGGCAGCTTACGCCGCTCGTCAAGTCAGCTGCAGCAGCAATGCGCGTTTGTCGATCTTCCCGACCGCGGTCACCGGCAGACCGGCGACCACCTCGAGCTGGTCGGGTTGCTTGAACGTCGCCAGCCCGCGGTCGGCGAGGAACTGCCGGATGGTCGGGAGGTCAGGCGCCGGACCGTCGGCGACGATGACGGCGCAGATGCGTTCGCCGAGAGAGTGGTCGGGAACCCCGACAACCGCTGCCTGTCGAATGTTGTTGTGGGCCACAAGGTTTTCTTCCACGTCGTCGGCCGCCACGTTCTCGCCGCCGCGCACGATGGTGTCCTTGATGCGGCCGGTGACGATGAGATGGCCCGAGGCCAGTTTCCGCACACGATCACCGCTGCAGTAGAAGCCGTCGTCGGTGAACGACCGCCGGCCCTGCTCGCCGGCGCGGTAGTAGCCGCGGATGGTGTACGGACCGCGCACCAGCAATTCACCTTCCGTGCCGTCGGGGACTTCATCGCCGTTCTCGTCCACCACGCGCAATTCGTCGTGGTCGCTCATCGGGCGACCCTGGGTGCGGGTGACCGTTTGTTCGTCGTCGGTGAACCGGGTGTAACAGATCAGCCCCTCGGCCATCCCGAACACCTGCTGCACCGCGCCGCCGAACGCCGCGTTCGCCGCAATCGCGTCGGATTCGGCGAACTTGGCCCCGCCCACCTGCAGCAGCCGCAGTGACGAGACGTCGGCGGGTTCCCATTCGGTTGCGGCGGTCCAGACCTGGGCCAGGGCCGGCACGAGTGCCACCGCGGTGACCCGGTATTTCTCGATCAGGTCGAAGGTGTGGTCGGGAGAGGGGTTGTCGGTGAACACCGCGTGGCCACCGACGGAGATGATGCCGAGCAACCCTGGGCAGGCCAGCGGGAAGTTGTGCGCGGCGGGAAGCGCCACGAGATAGGTGTCGGAGGAGGTCCACCCGGCCACCTCGGCGCTGAGTTCGGCGTTGTACCGGTAGTCGTTGTGGGTGCGTGGGATCAGTTTGGGCAGACCTGTGGTGCCACCGGATACCAGGAAGAGTGCGGGGCTGTCGGGATCGGGGGTGGGAACAACGTCGAGGCGACTCGGGTCGCCCTGTGGCGTCGCGGCCTCGGAACCCCGGTCACCGTCGACGAAGACCGCGCGGATGGTGTCGACGCGCCCACGCAGCTGGTGGGCCAGGTCGCGGTAGTCGTACCCGCCTGCGTGGCCGTGGCAGACATAGGCAACCGCCCCGGCGGTCTGAGCCAGGTGGGCGATCTCGTTGATGCGGTGGGCGGGGAGAGTCATCACGGGCGCGATTCCCGCTCGCAGCATGCCGAAGAAGTTGACCGCAAAATCCACCGAGTTCTGGTTCTGCAGCACCACGCGTTCGCCAGGGCGCAGCCCGGCCTCGACGAACCCGGCCGCACGCCGGGCCGACAACTCGGCGAGGTCGCGATAGCTCAGCGTGCGGGTGATGTCGGAGACGGCGGGCGCATCCGGTGTCGCATCGGCCTGGTCCCACAACATCCGCCAGAGGGGTGTCTCTCGCCACAGGCCCAGTTCCCGGTACCGCGCCGCGGCCGCCGGGGGGTGGGGTGTGAAACCGCTCGTGAGGTCGCTGTCGTCGTGCATCACAGACATGGTGGTGATCGTAGACTTGGCCCAGATCAGTTGGTTAGGCTAGCCTCAAGCGCGAGAGTTAGCCCATCCTAAGTCCGCGGTTGCTGGGATCATTGGGGCACGGACGAACTTTCGATCGACAAAACGCCTGACAAGTCCGTGGGCCACTGGGGTCCACACGTGGTGCGGGTGAGTAGAGGATGCCATGAGCAGCAGAGCATTTGCCGGGGCGATCGCGTGACCGCGACCATCGACACCAACAGTGACAACAAGGGCGGCGACAACAAGGGCGGCGACGAGTCCGGGGCGCTCCACGGGGACCTCGGTGCCGCACAGATCTGTGCGGCCTGGGCGCAGGCGGATGTCGCCGACGACTACGTCGTGTACGAACGCGAGAATCGCTGGGTTTTCGCCGGGGGACAGCGGGCCAGCGTGGTGCTCACCACCGATGAGGTGGTCACGACGATCGGGACCGAGTCGACGTCACAAGCCTGGTCGGGCCTACCTGCCGGCGCGATCTCCGCAGCGCTCGCCGGGCTTCCCTTCCCGCATTGGCGTGTCTACGGATGGATCGCGTTCGACTTCTGCGCGCCGGGTCTCGGTGCCGGCGATCACCTCACCGCAGGCAGCGTGCTCGCCCACCTCGTCGTGCCCGAGTTCGAGGCGTGGGTGGAACCCGACGGCATCCGGGTGGAGGGTGCCGGCGACGAACTGGCCGAGAGACTGCGCGAGATGGCGGGCCGTGCGCCGCATTCTCACCCGGTGTCGCCCAGTCCCTTGCCGGTCGACGACGATCCGTCGGACTACCGGGGTCGCGTGGCGAAGGCGGTGGCCGAGATCCATCGTGGAGACTACGAGAAGGTGATCATCTCGCGAGGGGTCGATGTCCCGTTCGACGTCGACATCGCCGCCACCTACGGCGAAGGCAGGAAGAAGAACAACCCTGCTCGTTCGTTCCTGCTTCGGCTCGGTGGTCTCGAAGCTGCGGGTTTCAGCCCGGAGCTCGTCGGATCGGTTGATGCCAATCGCCGGATCGTCACCGAACCACTGGCGGGCACACGCGCATTCGGCCGGTCTCCCGAACTCGACGCAGCCGCTCGTGCCGAGCTCGTGTCGGATTCGAAAGAGATTGTGGAACACGCGGTTTCGGTCCGTACCTCATTCACCGAGGTGCAGTCGGTGGCGCTGCCCGGCACCACCGCGGTGACCGAGTTCATGGTGGTCCGCGAACGGGGCAGTGTTCAGCACCTCGCTTCGACCGTGCAGGGAACGCTGGCGCCGGAGTTCGGACCCTGGGACGCGCTCGAGGTGCTCTTTCCTTCGGTCACCGCCTCTGGTATCCCGAAACCTGCTGCGGTGGATGCGATCTACCGCCTGGAGGACACCAGGCGCGGACTGTACTCGGGAGCGGTTCTGACCGCCTCGTCCGAAGGCGAGTTCGAGGCCGCACTGGCGTTGCGCACGGTCTTCCGGGAAGGTGGTCGGTCCTGGGTGCGCGCCGGTGCCGGCATCGTCGGCCAGTCGTCTCCTGAGCGGGAATTCATCGAGACGTGTGAGAAGTTGGGGAGCATCGCGCCCTATCTCGTCGAACGCACATCCGACGACCGCTGAGCCGTGTGATGAACGACGGTACCGAGCCCACTGACAAGGTCGGCCTCGATGAGATCCGCCGGCAGATCGCCGAGCAACTCGGGTGCTCTCCGGAGACCATCGACGACGACGCCGACCTGATCGGACTGGGTCTCGACTCGATCCGGATGATGAAGATCGCGGGTGGCTGGCGCAAACGGGGCCACAACGTGAACTTCGCGCAGCTGGCCGAGGCCCCATCGGTTGCCGCCTGGGCGAACCTCATCGGTGGACACCCGGCATCGACGCGGTCACAGGCCGGCGGGGTGTCGATTCTTCCGTCGACGCACGAACATCCGGCATCGCCGGATGCCCCGCACGAGGCGCTCGCCGAGTCGGGGCCCTTCCCGTTGGCGCCGATGCAGCATGCCTATTGGATCGGCCGCTCCGAAGGTCAGGACCTGGGCGGTGTCGCGGCCCATCTCTACGTCGAGTTCGACGGAGCCGATGTGGATCCGTCACGGCTCCGAGAAGCCGTTGCACATCTGGTCGCGGCGCATCCGATGCTTCGGGTACAGATCCTGTCCGACGGTACGCAGCGGGTGCTGGCCGAACCCGGCCGCGAGGTGTTCGGTGTCGTGGATCTCAGATCGGCCGACGATGCGCAGGTCGAGCAGGCCCTGAACGAACTGCGGCAGAAGAAGTCTCACCAGATGCTGCCGATCGAAGAAGGTCAGGTCCTCGACATCACCCTGACCCTGTTGCCAGACGGCAGGACGCGACTTCACGTCGATGTCGACATGATCGCCGGTGACGCGATGAGCTACCGGACTTTGCTTGCCGACCTGGCTGCGTCCTATCACGGCCGTTCACTACCTGCCGCCGAGTTCACCTACCGGGACTACCTCGCCTGGCGCGGCGAACACCCGGACGTCAATCGTGATCGCGATCAGCAGTGGTGGGCGAATCGGCTCGATGAATTACCCTCGGCCCCAGCACTTCCGCTGGTTCCGCGGTCGCAGCGAACCGATGAGCACCGAGTGGTGCGTCATCACCACTGGATCGACGCGGCAGCCAAGGAGACCCTAATCGCGGCAGCGCACGAGCGTGGCGTGACGGTGGCCATGGCTCTGGCGTCGGTGTTCGCCGAGTCGATCGCGCGGTGGTCTAGTTCGCCCCGATTCCTGCTGAATCTTCCCCTGTTCCAGCGTGAGGCCGTACATCCCGACGCCGATCGGCTGATCGGCGACTTCACCACGTCTGTCCTGCTCGACGTCGACGCCTTTGCCCACTCGTCCATTCTCGACCGCGCTCGCGCGTTGCAGAAGGTGATGCACGCGAACGGGTCTCATGCCTCGTACAGCGGGCTCGAGGTACTGCGTGACCTCGGTCGCCATCGCGGAGAACAGGTGCTCGCGCCGGTGGTGTACACCAGCGCACTCAATCTCGGTGAGCTGTTCGACGACGATGTGGTGCACACTTTCGGCGACCCCGAGTGGATTGTCTCGCAGGGCCCGCAGGTCCTGCTCGATGCGCAGGTCACCGAGGTGCGGGGCGGACTACTGCTCAACTGGGACGTGCGTGAATCGGCGTTCTCTCCAGGGGTCATCGACGCGATGTTCACCCAGTACCGTGTCGCGGTCGACAGGCTCACCCTCTCGAAGGCGGCCTGGGAGGCCGACACCACCCCGCAGCTTCCCCTTGATCAGCGTGCGGTGCGCGACAGGGTCAACGCGACCGACCACCCGACCAGCGGACAGGTGCTGCACGAGGGCTTCTTCTCATGGGCGGCAAGGACTCCGGAGGCTGCAGCCATCCGGTTCGGCACCGAGGGCCTGTTGACCTATCGTGAGGTCGGCGCAGCAGCTCTCGCTGTCGCGGGGGCGCTACACCAGGCGGGTGTCAAGCCGGGTCAGGCTGTCGCGGTACAGCTTCCGAAAGGTCCCGAACAGATCATCGCCACCCTGGGCATCCTGGCGGCAGGCGCCTCGTACGTACCGGTGGGTCACGACCAACCCGCGGCGCGGCGAGCGCACATTCTTGCCGCCGGACAGGTTGTCGCCTGGGTGGGTGCCACTCCCGATCCCCACCTGCCTACCGGCCTCACAGCGCTCACCTACACCGACGCCGCACAGTGTCCGGCCCCTCTTACAGAGGCAGCGATCCCGGACCGCGAGTCCGTCGCATACGTGTTGTTCACATCCGGATCCACCGGGATCCCCAAAGGGGTCGAGGTGCCACACCGGGCGGTCATGAACACCATCGACGACCTCCATCACCGCTTCGGTGTGACTGCCGCCGACAGCGCCCTGCTGGTCTCCAACCTCGAGTTCGATCTGTCGATCTACGACATCTTCGGACTGTGGGGTGTCGGCGGCACAGTTGTCACGATGACCGACGCCGAGCGCACCGATCCCGACGTCTGGAAGGCACTGATCGAGCGCCATTCGATCACGCTGCTCGCATGCGTACCCAGCCTGCTCGACATGCTGCTCAACGCCACACCCGCCGGCAGCACCGCGCTCGCATCGGTGCGCGCGGTGTTCCTCGGTGGCGACTGGGTCGGCGTCGACCTGCCCCGCCGCATGACGGCGCTGGCACCGGGCGTTCGGGTTGCCGGTCTCGGTGGTACCACCGAGACGGCCATCCACGCCACGATCTGCGAGACGGTGGACCCGCCCGATCATTGGGCCGCAGTGCCGTACGGAACGCCGCTGAACAACGTGCAGTGCCGGGTTGTCGACGCCACGGGCAACGACTGCCCGGACTGGGTGGCCGGCGAACTGTGGATCGGTGGAGCCGGGGTCGCGCACGGATATCGCGGCGACCCCGAACGCACCGCCGACCGGTTTGTGCGCCACCACGGCCAGAACTGGTATCGCACCGGCGATCTGGCGCGCTACTGGCCCGACGGCTGCCTGGAGTTTCTCGGACGTGCGGACCATCAGGTGAAGATCCGCGGCTACCGGGTGGAACTGGGTGAGGTCGAGGGCGCGCTCCGGTTGCTGCCTGGGGTGCACCGTGCGGTGGCGTCGGTGCTCACGGGCGCAGCTCCCACGTTGGTGGCCGCCGTGTCGCCGGAGTTCGGTGCCTCGCTCCAGCGCGAGGCCGTGCTGGACGGTCTTCGGGAGTTGCTGCCCGGGTACATGATCCCCGTACAGTTGCTCATCCTGGAAACGATGCCGATCACCGGCGTCGGGAAACTCGATCGCCGTGCGGTGCACACGATGTTCGACATCGAGGACACCAGCTCGGGGTTCGAACCACCTCGGTCCGCACTCGAGCGCGCGCTCGCCCACATCGTCGGCGAGCTCATCGGGGCCGACCGGGTCGGGCGAGACGACGACTTCTTCGCTCTCGGTGGGGACTCGGTGCTCGCGACCACACTGGTCGCCCGTGTCCGTGAGTGGCTTGATGCTCCGAATGCGGTTGTCGGCGATGTGTTCTCCGGACGGACGGTTGCGTCGATCGCCGCTCGGCTGATGGCCTCGGACCCTGTCGTCGGCCGCCTCGAGCAGGTTGCGGACATGTACCTCGAGGTCATCGCCATGGGTGACGACGAACTTGCGGACCTGGTGACCGAATGAGCGGTGCGGGCGGGTCGGACCGGCTGACGGGACCAGTGCAGACGCTCCTGATCATCGGGGCCGGACCGAAAGCGCTTGCTGTCGCGGCCAAGGCGACGGTGATGCGGGAGCTCGGCCTGCCGGCGCCGCGTGTCCTGGCGGTGGAATCGCATGCCGTCGGCGCCAACTGGCAAGCCGGGGGTGGATGGACCGACGGTCGGCATCGACTGGGCACGAGCCCGGAAAAGGACATCGGATTTCCGTACCGTTCCAACATCGCTCGCGGGCACAACCACGAGATCAACACGCGGATGATGGCCTACAGCTGGACGTCGTATCTCATCGACCGAGGCACCTACTCGGAATGGATCGATCGGGGCAGGCCGGCACCTCCCCACAGCACGTGGGCAAAGTACCTGCAGTGGGTGGCGAGCAAGATCGACCTGGAGGTTGTGCTCGGGACGGCGCGCAAGATCTCGGCCGATGGCCCCGGCTGGAATGTCGAGGTGTCAGGAGTTGATGGCTCGATACAGGAGATCTCCGCCGACGCGCTGATGATCTCCGGCCCGGGCCGCAGCGATCGGGCCCTGGCCCGGCATCCACGGGTACTGAGCATCGCCGAGTTCTGGAACCTGGCCGGCCGCAGGGAAATTCCCGCATCGTCTCGGGCCGCCGTGATCGGCGGTGGGGAGACCGCCGGGTCTGCACTGGACGAACTGGTTCGGCACGACGCGATGACGATCTCCGTCATCTCGCCGATGGCCACGATCTACACCCGCGGAGAGAGCTTCTTCGAGAACGCGTTGTTCAGCGACCCGTCGAAGTGGGCGGCGCTGAGCACTGCCGAGAGACGCGACGTGATCCGCCGCACCGACCGCGGAGTGTTCTCGGTTCGCGTGCAGGAGAACCTGATCAGCGACGCCCGAGTCCATCACCTGCAGGGAAGAGTGGTGCGGGTGGTGGAGCAAGGGCAGTCGGTGGCGGTGACACTACACAACGAACTGCGTTCGGACCAGGCGCACACCTTCGACCTTGTGGTGGATGCCACGGGTGGACAGCCCCTGTGGTTCATGGAGCTGTTCGACCCGGCCACCACAGACCTCATCGAACTCGCGATCGGCTGGCCGATCGATCAGGAACGTCTGGAACTGTCCATCGGTTACGACCTCTCGGTCACCGGTCTGCTTCCCAAGCTGTATCTGCCGAATCTGGCCGGATTCGCCCAGGGCCCTGGTTTTCCGAACCTCAGTTGTCTGGGAGAGCTGTCCAATCGTCTGCTGCGCGCGCCCGAGAAGGTGTCACCGGGCCGGCGGGCACAGGCGGGCTACGGGCGTAGGTGACCGACCGGCCGACTCCGGGGAGCGGGTTCAGGGCCGGCTGAGCGAGTGCAGCGCAATCCGGCGGCCGGGCCGCACGTCGAATTCACCGAGATCGCGGTAACCCTTCTTCGCCAGAGCCCGCCGCATGTGGACGTTTCGATGATCCGGGTCCACAAAGATCGTGTGACACAACGGATCTGCCGTCCAGATCGCCTCCGCGAGCCGTTGCATCCAGGTCGACATCACACCTCGGCCGAGAAGGTCGGTCCGTGCGGTCGCGATGTGAAAGCCCATGTCGCGGGGGGCAGCTGGATACACCTTGGCGTTCTCGTCGCGGGCCGGGCGGTACAGCTCCACGTACGCCACCTCGGTCATCGCCTCACCGGAGACTCCGAATGCGGCGAGATCGGCACTCACGATGCACGGGCGCGAGTAGTCGCCGGCAAGGCGTGCTGCCGAGTCTGCTCGCCACTGCGCAGCCGACCATGGCTGTTCCCAGGTCTCCACCAGGTGCGGCAGCGACATCCACGCGGCGAGCATCTCCGGGTCGGAGCCGTCAGGGTCGACGAGGCGCAACGCGAACGGCGGATCGAAGTCGGGCACCACCGGCGGTGGGGCTGCCCGGACATCGTCACCGACGTCGGTGAGTTCACGTTTGAGGACATGCGAGGTCACGTCGGTCGTGCTCCGTTCAGTTCAGCCGGACGCAAGTAGGGTAGCCTAACCAAGGAGTTCCGGCCTTCGGGTACCGGGAACCGGCCTCTGGCCGCCGGAAAAGCAGCGCTTCTGGTCGCCTGGGGTGTCGGCCCATGGCCGCCGGAGAATGAAGGAGCAGTACGTAGATGTCACGCGACCTCGGATGGATCCGGCAGTTCCATCAGCCCACGTCCCCGGCGAATCCGCCTCTGTTGATCTTTCCTCACGCGGGTAGCGGGGCATCGACCTACCGGGCGTTCTCCAAAGAACTCAGTTCCTCCTTCGACGTGATCGTCTTCCAATATCCGGGACGGCAGGACCGCGCACGGGAGGCGCCGGCTGAAACCTTGCCCGATCTTGCTGCGGGCGCCTTTGCAGAGTTCGTCGAATCGAGATGGAACCGGCAGGCAGCGATCACCGTGTTCGGCCACAGCATGGGTGCTGTCACCGCGTTCGAGTTCGTCCGTCTGGCCGAAGCCCGCGGCATCGACGTGCGGTTGCTCGGGGTGTCGGCGGCGGTGGCGCCATCACAGGTTGCGGACCTGCCTCCCCACCCGACCGGGGACGAGGAGTTGCTCGAGCACCTCTCGGCGCTGAACGGCACCGGTGGTGACGTGCTGGCGAGTGCGGATGTGATGCGGATGGCGTTGCCTGTCATGAAGATCGACTACCGCGCCTTCGATGCCTACTCCTGCGGCACCGATGTGACGGTAGCGGCCCCGATCCGCGCCATGGGGGGCGCGGAGGACCCCTTCATCACCCCCGGCCAACTGCACGGCTGGGGCACACACACCACCGGTTCGGTGGATGTGACCGTCTTCGACGGCGGCCACTTCTATCTCGACGAGAACCGTGACGATGTCGCCGAGTTGCTCGTCGCCGAACCCGCGGCAGCACAACAATCGATCCAGCGGTAGCGGAGCCGGCGATGTCAGCCAACGCGAACGATCCGATCGTCATCTCCGGGATGGCCGTGGAAGCGCCGGGAGGAATCGAGGACACGGGAGCCTTCTGGGAGGCACTCGTCGCCGGGCGTGAGCTGATCGGTCCTTTTCCCAGAGACCGCGACTGGCCGATCGAGGAGCTGTTCGCTCTGCACCGGCTCGACGGCTGGAGTGCCGTCGCCGATGCCGGAGGATTCCTCGACGGCGCATCGCATTTCGACCCGGGCTTCTTCGGGATCAGTCCACGCGAAGCGATCGCGATGGACCCTCAGCAGCGGGTCGCCATGCGAGTTGCCTGGCGCGCACTCGAGGACGCCGGTATCAACCCCGGTTCTCTGGAGGATGCGGAGGTCGGTTGCTACATGGGCGTGTCGATCAGTGAGTACGGCCCGCGAGCGGCCGCTGTCAACGAGTTCAGCGGTCACCGCATCACCGGAACCGCGCTCGGCGCGGTTGCCGGCAGGATCTCACACAGCCTCGGACTCGTCGGTCCATCGATCAGTGTGGACACGGCCTGTGCTTCGTCGCTGACGGCCCTGCACCTCGCTGCCGGAGCGGTCCGCGACGACGAATGTGATTGGGCGCTTGCCGGCGGCGTTTGCGTGATGGGTTCTCCCGCTGCGTTTTACGAGTTCTCCAAGAACAACGGGCTGGCATCGGACGGACATTGCCGGTCGTATGCGGCCGATGCCACCGGAACTCTGTGGGGTGAAGGGGCCGGTGTGGTCGTCGTCGAACGCGAATCCAGGGCGCGGGCGCTCGGACACCGGATCCACGGGCGCTTGCTGGCAACACGTATCAACCACAACGGCAAGGGAATGCCGATCGTGGTGCCGAGTGCGGCGGCGCAGGTTCGCCTGATCGAGAAGACATTGGCGGCAGCGGAGGTGGAGGCCGGCGACATCGGCCTGATCGAGGGGCATGGCACCGGGACACCGCTCGGCGACCCGATGGAGCTGACCGCGTTGCAGAACACCTACGGGCAGGGGAGCGCCGGGACGGTGAAGCTGGGATCGGTGAAGTCGAACGCCGGCCACGCCCAGGCCGCCTCGGGGATGCTCGGCCTGATCAAGATGCTGCTCTGCGGCGGCAACGGGCACATCGCGCCGACACTGTACGCCGATCGGCCCACCACGAAGGTCGACTGGGACAGTTCGGCGCTCCGATTGGCCGAGGGCCTCGAATACTGGGAGCCGAAAGACGGTGTGCGCTACGGCGCCGTGTCGTCCTTCGGGGTCTCGGGCACCAATGCGCATGCGATCGTCGCGATGCAGGACAGTGCCGTGGCCGTCGATACCGCGGGAGCTCGGCATGCCTGATCATCGCCTGCCCGACGGCCGGACCGCGGTTCTCCTGTCTGCTGATTCGCCGGAGCTCCTGGCGGCCGAGGCCGGCACGTTGTCGGGGTATGTGCGTGACAACCCGACGGTGACCCCGAGTGCTGTCGCGTCAATGCTGATGCGCACCCGTGTGGTCCGCAGGCATCGGGCAGTCGTGATGGCCTCCGACCGGGATCGCCTCGCTGCCGGCCTGCGGGCGCTCGCGGACGGTGGCGACCATCCGGACGTGGTGCGTGGCCGCGGCCCGGCGACCAGGCGGACAACGGCTTTCGTCTTTCCGGGGCAGGGCAGTCAGTACCCCGGTATGGGGAAGATGTTCTACGACGCGTCACCGGTTTTCCGGGACGAGGTCGACCGAATGAACAACATCTTCGTCGAGCTGTACGGAATCAGCCCCAGGGACTATCTGCTCGATCAGCAGGAGCGTTCGGTCGACGCGGACGGGCGTGTGCACGAGGACATCCGCGTGGTGCAGCCCGCACTTCTGATGCAGATGATCGCCCTGGCGCAGATGTGGCGGTCGTTCGGCGTGGAACCGATGCTGACGGTGGGGCACAGCCAAGGTGAGATCGCCGCGGCATACATCTCGGGAGCGATGTCGTTGACGGACGTCATCCACGTGGTGGCCACCCGGGCGAATCTGGTCGTCGAGTTCTCGCCGACCGGCTATTCGATGGCGGTGGTCGCCATCGACCGTGATGAGTGCGAGGCGTTACTGGCCGAACATTCGGGGTGGGCCGAGCTGTCGGTGGTCAATTCTCCGCACATCCTGTGCATCTCGGGTGACCGTTCGACGGTGCATGACATGGTCGGAACACTGACTGCCGCAGGAAAGTTCGCGAAAGAGATCCGGGTCGACTACCCGGCGCACACCTCCATCGTCAGCAGATTCCGAGACGAACTCGGCGAGGCGCTGGCCGACAAGCTCGAGAACCCGAGATTCACGGAGACGTCGACCCCTTGCTTCGGTGGCACCCTGGGCAAGGCGATGTCGCCGTCACAGCCGCTGTCGGACTACTGGTTCTGGAACCTTCGTAACCGTGTCCGGTTCGATCTCGCGGTCGGCGGCGCCGTGCGCAGCGGGGCCGACACCTTCATCGAGATCGCCGAGCACCCCACCCTGGCGCTTGCCATCCAGGAGAACATCGCGACCGCATCGCCTGACGCGGCGATGCCCGTGATCGGGACGTCGCGGCGCAGCGCAGAAGACCTGCGCGAGTTCACACACAATCTCGCCACCGTCGCCGTCAACGACTCCGGCTATCGGTGGGAGTCCCTCGCTGTCGCCGGCGTGGAACCCATACCCCCGCTGCCCGATTTCCCTCACGTGCAGATGGCGCGGCGGTCGCTGTGGGCCTCGCATCTGGCGCCTGGGCAGGAACTGGAATCGGCAGTGCCCGATAAAGACTCGGCGTTGTTGCCCCGCCGCATCACCGAGACGTGGACGCGACTGGCGCGCCGCACGCTCGTGCCACCGCGTTCCATTCTGCTGGTCGACCACACCGGGCGGTGTGAGCAATGGGCCGCCGACCTGTGCGCCGCAGCGCCGGCCCATGGCGCCACCGCGAGCATGTACCGACAGCAGCTACCGTCGGGGTCGGCGCAGTTCGATTCGGTGGTGATCCTGTTGCCGAGTGGTTCCGGCGACACCGTGCCCGCCGCGATCGCGGACCTCTCCGACTTCTTCGGCAACCGGGGCTGGCTGCCGGCCGCGGTCACCGACGCCGCCGAATGCTGGCTCGTGACTGCAGCCGGCGAACACGTGGTGCCAGACGACCCGGTCCCACACCTGTTTCATGCCGCTGCCAACGCCGGATTCCGCTGTCTGGCAGCCGAGTACCCGCGCACGACGTTCCGGCACCTCGATCTTCCCGGCGACGGTGCGCCGTCGGCTTCCGCCGTCATCGGCGCTCTGCACATCGCTGCCGAGCCAGAGCTGGCCCTGCGCGGCGCCAAGGTCTACGCAAAACGCCTCGCCTACGTCGACGCTGTAGACCGCCCCGCACCCGTGCTCGGGGAGGCCGCACCACTAGGGTTCGACGATCCAGCCATCGGTTCGGGTCCCGACGATCACGTGGTGATCATCGGCGGAACCGGCAAGCTGGGTCTGGAGTTCTGTGAGTACTTCGCCACGCGGGGCGCGACCAGGATCACCCTTCTCAGCCGATCAGGCGACACCGCTTCCACTGCAGACCGATTGCGGCACGTCGGGAGTCTGGGTGGCGCGAGGGTCGATGTCGTGGCTTGTGACGTCGGCGACGAGGCATCGGTTCTGCAGTTCGTCTCCGATCACGTGACCGAGCCGGTGGACGTGGTGGTACATGCTGCGGTGAACTACGTGGACGCCGAATCCGGCAACATCACACCCGATCTCGTTGCGGCAGCGACACGATCGAAGGTCGTCGGTCTCATGCATGTGCTGGGGGCGACACCGCTGGCGCCGCGATGTCGCGTGCTGCTGTGTTCATCGATCGCGGCAACCCTCGGAGGTCGCGGCCAGATCCTGTACGCGGCAGGCAACCGGATGCTCGATGTGCTGGCGCGCACCCTGCGCGAACAGGGCATGCGGGCGGCGTCGGTGCAGTGGGGGTTGTGGAACGTGCAGGGTCCACTCGACACGGCCGGCGTCGATCGGGTCGAAGGGGCAGGTGTCATCCCCATGCGGCCCGCGGACGCGTTGTCGGTGGCCTTCACCGGTGCGACGGCGGACACGATCGTCGCCGCGGCCGACTGGGCCGAGTTACACGACATCGTGTCCCTGTTCGGGCACGGACCCCTGATCGCCGGGCTGGTCCCCGAACGCCCGCCGGCTCAGTTGGCTTCTTCCGTGTTGCCGACTACGCCTTCGCCGGCGGCGGCCGGTTCGCCGACGGCGTCGGAACCGGCCGCACCCGAGAAGCCCGCTGCGCCGACGGACAGCGCGGTTTTTGCCGAATTGGTTGTCACCGAGCTTCACCGCGTGATGGGCATCGACGGGGCTGACATCGACCGGACCGTGCCGTTGGTCGCGCTCGGGCTCGATTCGCTGCAGGCGCTCGATTTCCGTCGCCGGGTGAAATCCGAACTCGATCGGGACCTTCCGGTGGAGGCGATCCTGGGCGGCGCATCGTTCGACGAGGTGGTCAGGTTGATGGATGTGGGGTCTGAGACCACCGTCGGCGGGTAACGGCCATCGCACTCCTGAATGCAGGTAAGGACAGGCTTACCATTTATGCCCGTGTCGTGGTTCAATAGCGCGTACATGCGGGGAAATCATGAAGTGAACAGAAAGCAGATGTGGTGACCGAGAAATCGAACTCGAGTGTCAACGTGCCGACAGTGTTCGTGGCTGCCGGTGTGTCGGCGGTCATCTCAGCGCTCATAGTGTCCATCGGTGTGGTGGGGGTTTTGTTTGCCGTCGACACCGACAATTCGGCGTCGAACTCCGCGGAACCCACCGTGGTGAATCTCGGGGCCGCGGCGAACCCGCAGGGAACCGTGCAGGCTGGAGCCACGGCTCAGCCGACCACCGCTGCGCCCGCCGCTCCTGCGCCGACCACCGCGGCCGCTGCACCCGCACCCGCGGTCGGAGGTGGCACCACCTCGGGTGGCGGCTACGCACCGCAGGCCCCCGCGGCGCCGGCGACAACCGAGGCGCCCGCAGCCGAAACGGCTGCGCCCGCTGCGTTGTCCGCAGGAGAACTGCAGAACAAACTGAAATTGGTGCTGAACGGTTCGAGTGCGCAGAAAGCCGACGAGCTCGAGGCCGGCACCCGGGGCGTGCCGGTGGGCGAGGGGATCGGCAACACGCTGCGGACGTTCGAGCCCGCGGGTGTGAAATGGCGGATCGCGGGCCCGGTGACCGTCAACGGAAACACCATGTCCGCCAACCTCATCCTCTCGTCGCCGGGTTTCAACGACGCGACGATGGGCCTGACCTGGGTGTGGAAAGACAACAAGTGGAAGCTGTCGAACACCAGCGCCTGTGAGGTCGCCGGGTACGCGCAGGTTCCGTGCGCGCTGTAGCGCCGCCTGCGTCTGCCGTCGGACCGTGATCGCTAGGGGCGTTCCATGCCAGAAGACCTGATAGCCCGCCGCAAAGAACGGCTCCGCCGAAAGCTCGTCGAGAGCGGCCTCGCATCCGACGTCACCGCTCCGGTTCGCACTCGATCGGCCGGTGAGCGCTCACCGCTGTCGGTGGGGCAACAGCGGCTGTGGTTCCTGCAGACCCGTGACCCTGATGACACCACCCTCAACGTCTGTGTGGCATACCGGTTGTCGGGCCGCTTGGACGTCGATCGGTTGCGGGCAGCGCTATCCGACGTGGTCGGACGCCACGAGATCCTGCGCACCTCGTACGGCGTGGGCGACGATGGGATCCCGTACCAGTCTGCAGCTGCCGAGCACGTCGAGGTGCCCTGGAGTGAACACGACCTGACCGATCTCGCGGAGCAGAGTCGCTCTCGCCGTCTCGAAGTGCTCGCCCGACGTGAGTTCGGGCGGCCGTTCGACCTCGCCCGGGACGTGCTGATGCGGGCGACACTGGCCCGAACCGGCCGCGACGAGTGGGTGTTCGTCCTTGTCGTCCACCACATCTGCTGGGACGACGACTCGTGGGCGGTCTTCTTCGACGACCTGAATGCGGCCTATGACGGGCGATCGGCACACCGGGCGCCAACCCAGTTCCTCGACGTGGCAACCGATCCGGTGGCCCCCGAAGTCGACGACCCGGCGATCGCATACTGGCGCGAATTGCTGAGCCCGGCTCCGGAATGGCTCGAACTGCCCGCGGAGACACCCGGTGTCGCGTCCAAGAACGCAGGCCGTGGTTCCAGCGCGATGTCCTCGGATCTGATCGAGGCGGTGAACGAGCTCGCTCGCGCGGTTTCGACAACGCCGTTCACAGTGTTGCTGGCAGCCTTCGGAGCATTGATCCACCGGTACACCGGTGCGACGGACTTCCTGGTGGCCGTGCCCATCACCGACCGGCGCAAGCCTGGGGCCGACAGGGCGATCGGGTACTTCGGCAACACAGTGTTGGTGCGGACGACCATCGACCCCCGGGCCGCCTTCGAAGACCTCATCGCGGCCACTCGCGACAACGCTCTCGGTGCGTTCGGTCACCAGCATGTCGGTATCGATCGGGTGGTGCGCGAGCTGAACCCGGACCGGTCTGGTGGCGACGGTCTCGAACAAATTGTCCGACTGAGTTTTTCGACGCGCAAGAGCGCGGTCGGGTTCGCGCTCGACGGTGTGACGGCCGAACAGCTCGACCTTGCCGCCTCGGTGACCCAGATGCCTCTCGGGCTGACGGTGGTGCGCGATGACGACGGCGCATCTGTAGAAGCCGAGTACTTCGCGGATGTGCTCGACCACGCGATCGTGGACGACATGCTGGCCGCTTACGTTCGGGTGCTCCACCAGGCTGTCGCGTCGCCCAGCACACGAATCGTCGATCTCGATATCCTGGGGGAGGGGCGAGCGGAGATCATCGAGCGTTCGCACGGTGATCAGGTCTCCGCGACACCCGCCACGCTGCCGGAGATGTTCGAGAGTCGGGTCAGGGCACATCCGGACCAGCCCGCGATCATCGACGACAACCACACCCTCACCTACGCCGAACTCAACGCCCGGTCCAACCGTCTGGCCCGCTGGTTCATCTCGCGCGACATCGGACCCGAAGACCTTGTGGCACTGAGTCTTGCCGCGTCGGTGGAGTTCGTCGTGGCAGCGGTCGCCGTGCTCAAGGCGGGCGGCGCGTACCTTCCGATAGATCCGTCCTACCCGCCGGACCGGATCGACTTCCTCGTCGAGGACGCCAGGCCGCGAATTGTGCTGTCCCAGGCCGATCTGGCGGCTGCTGAGCAGGCAGCCGAGGCCCTGCCCGTCGTCGACCCGGTGGACGCGGACCGGATCCGCCCTCTGCTCCCGGCTGGTCTGGCGTACGTCATCTACACCTCCGG
Source organism: Williamsia sp. R60 (assembly GCF_054063855.1). Lineage (NCBI taxonomy): Bacteria > Bacillati > Actinomycetota > Actinomycetes > Mycobacteriales > Nocardiaceae > Williamsia > Williamsia sp. R60. The sequence continues at coordinate 317,035 of NZ_JBSSGR010000002.1, forward strand.
CTCCACCGGCCGGCCCAAAGGTGTCCCAGTACCCCATGCGGCGATCGCGGACCATCTCGCTGGCTTCCATGCCCAATTCGGGATGACCGCCGAGGACCGGCTGGTTCAGACATCGTCGGTCAGCTTCGATGCCTCGCTGTTCGAGGTGTTCTGCACGCTCACTCTCGGGGCCACGCTGGTGATACCCAAACCCGATGGCTTGCAAGATATCCCGTACATGGCGGACCTGTTGGTGCGCCAGGGCGTCACCGTCATGCACATGGTTCCCTCCATGCTGGGGATGTTCCTGTTGCTGCCCGGGGTCAACGAGTGGACCACCCTGCGCCAGATACCCGTGGGTGGAGAAGCGCTGCCCGGTGAGATCGCAGACAAGTTCGGCACGGTGTTCGACGCCCAATTGCGCAACAACTACGGCCCCACCGAAGCGGTTGTCGCGGCCACCCACTACCCGGTCGACGGACCCCAGGGTGTCCGGATCGTGCCGATCGGTGTGCCGAACCGCAATGTGACGGTGTACATCCTCGACGCCGCACTGCAGCTCGTGCCGACCGGAGTGGTCGGCGAGATCTATATCGGCGGAGAGCAACTCGCACGTGGATACCTCGGCCGTCCAGCGCTGACCGCCGAGAGGTTCGTCGCCGATCCGATGTCGCCGGGTGCCCGGCTGTACCGGACGGGCGACCTCGCGCGCTGGAACGTCGACGGCGACATCGAATTCGTCGGCCGGATCGATGAGCAGGTGAAGATACGCGGCTTCCGGATCGAACTCGGCGAGGTCGAGTCGGCGCTCGCCGGCCACCCTGCGGTCGCGCGTGCTCTGGTTATCGTCACCGACGATCCACGTGTGGGCGCATCGCTGGCGGCTTACCTTGTCGCCGAACGTGATCAGACCATCGAGATCGGGGACGTCCGGGACCACGCTGCGTCGGTGTTGCCGGAATACATGGTGCCGAGCGGCTTTGCCGTGATCGACGAGATACCACTCACCGCACACGGGAAACTCGATCGCAGAGCACTTCCGGAACCGGTGAGCAGCCGGCCCGCGGAGTCACGTGCACCCACCACCCCGACCGAGATCCGTGTTGCCGCACTGTTCGCGTCCCTGTTCGGCCGCGATGACATCGGCGCAGACGACTCCTTCTTCGAACTCGGCGGGCACTCGTTGCTGGCGGCGCGTTTGGTCACGCAGATCCGGACCGAGTTCGGAGTGGACATCGACGTCCGGGCACCGTTCGACACGCCCACCGTTGCCGGCTTGGCGACGTGGCTGGTGGCCCAGGTGCGTAGCGAGTTCGGCATCGACCTCGACGCGCATGACGATGACGATGGCGGAGACTGGGATCTCGGCAGCAGTTCGATCGCGGAGGCTGCGGCTTCATCATCTCTGACCGGCGCACCGCGTCGGCCCGCGATCGCTGCTCGCACCGAGGCGCCAGAACACGTGCCCCTGTCGTACTCACAGCTCGCGATGTGGTTCGCCCGTAGCTTCGAAGGGCCCAGTGCGGTCGGGAACATCCCGATGGCGGTGCGGATCGATGGTCCGCTTGATGTGCCTGCCCTGACCGACGCACTGGGCGACGTGATCGCCCGCCACTCGGCTTTGCGGACAACGTTTGTGGAGCGAGAAGGTGTGCCGTATCAGGTTGTCGGACCCGTCGAGCCCGCGGTGTTGCCACTCACGGTGGTGAACGGCACGTCGATCGCCGAGAAGGAAGCGCAGCTGAGTGCAGAACTCGACCGGGTGGCCGGCCATACTTTCGCGATCGAATCCGAACGGCTGATCCGTACGGAGCTGTTCTCACTCGGCGAGAACTCGCATGTGCTGTCGATCTTGGTGCATCACATGGTGATCGACCACTGGTCGTTCAATGTGCTGCTGGCCGACGTGGCCACCGCCTACCGCCACCGCCTCGGTCATCAGTCGGCGCCGTCCTGGTTGCCCCTGCCGATCCAATACAGCGATTACGCGTTGTGGCAACGCGACCTCTTCGAACCAGGCGCGGTGGCGCACGACGTGGGTGATGCGCAGCTCGCGTACTGGCGATCGACGTTGGCGGGCATTCCAGACCACATCACCGTCGCAGCGGACCGTCCTCGGCCCGCAGTGCTCGGAAAGACCGGCGAAATCGTGACTTTTGCGGTGCCCGCAGATCTGCGCGCCAAGTTGCGCGGCGTGGCCGATCGCGCCGGCGTCAGCGAGTTCATGTTGCTGAACTCTGCGGTGGCGACCCTGCTGCACAAACTGGGCGGTGGCGACGACATCACCATCGGTACTCCGGTCGCCGGCCGGACCGACGATGCCACGGCCGACATCGTGGGACTGTTCGCGAACATGGTGGTGTTACGCAACGACTTCAGCGGTGACCCGACGCTGCACGACGTCCTCATCCGGGGGAGAGATGTGGCGCTGGGAGCGTATGCCAACCAGGACGTGCCCATCGAGCGCCTCGTCGAAGCGCTCAACCCGCGCCGCACCCGGTCGCGTAATCCGCTGTTCCAGGTGATGATGCACTTTCGAGATGAGCACAGCCGAGATTCCAGCGGTGTCTCCGGCGCATCGGCGCTGACCGACGGAACCACGATCTCGTTGCTGCCGGTGGACTTCGAGACATCGTTCCTCGACCTGAACATCATCTTTGCCTCGCAAGCCGATGGCGGTCTGGCCGCACGCCTCGTGGCGTCGACCGATCTCTACGATCGCGACACCGCCGAAGAGATGGCCCGCCGAATGATCGTCATGCTCAAGCACTTTGCCGACCACGTGGACACCCCGGTGAAGAAAGCGGACGTGCTTCTTGCCGACGAACGCCACCGCCTTCTCGACCAATGGTGCGATGGAGGACCGCTTGATGTCGAGGCCTTCCGAGCCAGGATGAATGCCCTTCCTGCCGGCAGCGACACAATTGCGATCCGGCGGGGCGACGACGTCCTCGACTACCGTTCCCTCACCGACTGTCTGGCACGCAACGACGACGCGAGTGGCCCGCTGTCCGATGTCGTCACGGTTGTGCGCGGTGCGCTGCACGGACGTCCGTGTCAGCTTCCGGTTCCGAGCACCGATGCGATTCGGTTGATCGCTGTTCGTTCCGGCGACCCGGTGATGGTATCGGAGCTCCTTGCCGGATTGTCGGACGGAGCCACTGTGGTGCTGGCCACCGACTCCGAACGCACCGATCCAGCCGCCCTGGCCACTGTGATCGCCGGGCAGTCGGCGCAGAGGGTGGTCGCGTCACCGGACGTGCTCGGCATGCTTCCGCACTCGGGGGTGTCGATGATGCCGTCGGTGCGGACCTGGGTGGCTGCCTCGGTCGGCACCCAACCATCTCTGGGCGAGACGCTCGGGTCCCTGTCTGCCGGTTCGGTTGCTGAGTACCGTTACACGGCAGGGGATCTCGACGCCATTGTGGTGACGGGCGAGCTGTCCGGTTCTCACTCCGGACGTCCGGTCCCAGGAGCGAAGGTACTGGTGCTGGGCGCACAACTCGACCCGGTTCCGCCAGGGGTGGTGGGCGACGTCCACGTCCAGGTGGCGGGGTCGGGACCCGTGCGCACCGGTGACAGGGCGAGGTGGGACCGCACCGGTTCGCTTGTCTTCCAGATGCATTCCGAGGCCACGGTGGCCGGTGGGGTCGTGGGCGTCGCCGGCGGTGGCGAACTGCCCCAGACCGACACCGAGCGCGCGATCTGCGATGTTCTCGCGGAGTTGCTGGACATCGACGGCGTGGGTCGCGATGACAACTTCTTTGCACTCGGTGGCGACAGCGTCATCTCCATTCAGCTCGCGGGAAAGCTTGCAGCCGAGAATATCCCGCTCACGCCACAGATGATCTTCGATCACCACACGATCGCCGAGGTGGCCGCCGCAGTCGACGAGGCCCGTGCCTCAGCTCCCGGATCGGATGAGGACCCCGAAGTCGGCCGGCCCGAGGCCCCCGCAGCGACCCATGCGCCGATGTCTGTCTCCGGGTTGAGTGACGACGCCCTGGCAGCCCTCACCGCCTCGTGGAAACCGGGTTCATGACCGAGGACGTGGTCAATCGCTCCGCACCCGCCATCGAGGATGTTCTGGCACTGAGTCCACTGCAGGAGGGCCTCTTCTCACTCGCCGAGATCGCGGGCGACGACCTCGATCTGTACACGATGCAATTCATCGTCGAGATCAGCGGCGATGTGAACACCGAGTTGTTGCGCAGAAGCGTCGAGGTGGTCCTCGAGCGCCACCCGAACCTGCGGGTCTCTTTCTGGGACCGCGACATCCCCAAACCCGTACAGATCGTTCCCACCTGGGTCGAACTGCCGTGGGCCGAGCGATCCGCGACCCCGGACGAGTTCGATTCCATCGCCGGATCCGAGCGGCGACGCAAGTTCGATCTGTCCCAGGGCCCCGCACTGCGTGTGGTGCTGGTGAACATGCCTGACGACCGCCGGCGACTGCTGATCACCGCGCACCACATCTTGATGGACGGATGGGCCGTCGCGATCTTCTTCCAGGAGATGTTGGCTGTGTACGAGGCGGGCGGCGATGGCCGGTCATTGCCTCTGCCGCGTCCATACCGTGATTACATCGGCTGGCTGGCGGCCCAGGACGATGACTCCGCGCTGGCGAGTTGGGTCGACTACCTCGCGCCGTTACGTGGTCCGGTGATGCTGGCCGAAGGCCGCGGGGCCCAGCCGGATTCGGTCCCCCGGCGCACGAGAGTTCAGCTGAACCGGTCCGACACCACCAGGCTGACATCGTGGGCACGGACCCAGGGTCTGACGGTGAACACCGTCGTCCAATACGCCTGGGCAGTGGTGTTGGGACGGCTGACCGATCGGCGTGACGTGGTGTTCGGCACCACCATCTCGGGTCGGCCGGACTCCCTGCCAGGCGTCGAGGGCATGATCGGTCTGTTCATCAACACTGTTCCCTCTGTGGTCGTCTTCGAACCCGGCACATCGGTGGCAGAAAGTCTTGCGGCACTGCAGCGAGACTCTGCGCGGATGCGCGATCTCGGCTATCTCGGTCTGTCTGCGGTGCAGCGTGCCGCAGGGCACGGCAGTCTCTTCGACACCCTGTTCGTCTTCGAGAATGCCCCGATCGGTGCGGTGACCGAACCTCTCAGCACCAGCGATGGGACGCGGTTTCTGCCCGTGGCGATGGAGAGCCTCGCGCACTACCCACTCACCATCGCGGCATACCTGCAGAACGGTTCCTTGGTGGTGATGGCAGAGGCCATCGACGAGGCCCTTCCGCACCTGCCCGCCGCAGACATCGCCGAGCGGATCCTGCACGTGCTCAGGCAGATTCCTGATTCTGGATCTGCCGGTCCCGATACTCTCGACGTGCTGTTACCCACCGAGCACACTGCCGTGGAACGCGGTACCGCCGTCGATGACGTGCCCACCGGAACCATCGCTGCCGCGTTCCTCCGCCAGGCCGCGGTGACCCCGGACGCGACCGCCCTCACCACCACGACCACCCAGTTCACCTATGCCGAATTGCGCGACCGCACACTGCGTGTGGCCCAGGAACTCCGCCACCGTGGAGTCGGTCCGGAAGACGTGGTGGCGATCGCGCTCGAGCGGTCGGCCGAGTCGGTGATCTCGATCCTCGGTGTACTGGCCGCCGGTGCTGCATACGTCCCCGTGGATGTCGCGCTGCCGGCGGCACGGATCGGATCGATTCTGCGACAGTCGAACTCCGCCTTCGTGATCACCAGGTCAGATGTGCTGCCCGCAGAGCTCCTGGGCGGTGCCACCACCGTACTGCGGCTCGACGACCCGGAGGTGATCGATTCGATCGCACGCCGAGAACCCGTGCCGCCATCGGTGCCGGACGAGTCCCACCTCAGCGCCTATCTCATCTTCACCTCCGGTTCGACCGGTGAACCCAAAGGTGTCATCGGTACCAATGGCGCCGTGCTGAGCTACTTCGCCGACCACCGGGACCGGGTGTACGCGCCCGCGAAGAATCGCCTCGGCCGCCCGTTGCGCATCGGTCACGCGTGGTCACTCAGTTTCGACGCTTCGTGGCAACCACTGGTCGGTCTGCTCGACGGGCACAGCGTCCACCTGTTCGACTCCGAGGACATGCGTGATGCCGACGCCCTGGTCGAGGGGATCATCACGCAAGGAATCGACATGATCGACACGTCCCCGTCGATGTTCGGTCAACTCTCGGGTGCCGGCCTGATCCCGGCGAACAGCACACGCACACCGCTGTCGGTGCTGGCACTCGGAGGCGAGGCCATCAGTGCGGCACTGTGGAAACAGTTGCAAGAGTTCGACGATCTGGACGTCTACAACTGCTACGGCCCCACCGAGACCACTGTCGAAGCCGTGGTCGCAACGGTCAAGGATTCACCCACACCCACGGTTGGTCAGGCCGTGGACCGCATGACGGCGCACGTTCTCGATTCTGCGCTACGTCCCGTTCCGCGTGGGGTCGCCGGGGAGCTGTATCTCGCCGGCGAGCAGGTCACCCGCGGTTACGCAGCGCAGCCAGGGATGACCGCCGGCCGGTTTGTTGCCGACCCCACCGGTACCGGGAGGAGGATGTATCGAACCGGGGACCTGGTCCGGCACCTGCCCGACGGCAAGCTGACCTTTCTCGGCCGGGCTGACAGTCAGGTGAAGATCCGGGGATATCGCATCGAGATCGGCGAGATCGAGAGTGCCTTGCGCGGCGTGCCGGATGTGAAAACGGCTGCGGTGGTGGTGCTTCGACGTGCGGCCGGGGCCACGCTGGTCGGCTTTGTTGTCGGAACGTCCGTTTCGGATCAACAGATCCGCGCGTTCCTCGCCGAACGCCTGCCCACCCATATGCTTCCCGCCCGAGTGCTGACGCTCGAGTCCCTGCCGATGACATCAAACGGCAAGCTGGACAACGAAATCCTGACGAACTTGGCGCAAGACGCACTGTCGGCCAGGACAGGAGCCGATGCCCTGCCGTCGACGGACACCGAGCGAGCCTTGTGCACGGCGTTCGCCGAATTGATCGGCGGGCCCCCACCAGGCGTCGACCAGGACTTCTTCGATCTCGGGTTGGACAGCATCGTCGCCATGTCGCTGGTGAACGCGCTCAGACGATTCGGCGTGCACGTCAGTCCACGAGCGGTTCTCGAGAACCCCTCGGTACGCTCTCTTGCCGCGGCCATCGATGCCGGTGAGGTGGCCGTGGTCGACGACGACGGTGAGCACGACGGTCCCGGCGAGGTGGTTGCACTGCCGATCGTCCGATGGATGTACGAGTACGGCCGTTTCCGCCGGTTCACCCAGACAACCCTGATCGCATTGCCCGAGGGTGTGACGGACGGCGACGTGCAGTCGGTGCTGCAAGCGCTGCTCGACCGCCACGACATGCTGCGGTCGAAGCTGTACTCCGATCCGTCCGGCCACCGGCTCGAGACGCGAGAGATCGGGTCGGTGAGCGCGGCGGACATCATCGAGACGGTTGTGGTCGGCGAAGGCCCGGGCCGCGCAGTCGAGGACGCCGCCCGGATCGCTGCCGGACGGATCGACCCCGAAGCCGGCGCAATGATGGCCGCTGTTCGACTACAGAACCCGGTCGGTGGAGACGTGTTGCTCCTCGCCATCCACCATCTGGCGACAGATGCGGTGTCCTGGCAGATACTGTTCGGCGATCTCGCCGAGTGCGGACGCATGCTCAGCGAAGGATCGGTGCCCGTTCTGGGACGTGTGTCCACCTCCTATCGACGCTGGACGCACGTGCTCACCGAGCGGAGCGGATCCGAGGACGTTCTTGCGCAGCAGGATTATTGGATCGGTCAACTCGCGGGGCCCGACCCGGAGATCGGGGAGCGGCCGCCCGATCCGGCCGTCGACGAGTGGTCGTCGCTGCAGACCACCGACGCACACACCACCACCGAGATCACCGGCCGCGTGCTGGCGAAACTGGCAGGCAAGGACGCCGGGATGCGCGAGTTCCTGCTGACTGCCCTCACCATTGCCGTGACGACATGGCGAACCGTCAACGGGCAGGACAACACTGGCGGTGCTCTGATCGCCCTCGAGGGACACGGCCGCGAAGACGGCGTGGTGGCAGGCGAAGTGGACACCTCAGAGACCGTCGGGTGGTTCACCAGCGTCTTCCCGGTCCGGCTCGGTGCGGGCAGGCCGGTCGACCTCGACGCGGTCACACGCGCACCGGAAGTCGCAGTTGCCCTGTTGAATTCGGTCACCTCGCATGTCGGCGCCATCCCGCGTCGCGGGATCGACTACGGCTTGCTGCGCCATGTCGAGCGGGTTGCGGGCCTCGTGGATCTCGCCGACCCGCAGATCGAGTTCAACTACCTCGGCCGGTTCGATCTGAGCTCGGCCGGAGCGACGGACAACCCTCGACCGTGGTCGGCCATCACCGACCTCGAACTCAACGGCCATCTGCCCACCGCTCCAGAACCCGAGCTGCCGCTCCGGTACGCACTGGACGTGGTCGCAGTGGTCCGGGGCACGGCCGAGGGGCCGCAGTTGGTCACCAGCCTGCGCTGGAGTGAGTCGCTGATGAACGCCAGGCAAGCCGACGATCTCGCCGGTATCTGGCAGGAGTCCGTGGCCGCGCTCGCCCGCGCCCTCTGACGTCGGTTCTCGTCCGCGACCGGGCTGTTCGAGTCACCGACGCGGGGAGCCGAGTACCAAACTGCCTATGGCACATTCGGTCATCTCATCGACCCCGGCCAGTTCGGCGAATGCGGCAGTGTCGCAGTAGCCCTGCGCCACCGACCCCAGGCCCATGTCGGTGGCCACCAGCGACATCGTCTGGGTCAGCACCCCGACATGCTTGAGCATGACTGCGTAAGGAATCTGCTCGTAGGTCCACATCACCCGTCCTACGCGTGCGGCAAAGACGAACAGGATCTGCGGCAGCTGTCCATCGGCGAGGGTCAGCGACGACGGGGTGAGCAGCCGGCTGATCGCCGGATGGTCGATGGCGGCCACCGGACGCAGCGCGTGATCGAATGCGTCGTAGTGGTACATCCCGGAAGCGAGTCCGTGCACCTGTCGCACAACGGGATACACCTCCATCTCGTACAGACCCCCGCCCGACGGGAACGGCTTAGACGGGAACTCCTCGTCCCCGATTGCCCGCAGCGTCCGGTTCCGTGCCGTGCGAAAGAGGAACTCTCCGAGTTGCTCGACGGTGGGCGGGGACTGGGCCGCGAAGTCTCGGCACGAGGTGCGGTCCTCGATCGCGGCGGTGAGTGAGTCCCCGGCGACGCGCAGGCTGTCCAGGTCGGGAGCGGGCAGGGCGATCGGGTCTGTTGCATAGGCGGTCTTGCGAGCGGGCAGTGGAGGGAACGTGCCGGCCGCCCATTTGGTCGGCCCGAAGCGCCCCCAGTCGCGGGTGCGCACACCGAACGTGCTCCGGCGGTGGAACCACAATTCGTGTGGACCCCAACTGCGGGTGGCGAAGTCGTCGTGCTCGGATCGCGGGTCGGTGACAAAGCCCGCCCAGCCCAGGTCGTCGGCCAACCTGGACAGGGCCTCGGGAGAGAGCTCCCCGGTGGCGGACATCCCTGCGATGGCCGCGAGCACCCGTCCGTCGTGTATCTCGATGTCACACCAGGACATCGGATGTTCTGCCACACAACGGTCGTCGATTCGATGGATCACGGCGAACTTCGACAGGGTGATCGGTACCCGGCCGGCCACGGGGGTCGTTCGCGGCGGCGGCGGCGCAAAAGGCAGCAGCGAGTACAGGTCCACTCCGCCCGACCGGACGGTGACCGTCAGCAGTCCGGCCGCGACGAGTCGATCGAGCAGAGGTCTGACACGGGTGTCGGCCGGGTCGAGTTGGGTGGGTTCTCGGCCCAGCGCTTTGAGTAGTCGGATCTGTTCGGGTGACAGCCCGGTGAGGCGCTGTTTGTCGGGCAACAACACCGCCACGCCGCCGGGTGCGGTCATGCAGGACGCCCCCGGCCGGAAGGCGTAGACGAACTCCAGGTCTCCCACCGAGGGTGGGCTCGCCCCGGTCACTTGGCAGCGGCGTCGAATGCGGGCGTGATCTTGTCGAGGACGTACGGAAGCGACAGCGGCGACGGTTGATTGATGCCGCTGATCTCGGCGACACTGAGCCACGACACGGCTTTGTCCTTGACCGAGGTCAGGTTCTTGTATCCCGGCAGACTTTCCAGGGCGCCCCGCATCTGCGGTGAATTGGCCGTCACCACCAGCAGATCCGAGTTCATCAGCGGCACGTTCTCGGTGGAGATCGGGAAACGCGGTTCGCCGTTCTTCTCGAACGTGTCGAGCAGGCTGGGGGCCATCGCCATACCGAGTGACGAGAACAGGGTGGCCGCACCGTCATTAGGGTCACCGAAGACCTGGATCTGATCATTGGTGAACATGTACGCAAGCGAGAAGGTCTTGCCGTTCAGCCCGGGATGGTCCTGCTTGATCTGGTCGACCTTGGCGTGGACGCCATCGATGATCTCCTTGGCCTTGTCGGGCTGGCGCAGCACGGTGCCCATGAAGGTCACCATGTCCTCCCACGGATCGACCTGCTGGCCGGTGATCGACGGGATGGTGGGGGCGAGCTTGTTCAGCTTCTCGTAGGTCTCCTGCTGTTCGCCGAAGTTCGTCGACAGGATGAGCTGTGGATCGACGGACGCGACCTGACTGGCGACGTCGCGGGCAGGGTCCACCGACTGCGACGAGGCAAGGCGTTCGCCCACCCACGGCGTGGGTTCCTTGGTGAGCAATTCGACGTTGTCGAGGTAGGCCACCGGCGTCACACCGAACGCGAGGGCAACATCGGTCCACTGGGTACCGAGGGTGACGATCCGTTCCGGCGTGCCGTCGATGGTGACCTGACCCATCGAGGTGTTCACCTGGATGGGACCGCCTGCGGAGTCGTCCTTCTCCTCGGGGGAACTGCACGCGGAGATCAGCAGGATCAAGACGGCGAACACTGCGGTGAGGGCCGGAACACCGAGACGGTTGAAGCGGGTGGGCATCTGCACTCTTTCGCTGACGGTCATTTCCAGTAGGCCTGCGACTTGATCGCGGACTTGGGGATCTTGTGTATCGACTTGAGAGACTTGACGATGTCGCGTGTGGTGTGGAACTCGCAGGCAACCCATGCGTATGCCCCTTGACCGCAACTCAACTCGCTCGCGGCCCTGCGCAGGGCCTGCCCCTTGTCTCCCCGATCGAGCCACTGCACAGTTGTGCGGGGAGTGGAGCGCAGCGGTAGATCGCGATCCGAGTCGTGCTGGCACTCGAGCCAGACGCGCACCGGCACGTCGCCGACGACGTCGAGCAGCGAGTTGATCGCAGGCAGGGACGCGGGGTCGCCGAACAGGAGGTACTCGGCTGGGGGCGGTGTGGGAATCTCGAACTTCGAACCCATCACCGACGCGTCGATCTCGTCGCCGGCCACCGCAGAGGTCGCCCAGTCCGACGCCGGACCGGGGTGGAGTGCGAACTCCATGTCGAAGCGGTCGGCCGCCGGGTCGGGGTCGACGAGGGTGTATCCCCGTTGCTGCACCTTGTCACCGTTCGGGATCCACAGCCGGACCCACTGGGTCGGGTGACTCGGGTGGTGTTCCAGCAACCCCCCGGCTGCGAATCCGAGACGGATGTAGCGGTCGGTGATCTGCTGCTTGCCTGTCACCGTGAGTCGGTAGTCGTTCGCCCCGAACGCCTTGAGGGCCAAACCTGACAGTCCTCTGGTCATGGGGTGAGCTTAGCCTAAGCTCCCTCGGAAACGGGTTGCCGTGTTGTAATGGGCAAATGCAGCCGCACGACGACGACGATCCGACCCAGGAGATCCGGGCCGTCGAACCGGAATCAGGCGTCAACACGGCGACCGTTCTCGTGGCTGTCGGGGTCTCGGCCGTGGTCGCCGTCCTGATCGTGACCAGCGGGCTCGTCTTGATCCTCATCCTCCACACCCGGTGAACCGCCGTCAGTTGCACAGGCCGTGTCGCCCCGGTGACGAGTTTGTGTGAGGGGTGGTCGGTTGCCGTCGACGACCGTCATGATGGTCACTGCGTCCATGGCGTCCTCCGATGGCGCCGAAGAGCTCAGTGAACGATGATCTCTCGAAGGGGCCGAGCACCGAACTGACAGGATCGAAGTCATGACTGGCCAGACCACCACCGCATCGTCGCTGTACCGCGATTTGACCAGGATCACCCGGGCACTGCGTCAGCGGACCGGCCAGCATTCGCAGCCGCTCAGTGCCTTGTCGGCGATGTGGGTCCTGATGGCCGCCGAGGCGCCGATCCGGCTCTCCGAACTGGCCGAACGTGAAAACGTCACGGTGCCAACGATGTCGCGGATCGTGACCGCTCTCGAACGGGACGGTCTGGTGGCCAGGACCGCCGACCCTGCCGACGGCCGGGCGAGTTTGCTCGCCCTCAGTGACGCCGGCAACGAACTGGTGAACGGCAGCCGATCGCGTCGTATCCAGGCTCTGGAGAAGGCACTCGACGGACTCGATTCCGCCGAGCGCGAAGTGCTGGGCCGCACCCTGCGCGTGGTCGCCGACGAGTTGGTGGAAGACCGCGACCAGTGACCCGCCCGTCCTAGCCGAGTTCGACGATCACGGGCGCGTGATCGCTGGCGCCCTTGCCTTTTCGTTCCTGGCGGTCGATCTCGGCACCGGTCACCCGAGCGGACAGCGCCGGTGAACAGAGTGCGAAGTCGATGCGCATCCCCTCTTTGCGTGGGAACCGCAACCGTGTGTAGTCCCAGTACGTGTACACCCCCGGGCCAGGTGTGTGGGGGCGTACCACATCGGAGAACCCGGCATCGACCACCGCACGGAACGCCTTGCGCTCGGGCTCGGATGTGTGTGTCTTGTCGGCGAAGAGTGCGGGGTCCCAGACATCGTCGTCGGTGGGGGCGATGTTCCAGTCCCCGGTGAGCGCGATCTGTGCCGTCGGTTCGTCGGTGAGCCATCCCGCCGCGGTATCACGCAGCGCAGCAAGCCATTCCAGCTTGTATGTGTAGTGGGGGTCGTCGAGGCTGCGGCCATTGGGCACGTAGAGACTCCACACCTGGACCCCACCACACGTGGCACCGATGGCCCGGGCCTCGACCGCGGGATCCACGTTGGCGTCCTTGCTGAACCCCGGTTGGTTGTCGAATGCGGTGCGGACGTCGGTCAGCCCGACCCGCGACGCGATGGCCACGCCGTTCCACTGGTTGTATCCGATCGTGGCGAGGTCATATCCTGCCGCCGCGAACCCCATGGCGGGGAACTGGTCGTCGCTGCACTTGGTCTCCTGCATGGCCAGCACATCGATGTCGGCCCTTTCGAGCCAATCGACGACCCGTTCACTCCGGGCCCGGATGGAGTTGACGTTCCAGGTGGCGATACGCATGCCTCCGAGTTTTTCATACCGGAGGGGTACGCTGAGGACATCGGGACCTATCAGGTTCTCAATCAAGGGATCGCCACATGGCAGACAAATCGCCCCGTCAAGGTATGTCCAAGAAGTCCGGCAAGTCCCTCAAAGAAAAGCGTGCCATCAAGAAGGGCAAGACCGAGTCCGCCCCGGGCGAGACCATCTTCAGCGGCAACAAAAAGCGCTGACTTGCAGAATCTTTCGATCGGCATACTCGCTCACTCGGCAAAAGAAAACGAACGACGGCTACCGATTCATCCTCAGCACTTCCGCAAGATCGAGCCGGGCGTGCGGAGTCGGATCTCGCTGGAGCACGGCTATGGCCGGCATTTCGGGGTGACCGATGCCGACCTGCGCCCGCTGGTCGGCGACATCGGCACCCGTGAGCAGCTCATCGCCGACTGTGACGTGGTGTTGCTCCCCAAGGTCCAGGCTGCGGATCTTCTGGATATGCGTGTGGGACAAACGGTTTGGGGATGGCCGCATTGCGTGCAGGACGAAGCGCTCACGCAGGTCGCAATCGACCGGCGACTGACGCTGATCGCGTTCGAGGCGATGAACCACTGGACTGCCGAGGGCGGGTTCGCGCTGCACGTCTTCCACAAGAACAACGAACTGGCCGGATACAGCTCGGTGCTGCACGCGCTCGAACTGGCGGGCAAGACAGGGGACTACGGCCGCAGGCTCAAGGCGACCGTGATCGGATTCGGCGCCACCGCGCGTGGTGCGGTGACCGCACTGAACGCCCACGGTGTCGACGACGTCACCGTGTTGACGAACCGCGACGTCGCGGCCGTCGGCTCACCCATCCACTCGACCCAGATCGTCCAGCTCGAGCACGGTGAATCGGGCGAGCCCCAGGGCATGTGGGCCGAGTCGGCAGACGGCCGGGTCCCGGTGGCCGAGTTCCTCGCCCGCAACGACATCGTTGTCAACTGCGTCCTGCAGAACACCGACATGCCGTTGACGTTCCTGGACGAATCCGATCTGGCTGGCTTCGCGCCCGGCAGCATCATCGTCGACGTGTCCTGTGACGAGGGAATGGGTTTCAGCTGGGCGCGGCCGACCACCTTCACCGATCCTTCGTTCATGGTCGGCAACAACGTTCTGTACTACGCGGTCGACCACAGTCCGTCATATCTGTGGGACTCGGCCACGTGGGAGATCAGTTCGGCGCTGCTGCCGCATCTCGAGACGATCCTGCAGGGGCCCGCAGCGTGGGACCGTGTCCCGACCGTGTTCCGGGCAATCGAGATCCGTGAGGGTGTCGTCAAGAACCCGAGCATTCTCTCGTTCCAGCACCGGTCCGCCGAATTCCCGCATGCGGTGGAAGCAGCCGAAAGACGAAACACGTACGAAAACTCACGCTAACGGTGCGGTTTCAGTCGCCGGATACCTTGCGGCATGACTGAAACCGTTGCAGGGTCGGAAACCTCCGACTATCTCGAAAAGCGTCAACTGCGCAAGGGCACGGCCGGCTGGGTGCTGCTGGCCGGGCTCGGCGTGAGTTATGTGATCTCCGGCGACTACGCCGGCTGGAATGCAGGTCTGCTCGAGGGTGGCTTCGGTGGACTGCTCATCGCCTCGGTCATCATCGCGGCGATGTACCTCGCGATGGTCCTCGGCATGGCCGAGATGTCCTCTGCGTTGCCCGCGGCCGGAGGTGGCTACACCTTCGCCCGTCGGGCGATGGGCCCGTGGGGTGGTTTCGCCACGGGCACGGCCATCCTCATCGAGTACGCCATCGCGCCTGCGGCGATCGCCACCTTCATTGGGGGTTACGTCGAATCGCTCGACCTGTTCGGCATCTCCGACGGCTGGTGGGTCTACCTGGCTGTCTACGTGATCTTCATCGGTATCCACCTCGTGGGGGCAGGCGAGGCACTCAAGGCGATGTTTGTCATCACCGCCATTGCACTGGTCGGCCTGGTGATCTTCGGGATAGCCGCGCTCGGCAAGTTCGACGCGGGTCTGCTCACCGACATCGCGCCCGACCCCGACGCCGCCGGGTCGTCCGATTTCATGCCGTTCGGCTACCTGGGCATCTGGTCTGCGCTTCCCTTCGCCATCTGGTTCTTCCTTGCGATCGAAGGTGTTCCGCTTGCGGCGGAGGAGGCCGAGAACCCGGAGAAGAACGTGCCGCGGGGCATCATCGCCGCAATGGGCGTACTGCTCCTGACCTGCGCGCTGGTGTTGTTCCTCGCCACCGGGGCCCTCGGGGCCCAGGGTGTGGGGGAGTCCGCCAACCCGCTGGTCGACGCGCTCGACGGCACCACCGCGACCGTCGTCAACTACATCGGGCTGGCCGGCCTGGTCGCCAGCTTCTTCTCGATCATGTACGCATACTCGCGCCAACTCTTCGCGCTGTCGCGTGCGGGCTACCTGCCGACCGTGCTGTCGGTGACCAACAGCCGCAAGGCGCCCACCTGGGCGCTGATCATCCCGGGTGTCATCGGGTTCGCCCTGACCTTCACAGGTGAGGGTGCGATCCTGCTCAACATGGCGGTCTTCGGGGCGGCGCTGAGCTACGTGTTGATGATGGTGAGCCACATCGTGCTGCGCGTTCGCGAGCCCGAGATGGAACGGCCTTACCGGACGCCGGGAGGCATCGTCACCACCGGATTCGCGCTGGTCATCGCGGTGGCGTCGGTGATCGCCACCTTCTTGGTCGACACCACCGCGGCTTTGTGGTGTCTGGCGGCATTCGTCGCGTTCATGGCCTACTTTGGCCTGTACAGCCGCAAGCACCTGGTGGCGTCCTCGCCCGACGAGGAGTTCGCACTGCTTGCCGAGGTCGACAAAGAAATGGAATGAGGGTGTGACCGTCTATCGACACACGCTTGCCGGCACCACCTACGCCTTCGACGGCTTGGTCGAGCTGCTGGCAAAGGCCACTCCACGCCGAAGTGGCGACGAGTTGGCCGGGTGTGCTGCCGAGTCGGACACCGAGCGGGCTGCGGCGCAGTGGGCACTGGCCGACGTTCCGCTGACCGTGTTCCTGTCCGAGGCGGTGGTGCCGTACGAATCCGACGAGGTCACCCGGCTGATCATGGATTCGCATGACAGCAAAGCCTTTTCACCGGTGTCGTCGATGACCGTCGGTGGTCTTCGTGACTGGCTGCTCGAGGTTGCGGCCAGGCCCTCCGACGTCGCGGCGACGACATTCCGGAACGTCGCGCCGGGTCTGACGCCGGAAATGGTTGCGGCGGTGAGCAAATTGATGCGCAACCAGGACCTCATCGCGGTCGCCAAGGCGATTTCGGTGGTGACGGCGTTTCGCACCACGATCGGCCTCCCGGGCCGGCTGGCCACCCGGTTGCAGCCCAATCATCCGACCGACGATCCGACCGGGATCGCCGCGGCGACCCTGGATGGTCTGCTGCTCGGATGCGGCGACGCGGTGATCGGGATCAATCCGGCCACCGATTCTCCACACGCCACATCTGAACTGCTGTTGTTGCTCGACGACATCCGTCAGCGGTTCGAGATCCCAGTGCAGTCGTGCGTGCTGTCGCACGTCACCACCACCATCGGTTTGGTGGAAGCCGGTGCGCCGGTGGATCTGGTGTTCCAGTCGATCGCGGGAACCGAGGGGGCGAACAAGGGGTTCGGCGTGGATCTGGCGCTGTTGCGCGAGGGCAACGAAGCGGGCAGGTCGTTGTCGCGCGGGACTGTCGGCGACAACGTGATGTACCTCGAAACCGGCCAGGGATCGGCCCTCTCGGCGGGAGCGCACCTCGGAACCGGTGGTAGGCCGGTGGATCAGCAGACCCTCGAGACGCGGGCGTACGCCGTTGCGCGAGAACTGGATCCGTTGCTGATCAACACGGTCGTCGGTTTCATCGGTCCCGAGTACCTCTACGACGGCAAGCAGATCGTGCGGGCCGGACTCGAAGATCACTTCTGCGGCAAGTTGCTGGGGCTGCCGATGGGTGTGGACGTCTGCTACACCAATCACGCCGAGGCCGACCAGGACGACATGGACGATCTGCTCACCCTGCTGGGGGTTGCCGGCGTGCCGTTTGTCATCACCGTTCCCGGAGCCGACGACGTGATGCTCGGCTACCAGAGCCTGTCGTTCCACGACGCCCTGTACGCGCGGCGGACGCTCGGACTCAAGCCGGCTCCAGAGTTCGAGGCGTGGCTCGACAAGGTGGGAATGCTGGGAGCCGACGGCCGGGTGCTCGACCTGGCCCCCGAGTCGTCACCGCTGCGCAGCCTGACGGGGCCGGTGGCCTGATGAGCGACTTGTGGGACGGTCTGCGTTTACGGACCGCTGCTCGAATAGGGTTGGGGCGCACCGGCGATTCGCTGCCCACCAGCAGAGTGCTGGAGTTCGCCGCCGCGCATGCCGCCGCTCGCGACGCGGTGCACCAGCCATTGGACGTCGGGGGCCTCGCGGCCGCAGTGGCCGAGGTGGGTCTCGGCGAGCCCATCGTGGTCACCAGCAAGGCATCCGACCGCAGCGAATACCTGAGGCGTCCGGATCTGGGTCGCACACCGGACGACCTGACGGCAGTCTCGGACGTCGGCGCGGACATCGGCTTCGTCCTGGCGGACGGGCTGTCACCGATTGCCCTGTCCGAACATGGAGCCGGATTGCTCTCGGCACTCAAAGACGTTCTGGCGCCTCGCTACTCGCTCGCTCCGCCGGTCATCGCGACCCAGGCGCGGGTGGCCCTCGGTGACCACATCGGCGCGGCTCAAAAGGTCGGGACACTGATCGTCATCATCGGCGAGCGGCCGGGGCTGTCGGTGGCCGACAGTGTGGGCATCTACCTCACCCACCTCCCGGAGCCCGGCAGGGCGGATTCGATGCGCAACTGCATATCGAACATCCATCCGCCCGGAGGTCTCGGGTACGCCGACGCCGCACGCGTCTGCGCGGCGCTGGTCGACGGTGCCCGCAAGCTGGGGCGCAGCGGTGTGGACCTCAAGGACAACAGCCGAGCCCTCACCTGACCTGCCCCTCACCCTCGCCAAATTCGCTCCACCTACCTGCGTTCGATCCGGTTGCACCGGGCTCGAACGCAAGCAGGTGGAGCGAATTCGGCGCGGGTGGGTCAGAGCCCGGGGCCCTCGGCGCGCAGGTTGTCGACCTCGTCCATCGCCGTTCGGAGTTTGCCCAACCACTCGTCGGTATGCGCGCCGACCAGTTTGACCGACCACGCCAGCGCGTCGGCGCGGGAGCGGGCTACTCCGGCATCAACGAGAGTGTCGAGCACCTGACGTTCGGGCTGTCGAAGCCGGGTCATCACCGGAACTGCGATGTGGGTGAAGAGGATTCGCTGGTCACCGACCTTGACGCCCCAAGACACCTTGCGCGCATAACGGGCCTGTGCCTCGTCGGCGATGGCCATCCGTTCACCGCGGGTGTCCTCTCTGAAACGCGACGCCCGACCTTCTGCTGCTGCTGCCGCGTTCCCCTCCTCACCGGTGTCCGGCGGTGTGAGTGCGCCGATCACGGTGATCTCGTCTCGGTCGACGGTGACCTCGACTGGTCCCGAGAACCAGTTGTCGGGAAGTCGTCCGACGAACCAGGCGGCAGCGTCGCCGGCGTCGGGTAGTTCGGCCTGTTGCCAGCCGCCGCGGCGTCCGGCTCCCGGTCCGCGCGAGCCTCGGTGTTCGTTTTTCATGATGTCTCCTCGGTAGGTGATTACATGATTACACCGTTACAGAGTGCCGTCGAGGTTGTTCGCTGTCGGCAGAGCGTTAGGCTTGCGGTATGCCCCTCACCTGGGAAAACTCTGAGTCAGGCCTCATGTGCCTGCCGTCGGGCCGAGTGATTCGCGGTCGCGGTCTGCGACACGACATGACCTCTGAAGCAGTCCCCGACTTCGGGCTGTACCTGCTGGGGGCCAGGCCTCCCGCGATGAACTGGGAGAGTCGATGGGTGCGGTGGCGTGACTTCTGGCTGCCGGCTGACCCGGTCGACTTCCGGTCGGCGTTGCACGAGCTGTGGGATCGCGCCATGTCGGAGCAGGTCGAGATCGCCTGCGGCGGCGGATACGGACGCACCGGTACTGCGATGGCGTGCCTGGCGATCATCGACGGGGTGCCCGCAGCCGACGCGGTGGCGTACGTGCGGGCCACATACTCGCCGCGAGCGGTCGAGACCCCGTGGCAGCGCCGGTTTGTGACGCGCTTCAAGTCCTGATCTCACGGTCGGCGGGGAAAGGACCCGCTCGGCGGGGGCGTCAGTAGTCGATGTACCCGTAACTGTGGTGCAGGCCAAAACCCAAGCGGCGGTACCACTCCCGTGCGGTGTTGTTTCCGGTTTCGACCTGCAGGTAGATCGACGTGGCGCCCTGCGCCTCACCCCATTGCTCCAGTGCGGTGAGGATCGACCCCCCGAGCCCGCGGCCCCGACACTCGGGTGCGGTCCACAGTGCCGAGAGGCCCAGCCACCGATCGTCACGGAGTCCGTCGGTCACTGCCCCTCGGCCGATCGCCACGAGTGCGCCGTCGGAGTCGTGAATACCCGCGAACGCCAGGGTGCCGCCGTCGACCGCGGACACCACGGCAGCGGCCAGTGGGGCGTCGGAGTCACCGTGTGCGGCGCAGTATTTCGCAGCCCATCGTTCCGTGGGGCTGTCGGTGATGTCGACCGGATGGTCGGGGGACGATGCCAATACGCCGATCGGAGCGGTGAGTGCCTCGACCGTGATGACGTAGTCGTCGACCGGCACATGCGAACCCGGGATCAGCCGTGTCACCACAGCCAGCTTCAGCGGCAGATCGCGCTCGGCGTACCAATGCCGTAGAAGCTCGATCGTTTCGCCATCGACCTTTGCGCCCATCTCCAGCGGCACCGCTGAATTGGCACGCCGGCTGAACCCGCCGCCCGCCCGGGCGCGCCAGCCGCTGATCATCTCCCACTCGAGGCCGGGCCAGCCTCGGGCCGCGGCCACCTCGAGCGAACGGATCTCGGAGTTCCGGACCGGTTTGATCGACAGGACCTTGACGGCCTGCACCAACGAGGCGGGTACCCGGACCGACTCGTCACCGCGCCGGACCACCAGCACGGACGAATCGCTCGACTCCAGCACCCCGGTGACATCGCTCAACGTGGCCGACTCGTCGGCGCGCCAGTCGGCCGGGGCGCCGGGGTCCTTGTGGAAGCGGACCACCACCCGATCCCCGGGTGACGGGGTGCTCACGTGCGACGGCCGGTCACACGCCGACCCGACCGATGCGGTCAGTCCTCGTCATCATGTCCAAAGGGATCGGCGTCTTCGCCGGGTAGCCAGGAGAGCCCCGGCACCCCCCAGCCGTTGCGCTTGATGGTCTTCTTGGCCGCGCGGGCGTTGCGGCCCATCAACACGTCGGTGTACAGGAAACCGTCGACGTGCCCGGTCTCGTGTTGGAGCATCCGGGCAAAGAATCCTTTGCCCTCGATCTCCACAGGGTCGCCGTTGCGGTCCACCCCGGTGACCTTGGCCCAGTCGGCCCGGCCGGTCGGGAACTGTTCGCCCGGCACCGACAGGCACCCCTCGTCGTTGTCATCGGGGTCGGGCATCGTCTCGGGGATCTCCGACGTCTCGAGGACGGGATTGATCACCTCGCCGCGACGACGAGGACCTGTGCGGCCGTCGCCCTCGGGGCAGTCGTAGACGAACATGCGCTTGGCGACACCGACCTGATTGGCGGCGAGTCCGACACCGTTGGCGGCATCCATCGTCTCGTACATGTCGTCGAGCAGTGCGGCCACGTCGGCGGGGGCCTTGCCCTCGGCGTCCAATGCGACGATTTCAGTCGGGTTGTGCAGCACCGGATCACCGACGATGCAGATGGGAAGAATTGCCATGGGGGTCAGATTACTCGGCACGCCATCGCGCGAATTCCTTTGGCGGCGTGGTTAGATGTACTGCGAACCACACTGTTGTAATTCACACCGTTGATAGCGACGAACTCCGGTGTGGCGACGGGGTGGAGCAGGACCGATTCTCAAGGGAGCGAGATGGACGGCGCAACCGCGCGAGACCGGCAATCCGGGCAGGCGGACAACTCACACCAAGACCACGCAGAGCTCGGTCCGGGCGAGGTCGGGGCCGACGGATTGACTCGGCGTGAGCATGACATCTTGGCCTTCGAACGGCAGTGGTGGAAGTATGCCGGTGCCAAGGAAGAGGCCATCAAAGAACTATTCGGCCTGTCCGCGACCCGTTACTACCAGGTGCTCAACGCCTTGGTGGACCGGCCGGAGGCGCTGGCCGCAGATCCGATGCTCGTGAAGCGACTCCGTCGTCTCCGTGCAAGCCGGCAGAAGGCCCGGGCGGCTCGCCGGCTCGGGTTCGACGTCACCTGATGGGTGTGCCGACCCGCCGCGCGGGGTCGGGCCGCAAATTTTCGTAAGGTTGGCAAGTTTCGTAAGGTTGGTCCAATGACCACGTCCGACCGTCCAGACCAGCCCGGGGAAGACCCGAGCGGGACCGGCACGAACAGTCCGGACTCGGGCACATCGGGCTCGCGTCGTGCGCGGCCCCCCGCGCCGGCCCGCTCCGAGGCGGCGCACCTGCCGTTACGTGCCGGGGCGATGCTGTTGCTGGCGATCGCAGTGGTGTTCATCGGACTCGGATGGCACTCGGCAGCGACCGGTGACTCCGACCCCGAGGCGGGCCTCGAGGCAGCTCAGAGCCGCCAGCCCACATCGTCGTCACCAGCGACCACCACTTCAAGCGGCGCCGAGACGTCTGCGAGCAGCAGCACGTCCACATCGGTGGACCCCGACCGGCCGCGCGTGTGCATCTTCAACGCCGGCACAGTCGGCGGGCTCGGGCAGACGTATCGCAAGCTCGTCGACGATGCGGGCTGGACCACGGCGACGCCGTCCAATCTGCAGTCGGCCAGCATCACCGAGAACACCATCTTCTTCACCGGGACGCAGCAGGAGTACGCCGACCAGCTGGCCGAAGAACTCGGCGGCGACATCTCGGTGGATCCCCGTCCGGCCGCCTTCAGTCAATGTCAGGGTGGCCTCGTCCTGATCGTCGTGACGCGTTAGCCACTCAACCGGCGGCGAACCGTGTGCGGGGAACCGATATGATTTCGCTGACTACTACCAACGGTAGAACTGCACTCGACCGCCAACTGCAAGGGAGCTCAACCATGGCGCAGCGTTCGCTCAGGAACTTGACCGGCACCCGGCGAATCGCCGCGCTGGTGGCACCCGCCGCAGCCGTCGCGCTGCTCGTTGTGGGTTGCAGTCCGGACGAAGAGCCGACCGACGCCAAGGGAACCACTCCGAGTGTGCTCACCGGTAACCCGGCACCCGAGGATGTGGGCGCGATCGGCGCGCCCAGCGAAGGCGGCGAGGCCACTGCCGAGCTCGAGACCCCCAGCGGCGAACCGGCAGGGAAGGCGACGTTCACCACCGCCGAGGGTTCGGTGATCGTGAGTGTGAAGGCCGAGAACCTCGCCCCGGGGTTCCACGGCATGCACCTGCACGCTGTCGGCAAGTGTGAAGCAAACTCGACGCCTCCCACCGGGGGCGCGGCCGGCGACTTCCTCTCCGCGGGCGGCCACCTGCAGGTCGAGGGCCACTCCGGGCATCCGGCCAGCGGCGACTTGGTCTCGATCTTCATCGACGAGGCCGGCAATGGCGAGACCACCACTGCCAGTGACGCTTTCAGCATCGAGGACATCATCGACACCTCGATCATGATCCACGAGAAGCCGGACAACTTCGGCAACATCCCCACCAAGTACGCTCCCGCCCCTGATGAGGAAACCCTCGCCACCGGAGACGCGGGCAAGCGGATCGCCTGCGGTGTCATCGAAAAGAGCTGAGAATAAACAACGTTCGCTCCATCGATTTCAACGCTTCCCCGCGGCCCACTCTGGGCGTGGAGTGGGAGTTCGCGCTTGTCGACAAGCAGACGCGAGATCTGTCGAACTCTGCGGCGCAGCTGTTCGAGCGTGTGAGCGAACTGGACAATCCCAGTTCCGGCGATCGGATCCACAAGGAACTGCTGCGCAACACCGTTGAACTGGTGACGGGTATCTGTCGCACCACGGGTGAGGCGATCGCCGACCTCGAAGAGTCGCTGTCGGTGGTTCGCTTGATCGCCGACGATCTCGGTGTGGATCTGTTCGGCGCAGGTACCCACCCGTTTGCACTGTGGTCCACCCAGCAGTTGACCCCGTCGCCGCGGTACGCCGAGCTGATCGAGCGGACCCAGTGGTGGGGCAGGCAGATGCTGATCTGGGGTGTGCACGTTCACGTCGGGATCAATCATCGCGACAAGGTCTTGCCGATCGTGTCGTCGCTGCTGAATCAGTATCCCCATCTGCTGGCGCTGTCGGCGTCATCTCCGATGTGGTCGGGGCAGGACACCGGGTACGCCAGCAACCGGGCGATGATGTTCCAGCAGTTGCCCACGGCCGGCCTGCCGTTCCAGTTCCAGCGGTGGAGCGAGTTCGAGAAGTTCGTCGGTGACCAGATGACCACCGGCATCATCGAGAACCTCAACGAGATCCGTTGGGACATCCGGCCTTCTCCGAACCTCGGTACCGTCGAGATCCGGGTGTGTGACGGCGTGTCGACCATCGCCGAATTGGCCGGGCTCGTGGCACTGATCCACTGCCTGGTGGTGGATCTCGATCGGCGCCTCGATGCCGGGGAGACATTGCCCGACATGGCGCCTTGGCTTGTGCAGGAAAACAAATGGCGCGCAGCCCGTTACGGACTCGACGCGATCATCATCACCGACTCGGACTGCAACGAGCGGTTGGTGACGGACGACCTCTACGACATGCTCGAACGCCTCACTCCCGTCGCCGTCGACCTCGGGTGCGCCGACGAGTTGGCGTCGGTCGCCGACATCCCCGGCCACGGGGGCTCGTACCAGCGGCAGCGGCGTACATTCGCCGACACGGGAGACATGGTGGCCGTGGTCGATCAGGTTGTCTCCGAACTCAATCGCTGAACGTCCGCCGTCGCCACCACAGATCGATCTGACCCAGTTCGGTTTCGGGCTCGGCCCCGGTCAGCCATTCGGCTTCGATCCGACACCAGTTCGCCGTTGCCCGGAGTTGCCCGAGCATCGCGCAGGTGTAGAACTCGACGCGGCGCGCGATCAGATTGTCTTCGGGGAAATGCTGTTCTCGTGCCGCGCTGCCGTACTCGGTGGCCGGGTGCACCGCGGAGATCATGACGCCGTTGGCGATATCCGGGGTGATGGTCAGTTCGGCGTCGTCCATGTGCCACCAGGTGGCGTCTCGAACGTAGGACAGCACGTCGGCGTCATCGATGGCCTCCTCGCTGATCAGCACCTGTCCCTGGCGAAGGACTTGAGCCACTTCGGCAGCATCCCCGGCGCGAGCCGCGATGACCGCGCGGCGTTCCAGGTCCCGGGCGTCGGCCGACATGGTCTTGCAGGATCCGAAGTCGAGGAACGCAACCCGGCCGTCGTCGGCGAGCATCACGTTTCCCGGGTGTGGATCGCCGCAGAAGGTGGCGTCGGTATGGATACTGCCGCAGTAGAAGCGATAGATCACCTCGCCGACCTGGTCTCGTGTGTCGGCGTCGAGGGTGGTGATCTCGTCGAACGGTATCCCGGTGATCAGCTCGGAGGTGAGGATCTTTGATGTGCACAGACTCTCGACGACATCGGGGATCTGGATGAACGGGTGCCCGGCGTAGCGGTCCGCGAGACGACGGTGATTGGCCGCCTCGGCCCGATAGTCCAGCTCCGACAACATGTCCCCGGAGATCTCCCGGACAAACGACTGGGGGTCCACTGTCGGCAGCAGGCCCTTGTAAAGCCGCAGGGCCATCGCGAGGTTCTTGAGGTCTGCCCGGACTACCCGGTCGATGCCCGGGTACTGCACCTTGATCGCCACGTCGCGCCCGTCGATCAATCTGGCCTGGTAGACCTGGCCGATGGAAGCAGCAGCAATAGGAGCCGGATCGATGGACTCGATGTGGGACATGTTCGAGCCGAGCTCTTTTCGGACAACCTCGAGCATCGTCTCCGAGGAGACCTGAGGGGCGTTGTCGCGCAGGATCGCGAGCTTGCGGTGGAAGCCGTCACGCGCGTGGGCCGGCACCATGCCCAGGTCCATCATCGACAGGAACTGGCCGACCTTCATCGCTGCGCCCTTCATCGACCCGAGCACGGTGATGAGTTCGTCTGCGGCAGCGAGGGCATCCAGTTCGGCGCGCGAGCGCCGTTCATCGGGTGTGGCACCGACCCCGGCGGCCCGCGAGCGGACGCGCCTGGCAACCGAATGGGCGGCCACCTTTCCCAGTTCACTCCCGCGGCGCACACGAGAGGTCGGGGGAAGCTGATCGTCGCCAGTCATCAGTCGCTGCGGGGGGATTCGAGCTCGCTGCTGTCGATCAGGTCGTCTCGCACCCGTTGCTCCTGATAAGCCAGTTTGCCGACGCGGTGTGCGATCACCGGTGCGGTGATCAGCGCGAATATCCCGGTCAACACCAGCATTCCGAAATCAACGGTGTCCCAGAGACGGATCATCGCCGCGATCAGGACCAGCAGCAAGCCGAGGGTTTGCGGTTTGGTGGCGGCGTGCATGCGGGTGAGCGTGTCGGGGAATCGCAAGATGCCCACCGATGCCGTGAACGCCAGACCTGAACCGGACAGGACGAGCACGGCGACGAAGATATCGGAGATCATCGTTAAACCTCGTTGTCCCGGACGCGGAATCGGGCGACTGCAACGGTGCCCACAAAACTCAGCAGCGACAAGGCGACGAGGCCGGACACCACTGTCGAATCCATCGAGTATGCGGCCCAGACGGCCAGCGAGCACATCGCCATCGCGACACCGGTGTCCAGGGCGACCAGGCGGTCGAGCGTGTTGGGGCCGATGAGGATCCGGACGGTGGTGAGTGCCGATGCTGCCAACAGCAGCCCGGCGGCGATCATCCAGACCACGTTCATGACTTCGCTCCGCTCCGAAGATCCTGGCTGTCTTGGCCACCGACTTCATCGTCGATCCCATGGTAGGGACTCGCGTGCCACTCGCTCTCACGCTCGAAGGCTTTGATGAACAGCCTCTCGATGGTGGCGACCTGCCCATAGAACGCCTTCACCTTCTCCGGCGAGCTCGCGTCGATGAGGTGCACGTACAGCAGACGGCGACTGTGGTCGATCTCCACGACCATCGTGCCGGGCACAAGATTGAGATGGTCGACCGCAAGGGTCAGCACCATGTCGGATTTGATGGCCAGGCGTGCCCGGACGACCGCGCTCAAGGGTGGTTTGCCGGGGCGCACCGACAGCCACGCCACCTGCAGGCTCGACCGGAACAGGTCGAACACCAGCCTGATCACCAGTTCGAGGATCGTCAGCGGATGGATCCGGCCCTCGACCGGTACGCGCGGCAATGGCAACGCGATCAGCACGAGGAGTGCGATACCGAGACCACTGACCACCGTTGCGATGTCGTAGGTACCCCACAGCAGCACCCACACGAACGTCAGCCACGCCATCGTCCACAGCCGTACGGCCACCTCGCGTGCATTTCCGCCGAACCAGCGCTTGATGTGGATATGGGACTTGAGGAAGAGAAAGGTCTTCACCGAGTACCACGCCAGGAAGATCACCGAATAACGCCAGGCGTTCACCAGGTGCGCCCGGATGGGGCCTCGGGGAGCCGGCGGTTGTGGCCGCTGTCCGGGGTCGGGTTTGTCGGTCATCGGGGACCTCCTGCGCCCAGGACGGCGTCGAGGTAGATGCTGGAGTCGATCAGGTCGGCAGCGGCCGATTCGGTGAACTCGAAGAACGGCCCGGCCCACAACGTCAACACGAGCCCGGCAGCAACCATGGCGATGGTGGGGACAACCATGCCGATCGGCATCCGGCCCACGTCGGCGCGGTCGTCGAACGACACGTCGGCCGAACCCTCGAGAAGCGCTGCCGGTCCTGCATCGGCCATCTCGCCGTCGGGGGCATCGGCGCGCGGCCGCCAGAACGCCTTGGTCCAGACGCGGGCGACGACGTAGAGGGTCAGCAGGCTGGTCACCACCGAGCCGGCCACCAGGATCCAGGCCAGCACGCTGCCCTCTTGTACACCCGCCTCGATCAATGCGACCTTGCCGATGAAACCCGAGAACGGCGGGATGCCGCCCAGATTCAGAGCTGGGATCAAGAACAAGGCAGCGAGCAGAGGACTGGCCGCCAGACCGCCGAGACGTCGTAGTGACGCCGAGCCTGCCTGCCGCTCGATCAACCCCACCACGAGGAACAGAGTCGTCTGGACCAAAATGTGGTGCGCCACATAGTAGATCGCGCCCGACAAACCGAATTCGGTGGACAGAGCGATGCCGAAGATCATGTACCCGATGTGGCTGACCAGCGTGAACGACAAAAGACGTTTGATGTCGGACTGCGCGATGGCGCCGAAGATGCCCACCAACATCGTGAGAAGTCCGGCCACCAACAGCACCCGGTCCATTGCGCCGCCGGGGAACAGCAGGGTGTGTGCGCGGATGATCGCGTACACACCGACTTTGGTGAGCAGGCCGGCAAACACCGCGGTGACCGGGGCGGGAGCTGTGGGGTAGGAGTCGGGCAGCCAGGTCGACAGCGGGAAGACCGCGGCCTTGATGCCGAACGCCACCAGCAGCACCGCGTAGAGCGCACCTTTGGTCCCGTCGGGAACATCCTCGAGCCGGACCGCCATCTCCGCGAGATTCAGTGTGCCGGTGGCCGCATACGCAAACGCGATGCCTGCCAAGAAGATCAGTGACGACACCATCGAGACCATCACGTACGAGACGCCGGCGCGCACCCGGTCCGCGCTGGCACCGAGGGTGAGCAGCACAAAGCTCGCGGCGAGCAGCACCTCGAACGAGACGTACAGGTTGAACAGGTCGCCCGCGAGGAAGGCGTTGCAGACGCCGGTGCACAGCAGCAGATAGGTCGGCAAGAAGATCGACACCGGCTGTTCGGTGGTGCCGTCGCGGATACCCTGGCCGACGGCGTAGAGCATGACGCAGAGCAGCACCGCGGTGGACACCACCAGCATCAGCGCCGAGAGCTGGTCAGCCACAAGCGTGATGCCCAGAGGACCGAGGTCACCGCCCTTGGAATCCCAACCGCCGACGTGCAACGCGTACGTACCGTCGCGGTTCGTCAGATAGAGCAAAAGGCATGAGGCGACAAACGCGACCGTGATCGCGGCGACCGTGACCACACGCTGGAATCGGGGATACCGCCCCATGATCAGGGTCAGCACCGCGCCCATCATCGGGGCGAGGACGGGCGCGACGATGAGCGTCGAGAACCACTCGTGCGACAAGGTCATCGGCCATCACCGTCACGGTCGGTCGGCTCGAAGTCATCACTGTCGTCGGCGCTGGGCAGCAGGTCGGTCTGATGCAACTCGGCACGGGCGCGCAGTTGCTCGTC
Organism: Williamsia sp. R60; assembly: GCF_054063855.1. Lineage (NCBI taxonomy): Bacteria > Bacillati > Actinomycetota > Actinomycetes > Mycobacteriales > Nocardiaceae > Williamsia > Williamsia sp. R60. The sequence continues at coordinate 345,766 of NZ_JBSSGR010000002.1, forward strand.
AGTGAGCGGGTTGCCGTCGTCGTCGAACAGGTCGCCCCGGAACGTGTCGAGCCCGGTGATCGGGTCGTCGCTGCGATCGCGGTCGGGTGCGGTGGCGCTCGATTGTGACTTCACCTTGAGGTCTTCGGGATCGTCGTCCACCTCGTCATCGGTGTTGATCATGAAGGAGCGGTAGGCCAACGACAGGACGAAGGCAGCGATGCCCATCGTGATGACGATGGCCGTGAGCACCATGCCCTGCGCCAGCGGATCGGCGTCTCCGGTGCGGCCCTCTGACGTGCGGCCGATGATCGGAGGATTGCCCATGGCTCCTGAGACGGTGACGATCATCAGGTTGATCGCGTTGCCCAAGAGCAGCAGTCCGAGCAGCATGCGGATGAGACTGCGTTCGAGCAACAGGTAGACGCCGCAGGCGGCCATCAGGGCGACCACGATCATCAGGCCGAGGTTGATGGTCATCGTGCCGCCACCTCCTCGGGCTCGGACTGGTCGGCGCCGCGGCGCACCCGTGGATTGTCCTCGTCGAGCCGGGCCCCGAGACTGCGCAGTACGTCGAGCACCAGTCCCACCACGATGAGGTAGACACCCAGGTCGAAGAACAGGGCCGTGACCAGCTTGACGTCGCCGAAGATCGGCAGCGTGAACTCGAACGTCGCCGACGACAGTGCGGGTGCGCCGAGCAGAACCGACGCGGCAGCGGTACCGGCGGACAGGCCGAGGCCGACCCCGAGGATGCGCCCCGCGTCGATCGGCAGCGCCTCGCCGAGCTCGTACCGGCCGCCGGCGAGGTAACGCAGGACCAGGGCCAGGCCCATCGTCAATCCACCTGCGAACCCACCGCCCGGCGCGTTGTGACCGGCGTAGAAGAAGTAGAGCGACAACACGATCATCGTCGGGAACAGCAACCGTGTGGTGGCCTCGAGCACCATCGACCGATGGCGCGGGTCGCGGAAGTCGCTGCCGCGCAACCACGTGGTGCGTTCCCCGAACAGCTGCTCGCCCTCGGTTTCAGGTCGGGGAGTGCGTGCCCTGGTCGCGTCGGCCACACGCGGCGCCGCACCGAACCGGCGGTGGCGGAACACCATCGACGCGACACCGGTTGCGGCAACCATCAGGACCGACACCTCACCGAGGGTGTCCCATGCGCGGATGTCCACGAGCAGCACGTTGACCGCGTTGGAGCCGTTGCCATATTTGTATGCGGCGTAGGGGATCTCGGTGGACATCGGAATTGTGTTGCGGGCGGCGGCCGCGAACAGACCGACCATCACGAGCAGTGCGCCAAACGCCAGGCCGAGCAAGGCCCGCAACGGCTTGAACCCGGTGGCATGGCGGTTCTCCGCCTCGGCGGGGAGTTTTCGCAGGACCAATACGAAGATGACCAGTGTCAGTGTCTCCACCAAGAACTGGGTGAGCGCGAGATCGGGCGCGCCGTGCAAGGCGAACAGCACGCCGCAGCTGTAGCCGGTGACCCCGACGACGAGGACTGCGGCGAGCCGGTTGCGCAGGACAGTGGCGGCTATCGCCGCGGCCACCATGATCCCGCCGATCACGAACTGCACGGGAGACTCGAAGCCGTTGATCTCCAGCCTGTTCCGCTGCCCGAGGAAGAGGACGATCGTGGGTAGGAGCACCAGAGTGATCACGATGACACCCTGGGTGAGTGGCAACGACCCCCGCTGGGTGTTGCGGGTGAGGTTGATCGAGATGGTGTCCGCGCCGCGCAGCACCGCGTCGTAGATCCTGTCGGCGTTACCGAGCGCGGGACGCACAAAACCCAGCCGGCCGAGTTCGCGCACCAGGAGGAACAGTGCGGTTCCTGCGACCACTGCGATGGCCGTGAAACCGAGGGCGAGATTGAAGCCATGCCACAGCGAGAGGTGGGCTATGCCTTCGTCGTAGCTGGGCACCGTTTCGGCGTAGGGCTCCACGCGCTTGCCGATGAGTCCGGCGAGTGGACCGGAGACCACCCCGGCGAGCGCGAGTATCGCCGCCGGCGCCTGGAACGCGGCGCTCGGACGATGCATGCGCGCCACTGCTGGGCTGGGCTCGGCCTTGCGTTTGCGGCCGAAGGCGCCCCACAGGAATCGCAGCGAGTAGGCGACGGTCAGAGTGGATCCGAGTACCAGCACCAGGACCACCACCGGCCCCTGCCACTCGTTCAGGGCGCCCGTGTCCCAGATCTCGGCGAAGGCGGTCTCCTTGCCGACAAATCCCAGGGTGAGGGGGAGGCCCGCCATGCTGGCCGCCGCGAGTGCTGCGATGCCCGCCAACACAGGGGTGCTGTGACCGAGTCTGGCGAGTTTGCGCAGGTCGCGGGTACCGGTGGAGTGATCGATGATGCCGACCACCATGAACAGCGACGCTTTGAACAGCGCATGGGCCACCAACATCGCCATCGCCGCCATCGCGACATCCTCGTCGCCGATGCCGACCAGCACCATCAGGAACCCCAGCTGCGAGACCGTTCCGAAGGCGAGCACCAACTTGAGGTCGTATTCGCGCAGCGACCGGAATCCGCCGAGGACCATGGTGGCGCAGCCGAGCCCGACCACCAGGACGTCCCACGACACGAGGTCGGAGAAGCCCGGGGCGAGCCTGGCGACCAAGAAGATTCCGGCCTTGACCATGGCTGCGGCATGCAGATAGGCGCTGACCGGGGTGGGGGCCGCCATGGCACCGGGAAGCCAGAAGTGGAATGGGAAGATCGCCGACTTGCTGAGCGCACCGATCAGGATCAGGACGATGGCCACGGTGACCGTCCACCCGACCGGGGGGTCGGCCACGATGTCCGACAACAGGTAGGAGCCGGCTTTTTCGCCCAGCATCACGATGCCGACCAGCATCGCCAGTCCACCGGCCGTGGTCACGAGCAGGGCCTGGGTGGCGGCCCGGCGGCTCGTCGCGCGGACGGCGTAGAAACCGACCAGCAGGAACGACAGCACCGTGGTCAGTTCCCAGAAGATGTAAAGCACGAGCATGTTGTCGCTGATGACCAGCCCGAACATCGCGCCGGCGAACGCCACCATTTCGGCCGCGAAGCCGGCGACCCGACGTCGCACCTCACTGAAGTACTCGGCGCAGTAACAGAGCACCAGGGCTCCGACCCCGAGCACCAGAACAGACATGACGGCCGCGAGCGTGTCGAAGCGGAAGTCGATGTTCATCTGCAGGGCAGGGACCCAGCTGAAGGATTCCGTCCGGACGCCGTGCTCGTCGTCGGGCCAGTTGAGCACCACCCACACCAGGCCACCCAGCGGGGCGAGCGCGAGGAGGTAGAAGCCGCGCCTGCCCAGGGCGGTGATGATCGCAGGGGCCAGCACAGCCGTGATGGCCAGGGCGGCCAAGACTGCGATCAAGAGGCACTCCGTCGATCGAATGGGCGGGGTGTCGGGTGGGTCGTGACAACGGGGACAGGCACACCGAACAATGCCTGCGACCGTTCACCGAAGACGGATTAGCTCCGGTTTGTTGTCACCCAGTCTACCGTTGCTGCTGCTAGGTGCCGTATTCGGGGATGAGGCGGCCACCGAGGTCGCCTCTCGCCGCTGGTCACCGCAAAACGGACAAGTTGGTGTTCCTGACAAGATCGCGGCCGATCGGGCACAACCGGACCCCACCCCCTACTCTGTTCGCATGAGTCGGGTGCGAGTGGTTTTGGTGCTGATGATCACGGGTCTTGCGCTGGTGTTGGGAGCGTGTGGCGGAGACAGCGAGGAGGCTGAATCCACGACGGTCGGGTCAGTGAATCTGCCGCAAGATTTCCCGGATCAGGTACCGCTGATCGAGGGTTCGGTACTCGCCGCGGGCGGGACCGCGCAGGAGGGCTGGAACCTCACCGTCGCCGGTAAGCCCGACGCGGGGAATCCCTTCGACAACGCAGGCAAGGTCCTCACCGACGCGGGGTTCACCGAGGAGTTCCGTCGGCAAGAAGGTGGCCAGACCGTCGCCGGGTATGGAGCCGACAAAGACGGCAAGCGCTACACGGTGGTGATCGGGACCACGGCCGGCTCACCGAGCGGCCCGACGTCCATCACTTATCTCGTCTCGCAACGCTGACACTGCTCATCGGTCGTCGCGCGCCCCGGCGCCCGCCGAGCGCAGTAAATGGGCCGAAGGCTGAAGGATCGGCGTGCGGCAATTCGCAACGCTGGGCTCGGTCTCGGCGCGTACGGTCGCATGGAATGGGGCTGGACGGGTCGGAGGAAGAATGCGGGCAGTACGAATTGTTGCGTCGTTCCTGGTGATGTCGCTGGCCGCAGTCGGTGCGGTGTTGGCGGGCCCGACAGCCCATGCGACGCCGGTAGGCCATGATCGAGTCGTCCAGCTGGTCAACACTATTGGTGACCGATTGATCGTGGCCCATGAGGTCGCCCAGTCGAAGTGGCACTCCGGCAGCCCGATCAACGACCCTGTTCGTGCGGCCACGGTCGTCCAGACCGCGTCGGACTCGGCGGCCGCTCACGGGCTGGATCGAGCGCGGGTGGCTGCGTTCTTCACCGATCAGGTACAGGCGGCGACCGGTGTTCAATACGCGTATTTCGCCACATGGACGCTCTCGGACCAAGCGCAGTTGTCCATCCCGAACCCGCCGCTGTCGGATCTACGGGCCAAGCTTGACAGCATCTCCTCACGCCTCCTGACCGACCTTGCCGGGGTGAGGTCGGCGAACACCTCACCGCAGCTCTGCCAAGTGTCGGTAGTCGCGGCAAGCGGTCCGACCGCTGCACGGGTCATCGCCGATGCCGGCGATCCCGCAATGATTCCGAGCATCGTGACGGCGATGCGGGTTGCAGTGCAACATATTTGCTGAGATAGGTGTGCGGCCGGATCGCTCTCGTCGAGGTTCTTATTCGAGATGCGTTGCATCGTCGTCTGATTCGGAACCCACAATCGGTGGAGCACTTCGCTGTTGCAGCTGCATGCGTTGTTCGCGTTCGTCGAGTGCTTGTTGTCGTTCGGCGATGATGTTCTGCCATACCGCTTCAATGGTGTGGTCGGTGTGGTGGGCCCGGTTGATGCGTGGTTGTTGTTCGGGGTCGATGTATGTGGGTGGGATCCATGCGACTCGGCCGGCGTCGGGTCCGTCGGTGAGCATGATGGTTTGCCATTGATCCTGGCCGGGTCCGATCATCTTGTGGTGAGGCGGACACGCGGGCGCGAGTTCGTCGATGTCGGTGTGTCCGCCGTCGGCCCAGGCGGTGGTGTGATGGATTTCGGTCCAGGAGATCGGGTTACGGCAGCCGGGGCTGGTGCAGCCTCGGTCTTTGGCGAACAAGGCCATCCGTTGGCCTTGCTGGGCGGTGCGTTTGGCGCGTGCGAAGTAGAGGACGTCGGCGGAGTGGTTGGCGAACACCGCGAGTGATTTGTCCGAGCGTGCGGCCAGTTCCATCGCATCCTTCACGGGTACATCGACGCCGGAGGCGGTGTGGGCGATACCTGCGGCCTCGTCGAGTTGTTGTTTGGTCATCGTGATGATCACCTGCACTGGCAGGCCACGATGCGAGGCTCCCAACAGTTTGTACTCGAGAATGGTCTTCAGGATTGCTTTGAAAGCATCGTGCTGGCGCTGAGCCCTGCTGCGGGTATCGCGCCCTGCAGCAGCTTCGATGATGGCCGCATCGTGGGCGGGGTCGTCGACCGCGCCAGACGGTGAGTTGGGGTCGTCGGGATTGTTCATACCCGGTGCGGCCCATACATCCATGACAGTGCGAAATAGCGCCAACGTTGCCGGGTCGAGATTGCCACTGATTTTGGCCATCATGTCCAACCCTTGCGCACCGTCAGATAGGCCCCGGTTGCGTTTGCGGTCGGCGTCATCGGTGAGTGATCCGTCCGGATCGACCCGGGCCAACACTTCCCGTCCACACACCTCAAGTTCGTTGGGGCCCAGGGTGCGGGCGTTGTCGGTCAACCACGCATCGACCACGTCATAGACTTCCGGTGCTGATTTGTGCGGAATCTTGTCGCGGACTTTGAGCATCACATCCATGTGCGCCAACCCAATCGCACCCTCGGCCAACGCTTCCGCAGCGGCTGGACATTTCGGGGGCAGCGCCTCACCCTGCATCGACAACAACACACCAGCAGCATCGAGCGCTTTCAACCGTGAGGACGCATCTCCACGAGACACCCGCAGTTCACTCATCACAAACCGGTGCAACGTCGAATGACCAGCCTTACGGAACAGGCCTCGATCATTCACCTCCTGCAACCGCTTGAGGCCCTGAAACGACAGTGCCCGAACCACTCTCTCGTTCACCCGCACCAACTCAGCAACCTGCACATCATCAACATCAGCTGCTGACGCACCAGCAATCCGCTGCAGCACCGCATCAAGATCGCGATACAACCCCACCAACACCGGCATTGGCGGTGGATCCACCGTCACCGAATCACTCATCGACAAGCCCCCCAGCCCTCGAACCCCTTTCATCAAGTCTACCAACAGAACCGGACATTGTCGAACATGTGTTCGAATTTGACTAGTCTGGATTAATCCAGACTTTGTGTTCGTCTGCAGGTGCTGCAACACCTGCAAACGAACACAAGCCCTGCGTTTGATTGCGCTACACCGCGGCGAACTCTCGCAGCTACGAACAGCGTTGCGCTACAACCGTTATCGGATCGACCTACCGCACCACATCGAAGACCTGCTTCTGGATGCCGTTGCCGTACACCTCGTGCTCGACCAGGTTGAGCTTGGTGGTGTCTTTGTCCGACTCACTGAACAGGCGCTTGCCGGCTCCGAGAAGGAGTGGGAACACCAGAAGGTGGTAGCGATCTACAAGACCCGCGTCGGCAAGGCTGCGCCCGAGGGTTGCACTGCCGTGCACGGCGATCGGGCCACCTTCGGTCTCTTTGAGTGCCGCCACATCGTCAACCGACCGCAGGATCGTGGCCGGCCAACGTGGGTCGTCTTTCTGCAGTGTTGTGGAGACGACGTATCGGGGCATCGCGTTGTACTCGGCGAACTCGTCCATGGTCGGCCAGATCGGAGCGAACGCCTCGTACGACGTGCGGCCCAGCAGTAGTGCTGTGGTCTCCTCCTGCTCGCGCCCCTTGATCTCGTAGGCAGCTTCGTCGAACTCGACATCTTTGAAGGTCCACCCCGAATTGCGATACCCGGGCTCGCCGCCCGGTCCTTCCATGACACCGTCCAGCGAGACGAATGCGGTGACGATCAATGTGCGCATGACAAACCTCCGTGATGGGTGGTGCCTCGGCCCGTGCCGAAGTTGTTCTCATCCCTACGTCGAACGAGAAAACCGGAAATCGACACGAATTGCAGAGGAATCACGCGAGAAGAGACACGCGGCGCCGGTGCACCCCTTGCTCCGCCGTCGTGTTCGCCAGCGAATTAAGAATGCCTCGACAATACTGAGGTGGTGAAAGCGTCAAATCAGCCTGAGGTCGAGGTGTATCGGTTGTGGGACTGGTCCGGCCTGATCGGCTTGTGCGCCGGTGTGGTGGCGGCCGGCGCATGGTTTGTCACCGACAACGGGCACCAGCGTGCTCCGGCGGAGGCCGCTGGCCAGTACCAGTCGGTGGACACACCCGACGTGATCTGGTGGCTGCCCTATATCTTCGGGGCCGTCTTCGGGCTGGCAGGACTGGTGGTGCAAGGCCTTCTCGAGCGGGCGAACACGGTGGTGACCCCACGAATACGCGATGGTCTGCTCATCGCGGGGTGCACGGCCGGAGGCGCTGGGGCCGCGGGTGCGGTCTGGCTCATTCCCCAGCAGTTGGTGTTCCAGGACACCGCGGGCCATGGCACCACCCTGTCGCGGGGGGTGGTCTTCGTCGCGCTGCCGTTGCTCGGTGTGCTCGTCGGCACAGCCTTGGCCGCGCGTCGGCATCGCACCGCATCTACGACGTCGATGACCAAGACGCCGTCGATGGCCCACTGAGAGTCGCAAAAAGGTTTCAGGCTCCACGCTTTTCGGCGTACTGACGCAGGTTCTCAACCTGGGCCGGATCGAGGGACGGCCGAACCTTGTCCTGCGCCACTCCGACGTCCTCGGCGGTGACGATGGCTGCGTCGATGTTCCGCCGCATCGCGGCCAGAGCAGCCTCTCGGAGCAATGCGGCGCAGTCGGCGGCCGAGTATCCGTCCAGCTCCGCGGCCAGCTCGTCGAGGTCGATGTCTTCTGCCAGTGGCACCGACTTGCTCGACGTCCGCAGGATCGCAGCGCGGGCATCGGCGTCGGGCGGTGGCACGAACACGAGCCGCTCCAGACGGCCGGGACGCAGCAGCGCTGGATCAATGAGATCGGGACGGTTGGTCGCGCCGAGGACCACCACATCCCGTAGGGGTTCGACACCGTCGAGTTCGGTGAGCAGCGCGGCGACCACCCGATCGCCGACGCCTGAGTCCGACGACTGACCGCGGCGTGGGGCCAGGGCGTCGATCTCGTCGAGGAAGATGAGCGATGGCGCCGACTCGCGTGCCCTGTCGAACAGGTCGCGGACTGCCTTCTCCGATGAACCGACCCATTTGTCCATCAGCTCAGCACCTTTGACGCTGTGCACGCTCAGTTGTCCGGACGCGGCGAGCGCGCGCACCACAAATGTTTTGCCGCATCCGGGAGGACCGTAGAGCAGCACACCGCGGGGTGGGTCGACGCCGAGCCGGGTGAAGGTGTCGGGGTGCTGTAGCGGCCAGAGCACGGCCTCGGTGAGCGCCTGTTTGGTCTCCACCATGTCGCCGACCTCGTCCAGCGTCAGGCTGCCGACCGCGACCTCGGGCGATGCCGACCTGGACACCGGCCGGATCACCTCCAGTGCGCCCAGCAGATCGGCCTCGATGAGCGTAGGTGGCTCGCCGTCGCGGGCGCTGCGGGCAGCTGCCCGCAGCGCGGCCTCGCGGGTGAGCGCGGCAAGGTCGGCGGCGACGAAACCCGGTGTGCGAGCGCTGATCGCGCCGAGGTCGATGGTTCCGATGGGCACGGACTCCAGGAGCGCGCCGAGGAGACCTCGCCGGATCTTGTTGTCGGGCAATCCGATCGACAGCTCGCGGTCGCAGAGATCGGGATCGCGGAGCCGTTGGTCGAGGTTTTCGGGCGCCGAACTGGTGCAGATCAGAGCCACCCGGTCGGCGGTGATCGCCGTGCGTAAGGCGTCGAGGATGAGCGCTGAGACGGGGTCTGCCTCGGCGGGCAGCAGCGCCTCGACATCGCTGATGAGCAACACCGCGCCCGTGTCGGACGCTGCCGACACCAGTTGGCTCACCGCATCTTTGACAGCAGCGAGCCGCCCGGATGCCTCGAGCGCGCCGGTGACCGGGCCGTCGAGGTACACGAGCGCTCGGCCGGCGCACACGGCCCGGGCGACGGTTGCCTTACCCACCCCGGGTGGGCCGGTGAGCACCACACCGAGTCGGGCTTGCGCGCCGAGGGCGGTGAGCAGTTCCGGGTTGTCGAGGGCGAGGCCGAGCCATTCGGTCAGCTTGTCCACCTGGGCGTCGACGCCGACGAGTTCGTCGACGGTTCGAGCCGGGGGAGCAGTGCTGACGGTCGCCTTGGCCGGTGTGTGCCGGGTGGATGCACTGGTGGCCGCCTCGGCGGTGGTCGGCAGTCCGACGCTCTTGTCCGCCCACAGCACCGCGGTGTTCGGTTGCACGCTCACCGGGCCGGATGGGTCGGCGTCCACCACGGTGAGCAGTTCGTTGGTCCAGGTGATGCCCACCGACCTCGCCAGCGAACGAGTGGCGTCGGACGTCGCGAAATCGGGTCCGAGGTCGCGCGGCAAGAGCGACACCACATCCCCGGCCGACACCACCTTTCCGAGGAGTGCACGCCGCAGGGTGGTCTCGTCCACCGAATCGGCGGTCAGCCGCGAACCGCGCACCATCACGCGGGTGGCGCCGTGCACCACCACGGGGGACAACACCACCGGGGCGTCGGACTTCAGGCCCGCGTTGGACAGCGTCAGCTCGTCGAGCAGCGCGATGCCGGTGGGAGCGGACGCATCGGTGGCTGCGATCACCGCGCCGGTGGTACGCGAGCCGATCACGGCCACTCCATCCCACTCGCGCAGGGCCAACGCGGCCAGAACCTCCGGATGCACCCTGACGATGCCGCGGCGCGCCTCGGCCGCCGAGAGGTTGAGCCGGGCGGTCAGCGTCAATTGCGGAGACGCGGCAGATGTGGGAGTCACAGGGCAAAACTACCGTCTGCGGCGTTCGGCGCGGGCTGGTGCTCGCTACCCGTTACTGGTCGCCGGGGCGGCGCAGGCCCAGACGGGCCGACGATTTGGTCGGCCTGCCGCGCCGCACTTGCCGGATGGCGCGTCGTTCGGCCCGGCGTTCCCGAGGGTGGAAGTCCCAGGTCTCCGGTCGGCTGGCCACCCATCGCTTGGTGCGCCAGGCAAACGGAATGTGCAGCAGGTAGAGACCGATCGCCACCACCATGAGCAGATACGGGTAGGTCAGCAACGCGGCGGCGAACAGGGCCACCCCGATGAGCACCAGCACCAACGCATTCGGCGGCACCGCGTACGACTTGAGTGATGCGGTCGGCAGGCGACTGACGGCCAGCAGTGCAGTGATGGTCATCCATGTGCCGACGGTGGCATCCGAGGTCCACCATCCCATTCCGAATTGCTCTTCGAGGGCGATGGGCAACATCGCGATGAGAGCGGCGGCGGGAGCGGGCACACCCACGAAGAAGTCCTTGGTGTACTGCGGTGTGTCGTCTTCGTCGATCAGGGTGTTGAACCGCGCCAACCTCAAAACGATTGCGCAGCAATAGATCAGCGACAGCAGCCATCCCACGTCGTTGCCCTCGAGCAGGAGGACGTAGAGGGTCAGCGCGGGGGCCACCCCGAAGTTGATGGCGTCGGCGAGAGAATCCAGTTCGGCGCCGATACGCGTAGTCGCCCCCAGCAAGCGGGCCACCCGGCCGTCGAGGCCGTCGAGGAGTGCCGCAGCTGCGATCATGGCAACGCACAGGTGGATTCGGCCATCGAGAGCGAACTTGGTGGCCGATAGGCCGGCGCAGATGGCAAGGACGGTGAGCGCAGACGGAACGAGGAGCTTGCCGGTGTTCAGCGTTCCCGCGCGGCTGGGGCGGCGGCGCCGCCTCGGACTACCTGCGGGTACCACCCGGCTGCCGGAACGTCGGCCCGCGTCCTTGCGACCCGGGTCCTTTCGGAAGGGTTCCTTGCGAACGGACTCTTTCATCCCAGCTGCGCCAACACGGTCTCCGCGCCGACGGCGCGTTGGCCCACGGCGACGAGCGGTCGGGTGCCATCGGGCAGGTAGACGTCCACACGAGATCCGAACCGGATCAAGCCGTAGGTGTCGCCGAGCGACACCGGGTCGTCGGGGCGGGCCTCACACACGATGCGCCTGGCGATGAGCCCGGCGATCTGCACCACCACCAACTCGGCGCCGTCGGCGGTGCGGATCAGCATGGAGTTGCGCTCGTTCTCGGCGCTTGCATCGGGGAGGTCGGCGCTGACGAACTTGCCCGGCCGGTATTCGACCGACTCGACCGTGCCGGCGATCGGGATCCGTTGCACGTGTACGTCGAAGATCGAGAGGAAGATCGACACGCGTGGTCGGGGAGTGTCGCCCAGCCCGAGCTCGTGCGGTGGCGCGGCATGGTCCACCAACGCGACCTGCCCGTCGGCCGGTGCGACCACAGCTCCGGCAGCGTTCGGGGGCACCCGGCTCGGGTGACGGAAGAACGCGGCGGTGGCGAGTGTGGCTGCGGTTGCCGGTGTCCGGATCCAGCCGTGGCGTCGGCCGACGAGGGCCACGGCGGCGCCCGCCGCCACGAACGGCACACCGGCCCGGTGGATCGGTGGCACGGTTTCCCGCACGAGGTCGGCAAAATGTGCCAGGCGGGTCACACTCTCGGGTTCAGTAGGTCTGGGTCGTCTGGCCATGGCCGCCATTGTCGCAGGTGCTCATCGGTGAGCTGTCCTCCAGGATCAGCACTTCGACGTCGGCGCCGGTCTCGACCCTGTCGGTGTCCGCCGCGATGTCGAGCAACGCGTTTGCCGATGCCATGAATGCCAGGTGATGTGAACCCGGTGGCCCGATGGGTCGCACCGAGGCGACACCGTCGGCGATCGTGAGTTCACCCCTGCGGAACTGGCGTTTGCCTCTCGGGGAGGTGATCGGTTCGGTGACCGACGCGGTGGTGGTGCGCCGTGAGGCGGGCAGGCCCATGGCTGCGCGCAGGGCCGGCCGGACGAACACCTCGAAGGACACCTGAGCGCTCACCGGATTGCCGGGCAGGGTGATGATCGGGACAGCAGTGCCCCCCGAACTCGTATAGGTGCCGCAACCCTGCGGCATGCCTGGCTGCATGGCCACCTTGGCGAACTCCACCCCGTGACCGACCAGCGCATCCTTGACAACCTCGTACGCGCCGGCGCTGACGCCGCCGGAGGTGATGATGAGGTCGACGGCGGTACCGTCCGCGCCGTCGACGTACTCGTCGAGTCGTGCCCGGAACTGGTCGACGGCATCGGGCACGAAATGCACCTGTTCGGAGATCGCCCCGGCCTCGATGGCCGCGGCAGTCAGCATCGCGCCGTTGGACTCGTAGATCTGTCCGTATTGCAGCGGCGTCCCCGCGGGCACCAGCTCACTTCCGGTCGACAGGACCAGCACCCGCAGCGGCGCGAACACGGCGACCTCGGCGATACCGAGCGCGGCCAGCAACCCCAACTGCGGTGCGTGCAGAACGCGCCCGGACGAGAGGGCACGGGTCCCTGCACCGATATCGGAACCGGCGGCGCGGATGGCGGCTCCGGCCGGGACCGGCGCGTTGATCCTCACCTCGGAAACGCCGCCGTCGGTGAGCTCCACCTGGATCACCGCGTCCGCTCCGGCCGGCACGGGTGCTCCGGTCATGATGCGGTGGGCCGTGCCAGGAGAGAGGGTGAGCTGATCGGTTCGGCCTGCCGGGATGTCTTCTGCGACAGGCAGGATGACGGGATCGGTCTCCGTCGCGTGCGCGATGTCCGAGGCGATGACGGCGTAGCCGTCCATCGCCGAGTTGTCGAAGCCGGGCAGTGTGACCCCGGCGACGACATCGTCGGCGAGCACCCTGCCGAGGGCGGCTGCGGCAGGCACGGTGACAGGCCGGGGCTCGGCGAACAAGGCTGCGACGATGGCCTGGTGTTCCTCGACTGTGCGCATCAGGCGTCCACCGTGTACGTGGCGAGGAACAGGGCAAGGGACAGTGCGGTTTTCGAGATCTCGTCGGGATCCACACTCTCGTTGGGCGCATGGATCCGGCAATTCGGTTCCTCGACGCCGAGTAGTGCAATCTCGGCTCTGGGGCAGATTTCCGAGAGCACCGTACACAGGGGTATCGATCCACCCTGACCGGAATGGACCACCTCGGCCCGGTATGCCTTGCCCATCGCCTCGGTGAGCGCCTTGTACCCAGGGCCCGAGGTGTCGGCAGCGAACGGCGCCCCGGTCATCACGGTGTCGACCTGCACCTTGGCGTGCCACGGAATGTGTTTGTGCAGATGACCTTCCAGTGCCAACGCGGCCACACCGGGATTCACGCCGGGTGGCACACGCAGGTTGAGCATCGCCGAGGCGCGGGGATTGATGGCGGCCACGCAGTCGTCGGTGTTCGGTGCGTCCAAACCGATCACCGTCACCGCCGGCCGCGCCCACACCATCTCTGCAGGGGTGCCCGAGCCGAGGATGTCCACACCATCGAGCGTTGTGGAGTCGGAGCGGAACTGCAGAGGATCGTAGGTTGCGCCGGGCCAGGATTGACTGGCGGGCAGCCCGTCGATCGTGGTGTTGCCGTCCGCATCTCGCAGGGTCGCCAACCCGGCGATGAGTGCGGCAAGCGCGTCGGGGGCCGCGCCGCCGAACTGTCCCGCATGCACTTCCGATGCGAGGGTCTCGACCGAGACCTTCACGCCCGCGACCCCACGCAGGCTGGTGGTGAGCGTGGGTACACCCGGGGCCACGTTTCCGGTGTCGCAGATCAGGATCATGTCCGCATCGAAGAGGTCTGGCTGCCTGCGGGCGAGTTGATCCAGACCCTCGCCGCCGGCTTCTTCCGAGCCCTCGATCACCACTCGAATCCCCAACGCCGGCAGCGCCGCAAATGAGCGCAGCGCGGTGAGGATGGCGACGACGTTGCCCTTGCAGTCCGCCGCACCTCGCCCGAACCAGCGACCGTCGCGAGTGGTGAGTGCAAACGGCGGCGAGTTCCAGAGATCTTCGGGGCCGGCCGGCTGCACGTCGTGGTGTGAATACAGCAAGACGGTCGGCGATCCCGGCGGGCCGGGGCGATGACCGATCACTGCCTGACTGCCGTCGACGGTGTCGTACACCTGAGTCTCGATCCCGGCGTCGGCGAACGCTCCGCGAACCCAGGCAGCGCTGGCCCGGCAGTCATCCCGTTTGTCGGGGTCGATGTGCACAGACGGCAACGACACGAGGTCGGCGAGGTCGGAGTGAGCGCGCGACATCAGGCCGGTCACACGTTTGGACAGGGTCGAGTACTGCGTCGAGAGCTGGTCGGCCATGGTGCCAAGCATGCCGGAAGGACCACCACGACCGCCAGAAAAGTCGAGTTCGGCATGATCGGGCCGCGCTGTGAGAATTGTCGGACCTGCCGGCTCCCGCGTGCGATCGACCGTAGGCAGGACTAGGTTTCTCAGGTATGGCCGAAGGGTTGCTGCTCGACATCGACGGGGTGCTCGTCACCTCGTGGAAAGCCCTGCCCGGCGCCGTCGAAGCCCTCGAGGAGATCGCCGATACCGGTCTGCCTCGAATGTTCTTGACCAATACCACATCCAAGTCGCGAGCGCAGATCGCCGAGGCGCTCACCGACGTGGGATTCAAGGTGCGCGACGACGAGATCGTGACTGCCGCCGTGTTGACGGCCGAGTACCTGCGCACCAAACACCCCGGTAAGCGGGTTGTGGTGTTCAACGAGGGCGCGGTCAACGAGGACATGGCAGGGGTGAACCTCGTCGACGACGACCCCGAAGTGGTGGTCTTCGGGGGCGCGGGCCCGTCGTGCACCCACGAGCTGATGTCGAGAGCCCTGGGCTGGATGATCGAAGGCGTACCGACCATCGCCATGCACCGGTCGCTCACGTGGTCGACCAGCAGCGGACCGAAGATCGACACCGGGGTGTACCTCGAAGGCCTCCAGAAGGCCACCGGAAAGAAGATCCGCGCGATCGGCAAACCGTCACCGCTGGGCTTTCGTTCGGCCGTGGAGATGCTCGGCGTCGGTGATCCGGGCGGGGTGGTGATGGTGGGCGACGACATGTACAGCGATGTGCTGGGCGCCCAGAAGACCGCGATCACCGGCGTGTTGGTTCGGACCGGCAAATTCCTGCCCGAACAACTCGACGCCCTGGTCAAAGACGAGTTCGGGCAGGTCCCCGATCACGTCATCGACTCGATCGCGGACCTGCCCGCACTGCTGAAGAAACTGTAGTGCGCTAGCGCACCGACGCCTTGATCTTGCCCAGCGTCTGCTGCATCCCGTCGGTGAGCTCGGCGTCGAACGACTTCTCGCCGCCGAATGCCAGGTTGATCAGCGTCGACGACACCTTGGTGGTGCCGTTGGGTGCCTCACGACGTTCGGTGAGCTCCACGCCGTCCTCGGTGGGGGTGATGGTGAAGCTCCACACGCTGTTGTTCTCGTTGATCTTGTACGCGATCTCCTTGTTCGGTTCGAACCGGACCACCTTTGCGGTGGTCGGCCAGACCAGCAGACCGCGTTTGTTCACGTTGACAGTCTTGGTGCCGAGAGTGACGGGGCCGCCCCCGCGGACCACGACCTTGCGGCATTGCGGGCTCCACTCGCCCATCCGCTTCAGGTCGGACACCACTTTCCACACCTGCTCAGGTGTGGCCTTGATGTGAGTGGACGCTTCGAGCAGTGGGGCAGCCATGGAACTCCTGTCAATGAACGTTGTCACTATCCGATCAGGATCTTGTCATAGTCCGCGATCTGATTCGACAGTGTTCGGAGATGTTCGGACGCACCGCCGAGGGTGTGCTCGATGGCGAGCAGCCGGCTCACGTAGTGCCCGACCGGGTACTCGGCGGTGATGCCGATACCGCCGTGCATCTGGATGGCCTCCTGCCCGATCTTGCGGGCGGAACGGCAGATCTGCAGTTTAGCCCGCGACGCGACGATCGGGTTGACGTCGCCGTCGGCCAGGGTGACCGTGGCGTAGAGACCCATGCTGCGAGCCTGCTCGAGGAGTACGTACATGTCGGCGGCACGCTGGGTCAGGGTCTGGAACTTCGCCAGTGGTACGCCGAACTGCTTGCGCTGCTTGAGGTATTCGGTGGTGAACCGCAGCGATTCCTCCATGGCGCCGACGGCCTCGGCGCACAGTGCGACCTGCGTGACCACTTCCGAACGCACCAGCGCCGCGGCCACATCACCCTCGGCCAGTCGGGTGGCGGGAGCCTCCTGTAGTTCCACCTGGGCACCACGCCGCATGTCGTGCGTACGGAACGGAGTGCGAGATACGCCGGTCGCGGTGGCGTCCACCAGGAACAGGCCGATCTCGCCCTGCCCTTGGCCCTGGGCGTCGATGCGGGCGGTCACCACCAGGACGTCGGCGCAATCGCCGTGCAACACAGGGTTTTTACGGCCGGTGAGGACGTACCCGTCTCCCGATGCCGTGGCGGTGGTACTGACAGCCGCGCTCGGCCACCGGTCGCCCGGTTCGGTGTGCGCGAATGCCGCGAGGAGTTCACCGGAGGCGAGTTGTGGCAGGTACTGGGCACGTTGTTCCGCGCTGCCGGTCTCGGCGATGAGTCCGCCGGGCACGTACACCGCGTCGAGCACGGGCTCTGGTGCAAGACTGCGACCGATCTCGCCGAGTACGGCCGCAACCTCTTCGGGTCCGGCGCCCATGCCCCCGTCGTCCTCGCTGAACGGGAGACCGAGAATGCCGATCTCCGCCAACGACTTCCACACGTCCCGGCTCCAGCCGAGGTCGGTGGCGGTGACCTCGCGCAGCTTCTCGATGTCGTAGAACTTGGTCAGGACGTCATGCGCGGTGTCGCGCAGCATCGTCTGTTCCTCGTTGAGTTCAAAATCCATGGTGAAGGCAGTCCTTCGTTAGTTGGTGCCGCGAGCGCTCGACGTCGGCATCAGGGATGAAGTCCGTAGATGGGGATCGTGGTCAGAGGCCGAGGATGGAGGACGCGATGATGGTTCGCTGGACCTCGGACGAGCCGCTGTAGATCGAGACCTTGCGGTGGTTGAGGTACGTCGGAACGGTTTCTTGCGCCCAGTGCGGGGAGCCGATGTCCGCCGCGTCCACAGCCAGTGAGTCGACTCCCGCGAGGTCGGCCAGGATCTCGGTGGACGCCTGTTGCAGCTCGCTACCGCGGAGCTTCAAGACCGAGGAGACTGGATCGGGCTTGCCGTCTGCCGACGATGCCACTACCCGCAACTGCGTCAATTCCAGTGCGAGCAACTCGTTTTCGAGTTCGGCCAGGCGCGCGGCGAACAGGGGATCCTCCAACAGGGTGCCGTCGCCGACGGGTGTCTTCGCGGCCAGCTCCTTGGCCAGCGCGAGGCGGTTCTTGGTGATGCCCACCCGGGTGACACCTGTTCGCTCGTTGCCGAGCAGGAACTTCGCGTATCCCCAGCCCGCGTTCTCTTCGCCGACCAGGTTCTCCACCGGCACCCGGACGTTCTCGAAGAAGACCTCGTTCACCTCGAAGCCGCCGTCGACCAATTGGATCGGCCTGACGGTGATGCCCTCGGTCTTCATGTCGATGAGCAGGAAGCTGATCCCCGCCTGGCGTTTCGGAGCATCGGGGTTGGTGCGTACCAGCGCGAAGATCCAGTCGGCGTACTGGGCCATGGTGGTCCACGTCTTCTGACCGTTGACCACGTAGTGGTCGCCGTCGCGAACCGCACGGGTCTTGAGCGATGCCAGGTCAGATCCCGCCTCGGGCTCGGAGAACCCCTGGCACCACCAGATGTCGAGATTGGCTGTGGCGGGGAGGAAACGCTCCTTGATCTCCTGCGAGCCGAAGTTGGCTATCACCGGGCCGACCATGTCGGTGTTGAACGCGAGGGGTTCGGGCACCGAGGCGAGGTTCATCTCGTTCTGCCAGATGTGTTTCTGTACGGGACTCCAGTCGCGGCCGCCCCATTCGGAAGGCCACTTCGGCACTGCCAGACCGTGCTCGTTCAGGATCCGCTGAACCGTGATCATGTCGTCGGGGAAGTTCAGCGTGCCCGCGGCGGTCCGCTCGCGGATCTCCTTGGGGATCTCGGTGGTGAAGAAGGTCCGCATTTCCTCGCGGAAGGCAACTTCGTCGTCGCTCAATTTGAGGTGCATTGTTCCTTGATACTCCCGATCGTGTGCGTGCGTAAGGAACTCCGGCATGGTCCAACGCAATTTTTTCTCGCGGCGCCACAGAGTTTTACTCGTCGGTCAAACAAAGCCGATTCTAGCTGATGAATGGTGTCGTGCCAAGGGCGAAGCTTGAGGACTGGAGGGCGTGGCGGTGACGTAAAATCGCGACCATGGCCAAAGTTCGGCAACGATCGGGTGCTGCGCCGTCCCGTCGCAGCAACGGAAACCGTCCGAGCGATGACCTACTCCTCGACGCAGCGCGAGATGTGTTCCACGCCAACGGCTATCACGCAACCTCCATGGAGGCCATCGCGCAGCAGGCCGATGCCACCAAGCCGACGCTCTACTCCCACTTCGGCAGCAAGGAGCAGCTCTACCGGGCGTGCCTGGTCCGTGAGGCCGACAAACTTCGCGAGTGGTTGTTCGCGGCGTACGAGTCCGCCTCGGGATTGTCGATGGAGGAGCAGGTCAAGGCTGACATGGTGGCCTTCTTCCGCTATGCGTCAGAGCATCCTGCCGGCTTCGGGCTGCTCTTCGGTGATGTCACCTCCGGGCCCAATGCGGAGATCCGCGACGAGCTCGTGCTGAGCATCTCGGGGCAGATCGCCATGCGCATTCGTGCCTACTACACGTTGCGGGCTCTGCCCGCGCCCGAGCAGAGCGCCGAGCTCCTCGCCTCGATACTGGCCGGCATCGCCATCCACGGCGGCCGGCAGGCCCTTGCCCTCGAACTCCCGCCCCACGAGGTCGGGCTCTTTGCCACGGCGCTCGCACACGCGGGCCTCAAACATCTCGCACCTGTTCAGATGGAGAACATCGACCGCGTGGCGAGCGGCTCGCGCACGCGTTGACGTCTCGCGCACCGATTCGAACCGGTGCGCGGCACCCGAGACGGTGCGCCGCAGCCCGGATTACCTCCGCGTTACGGCGGTGAGGCTTGAGCAGCGCAGTGTTATTCCCTGGATAACCACCGGGAAACAGGCGGCTTCTGTACTGGAACACGCAGCCGAGTTCGGCTCTCGCCCATCGGCAATGTCGCCGAGGCGGCCTCAATCTTCGCCAGCCAGGAGACGCCATGTCCGATATCGATCAGACCATTGCCGAGAATATCAAGAAGTCTTTGGCTGAGATCCCGCATCCGTCGTTGCCGAAGGGCAGCAACATTTATGGGGGGACGAAGTTGTTCCCGGATTATCAGGCCGAGAACGGGGAAACGTACTTCACGTTGGTCCATGGGATTGCTCATGAGTCCTCGGTGAGTTTTGTGGCGGTGTTGCAGGCGACGCGGGCGTTGCGGAAGGGGTTTGAGTCGGCGTTGTATTTTTATGGCCCGGGTTCGATCAACTGTCTGGCCACGCGTGGTTTTCCGACGACGGGTGATTCGGGTTTTCCGGGTGAGCAGAACATCAATGATTCGTTGGGGACGTTCATCGGTGAGGGTGGGACGGTGTATTGCTGTCGGTTCGGGTTGGCACTTCATGGTGGTCGTGAGGAGGATTTGATCGAGGGTGTGATTCCGGCTCATCCGCTTGATGTGCAGGATGCGTTGATTCATTACGCCCGTAAGGGTGCCATCATCAACTCCACCTACATGGTCTGAGGGCAATCCGATATGCCTGAATCGGAGACGGAGCGCAGCGGAGCTCGACCAGGATCACCGACGGAGCGGAGCGGAGCTCGACCGGAATCAGCGTTGACGGCCCGCGTGGATCTTGCGTTGCTCGGAGTGCGGGGTTCGTTGCCGGTCAGGCGTTCGGCCGGAGCGGGTCCCAGCGACGACGGTCATCTCGTCATCAACGGGATCAACGCAGCGATTCCGCGGAACCCGTTGAGTCCGTACGTCCTTGAGGGTGACCAAATCCTTCTGGATGGTTCGTCCGAAAACCTGGGACTGGATGTGTCGGCCATCGATCGACCGGCGTTCTACGACCTCCGCACCGATTCGGGCACGGAGTACGAGAAGATCGCCAAACTGCATGGCCGGGACGTCCTGGCGAGCACGGTCATGCAGACCTGCATCCGCTACGACCCGGCGCAGCGGTGTCGCTTCTGCACCATCGAGGAATCGCTGCGTGCGGGAGCCACCGTGGCCGTGAAGAAGCCGGCTGAACTCGCCGAGGTCGCCGAAGCGGCGGTGCGCCTGGACGGGGTGAAGCAGATGGTGATGACCACCGGTACGTCTGCGGCCGGAGACCGTGGTGCCAAGCACCTGGCGCGGTGTGTGCGTGCGGTCAAAGCGGTTGTCCCACAACTACCCATTCAGGTGCAGTGTGAACCTCCGGGCGACCTGGCGACGCTCACGGAACTGCGTGAAGCCGGCGCGGAGTCGATCGGCATCCACATCGAGTCCCTCGACGACGCGGTTCGCGCACAATGGATGCCGGGAAAGGCCACGGTGTCCATCGGCGAGTACCGAGCCGCATGGGCCGAGGCGGTGCGGGTGTTCGGCCGTAATCAGGTGTCCACCTACCTCCTCATCGGGCTCGGTGAAGATCCCGACGAACTGGTCGACGGCGCACGCGAATTGATCGAGATGGGCGTGTATCCCTTTGTGGTGCCGTTCCGTCCACACCCGGGTTCACTTGCAGTCGATGTGGACTTCGCGCAGGCTCCGCGGGCGGACGTGGTCGAAGCCGTCACCCGGCGGGTTGCCAAGGAACTCACGGCTGCCGGCATGGCAGGTTCGGACCAGAAGGCGGGCTGTGCGGCCTGTGGCGCATGCAGTGTTCTTCAGAATGTGGGTGGTTGACGATGCGTACCGAAGCCAGGGATCTGTCCATACTCACCGGTCCACGGCGCGTCACCGCCCCCGGTGGGTTCATCATCCAACCTTCCGACACGACAGCACAACTGGCGTCCTACTGGGCTTTGCGTCACGACGCGTTCGTGCGTACCCAAGAACTCTTCACCCGTACCGATCACGATGATCTCGACGACGATCCGCGCACGGTGGTGTTGTGTGCGGTGGCCGACGACGGCACAGTACTCGGCGGCGTGCGTTTGGCCCCTGCCACCGCCGAGGACATCGGCTGGTGGACAGGAAGCAGACTGGTGGTACTTCCCGCCGATCAGGCACGTGGGGTCGGGCCTGCGCTGGTACGCGCGGCGTGCGCCTACGCCGAGAATGCAGGCGTGTTGCGGTTCGATGCGGCGGTGCAGGTGCGTTACCGCTCGATGTTCGCATCACTCGGGTGGGAGCACACCGGGGAGGTGGACGTCGCGGGTACCGCGCATGCGGCAATGCGCTGGCCGATCAACAAGATCGAGCGCCTGGTCGCGGGGACGAAGGCGATGCTCGCCGACGTGCTGGCGCCGTTGTCCGGTCATGCTTCCGGTCTGGGCCCCGCAGGCTTCCGAGGAGATGACGGCAGCCCTGTGCCCGGCACCGACATGATCGCCGCATGCGACGCCATCATCCCGTCGATGGTGGAGCGAGACCCCGAATGGGCCGGCTGGTGCGCAGTTCTCGTCAACCTCAACGATCTGTCGGCGATGGGTGCCACGCCCGTCGGATTGCTCGATGCGGTGGGGGCGCCGACCCGCTCACAGCTGACGCGCATCATCCGGGGAATGGCGAAAGCTGCTGAGGCGTGGAACGTCCCGGTACTCGGGGGTCACACACAGTCAGGGGTGCCGGCGTCGTTGTCGGTGACCGCGCTGGGCCGGACCGGCTCGCCGGTGCCGGCCGGAGGGGGGAGGGTGGGACACGCTCTACGTCTCACCACCGATGTGGGCGGCGGATGGCGCCGCGGTTACGCAGGGCAACAATGGGATTCGACGTCCTTTCGTGGGCCGGACGAACTCGAGCGGATGGGCACCTTCGTCCGGCGAGCCGCGCCGGCCGCGGCCAAGGACGTCAGTATGGCGGGTCTGGTCGGCACCACGGGAATGCTCGCCGAGGCCAGCGGCACAGGAGCGATACTCGACGTCGCTGCCATACCGCGGCCGGCAGGTGTCACGGTGGGGGAATGGGTCACCGCGTTCCCCGGCTTCGCGATGATCACCGCCGATGATCCGGGGCGGTCGATACCCGATGCCGGACCGGCGATCTCGGCGACGTGTGGTCGGTTGACCGACACCCCAGGTGTCGGTCTGCGCTGGCCGGACGGTGCCGTCACGAGCGCCGTGCACAGCACTGTGACCGGGTTGGGAGAAGCATGAGTCAGAGTACAAACCACCGACACATCGAGCCGAGGTCCTGACCCATGCCTGAGATGACCTTCACCGTGCGCTGGCCGAACGGAACCGAACAGCAGTGCTATTCGCCGTCTTTGGTGATGCATGATCACCTCGAGGTGGGTGGGCGTTACCCCGTAGCGGAGTTCGTCAGCCTCACCACACGTGCCCTCACCGAGGCGAGTGACCGGGTACGTGCAAAGTTCGGGTTCGCATGCACGTCGGCTGCCGCGCAGATGTCGGAGATCCGAGCGGTGTCGCGCCGCATGCCCGACGGTGCTGTCGAGGTGCTCGCGATGACCGGTGCTGATCTCATCGAGCCCAAGAGCGCCGGCCGATGACTTCGGCGAGCATTATGCCCACATCTGCCGCGGTTCACTAGTCTTCTCCCATGCCACCCATTCGCGTTGCCGCACTGGCAGCCCACTTCGGTCGGGACGTCGAACGTGCGGTGAGCAAGATCGTCGGCATCATCGAAGCGGCCTCTCGAGACAACGTCGATCTGCTTGTGCTGCCCGACGCGTCACTCGGCGGCTACATCGGTGATCTTCGGGCACCGGATGTGGATCACCTCCCTCCTGCGGTGGCCATCGACGGACCGGAGATGGCTCGAATCGCTGAGGCCGCAGGACCGATGACGGTGTGCGTCGGATACACCGAAGACGTTGACGGCCAACGCTACAACGCGGCCGCGTGCCTGTCCGGCGACGGCGTACTCGGTGTGCACCGCAAAGTTCATCAGCCTGCAGGCGAGTCGCTGGCGTACTCCGCAGGCGATCACTTCGGGGCGTTCGACACCCCGGTCGGGCGAATTGGGATGCTGATCGACTACGACAAGACGTTTCCCGAGGCCGCGCGCACCTTGGCGCTCGACGGTGCCCGGATCATCGCCGCGCTGTCGGCCTGGCCCGCCAGCGTGACCGACCGTGCCTCACGGCTTCCCAACGACCGGCAGTCGCGTCTGTTCGACCTGTACGACGCAGCGCGCGCCGCCGAGAATCAGGTGGTGCTGGTCTCGTCGAATCAAACGGGAGTGATGGGCAAGTTGCGATTCCTCGGCCAGGCAAAGGTTGTCGGCCCCGGCGGGGAAGTGCTCGCCAAGACGTGGGCGAAAGGCGGAATGGCGGTGTGCGACATCGACATCGATGCGGAGGTCGACAGGGCGCGCCGTGTGCTGCATCATCTCCGGGAACGTCGCGTGGACACCTACTGGCGGGACGAGTCGTGACGTCGGCATGGGCCGGCGAGCGACCGCCGAGAATCTCCCTCGTGACCTACTCGACCAAGCCTCGCGGTGGTGTTGTGCACACCCTCAATCTCGCGGAGGCACTGGCGCATGCGGGCGCGGAGGTCACGGTCTGGTCATTGGCCAGGGGTGGCGATCCAGGGTTCTTCCGACCGGTGGATCCGGCTGTCACGGTGCGTCTGGCCCGCTTCACCGATCGCGACGGCGACACCGTCACCGACCGGATCGTGCGGTCGATCGACGTGCTACGAGCCGAATTCGACCGGGACGCAGCCGATATCGTGCACGCGCAGGACTGCATCAGCGCGAATGCGGTCGGACGGTGCATCCGCACCATTCACCATCTCGACCAGTTCACCACCCCGGTTCTCACGGCATGCCACGAAAAGGCGATCGTCGAACCCTATGCGCGGATCTGTGTGTCGGCAGCGGTCGCACGGGAGGTTCACGAAGGTTGGGGATACCAGCCGGTTGTCATCCCGAACGGCGTTCAGTCCGCCCGGTTCGCGGCGGCCGCAGGTGACTCGTCCGAAGCCGTGGCCAGGCGCGCCCGCTGGCGATCGCGGCTGGGCCGGTACGTGCTCGCGGTCGGGGGCATCGAGCCGCGCAAGGGCAGCATCGACCTGCTCGACGCCCATGCGCTGATGGTTCGCGAGCAGCCCGATCTGAAACTCGTGTTCGCCGGGGGAGAGACCCTGTTCGACTACCGGGGTTACCGCGAGGAGTTCGACCAGCGGATGACGGATCTGGGTATCTCACCAATCGTGCTCGGCCCTGTCGACGACAACGAGTTGCCCGCACTGGTGGCCGAGGCGTCGGTCTTCGCCTTCCCATCCACCAAGGAAGGGTTCGGGCTGGCGGCGATGGAAGCGCTCGCGGCCGGGACCCCGGTCGTCACACGCGACCTACCCGTGCTCCACGAAGTGTTCGGCGACACGGTTCGTTACGCCGCCACACCTGCCGATCTGGCATCGGAGCTGAGCGCCGCGCTCACACCCGATCGGAGCCGCGTGGCCCGTGGCCGCACCCTTGCGGCCGACTTGACCTGGGAGCATGCGGCCAGAGCGCACCTCGAGTTCTATCGGCGACACGGCTGACCGTCGACTACGCCGGGCCGTCTGCGGGGATCGGTGCCGGCCCGGGTCAGTGCCCGCCGAAGGAGAACCGGCGTCGTCGGCGACTCTTCGGTGATTCGGGAACGGTCATCGACTGGAAGTAGTCGACCATCGCGACCAATGCCCTGCGTTCCTCGGCGTCGTTGCGGGTCGGCCCTTCGCCGACAGTGATCGCGACCGGTGTGCCGCGATGGATGTCGAGCTCGTCCCAGCACAGCGCCAGACAGTTCGCATTCACCCGGCGTCGGTCGACCACCAGCATGATCTTGGTGTCGAACTCCGAGGTCTTCCAGGAGATCTTCTCAGCAGCGTCGAATGTCAGCGTTCCGGCTGATTCGAAGTCCTGTAGATACATCGGGCACTTTCCGTGGCTGGCAGTTACCCCATCGAGGGTAACCACCGGCGGTCACAGTGTCCGGGAAAAGTAAACCCTCTCGAACCCGTCCACGGTGGCGCGGTGGGTCTCCCGGAAACCCCGCCGTGGGTAGTACTGCAGGTTCTCGGTCATTGCCACGTTCGTGTGGAGCCGTAATTCATCGAGTCCACACGAGCGCGCGTGGTCGGCGGCGAACTCCAGCAGCTGCGAACCCACCCCCAGTCCGCGTGCCGATGGTGAGACGGCGAGATTGTCGAGCAACAGGTGGTCGTCTTTCGCCGTCAACGCGATGGTGCCCACGGCATCGCCGTCACGGTCGGCCACCCACACCGAGCCTTGTCCGATCAATGACGTGAAGTCGGTCGACATCGGCCCGGGTCGTGCGCCGATCCGCTCGATGTAGGGCTCGAAGGACACCGCGATCAACTGCGTCAACACGTCGGCATCGTCGGGCCGGGCCGGACGGATCATCGTCATGAGAACAGTGTGCCAACACCGGAGGGGCCGGAAAAGCAGTTGCGTCGCTCGCCTACATCCCGCACACTCGATCACGTTCTGTTCCCGGCAGTGAGGAATGCAGTGAAGACAGTCGACGGCCCCGCGTCCTAGCGCGCCGACGTGTCTCGACCGCTGCTATCAAACGGTCATCGAGTTGGTGCGTCTTCCACCACTCACCCTTGGGAGCCACATGCGCCCGAACACCGAATCAGCTGTTGTCCTACGTGAGATCTCTTTCGACTGGCCCGACGGCACGCCCGCCCTGTCCGACGTCACGGCGACCTTCGGGCATGGCCGCACCGGACTCATCGGTGCCAACGGCAGCGGCAAGTCGACGTTGCTCGGGCTCATCGCCGGGCAGATGACACCCACGTCGGGATCGATCGACGTGGTCGGCGAAACCTCCTATCTGCCACAGACTCTGACACTCCAGGTGCACAGTACGATCGCCGATCTGCTGGGCATCAGTGCCCGGGTCGATGCACTGAGGGCGATCGAGGCGGGAGACACCTCCCCTGAACTCTTCGACGTCCTGGGAGATGCCTGGGACATCGACACCCGTGCCGAACATGCGCTGCGCCAAGCGGGCCTGCAAGGCATCGAACTGGGCCGCGAGGTGGGCACGTTGTCGGGCGGTGAGTCGATGCTCGTTGCCATCGCCGGTTTGTGGTTGGCGGCTGCACCCATCACTTTGTTGGACGAGCCGACCAACAACCTCGACCGTGATGCCCGCCGGCGTTTGTACGACATGGTGCGCGCCTGGCCCGGCACGTTGTTGGTGGTCTCGCATGACCCGGCGTTGCTCGAGCTGATGGACACCACCGCTGAGTTGCGGGAGAACCGGATCACCCTGTTCGGCGGCCCGCTCAGTGAGTACCGCGAATACGTCCGAGATCGTCAGGAGGCGGCTCGCCGGGATCTGCGGGTGGCCGAACAGAAACTGAAAACCGAACAGCGACAACGGGTCGAGGCCGAAACCAAACTCGCCCGCCGGGCCCGGTCCGGCCGGAAAGACGCCACAGACGGGAATCTGCCGAAGATACTGTTGGGCAAACGCAAACGCGCTGCCGAGAACACCGCCGGCCGGGTTCGGACACAGGCCGCCGACAAGGTGCGCGAAGCCCGCGAGGCCGTTGACGCGGCGAATGAGTCCATCCGCGATGATCGCCACATTCGCATCGAGCTGCCAGATCCGGATGTGCCCGTCGGCCGGCGCCTGGCCGAGATCCGTTCGGCTACCGAGACCATCGTCATCCAAGGTCCCGAACGTGTGGCCATCACCGGGCCCAA
Source organism: Williamsia sp. R60 (assembly GCF_054063855.1). NCBI lineage: Bacteria > Bacillati > Actinomycetota > Actinomycetes > Mycobacteriales > Nocardiaceae > Williamsia > Williamsia sp. R60. The sequence continues at coordinate 372,812 of NZ_JBSSGR010000002.1, forward strand.
CGGAGCGGGCAAGACAACGCTGCTGCGGACGTTGTGGGGAGTCGAGCCGGCCGTCGGCGATGCCCACATGGTGGCTCACACGGATCGGATCGGTTATCTGGCGCAGCGTCTGGACGACCTCGATCCGTCCGAGAGCGTCCTCGACACAGTCAGCGCCGCCGTCCCGGGCGTCGATCCGGAAACGATCCGCGGGCGCCTCGCCCAATTCCTCCTCCGCGGGCACGCTGTGGAACGGCTGATCGGCGACCTGTCCGGAGGCGAGCGCTTCCGGGTTGCCTTGGCGCGGTTGCTCCTTGCGTCACCACCCATTCAATTGCTGGTGATGGACGAGCCGACCAACAATCTCGACATGGACAGCGTCGACCAGCTCGTCGAGGCGTTGTCGGGCTTTCATGGGGGGCTACTCGTGGTCAGTCACGACGAAGAATTTCTGTCCCGGCTCGGGGTCACCCGGTCGTTGTCGTTGCGATCGGGAGACGTCACCTCCGCCGGGGACCTCAGCGTGCCGTAGACCACCAATCCTGCAACAAGGGCCCAGAACGCCGAACCGATACCCAGGGCCGAAAAGCCCGCGGCCGCAACCACAAACGTCAGTACTGCCGCGATTCGCGAGTTCTCGTCCCGGAGACTGGTCGCCAATGCTGCGGCCAGGGTGTCCAGGAGCGCCAGTCCGGCAACGGTTTCCACCAAACCGGCCGGTGCGACGGCGACCAACGCCGTGATGGCCGCGGAACCGACGCCGAGGATGAGGTACATCGGGCTGCCGGTGGCGGCGGCGATCCAGCGCCGGCGGGGATCGGGATCTGCGCTCGGTGCGGCGGACAAGGCGGCGCTGATTGCCGCCAAGTTCGCTGCGTGCGCGCCTGCCGGTGCGGCGACAGCGGTACCGATGCCGGTTGTGAGCATTGCCGCGCGCCAAGGAATCTTATAGCCGAAGCTGGCCATCACCGCCGTGCCGGGGAGGTTCTGGGAGGCCATGGTGACGATGTAGAGCGGTATCGCGATACCGACGGCTGCCTGCCACGTCCATTCGGGCTGCACGAACTGCAATCGCGGGATGAGTGAGTCGGCAGACACCGCCTTGTCCGAGGTCATCAGGACAACTGCGATCACCGCCGCGGCCGTCGCAAACGCGGCCGGCACGGCCCAACGCTTGGCGTACCGGGTGAGCACCAGCCACACCACCACCACGGGCGCAATCGCCAGGGGTTCGTCGGCGAACGCGCGCACGGGCTCCAGGCACAGGGGCAGAACGATGCCCGCGAGCATCGCTTGGGCAATGGACACCGGAATCGCCTGTACAAACGAGCCGAGCCGCGGCCACAGACCGGTCGCCACCACCATCACCCCGACGAGGACGAAGGCCCCAATCGCCGCAGCGAAGCCTCCATTCGGGGCTGCCGTGCCGGCCAGCAGTGCGGCGCCGGGCGTCGACCATGCGAGCGTGATAGGCATCCGATATCGCAGGGACAAGAACGCGATCCCGATCGACATCACCAGGCACAGTGCGAACAACCCGGAGGCGGCTTGCTCGGAAGACGCACCGACCGCCCGCAATCCGGTGAGCACCACGGCAAACGAGCTGGTGAAACCGACAAGTGCGGTGACGACACCGGCGATCATCGGTTGTCCGTAGGACACGCGTGCCTCTCGATCCGGTGGGGACTGGGTAGGCCCATCGTAGGATGCGCCGCCCTGCGCGGCCGTTCACCCTGGCCCGACCGTGGGATGGGGTATCAATGGATTCATGCCCGAAGGTGACACCGTCCATCAGGCAGCCGGCCGGCTGCATCGCGCACTTGCCGGAAAAGTGTTGACGCGGTGCGATGTTCGGGTGCCGCGGTACGCAACCGTGGATCTCAGTGGCAGAACGGTCGATGAGGTGATCGCCCGCGGCAAACATCTGCTCATCCGTGTCGGTGACCGCACCGTACATTCGCATCTCAAGATGGAGGGTCGCTGGGACATCTACGCCAAAGGTGCGCGCTGGCGCCGGCCCGGATTCAAGGCTCGGATCATCCTCGAGACCGAGAAGGTGCAGGCCGTCGGTTTCGAACTGGGCAAACTGGAGATCTTGCGGCGCGATCACGAGGACGAGGCGGTGGGCCACCTGGGCCCCGACCTGCTGGGGCCCGATTGGAATGCGCAAACTGCCGTCGACAACCTGGCCGCCGACCTCAAGCGGCCGATCGGGCTGGCGCTGCTCGATCAGCGCAACCTGGCCGGCATCGGCAACGTTTTTCGCGTGGAGATGTGCTTTCTGAGGCGGGTACATCCGGCGGTTCCCACGGGCGAAGCAGGTGACTTGGCCGAGTGGGTCGACCTGGCCAAACAGCTACTCGAATACAACCGCACGCGGGCGAATCGGGTCACCAACGTCGATCGGAACGGCGAGCGATTCTGGGTCTACGGGCGCTCCGGCCGATCCTGCCGTCGCTGCGGCACCACGATCGAACGGGGAGATCTCGGTGGGAGCGCCGACCTCGACCGCGTCATCTACTGGTGTCCGACGTGTCAGCCGCCGCCGTGACGAGTTCAGCATCGCTCCCATACGCAGGTGGCGGGGAGGTCTGTCGCTCGGCTCGTGCACGCCAGATCGCCGCGCCCGCAGCCAGAATCACCATCGCCAGGACGAAGAGGCCGTAGCCGACAGCAGTGGATCGCAGGCCGACATGGATAACGGCGAACCCGGCGACGACGGCCGGAACGCTGAATGCGGTGTAACTCACGATGAACAGGGTGGAGAACACCTGACCGCGGGCGGCGGGGTCGGTGACCGCGATCAGCGTCGCCATCACGCCGACAAACGTTGCGCCGAAACCGAACCCGGCGACCACCGAACCGATGGCGTAGGCCGGAACGTTTGCCGTCAGCGTCGCGACGAGGGTGATGATCAGTCCGGAACCGAGTGTGCCCAGACCGACGGCCAGTTTGCGGTGGGCGCCCCACCCCGATGCGACGGCCGAGCCGAGTGCTCCTGATCCGAAGAACGCCCCGATCATCAGGCCGGCCACCATGTGGTTCTCCAGGCCGAGGATGCGCGCGACGATCGACGAACCCAGCGAAAGATAAAGGCCACCGAGGGACCACGTGGCGAACATGGCCGGGGTTGCTGCGAGAAACGCTCCGCGCACGGCAGGCGGCAGGCTCGCGTTGGGGCGCAGCACTCTCCACAGGTGGCGGCGGGAGGTGAAGCCGGTGCGAGGTGACGTCTCCGGGACGAACACGACGACCGCTGCGACGAGCACGAACGTGGCGACCAACAACAGGAACACCAGCTCGCGAGGCATCGGCGCGTACTGAACGAGAATCCCCGCCCCGACGGCGCCGAGGGCCAATCCGCCCGGAGGAGAAGCGGCGCTGGCGATCGAACCCGCCCGTGGGGTGGGCTGCAGATCGACCAGGGCAGCGCTCAGTGTGCCGGTGATGGCCCCGGCAGCAAGACCCTGCAGAACTCTGGCGGCGATCAACATCGGAACGCCGTCAGCAAAGGCGAACATCAGCATCGAACCGGTCAGGACCGCAAGCGCACCGAGTATCACCGGTCGTCGGCCCACGTGATCGGACAGTGATCCGACGGTGAGCAGGCCCGCGAGCAGCGCAATGACGTAGACGGCGAAGATCACGGTGAGTGTGAACGACGAAAAGCCCCACAGCTCTTGATAAACCGGATACAGCGGTGAGGGAGCGGCGGCACCGAACATCACGGCGATGGTGGTGACGATGATCAGCCGAAACGCTGCCTTCGAACCCAGGGTGGGTCGGTGCATGACATCTCCCAACAGTTAAAGCAACGATGTTTGCTTTTGGAGACGGTAGCACCATCCGGCGGATTAAAGCCATTGGATTTGCAATAATGGTCGCATGAGCGCACCCGCACGATCAACAGCCCCACGCCGACCCGGTGGTCGGAGCGCTCGCGTGCAGTCCGCTGTGTACACCGCCGTCGGCGAACTCGTGAGCGAGGGATACCGCGAGACCATGACGATTCCCCAGGTCGCCGAACGTGCCGGGGTGAACCCCACGAGCATCTACCGGCGGTGGGGTGTGATGGACGCGTTGCTCGAAGAGGTCGCGGTTGCGGCGCTGACCAAGAACGAACCGCTCCCGGACACCGGCAGCATCGCCGGAGACCTGCGCGCCTGGGCGACGGTGATCGTCGACGACATCACCCGCCCCGAGCGGACGACATACCTACGAGCGATGGTCGGTGCCCGCAAGGAGATCGGTACATGTCCCTGCTGGGACACCCGTGACGCCCAACTTCAGTCGATGATCGAACGCGCACGAAGCCGCGGGGAGAAGGTGCCGTCGGCGCGACGGGCTCTCGACCACATCGTCGCTCCGCTCTACCACCACGTGGTCTTCGGTCTCCCGGCTGACCGCGCCTACGCCGATCGGTTGGTCGAAGACGTGCTCGCGATGGGCGAAGCCTGAGGCGAACGTGTCGCCTGCGCACTGAAAACCGTGCTCAGGGCGCCTCATTGGCTTAGTGTTTATTTTCCGGGGCACTGTGGCGGCGGGTTCCTTCGGTGACCCAAGGCTGCGGCGAGCCTGACCCGCCCGATCGCTGGGGTGAGAGCGGAAACTGAACAGGTAGGGAAGCAACGTGGGATTTGTGATCGGGTTCGCGCCCTGGATTCTGTTCTGGGTTCTGGTGGGCAACGCCGGTTTCTTGACGGCGGTACTCGTCGCCTTCGCGCTCACCATCGCAGGTCAGGTCTTCCAGCGCTGGCGTGGCGAGCCCTTCCGCTCTCTGGAGGTCGGCACGATCGTCGTCTTCGTGCTCCTGGTGATCGCCGCCCTCACCCTCGACGACGACGTCCTGGAGCGCTGGCTGCAGCCGCTGTCGAATCTCGGCCTATTCCTCATCGCACTTGGAGGTGTCCTGCTCGGCCGGCCGTTCGTCCGTGAGTACGCCGAGGACTCGGTGGATGCGAAAACCGCCACCACCGATGGATTCCGCTACATCACCAACGCCATGACGTGGATGTGGGTGGCCGCCTTCGGCGCGATGACCCTGCTCTCGATCATCCCGCCGCTCGTCGACGGCGACGCGACGATCAAGGACGACGGCGATGCACTCTCCATCATCTGTTACTGGGTGGCGCCCTTCACGTTGCTCGGCATCGCTGGGGTGGTGTCGTCGGTGTTCCCCAATTGGTTCGAGACGCGCTCGGTGGAGGTGTCCGCCCGGGACGCGGGTGCAGAGACGATCGTCGATCAGCCGTCGCCCGCGCCCGACACCACGGACGGTCTGGCGATCACCGCTCCGAGCTCATCCCGGCACGACGAGAGTTTCGGCGTGCAGCTCACCGGTGCCGAACCCGGTGTCCGCGTGGAGATCGACGTCAGTGGGACAGACCTGTTCGGTCGCCGCTGGCGCGCACAGGCGGCCTTCACGTCATCGGCCGACGGCACAGTCGATGTCGCCCGGGATGTCCCGGTCGAGGGGGACTGGTCGGTCGCCGATCCGGATGCGCCACTGTGGGCGATGCGGCCCGACATCTCCGACTCCACGGCGCCGGACCTGTTTGTTCCTCCGGTCGGTCCCTGGCACGTGACTATCGAGGCGACCTCCACCGGAAGGTCGGCCCGGCGGACGGTGTCGAGATTCCCGTCCGAGGTCGGCGTCGACGAGCGCGAGCTACAGATCGGCGGACGAGCGGCGCTCCTGGCGACGCCGGGTGGAACCGCGCCCGACGCGGGCTGGCCCGCGGTCGCCTGCTTCGGCGGGTCCGAAGGCGGGGTCGACTCGCAGCGCGCGACCATCGCGACGCTCGCCTCCAACGGCTTCGCAGCGCTGGCCTACTCCTGGGTCGACGAGTCGACGGCACACGCGGAGGCGCCGCTGGCCCAGATCCCTCTCGAGCGGTTCGCCGACGCGGTTGCCACGTTGACGTCGCTGCCCGGGATCGACCGCGCGCGGATCACCGCCATGGGCATCTCGAGGGGGGCCGAAGGACTGCTCGCCGCGGCCACGGTCACGCAGCTGCCGGTGAGTGGCCTCGTGTTGATCAGCCCGAGTTCGGTGTCGTGGCAGGCCATCGGACCCGATGGCGAGATACCCGACACCCCCACCTGGACATCGGGCGGGCAAGACGTCCCATGGGCGCCTCTTCCGACCGGTTCCCTGATGCCTCAGCTGATCCGCAATGCATGGCGCGTCCACCGCGACATCGCACACGGTCGCCCGAGTCTGCTCAAACTGCACGACGCGTACGCCGCCGGTCTCGACGAGCTCGGACCCATCACCAGCTCACCAGCCCGACTACGGAGCGAGGTCATCGACGTGCCCCTCCTCTGCATCTCCGGGACCGATGACCATCTGTGGCCGTCCGAGCGAATGGCCGATGAATTGCTCGCAGCCCGCAACCATCCGCTGGACCAGCACGCGCGGCTCGAGAATGCGGGCCATCTGATCAGACTCGGTATGTTCCCCGGCACCGCGCAGTGGAGCGCAGGCATCGCCTTCGGAGGCACCGCAGCCGGTCAGGGGCAGGGACAACGGGCAGCGACGACCGCTGTTCTCGGCTTCCTCAGTGGAGTCTTTGTCTAGACCTTGTACACGGCGTGGAGGCCGTCTCTGCACAGGGGCGAGCTCCGCCTGTTCCAGCGGTCGAGCTTCGCCTCCGGCTTCGTCTCCCACCTTGCACTCGGCACCTGAGAGTGCTAAAACGGTGGCTGGCACTCGACAACCGTGAGTGCCAGGTTGGAACGGTGAGATCGGTCCTAATGACACGACCGATCGTCCGTCGCGGGCACCGGAACCAACCACCGAACTTCAGTGTCACCCCCTATCGGAGGATCACTTCGTAATGGCCAAGATCATCGCGTTTGACGAAGAGGCCCGTCGCGGCCTCGAGCGGGGCCTCAATGCCCTCGCCGACACCGTAAAGGTGACGTTGGGACCCAAGGGTCGCAACGTCGTGCTCGAAAAGAAGTGGGGCGCCCCCACCATCACGAACGACGGCGTCTCCATCGCCAAGGAGATCGAGCTCGAGGATCCCTACGAGAAGATCGGCGCAGAGCTGGTCAAAGAGGTCGCCAAGAAGACCGACGACGTCGCGGGCGACGGCACCACCACCGCCACCGTTCTCGCTCAGGCACTCGTTCGTGAAGGCCTGCGCAACGTCGCTGCCGGCGCGAACCCGCTGGGCCTCAAGCGCGGCATCGAGAAGGCCGTCGAGGCTGTCACCGAGTCGCTGCTGAAGTCCGCCAAGGAGATCGACACCAAGGAGCAGATCGCTGCTACCGCTGGTATCTCCGCCGGTGACCCGGCCATCGGCGAGCTCATCGCCGAGGCCATGGACAAGGTCGGCAAAGAAGGCGTCATCACCGTCGAAGAGGCACAGACTTTCGGCCTGAGCCTCGAGCTCACCGAGGGCATGCGCTTCGACAAGGGCTACATCTCCGGTTACTTCGTGACCGACGCAGATCGCCAGGAAGCCGTTCTCGAGGATCCGTACATCCTGCTGGTCTCCGGCAAGGTGTCGACCGTCAAGGACCTGCTGCCGCTGCTGGAGAAGGTCATCCAGGCCGGCAAGCCGCTGCTGATCATCGCCGAGGACGTCGAGGGCGAAGCCCTTTCGACCCTGGTGGTCAACAAGATCCGTGGCACCTTCAAGTCTGTTGCCGTCAAGGCTCCGGGCTTCGGTGACCGTCGCAAGGCCATGCTGGCCGACATCGCCATCCTCACCGGTGGCGAGGTCATCAGCGAAGAGGTCGGCCTGTCGCTCGAGAGCGCCGGCATCGAACTCCTCGGCACCGCCCGCAAGGTCGTCGTCACCAAGGACGAGACCACCATCGTCGAGGGCTCGGGCGACTCCGACGCCATCGCCGGTCGTGTGTCGCAGATCCGCGCCGAGATCGAGAACAGCGACTCCGATTACGACCGTGAGAAGCTGCAGGAACGTCTGGCCAAGCTGGCCGGCGGCGTTGCTGTGATCAAGGCCGGTGCTGCCACCGAGGTCGAGCTCAAGGAGCGCAAGCACCGCATCGAAGATGCCGTGCGTAACGCCAAGGCTGCTGTCGAAGAGGGCATCGTCGCCGGTGGCGGCGTGGCTCTGCTGCAGTCCGAGCCCGCCATCGACGGACTCTCCCTGGAAGGCGACGAGGCCACTGGCGCCAACATCGTCCGCGTCGCCCTGGAGGCTCCGGCCAAGCAGATCGCGATCAACGCAGGCCTCGAGCCCGGTGTTGTCGCCGACAAGGTCCGCAACAGCCCGCTGGGAACCGGCCTCAACGCCGCAACCGGTGTGTACGAGGACCTGCTGGCCCGTGGCATCAACGACCCGGTGAAGGTCACCCGCTCGGCGCTGCAGAACGCAGCTTCGATCGCGGCTCTGTTCCTCACCACCGAGGCCGTCGTTGCCGACAAGCCCGAGAAGAACGCTGCACCGGCCATGCCGGGCGGCGACGAGATGGGCGGCATGGGCTTCTAGTCCACGCTTCTCGCTCTACCGTTCACGCGAACCGGCCCACTCCTTCGGGAGTGGGCCGGTTTCGTTTGTGCGTGCGTGGTTGCACGCAAGTCGGTGTCGGAGGGCCGGATGTGACGTCACAGACCCACCTGTGTGCACTCATGCCCACCGCGCTTCCTTGGTTGCACACAGTGCGAACACGTGCGCAGCTACTAGCGGGCGGGATGACCAAACGCGAAGTCTCGCGTCTGAATCGACTATTGCCTGAGGTGTACTCGACGTCCGACCCGGGACACATCGAACTCTGTGCGGCAGTCACCTTGTGGAAGCCGACTGCCGTTCTCAGTCACACCACCGCTGCGTGGTTGTGGGGATTGCTGGAGGACGAGCCCACGATTGTCGAGGCCACCGTTTCGCCGAGCGTCTCGGTCCGAGGGCCGAACGGGGTGCGACTTCACCGGCGCCCAGATGTACACGCGGTGCGCCGCAAAGGGCTGCCGGTGGTGCCGATCGAGCACTGCCTCATCGACGTCGCCACCACGCTTGATCAGCCGGCCCTCGAGGCTCTGTTCGACGCCGCGATCGGAACACGGGTGAATTGGCGGGCCGTTGCTCACCTCTGCGAACGTTCAACAGGACGCCACGGCATCGTCGCTGTTCGCGAGCAACTGCGCACGTGCTGTCCTCTCACCCGCTCGGAACCGGAGAGATTGGTGGCTCGCGCATTGAGTGCGCGAAACTTCCCGCTCGAGATCAACGTGAGAGTCGGCCGCTACTACGGCGACCTGGTGTGCCGTCGTGCAAGGGTCATCGTCGAAATCGACGGACGCGATTTCCATACAGACCCCGCAACTTTCAACAACGACAGAAAGCGCCAGAACGAACTCGTCGACGATGACTGGCGCATCCTTCGCTACTCGGCCGCGACTGCGATCGCCAACCTCGACGATGTCGTAGACGACATCATCCGCGTCGTGCGCAAACGTCGCCGAAGCAGGCGGGCCTGAGTGCACACAGGTTGGTCCACGTCGTCGCATCCGGCCCCCGACTGCGATTTGTGTGCAGCTGGGCATAAGCCCCGTGCCTGAGTGCACACAAGCATGCCTGTGTCGTCGCATCCAGCCCTCCGACAGCGACTTGTGTGCAAACCGGCACGCCAGCCCCCACCCGACCGCATCAAATCGCCGCGAGGGGGTATGCGAACTTCATGCAGACCTTCTTGCCGTATCCGGACTTCGCGCGCTCGGCCGCGGTATTGGACGTGCCGCGGTTGGGGAAGCAGCGGGTCGAAACACTGCAGATCCTGCGGGCGCTCGAACTGTTCGACTACGGGTGGGGGAACCATCCGGCGGTGCAGATGTGGCGTGGACATACCCCGGCCTTGGTTTGCTACGGACTGACCTTTGTCGAGGTGTGGACCGCCGGCGGGCGGGCCGACACCACCGCGGGGAAGATCGCGGAGTTCGCGCCGGAGGTGGTCGGGCGCCCTCAATCGGAGCTGGTGGCTGACGGCCTGATGCCACCGTGGTGGGACGACGAACGCCTCTACCTCAGTCACCGCGCCGCATTGGTTCGGAAGGATCCGGAGTTCTACGTCCCCGTGTTCGGGGAGATGGACGGCGACATGCCGTACTTCTGGCCCGACCCTCCAGAAGTCTCGACGCAGCTGCGCACCGGTGACCGCACGGTCTGGGTGGTGCGGCCGTCGTCTGCAGAGCAGTACGAAGAGTTCAGGCGCCGCGGCATCGTCGGTTTCGGGACCGAGTCCGGTATCGATGTCATCGCGGCGGCAGGCGGCGATCTCCGCACGCTGCTGAAGGAACGGGCTCCGGAACGCCGGCCGGGCAAGGATCTGCGTGTCCTGGCCTCGTTTGTCGGTGACCTGTCCGTGGGCGACGAGATCGCGGTGCCGATTCCGGACACACGGGATCTGGACGTCGGAAGGCTGACGGGAGATTATCAATTCTTCCGCAGCGCAACGACTCTCGTTCCGCACCGCAGGCGGGTGCAGTGGGAGGGAGTACTCGCCCGCAGCGATGTCATGCCGCCGGCTCTGCTCCAGAATCCGCGGGCGCTGTTCCCCGTGCCAGTCGCCACTCGATGACGGAACCTGGTTCGTGTCATCGCTGATCACGCCACTGGCAATGACAACGAAACCGCGGATTTGAGTAGTTTCACGCTGCCGTGACCTCGGTGCGCGGTCCTACTCTCATCGTCATGACCTACGGTCCTCCCGCCATGACGTACCCGCACCCCACCCCGATTTCGGCGATTCCACCCCGCAGTCCGGGCCTGGTCGTCGACGTCATCGCGACGCTTTTCTTGCTGGCTCTGCAAGTCCTCGTCCTCGTGGGCAGCGTGTACATGAGCCTCTTCTTCGTCATGGCCACCGACAGCTGCTACGCCGATCGGTGTGACACGGACAATCTGCTTTGGGCGTACGTCGTCGCAGATGGCGGAGGTGTGGCGGCTGTGGCGGTGCCGATCATCGCCGCGTCCATTTTGATGGTGCGGCGCCGGGTGGCGTTCTGGGTTCCGGTGGTGGGCCTGATCCTGCAGATCTTCACCTTCGCACTCGGAGCCGGATTGGCCAGCAGCGTCGTGCCCTCCTGACACGCCGGTCTACGTGACGCTGGGAATGCCGATCGACACCACGCTGTTGCACGTCACATGGCTTCGATCACCGTGGATATCTGGTCCGACATCGCGTGCCCGTGGTGCTATATCGGCAAACGCAAGTTCGAGGCCGGGCTCGCCGACTTCGCCGGCCGCGACGACGTCGAGGTGACCTACCACAGCTTCGAGCTGGCCCCGGATACCCCCGTGGACTTCGACGGCTCGGAGGTCGACTTCCTCGTGCAGCACAAGGGGATGCCGGCAGGGCAGGTGCGCCAGATGCTCGACCAGGTCAGCGCCATCGCGGATGAGGTGGGTCTCCGGTACAACTTCGATGCACTGCTGCACACCAACACCCGCAGGGCGCACGAGCTGCTGCACTACGCCAAGCAACAGGGCAAGCAGCTGGAGATGGCCGAGCGACTGTTCGCCGCCTACTTCAGCGAGGGGCGGCACCTGGGGCGCGACGAGGAACTCGCCGAGCTTGGCGCCGATGTGGGTCTCGACCGCGGCGCCATCGAGAATGTCCTGGCGGCAGGCGATTACGTCTCAGCGGTGGACGCCGACATCGCGCAGGCACGTGAATACGGCATCAACGGGGTCCCGTTCTTCGTGATCGACGGCCGCTACGGCGTGTCCGGCGCCCAGGCTCCCGAAACATTCACCTCGGTGCTCGAGCGTGCACGGGACGAAGCGAAAGACGTGACCGCGGATGCCTGATCACATGGCCCAGCCCTTCGAACTCGTCGGTGAGGTCGATGCCGGAGTCTGTGTCGACGGCTACTGCGCGGTCCCGCGAGATCTGCTGAGCGACAGTGAGAACGGCACGAGCGATCACCGTCCGAACCACTCCTTGGACAACAGCTCGTAGGAGCGCACCCGCGCGGCGTGATCGTGCGTGATGGTGGTGATCGACAGCTCGGAGGCGCCGGTGGCGTCGCGGAGTTTTTCGAGTTTGTCCGCGACAGTGGCCGGAGATCCCACGAATTGGGTCAGCACACGGTCCCGCACGAGATCGCGGTCGTCTTCGGTCCATTCGATTGCCGCGGCCTCGGCCGGGGTGGGGTAGGGGATTGCACCTTCGCCGCGTCGAATGCTGCGAACCCACGGTGCGTAACCGCTGGCGAGCTCGACCGCTTCATCGTCCGTTTCGGCGACAACAGCATCGACAGAGACGGCGACGTACGGCTCGGGTACATCAACCGACGGTTGAAACGCTGCACGGTAGGCCTCGGCAGCGTCGATCACCGTGCTCGGGCTGTGGTGGTAGCTGGCAACAAATCGCAGCCCTTTCGTCCCGGCGACCGTGGCGCTCGCGCCGCCGGACGCACCGAGGATCCAAACCTGCACATCGGCACCCTCGCCGGGAGATGCGTGGGCGGATAGCCCATCCGAGCTCACGTAGGTGCCGTCGAGCAACGCGAGTACGGTCGAGACCTGCTCGTCGTAGTCGGGGGCGTATGCGCCCGGTTGTTGGAGCAGGTTCAGCACATGCCCAAGAGCCTTCTTCGAATAACCGGAGGACACGTCGTACTGCTTGGGCAGCAGCAGGCCGTTCGGTGTGTGGCTGTCCTGGTTGTGTTCGGCGCCGCCACGTCCGGCCAGATAGGCCTTGGCCGCACTCTCGTTCTCAGTTCCGGAAGTGGGGGCCGGACGCGAGGGCGAGCGTCCGATCCCCAGATCGAGTCGGCCGGGATGGAGGGCGTCGATGAGTCCGAACTCTTCCACGGTTGCCAGAGGGGAACGGTGTCCGAATTGCACACCGGCCGAGCCCAATCGGATCGTCGATGTGGATCCGGCGACAAGCGCGATCTCGACCGCCGGTGATGACCCCAGGACACCGGGGTTCAGGTGGTGTTCGGCGAACCAGTAGCGGGCATAGCCGAATCTCTCGGCCTGCTGAGCCAGGTCGATGGTGTTCCGCAGCGCGGTGGTGCTGTCGGATCCGCTCGAACGGGGCACGAGGTCCAGGACGGACAGCGGAACGGCAGTGCCCATGAGATGCTCCTGAGGTTGATGGCTGCTCACAGATCGGCCGAGCAACTCCTGATCCGGTGGTCGAGCCACTGACGACGATACCGGCGTCCTCACCGCGAGACGACTTACAATCTCGCGGGACATTAACCTGGCGGAACCATCATTTCGGTTGTACGACGGCACATCTGGGCCGTTGGGTAGAACTCGAGGTGACCCCGCCGAGCGTGCCGGAGCCGCACGCTCGGCGGGATCATCGATGCCTTATTCGGCGGCTGACACCGTCTTGGTGAGCAGGTTGGCCAACGTCTTGCTGAAGGCAGCCGGCTGCTTCGGGGTGCCACCTTCGGCCAGCAACGCTGCGCCGTAGAGCAATTCGGCCGTCTGCCGAAGCGACTCGTCGTCGCCGCGAGCCGCGAAGGCCTCCTGGAGTCCCTTGGTGAGGGCGTGGTCGGGGTTGAGTTCGAGGATGCGCTTGCTGTCGGGCATCGGGTAACCCGATTCCCGGTACATCCGTTCGAGGGCAGGCGAAAGACTCTGCGCCTCACCGACGATGCAGGCCGCCGAATCGGTGAGCCGGCTCGACAACCGCACCTGACTGACGTCGTCGATGAGGACGCCGGTCAACCAGGTGAGCAATTCGTCGAATTGCTTGTTGTCTTTGTTGTCATCTTCCTTGTCCGCTGTGTCGGACAGATCGACTTCGCCCTTGGCCACGGACTGCAGGGGCTTACCCTCGAAATTGAAGATCTGGCCGACCCACATCTCGTCGATCGGGTCGGTGAGCAGCAGCACCTCGATGCCCTTCTTCTTGAACGCCTCGAGATGCGGCGAGTTCTCCAGCTGCTCGCGTGATTCGCCTGTGGCGTAGAAGATCTGGCTCTGGTCGTCCTTCATTCGTTCGACGTACTCGGCCAGCGTTGTGGCGGTGTCGACCGAATGGGTGGAGCTGAACGAACAGATCGCCAGGAGCGCGTCCCGGTTGTCTGCGTCCTGGAGCAGGCCCTCTTTGAGGACCCGGCCGAACTGCGACCACACGGTGTCGTACTTCTCGCGGTCATTGGCCCGCATGTCCTTGATCGTCGAGAGAACCTTCTTGGTCAACCGCCGCCGGATGGCCTTGATCTGCCGGTCCTGCTGCAAGATCTCGCGAGAGACGTTGAGCGACAGATCTTGTGCGTCGACGAGCCCCTTGACGAAACGCAGGTACTCGGGCATGAGCTCTTCGCAGTCGTCCATGATGAACACACGCTTGACGTAGAGCTGGACGCCGGTGTGGCGTTCGCGCATGAACAGGTCGAACGGTGCCGTGGACGGGATGAAGAGCAGGGCCTGGTACTCGAAGGTGCCCTCGGCCTTCATCGGGATGATCTCGAGGGGCTCGTCCCACGCGTGGCTGATGTGCCGGTAGAAGTCCGCGTACTCCTCGTCGGTCACCTCCGACCGGGGTCGGGTCCACAGCGCCTTCTGCGAGTTGAGCACCTCTGTGGTGGTGGTCTCGGTCGGCTCGTCGGCGTCGGCGGCCGCGTCATCCGCGTCGTCGTCGCTGGGGGCCTTCGGCGGCACAGGAGTGGTCACGTCCATGCGGATGGGCCACGAGATGAAGTCGGAGTACTTCTTGACCAGCTGACGGACCTGGGGCACCGAGGTGTAGTCGTGCAGATCGTCCTCGGCGTCCTCAGGCTTGAGGTGCAGCGTCACCGAGGTGCCCTGCGGTGCCTCGGCGACGTCCTCGATCGTGTACGTGCCCGCGCCTGCCGATTCCCACCGCGTCGCGGAGGTCTCGCCGGCCTTGCGGGTCAGCAGGGTGACCTTGTCGGCCACCATGAACGTCGAGTAGAAGCCGATGCCGAACTGGCCGATGAGCTCCTCGGCGGCGCCCGAGCCCGCAGCCTCGGCCTCTTTTGCCTCTTTCAGCTTGCGGCGGACATCGGCCGTACCCGACTTCGCGAGCGTGCCGATGAGGTCGACGACCTCGTCGCGAGACATGCCGATCCCGTTGTCGGTGATGGTGAATGTCCGGGCGTCGGGATCCAGTGAGATCTCGATGTGGAGGTCGGAGGTGTCGACCTCGAGATCCTTGTTCCGGTATGACTCCAGGCGCAGCTTGTCGAGGGCATCGCTGGCGTTGGACACCAGCTCGCGGAGAAATGAATCCTTGTTCGAGTAGATCGAGTGGATCATCAGATCCAGGAGTTGCCGCGTCTCGGTGGCGAACTCCATCTCTTCGACTTGAGCGCTCACGTGATGCTCCTTCGGTTGTCGCAGATGTCGGTTGTTACAGGGTGTTGCTGGCAGTATTCGGTCGCGGGGTCCGACCAAACATTTTAGGCAGGCCGCTCGTAGTACATTCAGACCTCATGTCTGGTACGGGGAACGGTCGGTATCGGTGAGTTCGGTCATCCAGAATGTTCTCGGTCGGGAATTCGAGAATCTGCATCCCAACATGCAATGGCGGTATGGGATCGATTCCACCTCGCAACTGTCGCAGGTGGCCGGTGGGATGCTCGAGTCGGTCTACTGCTCGGCGATGCTGCCCGCGATGTTGTTCCACATGCGTAAACGCAACGCGATGCCCACCAAGACCAGCAGGCTCGTCCCGTTCACGATGCACAACTACTGCTATCAGGACGAGCTCGGGCGCGAATGCCTCGCGGTGCTTCGGTCGTTCGACTACACAACCGGCTCACATGGGCTGAACTCGCTGCTCGTCGACGGCCGGGAGGGACTGGTCGACTACTTCGGCGACGGCCCGGAACTGCTGTGGCCACTCGAGGCACACGCCGACGCCCGCGGTTCGCTGGTCTTCGAGAGTGGCCCGATGCGGCTGCTCGCCGGCCCGAAGGTGGGCATGCGTGGTCTCCTCGCTGCGCGGATGAGGTACATCGAGGGCTGGGACGAACGGCACAACCGGTTCCGGGTGGATGCCTCGGTGCGTAACCCGGTGCTCGGTGAGCTCATCCACTACCGCGGTTGGTTCACCGCGCGCGACGAGCCCTGCCACCTGCGTGACATCCCGGACGAGGCCTGGCCACTGCGCCTCGAAGAACGCGAACACTGACCGGCGCTTGTTCAGCTCTCCGGACGCTTGAGTCCCAGGTGGTCGCGCAGGGTGGAACCTTCGTAGTCGGTCCGGTAGACGCCGCGTTCCTGCAGCAGCGGGACCACCTTGTCGGCGAACTCGTCGAGCCCGCCAGGGGTGATGTGCGGAACGAGGATGAAGCCGTCGCTTGCATCTTCCTGAACGAACTCATTGATGGTGCGGGCGACCGTGACCGGTGACCCGATGAACGACTGCCGGCCGGTCACCTCGATGATCAGCTCACGTGTGCTGAGGTTGTCCGCCTCGGCCCGTGCTCGCCATTCGTTCGCCACGTCGCGCGGATCGCGGTGGATACGAACGCTGGCCCGCCCCTTGGCGACCGTGTTCTCGCCCGGCAGGGGATCGATCGACGGCAGCGGGCCGTCGGGGTCGTGGTCGGACAGGTCGCGATTCCACAGCTGCTCGAGGAACTTGATCGCGGTCTGGCCACTGACCTGTTGCAACCGGATCTCGTGTGCGCGGTCGGCGGCGTCGGCGTCGGTGTCACCGAGAACAAACGTCGCTGCCGGCAGGATCAGCAGGTCCTCGCTGCGTCTGCCGTAGGTGGCCAGCCGGCCTTTGACGTCCTTGTAGAACGCCTGGCCGTCGTCGAGTGTGGAGTGCCTGGAGAAGATGGCGTCGGCCTCTGCTGCAGCGAACTCACGACCCTCGTCGGAGTCGCCGGCCTGAAAGATGACCGGGCGGCCCTGGGGGCCGCGGGGGACGTTGAACTGCCCGGAGATGTCGAACTGGTCGTCGCGGTGCGTAAACGAGCCGGCGTCAGGGCGCCGCAAGTACGTCCCTGACTCCTTGTCGGCCACGATGTCGTTGTCCTGCCACGAGTTCCAGAGCTCCGTGGCGACTTCGAGGAACTGCCTGGCCCGGTGATAGCGCTGCTCTTTCGGGAGGTAACCGCCTCGCCGGAAGTTCTCTCCGGTGAACTCGTCCCAGGAGGTCACCACATTCCACGCGGCCCTGCCGGCGGTGAGGTGGTCCAGGCTCGCGAACTGGCGGGCCACCTCATACGGCTCGTTGAACGTGGAGTTGATGGTGCCGGTCAGCCCGAGGTGTTCGGTGACGGCGGCAAGAGCGGCGAGCACGGTGAACGTGTCCGGCCGCCCGACCACATCGAGGTCGTAGATCAGCCCGTTCTGCTCACGCAGGCGAAGCCCCTCGGCGAGGAACAGAAAGTCGAACTTGGCGCGCTCGGCGGTGCGTGCGAAGTGCACAAACGACTCGAACTCGATGTGACTGCCTGCATCGGGGTCGCTCCATACCGTGGTGTTGTTCACGCCTGGGAAGTGCGCGGCCAGATGTACCTGCTTGGTCATCGGTTGATCAACTCCGCTGTGGTCTGGAATCGGTTCACCGGACGGGAGAGGCCGAGATGGCCTCGCAGAGTGCTCGATTCGTAGTGGGTACGGAACAGGCCGCGACGTTGTAATTCGGGGACGAGGTCGCGGGTGATGGCTTCCAGATCGGCAGGTATCGCACCGGGCCGCAGCCGGAAGCCGGTGATACCGGCATCGGACAGTTCGGCGAGTCGATCGGCGAGGGCCTCGGCGGTTCCGGTGAACACCTCTGCGTCACTTGTGTATTGGATGCCCGCTCGATCGTCGAGCCGCGCTTTGTGTGCTTCAGCTGCGGTTGTCGTGTCACCGAGGAAGACCACGAGGTCGGCGAACACGTGGACGATCTCGTCGGCGCGGCCGGCCTGGTCCTGCGCCGTACGGACGACGGCGATGCTCGCCTTGGCGTCGGCGACGTCGGCCGGGGTGATGAAACCGATGTCCGCGGACGTTCCGACGAACTGATACGGAATGTTTTGGTGCGCAAGGGCGGTGATGATGGGCTGACCTTGCGGTGGTCGAGGCGTGATGGACGGTCCTCGCACCGAGAAGAACCGGCCTTCGAAGTCGATGTAGTGCAGTTTGTCGCGGTCGACGAAGCGTCCGGTGGCCTTGTCGCGGATCTCGGCGTCGTCTTCCCAACTGTCCCAGAGCCTTCGGAGAACCTCTGCGTAGTCGCCTGCCTCCTCGAAGAGGTCGGCCACCAGCTCGGCGGCCACCGGGTCGCCGGCATCGGTGACCGCGAGCTCCGGGAACGTGCGCCTGCCGAACAGGGCAGCCTCGTGTGGTCGCGCCGATACCTGCACCCGGACGCCGGCCCTGCCGTTGCTGACGTAGTCGAGGGTCGCGATCGCTTTTGACAGATGGAACGGCTCGGTATGGGTGACGGTGGCGGCAGGAACCAACCCGACATGCCGCGACAGCGGTGACACCCGTGACGCGATCAGGACCGAGTCGAGCCTCCCGCTGACTCGGTCGGTGCGTGGTGAGGGCGCATCGAGTCCGGCCGGCCGGACACCGAACGTGTCCTCGATCGTCACGAAGTCCACCAGCCCGGCTTCAGCGACGCCCACCAGGTCAGCCCAGTATCGCGCGGTCAGCAGTTCAGCGGGCCTCGCCGTGGGCTCCCGCCAGGCGGCCGGATGCCATCCCGCGCCCTCGAGGGCGATCGCGAGATGCAGTTTGTCGGTGATCGGCATTCAGGACTCTCCGGTGAAGGTCGGCGGGCGGGACTCGCTGTTGGCGTGTTGTCCTGCCAACGGACCTGTCACGAGAGAGATTCCTGTGGGCGGAGTCTCGATCAGCGTGACTCTAACCCTCGCCAACTGCGACGATCACCGGCTCAATGGGTACCAACCGTCTATTGGAGCGTGCCATGCCCGTGAGCAGTCTGATGTCCGCCGATCACCTCATGATGGCGGCTGCGGCCGCGCATCCCGAAGCGCCACAGGCGATACCGACGATGCACCTGTGCGTGCCTGCCGAAGGTCGGCCCGATGATCGGCACACCCGTTCGGCTCTCGCGGCGCGAGCGATCGAGTACAGCAGGCGTTACGGGGGAACATCATGTGGATGGTTCGCCCGTCTGCGTGAAGAACTCGACTCCCGTCGCGACCTGAGCGCTCACGGTAAGTCTGCTTGACTGCCTGCCGGACCGATGTCAATGGTTCGGACTCGGTCGGCGACAACACTCCGCTCGCCGCGTGTCGTCATGAATGCTCGCGGCAGAGAGCGATCAACCAAGGGGAGTGGGTGGTGGAAGTGTTTGCGTTCGGCGCCGAATCGGGTGTGGGCGGCTGGGATTGGCGGGTGCGCGGGCGTTGCCGCGATCAGGGGATCGACTGGGAGATCTTCTTCGCACCGTCAGGACGAGAGCCCGCCGCAGTCCGAAGGCGCCGCGAGGGCGAGGCCAAAGCACTGTGCAACGGCTGCCCCGTGGTGCGGCAGTGCCGCGACCATGCCGTGGGGTTCGACGAGAAACACGGCATCTGGGGAGGGATGACGGTCGACGAGATCGCGGCCGTCGCTCGTGACGCCCGTTCGGCGTGAGCCGGCCACGATGTGGAGCGGCCGTACCGTTGCTTATCGTTACGCTGGTTCCATGACCACAAATGTTCCGACCATCGACCTCAACTCGGGGACGTCCATTCCGCAGCTGGGCCTGGGGGTGTGGCAGGCGTCCAACGAGGAGACCGAGCAGGCCGTGCGGTCTGCGATCGACGACGCCGGTTACCGCCACATCGACACCGCGGCCGCGTATGGGAACGAAGAAGGTGTCGGTCGTGCTCTTGCGGCCGCGTCCGTGGATCGTTCCGAACTGTTCGTCACCACAAAACTGTGGAACGCCGACCAGGGATTCGAGCCGGCGAAGCAGGCGTTCGACCAGAGCTTGTCGCGGCTCGGGCTGGACTACGTGGACCTATACCTGATCCATTGGCCCCTGCTGGACGACGACCGATTACTCAGGACGTGGGACGCGCTCGAGGAGATTGCGCAGAGCGGTCGCGCAAAGGCCATCGGCGTGTGCAATTTTGAACCCCGCCACCTCGAACTGCTGGTGAACCGGGGCGGAACGTTGCCGGCCGTCGATCAGGTGGAACTGCATCCGCATCTGCCGCAGCAGCAGATCCGCGACGTCGCGGACCGGCATGGCATCGTCGTCGAATCGTGGAGCCCACTGGGAGGCACCAGCAATTCGGGCTGGGGCAAGGACTCCAAACCGAACACCCTGTTGACCGATCCGCTGATCTCCCGGATCGGTGAGCAGCACGGCAAGTCCCCGGCGCAGGTCCTGATCCGTTGGCATCTGCAGAACGGTCTCGTTGTCATCCCCAAGTCGGTCAATCCCGACCGGATCGCTCAGAACATCGACGTGTTCGACTTCGAACTGACCGACGCCGATCTCGGCGACATCGCCACGCTGAACGATGGGGTGCGCGTGGGCGCAGACCCCAACGAGTTCAACGTCGGTGCTCCTGAATGATCGTCTGACGCAGCACTGAGCGGTGCGGTGATGGTCAGTCGCCGACGGCGATGATCCTGGGTGGCAGCGCTCCGTGCGGGATGGCCGGGCCGATGGCCACCCGGCTTCCCGGCGTCCGTCCGTGACCCCAGCCGAGCTCGGCTCGATAGGATCCGACCGGTGCGTCCGCCAGCGTCGTCCGGTCGGCGACCGGTTCGGACGACGGTGCCACATAAAGTGCGTCGGTGGGGCAATACGCCTCGCACATGAAGCAGGTCTGGCAGTCCGATTGCCTTGCGATGTGCGGGATCCCGTCGTTGCCGCGGTCGAACACGTCGGTGGGGCACGCGTCGATGCACTTGTCGCACCCGATGCATTTGTCCGCCAGGACGAGTTCGATCATGACGCGTGGGCCAGTGTTGGAGCGGTGGCCCGCGGCCGTGTCCACACCTCGTCCAGGCCGCCGGACAGGATGTGGTGGTGCTGGTTCGGATCCTGGTCGGGATGGTCCTCACGTTTGCTCATGCCACGACTTTCGGTGCGGCTCAACGCAGACCGGTACATCCACCGGCCCACGGCGGTGACCGCGGCTGCTTGTCTGGCCCGCACGCGGTCGGGGCCGGTGAGAGGACCCAGGTCGGCAGACAGGCCGGCCCACAGGGTGTCGAGTTCGTTCACCGCTTCCACCAGTCGATCTCCATGCCGCAGGTAGTTCTTGCGCAGCGGGAGCAACTGTTGTCGTGCCGCCGCCATCACCTCGTCGGGCTGTAGCGACGGGCGGGACGTGGGACGCAGGCCGGCCCGGCCCGCCCCGATCAGATCGTGCTGGCCGATCGGGGACTGGGCCAAGGCGTGCTGCGCCGCAGCGGAACCCGCCCATGTGCCGGACGACATGGCCCATGCCGAATTGTGGCTGCCGCCACCGGTGAAGCCTCCGCAGATCCGTTCCCTCGTTGCCGCGTCACCTGCCGCATAGAGCCCTCGCACCGAGGTGGCGCAGGTGTCGTCGACGAGGTCGACACCTCCGGTTCCGCGGACCGTGCCCTCGGCGATCAGGTCCACCTCGAAACGGTCGGTGAACGGATTGATACCACGGCGATCGAACTGCAGGAAGAAGTTGGGCTGACCGAGGCGCATCCTGCGCTGTACCTCTTCGTCGGCGCGGTCCAGCTGGGCGAACACCCTCTCGCTGAGCAACGTTCGCGCGATCACCGAGCGTCCACCGGACGACCCGGCGCCCTCGAGTACGCGCCCGTCGTCATGGAAGAAGGTGGCGTATCCGTAGTAGGCGGTCTTGGTCACCGTGGACCCGGCTGCCGCGATGCCGTAAGCGTTGGAGAACTCCATCCCGGAGAGTTGGGCTCCCACCTCTGCGGCCATCAGCGTTCCGTCGCCTGTGTCGACGTTGGTGCCCAGCGCCCGGGACAGGAATGCGCAACCGCCGCTGGCCAGCACCACCGCGCCGGAGGTGATCGAGTAGTCGCGATGGTGATGTCGTTGGTACCCGGCCGCACCGCGCACCGAGCCGTCGGGTTCCACCAGTAGTTCCAGGGCTGGGGAGTGGTCGAGGATCGTGACGCCTGCTCGCGTGATCCAGGCTCGCATCCGCCGCATGTATTCGGGACCTTGCACACCCGTGCGGTTCTCCCGGCCGGTCTCGGGATCGATGGGGAAGGGATACCGGCCCTCGGTCGCCAGGCGGTTCATGTTCAGGTAGGTCTGGTCGAGGACGCGGTCCATCCAGGAATGGTCCGCGAGGTATCCCCCCAGAGCTTCGCGGCTGGCCTTGGCTGCGCCGCGCAACTCCGGATCGGGGGCCACGTACCAGACGCCGGTGCCCGAAGGCGCTGTGGCGCCGCTTGTTCCGCAGTATCCCTTGTCCACGAGGATCACCTCGGCACCACCCTGCCGGGCGTGCAGCGCCGCCCACGCCGCAGCCGGGCCGCCGCCGATCACGAGCACGTCGGTGGACAATTCCAGTGGTGCTGACATCGGGCTCCTGATGTGACTGGCGTACGGCGACGCGGGTGTACATCGGAGGTTATGGCGGCACGGGGTACGGCAGAACCGTTGCGGTCAGGGTGATTCTGGCCCCGGCCTGATCACGGACCGGGTGCAGAGATCGGCGTACTTGCGGCACCGAACGCGTGGGGCGATAGTCGAGGTATGCCCACCGACCGAGCTGCCCTGTCCGAGTTCATCACCGAACACACCCGTGGAACCCTGGCGACCATCCGGCGCAGCGGGGTCCCGCAACTCTCCACCGTCAGCTACTCCTTCGATCCACGAGAGCAGTGCGTACGCATCTCGGTCACCGCGGATCGGGCAAAGGTCGCCAACCTGCGTCGTGACCCGCGCGCCAGTATCCACGTGAGCAGCGCTGACGGCTGGAACTACGCGGTGGCCGAGGGGCGGGTGGAACTGAGCCCGGTGGCAGCGGCGACCACCGAGGACGACACCGTGTCGGAGTTGATCGACCTCTACCGCGACGTACTCGGCGAACATCCCGACTGGGACGACTTCGCCCGCGCCATGGTGGAGGACAGGCGACTGGTCATCCGTCTCTACGCCGAGCACCTGTACGGCCGCATCGGCTGACGGCCTGGGCCGTCAGCGCTGGCGGCGCTTGGCCTCCTCCTTGAGTCCCTTCTGCGCGGTGTTGAGCGCCGTCTTCTGAGCCTGTTTCACGATCAGCCCTGGCAGCTTCACCTTCAGTTCCACGTCGAGCACGAACTCGACATGGGTTTTGTCGCCTTTGGGGGTGAGCGTGTACTGGCCGTGCTGGTAGCTCAGCTGATCGGCTTCGATGAGGTCCCAGGTGCAGGTGTTCTCGGTCCAGCTGTAGTCGAGGAGTTGGTGGTCGGTCAGGCCGACCGCCTGCAGTTCGAGCTTTACCTTCTTGGGTGCGCCGTCCTCGTGTTCTTCCAGGATCTCGACCTTTTTGTGGGGGCCGGACCACTGCGGCAGCGACTCCACGTCCATCAAGATCTCCATGACGACGGCGGGAGGGGCGTCGATGTCGAATTCGGTCTTCGCGTTGACAGGCATGGACCAAAAAGTACACCTGCCGGCGGGCCGTCCCGTCGCTTTTGCGCGGGGGAGTCGCGGCGACGTGGGCATTGTCGGTGACGGAGTTTTCGTGATCAGACCGATGCACAAGAACGGGGGCTGTGTCCGGTCCGGCCGGAGTATGGTCTGTTCGGTAAGGCCGACGTGGTACCACTGCACCGGCCGGCCAATGCCTTGACGGGGGGCACTGGATACGTGTTTTTCGTTCGTGATGGGATCAATGTTGTTCAGTAGTAATGTCTTTCGTGTTCGTTCTCGTGGCTTGGTGCGGGCGGGGGTGGCCGGGCTGATCGGTACCGCGGCGCTCGCGCTGGCCGGTCTTGCCGGGGCGGGTGGCGCATCGGCCGACCCGTTGACCTGCACTGCGGCCAACGGGCACAACGTGATTCGGACAGACGGGTACGGCGCGTGTGGAGCGAAGGCCGGCCCCGGCAGCTTTGCGCACGCTGAGGACCACAGCCGCAACGGCACCGCCGTCGCATCGTCGAACACCGGCGGAAACGCCAATGCGTACAACCTGCAACCGAATACGTCGGCACTGTCCGGTGCGGTGACGGGTGGCACGGGATACTCGATCACCACCGGGCCCGGCGGGATGGCCGTCAGCCAGGCTCGTGCGGGCGGTACGTCGATAGCGGTTGCCGGCTGGGGTGGTACGGCCTACTCGGGCCCCTACGGCACCACGTGTTCGGGCAGCTTCGCCGCAGCGGTCGACACCTCGACCGGGCAGGCCTGCATCGGATCCGGCGGCATCTGGCTCTCCACCCCGCGGCCGGCCTCTTAGAACCCACACTGCGGGGGCAGAAATCAACCCCCGCACCTCCATGCGAAGGGCGGCGCCGATCACGGTGTCGCCCTTTGCCCTGTCTGGATGCCGCGTCCGGCCCGTGACGACCGTGACCGCTGGATCACCGCCAGTTCACCCTTCGGCCATGTAACTGCGGTGCGTCCGGTTTAGTTTGGAGAGGTGAATGAAATTCTGCGCCTCTCGGATTTCGGGCCCGACCACCCCGACGTCGGTCCCGACTTCAGCGTCGTCGCCGGCCGCGAGGCCCTCCAAAAGATCGTCGACCTCGCCGACACCACCCAGTTCCTCGTCGACGACCGCGATGATGACGATCCCCGCCTCCTGACCCTTCCCGGGCGCAACGTCATCGACACCTGGCGTGAGGACTATCCGTACGACGAGCGCATGAGTCGCGACGAGTACGAGCTGGAGAAGCGGCTGCTGCAGATCGAGTTGCTGAAGTTCCAGAAGTGGAGCAAGCGCACGAGCAGCCGGCACGTGTTCGTCTTCGAAGGGCGCGATGCGGCGGGCAAGGGCGGCACCATCAAACGTTTCATGGAGCATCTGAACCCGCGCGGTGCCCGGGTGGTCGCGCTGGAGAAGCCGTCCGAGCGTGAATCGACCCAGTGGTACTTCCAGCGATACGTGCAGCATCTGCCCGCCGCCGGGGAGATCGTCATGTTCGACCGCTCCTGGTACAACCGCACCGGTGTCGAGCGGGTGATGGGGTTCTGCACCGACGAACAACACGCCCAGTTCCTGCGGCAGGCACCGCTCTTCGAGGCCATGCTGATCGACGACGGTATGGATCTGGTGAAGTTCTGGTTCTCGGTGTCCCCGCTGGAACAGCGCACCCGCTTCGCGATTCGTCAGGTGGACCCGGTGCGTCAGTGGAAGTTGTCGCCGATGGACATCGCGTCGCTGGACAAGTGGGACAAGTACACCGCGGCCAAAGAAGAGATGTTCGCTGAGACCGACACCGAAGAAGCGCCGTGGATCGTGGTCAAGAGCAATGACAAGAAGCGGGCCCGCATCAACGCGATGCGGTACGTGCTCAACCTGTTCGACTACGACGACAAGGACGCCAACATCGTCGGGGAGCCGGATCCGCTCATCGTCGGCCGGGCACGCGATCTGCTGGGGGAGTAGACGCCGATGGCACTCGCGAGTGGTCGTATGACGGTCATGGCCTGCCTACCGCGGTTCACGCCGCCCGATCTGTAACCTGAGCCGGTGCGTTCCTTCTTTGCCGCAGTGCTGTGCCTGGTCGCCATCGTCGCGGCCGCCGTCGCCGTGCCCGCCTATTTCGTGAACGAGCGGGTTGTCGATCGTGACGGATTCCGGGAGACCGTGGCGCCGCTGGCCGACAACACGACCGTGCAGCAGTACATCGCCGACGAGATCACCGCCCAGGTTTCGTCGCAGGCGCCCCTGGTCCCCGATGGCCTGATCGCCCCGCTCGCCGACGCCTATACCAAGAGCGACAACTTCGAGCAGGACTTCGCCGACGCGATGATCCAGCAGCACGATTGGCTGTTCAAGGAGGCCACACCCGAAAGCGAGGGCGAGGTGATGTCCCTCGACCTGACGGCGATGGTCAACCGTGTCATCGCGGACGTGGGTTTCGGTGGCATCGAGATCAAGGGGCCGATCCTGGTGCCGCTGAGCGATTCTGCCCAGTCGGGACTCGAGGCGGGTCGGTACCACAATCTGGGCAACCAAATCGGTCTGCTCGCGATCAGCTCGTTGGTCATCGCGGTGGTCGCCACGGTGCTCGCCCTCGTGGTCGCACGACGGCGGGGCTTTGTGCTCTTGGCCGTGGGCTTCGGCGTGATCCTCGGCGGAATCGCGACGTGGCTCCTCGGGGAGGGCGTGCAACGACGGGCGCTCGATGAGGTCTCCGGCGCCGATGACTCGGCCCGCGAGGTCGCCGACATCATCGTCGACAAGGTCGTCGGTGACATGCAGGAGGTGGGTCTGATCGCCGTCGGCGCCGGCGTCGCCCTCGGTGCGGTGGGCCTGCTGATCTCGGTTGCGCTGGAGCGTCGCCGCTACTGACCCTCGCGTCCCGGCACGCACTCCACCAGTGGTGTCAGACCGGCATGCGAACATGTGTTCGTGTCCGAAGAGCCGCGGGAGCTGGCCAGCATCCTGCACGCCGACCTCGACTCCTTCTATGCCTCGGTCGAGCAGCGCGACCACCCCGAGCTGCGCGGCCGTCCGGTCATCGTGGGCGGAGGTGGCGTGGTCCTCGCGGCGAGCTACGAGGCCAAGGCCCGCGGGGTGCGCACTCCGATGAACGGCCGCGAGGCGGTCGCCCTGTGCCCGGACGCCGTCGTGATGCGGCCTCGTTTCGACAGCTACGTCGAGGCAAGCCAGGCAGTATTCGACATCTTTCGGGACACCACGCCCCTGGTGGAGGGCATCTCGATCGACGAGGCGTTCCTCGATGTCGGCGGTCTCTACCGGGTGAGTGGGTCACCGGCCCAGATCGGCGCCCGATTGCGCGAGCGGGTGAGGATCGAGGTCGGGCTGCCGATCACTGTCGGCATCGCGCGCACCAAGTTCCTTGCAAAGGTCGCCAGTGCGGTAGGAAAGCCGGACGGGCTGCTCGAGGTGCCGCCGGGTGGTGAACTCGAGTTCCTGCACCCGTTGCCGGTGGAACGGCTCTGGGGTGTCGGGGCGGTGACATCGCGCAAGCTTCGCGACGCGGGCCTGTCCACCGTGGGCGACCTCGCGGCCGTTGGTCAGCCGACTCTCACGTCGCTGCTCGGTCGCGGCGCCGGTTCGCACCTGTATGCGCTTGCGATGGCGCGCGATCCACGCCGGGTGGAGGTCGGGCGTCGTCGCCGGTCGATCGGGTCACAACGGGCGATGGGGCGGCGACCCAAAACCCAGGAGGATCTCGAGGCATCCATGGTGGGCATCGTCGATCGGCTCGGTAAACGCCTGCGTAAAGCAGAACGCGTGTGTCGCACTGTGATCCTCCGATTGCGGTTCGACGACTTCACCCGGGTGACGCGTTCACGAACTCTGTACGAACCCACCGACGGCACGCAGGTACTCATGACGGCCGCGCGTGCCCTGCTCGACGAAGCCATGCCGATGATCCGGGACAAGGGCTGCACGCTGATCGGGTTGTCGTTGACGAACCTCGACAGCAACGACTCCATCCAACTCGCGCTGCCGTTCGACGAGCATCACCAGGAGAAACTGGACATCACCATCGACGGGCTCAGAGACCGTTTTGGTGCCGGGGCAGTGACGCGGGCAGTTCTCATCGGACGCGATCAGGGCATGGCCGCGCCGATGCTCCCCGACTGACACCCGCAAGGCGGGAGAGCTCGAATCGGGGTCGGGACCGTCAGCGCAAACACAGAATCTCGGGTTACGGTTGCTGAATGTCTTGGCAGGCGACCCATGGATGAGGTGACCGAGGTCCGCGCAACCGGCACTGCGACAGACGTGTCGTCGCGGCAGCCGGACGGACCGGCTCCCGATTCGTCGACCTCCACCGTGGCGAGTGGTTCGGCGCGGACGCGAGTCGCCGACATACTGATCGCGGTCCGCACCCCGCCGTGGATCTTGGCGCTCGCCACGTTCGCCGTGTTGGCGACGATCTACTGCCTGTATTCGATCCAGCGCCACGACCGTTTCGGCTCCACCGGGTGGGACCTGGGAATCTTCACGCAGGCAGTGAAGGCCTACGGGCACTTCCGCGCCCCCGTCGTGCCGCTCGAAGGCACCGACGTCAACCTCCTCGGTGATCATTTCCAGCCCTGGATCGCTGTGATCGGACCGCTGTATCGGCTGTTCCCGACGCCGGTCACCTTGCTGGTCGTGCAGGGGCTGCTGTTCGCGCTCGCGGCGATACCGATCGTGCGGCTGGCCGCCACACGACTCGGCATGGTGGTCGGGGTCTTCATCGCGATCGCCTACGGGCTGGCATGGGGGATCGCCCAGGCACTGGCGTTCGACTTCCACGAGATCGCGCTCGCGGTGCCCCTGCTGGCGTTCAGCCTCGTCGCCGTGGTGGAGGAGCGCTGGCGGGCTGCCCTGCTGTACGCCCTGCCACTCGTCTTCTGCAAAGAGGATCTCGGCGTCACGGTTGTGGTGATCGCGGCCGTCGTCGCGCTGCGATTCGGCCGCGTGTCCTATCGATGGGCCATCGGCACCGCGATCTGGGGCGCCGCCTGGACGCTGATCGCGGCCAAGGTGATCATCCCGGCGATGGGGAGCGGCGACTACACCTACGAATCGAAGTTCGCCGACTCGCCCGCCGAGGGTGTGCGCGGATTCATCATCGGGGTGTCGCAGGGTGACGCGCGTGCCTCCACCGCATTTCTTCTGCTGGTGATCACGCTGTTCTTGGCCGTTCGCTCACCGATCATCCTGGTGGCAGTGCCGACCCTGACCTGGCGTTTCCTGAGCGTGAACCATCTGTACTGGGGCTTCGGTTTCCACTACAACGCGACGTTGATGCCCATCATGATCGTCGCGATGCTCGACGCCTTGATCAGATTGCGGGGGCGGTCGATGTCGCAACGCACTGTTGTCGGCTTCGCTGCAGCGGCTGCGGCGATCGCGGTGGTGTTGGCCTGGGCCGGGCCCTTGGACCGGCTGACCGAACGCGACTTCTATTCACGCGGCGACCAGGCGCAGGCCGTCGACGAGTTCGGCGCGATGATCCCCGACGGCCAATCCGTGGCCACCACCAACAACCTGGCTCCGCATCTCGTCGCCGATCACGAGGTGACCCTGTTCCCGAAGCAGAAGCGTGATCGTTCCACCGCGCAGTGGATCATGGTGGACACCAACATCTCCGGCCTTTTCCCGGCCAACAAGGCCGACACCAACAAGGCGCTCGAGAAGATCGAGGACAGCGGGCAGTACGTGCGCGTGGCGGCCGACGACGGTGTGGTGTTGCTCAGACTCCGCTGACCGACCGGCCTGCCTCATCCGCCCAATTTCTCCCACAGGAACTCGTAGGCGAGGGCTGACTTGAACGCGGCCTGCTTGTTGTCGGCGGCGCCGCCGTGCCCGCCTTCGATGTTCTCGTAGTAGCTCACCGAATGGCCGAGTTCCTCCATGCGTGCGACGAACTTACGAGCGTGGCCTGGATGCACTCGGTCGTCACGGGTGGAGGTGGTCATCAGAAGCGCCGGGTATGTCGCATCGGCCCGTAACAACTGGTAGGGCGAGTACTTGGAGATGAACTCCCACTGCTCGGGGTCGTCGGGGTCGCCGTACTCGGCCACCCACGACGCCCCTGCCAGCAGCAGGTGGTAGCGCCGCATGTCCAGCAGTGGAACCTGGCAGACCAAGGCGCCGAACAGTTCTGGGTAACTGGTGAGCATCACTCCCATCAGCAGCCCGCCGTTGGAACCGCCTTGTGCCGCGAGCTTGTTCGCGGTGGTGAGTCCCCGGTCGACGAGATCCCTTGCCACAGAAGCGAAATCCTCGTACACCAGATGCCTGCCGGCGAGCTGGGCCTGAGTGTGCCAGGTGGGACCGTATTCGCCGCCGCCGCGAATGTTCGCGATCACGTAGACGCCGCCGCGGGCGATCCAGTTCCGACCCGATATCGCGCCGTACGCGGGTGTCATCGAGTTCTCGAAACCGCCGTATCCGTACAGCAGGGTGGGGCCTTGCGACACATCGTCCCGTTTGATCACGAAATAGGGGACCCGCGTGCCGTCGTCCGACGTCGCGAAGTGTTGCGATGCGGACACCGTGGACGCGTCGAACAACTCGGGCGATTGCTTGATGGGGGCCACTCCATCGGTGCTCGACCCGTGCAGCAGGCTCGGTGGCGTGGTGAAACTGCTTGCCGACAAGAACAATTCGTCGCTGTGGTCGGGGTCGGTGTCGAGTACGGAGATGGTGGCCAGTTCGGGCAGCCCGGACAGCTGGGACACCGACCAGTCGGTCACGCTCAGCAAACGGAGTTCGGTCTGCACATCGCGCAGGGTCACCAGGACCAGATGCGCGGAGGAGAAGGAGAAGTTCTGCAGGCTGGTGTGGTCGTCGGGTGCAAAGAGCACTGTCCCTGTGCGGTCGCCCGCAAGGTACGACGGGTAGTCGAACACGACCAAGGTGCCGGTCGGATGGGTCAGATCGTCGTGGAGTTCCCACGGCGATCGGGTGAACACCAGCAACCAGTCGCGGTGAACGCTGGTGTGCGCGTCGGTGGGGACGTCGATGAGGGTGGGCTCGCCGCCGGTGAGCTCGTAGAACTCCTGATTGAAGAAGTCGGTGGACCTGATCAGGAAATGTCGTTCAAAACCGATCGTGTCGTCGTACATCGCTTGTACCGCAACATCACTCGTCGCGCCCGTGTACACCGTCTCGGCTTCCTCGAGTGAGGTGCCGCGTGACCAGCGCTTCACCACCCGCGGATATCCCGAGTTGGTCAGGGACGACTCGCCGTCGGGCTGATCGCCGAAGTCCGTGCCGACATAGACGGTGTCCTCGTCGATCCAGCTGATGTCGGATTTGTTCTCCGGGAGCTCGAAACCGCCGTGATCGGCGGTGATCCAGGTGCGCGTACGCAGATCGAACTCGCGGACGACCGACGCGTCGGCGCCCCCTCTGGACAGCAGGATCAGCGCCCGGTGATGGTCCGGACGTAGGACGAGTGTGCCCTTCCACACCCAGTTCTCGCCCTCGTCGGCGGCAACCGTGTCGAGGTCGATGAGCACGTCCCACTCGGGTGAGTCGGTGCGGTATTCCTCGAGGGTCGTCCGGCGCCACAGCCCCCTCGGATTCGTCGCATCACGCCAGAAGTTGTAGAGGTGCTCGCCGCGGCGTCGTACGTAGGCGATGCGGTCGTCGGTGTCGAGCACCTCCAGCGCGGCGGCCTCCAGGTCGGCGAACCGACTGCTGGTGGTGAGGGCCTCGATCGTGGGCTGATTGTGCTCGCGCACCCACGTCAGAGCGTTCTCGCCGGTTACGTCTTCAAGCCAGAGATAGGGATCGGTGTCGCTCACCGGACCCAGTCTGCCGCACATGCCGTCCGTGCCCCGCAACTGATCTGTCGATTCAGCCCCATCTCGATCGTCATCGCTGTGCACACATGAGGATCAGGCCGGTGCCACGACGCCACCGTGCGCAACCCGTTCACCGGTGCGGATGGGACACCGGGTATGGGAGTAGATGGTCGGCATACACAGATTGCAGTGGATGCACTGCGACACCGTCGACGGATCGGCTTCGATGCGCAGTGGCAGATCGGGTTCGCGCAGCAGCGCGCGGCCCATCGCCACGAACTCGAAGCCTTCCGCCATGGCCGTGTCCATCGAGGCGCGGTCGGTGATGCCGCCGAGCAGGATCAGCGGCATGGAGACGGCCTCACGCAACTGCCGGGAGAGCGGCAGGAGGTAGCCGGGGTGGTAGTCGTACTCCTTGAGGAAGAAGGGGCCGACCGCCTTGAGCCCCCACCGCATCACGCCCTTGAACGAGGCAGCGAACTCCTTGCGGGGCGCATCGCCGTGGAACAGATACATCGGATTGAGAAGTGAACTGCCCGCGGTCGGCTCGAGGGCGTCGAGGTGCCCGTCGGATTCGAGGAGTCTGCCGACCTGGCAGGCCTCATCGACCTGCAGACTTCCAGGGAAGCCGTCGTACATGCTGAGTTTCGCCCATACCGCGGCCTCATCGCCGACCTCATCGCGTACCGCCTCGGCGATCTCGCGGCAGAATCTGGCGCGGTTCACCAGGGATCCGCCGTATTCGTCGTGGCGGCGGTTGAGAAGTGGGCTGAGAAAACTGCTGGCCAGGTAGTTGTGGCCGAAGTGGATCTCGAGGCCGTCGAATCCGCTGTCCACAGCGATACGGGCCGCGCGGCGGAACTTCACGAGCATCGACGCGATGTCGTCGGAGGTGACCTTGCGGCACAGGGTCATGCCCATCGGCGCGGGAATCCGCGACGGCGCCAGTGCCTTGGCCTGATTGGAGATGGGGTTGGCCACTGGTCCCGCGTGACCCAATTGAGCTGCGGCGAGGGCACCTTCGGCGTGGATCGCGTCGGTCAGTTTCTGTAGCCCGGGTATCGCCTCTGGTCGCATCCAGATCTGGTGGCGGTCGGTGCGTCCCTCGGGCGACACGGCGCAGTAGGCAACTGTTGTCATCGCGACCCCGCCGGCTGCCACTTCCCGATGGAACTCGATCAACTCGGGCGTGACCAGTGCCTCAGGCGTGGCGCCTTCGAAGGTGGCGCACTTGATCAAACGATTCTTCAATCGCAGGGGACCTAGCGAGGCTGGTTCGAACGGTGTGGGCTGCACCCTTGGGACGGTAGCGCGGTTTGGGATCGCAAACAAGAACACGTTCTAGTTGGTTTTGCCTGCTGATTCAATCCGTGTGCCGCTGGGCACCGAATCCTTGGTGAGACGATTTCATGGTGTCGGCGAACGGCCGTGGACACAGGGCGATGTGCCGCACGCGCACCCAGCAGGAGCATGCAGATGAGTTCACAGCGAGATCGAGGGCAGCACGGGCAGGACGGTCGGGACGACGAGCAACGCCGGTCGGTGACCGATCTCCCGTTCGACCCCGGTGTCGACGACGCGGTCGCGGACACCGACGACGCCGACATGCCCAAGCGTCCTGACCGTTGGCTGTGGATCCCGACGTGCTGAACGCCCGCTGTGGCCGCGCTTGTTCGCTCTGAACGAAGACGGCTCCGACTAGGGGTATCCGTCAGCGCCCGCAGGTGCGGCGACGTAGGGTGGACGTCGTGGCTGAACACTTTGACACAGTTGTCCTCGGCGGAGGTCCGGGAGGTTACGTCGCCGCGATCCGGCTGGCGCAACTCGGACAGAAAACCGCAGTAATCGAAGAGAAGTATTGGGGCGGGGTGTGCCTCAACGTCGGATGCATCCCATCCAAGGCGTTGCTGCGTAACGCAGAACTCGCGCACGTCTTCAATCATCAGGCCAAGACCTTCGGGATCTCCGGCGACGTCACCTTCGATTTCGGTGCTGCGTTCGACCGCAGCCGCCAGGTCGCGGACAAGATGGTCAAGGGCGTTCACTTCTTGATGAAGAAGAACAAGATCACCGAGATCGACGGTTTCGGGGAGTTCACCGACGCGAAGACGATCAAGGTCGGCGACCGTGAGATCACGTTCGAGAATGTGATCATCTCGGTGGGTGCCACCGTGAAACTTCTTCCCGGCGTCGAGCTGTCGGAGAACGTGGTCACCTACGAAGACCAGATCCTCACGCGTGAGCTGCCCGACTCGATCGTCATCGTCGGCGCCGGCGCCATCGGTATGGAGTT
This sequence comes from Williamsia sp. R60, assembly GCF_054063855.1. Taxonomy (NCBI): domain Bacteria; kingdom Bacillati; phylum Actinomycetota; class Actinomycetes; order Mycobacteriales; family Nocardiaceae; genus Williamsia; species Williamsia sp. R60. The sequence continues at coordinate 406,356 of NZ_JBSSGR010000002.1, forward strand.
CGGCTACGTGATGGCGAACTACGGGGTCGATGTCACCATCGTCGAGTTCCTCGATCGGGTTCTGCCGAACGAGGACAAGGACTCGTCGAAGGAACTCGCCAAGGCGTACAAGAAGCTCGGAGTCAAGATCCTCACCTCCACCCGGGTGCAGTCGATCGATGACCAGGGCTCGCAGGTGGTCGTCAAGTACACCGACTCCAAGGACAAAGACGGGGAGCTCACCGTCGACAAGGTGCTGATGTCGGTGGGCTTCGCGCCGCGCGTCGACGGCTACGGCCTGGACAAGACCGGTGTCGAGGTGACCGACCGCGGAGCGATCGCGATCGACGATTACATGCGCACCAACGTCGACGGCATCTTCGCCATCGGTGACGTGACCGGGAAGCTGATGCTGGCGCACGTCGCCGAAGCACAGGGTGTGGTGGCCGCCGAGACCATCGGCGGCGCCGAGACGATGATCATCGACGACTATCGGATGATGCCGCGCGCCACCTTCTGCCAGCCGCAGGTGGCCTCGTTCGGACTGACCGAGGAGCAGGCGAAAGAAGAAGGTTACGACGTCAAAGTGTCCACCTTCCCGTTCACCGCGAACGGCAAGGCGCAGGGGCTCGGCGAGCCGACCGGCTTCGTCAAACTCATCACCGACAACACCCACGGTGAGCTGATCGGCGGGCACCTCGTGGGCGACAACGTCTCAGAGATGCTGCCCGAGCTCACGCTGGCCCAGAAGTGGGATCTGACGGCAACCGAGCTGGCGCGCAACGTGCACACTCACCCGACGATGTCCGAGGCGATGCAGGAAACCTTCCACGGTGCCATCGGGCACATGATCAACCTCTAGACATCTCATGTCGATCGTAGGGCCCGGCGAGATCTCGCCGGGCCCCACGCATTTGTCCCGCGAGTGGATTCCGCAGGGGCCGTTGAACATTCGTGCGACGTTGAGTCTGCATCGTCGTGGTAGCGGTGATCCGTCGTTCAAGTACGCACCGAACGGGTCGATCTGGCGGGCGATTCACACTCCCGACGGGCCCGGCACACTGGCCGTGTCGCGGCGGGGCGAGTCGGTGATCGGCAGGGCGTGGGGGCCCGGCGCAGGGTGGTTGCTCGACCAGATGCCCCGCATGCTGGGCAGCGAGGACAACGCCGACGAGTTCGTCGCGCATCACGATGTGATCGCCGGGCTGGCACATCAGGGTCAGGGGCTGCGCATCGGCCGCACCGACCGGGTGTGGGAGGCGCTTGCGGCAGCCGTCCTGGAGCAGAAGGTGACCGGCCGGGAAGCCTGGCGGGCCTGGCGGTACATCGTGCGCAAGTACGGCGAACCCGCGCCCGGCTCGCCGAGCATGAAGGTACCGCCGCCTAAGCAGGTGTGGCGCGAGATCCCGCAGTGGGAGTGGCACGCCAGCGGTGCCGAACCGGCCCGGCGCAAGACCATCGTCCGGGCCGCGGGTTACGACGTCGAACGCAAGGCCGACAAACTCCACCTGCTCCGAGGGGTCGGGCCGTGGACGGCCGCCGAAACGAGAGTTCGCGCGGTCGGTGACGCAGACGCGGTACCGGTCGGGGACTATCACATCCCCTCCCAGGTGGGCCATACGCTGATCGGTGAGGCGATCGACGACGACCGCATGCTGGAACTACTCGAACCCTATGCGGGACATCGCTATCGGGTGATCCGGCTCATCGAGTTGTACATGCCGATGCCCGCCCGCCGCGGTCCGCGGATGTACACACGCGATTACCGCAATATGTGATCCGGCGCTCGGGGTGCTGGTGTTTGCTCGGTCTGTAGTGCGAGCTTTGGCGAGTTGGGTGAGCGGGGCGGGTGGGGTGTGCGGGGTTCTGGTGTTTGCTCGGTCTGCTGCGTGAGCGACAACGAGTTGCGTGAGCGGCCGCGGAACTCTGGTGCGGCACGGCACCACCGCAGTTCCGCGGCGAGCGTTCCGCCGATGGAGACGTTGTCGTAGAAGCAGGGCACGATGGGGCAATGACCACGGGAACCGGAACCACAGCCACGCGCGCGCAGGCCCAGGAGATCCTCGAGCAACTGGCAGGCCCGGCCGCCACGTTGCGCGACGACCAGTGGACGGCGATCGAGGCGTTGGTCGTGCAGCGGCGACGCGCGCTGGTGGTGCAACGCACGGGCTGGGGAAAGTCTGCCGTCTACTTCATCGCGGCCAAACTCCTGCGTGCCGAGGGCCGCGGCGCCACGGTCATCGTCTCGCCGCTGCTGGCCCTGATGCGCAACCAGGTTGCCTCGGCAGAGCGGGCCGGTGTCAAGGCCGCGACCATCAACTCGGGCAATGTCACCGAATGGGACGACATCCACCAGCGGGTGGCCGAAGGTGACCTCGACGTACTCCTCGTCAGTCCGGAGCGCTTGAACAACCCGGACTTCCGCGACAACGTGCTCCCGTCTCTCGCCGCCGACGCAGGGCTCGTGGTGGTGGACGAGGCGCATTGTGTGTCGGACTGGGGCCACGACTTCCGGCCTGACTACCGGCGGATCCGCACACTGGTTGCCGAACTGGGTACGGACGTGCCGGTGCTCGCCACCACCGCGACCGCCAACGACCGAGTGGTCGACGACGTGGCCGCCCAGCTCGGGGTGGGTGGCGGCGACACGCTGGTGCTGCGTGGTGGCCTCGACCGCGAGTCGCTGCACCTGTCGGTGGTGAAGGTCGCGACCTCGGCCGAACGGGTGGCTTGGCTTGCCGCACACATCGGTTCGATCGAAGGATCGGGCATCATCTACACACTCACCGTCTCGGCGGCCCGCGATGTGGCAACGCTGCTCACCGACATGGGCCATCAGGTTGCGGCCTACACGGGATCCACCGACGCGGCCGAGCGCGAACAGCTCGAGGCCGACCTCCTCGCCAATCGGGTGAAGGCCTTGGTGGCCACCTCGGCCCTCGGCATGGGATTCGACAAGCCGGACCTCGGCTTTGTCGTCCACCTCGGCGCGCCGTCCTCGCCGATCGCCTACTACCAGCAGGTCGGCCGCGCGGGCCGCTCCACGGCGAGCGCCGAGGTGATCCTGCTGCCGGGCAGCGAAGACCAGGAGATCTGGCGCTACTTCGCGTCGGTGGCCTTTCCCCCGGAAGCATTGGTGCGCAGGGTGATCGATGCGCTCGACACCGAGCGACCACAATCGACACCTGCGTTGGAGCCGCTGGTCGACCTCGGGCGGTCGCGGCTGGAGATGGTGCTCAAGGTACTCGACGTCGACGGGGCGGTTCGGCGGGTCAAGGGCGGATGGCTGGGTACCGGCCAGCCCTGGACGTACGACGAGGCGCGATACGAGAAGCTCGAGCAGGCACGTCGCCGAGAACAGCAGGCGATGCTCGATTACCAGGACACCGATGGGTGCCGGATGGCGTTCCTGCGGCAACAATTGGACGACCCCGAATTGGAGTCGGGCAGCAGGTGCGGACGGTGCGACAACTGCGCCGGACAACGCTATTCGGCCGACGTCGACCGGGCAGCATTGGATGCGGCCCGCGAACAGTTGCAACGGCCGGGCGTCGAACTGGCCCCACGCAAGCAGTGGCCGTCGGGAATGAAGAAGCTCGGTGTGGAGCTGTCCGGCAAGATCAAAGACGGTCCCGAGATGGGCCGGGTCATCGGCCGTCTCACCGACCTGGGCTGGGGCGCACGCCTGCGCCGGCTCCTCGACGAGCCGGACGCCCCGGCCCCGGACGAGGTGATCAAGGCAGCGGTCGCAGTTCTGGCAGCCTGGCCGTGGCAGAACCGGCCCACGGCCATCATGGGGCTCGACTCCGACACTCACCCGATCCTGATCGGTTCGGTCACCGACCGCTTGTCGGAACTGGGCCGGCTGACCAATCTCGGCACGCTGCGGTACGCGCCCGACCGTCGGCCGGTGACTGCCGCCAACTCCGCATATCGCGTTGCCGCACTTGCCGAGTCGTGGGTCGATCCAGACCCGGCAGTGCTCTCCGAAGTGGTGGGGCCGGTGCTGCTGGTCGACGACATCGCCGACACCGGATGGACCTTGACGATGGCCGCACGCCAGGTACGCCGGGCCGGTGCGAGCGAGGTGCTGCCGTTCGCTCTGGCAAGTGTGAGCTAGTCGCCCTCCGGGTTGCTGAGGTGGCTCAGCCGGTTGCCTGCACCTGGTCCTGGATACGGGCAAAGGGACGCGCTGCCTCGAGCTCGAACGCCAACTCCAGCAGGGTTCGTTCGTCACCATGTGCCGCCGAGAAGTGCACGCCGATGGGCAAACCGCCGGTGGTGCGACCCAGCGGTAGTGACATGGCCGGTCCACCGGCGGCGTTGTTCAACGGGGTGAAACTCACGTAGTTGACCAAACGCGGGAACATCACGTCGAATCCAGCTGCGGGGGAGAGGTATCCGAGCTCCGGGGTGGTGTGCCCGAGAACCGGCGACAGCACGATGTCGAGGTCGGTGAATGCCTCGCGGTACTGGCGCTCGCTCTTCTTGAGGCCACGGATCGACAACGGCGTCAGCCATGGCCGGCGAACGAATTGCCGCGCCAGGCCTTTGGTCAGCGAGTCCGTCTTCGACTTGTCGAACGGAGAGCCCGTCACCCGACCGCCGAAATGCTGGGTGGAAAAGGCCATCAGAGCCCAGTAGTGGATGAAGTCGCGGACAAAGGTCTGATCGGTGGGAATCGTGATGTCGCGGACGTCGTGGCCCAGAGACGCCAAAAGCGCTGCCGTGTCGTCGACGGCCGATTTGGTCTCTGCGTCGGTGGGTTCGCCTGCGATGGAATCGGTGATCAATCCGATCCGCAGACGTCGCTCGGAGGGGCCTTCCACCTTGCCCACGCGGGGCAACCTGGCGGCGGGCCGGAACTGTTCGATTGCTGCGACGAACGCAGCGGTGTCGCGCACGGTACGGGTCACCGCGTTGTTCGACACGATGTCGACCGGCATCTGCTTGCCCTGCAACGACTGCACCTCGCGGCCGCGCGTCAACTTGAGGCCGACCAATCCGCATGCGGCAGCCGGGATACGGATCGACCCGCCGCCGTCGTTGGCGTGAGCGATCGGCACCACCCCCGCAGCGACCAGCGCGGCCGACCCGCCGGATGAGGCACCGGCGGAATACGCGGTGTTCCACGGATTACGGGTGGGCGGCAGGTGCTCGAACTCGGTGGTTGCGTTGAAGCCGAACTCGGGCAGGGTGGTCTTGCCCAGCATCGTCATGCCCGTTGACAGGTATTGCTCGGCGTACGGCTCCGTGGTCGACTTGACCTTCGGGCGAACGGCTTCGGAGCCGTGGCCCGTCGGCAGGCCGGCGATATCGGTGTTGTCCTTGATGAAGGTGGGGACTCCAGCGAAAACCCCGGCGAACGCTCCGCCGGCCGGCCGTTCGGAGGCCGTGCGGGCGCGGTCGTAATCCGTCACCACGATTGCGTTGAGTTCCGGATTCACCGTCTCCGCGCGGGCGATGGCGGCGTCGGCTGCTTCGCGCGCGCTGATCTCACCTGCGGCGATCGCTGCGGCCAGTGACTTGGCGTCGTGTTCGCCGAGCGCGTCGTCGGTGAACGCGTGGACGTGGGTTCGGTCGGTCATGGACTCACGCTAGCCCACCAATATTGGTATGACCACTTGACCAATAACCAGGTCGCTTCTATCGTCGGGCCATGCCGTTCGAACCGATCAAACATCGCAGCGTGCCCGAAGACGTGTACGAACAGATCGTCGACGGAGTGCTCAGCGGGGATCTGCCCGCAGGCCAGAACCTGCCCAGCGAGCGGGAGTTGGCCAGAGTGCTTGGAGTGTCGAGACCCGCGATTCGCGAGGCCATGAAGCGTGTGGCCGCAGCCGGTCTGGTCACCATCCGGCAGGGTGGGGGCACCACGGTCCAGGACGTCAGAAGGTTCGGCGGGCTCGATCTGCTTCCGCGACTGCTCTTTCGAGGGGGCGAACTCGATGTGTCCGTGGCCCGCTCGGTGGTGGAGGCCAGGGCGCACATCGGACCCAAAGTGGCCGAACTGGCTGCGCAGCGTGCAAACGATACCCAGATAGCCGCGGCGCGGTCGGCGGCGCAGAAGCTCGCCGACACCGCAGAGCCAGTGGCCCAACAGTTTGCGGCGCTCGATTTCTGGGACGCGGTGGTCGACGGTGCCGACTCGATCACCTTCCGGCTCTTGTACAACACCATGCGGGCCGCTTACGAACCGGCGTTGTCAGCGTTCGCGGTGGCGCTGGCTGACGAAGTCGGCAACGCCGACGGTTACCGCGCGATCGTCGAGGCGATCGCGGATCGCGATCCTGCGGCGGCCACCCAGGCGGCGGCCACCCTGCTCGAACCCGCCACATCGATCTTGATGTCGGCGTTCGGAGACATGGAGACCTTGCTGCGCGAGGGGACAGTCGATACGGAGGACACCGATGACATCTGACCGTCGAGCCCATGACCGGGTTCGTAAAGACGAGCAGGGGCGATCGAGCACTCGCCGTGGACTGACCCTCGGGGCCGCGTTCGGCGAGTTCGTGCGACATCCCACACCGTGGATGATCACGGTGCTGTTGGTCGGTTCCGGTACAGTCCGCGTGCTGGTGGCCGATTGGCAGTGGACCGATGCAGTGATACCGGCGGTGATGGTCGCGTCGTTCCCGTTGGCGGAGTGGATCATTCATATCGGTGTTCTCCACTGGCGCCCGAGATCGGTCGGTTCGCTGAAGGTCGATTCACTGCTCTCGCGCAAACACCGCGAACACCACCGAGATCCGCGGAACATACCGCTGATCTTCATCCCGTGGCAGGTGCTCTGCGTCGTGATCCCGGTCGCAGTCCTGATCGGCGTCTTCGGGTTCGGACCGCTCGGGCTGGGACTGACATTCCTGACCACGCTGGGTGCGCTGGGGCTGGTCTACGAGTGGACGCACTATCTGATCCATACCGACTACAAGCCGAAAAGCCGTCTGTACAAGGCGACGTGGCGCAACCACCGGTTTCATCACTACAAGAACGAGCACTATTGGTTCACCGTGACCACCTCCGGTACGGCCGATCGGCTGCTGGGGACGGACCCTGATCCCGCGTCGGTCGAGAAGTCACCGACGGCGAAGAACCTTCACGCCCTGAGTTGACCCCGTTGTCCCGGCGCTCGAGGTGTTCAGCCGGGTTTGCGGGCAGTGACGTACTGGGCCTGGCCGGTGACGGTCTGTTCGATGTCGACAAGACCGGCTGCCCGCAGTCGGTCGGTCACCTCGTTCCGCTCGAAGAGGTGGTAGCCGCTCCGGCCGGCGACCAACGACACACCCGGAAGCGATGTGAGTGGGGTGCGCAGGGAGGTGAAGACCGCGACCTCGCCCTGCGGCGCCGTCACCCTGGCGAGCTCATCGAGCACCACACCGGGGTCGGGAACGAGGTAAAGAGCGGCCAGGCAGCAGACGGTGTCGAAAGTGCCGTCGGGAAAAGGTATCTCGTGTGCGTCGGCGCGTATGTATGCCACTCGCGGACCGCTGTTGGTGCGCACCGCCCGTTCGATCATCGGAACCGAGAAGTCCAGACCCACGCACACTCCCTCTCCGGTCAGCTGATCGGACAGTGTGCGGGTGTAATTGCCGGGGCCGCATGCCACATCGAGGATGGTGCGGTCGCCGGCGCGGCCCAGACGCGCAACCAGTTGCCGGTCGAACTCCTTCGTGGACGTACCGCCGAGGCTGAACAGTCGGGTGAACACCGGCCGCCATGCCCGCTCATAGATGGTGGCGAACACCGGGTTCTGCATGATCGACAAGCTGGTGCTCGCAGCGGGCTCGGGCGGCCCCAGGAGGTCAAGGTAACCCGGGCTGTCGTCGATGGGCCCGGCCACCCGCCCCGGGTCGAGCATGCCGCGAACCTTGTCGGTGGCGGCGCTCAATGGTCACGCTCGATACGCAACGTTCCGATCGTGGTGGCCAGCGAATCGTATTGACCGACGAGCAGGACGAACTCGATGAGTCGGCGGTCGTCGAGATGCGCCGACAGCTCCTTCCACGTCACGTCGCTCAGGTCCTTGGTACCCACCAGCTCGTCGACCGCGCGCAGCAACGCCAGTTCTTTGCCCGACCATCCCGCGTCCGGCCCCTGGAGGATCCGCGAGAACTCCGCCTCGTCGATGCCTGCTCGCTTGCCGAGACGCTTGTGATGGTCGAGTTCGTACTCGCAGGTGCGTAGATGGGCGGTTCTGATGATCACCAGTTCGGTGTCGTGCCGAGCGAGTGAGCCGAACGGCATCATCTTCGCCGAATAGTGCAGCCATCCACGAAAGAGGCCCTTGCCGCGGCCCAGCGTGGAGAACAGGTGCATGTCCGACAGGCCGAGGGTGCGCGCAGCACCCTTGCTGATCACCCAGTTGAACGGTCCGAGTTGACGAAAGTTTCCGGGGTCGATCCGTTGTGAACTCACCAAGCCAACCTATCGGAGTGGCGCCGACCCGGAGTTGCACACAATCATTTGAGACGCTGAAAAAGCGTCGTCGGCATTCGGTGCACCTGAGTGGTCGCCGAGCGGGGGATTCGGGCAGAGTTGATCGGGGCGGCTTGATGATCAAGGAGTGGAGCGACTCGTGCGTCGGATACTGATCGTGGTCGGGGCCGCGCTTGCGGCCATGGCCGTTCTTGCCGGGTGCGGCGGTAGCGATGTCGGTGGTTTTGCCGAACTCGAGAAATCAGGTGTGCTGCGGGTGGGGACAGAGGGCACGTATCCGCCCTTCAGCTACCACGACTCCCAGACCGGCGAACTGGTCGGCTACGACGTCGACGTCGCAAAGGCCGTGGGCGACAAGCTCGGTCTGCGGGTGGAGTTCGTCGAGGTGCCCTTCGACTCGATCTTCGCCGCCCTCGAGGCCGACCGCTTCGATGTGGTGGCCAATCAGGTCACCATCACCGACGAGCGCAAGGCGAAATACGACCTGTCGGAGCCCTACGCGATCGGAGAGGGCGTGATCGTCACCCAGGCCGACGACACGTCCATCACGTCGCTCGCCGACCTCCGGGGCAAGACCACCGCGCAGACGGAGACCAGCAACTGGGCCGGGGTGGCACGAGACGCCGGGGCAACCGTCGAGTCGGTGGACGGTTTCACCCCCGCGATCAAACTGCTCAACCAGGGCCGTGTGCAGGCCACGGTCAACGACAGTCTCTCGGTGCTCGCCTATCAGGCCACCACCGGCGACACCAGCATCAAGATCGCCGCGAACATCGGGGAGCGCTCTGAGCAGGCGTTTGCCGCCCGCAAGGACAGCGGACTGCTCGACAACATCAACGGCGCGCTGGACGAGCTCCGGGCGGACGGAACCCTAGAAGAGATCTCGCAGACCTACCTCGACGCCAACGCAGCCGGCACGGCCGAGGAGAAGACAGCACCGAGCACGTGGGAACTCATCGCCGACAACCTCTGGCCGATGGCCAAGGCCACCATCACCGTCACCATCCCGCTGACGGCGATCAGCTTCTTCTTCGGACTGGTCATCGCGCTCGGCGTGGCACTGGCCAGGATGTCGAGGAACCGGGCCATCTCCTCGGTGGCCCGGATCTACATATCCCTGATCCGAGGCACCCCGTTGCTGGTGCAGCTCTTCATCATCTTCTACGCACTGCCCGAATTGAACATCCTCATCAATCCGTTCCCCGCCGCAGCAATCGCGTTCAGCCTCAACGTCGGTGGCTACGCTGCCGAGATCATCAGGGCGGCCATCGGCAGCATTCCTAAGGGTCAGTGGGAGGCCGCGGAGACGATCGGGATGGGCTACACCACCGCCCTTCGGCGCATCATCCTGCCTCAGGCTCTGCGCACGGCTGTTCCGCCGCTGTCGAACACCCTGATCTCATTGGTGAAAGACACATCGCTGGCCTCCACGATCCTGGTGACCGAGCTTCTACGGACCGCACAGATCGCGGCAGCCCCCGCCTTCGAGTACTTCGCCCTCTACGGCACCGCCGCCCTGTATTACTGGATTGTGTGCCTTGCACTGTCCTTTGCGCAGGGACGCCTCGAGTTCCGACTGGACAGGTTTGTGGCCAAATGACCGATCTCCGTAAATCCCAGCCCACCGGCGACCTGGTCACCGTCACCGGTCTCTCCAAATCATTCGGCGACAACCACGTGCTCAGGGGCATCGACTTCACGGTTGCAACCGGATCGGTCACCACGCTGATCGGCCCTTCCGGATCAGGCAAGACGACCATCCTGCGCTCGCTCAACGCACTCGACATCCCCGACGGCGGCCAGGTCTCCATCGCCGACGTCGCCGTCGACTTCGACGCACCGGTCGCAAAGCCGCTGCTGGCCCGGTACCGGGCGCAGTCGGGCATGGTGTTCCAGGGACACAATCTGTTTCCGCACAAGACAGTGCTGGAGAACATCATCGAAGGCCCGACGATCGTGCAGAAGCGCCCGCGCGACGAGGTCATCACCGAGGCCAACGCATTGCTCGAGCAAGTCGGCCTGACCGACAAGCGCGACCAATACCCGCATCAGCTGTCCGGTGGTCAGCAGCAGCGCGTGGGAATCGCCCGAGCGCTCGCACTCAAGCCCAAACTGATGCTGTTCGACGAGCCCACGTCAGCATTGGACCCCGAGCTGGTGGGGGAGGTGCTCGGGGTGATGAAAGACCTTGCCGCACAGGGTTGGACGATGATCGTGGTGACCCATGAGATCCACTTCGCGCAGAAGGTCGCCGACCAGGTGCTGTTCGCCGACGGCGGGGTGGTGTTGGAGAAGGGGCCACCTGCCGAGGTGATCGGCGCACCGAAACACCAACGGACCAAGCAGTTCCTGCGGCGTATCCTCGACCCGGTCTAGGTCCTGGCGGCTCGGTTTCAGCGCACCAAGTACGGCGATACGGTGCTGCGGTGTTCGTCGATGTCGAGCTTGACGCCGAGCGCAGGGAAGGCTCGCTGCGGGCAATTGACCCGTTCACAGACCCGGCACCCGGCACCGATCGGGGTCACGTTGGCCTGCGGACCGATCTCGAGACCGTCGGAGTACACGAGCCGCGCCGCATGACGTTGCTCGCAACCCAGCCCGATGGCAAAAGTCTTGCCGGGCTGGCCGAACCGCGCCGCCCGCCGCTCGACGGTGCGCGCCACCCAGAGGTAGTTGCGACCGTCGGGCATCTGGGCGATCTGGATCTGGATCTTGCCCGGCGAGCCGAACGTCTCGTACACGTTCCACAGCGGGCACGTGCCGCCGCTGTTCGAGAAATGGAAACCGGTGGCGGACTGTCGTTTCGACATGTTGCCGGCGCGGTCGACGCGCACGAACGTGAACGGCACACCGCGCAGGTTGGGGCGCTGCAGAGTGGACAGCCGATGGCAGATCGTCTCGTACGACACCGAGAAGAACGCCGACAGTCGTTCGATGTCGTAGCGATAATCCTCTGCGGCACCGTGGAATTGGGAATAGGGCAGCACCGCGGCGGCAGCGTAGTAGTTCGCCATCCCGAGTAGGGCCAGCCGCCGGGCCTCGTCCGAGGTGAAGTTGCCCTCGTCGACCATCTGACGCATGAGGTCGCCGCACTCGAGGTGCCCTAGTTCGGCTGCCAGTTTGAACACCCGCTGTCCCTGCGAGAGGTGCCCCGAGATCTCCAGACGTCGTGTGGCCGGGTCGAATCGGTGCAGCACGGTGTCGCCCAGGTCGACGCGTCGCACGATCTGTACCCCGTGCACCGTCTGCAGTCTGTCGGTGATCTCGTGCCGAATGTCGCCTGAGTGCATCCGCATGCGGGTGGTGAGTTCCTCGGCGGCGGTGTCGAGCTCGTGGAGGTAGTTGTGACGCTGATAGAAGTAGTCACGCACCTCTTCGTGCGGTGCGCTGATCGAACCGCGCATGCTGCCGTCGCCCCGGTCGTCGGTTGCGGCTGCGAGTTGATCGGTGGCGATCCGATATCTGCGGTGCAGGTTCACCATGGCCTTGGCGAGTTCGGGATGGCTGGCAACCAGATCGGTGATCTCTTGAGCGTCGGCGCTGGCGCCCACGTCCTCGTCCATCACCACCTCACGCACCTCGGCGATCAGTCGCGCATTGTCCTGAGAATCGAAGAACGAGGTGTCGACGCCGAACACCTCGCTGATCTTGAGCAATACGGGAGCGGTCAGAGGTCGTGCGTCGTGCTCGATCTGGTTGAGATACGACGGGGAGATGTCCAGTGACTGCGCCAGGGCAACCTGGGAGATGCCGCGCTCGGAGCGCAGCTGTCGCAGTCGGGCGCCGACGTAGGTCTTGGGCATACTTCTAGCGTAGGCGGCTCGCGACCGACGGCAGGTGTGCCGGAACGAGGTCGACCAGCGAGTTGTCCGGATGGATGCGCTGCGGCGGCCGTGCTGACGTGGTCGCCGGTGGCACTGTCTGACCTGTCTAATCTGTGGGGGTGTTGCGCAGACGAGCGGGTGCAGGCGTCATCCTCCTGACGGTGCTGGGCCTGATCAGTGCCGGATGCGGCGACGATTCGACAGACGATGGGCCCGCGTCGTCGTCGTCGGAGGAACCGACGAGTCTTGCGGAGAAGTTGCTGCCCGCCCGTGAGTTCCCGGACGGATACCAACCGACTGAGTTGGGGATCGTCGATCTCCGCGACCAGAATGCGGCCGCCCTGGCCGCGGCGCAGACCGCCGTGTTCGAACCGGCGCAATGCCGGCCCACCGCCGACGCCGATCTCAACGAACAACTCGATGCGGGCAACGCGGCGGTGTCGGCACGCCAGTCCCCGGTCGGGAACACGATCACCGAGCTCGTGACCACCGCGGTCCGAGACATCGACGCCGATGTCCGAACGAGCTCCGGCGCGTGCGCCAGGGTCACCGTCACGATCACGCAGGGGAGCACTGCGGGCACCACGGTGGTGACCGACAACCAGCGGCTGAGCCCGCCGCCGTTGCCGACGTCAGTGTCGTTGCTGGTGAAGTCGACCGCGACGACGACGTATCCCGGTGGCCGTACCGACGTCCAGCAGACCTTGGCCGCCTATGCAGTCGTCGACGGGACCACGGTGCAAGTGGTGGCCATCTCGTCCGAGGGCGGGATGAGCGACCTAGGCTTTTCGGACTTGTTCAAGCGCGCGGTCCTTCGCGCTGCGGCCTGACCCCGCGGCATCGCCGGGCACAGCTCGTGTCCGATTCTGTGTGTGATTGTGGTCACCGTATCTCCGTTGCTGCCGCGGGCCGGTGCGGGTTGAGTGTTGCTCTCGGTCACAGGAATCGAGTGGGAGGCCCCGCAGCAAAATCCCAGTACGCGCGTACTTTTTGCGTACTGGAGAGTAGTTAATTCCAGCCGGTTCACACCCTGATCTTCGCAAAGTTTGCAAAACGGTGGGAAAAGCTGGCCCGAATTCACACGAGACAACCTGTGGACCTGCGGATTTGTGTGTGGCACTCTCGGTTAAGGCACCGCCTCGCCAGGGTGAAGAAGTTGTTAATTTGCCCCGATCAGGTTCGGCTGGGCTCCGGACCCACCGGAGCGGGCCACTACACCAGCAAGCTAACGAAAATGGAGTGCGAGATATGAGCACCGTCGGAAAACCAAGGACTGCCGAAGAGATCCAGCAGGACTGGGACACCAACCCTCGTTGGAAGGGCATCACCCGCGACTACAGCGCGGAGTCGGTCGCGAACCTCCAGGGTTCTGTGGTCGAAGAGCAGACCCTCGCGCGCCGTGGCGCCGAGATCCTCTGGGAGGGTGTCACCCAGGGTGACGGCAGCTACATCAACGCACTCGGTGCCCTGACCGGTAACCAGGCTGTGCAGCAGGTTCGCGCCGGCCTCAAGGCCGTGTACCTCTCCGGCTGGCAGGTCGCCGGCGACGCCAACCTCTCGGGCCACACCTACCCGGACCAGTCGCTGTACCCCGCGAACTCGGTTCCCTCGGTCGTCCGTCGCATCAACAACGCTCTGCTGCGCGCCGACGAGATCGCCCGCGTCGAGGGTGACAACTCGGTCGACAACTGGGTTGTTCCCATCGTCGCCGACGGTGAAGCCGGCTTCGGTGGCGCGCTGAACGTCTACGAGCTGCAGAAGGCCATGATCGCCGCTGGTGCCGCCGGCACCCACTGGGAAGACCAGCTGGCTTCGGAGAAGAAGTGCGGCCACCTCGGTGGCAAGGTGCTCATCCCGACCCAGCAGCACATCCGCACCCTGAGCGCGGCGCGCCTGGCTGCAGACGTCGCCAACGTTCCGACCGTGGTCATCGCCCGCACCGACGCCGAGGCGGCCACGCTGATCACCTCCGACGTCGACGATCGGGACAAGAAGTTCGTCACCGGTGAGCGCACCGCCGAGGGCTACTACCACGTCAAGAACGGCATCGAGCCGTGCATCGAGCGCGCCAAGTCCTACGCGCCGTACGCCGACATGATCTGGATGGAGACCGGCACCCCCGATCTCGAGCTCGCCCGCAAGTTCGCCGAGTCCGTCAAGAGCGAGTTCCCGGACCAGCTGCTGTCCTACAACTGCAGCCCGTCGTTCAACTGGAGCAAGCACCTCGACGATTCCACGATCGCGAAGTTCCAGAACGAGCTCGGCGCAATGGGATTCACGTTCCAGTTCATCACCCTGGCCGGCTTCCACTCGCTGAACTACGGCATGTTCGATCTCGCCTACGGTTACGCCCGCGAGCAGATGACGGCGTTCGTCGACCTGCAGAACCGCGAGTTCAAGGCCGCCGACGAGCGTGGCTTCACCGCCGTCAAGCACCAGCGTGAGGTCGGCGCCGGCTACTTCGACAACATCGCCACCACCGTCGATCCCACCAGCAGCACCACCGCGCTGGCAGGAAGCACCGAAGAGGGTCAATTCCACTAGAACTGGACCCCCTCTCGGGAACTTGAGCGAACTAGTGGGCGGCTCGCGACTACCGTTGCGGGCCGCCTGCTCGTTTTCAGGTGAGTTCTGGGCGTACCCCGCAAGGGTTACCCACCTCTCGCCTTTGTGTTGGTTGTTTGGTTCGAAGATCTCGGTTCCGATTTTTCGGTTCAAAGATGTTGTGCTCGTTGTTTTTTAGGAGCTTGTTGTGAGCGAGAAGATTTCGCGGGTCGGCGTGATCGGTGCCGGTCAGATGGGCGCAGGCATTGCCGAGGTCTGTGCCCGGGCGCACGCCGACGTGTTGGTGTACGAGACGACCCGCGAGCTCGCAGCCGCCGGAAGATCCCGCATCCTGCGGTCCCTTGATCGCGGTGTGAGCAGCGGAAAGCTCACCGAACGCGAACGGGAGCAGGCCTCTGCGCGGCTGCGGTTCACCACCGATCTGGGCGACTTCGCTGACCGGCAGATGGTGTGTGAGGCAGTGATCGAAGACGAATCGATCAAGACTGAAATCTTCAAGCAGCTCGACAAAGTGGTCACCGACCCGAATGCCGTGCTCGCTTCCAACACCTCTTCGATCCCGATCATGAAGCTAGGCATGGCCACAGCCAATGCCGACCGTGTGATCGGCATGCACTTTTTCAACCCGGTTCCAGTACTCCCACTCGTCGAGCTGGTGACCACGTTGATGACCTCGCCCGAGGTGACCACGCGCGCAGAGCAATTCGCCCGCGACATCCTGGGCAAAGAAGTGGTCCGATCGGCAGATCGCTCCGGGTTTGTTGTCAACGCACTGTTGGTTCCCTACCTTCTCTCCGCGATTCGCATGGTGGAGAGCGGATTTGCCACGGTGGAAGACATCGACAAGGCCATGGTGCTCGGCTGTGCCCACCCGATGGGTCCGCTCAAACTGAGTGACCTCGTCGGTCTCGACACGGTCAAGGCGATCGCCGACAAGATGTACGAAGAGTTCAAGGAACCGTTGTACGCCCCGCCCCCTGTGTTGCTGCGAATGGTGGAGGCCGGCCGGCTCGGCAAGAAGTCCGGGCACGGGTTCTACAAGTACGAGTCCACGAAGGCCGGCGTCAAGAACTGACGGGCTGGACGGGAGCCAACTGGCTGCAGCAACGCACGCTCACGTGCGTTGCACACCGGTCTGAACCAGAGCGTCTGCACAAACCCATTCGTGGGTCAGGCGGGCGGGAACAGTGGCCCCCCACCGAACGGTTCGCGATGGGATTTCGGTGGCGTTCCGTCGTTGTTCACCAACCCGTACTGCGCGCCGAGTTCCGCGGTCACCAGGGTGTGGCCGTTGCGCTCGGGCAACGAGGGATCCCGCCACAGACGGTCGATGACGCGGCCGACGAATTGAGGATGTTCTGCCTCGTCCAGCCGGAAACCGGCGAACTCCTCGATGCCCAGCGACATCAGCAGCTCGGTCTGGATCAGGCCCAGCCACAACGAGATCGCGGCCACGCCGGTGCCGGAGAGTTCGTGGCCCATGTCGAAGGCCATCTTGTCGAGGGCGGCTTTGCTCATGCCGTATAGCACCGAATGCAGGTGGCCGCGGGTCCCGAACGACGAGATGTTGACCATCAGGCCGCTGCCCTGCGGAACCATGATCTTCGCGGCCTCCACGCAGGCGACGTAGTGTGCCCGTAAACCGACCGTGATCAGGGTGTCCCAATCACCGATTGGCCGCTCCCAGAACTTGTCGCTGAATCCGCCGAACCCCTTCGGGGCCGCCCAGACATTGTTGACCAGCAGGTCGAGTCGACCATGCTCTGCCGAGATCTGGTCGAACAAGGCGGACACCGAGGCGTCGTCGGAGTGGTCGCAGCTCACGCCGACCGCGGCGCCACCGGACGCGTTGATCTCCGACACCGTCTGTCCCAGTGGCTCATCCGGCGTCACACCACCGCGGGCGGTCACGTAGACGGTCCAGCCGCAGGCCCCCAATGCCGTTGCCACACCCTTGCCGACGCCACGGCTGGCGCCGGTCACCAGCGCCACGCGTTCGGTCACCGGATGTCCTCTCCGGTCGACGTTCCCGGGATGTGGATGTCGTCGCGATCGACGTCGTCGGGTAGCTGCGCGAACGGGGGAGCGGTGACGCCCGCGATGGTGAAACCACCGAACAGGTCCACCGCGGACAGCTCACCCTCGCCCGCCCCTTCCGGAGTCTCGACGATGGCCCGGGTTCCGGCGGCTATCACCACGTCGGCGGGCAGTGCCGGCGCGAGCCCCCGGATGCGTCCGGCCCAGACGTAACGACCTGCCAGCGGATCGAAATGCCCCGACAACTCCACCTGAACCTGCGCGGGCTCGTGCCCGTCGATCGTCACCGTCGCCGGACCTGAGTAGGACCCGGCCCCGTCGTCCTCGTGCTCAGCCATGCCGACAAACCTATCCCGCGGCCGCCGGTGCCCGACAACGATCGCCGACAGCGGTCACTCCGGAGCGCCGGGCGCCTTCGGGAGGGGATGGTCCAGAGAGTTGAAGTACTCCGCCGAGCCCCCGGCTGCGGTGATGCCGGCAATCGAGGACCACACCATCATCGTGAGGTAGTCGATCAGCTGTTCTTTGCCCAGCCGGTGCTCGACCATCCACCAATGCACTGCGAGCTGGATGGCCCCGACGAGGCTGTAGGCCCAGGTCTCGACACCACCGGTTTGCGAGCCCTGCTCCACGAGTCGGTTGATCATGACAAACGTGAGCATCTGGGCGATCAGCTTCTGGGAGTCCGCCACCACCTCCGAGCCCGATCCGCCCGACATCACAAACGAGTAGATCTGCGGTTCGTCGGCAACGGTCTGCACATAGACCGAGATGACCATCCGCGTCAGTTCGAACTCGCCGACGTCCTCGTTGATCGCACTGCCGAGGCGTGGCACCAGGACGGTCTCGATGAAACGCATCATCGCGGCAGTGGTGAGGTCACTCTTGTCGGTGAAGTACCGGTAGAGGACGGTCTTGGAAACGCCTATCTCCTGGGCGATCTCGTCCATCCCGGCATCGGCGCCGAGGGTGCGTACCGCAGCCAGGGTGCCATCGACCAGTTCGCTGCGCCGGGCTTCCTTGTGACTTTCCCACCGGCGTTTGCGGCCGTCGGGTTTGGCCTCGTCGGCACCCACCTGGTGGCGGATCGCCTGAGGCAACGCAACACCTTTGCTGGCCGCGACAGCGGCGGCAGCAACGGCCGCGCGCGCGGCGGCGGCCGGGTTGGGACGTGGTGACATCGGTGCGGAGTCGTTTCTGGTCGTGGGCGGTCGCGTCCAGCTTATGTTCCCCGGCACTGCGCAACACCCAAAGAGAGCCGAGTCACCTTCGCCGGCGCGATTCTGTGCCCCGACTTTGGGTAACACTGGACAAATGAATGCGACTCCAGCGACGCCGCCGGCCATCGACCCGGGTGGACGCCATCGGTTGCCCGGTGAGCTTCCGGCCGGCCGGCCTTCGTCCTCACCGTCGGGTGAGGCCCCGAAACGGACCATCGCCGGGCTCAGCGGAGCCGACGCCGAACGCAAGGCCGCGCTTCGCCGGATGAAGATGGTGGCCACCGGGTTCCTGCTGTTCGCCGCTGCCGTCTACTTCTTCTGTCGCTGGATCGAGGATCGGGACGGCGACAACGTCGCTGCCTGGGTGGGTTACGTACGCGCGGCGTCCGAGGCCGGAATGGTGGGCGCGCTCGCCGACTGGTTCGCGGTGACGGCGCTGTTCAAACACCCACTGGGGATTCCGATTCCGCACACTGCGTTGATCCGGAAGAAGAAGGACCAGATCGGCGAACAGCTCGGCGACTTCATCGAGGACAACTTCATGACCCCTGAGGTCATCGAAGACAAGGTGTCGCAACTGGCATTGCCCACCCGGGTCTCGTCATGGCTCGCCGATCCGAAGAACGCACCCCGGGTGGGTGCCGAAGCGGCGCGGGGTATCGCTTTCGCTGCCGAGATGCTCGACGACGAGGACATCGAGCAGCTGATCATGGCGGGAATGCGCTGGGCCGCCGAACCTGAATGGGGACCGCCGGCCGGGCGGGTGCTCGAACAATTGATCGCAGAGAACCGGCTGGAGCCGGTGATCCAGATGGTCTGCGACCGGGCCCACGACTTCGCTCTGGGCAGCCAGGATCTGATCGACCGGGTGATCGACAAGGACGGGCCCGCGTGGGCCCCGAAGTTCGTGAACTCACTGGTCGGTGATCGTCTCTACCGTGAGCTGGTCGAGTTCACGTTCAAGGTGAGGTCGGATCCGGATCATCAGGTGCGCCAGGCGATGACCGCCATGCTCGTCCAACTCGCGACCGACCTGCAGAACGATCCGGCGACCATCGCGAAACTCGAGGCGATCAAGACCGAGATGCTCGAACGCGACGAGGTCACCGGTGCGGCGTCGACCGCCTGGAATGCGGGCAAGGCGCTCATCGAGCAATTGCTGGCCGATCCCAACGGGACGTTGCGGGCCACACTGACCGATTCGATCATCCAGGTGGCCGTCCGCATCCGCGACGACGAGGTGCTGCAGAACAAGATGAACCAGTGGATGGTGCGCGTGGCACGGCACGTCTCGCAGAACTACTCGCAGGAGATCATCTCGGTGATCACCGAGACGGTCCGTGGTTGGGACGCCGACGACACGAGCAAGAAGATCGAGTTGCAGGTGGGTCGGGATCTGCAGTTCATCAGGATCAACGGCACCGTGGTGGGATCGCTGGCCGGCCTCACCATCTACACCGTGTCCGTGCTGCTCTTCCACTAGCAAATGGGATGAGGCGGGCGGTAGACCCTCTGACCAGCCAACGGCTGTGGTTTCCATCACGAATTAGCAGATTGCTTGCAATTGCTAGCGGACGTGGCAGTATGGGGAACCGAAGCCTGAAGGAGTAGCCGAATGGTTCCCACACCAGCTGAATCCGAGGACGAACCGGTGACGGCGGTTGTCGCGAACGCGGCACAGGACATTGCCCAGGACATCGGTGCCAACGTTGCCACCGCTGCCCAGGACATAGGCAGTTTCATCAGGTCTCAACGGATCGCCGCCGAGGTGTCATTGCGTCAGCTCGCCGAGCGCGCGGGGGTGAGCAATCCGTACCTCAGTCAAATCGAACGAGGGTTGCGCAAACCTTCTGCAGACGTACTGGCCCAGATCGCAAAGGGGCTGCGTGTGTCTGCCGAAGTGCTGTACGTGCGGGCCGGAATCTTGGAAGAGCGGCCCGCGAGTCCGATGCGCGACGCGCTGATGGCCGACACCGCCATCAGTGAACGCCAGAAACAAGTGTTGCTCGAGATCTACGAGTCCTTCTGTAAAGAGAACCGGGCTGCGAGCGAAAGCGACACGGACACAACACAATCAGCACCAACCTCAGATACCGGAGACAACACATGACCAAGTCAGACCGCAATCTCGCCAACCCGATCTACGCCGCTGTCGGCGCCGGAGACCTCGCCCTCAAGCAGGTCAACGAAGTGATCGCCCAGCTGCGCGAGCGCACCGAGACCGCCACCGAGCAGGCACAGGCGCGTTTCGAAGAGACCCGCACCACCGCGCAGAGCCGCATCGAGGAAACCCGCGAGCGCATCACGGCGCTGCCGGAAGAGGTTCCCTCGACCGTGGAAGAGCTGCGCACCAAGTTCACCCCTGAAGAGCTGCGCAAGGTCGCCGAGGCCTACATCGAGGTCGCGACCGGCATCTACAACTCGCTCGCCGAGCGCGGCGAAGAGACCGTCGAGCGCCTGCGCACCGCTCCTGCTGTCGGAGAACAGCTCTCGCGCGCCGAGAAGGTCTACAACGACGCGGTTGACCTGACCGAGGACACCCTCGGCACCATCTCCTCGCAGACGCGGGCCGTCGGCCAGCGCGCGGCGAAGCTCGCCGGTCGCGCCTCGGCCAACATCGAAGAGGCCATCGAGGACGCCACCGACGAGGCCACCGACAAGCTCAACGGCACCGCCGGCAAGGTTGAGATCAAGGCGCGTGCTTCGAAGAACTCACCTGCCAAGAAGATCGCCGAGGCCAAGGAAGCGGCTCAGAAGACGCCGGCCGCCACGGAACCGGCTCCGGCCAAAGCTCCCGCCAAGAAGGCCCCGGCGAAGGCCGCCACACCTGCCACCGCAGCGAAGGCGCCCGCCAAGAAGGCTGCTCCGGCCAAGAAGGCTCCGGCCAAGAAGACCACCGGATAGTCATCGACTGACGAGCCGTCAGGCTCACCGCCGCCGTGTTTCTTCGGCGCGACCGCCAACTTCGGCGAACCGGACAGTAGGCTGCCACCGTGGATGTCATCTCTTTCATGGGTTACGCGCAGAGCATTGTCCTGTTGCTGTTGACGGTCGCGGCCGGAGTCGCGGCGGCGGTGTCGTTGGTGCATGCCGCACTTCAGCGGCCGGATGCCTTTCCGGCGGTCGACCGCCAGACGAAGGTGATCTGGGTGAGCATCCTCGCGGCCGCCACATTGATCATCTGGCTGTTCGGCGCGATCAGCTTCCTCGGGATCATCGCTGTGGTCGCTGCGATCGTCTACATCGTCGACGTGCGGCCCCGGGTCGACTCCATTCAGAACCAGTCTTGGTTCCGCAAACGATGACAACATTGATTGACGAATAACCTTGACAATGGGCGGTGTCGTATAGGACTGTGGTCCTAAGCACACATCGTCCTTTGGAAGGGAGTCCGCGATGACAATGATTGTCGAACCCGCGTCCAGACTCGACCGCGTGCACGACCGGCAGGACATCGCCAAGAGGTTGTTGAAGTCGGCCGCACGCAAGTCCTACGACCCGCTCATCGAGGTCGATTGGGATGCCGAGGTGGTCCCCGGTCTCTACGGCATGACCACGGAGTGGTGCAGCCTCTACGGCACGGACCTGTGGGACCGGATGACCGAAGAGCAGCGCATCACCCTCACCAACCACGAGGCCGCCAGCATCAGCGCCACGGGCATCTGGTTCGAGCTCATCCTCATGCAGATGCTCATCCGCGACGCCTACCGCCAGGACCCGGCGAGCCCACACTTCCAGTTCGCGCTCACCGAGATCGCCGATGAGTGCCGCCACTCGACCATGTTCGCCAAGGCGGCAGAGGTCTTCGGTATCCCCAACTACGAGCGGCCCCGGTGGGTCAACTTCCTCTCGCGGCCCTTCAAGGCGCTGGCGTCGGGATCCCTGGCCTTCGGTGGCACCCTTGCCGCCGAGGAGATCCTCGACATGATGCAACGCGATTTCATGAAAGACGATCGCGTACAACCGGTCACACGCACGGTGAGCAAGATCCACGTGCTCGAGGAAGCCCGTCACATCCGCTTCGCCCGCGAAGAAACGGTGCGCATCGCGGCCGAGATGACCCCCATGCGTCGTCGCATGACCCAGCTCTCGCTGGCCGTCACCGTGTACCTGGTGATGTACAGCCTGGTGAACCCGAAGGTGTACGAGGCCGCGGGCCTCGACAAGCGCGAGGCCAAGCGGGCTGCGCGCAACAATGTGCACTACCGCGACCGCACCAGGGACGGCTTTGCCAAGACCATCCGCTTCCTCGACGAGTGCGGTCTGATCGGTGGCCCCGGCAAACTGCTGCTCAAGCGGGCCGCAATCATCTGACGACAACCGGCGATACCGGCCCGCCTCCGCCGTCAAGCATCACGACCCGACCTAGAATGAGCGGATGGCTGAATACCGGATCAACGAACTCGCGGATGTCTCCGGCGTCAGCGTTCGCAACATCAGGGTCTATCAGGACCGTGGGTTGTTGCCGCCGCCAAAGATCAAGGGGCGCACGGGCTGGTACTCGGCCGAGCATCTGAGCCGGCTCAAGGTGATCTCGCAGATGCTCGAGCGCGGGTACACCTTCGCCACGATCAGCGAATTGTTGATGGCCGCCCGGTATGGGCTGAAGGTGGAACACGTCCTCGAGGGGGAGCCCAAACGCGGTAGCCGGTGGAAGAACTTCCGCCGGATGGCCACCATCACGATCTCCGAACTCCGCAAAGGGCTCGGGGCCACCGACAGCAACATCGCGCTCGGTCAGCGTCTCGGACTGCTGGTCAAAGAGGGTGCGGGTTACGCCGTGACCAACCCCGAGGTGCTGGCCGGCGCCGAGGTCCTGGTGAAGGCGGGCATCGACCTGGACGTTTTGCTCACGCGATGGGAGCGGGTCCAGCAGGATCTGCAGGACATCGCGGCAAGCTTCGTCTCGATCGTCACCGACAAGTACTTCGAGGACGGGTCGCCGCTCGAGCTCGAGGAGAGCGAAGTGATCCGGCTGGCCGAACTCGTGCACACCGTGCGGCCGATGGCGCACGAGATCGTCGAGGTCGCGTTCAGCAAGGCGATGGACACCGAGATTTCCAAGGCGCTCGATCGCGGTGCCGAACTGATGATGGCAACAGATGATGAGAAGGCCGGCGTCCAGGCGGAGTCCGGCTCTACATAGAGATGGGTAGATCGGACAGATGAACACACGATCAGTGGCTGTCGGCAGTGCCGCGGTAGGAGCAGGAGTGATCGCGGCCGGTGCGGCGATCACCGGCACCTTCCTCGGATCGATCGTGCGAGAGGCCTTGAAGGCACCTGACCCGATCGAAGACGAGCCCGACCCGCTGCTCGCCACGCCGGCGCAGGACCCCGAGCACATCGAGGTGATCGCCGCTGACGGCACCCCGATCAACGTCGTCGCGTACGGTCCACCCGACGGAGAGCTGATGGTGCTGGTCCATGGCTGGACCTGCAACACCAAGTACTGGTATCCCCAGATCAACACCTTTTCCGACCGCTTCCGCGTGATCGCGTACGACCAGCGCGGGCACGGCGAATCGCCTCGTGGCAGGACGAAGCTCAGTACCGATCTGCTCGGTCAGGATCTCCAGTCCGTCCTCACCTCCGTGGTGCCCGCAGGGCGCAAGGCATTGATCGCCGGACACAGCATGGGCGGGATGACCATCCTGTCCTGGGCCCAGCAGTTCCCCGAGACCGTGCCGGAGGTGGCGCGCGCGGTGATCCTCACCTCGACGTGTTCCAACCATCTGCTGCCCAACCTCGGCCTGATCCCGCTCGACCTCCCGAAGGCACTCTCGCCGATGGAGTACCTGACGGGTCGGCTCGTCGCCGGTGCCACGATCCATCTGCCGCGGACGCAGATGTCGCGCAAGGTGACCCAGTACATCGCGCTGAACACCACGTCGCGCAAATCCCACGTCGACTTCTGTGACGACATGGTGGCCTCGTGCCCAGGTCGCTCCCGCGGGAAGTGGGGAAACGCGATGGTGGACCTGAACGTGTCCGACGGACTCGACGCCCTGGTGGTGCCCACGGTTGTTGTGGTCGGTTGCGACGACAAGCTCACTCCGCCGGTGCATTCGCAGCAGATGGCCAAGGTGCTACAGAGCCACGGCCACCTCGAAGAGCTGGTGATGTGGCCGGGCATCGGGCACATGAGCAGTATCGAGAACTCTGACGGATACAACAAACTGCTCACCGATCTGCTGCAACGCACCGCCTGATGGCCACCCGCGATCAGGCGGTCCTGCACGAGCCCCGACAACCGGTGGAACACCGGACCGTCGACAGGCCGGCGGGCGCCTCGATCGCGATCAGCAGTTACGGTCCCGCCGACGCTCCGGTGGTGGTGCTCGTCCACGGCTTCGCCGTCAACTCCAAATACTGGTATCCGCAGGTGAACGGACTCGCAGACCGCTACCGGGTGGTCATCTACGACCAGCGTGGCCACGGGCGTTCGGTCCTCGGGTCCGACCCCACCGTGAACGACCACCTCGGACAGGACCTCGATGCGGTCCTCGGTGCGGTGGTACCCGACGGTGAGAAGGCCGTGATCGTCGGGCACAGCATGGGCGGCATGTCGGTGATGAGCTGGGCGGCCCAATTCCCGGCGAGCGTCCGGAAGTACGCGCGGGCGATCATGCTCGCCGGCACCGCGGCCACGGCGCCGGTCACCAAAGCCGCCATGCGCTTCGGGGATCCGGCCACGCTCGCACGCCGGGCCGAATACGAGTTCGCCTGGCTCGCATTTCGGGCGATCCACTGGCCCGGAGGTGACCTGATGATGCGATCCGGTATGACGGTCGCCGGAGCGTTGTTCCCCGGGATCAGTCGCCCGCAGCTCAAGTTCCTCGACTCACTCCTACGTGAAACAGACTGGCGCACAAGGGCAAAAGTCGGCAGATCGCTGGAAGATCTGCACGTCGAGCGCGGGTTGGCGAACATGCCGGTGCCCGTCGCAGTGGTGGTGGGGGACCGGGACAGGCTGACCCCGCCCAGGCTGGCCGATCCGGTGGCCAATGCCCTGCGCTACTCGGGCTCGCTCGAACGATTCGAAACCTGGCGCGGCGCAACGCATCTACTCAACTGGGAGCAGCCGGAGCGATTCAATCGGACGATCGAGGAGCTCTTCTCCGCCACGCCACGACCACGTTAGTCGGGGAACCCGTCGAGCACTGCCCGCGAGCCGGACAGGCCGAGCCTGGTGGCGCCGGCCGCGATCAGCTCGGCAGCGAACTCGGCGGTGCGGATGCCTCCGCTGGCCTTGACACCCACCCCGGGGCCCACCGCCGCGGCCATGAGTCGCACCGCCTCGACACACGCACCTCCGGCAGGATGAAAACCGGTGGAGGTCTTCACCATCGATGCCCCACCTCGGACCGCGGCCTGGCACACGGCCGTGACGGTGTCGGGGCCGGAGAGCGACAACAGCGCTGCGGACTCGATGATGACCTTCAATGTGATCGACGCGCCGATGCCCTCGCGGACGGTGAGGACATCGGCGAAGATCTCGTCGAACCTGCCGTCCACGGCAGCGCCGACGTCGATCACCATGTCGATCTCCTGCGCGCCGGAGTCAACCGCGAGCCGCGCTTCGGCCGCTTTGACCAACGAATGATGCTTGCCGGAGGGGAATCCGGCGACCACACAGCTCCGCTGGGCGCCGGTGTCGATGGGCAGCATCGACGGTGAGAGGCAGACGGCGAGCACACCCAGATCGGCGGCTTCGGCGACCGTTGCCTCGGCATCGGCACGGGTCGCCTCGGGTTTGAGAAGTGTGTGATCCACCATCGCGGCGACCACACGCCGGGTGAGACTCGAACCGGTCGGGGCAGGCAAGGTATCGGACATGAACCGAGCTTGGCACACTGGTTGGTTGTGACCACACTCTCGCCGGTCGAATCCGCCGGCCACCGCTATGTGCTGACTCTCGGCTGCCCCGACACCACGGGCATCGTTGCCCGGATCTCGGGATTCTTGGCCGAGATCGGCGGTTGGATCGTGGAGGCGGCCTACCACTCCGATCCCGACAACGGCTGGTTCTTCACCCGCCAGGCTGTGCGCGCCGACTCGGTGCAGATGGATGTCGACGAGCTGCGGGCACGGTTCGAGTCCGAGGTGGTCGCCGGGCTGGGCCCGGAAACCGAATGGCGCGTGAGCGATTCGGCCGTGCCGAAGAAGACCGTGCTGCTGGTGAGCAAAGAGGGCCACTGTCTCGGCGATCTCCTGGGCCGCTCCTACCGGGGTGAGCTGCCCGCCGAGATCGGCGCGGTCATCGGTAACCACCGGGCGCTCGAGGACTTCACCGAGCGGATGGGCGTGCCGTTCCACCACGTTCCGTTCGGCGAGGACAAGGCCGCGGCCTTCGAGGAACTACGCGAACTCGTCGACGTCCACAACCCCGACGCGGTGGTGCTGGCGCGGTTCATGCAGATCCTGCCCGAGGAGTTGTGTGATCACTGGGCGCGCAAGGCACTCAACATCCACCACAGCTTCCTCCCGTCCTTTGTCGGGGCGCGGCCCTACCACCAGGCGTTCACCCGAGGGGTGAAGCTGATCGGGGCCACCTGTCACTACGTCACCAGCGAGCTGGACGCGGGTCCCATCATCGAACAGGACGTGATCCGCATCGACCACTCCGACTCGGTGGCCGACATGGTGCGCCAGGGACGCGACATCGAGAAGCTGGTGCTCGCACGCGGGCTCCGCTGGCATCTCGAGGACCGCGTGCTGGTGCACGGACGAAAGACCGTGGTGTTCAGCTGATCCCTCGCGGGTTCAGCCGACCGGCACTCAGACGACGCTGCAGGTGTCGCTCTCGCTGTTGTTGCTCGACTCGCTGCTCTGCGGGAGGGCGACGTCCGTTCCGGAGAACGCGAACTCGACTCCACGATCGGTGACCTTGAGCTGGTCGAAGCTCACCTGATCGAACATCGGCGGGAACAGGCCGGCACTGACCTGGTCGACCAGAAGCTGCGCCCACGAGGTCGGGATGCCAAACGATGCCGCACTGGCGTCGACGACCTCGAACGTCAGCTTGCCGTCCTTGGTGATCGGTTTGAGCTCGGCCTCGGCAGGCAGCGAGAACATCAGCAGCTGGAAGTTGCCGCCGATCGTGATGGTGCCCGCAGCTTCGTTGCCGGTGACCTTGTCCACCTTCAGTCCGCCACCCATGGCCGACAGGAGGCCGCCGAGACCACCGGAGCCCGGGTCGGACGTGTTCGGGTCCGTGGTGGTCGCCGGGTCCTGGGTCTGCTGGCTGAGCTCCATGATCCGGCTGAAGGGGACGTAGCCGTTGCCCTGTAGTTCGCCGACGGTGGCGTCTTTGTCGCCGCTGCTGATGTCGTCTGCGCGAGCATGCAGCTTCATGGCCGAGTCGCCCTCGTCGCTGGTGTCGACCTGGACGTACGGGATCTCTCCCGACATCCACTGCATCAACATGGGCTTTTTGCTGAGCGACACCGAGGTCGGTGCCCCGGTGAGTTCGCCGAAGGACTGTTCGAGGCAGTCCTTGGACTTGCTTCGCAGGTACAGCTCACTGCCGACCCCGAGGATCACCAGCAGCAGCACCAGGCTGAGCGACACCATTCCGACGATCAAGCCACGCCTGCGCTTCGGTCGCTGGGGCGTGACGCCGCCGTCATCGGGCCCGCCTGGACCGTAGGAAGGTCCGGCCGGTGGGATCGGGGGCTCTCCGGGTCCGTCGTAGGGCGCGAAACCGTCCGGCGGCACCTCGAGCTGAGTGGTGTCGTGGCGACCCTGCGACCACGCCGTGTCGGGCTGCTGGCCGGCCGCGACCGGCGCGAACTTGTCGGTGGGCGGGTTCGGATCATCCTGTGGATTGTCGGGCACGCCGTGCGTGCCCGCAGCATCAGTACCGGTTCCGTGACCTGGATCGGCCTGGGGGCCAGGGCCGGAATCGGGTCGGGGCGTCTGGGTTGTGTCGGCGAGATCGTTTCCCTCGGCTCGGTCGGCGGCATTGGGAGAGGGCTGCCCGGCCTGGGTCGATTCGGCGTCGTCGCGTTGATTCATCACGTCGATAATGCATGGTCAGAGGGCCAAACGGGGTAAGAGTTCGCTAAGTATCGCAATGCCGCAGGTCATGGCATGGAAATGGCACGGTGATCATTCGATGGGACGGCGGTTCGCCAGCACGGCGATGGCTGCGCGTGCATGGTCCACTTGATCAAAGTCCAGATCAACGACAGCTAATTCTGGGTCGTTGCCGAGCTCGGTGTGCACGGCTCCGAAGGGGCCGGCGACGAGCGAATGGCCGATGCCGGTCGGCGCCGACGACTGCGCGACGTCGGGATCGGCCGGCACGGCCTGGCCGACTGCAGCAACAAAGCAGCCGCTGTCGAGGGCCCGTGCTGCCGCGAGGATGCGCCACTGTTCCAACTTGCCATCACCCGAACCCCAGGACGCCGGCACCACGATCAGCTGGGCGCCGCGATCGGCGAGCGCGGTGAACAACGCGGGAAAGCGGATGTCGTAACAGGTTGCGACACCGACCGTTGTCTCGTCGACGTCGAAGGTGACCACATCGTCGCCGGCTTGGACGGTCCGCGATTCGGAGAACCCGAATGCGTCGTAGAGGTGGATCTTCTCGTAGCCGGTGAGGTCACCGTCCGCGTCGGCGATCACCAGTGTGTTCCGCACCCGCCCCTCGTCACCGGGAGTGAACATGCCGGCCACCACGGTGATCCCGTGGTCCCGTGCGACATCGCCGACCCCGCGCCCCCACGGGCCGTCCAGTGGTTCGGCCACCGGACCCAGCGGAACTCCGAAACGGCACATGGTGGCCTCGGGGAAGATCACCAGTTCGGCGCCGGCGTCCGCGGCCGCGGCGCTCTGCTCTGCCACCAGGGCCAGGTTCGCGGACGGGTCGGTGCCGCTGGTGATCTGGGCCAGGGCGATACGCATGCGACCTACCCTACGACCGCCTGATGCTGCCCGTGGACGACGGGGTGAGGGCGCGGTAGGCGGGTGGGCTAGGTGGCGGGGGCGACGACATCCCAGGGGACCGTGACGACATTGTCGCGATGGCGACGGCGATCGGGCAGGGGGTCGATCCCGTTGTCGGACAGCAACTCCAGGGTGCGACGCCAGCGCTGGCGAGGACCGAACGGAGCCATCGGAGCGGCAACATCCCAGCATCGGTCGAGAACGGTGAGCAGATGATGGATCCGCTCGCCGGGGACGTTGCGATGAATCAGAGCCTTGGGCAGGCGCTCGGCGAGATCGGACGGCCGGTCGCTGTGCGCCGGGTCCCAGGACAGGGTGAACGTCAACGGCCTCGTGTTGTCCAGCAGAATCCAGCAACACCGCCTGCCGAGTTCGTCGCACGTTCCCTCGACGATGTATCCGCCGGGTGCGAGCCCCCGCTGCATCCTCGACCACGCCGCAGCGACCTCTGATTCGTCGTATTGCCGCAACACGTTGAAGACCCGCACGAGATGGGGTCGCAGGCCGGCGAGTTCGAATCCGCCGACCGCAAATCGAACGCCGTCCCGGGCCGGGACCACCCGTCCGGGGTCGATCTCGAGACCGACGAGTTGGGTGCCCGCGACGACGGTGCGCAGGCGGGCTGCGAGTTCGAGAGCGGTGTCGGGACGCGCGCCGTAGCCGAGATCGACTGCCAGGGGACTGTCGGCCGATGCCAGCGCCTCGATGATCAGGTCGTGATGGACGATCCAGCGGTCCACCCGCCGCAGCCGGTTGATCCCGGTGGTGCCCCTGGTGATGGCGCCGTCGGGTTTGGGGCTAGAGGTTGGCGTCGATCCATCCCGACGTGAATTCCGCTTCGCCGCGGAAGAGGTCCACCAGGTTCACCAGCATGAGCTGCTCGAGTTTGCCGTTGATGAACGGGATGTAGACCTTGACCTCGGTGGTCTTGCGGATGGTGCTGCCGGTCTCGGTGGGGAACAGTTCCTGCCAACCCGTCAGGCTGCCGGGCCCGGCGGGGATCGAGGCGTCGTAGGTGCCCTTGGTGTTCTCGGGGTCGAACGGGCCGAGGAACTCCTTGCGGGTGATGATCATGTCTTTTTTCATCACCGTCTGGGCGATCGCCGGGAGCTCGCTGCGGGGTAGGACCTGCTTGAGGACCAGATCCACACCGTTGTCGTCCACCGTGAGCGACTCGATGTCGGATTGTGGCGTCAGCTTGCGGAACTCTTCCATCTGCGCGTCCCAGAACTCCCGCGAGGACAGCGCCTCGTACACCGTTTTGGCAGGGTGGTGGTACCGGGCGGAGTAGGAGAGACGTCGTGCCATGAGGGAGAGCGTAACGCCGGTCAGTGAGTGTTGATCCATTCGGTGGTGTATTCATGCTCGGCCTCGATGAGCTGCACCACGTTCTCCGCGATGGCCTTCTCGACCTTTCCGCCGACAAACGGAATGGACACCTCGACCGAACCATCGAACGAGATCTCGCAACCGGTGGACGTCGCGATCAACCTCTGCGACCCCTTGACCTTGGCCGGTGCGCCCGAGACAACAGCGGTGAAAGCCCCTTCGGCGGCCTCGCCTTTGGACCACACCACGGTGCGGGTGATCTCCAGATCGCCCGGCCGGATCTTGGTCACCATCGACGGGAGGTTCTTCTCCGGGACCCGCTGTCGCAGCACCACGGTGACCTTGTCGCCCTCGTCGGTGAACGAATCGAGGTCGGAGAGGTCGGCGGCGACATTGGCCACCAGATCTTTCCAGTACTGCTCATCGGCCACTGCCGCAGCGAACTGAGCCGGGGGACAGGGGAAGTCGATGGAATGGTGCAACTTGGTCGCCATGAGTGCAGGCTACCGTTGCTGGGTGGCCACACAAACCGACAACCGTGTACCTCTGGCAAAGATGACCACACTGCGTGTGGGCGGTCCGGCCAGCGAGGTGATCACCTGCCCCGACGCCGACTCGCTGATCGACACCGTCCGTGACCTCGACGAGGCCGGCATCCCGGTGCTGCTGGTGGGCGGCGGATCCAACCTGGTGGTCGGCGACGACGGGTTCGACGGCACGGTGGTGCGCATCGCCGGTACCGATCTGGACTGGGGCGACGATCAGGTGACCGCCGATGCCGGGGTCGACTGGGATGCACTGGTGGCACAGAGCGTCGAGCGGGGATTCGGTGGCCTCGAGTGTTTGTCGGGGATTCCGGGGTCCGTCGGTGCAACCCCGGTGCAGAACGTCGGCGCTTACGGGGTCGAGGTGGGGTCGCTGATGCGTTCGGTGCAGCTTCTCGACCGCCAGACGGGTGCGGTGAACTGGGTGGACCCCGGTGACCTCGAACTGGCGTACCGCAGCAGCCGCCTCAAGCGTCGAAGCGACGAGGTGGTGATCCGGGTGTCATTCCGGCTGAACGCAGATGGGCTCAGTCAGCCGATCCGGTACGGCGAACTGGCCCGGACACTGGGAGTCGAGGAAGGCGAGCGGGTACCCGCCGCCGATGTGCGGGCGGCGGTGCTCGCGCTACGGGCGAGCAAGGGGATGGTTCTCGATCCGGACGACCACGACACCTGGAGCGTGGGGTCGTTCTTCACCAATCCCATCGTTCCGCAGGAGCACCTCCCGACGGTTTTGACGAGGATCGTCGACGAACTCGGCGACGATGCGAGGGTGCCTCAGTTCCCGGCTGAGGGTGGCGTCAAGATGTCGGCCGGATGGCTCATCGAACGGGCCGGTTTCGGACGGGGTTTCCCCGGGACGGACGCGCCGGCCCGACTGTCGACAAAGCATTCGCTGGCGGTGACGAACCGGGGAAACGCGCGGACGTCGGACATCATCGACCTCGCGCGGCAGGTACGTGACGGAGTTCACGCCCGGTTTGGCCTCTGGCTCGAACCCGAGCCTGTCCTGGTTGGTTGCAGCCTCTGAATGACATCTGTCCTGGCTCGGGACGCTGACCAGGCCTGGTCGTCGTTTGGGATGGTTGCCTGCAGGTAATGTCTGACGCATGACCGAACCCCGTGACCGCATGCTGCTCACCAGGCGCTCGGCTCTCACCGCACTTGCCGTCGGCGTCGCCGGCGTGACTGCCGCAGCATGCTCGACCGACGACAAACCGGGCACGTCTGCCTCAGGTGAGAAGGGGCCCGCCGAGCCTGTTGCCGAGGTGTCGTACAGCCCTGCCCTCGACTCCACAGATGCCTCCCCGGTCGGGAAGATCTCGGTGACCGTGAAAGACGGCGTGCTGAATCCCGACGTCCAGCTCACCAACGCAAACGGGCGTGTGGTGGCGGGCACCATGTCCGAGGACCGCAAGACGTTCTCCATCTCCGAGCCGCTGGGCTACGGAGGCCAGTACACGTGGGCGGGCTCGGCAACCGGCAACGACCGCCAGACGGTTCCCGTGGCCGGCACCTTCACCACAGTCACCCCGCAGAACCAGATCGGCGTCGTCATCAACATCGCCGACGGACAAGAGGTGGGTGTCGCTGCGCCTCTCATCATCAAGTTCGACGAGGTGGTGACCGACAAGAAGGCGGTCGAGCAGGCGCTGAAGGTCACCACCACACCCGAGACCGAGGGCAGCTGGGGCTGGCTCGGCGAAGACGGTGGGTCGCGGGTGCATTGGCGTACCAAGGACTACTACCAGCCCGGCACCAAGGTCTCGATGGTCGGAAAGCTCTACGGCCTCGACCACGGCGACGGCTATTACGGCGAAGCCGACGTCACCAGTGACTTCGTGATCGGGCGCAACCAGGTGGTGCTCGCTGACGCCGACTCGCACCAGATCGTCGTCCAGAACGACGGCAACACGTTGATGACGCTGCCCTGCAGCTATGGCGAGGGCGACCTCGACCGCAACGTGACCCGATCGGGCATCCATGTGGTGAGCGAGAAGCACGAAGACTTCTACATGAGCAACCCGGCGGCGGGGTACTTCAACGTCCGCGAACGATTTGCCGTACGAATCTCCAACAACGGTGAGTTCATTCACGCCAACCCCGACACCGTCGGAGTGCAGGGTTCGTCCAACGTCACCAACGGCTGCATCAATTTGTCGCTGGCGAACGCCGAACAGTACTTCAACACCGCGATGTACGGAGACCCGGTGGAGGTCACCAACACCCGAATCCCGTTGTCCGAGGCCGACGGCGACATCTACGACTGGATCTACGACTGGCAGACCTGGAAGTCGATGTCGGCTCTCGGCGGGGATCCCGAGGTCAAGAACGCCCCGGCCACACCCACCGACGCCCCCGACGTCTCCGGCATCCCGCCGACCCCGCAGAACACCGGCACACCGCCCGCCGGCTGATCGGAGAAAGATCTAGCCGGTCTTGATGTTCCGGCGTGCGGATGCCTGATCCCGCGGTTTGAGCAGGATCGTGTCGAGGTTGACGTGCGGGGGACGGCTCGCCACGAAACCGACCACCTCGGCGACGTCGTCGGCCGTCAGAGGTGTCAGCCCCTCATAGACGGAGTCGGCCTTGGCCTGGTCGCCGTCGAATCGCACGAGTGAGAACTCGGTCTCGACCATGCCGGGCTGGATCTCGGTCAGCCGAACCGGTTTACCCAGCAGCTCCGGGCGGAGCGTTCGATGCAGGAGCGCCTGGGCGTGCTTGGCCGAGGTGTATCCGGCGCCGTTGTCGTAGGCCTCGATCGCAGCGATGGACGTGATTGTGACGATGAGTCCGTCGCCCGACTCGATCAGTTTGGGCAGCAGCGCCTTGGTGATCCGCAGGGTGCCCAGCACGTTGGTCTCCCACATCCAGCGCCAGTCGTCGAGGTCCGCGTCGGCGACGGTGGCAAGCCCCTTGGCCCCACCGGCGTTGTTCACCAGGATCTCCACCGCGGGCACCTGGTCACAGAACTCCTGGACGGATGTGTCGTCGGTGACGTCGAGAGAGATGGCGGTTCCGCCGATCTCGGCGGCGAGGGCATCGATGCGGTCCACCCTGCGGGCACCGACGACCACGTGATAGCCCTGAGCGGCAAGAACTCTGGCCGTTGCCTCCCCGATGCCTGAACTGGCGCCGGTTACTACGGCGACCTTGCGTTCGCCAGGGTTGGACTCTGGGCTGCCTGCAATTGTCATGGCCGCCAGTCTAAAGCTGTGGTGCCCGGTAGATTTCTCCAGCATGGGACCAGGACGCGGTAGTCGACTGTGAACACCCGATCCCGAACCACGCGGACCGTGTCGTTCGAGCGCGGCGACGGCGCGGCGGCGGTGGTCCTGCGTGCGGTGCGCACCCAAGGCCCGGTGACGCGTGACCGTCTGCCCTCGGCGACCGGGCTTTCGGCAGCCACCGTCAACCGGCAGCTGCAGGCGCTCGAGCGGCTCGGACTGGTACGCGAACGACCGGATCTGATCGCGGCCGGGGCCATCGGCCGACCGAAGATCCCGCTGACCATCGACCGAGATCGGTTCTGTGTGATCGCCATTCACATCGGTGCCCGGTCCACACTCTTGGTGGTCGCCGATCTCGGTGGCCGACTGCTGCAGACCGCCGCGATGTCGACACCCACCGGGCCCGTCGGGCCGGCCCTCGCGTTGATCGCCCGCCGGGCTGCGCTGGAGGCGGCGTCGTTCACCCACCGGGTTCCGCTCTGGGCCGGCGCTGCCGTCGGCGGTGAGGTCTATGACGACGGCAGCGTCGACCACGCGCAGCTCGGATGGAGACGGGCCCCGGTGGGGCAGGTGCTCTCCGACGAGCTGGGTCTCCCGGTGTCGGTCAGCCCTCACGTGCAGGCCATGGCCGCGGCCGAGTTGCTCCTGGCCGGGTCAGGCGACAGCTCGGGCGTGGATCTGCTGTTCTACGTGCGTGAGACGGTGGGGCTGGCCACCACGATCGACGGCCGGGTGCAGCGTCGGCCTGGCAACATCGGCCACCTTCCGGTCGCGGCCCCGCTGCTGTCGGGTTATGCCGACGCAAAACTGCAGGATGTGGTGGGTCGCAAGGTCTTCGACCAGGCTGTCGCGGCGGGGGCAAACGTGAACGACGTCCTCGATGAGCGCGCACGGGTGTTGGGTGAAGCAGTCGCGCTGGTGCGAGACCTGATCAATCCCGACCGGGTGGTTCTCGCGGGCCAGGTGTTCGCCGAACACCCGCACGGGCTGGCGCCGGTGCAGGCCGCCTTCGACGCCACGAGCACGTTGCCTCCGATGGAATTGTCGCCGCCGCGGTTCGGTGCGCGCGTGCAGGAGGGTGCCGCGATGGTGGTGTCGCTCGGTGCGATCTACGCTGATCCCATCGGAGCCTTGCAGGACGCGAGGGTATGACGCGACTCCCGGAAGGACCCTCTACCGCACATGGTCGACCTTGATCCCCAAGCCCAGCGCGATGCGTCGATGTACCTCGACGTCGCCGTGAACGCCGCCACCGAGATAGAGCTACAAGTCGCGGTCGCCCGGATGCCCGGGCTGGATTTCTCCGATGAGTTGTCGATTACACTGAACGGCAACACCATTGTTCCCGACGAGATCATCAGCGACAGCGGGAACCGGATTCACTGGATCCATGCCGAGCCGGGCAATCTCTACGTCCAGTACCGCGCCCGCGTGCGCGGGCAGGCTGATCCTGCTGGGGTCGGCCGCTTCGATCCGTCGCTGTACCTGCGGCCCAGTCGCTATGCGGAGGCAGACAAGTTCTTCGGCTTCGCGGCCGGGCAGTTCGACACCACCGCCTCGCCGGCTGATCAGCTGGTCGCGGTGACCGACTTCGTGCGACAACGCATTTCGTACATCTTCGGCGCCAGCGACCCGATCGACGGCGCTGCCGACACCCTGATGTCGGGGGCGGGTGTGTGTCGCGACTTCGCGCATCTCGTGGTCGCACTGTTGCGCGCCTTGGGAATTCCGGCCCGGCTGGTCGCGGTGTACGCACCGGGCCTGTCGCCGATGGACTTTCACGCGGTCGCCGAGGCACTCATCGATGATCGCTGGGTGGTGGTGGACGCCACCGGACTGGCGCCCCGGCAGTCGCTGGTGCGCATCGCGACCGGTCGCGACGCCGCCGACACCGCGTTCCTCGACAACCACGGGGGAGACGTCGTGCTGAACAGCTACCAGGTCAGCGCGGTCGTCTCGGGCGATCTGCCCCTCGACGACCATGCCGAGCAGGTTCAGTTGCGCTGATCGCTGCCCAGGTCGTCGATCATCGGGAGCGTGGTCTGACGTACGACCGCCACGACGGTGAGGTGCATCGGGTGAGGTGGCCGATGGGGGCCGTCGCCGACCCCGGGTTCTCCGGTGCCGGCGACGATGCCGGACAAGCCAGTGGGAATCGTCTGGTGTGCCGCGGTGCGTAGCTCATGCGACAACAGTGCGCGGCGGTGCTTGGTGATCACTTGGAACCGACTTGGCGCCGCCGACGCCGGAGGTCGGCGCTTGTCAGACCCCGAGCAGCCTCGCGCAACGAAGTAACCCGATGTGGCTGTAGGCCTGCGGATGATTACCGAGGGAGCGTTCCGCGACCGGGTCGTACTCTTCGGACAGCAATCCCGTCGGACCGGCGGCCTTGACCATCTGATCGAACAGCGCCTCGGCATCGTTGCGACGGTCGATCAGCAGGTAGGACTCGATCAGCCAGGCGGCACACAGGTGGAAGCCGCCCTCGCCGCCGGGCAGGCCGTCGTCGTGGTGGTAGCGGTACACCGTTGAGCCGCTGCGCAGTTCGGCCTCCGTCGCGTTCACCGTTGCGGTGAATCGCGGATCGGACGGATCGATCAGACCCGACAGCCCGATGTGCAGTGTGGCGGCGTCGAGATCGATGCCGTCGTACGCCGCGGTGTACGAGCGCGCGGTGTCGTTCCAGCCTTCACGCAGGACCTGGCGCGCGATGGTGTCACGCAGGACGGGCCATCCGAGTTGCACCTGACGGCCGAACTCGTCGCCGAGCTTGAGAGCCCGGTCCACGGTCATCCAGCACATCACCTTGGAATAGACGTGGTGTCGCGGATTGCCGCGGATCTCCCAGATGCCGTGGTCTGGTTCGGTCCACCGGCGTTCGACGGCATAGACCATGTCGCGCACCAGATCCCAGTCCTCGTCCCTGAGGGGTTTCGGATCACCGGCTGCCTTGCGTGCGTGCGAGAGGGTGGAGATCAAATCGACGATCGGGCCGAACACATCGAGCTGCACCTGCTGGTTGGCGGCGTTGCCGACGCGGACGGGACGCGACCCGGCGTATCCGGGCAGGGAGTCGATCACGGCCTCGGGGGGAAGGCCGGTGCCGGCCAGTGTGTAGAGCGGGTGGAGCCACTCGGGCCCGGTGACCGTCCCGAGCACCTGGTGCAGCCAGCCGAGGTAGTCCTCGGCCTCGGTGTACGAACCGACCGAGACCAGCGCGGACGCGGTCAATGCGGCATCACGAAGCCAGCAGTAGCGGTAGTCCCAGTTGCGGACTCCACCGATCTCCTCGGGCAATGACGTGGTGGCC
This sequence comes from Williamsia sp. R60, assembly GCF_054063855.1. Taxonomy (NCBI): domain Bacteria; kingdom Bacillati; phylum Actinomycetota; class Actinomycetes; order Mycobacteriales; family Nocardiaceae; genus Williamsia; species Williamsia sp. R60. The sequence continues at coordinate 443,784 of NZ_JBSSGR010000002.1, forward strand.
GCCGCCATGATCGAGCCGGTGTCGGCGTGCACCAGCCCACGCAGGGTGAGCGCCGAACGCTTCATCAGGTCGCGTTTGACGTTGGGCAGGTCCAGGGTCTTTGCCCAGTCGCTCCAGTAACTCTCGGCCGCGGCGCGACGCTCGGCTTCGGGCAGCGGATGGGCGTCGAGATCTTCGGTGCCGCAGCGCAATTCGAGGACGATTTCACCGTCGGACGGATCGATCACCGCAGTGGCCGTCTGGTGGTTCTTCTCGCTCTCGATCTCCCAGGTGACCCCGGGGGACCGGAGGACCAGTGGCTCGTTGGAGCCGAGCACACGCAGACCCTCGTCGGACGTCTCGATCCGCACGGCCGCCTGCCCGAACTCGGGGCGGGGCGCGAAACGAACATGCACTGGGACGTCGCCGCGGATGACCCGGGTCAGATCGGTGCGACCGACCGGCACGTCGTGGGGCAGATAGTCGGTGACCTCGAGCCCGGCCCATCGGGTGCGGACGGTCATGGTGCTGTCGATGTAGCGCTGGCTCAGTGGCAAGGGTGCTGCCTTGCCGGGCTCGATGGGTGGCCCGACCGCGAACTCGCCGGCCTCGTCGGTGCCCAGGAGGCTGCCGAACAGTGCGGCGGAGTCGGGTTCGGGGTGGCACATCCAGCAGACCTTGGCGTCGGGCGTGACGAGGGCGACGGTGCGCGGCGACGCGAGCATGGTGAGTCGCTCGATGGGGACCGCATTGCCACCGCGAAGCCAGGTGCGTCGCTCCTCGACAAGGAAGGCCAGGGCTGTGGCGACCTGTTCGGTGTCGTCCACGCGGTACGCGGCCAGCGAGTCGCCCTCACCGACCTTGACCCCCAGATCTGGTCCGTGCAGTCGCAGGAACGCCTTCTCGTCGGTGACGTCGTCGCCGAAGAAGACCGCGGCACTGGCCCCGGCCTCGTGACGCAAGATGTCGAGCGCCTGACCTTTGTCGGTGATGATCACGGCCAGTTCGATGACCGACTTGCCCTCGGTGACCTGTACCCCGTCCCAGGTGGCCGGTCCGGTGCGGGCACGATGCAGCGCGGCGTCGGCGTCGGTCTTGGAGGCGTTGCGCACATGTAGAGCGGTGCTGGCGGGCTTGGCCTCCACCGTGACGCCCTCGTAATCGGCCGCGATCGCACGGAACTCGACGACGAGGGTGTCGAGCAGTTCGTGGGCGGCCGGGGTGATCTCGTGCACGAAGCCGATGTCGAACTCGCTGCCGTGACTACCGACCAGGTGCACCTCGGCGGGCAGCCGCGACAGTGTCGCCAGATCGCGGAGGGCGCGGCCGGAGATCACGGCTGCGGTGGTGCTGTCGAGCTCGGCCAGCGCACGCATGGCGCGCACCGAGTCGGTGTTGGGGCGGGCGTCCTCGGGCCTGGAGACGATCGGGGCCATGCAGCCGTCGTAGTCCGAGGCGACCAGCAGCCGGGGCATACGTGCGATGGTTTTGAGGGCGCGACGCAGTTCCGGGTCGAGGTCTTGTGCACTCACTCAGCGAGTCTAAGACCGTCGACCCCTCTGGCGTCCAATCCGTCCTGCCCTGGACCGGTAAATGCTGCGTTCGTCACACTTCTTCGACCAGATCGATGCGGCGGTCGCCGCTCGACATGGTCTCGGGGTCGGCGCCGAGCGCTCCGAGGAAACTCTCGGCCCACCGTTGCACGTCATGTGCGAGCACCTGCCTGCGCAGCGCTCGCATCCGTCGTCGACCCTCATCCGGGTCTTGCTCGAGGGCGGCGACGATCGCGTTCTTGACACCATCGGTGTCGTAGGGGTTGGCCTGAAACGCCTGACGCAATTCGGCTGCCGCGCCGGTGAACTCACTGAGCACCAGCGCCCCACCGAGGTCGCTGCGGCAGGCGACGTACTCCTTGGCTACCAGGTTCATGCCGTCGCGCAGCGGCGTGATCAACATGACGTCCGCGGCCACGAAGAAGGCAATCAGGTCTTCGCGGGGCACCGGCTGGTGAAGATACTGGATGACCGGGTGCCCCACCCGTCCGTAGGTGCCGTTGATGTTGCCCACCAACTGTTCGATCTCGCCGCGCATCTTGATATAGCTGTCGACCCGCTCGCGGCTGGGCGTCGCCAGCTGCAACATGGTGACCTCGTTGGGATCGACCCTGCCTTCCTCGAAGAGTTCGGACAGCGCCTGCAGCCGGACGTCGATGCCCTTGGTGTAGTCGAGGCGGTCGACACCGAGCAGTACTTTCTTCGGGCTGCCCAGCTCCTCCCGGATCTCGACGGCGCGTTTACGGATCTCCTTGGTCTTGGCCTGGGTGTCGAGTTCGCCGGAGTCGATCGAGATGGGGAATGCACCCACCCGGACAGTTCGGAATCCGACCTGGACCACGCCGAACTTGGAGCGGACGCCGACCTGGCCCTTGGATGTCGCCTGTCCGGCCAGCCGCCGGGCGAGGTACAGGAAGTTCTGCGCGCCGCCGGGAAGGTGGAAGCCGATCAGGTCGGCGCCGAGCAGACCCTCGATGATCTCGGTGCGCCACGGCATCTGCATGAACAGTTCCACCGGCGGGAACGGGATGTGCAGGAAGAACCCGATCCGGAGATCGGGACGCAGCATGCGCAGCATCTTCGGCACCAGTTGCAACTGGTAGTCCTGGATCCAGACCAACGCGCCCTCGGCGGCCGCCTCAGATGCTGCCTCGGCAAACCTGCGGTTGATGGCGACGTAGCTGTTCCACCACGTGCGGTTGTACTCGGGTTTGACGATGACGTCGTGGTACAGCGGCCAGAGGGTGGCGTTGGAGAAACCCTCGTAGTAGTCGGCGATCTCCTGCGCGCTCAGTGATACGGCGTAGAGCTGGAGTCCTTCGACCTCAGGGTGTTCTGCGGCGTCGGGGACACCCGACCAACCGACCCACGCACCCGTCTGCGACCGCAGGATCGGTTCCAGGGCGGTGACCAGACCACCCGGGCTGCGCTTCCAGCGCACGGTGCCATCCGCGAGCGTCTCTTTGTCTACCGGCAGGCGATTCGCGACTACGACGAAATCGGCGCGGGTATCGGACTCATTCGATCGCTGCGGAGTCACGAATCAGGCTTCGCCCGGCGCGATTCCGAGCATCCCGAACAGCATTCGGCATTCATCGGCATCGGTGGCGTAAGCGGCGACCACTCGGCGGGCAGAATTGGCGGTCTCGTCGGCCACGGGTTCCAGTTCCTCGTCCGCGAGGTCAGTCTTATCGCTGGTCTTGGCAGGCATGGCGACCATAATACCTGTTCAGTTCTGGCGTTCGGTCACGCCGGGGCGTGCCTGGATCTGGTGCATCGGCTCGGTGGCGGCGTCGGGATCGGCCTCTGGTTCTTCGGTCAGACGACCGGGCCGAATGGCCGAGCGCGCGGTCAACAGGACCCGTGTCGGTTTGGTGGGGATACGAGGCCGTCGCAGGGTGCGTGCGATGAACTCGCCGAGGGTCACACCGGCCGCCAGACTCACGCCCGTACCCACCGCGGCCGCCAAGGCCGTGAAGCCGTCCACGGTCTGGTCGCCCAGGATTCCGTAGAGGCCGCGGTAGATCGCCAGACCTGGGAGCAGCGGTGTGATGCCCGCGACCGCGACCACAAGCGGCGGCGTCACCGCTCGGCGGGCCAGCAGACCACCGACCAGCCCGACCAGCGCTGCGGCGAATCCGGCGGAGATCACCGAGCCGATGCTGAAGTGTTCGGCGGCAGCGACCACCGCGGCGCCGAGGGCGCCACCGAAGAAGGCGGTGGAGAGTGCGCGGCGCTCGGCGTAACTGGCGAGCGCGAAAGCGGCCGCGGCCAGACCGCCCGCGACGACGCGCGTCGGAGTGGTGGCCAGGTCGAATGACGTCGAGGTGGTGATGGTCGGCAGATAGATGCCCGTGCCTTCGAGGGCGCGGATCGCGATACCGACTCCGCTGATGATGCCGCCGGTCATGATCATCAATTCGAAGAACCGGGCGGCGCCGGTGATGGGCGCGCCGGTGATGGCGTCCTGCACCGAACCGACCAACGACAAACCGGACAGCAGCACGATGACGCCCGCCGCGATGACCTGGGACGGGGCGATGTCGACGCCGAGGGTGTCCTGATACTGGAACACCAGCGCGGCGGGGATCACCGCGATGAATCCGCCGGTGACCTGCTGGAAGAACAGCGGCGTGCCGATCTTGTTGAGCAGCCGATTGGCCCGGTCGATCACGGCGGTGGTGATGAAGGCGACGACGGCGACGAGCCAGCCACCTCCCAGGAGCACCGACAGCGACGCCGCCATCGATGACCAGGCCAGGGTGGCTATCCAGCGACGGTAGGGGTGCGGCGCGGCGATGATCGAGTCGATGACCTCGTGCGCTTCGCCCGGATCGATGGCGCGACTGCGGATCTTGCGGACCAGGCGGTCGACCGCCGCGAGCCGGGTGAAGTCGAGTGAGCGGTAGTGCACCGTCCTCATCGCGGTCACGGGCGGCATCGATGCGCCACGACGGGCACTGACCCAGATGGTGTTGTACGTGACGTCCACTTCGCAGTTCTCGACGCCGTACATGCTCGCCACAAATCGCACCTGGGTCTGGGTGTCGATCGCGCCGGTTCCGGAGTCGAGTAGCACCGCACCGACCTTGATCGCCAGATCAAGGACTTCGGTGACGGCGGCGTCGTCGGTGAGGTCGATCGGCCGACGTGGGGACACCGCCGGTTCGAACGGTTCGATGGTGTCGATCGTCGCTCGGTGGTTCCCGACGAGGCGGCCCGCAAGAGTCGCGATATACTCGCGCACGCAGTTTGCCTCCTTAGCTCAGTGGTAGAGCACTCGCCTTGTAAGCGAGCGGTCGTCAGTTCAATCCTGACAGGGGGCTCCACCGATGCGGTTGCCCCGACACCGGGCGCATCGACCTCCCGCAGACAGGGTAGGGCGACCACCTGAGGACCACCAAAGTCGCCAGATCTCCCGGTCCGGCGATGTGGGTGAGAGTGGTCCGGGTCACCCGAAATATGGCTTGTACGAAGAGGTTTCCCATGGACCATGTCTTCCGCCCCATGGGCTGAGCCTGCGTCAGATACGAAGGCGCCGCGGTTCTGGCCTCATGTGCGACGAACCGCTGCGACCACCACGTCGTGGAGCTGAACATCTCGCCCGTCGGGCCCGGTCATCGACCGGTGGGTTTCGCGGGCGGTCAAGATCTCCCATTCGGTCGGGTCCAGCTGGGCAGTGATGTCGGCGGCGCGCACCGAAGCAGACTCCGGCGGCTGACCATCTGCGTCGTGATGGCCGTGGCCGGCATCGTGCGAGGCGGCCCCGCCGTGGTGGTCGTGGTGGAGGTGCCCGACTATGAACAGCATGCCGCCGGGAGCCACCCAGTCGGCGGTGCGGCGATAGAAGTCGAGCTGCGGTATCGCGGGGTGTGCGTAGTGCGTGGTGACCAGGTCGTAGCGGGCTTCGGGTTCCCACGTGGACAGGTCGGCCTCGACCCATCGCATCTGATCGGCAACTCCCGCCTGCGCCGCCCTGTCGGCAGCGCGGGCCAGGGCCTCGGCGGCGATGTCGGCGCCCGTCACCTGCCAGCCACGTGTTGCCAGCCACACTGCTTCGGTGCCGCCGCCGCATCCCGCGTCGAGAGCGGTGCCGGGCGTCAGGCCCGCGACCTCGTGGGTCAGGTGTGGGTTGGGCGTGCCGGCCGCCATCGCCGTGGCGCGGTCGCCGTGCCAGATCTCATCCCAGTACTTCTTGTCGAACGAGTACGTCATCGTGCTCTTTTCTCGGGTTGCCGGTGCCGGTTGCACGGTGGGACCGGATTGCTTGATGGTGCGATGGCGACGTTGGAATCGCAAGGTTCGTTGCCAAATGGCAAAGTGCATGCATGGACGCTTCGATCGACCGCACTCTCGACGCCGTGGGGCCGCGGCTCAAGCAGCTTCGGCAGCACCGCGACCTCACCCTGATCGATCTCGCCGAGGAGACGGGAATTTCGACGAGCACTCTGTCCAGACTCGAGGCCGGCCTGCGGCGACCGACACTGGAGCAGCTGTTGCCGCTGGCCCGGGCGTACGGGGTCACGTTGGATGAGCTCGTCGACGCGCCACCGACCGGAGACCCGCGAGTCAACATGCGTCCGATCCCCACAGGCGACGGTTCCACCGTGGTTCCTCTGACCCGTCGGCCAGGGGGCATCCAGGCGTACAAGTTCGTCTTGCCCGCCGGACGCGACGACGTCGAACCGGATCTGCGGAGCCATGAGGGTTACGACTGGGCCTTTGTTCTCAATGGACGACTCCGGCTGATGCTCGGCGAGCACGACCTCATCCTCGAGCCCGGAGAGGCTGCCGAGTTCGACACCCGCACCCCGCATTGGTTCGGTGCGACGAGCTCCGGCCCGGTGGAGTTCCTCAGCCTGGTCGGCAAACAGGGGGAACGTGCGCACGTGCGTGCTGCGCCCAGACGCCAGGAACCCGACCGGGCGTGAACAGCCCGGCGTGCGCTGTGTTCATACAGGCGGTACAAGAAGTACAGTGCTCGGAGTTTCCTGGGAAGGCGCACATGATCGCAATGGATGGCGATGCTGAGCTGGGTTCGAGCATCCGCCGGCGTCTGGGTGGGCGTCATCCGATCGTGGCGGTGGCAGCGGTCGGTCCCCGCGGGCTGTCGCTGGCGACCACAGGTACCACCACCACAGCCGACCTGGAGATCGGCTCGATCTCCAAGGCGCTCACCGGACTGCTGTACGCAGATGCATGCTCGCGCGGAGAAGTGACACCCGAGACAGCGTTGGGAACGCTGCTTCCGTTGCCGGACAGGGAGATCGGCGTGCAGGGCAAGGAAATCGGCGCGATCACGCTCGGATCGCTGAGTACACACCGATCGGGACTGCCGCGGCTGCCCGCGGGCATGAACCCGCTCCGTCGTACCGTGCAGATGTGGACGCACGGTGCCTCGCCGTACGGTGAGACCCTCGAGGAACTCCTCGCGCAGGTACGCAGCACGAAGCTGAGGTCGCCGAAGGTGAGATACTCCAATCTCGGGTTTCAGCTACTCGGGCATGCGGTGGCACAGGCCGCCGGCCAGAGTTTTCAGACGTTGTTGGGTGATCGTCTCACGCGGCCGCTCGGACTCGAGAACACCTACGCCCCACACACACCGGCTGAATTGACCTCGGACGCCGTGGTCGGCCGAAGCCGGTTCGGCCGGGTTCAGCAGCCCTGGACGGGGGAGGCCGTCGCACCCGCGGGCGGCGTACGTGCGTCCATCGCGGACATGGGTCGCCTCGTCTGCGCTCTGCTCGACGAATCTTCCCCCGGCATGGCAGCTCTCGACCCGGTTGCCAAGCTGATGGGTCCTGCGCGCATCGGCGCCGGCTGGATGACCCTTGACGTGAAGGGCCGAAAGATCACCTGGCACAACGGAGCAACGGGCGGATTCGCCAGCTGGATCGGGGTGGACCGTGCCGCCGGGACAGGCCTGGTGATCTTGTCCGCAACTGCGGCGTCGGTGGACAAGCACGGGTTCGCCTTGCTCCGAGAACTCACCGACGATTCACCCCGTCGCCCGGACTGATCAACGTGTCACAGTGGTGACGTGGATCTTGTCAGGCATCTCAGGTTCTTTGTCGCCGTCGCCGAGGAGGGTCATTTCGGGCACGCAGCCGCGCGCCTGCAGATGACCCAGCCGCCCGTGTCGCAGGGCCTGCGTCGCCTGGAGAAGGAACTCGGGGTGGAGCTGATCCGCCGGAGCACCCAGGGCGCCGAGCTGACCAGCGCGGGCCGGGATCTGCTGCCGCGGGCGCGTGTCCTGGTTGATGACGCCGAACGGTTCGTCGGCGAGGCCCGTCGACTTCGGGGACACCACGATGTCCTGAGATGCGGGTTGCCGAGCGACCTCGACCCTGCGATCGCGGCCGCGTGCGCTGTCTCCCTCAGCCGCCTGCGCCCCGACCATCACTTCCGGATGACCACCGCGTCCATCATCGACCTCGTCAAGGATGTCCGCGCCGGTCTCCTCGATTGCGCGGTGGTGGAACACCCGTCTGTGGTCGAAGGTCTTGATGCGGGACCGGCCGCCCGGATACCCCGCTCCTTTCTGGTGCCCGCGGATCACCCGGTGGCCAAGGCAAAGAAACCGACGGTGCGGATGCTCGACGGGCTGGCCTGTGCCCATGCGCCGCGGGCCACCAATCCACCGGCCTTCGACCTGCTGATCGACACGCTGCACGTGCGCGGTCTCGATCCGGTTGTGCTGCCCACGCATTCGGCAGGTGAACTGGTGGCAGCAGTCGCCTGTGGGGAGGCCTTCGCTCTGGCAACGGGTACCTCACAGGTCCGCGGCGTCAAGCGCGTGGCGATGATCCCGGACGACGTGGCGTTGCGCCTGCGCACAGTTCGCCGCCCGGGCACTGCCCAGCCCGCGGTCGACGCAATCGAATCGGCTCTCTGGAAGCTCGCGCGGTGAGCGGACCGGCTCAGGATGCGGACGCGTCGAGGCAGATGGCCGAGGTCTTCGCTGATGCCGGATGCGCCGGATGGGTACATGCCAGGACGATCGGCCGGGCGGTTGAACGGGAATTCGGCTGGGCGGCAGATGATCCCGTCGTGATGGCATCGGTCTACAAGCTGCCGCTCCTGCTTGCGCTGTGTGACCTGGCTGAGATCGGGCAGATCGACCTGACTGCCACGGTGGTCGTCGACCCGGCGGATTGGGCGGTGGGGCCCACGGGTATCGCGACGTTGCACGACCCGGTGACATTGAGCTGGCGTGATCTGGCCGTACAGATGATGGTGATCTCCGACAACGCGGCAGCCGACGTGATCCTCGACCGGGTGGGACTACCGCGGGTGCAGGACAAACTCGATGCGCTCGGCCTGACCGAGACCAGAGTGGTCGGTGGCATGGCAGAACTGCAACAACAACTGGTCCGGGAAACGGGCACTGACACTGTGGTGGAGGCGTTCTCGGTGCTCGCCGACGCAGACCGGACGATGACCGTCACGGCCTACGACCCGGCGCTTGCCAGCGCGACGACGCCCCGCGACGCCACACGTCTGTTGCAACTCATCTGGACCGATCAGGCGGTGTCGGCACAGATGAGCGAATTCGTTCGGTCAACGATGCGTAAACAGGCCTGGCAACAACGTCTTTCGTCGGGGTTCCCGTTGGGCGTGGCAACCATCGCGGGTAAGACCGGCACACTCGGCGCCATCCGCAACGAGATCGCTGTTGTCGAATATCCCGGCGAACACCCGATCGCGGTTGCCGTCTTCACGCTGGCAGCCAGGGCCGAACTGTCGCTGCCGACGGTGGAGGCAGCCGTCGGGCGAGCTGCGCGAATCGCGGTGACAGCAGTGCGGAGCCCGCTCTGACACGGTGATCGTCACGGGCTCTGCCACGCCCGATAGCGATTCGCTATCGGCTGCGGAGGCGACGCGACATTGCCGGGTCGCGGCCCGCCTGCTTGAGTCGGGGCGTGGACGAAAAACACCGGTCGCCCTACTTGCGTCGAATCATTCCGTTGATCCTGTGTGCTCTTGTCGGTTCGAGCTGTTCATGGCTGAGTGACCACCCCGAAGACACTTTCGGCGAGTTCGCCTCCGCCCTCAGTGGGCGGCACGTCGACGACGCCGCCGAACTGACCACCGATCCTGCCGCGGCAACCACTGCGATCAACGACATGTTCGAGGGGCTCGGCGATGGGGCGGAGGTGGTGGTCACCGCGGACGACGTGGAGTCCGATGGGAGCGACGGGCGTCTGACCATGGCGTGGAATTTCGGGCCGGGTAAGGATCTCCGGTACGAAACACGCGGCAGGACAGTCGAATCCGATGGCGACCGGAAGCTGGTCTGGGATCCGACGCTGCTGCACGACAACATGCTTCCCGGTTCGACATTCCGGTATTCGGACGACAAAGATCTGATGACACCGGTGGTGGACCGCGGTGGAGCGGCGCTGCTCGAGTGGCAGACGGTCGGAGTGGTAACCGTGCGACGCGATGCCGTTGACGCAGCATCCACCGCGTTGGCCAGGGCCCTGCGCAGGTTCGATGCGTCCATCACGGAGACGTCGATCCGGACGGCTGCGGAGCAGCAGCAGGGCGATGCCGTCACCGTCATCACGCTCAGGGAACATGACGTCGAGGCCGTTCGTGCGCAGCTCGAACCGATCGAGGGCGTCACGATCGTGGACCAGGGAAAGTTGTTGACCACCGACCGCGCCTTGCGGTCACCGGTTCTGGGCGACATCGAACGCACCTGGAACGATGTGATCACCGAACGCGCCGGATGGTCGGTGTCGTTGGTGGATGCCGAGGGCGACGCCATTGATCAGCTCACGGCGGTGCCACCCAGAGCGACCGAGCCACTACAGCTGTCCATCGACCGACGTCTGCAGCTTCTCGCGCAACGGGCTGTGGCAAGCCGATCCGAACCGACTGCGCTGGTGGCTATTTCGACAAACGCCGGAGGAATTCTCGCGGTCGCACAGAATGCCGCGGCGGATCGGGAAGGTGCGATTGCGCTGAGCGGCCTGTATCCACCGGGTTCGACGTTCAAGACGGTGACCACCGCGGCAGCGTTGTCCGAGGGGATCGCGACACCGCAGACACAGCTGCCGTGCCCGGGTCGGGCCACCATCGAAGGCCGGACCATTCCGAACGAGGACGACTTCGATCTCGGGACGGTGCCCTTGGCCACCGCATTTGCCCGGTCCTGCAACACCACCATGGCGGGGCTCTCGAATCGCCTCGGGTCCGACGCGCTCCCGGCAACCGCCACCCGGTTCGGCATCGGCGTGGACTTCGTGGTCCCTGGGATCACCACGGTCACCGGGACGGTGCCACGTGCCGACAGCGCTGCTCTGCGGGTGGAGAACGGTATCGGTCAGGGCAAGGTCACCGCCTCGCCGTTCGGCATGGCGGTCGCCGAAGCGAGTCTCGGACATGGATCGATGGTTCTTCCGACCCTCATCTCCGGTCGATCGACAACGGCCAGCGTGAAGCCGGAGCCACTGGATCCCGAGGTTGTCGAAGCCTTACGGGCGATGATGCGCCAGACCGTGGCGACGGGTACTGCCTCCGAGCTCGGCGACATAGACGGCTTGGGGGGTAAGACCGGTACCGCGGAGTACGGCGACAACACCCGTTCTCACGGGTGGTTCGCCGGGATCGCAGGCGACATCGCCTTTGCGTCGCTTGTCGTCGGCGGGAACAGCTCTGCCCCGGCCGTGGCGGTTGCCGGCGAATTCCTTCGACCTGCAACCGGTCGGTGACGAACCGGCCGGTCCTAGTCCAGGAATCTCGCGCGTACTTCAGGAGAGGGGAGCGGGCACGTGTCGAGCTTCCCGAACACTCGGTATCGGATGGCCGCAAAGCCGTCATACAGCCGGTCTCGCACGGGGCGGGGGATCACCCGGGCGACCTTCAGCCACCGCCATGGCCGGTCGGCATGGGTGATCACGCGCAGTGCGGCGTCGGACCGCATCGACACACGCTCACCCTCCGTGCCCGGGTTGTCCACGTAGACAACCGAATCGACCCCTGCCAGTTCCGGGTGCCGTTCGATGACACCGCGCGCGAAGTCGCCTTCCAGCGCGGCGAAGCGTAGTTCCTCTCGACGGTCGACGCGGAGGAGGAATTGCACTGCGTGGTTGCAGAATCCGCAGACCCCGTCGTACAGGACCACTGGTTGCTCAGGCATCGGGCCCTCCTTCGAAACGACACAGGCCGGCAGGGTCGACCCTACTGAGTCGTCACCTGGACCCGTGCCTCAGTACAGGTTGCACTTCTCCGCGGCGTCGTTTGCCTGGTGCATCGTCGGTCCGAAGTAGCGGGGGCTCATGAAGTCGTAGAGATTGATGCCCAGCTGGTCTCGACCGGTACCGAACATGGTGTTGGCAGTGTCGGGTCCGATGAAGTCCGGGGTCCAGTTGCTTCTGTCGGTGGTCGGTCGCTCCCGGGTGAAGAACATGTTCCATCGCATCGGCCCGCTGCCGTCGAAACTCCACGTGGCCTGCATCTGTGCGATGCGCGGCATCGAACTCCATGGGCGGTGTTGCTCCATGGTCACGCCCCAGTCCGTGTAGTTGCCACAGCTCAGGCCGTTCACGTCACCGGGTCCGACCGGCGGGGGTGTGCCACGGATCAGCCACGGATACGTGGTCGCCAGGAGTGTGGTCGCAAACCAGGTGCGCAGGCCCCTCGTCAAATCGCTCAGCAGTTGACCCGGCTGGGTCGGCGCAACCCAGCGTTCTTCCATGATCTCTGTGTTGGCAGCTTGGAGTTTGCCGTAGTCGGAAGCCATGATGAGGGCAACGGTGCTGAATGCGTAGGTTGCCGCAGACAGGGAATCCTCGACCTGTACACCCAACTGGTCGGCACGTACCCGCGTCTTGTTGGCCAGTGAATTGGCGTTCGCATTCGCCTCGCCTTCACCGCTCACGTAGGCGCCGAGTCCGAGGAGAGTGGAGATCGGTCCCCATACGGCCTTCGATTCCGGTGCGACCAGCGTGACTACGCTCATGATGACGTTGATCAGTTTCAGACCGTCCGCCAGAGCTGTACTCGCGGGCGGCGGTGACACCTCTCTGACCATGTCGTTGCCGATTTTCGTGACGTTCAGTTTCGCGTCACCACGGACAAGTCCCATCGACGCCTGCAGAGTGTCGTAATAGGTTTTGACTGCAACAAATGACGTGACTTCTGTGCGTAGCTGCGTGAGGGCTGCGTTGAATTCTGCGGCGGTGAAGGAAGCCCCGTCGGTGGGCATGGTCACCGATGTTGCGAGCTCCTGTTTGATCGATGTCCAGGCCGCGTTGTAGTTGGTTCGGTACTTCTCCCGAATGTTGCAGGTGGTGGCAGTTGGTGACGTGCACCCGGGAACATTCGCTTTCCACCCGATGTACGTCTCCGCAGCGGCGTTGATGGATGGAAAGTTCGGGGCTCGGTCAGAACCACCCTGGAAGGCGGGTTGGTACATGATGGCGTTCTGCTTGAGGTCCACGCCGCCGAGCGGGCCCGACTGCAGAGGCAGAAACGAGGAGTCGTGGCCGCGGGAGATCAAACCTGTTGCGGGACCCGGCTTACCGAGAATCGTGCCCATCTCGACCACGGATGATCCGGCGGCTGCTCCGCCGACGAGGGTGTAGTCGCTTGTACCGCCCAGACCGAGGAATGACAGTCGTGACCCGCCCAGCCGAACGATGGCGTCGGCGCCGTCCTGCCACGCTCCGGTCGGCTTCGGGCGGCCGAAACTCTGGACGATGACAAGAAGCGGACGTCCACCGGCATCGACTTCCGCAGCCGCCGCAACGAGTTTGGTACTCAGTTCCCGATTGCCCGCCTCGTTGGTGGTGACCACGGTGGCCTCGTACGAGGGTGCGAGAGTTTGGCTGTCGAAGCCGCGGATGACGAAGCCGTCTGGGCCGCTCGGCGTCGACGTGTAGGTGGCTGCGCCGACCGTCATGGTCACAGTGGATCCACCGCCCGCTTCCTGCCGGGTCGTGAAGGGTATCGGCGCCGGTGGCGTGAAGTCATAACGCTGTCCCAAGGCACTCCAGCGGAGCAGTCCGGTGATGTTGGCACCCGCGCGGTCGCCCACGTCTGCGCCGACGCGTGTGAAGGCTGTGCCGTCGGGAGCTCCGGTCTTGCCGACAATGGAAAACGGCGCACCGGCTTCCATCCGGTTCAGGTCGCCGCGGCTCATGGACGACGCCCCCAGAGCTCGCAAGAGATCGGCAACGGCCGGTTCGCGGCCGGCATTGGTCATCCCGCGGTGGCCGCTGACGACAACAATCGTGTCATTGCGGTTCCGGAAGCTCTCGGTGATCGACGTGAGCACTCGGACGCCGTCGGCGTTGTTTGGGGCTGTCCCCGAATTGAGCCGGGCGTGGGTGCGGGCATCCAGGACGGCCAAGAGGAGGTTCTGTCGATCGGATGCGGCGGGCATGCCCTCGCCGTTGACGATGATGGAGGCCGCCGGGTTGTCCGAGAGCGTTTCGATCGGGACCCCGAGCACTGGCTCACCGGCGTTCGGGGACAACAGTTGCAACCCGCCTGTTCCAGGTGTGTTCGGCTCAGGTGTGGGATTGTCTGGTCCGGTCGATCCTGACGATCCGGTGTCCGCCGGTGCGCCATCGGATGATCCGGCTCCCGGGAGGTCGAAGGGGAATGTGGGCTCGTCCGCGCCCGCCACCCCTGCGTTGTGGAGGGTTGCGACAGCGACGGCCGAGACGAGCAACACCGTGCCCGCTCTGAACCGGGTCCTGCTGCTGCGGCGTGAGAACAATTCGATGGCTCCTTTTACACAGGCAGGAATGGCTGCGGCCATACCCGCATCGCAACCTAGGGGTCGAATGCATATTTTTTGCAACGTGGAGAACCCGGAATTGTGTGGACGACGACGGGAAATGATTGCAAAAACCATGCGGCGCAGGTGAATAGTGAGCTTGTCCGCCTCTGGGCCGAAGAAGTACCTCGTGTCGCAACCGTAAGGACTTGCACCATGCTCTCTCGCTTCCGACGATTCGCCGCCATCCTGGTGGTGGGCGCAGCACTGTCGGCCGGGGTGCTCGTGCCATCCGGCTCAGCGTCGGCGCACCCTGTTGCGCCGGGGGCACACTTCAAATATTTCAATATTCATATTCGCTCGACCGACGGAGGCGCAGGTGGCGTCCACTGCGTCAAAAACCAACCCTTCGGACGCGAAGGCAGTCGATGTGATGCACACGGCTATTACGACGACAGTCAAGCCGCGGGATTCGTGAACGTCGATGGTGGGGTTGTCTACGACAGCGACGGCCACGGCGGCACGTACCTCAAGTTCTATACCAAGGCCGGCGAAGTGATCGAGGGAAACATTCCGTCCCGCAGTTCCGCCGACTTCACGATCTCGAGTTTCAACTCCCCGGCATTCGGCGTCTTGGCCCGCACCGGGCAGAAGTTGTACCTCGATGTGAGAACCACCGATCACGGCCAGACCACCGGTGACCGGTGGGTCGACTTCTATCTTCATGGCGACCTCGTGATCAACACCCCGGTCGGCGGCAGCTATCTCGAGGGTCTCCTCGATGACTTCCTGGAAGGCGTCAGCGGCGCATTCGGTAGCAGCTGAGCGCGGCACCCCGTGGGCGTGGGGTCTGCGGCCATCACGTCGAACTCGAGTCACGTGAGGGGTCGATGCTCAGAAGTCGAGGACGACCAGCGCCACCAGGACGTTGACCAGTGTTGCCGACTGCGCGCTGGCCTCGGCGGTTTCCGGCGGCGTCGGTCATGCTTGTTTTCCAACCACTTCCAGCAACTGCATCATGCCGTGGTCCTCGTGGAAGAGGATGTGGCAGTGCATGACGAACTGGCCCGTGAAGTCCTCGAACCGGTGGCGGATGGTGAGTGTTCCGAACGGCGGCAGCATGGCCGTGTCCCGGTAGTGCTGCTGATCGACCGGTTGGTCGTTGATCGCCACCACCTGAAAGTCGTTGACGTGAATGTGAACTGGGTGAGGCTCGTAGGTGCGGTTGATGAAATGCCACTCCTCGGTGTCGCCGAGTGTCATCGTTTCGTTGACCACATGGTGGTCGAACATCGCGCCGTTGATGTAGTACATGAAATGCTCGGTGTCGCCGGTCCCGCGCGGTTCCATCTCCTCGAAGACGAACTCCCTTCGGCGGTCGATGGCAGCGTCACGCAGGTCGTCGAAGGGGAGCAGTGCGCCCGGAAGGGGTTCGGGTGTCTGTGTGTCCCCTTTCGACACCAGGTTCAGCAGGGGCATCTGTGCGGGCACCATCGACGAGTAGAAGGGGCCGAACTCATCCCAGCTCAATGACCGCATCTGGTAGGTGCCGATGTTGGCGCCTTCGATGAGTACATCGGCGCGCCCACCCGGCACCACCTCCAGAACGTCGACGGTGGACACCGACGTCCGGGCGGAACCGTCGATGCCGATCACATGCATCGGATGTTCGTCGAGCTGTAGACGCAGGAACAATGAACTCGCATTGATGATGCGCCACCGTTGCACTTCACCCGGCGCGATCTCGGTGGTGGGCTGGAAGGTGCCGTTGACCAGTGTCTGTTGCAGGCTGTTCGAGCTCTTGTCGCCCGGAACCATCTTGCCGTCTTGCATCTCGGTCTGACTCAGGACCAGGAGGCGTTCGGGGCGCCCCTTCACGCCGGGCAGTTCATCGAGCTCGCCGCGCACGATGAGGGCCCCGAACAGACCCCCGAAAACCTGTGTGTCACTGATGGTGTGCTGATGCGAGTGGTACCAGAACGTGCCCGCGGAATGGTCAGCGGGAAGGTCGTACGAGTAGTCGAAGGTCTCACCGGGCTCAATGGCCATGAGAACGTCGTCGCTCGGCTGTTTCGGCGAGACGTGCCATCCGTGTGTGTGCAGGTTGGTGGGCTCGTCGATGTCGTTGATCAGCGACACCTCGATGCGGTCACCCGGCCGCACGTCCAGCGTCGGCCCGGGGTAGCTGCTCTCGTAGGTGACCGCCGAGACCTTCCCGCCGCCCATGGCCACATCGCTGCGAGCGACCTTCAATTGTGTTTTCAGCGAACCGTTCTCGCTCGCCCGGACGCTCGGCTCGAACCAGGTGACCCCGCCTGCGTTGTCTTTGCCCGAGGCGCATGCGGTGAGGACTGACCCGCCGAGCAGGGGAAGGCCGACGAGCGCTGCGGCTCCGGTGAGAAAACGTCGGCGATTGACCGCTGCGACAGGCATTTTCGGCTCAGCCATCGGTGGGCTCCTTGGTGATGGTGACGGTGCGTGAGGTGGAGCCGATCCCGTTCGCGGTCCAGGTGACGTCGATCGTGTGTTGCGCCGGTCCGTCGCACGCGAAGACCACCGATGCCCCGATCCCGGTCGGTCCTCCGGCAGGCACCTGGAAAGGAACCTGGTCCTTGATGCCCACGGGGAGCAGTTGGCCGTCGAGGCGCAGTTCCACCCCGGTGGCCGATGGTGCGCGCCACCCGACGGTCACCACAGACCGCGGGGGAGTGTCTTTCAGACACGTGAACGTGGGGAGGACGGTGAAGTCGTCCACCTGTAGTGCGCCGCCCGGATCTGTTGCCGGCACCACGGACGCCGTCGGTGGCGTGGTCCGTGTCGGGATCGGCGCCAGCCCGTCGCGGCTGTCCGACGAAGACGAATCGTCGTCATTGCATCCGCCGAGCACCAGCAGCAATGCTGCAGTTGTCACCAGCGCGCCCGTCACACCGGTCCGGGGTGGCAACCGCCACGAGGTACCGCTCATGACTTCGGTGCCGTTGCCGGCAGAGTTCTAGCGTGTTTCGCGCACATGGGGATACTTCACCGGCAAGGTGCATATTTTTCGCATAGGCACCCTTGTCGCCGAGTTCCGGTGCGTCGCCGGGAAGTGTCAGCGAGCCCGCACGGGAAAGACACGCTGTGACATGACCGGTGCGAACCACAATCGGGACAGATCCATGGTGTCGGTCCGCTTGGCGCTGCTGGGCACGAGGCCGTGCTCCACCCCGCCGGGTGACCAGTGGTCGTGCAGATCCTC
Organism: Williamsia sp. R60; assembly: GCF_054063855.1. Classification (NCBI taxonomy): domain Bacteria; kingdom Bacillati; phylum Actinomycetota; class Actinomycetes; order Mycobacteriales; family Nocardiaceae; genus Williamsia; species Williamsia sp. R60. The sequence continues at coordinate 461,287 of NZ_JBSSGR010000002.1, forward strand.
GGCAGCAAAGATGAACGGCAGCCAGTCGGTCATCTCTTCGGGGCGGGTGAACCCGCCCGCGATGGCCCACAGCACGTCATCGGTGCGGTAGGTGAGGAAGTGTTCGCCGTAGGCAGGGCCGAGCCCGTCGCCGATCAGGGCCGTGAGCACAAACCACTCGGTGGCGGCCAAGACGTGCTCAGAGGTGTTCGACCGAGCCAGCTCGTAATGTTCGTCGACCGAGGCAACCGCATAGTCTTCGTCGAAGAACACCTGGGCCTGACTGATGTCGCGGCCGGCTCCGACTCGAGCATGGTCGGGCATCCCGAGGACAAAGTAGGCGCTCTGCGGTGTCACCTCATCTCCCATGGACGCATTGTGTCAGTGCTGCGGCTGCTGCGCCCGCAGGCGCGAGGGTGAGTGGCCACGGCGCCATTCGCTCCACATGCCGCCGCCCGCTCCGCGTGCAACCGGCTCGTATGCGAGCACGTGGAGCGAATCTGGGCGTCGGAGCGGACAGTTACGATGACGCCATGTCATCAGTGCAGATCAATGGGTCCTCGGGTGGACACACCAGCAGTGCAACCGTCTCGCCGGGGGCGTTGATCTTCACCGCCGGTGCCGCACCCATCGATGCCGAGGGGGCGACGGTCGAGCCGGGTGACGTCACCCGGCAGGCGCACCAGTGCATGGCGAACCTTCGCGACGCCCTTGCCGATGCGGGCGCCGAACTGACCGACGTCGTGAAGGTCACGGTGTACGTCGCGGAGAAGCTGCAGGCCGATCTGGTGGTTGCGTGGGACGCGGTCACCGAGGAGTTCGGCGACCACAAGCCGGCAGGCACCCTCCTCGGGGTGACTGTTCTGGCCTACGACGACCAGCTCGTCGAGATCGAGGCCGTGGCGGTTCGCCCGGGCTCATGACCCGGTTCGCGATCGGCACCGAGCAGCGTCGCGCACGGTTGATGCGCCGACATCGGCTGCTCCCGGCTGTCCACGCAGGCTCGCCCGAGGAGGTCGCCGAAGCGGTGGTGGGTCTGCACGCGACCACACCGTCGACCGTCTACATCTCGACATGGGCGCGGATGGCGCACTTCGACATCACCGACATGGAACGTGCGCTCTACGTCGACCGCACGCTGGTCAAGCAACTGGCGATGCGCCGGACCCTATTTGTGTTCCCGCGGCCGACACTGGCCGACGCGGTGAGTGCGATGGGCACGAGGGTCGCGGCAAGCGAACGCACCAACATGCTCAGAGACCTGCGCCGCGACGACAACTTCCCCGACCCCGAGGGGTGGATAGCCGAGGCCCGCGCGGCGGTACTGGGTGCCCTCACCGACGGGCGGTCGGCCTCGTCGACTGAACTGCGCAACGAGTTGCCCGCGCTCGCCGGCGCCATCCGGCACGGTGAAGGCAAGTCGTGGGGCGGGGTATCCCAGATGGGGCCCCGCGTTCTCAGTCATCTGAGTGCAGCAGGCGACATCGTGCGCGGTCCCAATGACGGCAACTGGTTGCGCTCCAAGCCTCGATGGATCTCGATGCAGGACTGGCTCGGTGAACCCCTGCCGATCGAAGACGCGGCGACCGGGCATCGCAACCTGATCCGGCGATGGCTGCGGCAATTCGGCCCTGGTACCGAAACCGACATCGTGTGGTGGCTGGGATCGACGAAAACTGCTGTCCGAAAAGCGCTGTCGGAGCTCGACGTGGTGGAGGTGGAGCTTGATGACGGCTCGACCGGGTTCGTGTTGGCCGACGACCTCGACGAGGTGGAACCTGCGCCACCGACTGCGGTGCTGCTACCCGAACTCGACCCCACCCTGATGGGTTGGAAGCAGCGCGACTGGTATCTCGGTCCGCATGCGGGGCACCTCTTCGACAGCAACGGCAACGGCGGGCAGACCGTGTGGTGGGATGGCCGCATCATCGGCGGCTGGCATCAGCGGCCCGACGGGTCGATCGGCTTGCATTTGCTCGAGAAGGTCGGTCGAGCCGCCGTCGACGCGGCAAAGGCGAGGGCACGCGACCTCGAGCTGTTCCTGGGGGAGGCCCGCCCGAAGCCGGGGTATCCAGCGCCTTTTCACAAAACACTCGGTGGATGACGAGGCTCTCGGTGCGATGGTTGCCGGTTCACAGGAAGCTCCCAGCTTGCTGGCAGTTTCTCAAAAGTATGGGTCGGCAGAGTAGGTGCCATGAGTGATCAGGGTGCGCGAGTGCTGGTGGTAGACGACGAACCGAATATTCTCGAACTGTTGTCGGTGTCGCTGAAGTTCCAGGGTTTCGATGTCCAGACGGCGCCGGACGGCCCGCGTGCCATCGACCGCGCCCGGACCTTTCGGCCGGATGCCCTCATCCTGGACGTGATGATGCCGGGGATGGACGGTTTCGGTCTGCTGCGTCGGCTCCGGGCCGACGGTGTGGAGGCGCCCGCGTTGTTCTTGACTGCACGCGACTCGTTGGAAGACAAGGTCACCGGGCTGACCATCGGGGGAGACGATTACGTCACCAAGCCGTTCAGTCTCGAAGAGGTGGTCGCGCGTCTGCGAGTGTTGTTGCGGCGCGGAGGTTTCGGTGAGAAGCCGGCGCAGAATCCGCGAATCTCCTTTGCCGACATCGAGCTCGACGACGACACCCACGAGGTGTGGAAGAACGGGGAGCTGGTCTCCTTGTCGCCCACCGAGTTCACGCTGTTGCGCTACTTCATGATCAATGCCGGAACCGTCCTGTCGAAGCCGCGAATCCTTGACCATGTCTGGAATTACGACTTCGGTGGCGAGGTCAACGTCGTCGAATCGTATGTCTCCTACCTTCGCCGCAAAGTCGACACCGGCGACCGGCGGCTCATCCACACACTGCGGGGCGTGGGTTACGTGATGCGCGAGCCACGGTGACTGCGGCGGCCACAGTCCCACGCCGCGGGGTACCCCTGCGGGTGTCGCTGGTGGCGCTGACGCTGGTGCTGGTCATGCTCGGACTGTTGGTGTCCGGTATCGCCGTGACGTCGGCGATGAAGAACAACCTGATGGACCGGACGGACAAGTCGTTGCGGGAGGCCTCGCAGACCTGGGCGAGGCCGAAAGAGTTGCCCCCGCAACTCCCCAGGCCCGACGACGTTCAGATCGGCCGTCCTCCAACGCCCTACTTTGTGTACGTGCAGCGCGCCGACGGAACCGTGCTGAAGATCAACGACTTCGGCGGTCAGCCCGACATCACCGATCTGGGCAAGTTGGGGCCAGATCCCGTGACCGTCACGTCGGCCGGCGGCGGCGACCCCCACTGGCGGGTGATCATGACATCCTCACCGACGGGAACCGCCATCGTCGCCATCAAACTGACCGACGTCGACGACACGGTCACGCGGCTCATCTGGCTGCAGTTCGGGATCGGCGTCGGGGTGGTACTCCTGGTCGGAGCATTGGGATACCTGTTGGTGCGCAGCAGTTTACGGCCGTTGCAGCGAGTCGAGAACACGGCTATGGCGATCGCAGCCGGCGACCTCGACCAGCGAGTACCACCGGCTGCACCCAACACCGAGGTCGGCAGACTCGGTGCATCGCTGAACACCATGCTCCACCAGATCCAGAACGCGTTTGCCGCGACCGCTGCATCAGAGGAACAGGCTCGTCGCTCCGAGGACAAGATGCGCAGATTCGTCGCCGACGCCAGCCACGAACTCCGCACACCTCTGACGTCGATCAAAGGGTTCTCCGAGCTCTATCGGCAGGGCGCGATGACCGACCCGGCGCAGTTGATGTCGCGGATCGAGACCGAAGCCGGACGGATGGGACTGCTTGTCGAGGACCTGTTGATGCTTGCCCGGCTTGATGCGCATCGCCCGATCGAGCATGCGTCCGTGGACCTGCTCGCGCTCGCCTCCGACGTGGTGCACAGCGCGCGGGCCACCGCACCAGATCGGGACATCTCGGTGCAAGTGCTCGATGGCCCCGGCCTTCCGGAAGTGCAGGGTGACGCCGACCGCCTGGCCCAGGTGCTGAGCAATCTCATCGGCAACGCCATCCGGCACACCCCGCCGCATGCCACCATCACCGTGCGGGTCGGCACCCGCGGTGATGACGCGGTTCTGGAGGTTGCCGACACGGGACCGGGCCTACGCGACGAGGACAAAGCCCAGGTGTTCGAGCGCTTCTACCGGGCCGATGCCTCGCGCCACCGCACCGAGTACTCCTCGGGCAGCGGTCTCGGCCTGTCGATCGTCGTAGCCCTGGTTGCCGCACATGGTGGAACCGTAGGGGTGGACGACACACCGGGTGGCGGTGCCACCTTCTGGGTCCGGTTGCCGCGCGAGCGCTGAGGAAGCCGGTGAGTCAGTCGGCCACCTGATCGGTATGACCGAGTTCGCGTAGCTTCGCCCGGATCTTGTCGGCAACCGCATCCAGGGCCGCGGGGTCGGGGTCCTTGTCGGCGGTGGCGAGGTCGAAGGTCTCGAGCTGCCAGGCCGGGAACACGTGGACGTGCAGGTGCGGAACCTCCAGTCCGGCGATGAGCAAACCCATCCGCGGCGCGTCGAACGCTTCCTTCACGGCCTGACCGACGGTCTGCGCCACCGTGTTGATCTTTCCGAACAGCTCAGGATCAACGCTTTCCCAGTGGTCGACCTCCTGGCGCGGCACCACCAGCAGGTGACCGTCGGTGACGGGGTTGATGGTCAAGAACGACACCACGTCGTCGTCCTTCCAGACGAACCGTCCGGGGATGTCGCCGTTGATGATCATGCTGAAAACAGATGCCATGGCTGGAGTTTATTGCGCGCTTCGCTCGCGTGAGGGGTGGCCCCTACTGACCTGGCCGGATGCGGGTCAGATCGGAGGTGTGGCCGCGGTTGATCTGGACTGCCGACGAACGAGCGGAGCGAGCAAGACAACACAGCTTCTTGACAGCTACGCCCGAGGTTTGCGGCAGGTCCGGATTCCAGAGTGTGTGCCATGACAGCAGACACCCTCGACGATGCGCCGAGCGAGACCGCCGCAATCGTGTTCGACCACACGCCGCCAGGACCGGTTCTCGACATAGTCGTCCCGGTTTTCAATGAGGAGTTCGACCTGGGCAGGTGCGTGCAACAGCTCGCCGAGTACCTGAACACCCAGATGCCCTACTCGGCCAGGATCACCATCGCGGACAACGCCAGCACCGATGCCACGTTGCAGATTGCCTGCCGCCTGGCTGCGGTGATCGATGACGGGCGGCGGGTGCGGGTGGCGCATCTCGACGCGAAGGGGCGGGGCCGGGCGCTCAAGGCGATGTGGCAGGACAGCGACGCACGTGTGGTCGCGTATATGGACGTCGACTTGTCGACCGACCTCAATGCGCTGCTGCCGTTGATTGCGCCGCTGGTGTCGGGACATTCGGATCTGGCGATCGGCTCTCGGCTGACCCGCTCGTCGCGGGTGGTTCGAGGACCGAAGCGAGAGTTCATCTCTCGTGGCTACAACCTGCTGCTCCGCACCACGATGGGGGCGAGATTCTCGGACGCCCAGTGCGGATTCAAGGCGATTCGCTCCGACGTGGCTCGGCGTCTGCTGCCGATGGTCGATGACACCGGCTGGTTTTTCGACACCGAGATGCTTGTCATCGCACAGCGGGCCGGGCTCCGGATCGCCGAGGTGCCGGTGGACTGGGTGGACGATCCGGCCAGCAAGGTCGACATCGTGAAGACGGCCACCGAGGACGTGAAGGGTTGTTGGCGTGTCGGACGAGCTCTCGCGAGTGGACGGTTGCCGGTGTCGGATCTCCGGGACAGCCTCGGCCGCAACGATCCCGGACCGCAGGTGATCGGGGTGCCGCGTGGGATGGTGGGTCAACTGGCCAGGTTCTGTGTGGTCGGGGTGGTCTCCACCATCGCCTACGCGGTGCTCTACCTGGGTCTGCATTCGATCGCCGGGGCGCAGACGGCCAACTTCCTGTCATTACTCATCGCGGCCGTGTTCAACACCACCGCCAACCGCGCGTTCACCTTCCGGGTGCGCGGACTTGACGGTGCCGCCAAACACCATCTCCAGGGGATCGCGATCTTTACGTTCGGGTGGGGCCTAACCGCCGGATCGCTTCTTGTGCTACACATCTGGGCTCCGGATACGTCCAAGCACGCCGAGTTGCTCGTGCTCGTTGTGGCCAACCTCGTTGCCACGATCCTGCGCTTCATCGGCCTCCGCTGGGTGTTCCGCACATCGCACCGCACTGTGAAAGAGGTCTCGGCATGACCGTGCTCATCGACCTACCACCGGCCAACCCGGCGCCCGATGCCCCTGATTCATCCTCAGGGGCATCGGCCCGGCCGCGGTGGGAATGGCCCGCGTTCGCGATCCTCGTTGTCGCGACCGGCGTGCTCTACCTGTGGAACCTGAGCATCAATGGGTGGGCCAATTCGTTCTACTCGGCGGCCATCCAGGCCGGCTCACAGTCATGGGAGGCGTGGTTCTTCGGGTCATCCGATGCCGCAAACTCGATCACGGTGGACAAACCGCCGGTGTCGTTGTGGATTCCCGGTATTGCCGTACGCATCTTCGGGTTGAACTCGTGGTCGATCATCGTTCCACAGGCGCTCATGGGTGTTGCGTCGGTAGCGCTGCTGTACTGGATCGTACGCAAGCGATTCGGTCCGGCGGGTGGACTGATCGCCGGTGCGGCGCTTGCGCTGACACCGGTGGCGGCGTTGATGTTCCGGTTCAACAACCCCGACGCGTTGCTGGTGCTCCTGATGATCGCGGCGGTGTGGGCGACACTCAAAGCCATCGACGACGGGCGGATACGCTGGATGATCCTGACGGGCGTGTTCGTCGGCTTCGGGTTCCTCACCAAACAGATGCAGGTGTTCCTGGTGATACCGCCGCTCGCGCTGACCTACATCGCGTTCGGGCAGAAGACCTGGCTCAAGAGACTCGGCCATCTCTTCGCAGCACTCGGCGCCATGATCGTGTCGGCGGGATGGTGGGTGTTGGCCGTGGAACTGTGGCCGAAGGACTCACGGCCCTACATCGGTGGATCGCAGAACAACTCCATTCTGGAACTCACATTGGGCTACAACGGTTTCGGACGTCTCAACGGAAACGAGACCGGTAGCGTGAGCCCTGGCGGAGGCGGAATGGCCGAACGGTTCGGTGCCCCGGCCACCGGAGGCGTCAATGAACTCGCCGCGCCCGGTGGAGCTACATTCACCGGCCCCGGCGGAGGTGGCGGGATGTGGGGTGACACCGGCATCACCCGGATGTTCGAATCAGGCCAAGGTGGTCAGATCGCCTGGCTGATCCCCGCTGCGTTCATTCTGGGAATCGCTTCGATCGTGTTGCGCGGCAGAGGGTCCCGAACCGACAGTCGCCGCGCAGTGCTGGTCGTCTGGGGGTTGTGGCTGATCACGACGATGGCGGTCTTCAGTTTCATGGCGGGGATCTTCCACGCGTACTACACGGTGGCGCTTGCGCCGGCCGTTGCCGCTCTGGTGGGCGCCGGCGCAGTGGAGTGCTGGCGCCGACGCGAGAAGCGCTGGGTACCAGTAGTCCTCGCTGCGGCGGCGCTGGCTGCCGGCGTCATGTCTTTCGTATTGCTCGATCGATCCGCCGACTTCATGCCGTGGCTGAGATATGTCGTCCTCGTCGGCTCGATCGTCTCTGCACTGGGTCTGCTCCTGTCGAATCTGCGGAACACCGCGGCGCGGCGCGGCGCGGTGGTCGCGGCGCTGGTCGCGGTCTTCCTCGGACTCGCGGGTCCGGCCGCGTACGCCATCGACACAGTGAGCAGCGCACGCTCGGGATCGATCCCGAGCGCAGGCCCCTCCTCGCAAGGAGGGTTCGGTCCAGGTGGCGGTATGCGAATGGGCCGGGGTGCGGCAGACGGCGGCATGCCTCCCGGCATGTCGAACAATCAGGGCACCGTGCCGGGGATGCCCAACGGTCGGGGCCGCACCACGAACCCCGGGCAAGTGGGCGCCCAAGTGCCGCAGAACGGTACGTTCGAGCTGTTCGGTGGGATGGGAGGCATGGGCGGTGCCGGCGGCGGTCTGCTGCAGGGCTCGCGACCGAGCGATGAGCTGGTGGCGTTGCTGAACACCGATGCCGACGACTACACGTGGGTCGCGGCCGCCATCGGCTCGAACAGTGCCTCGGGCTACCAGCTCGCAACCGAGCGTTCGGTGATGCCGATCGGCGGCTTCAACGGCAGCGACCCGTCTCCGACGCTCGCGGAGTTCCAGAAGTACGTGCAGGACGGCGAGATCCACTACTTCATTGCCACGGGCGGCGGCATGATGGGCGGCATGAGCGGCGGGGGCATGAGGGGCAGCGGCACCGGATCGGACATCACCGAGTGGGTTGAGGCCAACTTCGCCAGTACAACAGTGGACGGCGTGACGCTCTACGACCTCACCGCGCCCGCCTGATCAACGATCTGAAGGCACCTTCTTCTAAGCTCTCAGTGCTGTTCAAGAAAGAAGACAGCCTGACAGAGAAGGTGCCTTTAGATGAGCGAGCCAGAAGGTCACAACCGTCCAGCCACCGCGGCAGTCGCCCAACTCAGGCACCGGGTGACCCGGATGACTGGCCGCGACCCGCATGAGGACGGGCGAGCAGCGACCAGCCTCGAGCTGTTCTTCGACCTCACATTTGTGGTCGCCTTCGCGTTTGCCGGAAGCGAAGTTGCACACTTCGTCGCCGAAGGGCACTACAAGACCGCAGTGATCGGTTTTGTGTTCTGCACGTTCGCGGCGGTGTGGGCCTGGATCAACTTCACCTGGTTTGCTTCGGCATTCGACACCGACGACTGGGTGTATCGCTTGACGACGATGCTGCAGATGGTCGGTGTCCTGATCCTCGCCCTGGGCATCGAGCCGCTGTTCGCGTCGGTGGACGAGGGCGGTGTCGTCGACAACCGGGTGCTCGTCCTCGGGTATGTGGTGATGCGCCTGGCCATGGTGCTCCAATGGGTCCGCGCCGCCCTGAGCAGCCCGGACTACCGTCGGACCTGCCTCACGTACGCAGTCGGCATCAGTGTTGTGCAGATTGCCTGGATTGGGGCCATCTTCCTCGACACCACCCTTCTGCAGACCCTGCTGGTGATCGGGGTGCTGGTCGTCTGCGAGATGGCGGTGCCGGCGATCGCCGAGAACATCGGCGATGAGGGCACAACGCCGTGGCATGCCCATCACATCGCGGAGCGGTACGGTCTGCTCGCGATCATCACCTTGGGCGAAGGCATCGTCGGCACCACCGTGGCGCTGCAGGCGGTGGTCCACTCGGCCGGATGGACTCTGGAGACGGCGATCCTCGGCCTCGCGGGAGTCGGCATCACGTTCGGCATGTGGTGGGTCTACTTCATCGTTCCGGCCGGCCACGCCCTGCACCTTCAGCGCGGCAAGGCGTTTGTCTTCGGGTACTTCCACATCATCGTCTTCATGTCGATCGCGATGATGGGGGCGGGACTTCACGTTGCGGCACTGTTCATCGAACACAAGGCGACGATCAGCGAGTTGGCCGCGGTGGTGTCGGTGGTGCTGCCCGTCGGGGTATTCATCGGGTCGGTCTTCCTGCTGTACGGATTCCTGCTGGGCTTCGATCGAACCAATGTGGCGTTGGCCGTCGGGGCGGGCGCGATCCTCGCGGTCGCGGTGGTGCTGGGAGCAAATGGGGTGTCCGTGGTGACGTGTCTTGTGGTGATCGCCCTGGCGCCGGCACTCTGCATCGTGGTCGACGAGCGACTCGGCAGTGAAGGACGCAAGAAGGCACTCGAGGCTTTGGTGGCCGGTTCGCGCTGATCGCGGCGGACGGTAAGGTCTGGCACGTGCGAGTACTCGTCATCGGATCGGGCGGCCGCGAACACGCCCTCGTATTGGGCCTGGACCGCGACCCCTCGGTCACCGATCTGCATGTTGCCCCCGGCAATCCCGGCACCGCAGCTGTGGCCACCAATCATGCGGTCGACATCGTCTCGTCGGACGCCGTGGTGGCGCTGGCCCGCGAGATCGAGGCAGACCTGGTGGTCATCGGCCCCGAGGTCCCCTTGGTGGTCGGCGTTGCGGATGCCCTGCGGACAGCCGAATTCGCAACCTTCGGGCCGGGTGAGCAGGCAGCAAAGATCGAGGGCTCCAAGGCCTTTGCCAAAGATGTGATGGCCGCTGCCGGGGTGCGTACGGCGCACAGTGAGATCGTCGACAGTCCGGCCCGGCTCGATGCCGCCCTCGACCGGTTCGGTCCCACCTGGGTTGTCAAAGACGACGGCCTTGCCGCAGGTAAGGGCGTGGTGGTCACCGCCGACCGCGTTGCCGCCCGCGCCCACGCGGCCGAACTTCTCGAGAGCGGCCACCCGGTGCTGCTGGAGTCGTTCCTCGACGGCCCCGAGGTGTCGCTTTTCTGCCTGGTCGACGGTGAGACGGTGGTTCCACTGTTACCTGCCCAGGACCACAAGCGGGTCGGCGATGGCGACGCGGGGCCGAACACCGGTGGCATGGGCGCCTATACGCCGTTGCCGTGGCTGCCCGAGGAGATGACCACGCGCATCGTCGACGAGGTCGTCGCGCCGGTCGCGGCGGAGTTGGCCCGTCGCGGGATCCCGTTCTCGGGACTGCTCTATGCCGGTCTGGCCATCGGCGCAGACGGACCGGCAGTGGTCGAATTCAATTGTCGCTTCGGCGATCCCGAGACACAAGCCGTCCTGGCTCTGCTCAAGTCACCGCTGGGCGTTGCCCTCAACGCCACCGCGACAGGGCACCTGGACCAGCTGCCGCCCCTGGAGTGGGAGCCCGGGGCCGCTGTCACCGTGGTGCTGGCAGCCGAGAACTACCCGGGTCGACCCCGTACGGGCGATCCGATCACCGGTGCCGACGCGGAGGGCGTTCTGCACGCCGGTACCGCATCGGTCGACGGATCTGTGGTCTCCAGTGGCGGGCGCGTGCTCAGCGTTGTCGGTGTCGGAGGAGACCTGGCAGCCGCACGGGCCCAGGCTTACGAGCGACTGTCGGGAGTCAAGCTGGCGGGTGCGCACTACCGCAGCGACATCGGCCTGGCCGCCGAAGAAGGCCGTATCTCGATCTGATTGCCGGCGGCACGCAGGTCAGGCCGCGAGGTTTCGGCCGAGAAACGCGATCTGCCCGGGCAGGACGCCGCGCCAGTATCGGTTGGTGTGTCCGCCGGGCGAGGTGCCGAAGGCCGGTGGTGGACGCAGGCCCGCCATCCACTGCCGGGTGTAGGTGAAGAACTGGTCGCTGGATCCACACTCGATCAGCAGGGGGATCTTCATGAACGAATCCTGTTGCCCGAAAAGTGAATTGGCCTGGTAGTCGGCGAGACTGTCGAACGCTCGCGGGGGAAAGGTCGCGGGGTCGCCCCACAGCGCGGGGGAGCTGACGGCGATGGCCGATACCCGCGGTGCGCCCAGCAGTGCACCCAGGCGCAGTGCGCCGTAGCCGCCCATGGACCAGCCGAAGAATCCGATGCGATCGGTGCGCAGCTGGAGTTCGGGAGTGCCGTCGAGCAGTGGCAGGAACTCGTCGAGCACCATCGCGCCGCCGTCGGTGCCATCGACGCGGGGGTGATAGTAGCTGCGCGCGGCATCCACGGCGGCCAGCGCGAACGGCGCATTGCCCTGGTTCACCCAGTCCTGCATCAGGTTCTGCATCTCCAGACCCCCGCCGAAGGCGGCCCTCTGGTCGGTGTTCAAGGCGTGCAGCACCACCACCACCGGCAACTCGCCGGTGACGCCGGCCGGCCGTGCGACGATCCAATTGGTTTGACGTCCAAGCATTTTGGCGGAGATGAAGCTGCCACTGAACATCTCGGCCGTCCCACTCTGCGGAACAGTCGGCGCAGTGGAGGTGGTCTTGGGCTCGTCCGCGCGGGCCGGCTGAGGTGCCACGCGCTTCGACTCGTCGCCCGACCCGCACGCTGCCAGCAGCCCCATGGCACCCAGTCCGGCACCGGCCGTGAGCAGGGAACGACGGGGTATCGCCAGATCGGCGAGTCCGGAAGTGCCGCCGTCGTTGCTTCCGGGTCGCTGGAAGCGGTTGCCTGTGGTAGTCATTGCGAGATACACGGTACCTGCGGCGCGGCGCCGAGCTACCGTTCGACCCTCTGACGCGATGTCGTTTACGGCAGGCGCTAACTTCGACAGATGCGGTCGCAATCGGACAGATCCCAGGTCGAGATGTTCCATGTGATGGACGTGCTGGCAGCGATCGCCAAGCGACGGGCTCGCGGCCTCGACGTCGTGTCGTTGGCCGCCGGTCAGCCTTCCACCGCGGCTCCGGCGCCGGTTCTCGAGGCCACCGCGGCCGCCTTGCATGCCTCTCCGCTGGGTTACACCGAGTCGCTCGGTATCGCGCCGCTACGCGAGGCGATCGCGGCGCATCACCGCGACACCTATGGAGTGGAGGCGAGTGCGGACGACGTCGTGATCACCACGGGCTCATCCGGTGCATTCACCCTGATCTTTCTCGCTGCTTTTGATGCGGGCGACACGGTGGCCATGGCCCGGCCGGGTTATCCGGCATACCGGAACACGCTCTCGGCGCTGGGTTGCCAGGTACTCGAACTCGATTGTGGTCCCGAAACGCGGTTTCAGCCGACGGTCGACATGCTCGAACAACTCGACCGGCCGCCGGCCGGATTGATCGTCGCCAGCCCGGCGAACCCCACCGGGACAATCCTCGCGCCCGAGGAACTCGCCGATCTCGCCGCCTGGTGCGACGCCCACGGCACGTTGCTCATCTCGGACGAGATCTATCACGGCATCAGTTACGGGCGGCCCACGTCATGCGCATGGGAGACGTCGCGCCAGTCGGTGGTGATGGGTTCGGTGTCGAAATACTTCTGTATGACCGGCTGGCGACTGGGCTGGATGTTGGTGCCGGAACCTCTGCGTCGGCCCGTCGAGCGACTCACGGCGAACATGACGATCTGTCCACCGACCATCAGTCAGCACGCTGCCGTTGCAGCGTTCACCCCCGAGTCACGTGCCGAACTGGACGGGCATGTGCGGCGCTACGCGCGAAATCGTGAGTTGTTGGTGGGCGGCCTCGCCGCGCTCGGCATCACCGACGTTGCACCTCCCGACGGAGCGTTCTATGTGTACGCCGATGTCGGTGCGATCACCGACGATTCGCTGGGCTGGTGTGAAGGCGTGCTCGAGCAGACGGGGGTCGCCATGGCGCCGGGCCTGGACTTCGACACCCGCAAGGGACACCGAACCGTGCGGATGAGTTTCGCCGGCGCGACCGACGAGATCGAGCGGGCGCTGCAACTCCTCCGTCCGGTTCTCAGCTGATCGAGCATCACTGAAATCCTTGCCGGAGGTCAGTTTTTTGCCGAAACGATCCCGCCGCCGCGTGCCCTTTGCCACCATGACGGGGTGAGAGCAGCAGCGACCCCCAAGGGGACGCGCCGAAGGGCGCGATTGATCGCCGCCGCCGGGGAATTGTTTCTGGAGGGCGGTTTTGACGCCGTCCGACATCGGGCGGTGGCCGACCGAGCGCAGCTTCCGCTTGCCTCCACGACGTATTACTTTGCCTCACTTGAGGATTTGGTTGCCGAGGCAGTGGCGTCCGCCTGTGCGAATGATTGCGATGCGATCATCGAGAGGGGCCGGGGGCTGACCCGGCGTCGCCGCGGGGCCGAGGCGACGGCCGAAGTACTCGCCGATGTGTTCATCGGGGAGGACACGTCGCGAGAGCGTCTGACCTGCCGGTTCGAGTCGGTTGTTCTCAGTGCGCGAGTGCCGCGACTGCAACAGGTTCTCATCGACCATCGAAACACGTTGCGCAACACTCATTTCGAGGTTCTCGAGAAGTCGGGCCGCAGCACCGATCCCAGTGGGATCGAGCAGTTGATGGCTGTCGAGGACGGTGTGGTGATCGGGGCCCTGGCCGACTCGGTGGAGGACGTGGTCAAGGTGACCCGCACCGCCCTGAGCGAGGTCATCGACCAACTCGCACCCGTCGCCGCGGTGTGATGCGCCGGTCGTGACCGCCATGTGAGGGCGCCGTGGCGGACATGTCGCATAATGAGGCGTGTCTGAAACAAAATCGCCGACCGAGAAACCGCGCGTCTCGAACGTCCTGGCCGGTCGCTATGCGTCGGCAGATCTGGTGCGGTTGTGGTCCGCCGATCACAAGATCGTCCTGGAGCGGCAACTCTGGGTCGCAGTCCTCAAAGCGCAGCAGGAACTGGGCGTCGATGTGCCCGATGAGGCGATCGCCGACTACGAACGTGTGCTCGATCAGATCGACCTGGCCTCCATCGCCGACCGTGAACGGGTCACCCGCCACGACGTGAAGGCGCGCATCGAAGAGTTCAACGCCCTCGCCGGCCACGAGCACATCCACAAGGGGATGACCAGCCGCGACCTCACCGAGAACGTCGAGCAATTGCAGATCCTGCGGTCGCTCGAGCACGTACACGCACATGGTGTTGCCACCGCGGCGCGCTTGGCCGACCGGGCCGCCCAGTACTCCACGCTGGTGATGGCCGGTCGCAGCCACAACGTCGCGGCGCAGGCCACCACCCTCGGCAAGCGGTTCGCGTCGGCGGCCGACGAATTGCTCATCGCGCTCACCCGCTTGCGCGAGCTGATCGACCGCTATCCGCTCCGCGGCATCAAGGGCCCGATGGGCACCAGCCAGGACATGCTCGATCTGCTCGACGGAGACGTCGACAAACTGTCCCAGCTGGAGTCGAAGGTGGCCGACCACCTCGGGTTCTCTAAGTCGCTGACCTCGGTGGGTCAGGTGTACCCGCGATCGCTCGACCACGACGTGGTCTCGGCGCTGGTCCAGGTGGCTGCCGGCCCCTCGTCGTTGGCTCACACCATCCGCCTGATGGCAGGCCATGAGCTGGTCACCGAAGGTTTCCAGGCAGGACAGGTCGGCAGTTCGGCGATGCCGCACAAGATGAACACCCGCAGCTGCGAGCGGGTGAACGGGCTCGCCGTGGTGCTCCGCGGCTACGGATCGATGGCTGCGGAACTGGCCGGCGCGCAGTGGAACGAGGGCGACGTGTTCTGCTCGGTGGTGCGCCGCGTGGCATTGCCAGACGCCTTCTTCGCGATCGATGGACTGCTCGAGACGTTCCTGACGGTGCTCGCCGAGTTCGGTGCGTACCCCGCGGTGATCGCAAAAGAACTCGACCGATACCTGCCGTTCTTGGCGACCACAAAGGTCCTGATCGCCTCGGTTCGTGCTGGCGTCGGTCGCGAGGTCGCGCACGAGGCGATCAAGGAAAATGCCGTCGCCGTGGCACTGGCCATGCGCGAAGACGGTCGCGATCCCGACCTGCTGGACCGACTGGCCGCCGACGACAGGATCCCACTCGACCGCGCCGGGCTCGACGCCGCGCTGGCCGACAAATCGGCATTCATCGGCGCAGCAGAGCACCAGGTGGCCGCTGTCGTCGCTCAGGTGGGCACACTCGTCGATCAATATCCCGACGCCGCCGGCTATGCGCCGGCCCCTATTCTCTGACCGTTTCGCCTGCTGGGGGAGCAGACCCTCCGACTTCGTGGAGTTCCTCCGGTTGCAACCGGAGTTTCTAGCCGAAGGCGGAGGTTCTGCTGTGGGCCCGGGCTGCTGGTTGGGAGACCCTCCGACGTCGTCGACTTCCTCCGGTTGCAGTCGGAGGTTGTGGCTGGAGTCGGAGTTCATGCGCGGCCTTGCCGGCCTCAACAGGTTGACAGCCTCTCTCAAGTCCGTAGTATTCAACCTACTGGTTAATAACCAGTCGGTTGAATAAAGGAGAACGACGTGTCGGACGATCAACTCAGTGCCGTGTTCGCGGCGCTCGCCGACCCCACGCGACGGGCTCTGCTGGCTCGGCTCGCGGAAGGGGAGGCGACGGTGTCGGCGCTGGCCGAGCCGTTCGACATGAGTTTGGCGGCCGTGTCCAAACACCTCAAGGTTCTGGAACGTGCCGGACTCATCTCGCGGGGCCGCGACGCGCAGTGGCGACCGTGTTCCCTCGAAGCCGAGCCGTTGGCGGCGGCCAGCGACTGGCTGGCCGGCTATCGCCGTTTCTGGGACGGCAGTTTCGACCGTCTCGAACAACACATCAACCGGATCGCCGGGTCCGGCCAGGGAAAGGAAACATCATGACAGACACGGCAACTCGCGAGTTCACGATCGTCAGAGAGTTCGCTGCCACTCCCGAGGTGGTATTCAACGCCTGGGTCGACAACGACCAGGCTGCGCAATGGATGGGCCCCGAGGGTTTCACCATGCCACGTGATCGCATGCATGGCGATGCACGACCAGGCGGCAGCTATGGCGGAGTGATGATCAGCCCTGACGGTGAGGAGTTCGCCACAGGCGGTGTGTATCAAGAGGTCTCGGCACCAGACCGCCTCGTATTCACCTGGGGCGACCCGACCAACACCGACAGCGTCTCCGTCTGCACCGTGACCTTCGAAGAAACAACGCCGGGCACGACGACCATGACCTTCCACCTCCTCGCACCGGGACCGCTGAGCCCGGAAGACGGTGCCCGCGGTGGATGGAACAGCTGCTTCAACAACTTGCAAAGGCTGGTGGAAGTCCGGTGACAACCTCGGCGCACATCGACCCGAATGAGCTCCCGCCGGGCGACATCGGTCTGCTCGAGACGGACGTGGCTCGCGAACTCCTCAGCCTCGCATCGCCTGCTCGGCTCGCTTATGTGGCGGCCGACGGCAGCCCGCGCGTCTTCCCGATGAATCACTGGTAGACAGGTATCGAACTGGTCATGGCCACGTTCACCGGTGCCGCAAAAGTTGCAGCGCTTCGTAGGCGACCGGCAGTGGCGATCACGATCGACACGGTGTCAGCCACACCCCACGTCCTGCTGCTGCGAGGCGATGCGGTGGTCACCGACGTCGACGGCATCGTGCCCGAATACGAGCTCGTCATGCGCCGGGATATGCCACCGGCACAGGTCGATGCCTACTTCGACGGGTTGCGTGCCGATGGCGCGACCATGCATCGCATCGGGGTGATTCCGACCTGGGTGGGTGTACTCGACTTCGAGACGCGTTTTCCAGGAGCGGCCCCGGCCGCGATGAGCGCTCCGAGTTGAGGTCGTCGAAGGCTCCCGGAATGATTGGGAACGTGCTTTCGAAGGCGGGCTCAGGCGATGTGGAGTACTACTCGGCCGCGGTATCGGCGTGCCCGAGGCTCCAATCCGGCACCGCGATGTCGCGCACGAGCTTCTTCAGGGTGACGACGTCCGGAAAGCCGTTGTCGCGCTCGCGCTCCCATATCAACTGTTCGTCGACTTCGATGGTGAACACGCCGCCGGTACCTGGCACCAGGGTCACCGACCCCAGTTCGGTACCGAAGGTGTTCAGCAACTCCGTTGCCATCCATGACGCCCGAAGTACCCAGTTGCACTGAGTGCAGTAAGTGATGGTGACCGATGCAGCCGATGTGCTCACCGGTTCATTGTGGCAGTCTTCGCAGTCGGCGGATATTCATGCCGACAGCGGTAGCGGAGACCACATGACTTCGGACGGGACGACGACGTGACGGTAGTAGGCCTTGTATTCACCGCGATTGCGGCACTCATCCACGTGTACATCTTTGTGCTCGAATCGCTGCGGTGGACGTCACCGGCAACCCGCAAGACCTTCGGAACCACAGCCGAGGAAGCCGAAGCGACCAAGGAGATGGCCTTCAATCAAGGGTTCTACAACCTGTTCCTGGCGATCGTCACCGCTGTCGGGATCGTGTTGACCCTCGTCGATCACGCCGATGCCGGAGCTGCGTTGGTGTTCGCCGGCGCTGGGTCGATGGTTGCCGCGGGTCTCGTTCTGCTGATCTCGTCGCCCGAGAAGGGGCGTTCGGCGCTGATCCAGCTGACGCCGCCCGCAATCGGCGTCGCGGCTCTTGCTGCCGGCCTGGTGTTCTAGCGCCACCCGCCCTGAACGTCGAAAGGCGTGCCCGCCCGACTAGCCTGAAAACCATGCGTCCGAGCCTGGAGTCCTACGAACATCTCGCGGCCGGAAAGGTACGTGACCTCTATTCGATCGACGAGCAGACGATGCTGATGGTGGCATCCGACCGCATCTCTGCCTTCGACCACATCTTGCCCACGCCCATCCCTGACAAGGGCCGGGTTCTCACCGCGATGAGCGTCTACTACTTCGGTGCGCTGGGCGTTCCCAACCATCTGGCGGGCGATCCGACCGACAGTCGTATCCCCGCCGAACTGGTGGGCCGAGCGCTCGTGGTGAAGAAGCTCGACATGCTCCCCGTCGAGTGTGTCGCGCGCGGGTACCTGACGGGATCCGGCCTCCTCGACTACATCGCCACCGGCTCGGTCTGCGGTATCGCCCTCCCGGAGGGGCTCGAGGAGTCGAGCAGACTCCCCGAGCCGATCTTCACCCCCGCGACCAAGGCAGACATCGGCCAGCACGACGAGAACGTCAGCTTCGACGCAGTGGTCGCCACCGTCGGCGAAACGCTCGCGCAAAAGCTCAGAGACCTCACCCTCGACATCTACTCGCGGGGATCTGAGCTGGCGGCAGAGCGTGGAATCATCCTCGCCGACACCAAGTTCGAGTTCGGACTCGACGATGAAGGCACTGTTGTCCTCGCCGACGAGGTCTTGACACCGGACAGTTCGCGGTACTGGGACGCGGCGAACTACCGGGCAGGCATGGTGCAGCCCAGTTTCGACAAACAAATCGTCCGCAACTGGCTCACCGGCCCCGACTCCGGGTGGGACCGCGATGCAGACAATCCGCCCCCGCCGTTGCCGGACGACGTCGCGCAACGTACCCGTGACCGCTACATCGAAGCCTACGAACGTATTTCAGGTCTGTCATTTGATGACTGGCCGAAGGGAGAGCAGTGACCGACACCTCGCAGGACGCAGCAGCAGGCGCGCCGCCCGTCGCGAAGAAGATCCCGTTCGAGCGCAAACACCACGGAGACACCGTGATCGACCACTACGAGTGGCTGCGCGACAAAGAGGATCCCGAGGTCATCGCATTCCTCGAACAACAGAACGAGTACACCACCGCGCACACCGCCGACCTCGCAGATCTCCGCGCGGACATCTACAACGAGATCAAGGGCCGCACCCAGGAAACCGACATGTCGGTGCCGACGCGACGCGGTCAGTACTGGTATTACGCACGTACCGAAGAGGGCAAGCAGTACGCACTCAGGGCGCGGTGCCCGATCGCCGGCCCCGACGACTGGACGCCGCCGACGGTCGAGCCCGGTCAGAATGTGCCGGGGGAGGAGATCCTCCTCGACTCCAACGTCGAGGCCGAGGGCACCGACTTCTTCAGTCTCGGTGCGCTCTCGGTGAGCGAGGACGGCAATCTGCTGGCGTACAGCGTCGACACAGCTGGTGACGAGCGGTACACCATGCGGTTCAAGGATCTTCGCACCGGCGAACTGCTCGCCGACGAGATCCGTGACACCGCGCCGGGCGCACTGTGGTCGCTCGATGGCAACCATGTCTTCTATCAGACCGTCGACGAGGCATGGCGGCCCGACACCGTCTGGCGTCACGATCTCGGTGCAGGTACGCCCGACGTCAAGGTGTTCCACGAGCCCGACGAGCAGTACTGGGTGGGGATCGGTGGAACCCGCAGCGACAAGTACCTGATGATCACGCTCGGTTCGAAGATCACCACCGAAGTCCGGATCCTCGACGCTGCTGACCCGACCGGCGAGTTCACCGTGGTGTGGCCCCGTGAAGAGGGAGTCGAGTACGGCGTGGAGCACGCCGTGATCGACGGACGGGATCGCTTCCTGATCCTGCACAACAAGAACGCCGAGAACTTCGAGCTGCTCGATGCGCCCGTGACCGATCCCACCGACACCCGGGTGCTGGTCCCGCACGACCCGGAGGTCCGGATCGAGGATGTCGACGCCTTCGCCGGCCAACTGGTCCTGAGCTACCGGCGAGAAGCGTTGCCGCGGTTGTCCATCGCGCAGCTCAACGGAAGCGGCACGCCGGAGTTCGTCGAGGTCTCGTTCGATGAAGAGCTCTACTCGGCCGGACTCGGCGGCAACCCCGAATGGGCGGCGCCGCGGCTGCGCATCGGGTACACAAGCTTCATCAACCCCACAGAGGTGTTCGATCTCGACGTCGCGACCGGCGAACGGACACTGCTGAAACGTCAGCAGGTGCTCGGCGACTTCGACCCGGCCGACTATGAGCAGTACCGCGACTGGGCCACGGCGAGCGACGGCACCAAGATCCCACTCTCGGTGATCCGGCGCCGTGAACACGCCGACGGGCCCGCGCCCACGTTGCTGTACGGATACGGCTCCTACGAATCGAGCAACGACCCAGGGTTCTCGATCTCACGGTTGTCGCTGCTCGACCGCGGCGTCGTGTTTGTCATCGCCCATATTCGCGGTGGCGGTGAGATGGGCCGGCATTGGTACGAGACAGGTAAGACCCTCACCAAGAAGAACACCTTCACCGATTTTGTTGCCGCTGCAGAACATCTGATCGAGACCGGTGTCACCACCCCCAAGCAGTTGGTCGGCGAGGGCGGCAGCGCCGGCGGCCTGCTGATCGGAGCGGTCGCGAACCTGGCGCCCGAGCTGTTCAACGGCATACTCGCGGTGGTCCCGTTCGTGGACCCGCTGACGTCCATCCTCGATCCGTCGTTGCCACTCACCGTCATCGAGTGGGACGAGTGGGGAAACCCGTTGGCAGACAAGACGGTCTACGAGTACATGAAGTCGTACTCGCCGTATGAGAACGTCGACGCCAAGCCGTACCCGCAGATCCTGGCGGTCACCTCGCTCAACGACACCCGCGTCCTCTACACCGAGGCGGCGAAATGGGTTGCCCGGCTGCAGGACAGCACAACCGGAGATGCGCCGATCCTGTTGAAGACCGAGATGAAGGCCGGACACGGTGGTGTCAGTGGCCGTTACAAGCAGTGGGAAGAAGTCGCCTTCGAGTACGCGTGGGTACTGCGTCAGACCGGCGCCGTCTGACATATCGAGCGCAACAAAAGGCGCGACCCGGCGGATGCCGGGTCGCGCCTTTCTTCTGCCCTGAACTGTGTGGTTCAGAGTGATCAGTGCATGATCACAGGGGTCTTCGCCTCGGTGTCGGCATCGACCGCGTCGTGCACTATCCGCTTGCGCGGCAGGAAGAACGCGGGGATCAGCGTCAGCACGATCAGTCCCACCGACACGATGAACGTGTCACCGAAGGCTCCGGCGATGTCGCCGCCGCTCTCGACCGCGCCCTTGACGTTGTTGGCCAAGATCACCGAGATGACCGCGGTACCCACCGACCCTGCCGCCTGCTGCACAACGTTCATGAGTGTCGAACCGTCGGGAACCTGAGCCGGATTGAGCGTCGCCAGTGCGGCGGACATGATCGGCATCATCGTCATACCCATGCCGAGGCCCTGGACGAACAGAGCCGCGCCGAGGAGCCAGTACGAGGTGTCGGCGCCGATGAAGATGAAGACGCCGAGTCCGATTGCGATCAGGACGATGCCGGGGACCACCATCTTCCCTGGGCCGTGTTTGTCGGTCAGCCGACCGGCCATCGGCATGGTGAGCATCGCCCCGATGCCCTGAGGTGCGATGAGCAGCCCGGTCAAGAGCGTGGTCTCGCCGCGGACGCCGATGTAGTACTGCGGGAACAGCAACATCGCACCGAAGAACGCGATCATGAACAGCGACATGGTCACCACCGACCACGACAACTTGCTGTTGGTGAACAGTCGGAGGTCCAGCAGAGGGTTGCGGGCACGCAGGGCATGCACGATGAACCCGGCAACCAGGATTGCTCCGATCACGGCCGGTATCAGCACCTTTGCGGTCATAAAGGTGCCCTCTTCGGTACTCGAGGAGATGCCGTAGAGGAACAGCGCCAGACCGGGAGACAGCAGGAGCAGTCCGACGAAGTCGAACGTCGGGCGCGACGTCTCGTTGTCCTTGGGCAGGATCCAGTAGGAGTACGCGAAGGCGAGTGCACCGATCGGGACGTTGATCAGGAAGATCCAGTGCCAGCTGGCGTACTCGATCAGGGCGCCGCCGATGATCGGCCCGAGGATGGGGCCGAGGAGCATCGGGATGCCGAGCACTGCCATCACCGACCCGACCCGAGCCGGGCCTGCCGCCTTGGTCAGGATCATCATGCCGACCGGCATCAGCATGCCGCCGCCGAAACCTTGCAGCACCCGGAAGATGACCAGGGTGCCGATACTCCAGGCCAGCGCACACAGCACCGAGCCCAGGACGAACAGCACCAGCGACGTCAGATAGACCTTCTTGGTGCCGAAACGTGCGGCGGCCCAGCTCGACAGCGGGATGACCGCGGCCAGGGCCAGCGTGTAACCGGTCATCGTCCACGCCGAACCGGCCTGGTCGGTGCTGAACTCATCCTGGAATGTGTTCTGCGCCACGGACACAACCGTGGTGTCGAGAATCGACATGATCGCGCCGAGCACGACCACGGCAGCGATCTTGATCACTGCCGGATCGAGCTTGTCGCTCGCACTCGACGTAGTTGACGGTGAGGTCATGGGGTCACTTTCTCGATCGTGTTCGAATGTCTATCGGGCGGCGGCCGAGGTGGCGGCCGCCAAACCGTGTGTGGCAGAACCAGTGCGGACATCGTCCGAGTACGTCGGCGTGCTCAGATAGTCACCGGCGAGGATGGGGAGCAGTGCACTGTTGAGATCAGCGCGCAAGTCATTCGGAAGTTTCGCGATCACATCACGCACCGAATTTTCTCGACGCCGGATGCTCAACGCAACTGCTTTTTCGCCACCTTCGGCGAGCGAGACCCTCTTGATCCGGCGGTCGTGCTCGTCTTCGCGTCTCGACACCATGGAAAGACCGACCAGCTTGTCGACGGCGCGTCCGGCGGCAGCGAGGGACAGGTGGAGCTCGTCTGCCAACTCGTTGACCGACAGCGCATTACCGTGCCGGCTGAGGATCAGCAGAGCCTTGTAATGGGTGAAGCCCAAGTCTGTCTCGATGAGGTCATCCATCGCGTCGGCGTCGAGCGCGCAGGACAACCGGGTGAGGAACTCGTGCACTGTTCGAAAGGTCTCTTCGACCCCGCCTGATTGTGACACTGGCTAACGGTAACGCCGACGCAACTATTGACACCAGCGCAACCAACTGTGTTTTCGGTTACATGGGCTGCGCCCGACTGCCGCCACCGGAAGCCGTCATCGTCGTAGCCTGTGTGAATGACCACCGACATCAAGAACATTCCCCTGCGCACACTGTCCGGCGACTCGACCACTCTCGGAGAGTTCGGGGGCCCCGTCCTCGTGGTGAACGTTGCCAGCAAGTGTGGTCTGACGCCGCAGTACGCCGGCCTGGAGAAGTTGGCCGAGAACTACCGCGATCGCGGCCTGACCGTGGTGGGTGTGCCCTGCAACCAGTTCATGGGGCAGGAGCCCGGCACCCCCGAGGAGATCGCCACGTTCTGCTCGACGACCTACGGAGTGACGTTCCCGCTGCTGGAGAAGACCGACGTCAACGGCGACGACCGCCACCCGCTGTACTCCGAACTCACCAAGGCGTCAGATGCTGATGGCGAAGCCGGTGACATCCAGTGGAACTTCGAGAAGTTCCTGCTGAGCGCGGACGGAGAGGTTGTCGGACGGTTCCGCCCGCGTACCGAGCCAGAGGCGACCGAAGTTGTCGAGGCCATCGAGCGCACGCTCGGATAGCGGTACCGGGCGTGTGCCGGGGCGGTCGCCGGCGCTGATTTTGCGTGTTGTCCACCTGAGGGCAACCGGCTGACCACCTGTGCCCGCAATACTGGGCGCCGTGGCAGGACAACTGATCGTGTCGGTTTCCGGTATCCGTGACACCACCCTTGCGCAGGTCCAGGCCTTCGCCGATGAGGTGGCCACGCGGGATGTGCCGCTGTCGTTCCTCGCCGCGCCTCGTCTCAAGGGCGGCTACCGCCTGGCCGAGGATGCCGATACCTGCGCATGGCTACGCGAACGACGCAGCGGCGACGACGCGATCGTCCTGCACGGGTACAACCAGGTACCCAGCCGCCGCCGGCGAGCCGAATTCGCCGAACTCGGAGCGCATGAGGCCGGTCTGCGTCTGCTCGCCGCCGACAGGATGCTCGAGCAGATCGGGCTACGCACCCGGATCTTCGCCGCACCCCGGTGGAATGCGTCGCCGGGGGCTCGTTCCGCCCTGGCCGGTCGCGGATTCCGTACCAACCTGGGCTTCACCAGCATCGAAGACGTGATGACCGGGACGTCCACCAAGGCGCGAGTCCTCGGTATCGGCGACGGCTTCTCGGCCGAGTCATGGTGGTGCCGGCTCCTCGTCCGCAACACCGTCCGGGTGGCGCGCCGCGGCGGAGTGGTCCGGCTCTCGGTGGCGGCCAAACACCTCGGCGAGCCGGTGACGGGCAAAGCCGTTTTCGACTGCATCGACCTCGCCTTGCTCCACGGCGCGCAGCCGGTGACGTACCGCAACCTGACGTCGACCGCGCTGCGACGGGCTGCCTAGGACAGGAAGTCGACGCCGAGACTCCAGGGCCAGTTCGAGCCGGGAACCTCCGGGGCCGGTCCATCAAGCGATTGCCGGTAGAGTGACGGCTGAAAACCGCAGCTGAAGAGGAGCGCCCAAGTGGCTCGAGTGGTAGTTGACGTGATGCCCAAAGCCGAGATCCTGGATCCGCAGGGTCAGGCGATCAGCGGCGCGCTGGGCCGATTGGGGTTCGACGGCATCGCCGACGTGCGCCAGGGCAAGCGTTTCGAACTGGAAGTGGACGATTCGGTGGATGACGAAGCGCTCGACCGCATCGCGGCAGAGTTGCTGGCCAACACCGTCATCGAGGACTACTCGGTGACCCGGGTGCAAGAGGCCGCATCGTGACGGCCCGCGTCGGGGTCATCACGTTCCCCGGGTCGCTCGACGACATCGATGCCGCGCGCGCGGTGCGCCTGGCCGGTGGCGAGCCGGTGGAACTGTGGCACGGCGACGGCGACCTGCAAGGCGTGGACGCCGTAGTGGTTCCCGGTGGCTTCTCCTACGGCGACTACCTGCGCGCCGGGGCGATCGCCAGGTTTGCCCCCGTGATGGGTTCTCTGGTCGAGGCTGCAGGCAAGGGAATGCCGATCCTCGGAATCTGCAACGGCTTTCAGGTGCTGTGCGAAGCCGGGCTGTTGCCGGGGGCACTCACCCGCAACAACGGACTGCACTTCCTGTGTCGCGACCAATGGCTGAAGGTCGAATCGACCGCTTCGTCGTGGAGCAGCCGTTTCGAGCCGGGCGCAGAGATCCTCATCCCGCTCAAATCGGGTGAAGGCCGTTTCGTCGCCTCAGAGGCAGTGCTCGACGAACTCGAAGGTGAAGGCCGCGTGGTGTTCCGTTACGCCGGCGACAACCCGAACGGCTCGATGCGCGACATCGCCGGAATCGCCAGCGCCAACGGGCGCGTGGTGGGCCTGATGCCGCATCCCGAACACGCCACCGAAGCGCTGACCGGACCGAGTGACGACGGCCTCGGGTTGTTCTACTCCGCTCTCGACGCAGTGCTCACCACGGCCTGAGCAGAACCATGGTGACCACCTCGGCCGACGCGGCCGGACTGGGTAGCTTCGTCGACGCATCGCCATCGCCGTTCCATGTGTGTGAATCGGTGGCCAAGGCGCTGGAGGCGGCAGGTTTTCGCGAGCTGAGCGAAGAGCATCAGTGGCCGAGCAAACCCGGGCGGCACTACATGATGCGCGGGGGCTCGATCGTCGCCTGGGACAGCAGTGGACTGGGACGCAGTTTCCGGATCGTCGGGGGTCATACCGACAGTCCCAACCTCCGGGTGAAGCAGAACCCCGGTCTCCGCTCGGCCGGCCTGTCGATGGTGGGTTTGGAGAAGTACGGTGGCGCACTGCTCAATTCGTGGCTCGACCGCGATCTGGGCATATCCGGCCGACTGGCGATCCGGGACTCGAAAGGGCTCCGGCGCCGACTGATCAAGATCGACGAACCTGTACTGCGGGTCCCGCAGCTCGCGATACATCTCTCCGAGGATCGGGCCGGTGTGACGCTCGATCCGCAGCGGCACGTCAACGCCATCTGGTCGGTGGGTGAGAGCGGTCCCGGCTTCATGGAATGGATTGCCGCACAGGCAGAGGTGGGCGTGGACCAGCTCCTCGGTTGGGAGTTGATGACCCACGACCTGGCGCCGAGCCGAGTGGTCGGGGTCAATGACGACCTGCTGAGCGCACCCCGCCTGGACAACCAGGGAACCTGCTACGCCGGTACCCGCGCGCTCGTCGATGTTGTCGAAGGTGGCGTCGGACAGTACATTCCGGTGCTCGCCCTGTTCGACCACGAAGAGGTCGGCAGTGGTTCGGATCGGGGCGCCGCGTCGGAATTGCTGCCCACGGTGCTCGAGCGAATCGTGTTGGCGGGCGGTGGTTCTCGTGAGGACTATCTACGGTCGATGTCGATGAGTGCGTGCGCCTCCGGTGACATGGCCCATGCCACCCATCCCAATTACCCCGAGCGCCACGAACCGGCACATCAGATCTTCATCAACGGAGGGCCGGTGCTGAAGGTCAACCAGAATCTGCGCTACGCCAGCGATGCCGAAGGCGAAGCGCTGTTCGCGGTGGCCGCGGAGCAAGCCGGCGTACCACTGCAGCGCTACGTGCACCGCGCGGACCTGCCATGCGGGTCCACCATCGGCCCGATCACCGCCACCCGAACCGGTTTGACCACCGTTGATGTCGGTGCCCCGCAGCTCGCGATGCACAGCGCCCGCGAGCTGATGGGAACGGCCGACGTGGGAATGTACTCGGCCGCACTGGCAGCCTTCCTGAACCCCTGACGGCCCAGATCCTCCGACTCCGGCCAGATCCTCCGGTTGGAGCCGGAGGATGAGGTCGAAGTCGGAGGGTGTGTGACCAGCGAGGTCAGTACTGCGCCAACCAGAACGGGCTGCCCTGGTCGTCGAGGCATTCGGCGGAGATGGCGTAGGACTGCCGAGCGGGGCCTTCGATGACCATGCCGCCGGCCGCGCGAACTCGTTCGACGGCGGTTTCGATGTCATCGACCACCCACATCGGCACCGACAGCGAATGGTCCTGTCCGCCGGCGACGCCCGTCATCGGGTGGCCGTCCACCACTTCCCAGCCGTCGTCGATCGTGCCGCCGGCGAAACTCCAGCCCAGCACCCGACCGTAGAAGTCGCGCCACCGAGAACTGTCCGAGGTGTAGTGGGTCATGTAGGTCAGTTCGCCATGATCTGTGCCGTTCACCGGAGGACGCGGATCGTCGCCGTTCGGTCGGTACACGGCAAAGGCGACTCCCTGGTTGTCGACGGCGTCGACCAGTTCGCCGAAGGGGAGCTGTTGCACCTCGCCGGTGGAACCGCCGGCGGCGGCGATGTCTGCCCGGGCCCTGTCCAGGTCGTCGACCGCGTACGCGCACAGCATCGTCGGATTCCCGGGAACAGAGGAAATGCCCAGCCGCTGCGCGAGGTTGGTGACCTGACCCGTCTCCGAGTCGAACTCCCAGCCAAGGACCGAATTGTAGAAGCGGGCGGCCCGATCGACGTCGGTGGTCCACAGCGAGCAGTAGCCGAGATCGCCGCGTTGGATCCCCTCCACCGGGTTCCGTTCCGGGACAGGGGACGTGGAAGGGCTCGACAGCATCCAGCGGTGGCCGAACGGGTCGATAATCGATCCGGTCCGTGATCCGTAGCCTTCGTACGGTTCGCGCTGCACGGTTGCACCACCGTCGGCAGCCCGGCGCACCGCGACATCGGTGTCGGGCACCGGCAACATCAGCGAGACCGAGACAGATTGTGGCGCAGGGGCCTTGAGGCCGAGCTCGGCGAACTCGCCGGCAAGGTAGATGACCCCGCCGCCGATCAGGAGTTCGGCGTGGCCGATCTTCCCGTCGTCCATCACGATCGGCTCACCACGCAATTGCGCACCGAGATGCTCGGTGTACCACTCGATGGCTGCGCCGGGGTCGGCGACGGTGAGGTAGGGCAACGCGCCGGGACGCTCGACAACCGAAGGCGTTGTAGGACTCCGAGATTCGTCGACACCGACGGACTCGGCGGCATCGAGGGGTTCGGGCAAGACATCTGTGGACATGGTCACTCCTTCGGGTAGGTCCAAGCCCCGTTCGAGCCGCGTTCGCAATCGGCGGGCGAAGGCGGGGTCGGGCGCGACCGGAACATCGTCTGCGGCCAGTGCGGTGAACGGGTCGAGGTCTGGGTTCATGACCGGCCTCCTCTCGGTCGCAGCGACGTGGGACTGGGATCGTTGGTGTCGGGATAGGCCGTGCGGAAGGCCCGCTTGGCCCGGGTGAGCAGCGCCTCTGTGGCCGCGACGGTGCGGCCCAACAGCTCCGCGCATTGACCGACCGTGCAGTCGTCGACGTACCGCAGGGTCAGCACTGCCCGGTGCGTGGTCGACAGCTGGGCGAGGGTGTACTCGGCCACCAAACGGTCCAGATGAACGTCCCATTCGTCGTCGGCCGGGTCGTCGCGCACCTCGTCGACGGGTGTCGGGGTGCGCTGCATGCGACGCCAGTGATCTGCCAGTTTGTGTCTGGCGACGCCGATGAGCCATGGGATGGACGGTTCGGAAGCGTTCACACCACGTGCGTTGTCCATCGCGGCCAGAAACGTCTCCGAGGTGAGATCTTCGGCCACGCTGGTGTCACGTGTTCGCCGCAGCAGGTACCCGTAAACGGCCGGCAGCGCCTCGTCGTACAGGTCGAGCAGAGTTCGCCCGGCCGACGGTGGTCCACCGTCCGGCCGATTCGACGTGCTCCCCGCTGTGCCGCTCACATCCTCATAGTCGTCCCGGCGGGGCGTTTTCCGACGGCCTCTGGCGAAACTTCTTTACGACGGCGCCAGGAGCGAGAGGGTGGTGCCCTCCTCGAGCACGAGATATCCGTCGACGATGGCGGCTTGCCCACCGACTACCGACCGCTGCCAGGCAACGGATCCGTCACCGATGTTGAAGGCCGTGAGCTCACCCGCGTTGCCGAACACTGCGGTGTCCTCGCCCTGGCCGACGCACGTGAGGTAGTCGATGTTGGTACCGGGCTGTCCCGGTTCGGGGCGCGGGACCTCGCCCACCTTCTCCCCGGTCCGCAGGTCGAGGATCGACCGACTTCCGTCTTTGCGGGCGAAAGCGACCACGGAGCCGCACGGGCGCGAGGCCACCTTCGACAGCTCGGGATCGGTGACCTGCCACAGTTTGTCCTTCTGAGCGGGATCGAAGACCGAGTAGGCGCCCTGGGTCTGCATGACCTGCCCCGGGCCGGACCCGGTGGTCACAGCGAGGACTGCCGGTCCCGACACCAGCTGTTGCCCCTCGTTCACGGAGGTCCGGGTTCCGCCACGCGTATAGAACTCGACGCGAGGGGATCCGGCATCGGTGAACTGCAGGGCCACACCGGTGGGATAGATGCGCAGATCGCACGACGCGCAACCGAACTTGTCGGCCCCTGTCGCCGGATCGATGACGTGCTTGGAACCGTCCGACGCGCTGATCACCACGAGTTCGCCGTCGACCTCTGTCTTCGCCGCCGCCGCAAATGAGCGGGCCCAGAGCTGTGTGCCGTCGGGCTTGTTACGGGTGACCTGATAGCCGGACCCGTTGACCCGGAGGAAGTCCGGCCCCACACCCGCCACCGACTGAGTGTCGTTGTCGGGCGAGAAATCCCGCAGTTGGCCGGTTGTCAGGTCTGCGAGATAGAACCCGTCTGGCTGGTCCGCCAGATTCAGGGCGCATCCCACCTCGCCGCTGCCGTTGATCGCGCAAGAACCCAGCCCGGCGTCGATCGGCGTATCCCACAACTGTTCACCGGTGCGGTGGTCGATTGCCGAATAGGTGTTGCCGAGCCCCGACGGATAGGCCACCAACCAGACGTCACCGAATGTGCCCACCACTTCCGGGGTGTCGCCCTCCCCGTAGGTCTGCATGCTGGTGAGGTCCAGGCTCCACCGCTCTTCTGGTGAGTTCGGGTACGACCGGAGCTGACCGTTGCCGTACGCCGTAACCGTCGGGTTGACCGAGAACACCAGACCGACGGACACAACCATCGCGACGGACAGCAGGAACACAACGGATCCGATTCCGGGCATGGATCGGCGTTTGGGCATGTCGTCCATCCAATCACGACACCCATACCGACCAGGGTGAACATCGGCCCACGACACACCCTTTAACCTGGACACATGCCCAACAATGCGATCGGTCGCCTCCTAGGCGACGCGATGACGGTGCCGCTACGCGTGGGTGGGATGCTCCGGGGTCGTGTGCAACCCAAGGCCGGCGCTTTGAACGGGCTCGCAGGCGTGTCGAATCCTGCCGCGGCCGCCACTGCGCAGGAACGTAAGGTCGCCTACAACTTCTTCTCCGGTATCCCGTACGAACTCCGAAATCCGGGCGGTCACCTTCCCGGTGCGAACGACTGGGACAAGCCGCTGAGCCGCGACCATCCGAATCCGGTGGTCCTGGTCCACGGCACCGGCGGTGGGGCGCAGACCAATTGGGGCACCTATGTGCCGCTGTTGCTCAACGAGGGTTTCTCCGTTTTTTCGCTGACCTACGGCGCGATCAAGGGTGTGCCGTGGCCGCTGTCGGCAATCGGTGGAATGGCGAGGATGGAGGACAGTGCAGCCGAGTTCGGGGAGTTCGTGGACAAGATCCTCGATGCCACCGGCGCCGACAAGGTCGATGTGGTCGGACATTCACAGGGGACGCTGATGCCCAGCTACTGGGCGAAGTTCCTCGGCGGACACGACAAGATTCGCAAGTATGTGTCCATCGCTCCGTTGTGGCAGGGGACGTCTGCCTTCCAAGGTGTGCTGCAACGAATCAATCTGCCGCTCGGTCTGGATCCGACAAAGGTCCTGCCCTGCTACTCGGCGCCGCAGATGATGGCAGGGTCGGATTTCATCTCGAAGATCAGCGCTGACGGCGGACCCTATCTACCCGGTATCGACTACATCAACATCTCCACGAAGTACGACGAGTTCGTGGTGCCGTACAGCAGCGGCCAGCTCCCTGGCGGTGAAGACAGGTCGGTCACGAACATCGTTGTGCAAGAGAATTGTTCACATGATTACAGCGATCACCTTGCGATCTGCGGCTCGCAGCGGGCGGCGCTGTACGTCCTCAATTCGCTCGACGATCAAAGGGACGCACGAGACGTTCCGTGTATGTTCGTGCCGCCCTTCTTCGGTTCATGACAGTCACCGGAGCTGATCACCCGGCAAGTGATCTGCGGTAGTCGCGCGGGCTCATTCCACGAACGCGTTTGAACGCGGCGCTCAGCGCAAAAGCGCTGCCGTATCCGACCTCTCGGGCAACTGCCTCGAGAGTGTGATCGCCCGATGCGAGTAGATCGGCCGCCATGGACAGCCGCCACGTCGTCAGATAGGTCATCGGTGGTTCCCCGACGAGGTCGTTGAACCGCCGTGCGAGTGCTGCGCGGGATACAGCGCATCGGCGGGCCAGGTCGGACACGGTCCAGGGATGCTCCGGATTGTGGTGGATCAAGGAGAGCGCCTGGCCCACCACCGGATCCGATTCCGCCGCGATCCACGTCGGCCCCGCCGATTCAGGCCTCGAGAACCACGCTCGCAGGGTGTCGATGAGCAGGAGGTCGAGGAGGCGGTCCAGCATCACTTCCTGGCCCGGTGCTCGCCGCGTCATCTCGGCTGCGAGGAGCGCCGTCAGCGCGGCGTTGCCGTGCACCGTGATCAGCCGGGGGAGTGCGGCAAGTAGTCGAGCCGAGACCTCGCCCGTCGCGCCGTAAGTCCCCACGAGTGACACCGAATCGCCGGCGGCGTCATTGCCCCATGTGCGAACACCGAGATTCATCTCGTCGACCAGATCGGTACCGTCGGCGCGGACGCAACGCTGGCCCGGTTGGATGAACGCGGCCGGCGGCGCCTCCACGTCGCCGTAGACGTACGGGTCGGGGCCGCGGAGGACCGCGACATCGCCCGGGTACATCGACATGGTCTCGCCGTCGTCGAAGCGCACCGCGGCGGTACCGCTGACCGCCACCACCACGGTCAGAGGCGCTTCGTCTTCGATTCGCACCGACCACGGCGGTGTCATCACCACCCGCAACAGAAAGGCATTGGCGGCGCGAGGACCGTTGAGCACACTTCCGAGCGCATCCATTGGGCGATTACACATGAAAGTGAGCGTTCAGGCCATGGAAAGGCTCAACGTCGAGGGCTGTACTCGGATGTATGACAACCACAAAGCACACCCAACGTCCAGTTCTCATCATCGGCGCCACCGGCAAGACCGGTCGGCGGGTGGCCGGCCGCCTCGCCGGCCTCGGAGTACCGACCCGACTGGCGAGCCGCTCCGGTGCGACCAGATTCGACTGGACCGATCGCACGACCTGGAGGCAGGCACTCGATGGCGCCGGTGCCGTGTACATCACCTACCAGCCGGACCTCATCGTCGAACGTTCTGCCGATGATCTCAGGGTGTTTGTCGAGGTCGCACGAGATGCGAACGTCGACAAGCTGGTCCTGCTGTCGGGCCGTGGAGAGCCCGAGGCACGCGCATGCGAAGAGATCGTGCTGCACTCGGGCCTGGTGTCAACGGTGTTGCGCTGCAGTTGGTTCGCACAGAACTTCTCCGAATCATTCCTGGCGGACGGGGTGCGTGAAGGAGCGGTGGTGCTGCCTGTGGACGCAGTGGGGGAGCCGTTCATCGATGCCGACGACATTGCCGACGCTGCGGTGACGGTGCTGACGAAGTCAGGTCACGACGGGAGAGTGTACGAGTTGACCGGCCCCAGGCTCCTGACATTCGCCGAGGCCACTGCCCAGATCGCGGCGGCTGCGAATCGTGAGATCGATTATGTGACAGTGTCTCTGGAAGACTACCGGGCGGGAATGGCAGAAGCTGGTGTGCCCGACGACTACGCCGACATGGTCATCTCGTTGTTCGGGACCCTCTTCGATGGGAGGAATGCAACCACCACTGACGGGGTGCGTGAACTGCTGGGCCGTGCGCCCAAGGATTTTGCCGACTTCATCGAGAAGTCGGTTGCCGAGGGCGCCTGGTTCGACGGAGCTTCGGCATGACTGCGTTACGCGAGTCGCTCCTCATCGCAGCGGTCCTGGCCGTCGGTCTGATCGCAGGACTGTTCTGCGCCTTCGCTTATGCGGTGATGCCAGGACTGGCTCAGACAGACGATCGGGTCTTCGTCTCCTCGATGCAACGCATCAACGTGGTGATCGTCAATCCACTGTTCCTGCTCCTCTTCTTCGGCGGTCTGGTTTTCACCACCGCGGCGGCAGTGTTCTACCGCGGCGAGCCGATCTTCTGGTGGATCGTCGCCGGGGCGGTGACCTACGCGGTCGGGTTGCTGATCACGATGGTGTTCAACATCCCCTGAACAACGACTTGGCCGCCATCGGTGGACCTTCGGGCATCACCGATCCGGCAGCAGCCAGAGCAGCCTTCGAAAACGCCTGGGTGCGCTGGAATCTCGTTCGCGCGGTGGTGCACACGGTGGCGTTCGCCGTCCTCCTCGCAGGCCTGGTGACCAGGTGAGGTTTGGCCCGCTTGTCGTCGTGCCGTTCCGGATCCACGCCTCGAGGCCGTGGATCAGGTGGGGGCCTCGGACTCGGAAGGTGCACTGACCTGATCCAGGTAGCTCGCCCCCCAATCGTTGAGTGCACGGACCATCGGTGCCAGGGTCTCGCCGAGCGGAGTCAGCGAGTATTCGACCTTGGGGGGTACCTGGGAGTACACGGTGCGGAGCACGATGCCGTCGGCTTCCAACTCGCGAAGTTGCCGGGCGAGTACGCGAGGGGTGACTGCGCCGACGGCCCTGCCCAATTCGCCGAACCGCAGGGTGCCCTCGGTCAGGTGCTTGACGATGGTCATCTTCCACGACCCGCCCAGAACGGCCACGGCCACTTCGACGGGGCAGACCTCCGCTGCCTTCCTGATCGCTTCACGCATGACACTATCCATTCAGTCCCTATGGACAAGATTGTGCGTACTGTTCGCTGCGCACCTTTGGCTGCACACTAAGTCCGTGGCAGAGAACAACGCAACCAAAGTCCTGTGGGTCCATGGACATCCCGAGTCCGACTCGCTGAATCACCAGCTGATGGAAACCGCGTCCCGGAACCTGCGCTGCCGTGCGGAGGTCACCGTGGTCGACCTGTACGAGCTCGGCTGGAATCCGGTCCTGGATTCGGGGGAGCTCTCCGGGACCGGTGGCCCAGCGCCCGAAGTGGTTGCGCAGCAGTACCTCCTGTGCGAGGCCGATCTGCTCATCATCCAATTCCCACTCTGGTGGCATGGGATGCCCGCCATCGTCAAGGGCTGGTTCGACCGCGTTTTCTCCCACGGGTTCGCGTACGGGATCAAACACCCCGAGACCGGTCGAACGTTGAAGTACGGAGACGGAGGCCTGGCCGGGCGCAGAGCGCTCACGATCGTCACGGCCGGTGATCGGCAATCGTCGTTCGACCCTCGGGGGATCAACGGCGATATCGAATTACTGCTGTTTCCGTTGCTTCACGGAACCCTGTGGTACTCAGGCATATCCGCGTTGAGGCCGCACCTCATCGCCGGAACGGACGTCCCCGGCTGGGCTGGCGCCGACGACGAGTGCCGGCGGTTGCTCGACCGACTCGACACCGTCTTCGACGAACAGCCGATTCGCTACCGGGCATTGGAGTCTGGTGACTACTGCCCTGACAGGACGCTGGCACCCGAGCATGTGTGGGAGTCGGAGGGACTCGCCATGCACATCCGTGCCGATTGAGTCCGTCGGAGGGAAGCCTTAGCTGGACGATTGTGCCGATGCCGAGATGTTCTCCACCGCACGCACAACTGCATCGGGTTCATCAAGGGATACGAACGTTCTGGCGTCCGGCACCTCGGTGAACGTCGCGTTCGGGAACTGCGCGGCGAGCCGCCGCCCGAGCGCTGGTTTGAAGCACTTGTCCTTCATCCCCCACACAACGGACACCGGCTTGTCGAAGGTGCCGAGGCGGCGCGTCACCTGGTCGAGTTCGGCAGGCTTGATCGTGCGCGCCAACGCAGCCAGATCGGCGCGCACCGCGTCGGATTCACGCGCCGGCGTCAGCCATGACCTGGTCAATTCCGGGTCGGGGCGGGTGGCAAGGAGCCCGAATCCGATGGCGGAGTGCCGTATCGCAGTCGCCGAGAGTGCAACGGCGAAAGGTTTGAGGATCGGTTTGAACCTGCCGAGGGCAAAAAGGGCATTGAACGGGAACGGCGGGAACGTGTCGAAGGCATCGCAATTGGTCAGTACGAGCCTGCCGACGAACTCCGGATGTGCGTCGATCGCGAACTGGCACAGCGCTCCACCGGTGTCGTTGCCGACGAGGGTGACGTCGTCGAGATGGAGGGCGGCAGCGAAGTCCCGGATCATCGTTGCGAGTCCGCGCGGGGACAGATCGGCGGTGGGGCCTGCAGGTATCCGTTGGGAGCCCAGCGGCAGTGTCGGCAAGATGCAGCGGTATCCCCGCGCCGCGAGCGAATCGGCGACCGAATCCCAGAGGCGCCCGTCGACCAGCGCCCCATGGACGAACAGCACCGGCGGGTGGGATGAATCCACTGGACCGACGGCCCGGTATTCGAGTGTGCCGTGATTCAGCTCGATGGTCTCCATGGCGGTACCCTTCTGTTGCTATTTACGTACACCTAGCATGGAAGTTACATACAAGCTGCATGGAAGTCAATCGTCGTACTCAGGCCGAGCGCACCGCCGCGACGCGGGCTGCGCTGATCGCGGCCGGGCGCACCCTGTTCGCCGAGCACGGATTCAGCGGGGTCGGCACGCAGGCGATCGTCGCCCAGGCCGGCGTCACCCGAGGTGCGCTCTATCACCAGTTCGCAGACAAGGACGAATTGTTCGTCGCGGTCTTCGAGCAGGTGGAGGAAGAGGTGATGGGCAAGGTCACCGAGGCCGTCGTCGCGGCCGGCGTCGATGGCCCACTCGAAGCGATGGAGGTGGGCGTCCGGGAATGGTTGGAATTGTGCGCCGACCCCGAGGTGCACCGGATCATCCTGCTCGAGGCCCCGGTGGTGCTCGGCTGGGAAGCGTGGCGTGAGGCAGGCGCCCGCTACGCGATGGGACTGATCGAGTCGCTGATCGAACAGGCGATCGCCGATGGCACTGCGCCGGCGCAACCGGTACGGCCTCTCGCACATGCGATGATCGGCGCAGTGGACGAGGCGGCGATGTATGTGGCGAGGTCTGCCGAGCCCGAGAAAGCCCGAGTCGAGATGCTCGATGTCGCCCGTAGACTGATTCGCGCCATCACGATCGAATGAGCGAACGCGTTCGCTGACGGCGTATCCCCAGCGCAAACACCCTTGCAAGCTGCGACGTTGACCATTTGTGACCCTCGATCAAGGGGTGCCATCCGAGGCCTCGGCGACACATCTGCGGTGCCGGTGACCTGCGGCCATTACAGTGGGAGCAAGGCTGTTGCAGGTGAGCTATCGGTTCATCGTCGACACTGCCAACCCTGGGAAGACCGGAGCCTGTCGACCAGACACACTGGGAGACGAAGCCGAAGGCCGAGCTCGACCCATAGAAATGTAAGGGAGAACAATGTTCGAACGGTTCACCGACCGCGCTCGCCGGGTTGTCGTCCTGGCCCAAGAAGAAGCGCGGATGCTCAATCACAACTACATCGGCACCGAGCACATCCTGCTGGGTCTGATCCACGAGGGTGAAGGCGTCGCCGCCAAGTCGCTCGAGTCGCTGGGTATCTCCCTCGAAGGCGTCCGCAGCCAGGTCGAGGAGATCATCGGCCAGGGCCAGCAGGCTCCCTCGGGCCACATCCCCTTCACCCCGCGCGCCAAGAAGGTCCTCGAGCTCTCGCTGCGCGAAGCACTGCAGCTCGGCCACAACTACATCGGCACCGAGCACATCCTGCTCGGCCTCATCCGCGAGGGTGAAGGCGTTGCCGCCCAGGTTCTGGTCAAGCTCGGCGCCGACCTCAACAGGGTCCGTCAGCAGGTCATCCAGCTGCTGTCGGGCTACCAGGGCAAGGAGCCGCAGGAAGCGGGCACCGGTGGCCGCAGCACCGAGGCGGGCACACCGTCCACCTCCTTGGTGCTCGACCAGTTCGGCCGCAACCTGACCGCTGCTGCCGCCGAGGCCAAACTCGACCCGGTGATCGGGCGCGAGAAGGAAATCGAGCGCGTGATGCAGGTGCTCAGCCGCCGCACCAAGAACAACCCGGTGCTCATCGGCGAGCCCGGTGTCGGTAAGACCGCCGTCGTAGAGGGCCTGGCACAGGCCATCGTCAACGGCAACGTCCCCGAGACCCTCAAGGACAAGCAGCTCTACACCCTCGACCTCGGGTCGCTGGTTGCCGGTAGCCGGTACCGCGGTGACTTCGAAGAGCGACTGAAGAAGGTCCTCAAGGAGATCAACACCCGCGGCGACATCATCCTGTTCATCGACGAGCTGCACACCCTCGTCGGCGCGGGCGCCGCCGAAGGTGCCATCGACGCGGCCAGCATCCTCAAGCCGAAGCTGGCCCGCGGTGAGCTGCAGACCATCGGTGCCACCACCCTCGACGAGTACCGCAAGTACATCGAGAAGGATGCCGCCCTCGAACGCCGCTTCCAGCCGGTGCAGGTCGGCGAGCCCAGCGTGGAGCACACCATCCAGATCCTCAAGGGTCTGCGTGACCGCTACGAGTCGCACCACCGCGTCTCGATCACCGACGGTGCGTTGGTCGCCGCCGCCACCCTGGCCGACCGGTACATCAACGACCGCTTCCTGCCGGACAAGGCGATCGACCTTATCGACGAGGCCGGCGCCCGGATGCGCATCCGCCGGATGACCGCGCCGCCAGACCTGCGCGACTTCGACGACAGGATCGCCGACGCCCGCAAGGAGAAGGAATCTGCGATCGATGCGCAGGACTTCGAGAAGGCGGCAAGTCTGCGCGACAAGGAGAAGCAGCTCGTCACCGAGCGCGCCGAACGTGAAAAGCAGTGGCGCAGTGGCGACATGGACATCGTTGCCGAGGTCGACGACAACGAGATCGCCGAAGTTCTCGGCAACTGGACCGGCATCCCCGTGTTCAAGCTGACCGAGGAAGAGACCACCCGTCTGCTGCGGATGGAAGATGAGCTGCACAAGCGGATCATCGGCCAGACCGAGGCGGTCAAGGCGGTCTCCAAGGCGATCCGCCGTACCCGCGCCGGTCTGAAGGACCCCAAGCGTCCGTCCGGTTCGTTCATCTTCGCCGGCCCGTCCGGTGTCGGTAAGACCGAGCTGTCCAAGGCGCTGGCGAACTTCCTGTTCGGCGAGGACGACGCGCTCATCCAGATCGACATGGGCGAGTTCCACGACCGCTTCACCGCGTCGCGGCTCTTCGGTGCTCCTCCCGGTTACGTCGGCTACGAAGAGGGCGGTCAGCTCACCGAGAAGGTGCGCCGCAAGCCGTTCTCGGTGGTGCTGTTCGACGAGATCGAGAAGGCTCACCAGGAGATCTACAACACGCTGCTGCAGGTCCTCGAGGACGGCCGTCTCACCGACGGTCAGGGTCGTACGGTCGACTTCAAGAACACCGTGCTGATCTTCACCTCGAACCTCGGTACCGGCGACATCTCCAAGGCCGTGGGTCTGGGCTTCTCGCAGTCGAATGCGGAGGGCTCGAACTACGAGCGGATGAAGCAGAAGGTCAACGACGAGCTCAAGAAGCACTTCCGGCCTGAGTTCCTCAACCGTATCGACGACGTCATCGTGTTCCACCAGCTCACCCGCGACGAGATCATCAAGATGGTCGACCTGATGATCGCCCGCGTGGAAACCCAGCTGCGGAACAAGGACATGGCACTGGAGCTGACCGAGAAGGCCAAGAGCCTGCTCGCCAAGCGTGGATTCGATCCCGTGCTCGGCGCCCGTCCGCTGCGTCGCACGATCCAGCGCGAGATCGAGGACCAGCTCTCGGAGAAGATCCTCTTCAACGAGATCGGTGCCGGCGAGATCATCCTGGTCGACGTGGAGAACTGGGACGGCGAAGGCGAAGGCGAAGACGCCAAGTTCACCTTCGTCGGGTCGAAGAAGCCGATTGCTCTGCCGGACACCCCGGTCGAGCTGGCCAAGACCGGTGAGTCCACCGACAGCTAGTCACGACAGCCAAAAGGGGCGCAACCACGAAAGTGGTTGCGCCCCTTTTTGTGTGCTTGTGCAGAGGGTGCGGGGTCAGTCCCTGATCTCGGGGTCCTGATCGCGGCCGGCGAGCAGCAGAGTGATGGTGAGCTCCAGACGGTTGGTGACGTCGGTCGCGGACGCACGGCGGGTCAGCCACTGCACCAGGTTCGACATCCACACGTCGGAGACCACACGGGCGATCTTGAGATCGAGATCGGTGGGTTCGCCCTCGACCATCGCATTGGCCAGGAGGCGGTCGATGATGGTCGCCACCTTGTCGACTTCGGCGGCCGCTGAGGCGTCGGCGAACATGAACGCGCGGGTCATCGCCTCGGTCAGCAGCGGATCGCGCTGCATCGCCATGGTGATCATGTCGAGCACGTGGCGCAGGCGTTCGAGTGACGTGGTGCCACGAAGGCGTGACTTGTCGGCGCGACTCTCGACTGCCTCGAACTCGCGGGCGAGTGCGGTCACCAGTAGGTGCACCTTGGAGGGGAAGTAGCGGTAGAGAGTTCCCACGGCCACGTCGGCACGGTCGGCGACAGCTCGCATCTGTACGGCGTCGTAGCCGCCCTTGGAGGCCAGGGCCAGCGTGGCGTCAAGGATGCGTCGACGTCGTTCGCGTTGTGCATTCGACCCGAGGTCGACCTCCGAGCCGACGGCGGCATTACTCGCCGGGGTTCCGGTCGGGATCGGGCTTGCCATCGAGGTCCCACTTTCGTTCAGGTCGACTTCTCGCGTCGGTCGGTCATGTAGGTCATCTGGCAACGACACCTTTGCCATGTCGAAACCGACCAAGTACACGGTAATCGCTCATGCCGGAAAAGCGACTTCTCCGACTTTGCGACACGGGCCCCTTCATTCTGCCCCCTGGGACGTGCAATATTAGAACAGGTTCTACTACGCACCGACAATCCCGAGCAGGCAGGATCCGATCTCCGTGACCATTGCTTCCACCCCAGAACATACCGCCGTCGCCGACGCAATTGGTCAATGGTCCAAAAAGGTGTCGGTCATCACCTCGGTCCGGCGTGGCGACGCCGAGGCGAACGGCACCGGCGAAGCCTGGCCTGCGCTGTTCCCGGACTTGGCCGAGCTCGGTGTGTTCGGCGCTGCTGTCCCGGAGCACTGCGGCGGCATGGATGCCCAGTTCGCCGACCTCGCCGTGATGCTCGAGCAGACGGGCTACGACCTGGTACCCGGACCTGTCGCGGCGACCGCGGTCGGCGCCCTGTTGTCGGCCGTGTCCGGGGCCCCGAACGAGAACGCGTTACTCGCGCAGCTGATCGCCGGTGAGGTGGGCGCCGCGGTGGCCACCTCGGTGCTGTCCGGCGGTCAGGCGCCCACCGCCCACGAACCGCGCCGGGGCGTCCTGTCGGCGAGCGGCGAGCTCGGGTTGGTCGCCGGATACGTACCCGGGGCGGCGTTGCTCGCCCCGATCGACATCGCCGGAAGCCACCGCTGGGTGCTGCTCGAACCGGGAACCGACGGCATCATCTCCGATTCGGTTGACGCTCTGGACTTCTCGATGGAGCTGTCGACGGTGCGATTGGACGAGGTGGTGATCCCCACGCGCGACGTGCTGCACCTGTCGGACACCTACGTGCGAGCCACCCTCATCGCAGCCATCGCCGCCCAGGCCTCAGGCGTCGCACGCTGGACTCTCGACACCGCGGTCGAGTACGCCAAGGTGCGCGAGCAGTTCGGTGCGCCGATCGGCAGCTTTCAGGCGGTCAAGCACATCTGTGCCGAGATGCTCTGCCGCAGCGAGCAGGTCAGTGCGGCCGCCTGGGATCTGGCCGGAGCGATCGACGACCTCACCGAAGCCGAGGGTGACGAGCGGACGAGCGCCGCGCAGCAGGTGGAGATCAGTGCGGCCGTGGCCGCGGCGACGGTCTCCGATCTCACCGTCGACAAC
The DNA here is from genome assembly GCF_054063855.1 of Williamsia sp. R60. NCBI lineage: Bacteria > Bacillati > Actinomycetota > Actinomycetes > Mycobacteriales > Nocardiaceae > Williamsia > Williamsia sp. R60. Next base: position 502,304 of record NZ_JBSSGR010000002.1, read on the forward strand.
GCCAAGGACTGCATCCAGATCCTCGGTGGTATCGGATTCACCTTCGAGCACGACGCGCATCTGTACCTGCGCAGGGCTCTGGCGTGGCAGGCGCAGCTGGGCAGCGCGGCCACCTGGCGCGCGCGGGTGGCCGAGTTGAATCGGCAAGGTGTCCGCCGGGTGCACCGGCTGGACCTCGGTGATGCCGAGAAACGCCGGGCGCAGGTCCGCGCCGACGTCGACTCCATCGCTGCCGCCGACGACCAGCGGCATGCGCTCGCCGAATCGGGGTACCTCACTCCGCATTGGCCGGAGCCGTATGGACTGGCGGCAGAACCGGCGCAGCAGGTGCTGATCGATCAAGAACTCGACCGCGCCGGTGTTCGCCGCCCAGATCTCGTGATCGCGGGATGGGCGATCCCGACCATCCTCCAGTACGGCACCGACGAGCAGCGTGAGCGATTCGTCCGCGCCACCCTCGACGGCGAGATCATCTGGTGCCAGCTGTTCTCGGAGCCCGGCGCGGGCTCTGACCTCGCGGCCCTGCGCACGAAGGCCACCAAGGTCGACGGCGGTTGGAAACTGCAGGGGCAGAAGGTCTGGACCTCTCACGCACATACGGCCGACTGGGCGATCTGTTTGGCGCGTACCGATCCGGAAGCGCCGAAGCACAAGGGCATCACCTACTTCCTCGTCGACATGAAGTCCGAGGGCATCGAAACCCGGCCGCTCCGAGAGATCACCGGGCGAGCGCTGTTCAACGAGGTGTTCCTCGACGACGTGTTCGTGCCCGACGACTGCGTGGTGGGGGAACTGAACAACGGCTGGCGGCTGGCCCGCACCACACTCGCCAACGAACGGGTTGCGATGGGCGGTTCGGCCCTCGGCAAGGAGATGGAGGCACTGCTCGCGCAGATCGAGGGGCGCCGGCTCGACGCGGTCGAGTGTGCCGAACTGGGCGAGCTGATCGTGCAGGCCCAGCTAGGTCAGGTTCTCGATCTGCGCGCGGTCCTCGGGTCGATCAACGGCACCGACCCCGGAGCCGCCTCGAGCGTGCGCAAACTGATCGGTGTCCGGCACCGGCAGGCGGTGCCGGAGTTCGGTCAGCGACTACGTGGGCTGGACGGTCTGGAGTACTCCGAGACGGCTGACGAGTTCCTGCTCAACCGGTGCCTGTCGATCGCCGGCGGCACCACGCAGATTCTTGCGACCGCGGCCGCCGAACGGCTGCTGGGACTGCCGCGCTGAGTGCTGGACCGGGTGTCGACAACACGTAGCTGACGCGCGCCCGACTCTGATACAACTAGAACAGGTTCTAATTCACTGAAGAGGTGCAAAACGGTGGACTTCACGCTCGATTCGACAGCCCAGACTGTGAGCGATGTCATCGCCTCCGTGCTGGAAAGGCACGAGTCGGTGTGGGACGCCTCACTGTCCGACACCGGCGGCTTCGAGGGTTCGTTGTGGTCGGCCCTCGCCGACTCCGGACTGCTGGCCCTGCCGCTACCCGAGGCGCAGGGCGGTGACGATGTCGCAGTCGGGGGACTGACCCCGGTACCGACCGCGCTCGGCCGCGCTGCCGCGATAACTCCCGCGATCGGAACGTTGCTGTCCGGACTGGCACCGCTGGTGCAGCGTGCGCCCGACATCGCGGCGGACCTGGGCGCCAAGGTGCAGGCGGGTGGCTGGCTCGCAGCCGCGATCAACGAACCCGGCGCCCCGATGACCTCCACCCCGCACACCGCCGTTTCTGGTGGCAAGCTCTCGGGCGTCAAGACCGGTGTGCTGCACGCCGAAGGCGCCACCGCACTCCTCGTCGCCGCAGACGCGGGTGTTGTGGTCGTGTCACCCGGCGACGACGGCGTGAAAGTCACCCGCACCACGTCGTCATCGGGCTGGGGTGAGTACACGGTCGAGTTCTCGGATGTGCCGGCCGACATCGTCATCGGCGGCGACCCGGTGTGGCTCACGCAGCACCACGCCCTGGGAATCGCGGCCTATGCGGACGGGCTGATAGCCGGCGCGATGAAGCTGACCGCCACCCACGTGTCCGAGCGCATCCAGTTCGACAAGCCGATCGGGACGTTCCAGGCCGTTCAGCAGCAACTCGCGGACATCTACGTGGTGGCCCGATCGATGACCCTGGCCACCACGTCGGCGGGATGGCGTCTGAGTGAAGGTCTCGACGCCGGGACGGACCTGGCTTTGTCCGGTTACTGGCTGGCACAGGAGATCCCGGCAGCCATGCGCACCATGATCCATCTGCACGGCGGTGTCGGTGTCGACCTGACCTACCCGTTGCACCGCTACTTTTCTCTGGCCAAAGACCTTGCCCGCCTGGTCGGTGGGCCCACTGACCGACTCGACGCACTCGCCGAGCAGGTCGAGGCAGGAGCGTGACAATGTTCATCGATCTCACCCCCGAGCAGCGCGCGCTGAAGATGGAATTGCGCGAGTATTTCTCGAACCTCATCTCGCCCGAGGATGCGGTCACCATGCTCACCGAACGGCACGGGCCCACGTACCGCAAGGTGATCCGCCAGATGGGCAAGGACGGGTGGCTCGGCGTCGGATGGCCAAAGGAATACGGCGGCAGGGGCTTCGGACAGATAGAACAACAGATCTTCGTCAACGAGGCCGCTCGGGCGGACGTGCCGTTGCCTGCGGTCACCTTGCAGACCGTCGGTCCGACGCTGCAGGTGTACGGGACCGACGAGCAGAAGCAGCGTTTTCTTCCTGACATCCTGGCCGGTGAGGTGCACTTCGCCATCGGTTACACCGAACCAGACGCCGGTACCGACCTGGCGTCGCTCAAGACCACAGCGGTGCTGGAGGGTGACGAGTACGTCATCAACGGCCAGAAGATCTTCACCACCGGCGGGCACGACGCCGACTACGTGTGGCTGGCATGCCGCACCGACAAAGATGCTCCCAAACACAAGGGCATCTCGATGATCATCGTCGACACCAAGGATCCCGGCTACAGCTGGACCCCGATCATCACGGCCGACCACGCCCATCACGTCAACGCCACGTATTACTCCGATGTGCGCGCGCCCGCGAGCATGGTGGTCGGTGAGGTGAACGGCGGGTGGCGACTGATCACCACCCAGCTGAACCACGAACGGGTCATGTTGGGGCCGGCCGGACGGCTCGACGGTCTGCTGGCCCGCATCACCGACTGGGCCGGCCGGCCAGGGCCCGATGGCACGGTTCCCGGCAAACACACCGACGTCAAGCGGGCGCTGGCCGAGCTCCACGCCTACTACCGGATCAACGAACTGCTCAACTGGCAGGTCGCCTCCGGCGGTGACTCGATCTCCATGGCCGACGCCGCAGCCACCAAAGTCTTTGCCACCGAACGACTCCAACGGGTCCACCGCTTGATCGACGAAGTGCTCGGCCGGCATGGCGACTTCTCGGATCCCGCGACCGCCGAGCTCGCCGAGTGGTTCGACGTGCAGTCCAAGCGCAACGTCGTCATCACCTTCGGTGGCGGCGTGAACGAGGTGATGCGGGAGATGATCGCGACCGCGGGTCTCGGACTGCCGCGTGGAAAGCGCTGAGCACGATGGCATCTGATGCAGCCGCGATCATCGCGGCCACCGACGCGGTCCGCGCTGCCGGTACCAGTGCACCTATCTCAGGTCGCGATCCGATCAACACCCCGATGATCAACAACTGGACCGAGGCGCTCGGGGACACCAACCCCATCTACTCCGACGACGCAGCGGCCCGTGCGGCAGGCCACGACGGCGTTGTCGCGCCTCCGGCAATGGCCCAGGTGTGGACGATGCGGGGCCTCGGAGGCGTGCGCGCCGAGGACGATCCACTCGGCCAGGTCACCGAGATACTCGACCAGGCGGGCTACTCGTCGGTGGTCGCGACCAACTGTGACTCGACCTACCATCGCTACACCAGTCCGGGTGAGCACGTCACCATCGAGGCCGCGCTGACCGACGTCGTCGGCCCCAAGCAGACTGCGCTGGGCGAAGGCTGGTTCTTCACCACCAAGAACATCTGGAAGGTCGGCGACGAGGTGGTGGCCGAGATGGACTTCCGCATCCTCAAGTTCCGCCCCGCCGCGAAGGCGCCGTCAGCAGAGGCGCCGGCGCCCGAACAGGCTGCGGGCGAGGTGATCTCGTCTCTCGGGTCGAACACGGACGACTTCGAGCCGGCGAAGATGATGCGACCCACGCCATCCCTCGACACGCTGTTCTTCTGGGACGGCGTGCGTGCGCACGAACTCCGAATCCAGCAGCGTGCCGACGGATCGCTGCAGCACCCACCGGTGCCCGCATTGTGGAAGCCGACGGGCGAGACCACCGACTACGTGGTGTCGTCGGGCCGGGGCACCGTCTACAGCTACGTGGTCCACCATGCACCGCAGGTGCCCGGACGACGTGTGCCGTTTGTGATCGCTCTCGTCGAACTCGACGAGGGGGTGCGGATGCTCGGAGAACTCCGGGGAGTCGACCCGGCGCAGGTCGAGGTGGGCTACCCGGTTCAGGTGGAGTTCATCGACTTCCCGGCAGGTGAGGACGGAGACACCCAGGCATGGACGCTCTATGCCTGGCAGCCCGCGAAAGCAGGAGAACAGTCGTGAGTACACAAGTGGTACCGCCCGCCACGCCTCCCGACGTCAAGGAGGGGGACACGCTCCCCGAACTGACGATCGAGGCCACTCCGACCTTCGTGGTCTCGACCGCCTTGGCCACCAGGGACTTTCAGGACGTGCACCACGATCGCGACCTCGCGCATCAGAAGGGGTCGAAGGACATCTTCGTCAACATCCTCACCGACACCGGTCTGGTGCAGCGATACATCACCGATTGGGCCGGTCAGCGAGCGCAGATCAGGTCGATCAAACTGCGCCTCGGCGTGCCCTGGTACGCCTACGACACCCTCACGCTGACCGGGACCGTCACCTCGGTCGCCGACGGTCTGGTGGACGTCGAGGTGGTCGGGACGGACAGCCTGGGTAAGCACATCACCTCGCAGGCGTCACTGGTGATGGATCGCACCGTCGCCGGTGCGCTGCCGGAAACGAGCCGAGCGGGGGTTGCCGGATGAGCGGTCAATTGTCCGGCGCCGCAGCGATTGCCGGAATCGGCGCCACCGACTTCTCGAAGAACTCCGGTCGCAGCGAGTTGCGGCTGGCAGCCGAGGCGGTCACCGCGGCCATCGCCGACGCGGGTCTGGCACCCTCCGATGTCGATGGCCTGGTCTCGTTCACCATGGACACCAACACCGAGATCGCGGTCGCGCGTTCCGCCGGGATCGGCGAGCTGAAGTATTTCTCGCGTATCCACTACGGCGGTGGTGCGGCTTGCTCCACGGTGCAGCAGGCAGCCATGGCCGTGGCCACCGGTGTCGCCGATGTCGTTGTCGCGTACCGGGCGTTCAATGAACGGTCGGGGATGCGGTTCGGACAGGTGAACACCTCCCTGGTGGCACAGGACAATTCCTCGGGCACCGACAACGCGTTCAGCTACCCGCACGGGTTGAGCACCCCTGCCGCGTTCGTCGCCATGGTCGCTCAGCGATACATGCACGAGTACGGCGCCACGAGTGAGGATTTCGGCCGGATCTCGGTGGTGGACCGCAAGCATGCAGCGGTCAATCCGAACGCGTTCTTCTATGGCAAGCCGATCACCCTCGAGGACCACCAGAACTCGCGGTACATCGCCGAGCCGCTGCATCTGCTCGACTGCTGTCAGGAATCCGACGGTGGCGTGGCGTTTGTCGTGGTCTCGGCCGAGCGGGCCAAGGACTTGCCTCATCCACCGGCCGTCATCGCCGGTGCGGCATCGGGAAGTGGCAACGACCAATACATCATGACCAGCTACTACCGTGACGAGCTCGCCGGTCTTCCAGAGATGGGTCTGGTCGGCAGGCAGCTGTGGGAGCAGTCCGGACTCGGTCCGGACGACATGGATCTGGCAATCCTGTACGACCACTTCACCCCGTACACGTTGATGCAGCTCGAAGAACTGGGCTTCTGCGGCAGGGGAGACGCCAAGGACTTCGTCCGCGAACCCGGCGCGCTCGAGGTCGGTGGACGGTTGCCTCTCAACACCCACGGCGGCCAGCTCGGCGAGGCGTACATCCACGGGATGAACGGCATCGCCGAGGCCGTACGGCAGCTTCGCGGAAAGTCGGTCAATCAGGTTCCCGGTGCCAGTAAGGTCGTTGTCACCGCCGGAACTGGCGTTCCCACAAGTGGTTTGGTACTCACAGCTTAGGAGTTGCGCGATGGGGTTCAATCTGGCGGATGTCTTCGAGACCGTGGCGGACGCGGTTCCGGACACGGTGGCGCTCACCTACGAGGGCGTCGACCACAGCTACCGACAGCTCGAGGTCGAATCGAACAAGGTGGCCCACATGCTGACCGCCGCCGGTATCGGTGCGGCCGAGCATGTCTCGCTGTTCCTCAAGAACAGCGTGGAACACGTGACCACCATCCTCGGTGTGATCAAGATCCGCGCCGTACCGATCAACATCAACTACCGGTACACACCGGCGGAGTTGCTCTACATCTTCGAGAACTCCGATTCGGTTGCGATCGTGGTCGAGGAAGCCGAGCACCAGGACAATCTCGCCACAATCGTCGGCCAGATCCCCACGTTGCGAACGATCTTCGTGATCGGTGAGTTCACCGAACAGCTGTCGGTGGCCGCCGCGGACGCGGGTGTCGACGTTCGGTTGTTCGATCCGTCGGGTCAGTCGGACGAGCGAGACTTTGAGCCCAGGACCGGCGACGAGCTGTGGGTCCTCTACACGGGCGGAACAACGGGATACCCCAAAGGCGTCATGTGGCGACACGACGACTTCTTTCACAAACCTCTGTCCGGCGGCAATCCGTACGAGGACAAACCTCGCAAGGACCTTGCCGAGATCGGCGCTGCAGCCAAGGAGTTCCCCGGTCTGTCCTTCTTGATTGCGGCGCCACTCATGCACGGCGCAGCCCTGTACTCGCTGTTCACCTTCCTCACCTTGGGTGCCAGACTGGTGCTGATGCGTGCTTTCGATCCGGAGAAGGTCGTGCGGTCGATCGAGGCCGACAAGGTCAATGTGGTGCTGATCGTCGGCGACGGCATGGGTTCCCCCTTGGCCGACGCGATGCAGAAGCTCAAGGACGAGGTCGACATGTCGACGCTGTTCTCCATCACCTCCGGCGGTGCGATCTGGTCGGTGGGTGTTCGGGAGAAAATGCTGGCCGCCAAGCCGGACCTGTTGCTGCGCGACAACTTCGGAGCGTCGGAAACCGGCAACGACGGTGCCTTCGAAGTCCGCGAGGACGGCACGCTGGCGATGCCACCCACCTCGAAGATGACCGTGGTCGACGAGAAGCTCAACGTGATCGAACCCGGTACCGGTGACGTGGGCATGATCGCCCGCATCGGCAGGGTCCCGCTCGGTTACTACCGGGACGAGGAGAAGTCGGCACGTACGTTCCCGACACTGCCCGACGGTACGCGTCTGGCGGTGCTCGGCGACATGGGACAGGTGGAGGCCGACGGGACGATCGTGTTCCTGGGCCGCGGGTCGCAGTGCATCAACACCGGAGGCGAGAAGGTCTTCGCCGAGGAGGTGGAGGCGTGCCTCCACGCACACCCCGCGGTTGCGGACGCGCTCGTTGTTCCCGCACCCGATGAGCGGATGGGTCAGAAGGTGTCTGCGGTCGTCGCGATTCGTCCCGACGCTCCAGAGCCCGATCTCGACGAGATCCAGGCCCACTGCCGAACGATGCTCGCCGGGTACAAGATCCCGCGGCTGCTGGTGGTGGTGGACGAGATCAAGCGCACGCCGGCCGGCAAGGCTGACTACCGATGGGCTAAGCAGGCTGCGCTGGACGCGACGGGCACGCCGGTCTAGTCCTCAGCGGCAACGAGTGGTCCGGTGACCCGGGCCCGGTCAGTCGGTCGACGACTTGGCCGTAGTCGCGGCAGCAGGGTGCCCGGTGGGCAATTCGCCCACCGTGGCGTCCTGCCCGCCCATCGCCTTCGGGGTGAAGATGGCCAACAGCACCGCACCGGCGATCCCGATCGAGCCGAGAACGATGCAGGCGGTGTTCATCGGTCCGACAAAGGCTTCTTTTGCACCCTCGGAGATCTGCGCGGCGAGTTCGGGTTGGCGCGGCGCGATGCCCTGAGCAACCTGCAGTGCTTCGGCGAGTGTGCGCGTGATGTGTTCGCCTATGGAACCGGCCGCGGAGGTGGCCTGTTGCGCCTGTTCGGGCTGGCCGGCCGCCTGCAATTGACTCGCGGCCTGGGTCAGCTGGTTCTGGGCCGAATCTGCGGTCGGCTGAACATCTCTCGTGTAGCCGGCGGCCAGTAGGCTGCCGGCGATGGCGATTCCGACCGCCGAGCCCAGCTCTCGAGCGGTGTCGTTGACCGCCGAACCGACTCCCTGATTGTCGGCAGGGGTGTTCACCATGATCCCGGTGGTGGACGGTGCGGTGGCGATGCCCAGACCCGCCGCCATGACGATCAGCGACACCGCGATCGTCCAGTACTCGGTGTGATCGATGACGCCCAGCATGACGACGCCCACGCCCATGAAAAAGGTGCCGACGGCCAGGATGGCACGCAGATTGATCTTCACCGCAACCCAGTTGCCCAGCAACGAGAAGATCATCACGACCACCACGAGGGGGAACATCGCGACGGCCGACTTCAACGGGGAGTAGCCGAACACCAGCTGCAACCGCTGCAGCAGGACAAAGAACACGCCGAAGGCGACCAAGAATTGGAGCATGATGCTGAAGGCGCCGGCTGAGAACGCCCGGTTGCGGAACAGCGTGACGTCGAGCAGGGGCTGGGCGCGCCTCGTCTGAAGCATCCAGAAGACCCCGATCAGGGCGACACCGCCGATCAGCGCGGCGATGACAAGCGGGTTGACCCAGCCGCGGTGTGGAGCCTCGATGAGACCGAACACGACAAGCGCGATGGCTGCCGCAGAGCTGATCGAGCCGATCAGATCGAAGCGTTTCGAGGTGGAGTCGCGAGATGTCGGGATGGTGCACGAGAGAACAGCGGTGGTTCCTGCTGCGACGGCGAACGCGATGAAGATGGAATGCCAGTCGAAGAACTCGAGCAATATCCCGGTGACGAAGAAGCCGCCGATTGCCCCGATCCCGGCCACGCCGGCCCAGATGCTCACAGCCAGTGGTCGTTTGGACTCCGGCACCCCTGAGGTGATCAGCGACAGGGTCGCCGGCATCGCGAAGGCGGCACCCACACCGGTGAAACAGCGCGAGGCGATGAACAGGTTCGGATCATTGATCCACACCGGCAGGAGGGAGCCGATGGCGAAGATGATGAGACCACCGACCAGAGCCAGGCGGCGGCCGTATCGGTCGCCCAGAGCGCCGGCAGGCAACAGCAGGGCGGCCAGGGTCAGCGTGTATCCGTCGATGAGCCAGGTCAGTTGGTTCGACGTCGCCTCGATGTCCGGAGCGATCTCGGGAATCGCGGTGTTCAACGCAGCCATCGCAGCCACGACCATCGAGACGGCGGTGCACACCACGAAGATGAGCCAGACGGTTCGGAGTCCGAACTTCTCGTCTGTTCCCGAATCGCTCGGCGACGCCCCCACAGATGTCTTCATCCACTCAAAGTAGTCGAGTGGAACGTGTTCTAAACACACCTTCGTGTTGTGTAATCGTTATCACGATCCCACGGTGTGGCACACACGCATCGACTGTCTCTTATGTCACATTAACAACACTGGTAACTCGACAGTGAGCTTGCTGGTACAGACCGACCCAGCCGGGTCCGGCCACACCCACATGAGAGGGAATCCGATGGCCTCAACTCAGGTCAACGACGTCTCGGCGGTCAAGCTGCGCGCATGGCGTGTGCTCACGATGCTGGCGTCACTCGTCGCCGTCATCGTCGGGCTCGTTGCCATCTTCATGAGCGCTGCCTGACAACGCTTTACAACTCTTCTCGCCGGTATCGCCGAGCTGCCGGTGCCGGCCACCGATCGCGATGCGGACCTGTCCGGCAGTCCCGCCCGCGATCAGCAGATGGGCCGTCAGCGCCTCGTCAGCACCACGTTCCCGAGGGCCGGTGCATCGTCGCGGTCGGCCACGGATGCGGAGATGAGAAGGCGAGATCCGTCTTCCCACACCTTGATTCGTAACGTCTCACCCGGAAAGACGATACCGGCGAACTTCGCCGCATATCGCTCGATCTGGTCCACGTCTCCGCCGAGCATCGTGTCCGTGACAGCGCGGCACACTGTTCCGTACGTGCAGAGCCCGTGGAGGATCGGCCGGGGGAAGCCCGCCATCTCGGCGAACTCCGGACTCGAGTGCAACGGGTTGCGGTCGCCGCAGAGACGGTAGAGAAGCGCTTGTTGAGGGAGCGTCTTCTCTTCGATCGTCCGGTCCGGTTCGCGGTCGGGATAGGCCACCTTGTCCGAGCTCCCACGCTCGCCGCCGAATCCGCCTTCGCCCTTGGCGAAGATGGCCGAACGCGCAGTCCACAGCGGCTCACCGGCGTCGTCGATCGTCCTCGACTCCTGAACGATGACCGCAGCCGAGCCCTTGTCCTGGAGTTCGGCGATGGTGGTACGTGTGGTGGCCGAACCCGAAGGCGGGATGGGGCGGTGCACGGTCACCTCCTGCGAACCGTGAACCACTGCGGCAAGGTCGATCTCGATGCCGGGCATCGAGACCTTCGGTGGCTCGGTCTCGTGGAAGCTCGCGGCGACGGTGGCGAATGTGGGCAGCACCTTCGGTTCGACGTCGTGCAGATACCGAAGGCTGTTCGCGTCCAGCGGGTCTGCTCCTGCGCCGACGCCCAGGTGATAGAGCGCGATGTCGGAAGCGTTCCAGCTGAATGTGGTCTGCCCGACCTCGGCACCGAGTGCGACCGACGGATCGATGGGCATCAGCTGGCCCTCTCTCCGGCGGCACGCGACCGCTGAGCGTTGTCGGCGATGTCCAGTGCGGCAAGGTATCCGAAGACCATCGCGGGCCCGATGGTGGCGCCTGGTCCGGCATAGGTGTGGCCCATGACCGGCGAACTCGTGTTGCCCGCGGCGTAGAGCCCCTCGATGATCGACCCGTCGGCGCGCAGAGCGCGGCCTGCCGCGTCGGTGTTGATCCCGCCCTTGGTACCGAGGTCGCCCGGCACCATCTTCACCGCGTAGAACGGCGCCTTCTTCAGGGGGCCCAGGCTGGGGTTGGGCTTGTTGGTGATGTCGCCGTAGTAGTGGTCGTACTGGCTCACCCCGCGCCCGAAGTCCTCGTCTTCGCCCTTCTTCGCGAACTCGTTGAACCGCTCGGTGGTTCGGGACAGACGGTCGGCGGGCACGCCGATCTTCTCCGCGAGTTCGGCCAGAGTCCCGGCCTTGGTGATCACGCCGGACTTGAACCACTTGCCGGGCAACGGCTGACGGCCCGACACCGATGCGAACATGTACCGGTTGCGGTAGGTCTGGTCGAACACCAGCCAGCACGGCAGGTTCTCTCCTGGCCCCTCGCCCTGGCCGAACTCGCCGCCGTACATCCGGTGCACTGCTTCCACGTAGGGCAGTGACTCGTTCATGAAGCGTTCGCCGCGGTCGTTGACCATGAAGCTGCCCGGGAGTGCGCGCTCGGAGAGAGCGAACCACGGCCCGCGGGGGAGCGGGATCGTCGGACCCCACCAGGCGTCTTCCATGAAGCTCACGCCCGCACCGATTTTCAGGCCGGCGTTGATACCGTCGCCGGTGTTGGACTCGGCGCCGGTGGTCCACTGCGATCCGATGGGTTCGCGCTGGTATTTGTGGCGCATCTCCTCGTTGTGCTCGAAGCCGCCACACGCGAGCACCACGCCGTGCCGGGCACGGATGGTTCTCTGCTTGCCGTCGGTCTCCACCACCACGCCGACGACGCGACCGTTCTCGGTGACCAGATCGACGAGTCCGGTGTTCAGGCGCAACGGGATACCGGCCTGACGGACTCCGAGAAGCAGTTCCGCGGTGAGGGCGGCGCCCATCGCGATCAGTCGTTTGCCGGTCAGCTTGGCTACGGCGAACCGCGTGGCGACCTTGATCGCGCGCAGGGGCCCGCGCCAGTGACGCAGTCCTGTGCTCAGCCAGCGGTAGTCCGACTGCATCACCACCACGTTCAAGGGGGATTTGCTGTACGGGGGGTGCAGGGTCTTGATGTCGTCACCCAGTTTGCGGGAGTCGAACGGCTTGGGCTCACAGGAGCGCCCGCCCACTCGGCCGCCAGGTGCCTCCGGGTAGTAGTCGGAGTAGTTCTTGACCCACTCCAGTTCGAGGGGCGCGTGCTCGCTCAGGAAGTCGAGCGCCTCGGGGCCGCGGTCGATGTAGGCATCGATGCGCTCCGGTGCCACACCGTCGCCCACGATGGCGCGGACATAGGTGCGTGCGGCCTCGGGATCGTCCTTGACGCCATCACGCTTGAGCACCTGGTTGTTCGGGATCCAGACACCTCCACCCGACCGGGAGGTGGATCCACCCCAGTACGGCGACTTCTCGATGATCACTGTGTCGAGGCCATGAGCGGCGGCCGTGATGGCCGAACTCATACCGGCGCCACCGGCGCCGACGACGATCACATCGAAGATCTCGTCCCCAGGAATCTCTTCCGAACGGCTCATCATTGCCCCTTCGCGCATTGCCGAGCTCTACCCTCTAGGTAGAACACGTTATAAACTCACGTCCATGGCAGGCTATACCAGCCTGGAAGGCATTGGCGAGTGCCTGACAGCCCCAAAACAGAAACACGTTCCAGTGCCCAGCTCGTACTGCAGGAGGAGCCACCAGTGACCGTTTCCGACCAGGAACGTCAGCGTATCGCCGACGATCTGGCCCGGGCCGAGGCGACCGCGGTCGCCATCGATCCACCGGTGGTGAGCCACCCGGATCTCGACGTCACAGACGCCTACGAGATCCAGCTGATCAACATCCGGAGGCGGCTCGAGGCGGGTGCGTCGGTCGCCGGCCACAAGGTGGGCCTGGCGTCTGAGGCGATGCAGAAGATGATGGGTGTCGACGAGCCGGACTACGGTCACCTGCTCGACGTGATGCAGTATCACGAGCACACCCCGATCGATGCCACCAAGTTCTGCTATCCCCGGGTCGAGGTCGAGGTCGGGTTCATCCTCGGCGCTGATCTGCCCGGTGCTGGCTGCACCAACGACGACGTGATCGCGGCGGTCGAGTGGGTGGTTCCCTCGATCGAACTGATCGACAGCCGGATCCGCGACTGGAAGATCTCTCTGCCCGACACCATTGCCGACAACGCGTCGTCGTGCGGCTGGGTGCTGGGCGAACAGCGCGTCCGCATCTCCGACATCGACACCGGCGACATCGACGCCACCTTGCACCGCAACGACGAGTTGATCGCCGAGGGAAACTCGAGCGCGGTGCTCGGTCATCCGCTCAACGCGGTGTCCTGGCTGGCACGCAAGGTCGAGAGCTTCGGTGTTCGCCTGCGAAAGGGTGACGTCATCCTTCCGGGCACCGCCACCCGGGCGATCGACATCCGGTCGGGCGACCACTTCGTCGCACAGTTCGCCGGACTCGGCAGCGTCACCCTGGATTTCACGTAGCACCGCACACATCACCACAAACTTTGGCAAGACCTGAGGTTAGGAGCACCACCCGTGGCACAGAAGGTCACTGCAGCAATCATCGGTTCGGGCAACATCGGGACCGACCTGATGTACAAGTTGGCGCGTTCGGAGGTGATCGAACCACGCTGGATGGTGGGTATCGACGCAGACTCCGAGGGCATGAAGCGTGCGGCCGACCACGGGCTCATCACGATGGCGGGCGGGGCTGACGAACTCCTGGCGTCAGAAGAGAAGCCCGACATCATCTTCGAGGCCACCTCGGCCTACGTACACCGTGAGTACGCCCCGAAGTACGAGGCGGCAGGCATCACCGCGGTGGACCTCACCCCGGCTGCCATCGGCCCTGCCGTGGTTCCCCCGGCGAACCTGCGGGAGCATCTCGACGCGCCGAACACCAACATGATCACCTGCGGCGGCCAGGCGACCATCCCGATGGTCCACGCCGTCACGTCCGTGGTGCCGGTGGTGTACGCCGAGATCGTGGCGTCTGTGTCGTCCGAGTCCGCCGGACCGGGAACGCGCGCGAACATCGATGAGTTCACGCGTGCCACATCGCGTGGAATCGAGACGATCGGCGGCGCCGACCGGGGTAAGGCGATCATCATCCTCAACCCGGCCGATCCGCCGATGATCATGCGCGACACGATCTTCTGCGCTATTCCCGAGGATGCGGACACCGATGCGATTGCTCAGGCAATTCTGAAGCGGGAGAAAGAGATCCAGGAGTACGTACCCGGGTATCGGTTGTTGCAGGAACCGCAGTTCGACCCGCCGAGTGTGGGCAACGGTGGGATGGCCCGAGTGTCGATCTTCGTGGAGGTCGAAGGCGCCGGTGACTTCCTGCCGCCGTACGCCGGCAACCTCGACATCATGACCGCCGCCGCCACGAAGGTCGGCGAAGAGATAGCGAGAAAGAAGCTTGCCGAGAAGGCAGAAAAGGTGGGTGTCTGACATGTTCGCGAACTCAGCAGATCTGATGGCCGATGCCCGAAAGTACAGCGATTCGTTGGACATCCGCATCACGGATTCGTCGTTGCGCGACGGCAGCCATCACAAGCGTCACCAGTTCACCGAGCAAGAGGTGCGTGACATCGTCGCCGCCCTCGATGGTGCGGGTGTTCCGGTGATCGAGGTGACCCATGGTGATGGTCTGGGTGGGTCGTCGTTCAATTATGGGTTCTCGAAGACTCCTGAGCAGCAGTTGATCCGGGCGGCGGTCGAGACGGCGACGACGGCGAAGATCGCGTTCTTGATGTTGCCTGGTCTGGGGATCAAGGACGATATCCGGGCGGCGCAGGACAATGGTGCGCAGATTTGTCGTATCGCGACGCATTGCACCGAGGCCGATGTGTCGATTCAGCATTTCGGGTTGGCGCGTGAGTTGGGGCTCGAGACCGTGGGGTTCCTGATGATGTCGCACAGTCAGCCTCCGGAGGTGCTCGCGAAGCAGGCGCGGATCATGGCCGATGCGGGTTGTCAGTGTGTGTACGTGGTGGATTCAGCTGGCGCCCTGGTGCTCGAGCAGGTGTCGGATCGCGTGTCGGCATTGCGTGCCGAGTTGGGGGATGACGCTCAGATCGGTTTCCACGGGCACGAGAACCTCGACATCGCGGTCGCCAATTCCATTGCGGCCGTTCGGGCGGGCGCTCAACAGATCGATGGGTCGGTCCGCCGCTTCGGTGCCGGCGCCGGCAACACGCCCGTGGAGGCGTTTGTCGGTGTCTGCGACAAGCTGGGCATCAGCACCGGCATCGACTTCATGAAGATCGCCGACGCCGCGCAGGACGTGGTGCGGCCGGTCATGCCCACCGAATGCCTGGTCGACCGGCCCGCGATGATGATGGGCTACGCCGGGTGTTACAGCTCGTTCCTCAAGCACGCCGAGGGCCACGCCGAGAAGTACGGTGTGTCCGCCGCAGCGATCTTGATCGAGGCGGGCAGTCGAAAGCTGGTCGGCGGCCAGGAAGACCAACTGATCGACATCGCCTTGGAACTCAAGAAGAAGCAGGACGCGAACGCCGGCGTGTGAGAGTTCGCCGCTGACGTTGCCGCCGACTCGCGGACCCCGGTCTCCACCGAACACCGGACGCTACGATCGGGGTCCGAGCGTGCGTCCGCGCGTCGGTGATGCACTGATCAGGGGGAGAACATGACCTACGGTCCGCCATCCGGAAACAGCGGTGGGTTCCCGCCGCCTGGGGGTACCGGTGGCCATCAGCCCGGTGGGTACCAGCCCGGGGGTTATCAACCTGGCCATCAACCGGGACCCGGCTATCCGCCGCAGCAATCCGGTTATCAGTCGGCCTTCGGTGCCGCCGGTCCGAGCCAGCCGTCCGCCAAGGGTCGACTGCTCGCTCCCAGGTCGTCCAGTTCCGCGGTGAGGTTCCCGGGCATCGCTCTCGCAGTCGGCGGCTTGCTGATCGTGCTGTTCAGCTTTTTCACCTGGGCGTCCCAGGACTTCGGTGTGGGAAGCGTGTCGATCAGCGGCCTCGGTTCGGTGACCATCGACGCAGGCGACGACACGGCCGACTCGAGCGAGGTGGCCGACGCCGAGAGCGAGGCAGAGGCCGAAACCAGTGCGCCGGGCATCGCCACCATCATCATCGGGCTCCTGCTGGCCGGTGCTGCTGTTCCGTTGATCATCAACAGGTATCCCGCGATCGCGGCCATCGCGGGGACGGTTCTGGGACTGGTCGCGGTGATCGTGTCCCTTGTGTTCATCGCCGACCCGGGCAGTGTTGTCATCGACGGCGATGCCGGCGACACCTCGGAGGTGGACGCGGGGTGGGCACTGTGGCTTGTGGTCCTCGGCGCGTTCATCACCTTGATCGCTGCCGGCGTCGCCACCTATTTGGCCTTGGCGGCAGGTAAGGGCAGTCGGCCCGGGCCCGGAGTATCCGGTCCGCACCAGCCACAGGGCGGCGGTCAGCCACAGGGCTACGGTCAGCCACCTGCTTACGGTCAGCCGCAAGGTTACGGTCCACCGCCGCAGCAGTTCGGTACTCCCGGCGGACAGGGCGGGGGCTACGGACAAGCGCCCGGGCCGTACTACGGCCCGCCCGGTTCGGGCAATCAGGGGCCCGGTCCGTACGGACAATGAGGGTTACGACAAAAGAACACCACTCGCGATCGATCGCGAGTGGTGTTCTTGTCTCTACGAGTTGCCCGGGTCAGTAGTAGCCGTCCGGGTCGACATCGGGTGATTCCTTGGGGATGATCCCTTCGCTCACACCGTGATCGATGCTGGCCGAGAGCCGGGGGCATGTCGGCAACATTGCGGGGTTTCCCCCTTCCGCCCGGATCCGGGTGAGTTCAGGACATTGCTCTCGTGCCTGTGCTGTCCACTGGACACTCGTGTGGTGGGGGCTGTACTTCTTCACCATCACGTGGGCGTGGCAGGTGCGGCACTCGATCTCCCGCAGCCCACCGCGTAGGTAGTGCTCTTTGTCTCTCGACGTCGCTTCCCGAACCGCTGGGCCGCGCTCCGGATCCTTGCTGAGATCCGGAGCCTTCGACCAACTGATGCTCATGACGGGGCGGCGATCACGTGGCCGAAGCCGTCTCGGGCGTCGAGGCATTCGCGGCTTCGCGCTCGGCCTTGAGTCGAATGTTCTCCTGGACCTCGATGTTCCAGTTCTCGACGGCCTTGGTGGTGTCGATCTCGTATTCGTAGCGCTGTGTCATCTCCTCGGTCACGTCGGCGACGTCGACATAGAACTGTTCGTACCAGCGGCGCAGCTGGTAGACCGGACCGTCCTCTTCCACCAGCAGCGGATTGTCGATGCGGCTCTTGTGCTTCCAGATCTCGACGTCTTGCAAGAACCCCACCTCGATACCGGCGGTGATCTTCGTCGCCATCTTGTCGGCCTGGTCGGCGGTGAGTCCCTCGGGGATCTTCGCGATGACGCCGTACATGAGGACAAACGAATTGTTGTCGATGGGGTAGTGGCAGTTGGTCAGGATCGTCTCGATCGCATAGCCGCCGTAGTACTGCACCATCGGGTTGAGCATGTAGGCAGGACCGTAGTAGGCGGCGATGGACTCGAGTTTGGTGTCGCCGTAGGCCGTCATGATGTCGACGTCCGGACGCCCATGCGAGTTCATGTACTGCGCAGCGGTCTCGCCTTCGAAAACGTTCTTGAAGTAGTCGGGCAACGAGTAGTGCACGTAGAAGAAGTGCGCCATGTCGACGACGTTGTCGATGATCTCGCGACAGTTCGAACCCTCGATGACGATCTTGTTCCACGTCCAGCCGGTCCACTGGTCGCTGCTCAATTCGTCGAGCTCGGGGATGATCACGTCGTCGGGGGGCGGGTTGCCCTCGGGGTCGTTGTAGACGAAGATCTGCGCGTTGCGGATCATGCCCGGCCACGAACGGGTCTTGGCCAGTTTGGGTGCCCGTTTGGCATAGGGGACGCCGGCGCAACGTCCATTGGCCTTCCATCGCCAGTCGTGGAACGGGCAGGCGACGTTGCCGTCCTTGATCGAGCCCTGTGACAGGTCGCCGCCCATGTGTCGGCAGTACGCGTCGAGGATCTTGAGTTCGCCGTCGGCGACCCAGACGACCAGTTTGGTGCCGAACACGGTGACCGGATGGGGCTTGCCGTCATCGAAATCGGCAAGAAGGCCGAGGCAATGCCAACCGCGTGCAAATCGGGTCGGCGGCGTGCCGGTGTCGATCTCGCGTACCGCGCCACCGTCTGCGCTGGTGTCAACCGCTGTAAGGCGGGCCCCCTGCTCCAACTCCGACTCCGTACTCGTCATGTCTGCTCCCTAGTTCATCGATGCCGGCTGTGGGTCGGCATGTGCCGGGCCGCGTGGTTTAAGCGTTCCCGCTTACTAGAACATGTTACAAAACTTGCCAGGCACTCGCCAGGGAAGTGATCAAAACGGCATGAATCGAGGTAAACCTGCAGTACTCGACATAAATGAGAACGTGTTCTAATCTTGCCGGAGAAGACTTTGTGGAACGAGAGTTAGGAATCGCGCGATGAGCGACCGCAGCCAAGAGGGCGCGCAGGTACTGGACAAGATCAGCGCACTGCTGCCCGAGATCGAACAGCGGGCACAGGAAGCAGAGGATCTGCGTCAGATTCCCGACGAGACGATCGCGTCGCTCGAGGACATCGGGTTCTTCAAGCTCATGCAGCCCGAGCAGTGGGGTGGCTACCAGGTCGACCCGGTGACGTTCTACGAGGCAGTGCGTCGGATCGGCTCGGCGTGTGGCTCCACCGGATGGGTCTCGGGCATCATCGGTATCCACAACTGGCACCTGGCTCTCTTCCCGCAGCAGGCGCAGGAGGACGTATGGGGCAAGGACACCTCAGTCCGTATCTCCTCGTCCTACGCCCCGATGGGTATGGGTGAAGTGGTCGAAGGCGGCTACAAGGTCAACGGTTCGTGGGCATGGTCCTCGGGTTCGGGCCACGCGAGCTGGGTTGTCCTCGGCGGACCGGTGATCAAGAACGGAAAGCCCGTCGACTTCGTGAGCTTCCTGATCCCGCGCGAGGACTACGCCATTCGCGACGTGTGGAACGTGGTCGGGCTCAAGGGCACCGGATCCAACACCATCGACGTCAAGGACGTGTTCGTACCGAGCCACCGGATGCTCAGCTTCCGGGCGATGAGCACCGGCGAGGCTCCGGGCCTGGAGAAGAACACCGCGCCGGTCTACAAGATGCCCTGGGGCACAATCCATCCGAGCACCATCTCGGCGCCGATCGTGGGAATGGCCTACGGTGCCTACGCGGCACACGTCGAGCACCAGGGCAAGCGCGTCCGCGCGGCCTACGCCGGCGAGAAGGCGAAGGACGACCCATTTGCCAAGGTTCGCATCGCCGAGGCCGCCAGTGACATCGACGCGGCGTGGACTCAGCTCTCGGGCAACCTGCAGGCCGAATACGACCTGCTGCTCGCGGGACAAGAAGTCCCGATGGAGCTCCGGTTGAAGGCCCGTCGCGATCAGGTCCGCGCAACCGGCCGGGCCATCGCGTCGATCGACCGGCTCTTCGAGAATTCCGGAGCTCATGCCCTCGACAACGACACACCCATTCAGCGGTTCTGGCGCGACGCACATGCCGGCCGCGTCCACGCGGCCAACGATGCCGAACGGGCCTACGTCGCCTACGGCAACGGCGAATTCGGGATCCCCATCGGTGACACCATGGTCTGACCCGCAAGCGGTCAGGCCACCGAAAGCCTGACCCGCAAACGGTCGGGACACCGAAAGCCTGACCCGCAAGCGATCAGACGCGGACACGATGGTCTGAGTTCACCACCGACATCTCGCAAAGGAGCAGATCGACGATGACCGAAACCCTTGGCCCGATCCGTTCACTCGGCTACATGCGTATCGAGGCCACCGACATGCCGGCCTGGCGTGACTACGGTCTCAAGGTGCTGGGTATGCCCGAGGGCAGTGGCCCCACGGAGGGTGCCCTGTACCTGCGCATGGACGACTTTCCCGCACGTCTGGTGATCACGCCAGGAGAGCACGACCGTCTGGTGTCCTCCGGCTGGGAATGTGCCAACGCCGCTGCACTGCAGGAAGTCCGAGATCGATTGTCGGCAGCCGGCGTGGTCTTCCGCGAAGGCAAGGACGAGGAACTGGCCGACCGTCAGGTCGTGGAGATGGTGGTCTTCGAGGACCCGAGCGGCAACGTTCTCGAGGCGTTCCATGGTGTGGCACTGCAACATCGCCGGGTGGTGAGCCCCTATGGCCACAAGTTCGTCACCGGCGAGCAGGGTTTGGGACACGTGGTGCTCACCACCGACGACGACGCAGCCTCGCTGCACTTCTACCGCGATGTGCTCGGTTTCCGTCTGCGCGACTCGATGCGGCTGCCGCCGGAGCTGGTCGGGCGGGAACAGGGCGACGAGCCGCCATGGCTTCGGTTCTTCGGCTGCAACCCACGCCACCACAGCCTGGCGTTCCTGCCGATCCCGAACGACACCGGCATCGTCCACCTGATGATCGAGGTGGAGAACACCGATGACGTGGGCCTGGCCCACGACCGGGCGTTGCGCAAGAAGGTCCCGATGTCGGCCACGCTGGGCCGCCACGTCAACGACCTGATGTACTCGTTCTACATGAAGACGCCCGGCGGATTCGACGTCGAATTCGGCTGCGAGGGCAGGCAAGTCGACGATACCGACTGGGTGGCTCGCGAGAGCACGGCGGTCAGTCTCTGGGGGCACGACTTCTCCATCGGATTCAAGAACGCCTGACATGTCCCCTCATCCACGCGGTTCAGATGATTTCGACCCGCGGCAGTTCCGGACGGCCATGGGTCAGTTCTGCACCGGGGTCACCGTGATCACCACGATGACCACCGATGACGTCCCAGTGGGGTTCGCCTGCCAGTCGTTTGCAGCCCTGTCGCTCGATCCACCACTGGTGCTGTTCTGCCCGATGAAGACCTCCCGCAGCTGGAAGGTCATCGAGCAGAGCGGAAAGTTCTGCGTCAACGTGTTGTCGACCAACCAACAGGACGTCAGTGCCGCATTCGGCGCACCGGGTGATGACAAGTTCGCCGGGATCGACTGGGATCCCTCGCCTCTCGGCCTGCCCGTCATCCGGCACTCGTTGTCATGGGTGGATTGCACGCTGGAGCGCGTCGATGACGGCGGCGACCATTTCATCGCGATAGGCCGGGTGCAGACTTTGGGAGAAGTGCTGCAAGACAAGCCTTTGCTGTTCTACCGTGGTGGTTATCTGTCCACCGAACATCCGCGGGTCACTCCGGCCCAGGCGGAGCTCGAGAACTTCCTCACCTGGACCGGCGGGGACACCTGGCTGTAGTTCCGGCCATCACAAGGGAGTGAGATGACAACAACCGTCACGAACGATGTGACCGCCCCTTTCGCCGCGGCCATCGCCGACGCCGAGAAGCTGATCACCTCAGCTGATTTCATCCGCAACGAGCAGGATCTGGCCGAGGGATACGACTACCTCGGCGGCAGCATCCGCGCGAGCCTGCAGATGGCATGGGCGTATGGCAAGACCCACCCGTTCTTCGTCACGTCCACGGGCCCCTACACGAAGATGGGGTTGGACAATCCCGATACGCTGTACTACCACGCCAACGTGCAGGCCGACGCGGAGTATCTGATCACCGGAAAACGCGGCAACACAGCAGATCTCAGCTTTCAGGTTCTCAAGGGTGACTACACCGCCACAGACGTTCCCGGTGGCGACGACGCCTTCGACGACCGTCGACTGACGATCGAAGCGGACGGGACCTACACGCTCCGCTTCGGACCGCCCAAGGCCGACCCGGGACCCAACTACTTCGTTCTCGGCGAGGGGTCGTCGATGCTCGCGGTGCGCGAGGTGTACAGCGACTGGATGCAGGAAAAGGGACAGATCCGGATCGAGCGGGTCGACACAGTGGGCAGCGCGCCGGTGGAGCCCGACCTCGCGCAGATCACCCGCCGCTATCAGGTGGCCGGCAAGATGTTGCTGTCGCGGATCAACACCTGGTTCAACTTTCCGAAGTGGTTCTACCTGGACCTGCCGGTGAACACCTTGACCGCGCCCCGTCTGACGCCGGGTGGGCTGAGCACCCAGTACTCATCGGTGGGTCACTACGACCTCGCCGACGACGAGGCGATGGTGATCACGGTGCCGAAATCCGATGCGCCGTACCAGGGTTTCCAGCTGGGCAGTATGTGGTACATCTCGCTGGACTACGTCAATCACCAGACCAGTCTCAATTCTGCTCAGGCGCAGGTGGATCCGGATGGGATGATCCGCTTGGTTGTCAGCAAGCAGAACCCGGGCATCGCCAACTGGATCGAGACAACCGGTAAACAGCGGGGTATCGCGCAGTTCCGATGGCAGCGGGTCGCCCGCGAGCTGACCGAGTCCGACGGGCCGACCGTCGCCATCGTCAACGTGGCCGACGTGCCCGACCACCTGCCGCACTTCGAGTCCAACACCATCGACGAGGCAGGCTGGCGTGAACGAATAGCCGCACGCCAGCGCGGATTCGCGCAGAGGATGCTGGGATGACCGCCACCGTGTCCACCGGCCTGCTCGAGGGCAAGGTCGTCGTGGTCGGGGGAGTGGGGCCGGGTCTCGGCCGTTCGATCAGCGTGCAAGCCGCTGCTGCCGGCGCCAAGGTGGTGCTCGCGGCCCGGACCGAGAGCCGGCTCGCCGAGGTGGCCAAGGAGATCGATGCCGCCGGCGGCGTCGCGTTGCAGGTCCCCACCGACATCACCGATGACGCGGCTGTCGATTCCCTCGTCGCGGCAACGGTTGCCGAGTACGGCCGTGTCGACGTACTGGTGAACAACGCCTTTTCGCTGCCTTCGATGAAGTCGTTGGCACGCACCGACTTCAACCACATCCGGTCGAGCCTGGACCTCACGGTCCTCGGCGGCCTGCGCATGACCAAGGCCTTCACCGACGAATTGGCCAAGGTGTCCGGTTCTGTGGTGATGATCAATTCCATGGTCCTGCGGCACTCGGAGCCGCGTTACGGCAGCTACAAGCTCGCCAAGGCGGCCCTGCTCGCCATGTCGCAGACACTCGCCACGGAGTTGGGCGACAAGGGCGTTCGTGTCAACAGCGTGCTGCCCGGTTACATCTGGGACGACCAGCTGAAGTGGTACTTCGGTGAGGTCGCCAAGAAGTACGACATCACGCCGGAGGCCGTCTACGAACAGACCGCCTCCAAGTCCGACCTCAAACGTCTGCCCGAACCCGATGAGATCGCTCGGGCGGTGGTGTTCCTCGCCTCGGATTGGGCCAGCGCCATCACCGGCCAGACGCTGGACGTCAATTGCGGCGAGTACCACACCTGAGGAGCGAGATGACCATTCCGAGAACGAATGTGGGCACGGTCGAGGATCTGCATGCGTCGGCGACAAAGGCGTGTGGACTCGACGACTTCGGTCAGGATGACTACACCGAGGCTCTTGGTGTCCTGCTGGAGTCGTACGAGCGCGATGCGGGACTCACCGAGCTGGGCAGCAAGATGAACCGCTTCTTCCTTCGGGGTGCGCTGGTCGCCCGATTGCTCAGCGAGGCATCGTGGAAAGCCAATCCCGAGTATGTCTCCGCGCCGGTGGAACGCCCCATCTTCGTCACCGGGTTGCCCCGTACCGGGACCACCGCCCTGCATCGGCTGCTCACCGCAGATCCGGGCCATCAGGGTCTGGAGATGTGGCTTGCCGAGTTCCCGCAGCCCCGGCCTCCGCGCGACACCTGGGAGGCGAATCCGGTCTTCCAGCAGATCCAGGCCGGACTCGAACAGCACCATGTGGAGAACCCGGAATTCATGGGGCTGCACTACATGAGTGCCTCCGACGTCGAAGAGTGCTGGCAGTTGCTGCGCCAGACCATGAAGTCGATTTCCTACGAATCCTTGTCGTACCTGCCGACCTACTCCCAGTGGCTGCAGAAGCAGGACTGGACCAACGCCTACACGCGGCACAAGAAGAACCTCCAGTTGATCGGGCTGAATCAGCCAGAGCGTCGGTGGGTGCTGAAGAACCCCAGTCACCTGTTCGCGCTCGATGAATTGATGGCCGTCTATCCCGACGCGTTGATCATCCAGACCCACCGGCCACCCGCGACGATCATCCCGTCGATGTGCAGTCTTGCCGAGCATGCGGGCGAGGGATGGTCGACCGTGTTCACGGGTGAACTGATCGGCAAGACGCAACTCGAGTTGTGGTCGCGAGGGCTGCACGCATTCAATGCGGCACGGTCCAAGTACAACCCGGATCAGTTCATCGACATCGACTTCCGGGACTTCCGCACCGATCCCATGGGCACGATCGAAACGATCTATCGCACGTTCGGACTCGACCTCACCGATGATGCGGCGTCGGCGATGCGAGCACTCGACGAGGAGAGCAAGTCGGGCGACCGCAAACCCGTCCACAAGTACTCCTTGGAGGACTACGGCCTCACCGAGGCCGAGGTGAACGCGGCCTTCGACTGACCGGGCAGCCGCCCGTCGTGGACGGGTGACGGTGTCTCGCTGAGTGGATATCCGGAGTCTTGGCTCCGCTTGTGGTGCTAGGTTCTGAGCAGCATGCGGAGTGGTCTCTCCGGTTCGAGCTCAGGAGCTGTATGGACATCACACCCAAGCGGACGCACTATCGGGTCACGTTCACCGTGATCACCGTGGGCGTGGCCGCGTTCGCGTTGCTGCAGTCCCTGGTGATACCCGTACTGCCGACTATCCAGGTGTCCCTCGGGACGACGCAGACCGACGTGACCTGGGTGCTCACCGCCTACCTCCTCTCCGCGTCGGTGTTCACGCCCATCATGGGTCGCCTCGGGGACATGTACGGCAAGAAGCTGCTGTTCGTGGTTGCGCTGGCCGCGCTGGGAATCGGCTCGTTGCTGGCTGCACTGGCGGCGTCGCTGTCGGTGATGGTGGTCGCGCGTGTGATCCAGGGTGTCGGTGGCGGCGTCCTGCCCTTGGCCTTCGGGATCATCCGTGACGAATTCCCTGAGAAGAAGGTGCCCGGCGCCGTCGGGATGGTCGCGGCCCTGACGTCGCTGGGCGCCGGCCTGGGTGTTGTGCTGGCCGGGCCGATCGTCGACGTACTCACGTACCACTGGCTGTTCTGGATTCCGCTGATCATGACCACCATCGCGGGTGTGGCGGCCTACGCCTTCATCCCGGAGTCGAAGGGCCGGGCCCCGGGCAGGGTCAACTGGGTCACCGCGTCGTTGCTGTCAGCGTGGCTGGTGGCTCTGCTGCTCGGTGTCAGTCAGGCACCCAAGTGGGGCTGGACCTCACCCGAGGTCGTCGGATTGCTTGTCACTGCTGCGATCTTCCTGGTGGTGTGGATCGTCGCCGAAGCACGATCGGCGAACCCGCTCATCGACATGAAGATGATGCGGATGCGCACCGTCTGGGCCGCGAACCTGGTTGCGCTGATGATGGGTATCGGAATGTATGCCGGGTTCGGATTCCTGCCGCAGTTCGTGCAGACACCGACATCGGCGGGGTACGGATTCGGGGCATCGGTCAGTGAGTCCGGCCTGATGATGTTGCCCAGCTCGGTCTTCATGTTCATCCTCGGGCTCGGCGCCGGGCGCCTGTCTGCTCGCTTCGGCTCGAAGAACCTGTTGACGGTGGGGACTCTCGTCAGCGCTGCCGGCTACTTCTTCGTCGCGTTCCGTCACTCCAGCGAAGCGGACATCTTCGCCGCGATGTGCCTGTCGGGTATCGGTATGGGACTTGCGTTCTCCGCCATGGCAAACGTTGTCGTCGCGGCGGTGCCACCCCATCAGACCGGAGTCGCCAGCGGCATGAACGCCAACATCAGAACCATCGGCGGTTCGCTGGGCGCAGCATTCATGGGGACTGTGGTCACCGCGGGCGCCACACCGTCGGGACTGCCCAAGGAATCGGGCTACACCCACGGCTTCATCATGCTTGGGGTCGCCGTGTGCCTGGGAGCTGTTGCGACACTTTTCATCCCGTCGGTCAAACGTGGAGGGGCGGCGTTGGACGCGACCGCGGACCTCGCACACGCCGAACTCGCGATGGTTGCCGGCGGTACCCTCTCCGGTGACAAATCGGAATGAGGTCGGCCATGGGTGTGCAGGCAACCGCAGACGGTGGGAAAGTGCTGCGGCGTGACGCTGCGGAGAACCGGCGACGACTACTGGACGCGGCGGCAAAGGTGTTCAGTGACCGCGGGCTCGATGCCGGGGTCGAGGAGATCGCCCGGGTGGCCGGCGTCGGCATGGGCACGCTGTACCGGAGATTCCCCACCAAGGACGCCTTGATCAGCGAACTCGTACGGCAGTTGCTCATCGATCTGGTGGCGATGGCCAGGGCCGCGCGTGACGTGACCGACGGTTCTGGTCTGGAACGATTGCTGTTCGACACCGGTGCCGTTCAGGCGTCGCATCGAGGCTGTGTGTCGCGGATGTGGAACGACGACGAGCACACGGTGTTGCTCAGGGACGAGTTCCGCACGATCCTGGCCGAGTTGCTGGCCGTTGCTCAAGATGCCGGACGGATTCGTCCCGACGTCACCGTCACCGACCTCGATCTTGTCTTCTGGGCGGTCAGGGGCGTCGTCGAGACCACGCGGGGTGTCAGTGACACGGCATGGCGGCGACATCTGGCAGTGGTGGTCGCCGGGCTGCGGCCAGGGGGTGAGGAACTGTCGGAGCCTACGGTCGGCGAGCGTGAGGTGGCGTTGGCGAAGAAGCGGATACTCGCCGGCCGAACGGGCCCGTCCTGAGCGTCGAGCGCCGCGGCACATGCATTCAGCGTGCGAGCGCGTGGGCGACGCGATCAGCGGCAGCGGCCACCGACGTGCCCAGGTGCGCCATCTCGTCCGCACTCATCTCGCGGTTGGGGCACACGACGATCGACGCGATCACAGTGCCCTCGGAGTCGATGATCGGGGCGCCGATCGTGACCACAGCGACAACTCCCACGGATTCCTCCGGCAGATAGTCGATGGTGGTCAGTTCGGCCAGCAGCCCCGCCACCCGTGAGCGCACCGTGTCCGAGACCGGTGAATCTCGCAGTGACGCAAGCGCGTCGATCATCTCGGCATGGTCACCGGTGAGGCGCTCCACCGCGTACCCGCGGTCGCAGATCACTTCCAGTACGTCGTGCAGTCGGTCGTGGGCACCCGGCGGTGCCGAGTCGATCCACCGCTGCCGTTCGGCTTCAGGCGCCCACGCGACGAACTCTCGGCACACGGGTGGGCGTAGCGCGATGCGCCGGCCGGGTCTGATCCACTGCATGTCCGGCACCCCGACGAGTTCTGTGACAGTGATCTGTTCGGCCACGCGTTCGGCGAGGAACGCCGGCATGTCGAGGTCCGCAGCGAGTTCGTGGATCATCGGAGCTGCCAAACGCCGCAACGGATAGCCACGTTCGGCCTGCCGCGCCAGGGCGACGAAGCCGGCACCGATCGCGAACTGGCCGTCTTCTCGCGATACCCAGCCGTCGATGGTGAGTTGCGTCAGCACCGCGTGGGCGGTGGCTCTGGAAAACCCTGTGCGACGGACTATCTCCGCCAGTGTCAGGCGGCCGCCGGTCTGTTCGGCCAGCAGTTCGATCACCCGGACCACACGCTGCGTGGGTGGCGAGGGTTGACCCACAGGCATGCTGTCGCTTACCGTCACTGTCATATTTTCAAACACTAGTGTCGGATACTCGACAGGTCAAGTCCTGACGAGGCGAACGACGCGAGAGGATTCTCACGGTGCTGACAACGGGGTACGAGCTCACCCATCTGGCCGCGCTCGAGGCGGAATCGGTCTACATCTTCCGAGAGGTCGCCGCGACGGCGCAGCGGCCCGTGCTGCTGTTCTCCGGCGGCAAGGACTCGGTGGTGATGTTCCACGTGGCGCGCAAGGCGTTCTGGCCTGCGCCCGTTCCCTTCCCGCTCATGCATGTGGACACCGGACACAATTTCGACGAGGTCATCGACTACCGGGATCGGGTTGTCGACAAAACCGGTGTCCGACTGGTGGTTTCGAGTGTGCAGGACGACATCGACGCCGGTCGGGTGGTGGAGCAGACCGGTCCCGGTGCCAGTCGTAACCGGCTGCAGACCACATCGCTGCTGCGCGGGATCCGGGAGAACAATTTCGACGCCGTCTTCGGTGGCGCGCGACGCGATGAGGAGAAGGCGCGCGCCAAGGAGCGTGTCTTCAGCTTCCGAGACGAGTTCGGCGCCTGGGATCCACGCGCGCAACGGCCCGAATTGTGGAACCTCTACAACGGCCGCCACAACAAAGGTGAGCATATCCGGGTGTTCCCCCTGAGCAACTGGACCGAACTCGACATCTGGCAGTACATCGCCGCCGAAGAGATAGAACTACCGAGCATCTACTACGCCCATCGGCGCGAAGTGGTGCCCAGGGACGGGATGCTGCTGGCCAAGACGCCGTACGTGGAACTCGCACCCGGCGAGGCGGTGCACACCGAGCAGGTGCGGTTCCGGACGGTCGGCGACGCGACGTGCACCGGATGTGTGCTCAGTGACGCCGTCACGGTTGAGCAGGTCATCGATGAAGTGGCCGCCACCAGACTCACCGAACGCGGTGCAACCCGAGCCGACGACCGAATCTCGGAGTCCGGCATGGAAGATCGCAAGAAAGAAGGATACTTCTGATGACCGTCGACCAGGAACTGATCATCGGCGAGCCCGTACGGCGCGGACGGAAAGAGTTGCTGCGGTTGGCAACTGCCGGAAGCGTCGACGACGGCAAGTCCACACTGATCGGCCGGCTGCTGTACGACTCGAAGAGCATCTTCACCGACCAGATGGAGTCGATCGAGCGCACCAGCTCCGAACGCGGCGACGAATACGCCAACCTCGCGCTGCTGACCGATGGCCTTCGTGCAGAGCGCGAGCAGGGCATCACCATCGACGTGGCGTACCGGTACTTCGCAACACCCAAGCGCAAGTTCATCATCGCCGACACCCCCGGGCATGTGCAGTACACCCGCAACATGGTGACCGGGGCATCCACCGCCGACGTGGCACTCGTTCTCATCGACGCCCGCAAGGGAGTGCTCGAGCAGACCCGCAGGCACGCCTTCCTGTCGTCGTTGCTCGGCATCGCGCACATCGTCTTGTGTGTGAACAAGATGGACCTGGTGGATTGGTCGGAAGAACGATTCACCGAGATCAAGGAGGAGTTCAGCGCATTCGCCAGCAAACTCAACGTGACCGACCTCAGCTTCATCCCGGTGTCGGCGCTGCTCGGGGACAACGTGGTCGATCCGTCGGTCCACATGCCCTGGTATCGGGGCACCTCGCTGCTCGGACACCTCGAGGACGTCCACATCGCCTCGGACCGCAACTTCATCGACGCCCGGCTGCCGGTGCAATACGTGATCCGTCCTCAGGTCAGCGACGGCTCGGACCATCGCAGCTACGCCGGAACCATCGCCAGCGGAACGTTCAAGCCCGGCGACGAAGTGGTGGTGCTGCCCAGCGGATTCAGCACCACCGTGGCCGAGATCTGGGGCCCCGGCGGCAGCAAGCTCGACGAGGCATTCGCGCCGATGGCCGTGTCCGTCTCGCTCGCCGACGAGATCGACATCACTCGCGGAGAGATGCTCGCCCGTCCCAACAATCGACCGTACGTAGGTCGCGACATCGATGCGATGGTGTGCTGGTTCTCCGAGGACACCGAGTTGAAGCCGGGTAACCGCTACACCATCCAGAGCTCGACCCGCGAGTCGAAGGCCGTGATCGGCGACCTCACCTATCGGCTCGACGTCAACTCCCTCCATCGTGAGGAGGGGCCACAGGAGTTGCGGCTCAACGAGATCGGGCGCGTCCGTCTGCGCACCCAGCAACCCATGATGTTCGACTCGTACCGCCAGCATCGCTTCACGGGTAGCTTCATCTTGATGGACGAGGCGACGAACAAGACCGTCGGCGCCGGGATGATCAACGGTCCGGTCAGCAACGACTCCCACGTGGTCTGGCACAGCTCGTCGGTGACCAGGGAGCAGCGCTCCCATCGTGGGGCGACCATCTGGTTGACCGGACTGTCCGGTTCCGGGAAGTCGTCGATCGCATCGGAACTGGAACGATCGATGGTGGCCGAAGGCCGCCCGGCCTACCTGATGGACGGGGACAACCTCCGCCATGGGCTGAATTCCGATCTCGGGTTCGGAGACGACGATCGCCGGGAGAACATCCGGCGCACCGCCGAGGTTGCGGCACTCTTCGCGGACTCGGGTGCGGTTGCGATCGTTTCGCTGATCAGCCCCTTCGCCGCCGAACGCGAGCGGGCGCGCGAGGTCCATGCCGAGCGCGGCCTGCCGTTCTTCGAGGTGTTCGTCGACACGCCGCTCGAGGTCTGCGAGGAACGCGACCCGAAGGGGCTGTACGCGAAGGCGCGTCGCGGTGAGGTCGCACACTTCACCGGCATCAGTTCGCCCTACGAGCGACCGGAAGCGGCGGACGTCGTCATCACCCCCGGTGACGGTGCGCCTGCCGACGTCGCGGAGGCCATCCGCCGTAACCTGGGCGTGTGACTGTGACCTCATCCGATGCAGAGCTCGCCGGTCGTCTTGCCACCGAGGCCGGGAATCTGCTGGTCGAACTCCGATCAGACCCATCGCTGAACGGCAAAGAACTGGGCAAGGCCGGGGATCTGCGCTCCAACGAGTTCCTGCTCGACGCGCTCGCGCGTGAACGGCCGGGCGACTCCGTGCTGTCCGAGGAATCGGCCGACGATCTGTCCCGACTGGACGCCGACCGCGTGTGGATCGTCGACCCTGTGGACGGCACAAAGGAATACGGTCTGGACGACCACACCGACTGGGCTGTGCACGTTGCACTGTGGGAAAAGGGGTTGGGGCTCACGGTCGGCGCGGTCTCGCTGCCGGGGCTCGGCGTCACCTACGTCAACGATGGGGCGCCGGTGCCACCCACCACCGGTCTGGCGAGAACACCGCGGGGCGACAAGCCGCGCGTGGTCATCAGCGGCTCGCGGCCTCCCGCTTTCGCCGAGTCGGTCGCCACGGCCATCGGTGGTGAGCTGCTCCCGATGGGATCGGCAGGCGCCAAGGCGATGGCAGTGGTTCGGGGTGAGGCCGACGCGTATGTGCACGCCGGTGGACAGTACGAGTGGGACTCGGCCGCGCCGGTGGCTGTGGCGAAGTCACATGGGTTGTGGTGCAGTCGGATCGACGGACTGTCGCTGGAGTACAACCAGCGCGACGTCTATCTACCCGATCTTGTGATCTGCAGGCCTGAACTCGCCGAGTCGATCTTGGAAGTGACCCGAGCTGCCGGCTGAGGATTCGCGGGGCCGGTCTACCGGACCGGACCTTGTCCGCTCCGCAATCCGCCGAGCACACCGGCCAATGCGGCCTGCATGTCGGAGGCCTCGATGCGCATGAGTGCGTCGTCGTCGAGGTCGGCGAGTTCGATGGTGCCGCTTGTCAGACGGTGTTCGCGTTCTTCCTCGGCGCTCTCGACCACGTTGCGGACGAAGCGCCCGTTGCCCGCGAGGTCGATCATGCGACGCTCCCGGCCGAACTCGTCGAGCTCGACCTGATGACACAGGGGAGCGCACGCCATCTCGAGTTCCCGGAGCGCTTCCGCCGACAGTAACGAATCACGTTTGCGGGCAAGAAGATCGGCGATCTGGGTGAGTTCGGTGGGACTGTAGGAGTCGAATCTGATGCGCTTGGAGAATCGTGACGACATTCCCTCGTTCGCGGCGAGCAGCCGGTCGATCTCTGCGTCATAGCCTGCGATGATCACCACCAGCCGGTCGCGGTCGTCCTCCATCCGCGCGAGCAAGGTGTCGACGGCTTCGCGACCGAACGCGTCGCCGCCGGAGAGGCCACTCTGCACCAGCGTGTAGGCCTCATCGATGAACAGCACGCCGTCCATCGCACGGTCGATCACCTCCGATGTCTTGATGGCCGTGCTACCGAGGTGTTCGCCCACCAGATCACGACGTGAGACCTGCACCACCGCATCGGTTTTGATGAGACCGAGCCCGCAATAGATCTTGGCGACGATGCGCGAGATGGTGGTTTTGCCGGTGCCGGGTGGACCGGTGAATGCCAGGTGCAGACTGCGTGGGCCGGTCGCGAGACCCTTGTCCGATCGGATCTTCGCCAGGGTGGCTGCCGACTGCAGCTTGGTCACCTGGCTCTTGACCGATTCGAGGCCGATCTGCTCGGCGAGTTCGGCCTGTGCCGCCGCGAGCAGACTTCCCTCGGAGTCGTCAGGAGCAGACGCCGAGGCCGCGACCGTCTCTGCTGCAGTGGCCGGGTCCCAGCGGTCGCTACGAGAGGCGATCGTCTCGGCGGTGGTGATCACCAACCGGAAACGCTGATCCGAGAGGGCCTTGGAGTTGGCCGAGAACGAGGGGTCACGGGAATACACGGCCTCGAACCGTTCACGAGCCGGCGCCTCCATGCCCTGTTCGCGCAAGGCCAGCCCGTGGGTGAACATCGCCGCCGTCGCCGCGGCGGGGATCGGCCCATTCGCCGCGGCTTCGAGTCGCCGTACACCTTCGGTGAACAGGCCCATCTGCACGCACGCCGATCCGGCCATCAGGTCGGCGCCGGCGTTCATGTACTCGTCCGTCCACGTGGTCGACGGAGCCAGTGCGGTGAGCACGTCTGTCCAGCGCTGGGTGCGGAAGTGCAGGCTGGCCCGTAGGTAGTCCACGATCGGTGGCAGGCCCCGGTCGGCACATTCGGCGGCCGCCTCGTCGAGGGCGTCCTCGGCTCCCTGATAGTCGGCGCCGGCGATCAGCGTGGCCGCGTACGCCACGATGGCCTCGGTCCGGTCGGCCAACGGATAGTCGATGTACAGGCCGGTGGAGAAGCGGCCGGACAACGTTCGCGGCGGAAGCCCCAGCCGACGCTGCTCGGCGCCGATCGTCGCACGGCAGCGGTACAGCTGGAGCACCACAGACGCAGAGTTGTCCCCGGACGCCACCCGCCCCAGCCACGCGTCGGCCATCATGGGCGCCCACTCGGTGGCCCGGGTGAAGGCGAGCGCGGCCTTGGCCGGATCGGCCGGATACTGCTCGCCGTCGATCGGTATCCCAGACGACCGGACCGCGAAGTCGAACAACTGGCGTGCCTTGGCGGCAGACGAGCGCGACTGCCCTGTGTCGATCATGGTCGTTTCCCCCTGTGTACCGACCAGCCGAACGACGAATCAGCTGGTCTGGCCCCCCGCGCACAGTTCCCACTCCCGCTGCGCTGCCCGAGACATTACCGCGAGGAGGACGAGATCACCCCGCCTGCCGGCCTCCGCCTAGACTGTCACCGTGAGTGCAGACGTAGATACCGTTTCCGTCGCCGCCGATACCCCCGACCAGCCCCAGCCGTTTCGCGAGCTGGGCCTCAAGGACGACGAGTATCAGCGGATCCGTGAGATCTTGGGCCGCAGGCCGACCGCCGCCGAACTGGCCATGTATTCGGTGATGTGGTCCGAGCATTGCTCGTACAAGTCATCCAAGGTGCATCTGAGGTATTTCGGCGAGACCACCACCGACGAGATGCGCTCCTCGATGCTCGCGGGCATCGGTGAGAACGCCGGTGTGGTCGACATCGGCGACGGCTGGGCTGTCACCTTCAAGGTCGAATCGCACAACCACCCGTCGTATGTCGAGCCCTACCAGGGCGCCGCGACCGGTGTGGGCGGCATCGTCCGCGACATCATGGCCATGGGTGCACGCCCGATCGCCGTGATGGACCAACTGCGTTTCGGTGCCGCGGACGCGCCGGACACCCGCCGGGTCGTCGACGGTGTGGTGCGCGGTGTCGGCGGGTACGGCAACTCCCTGGGTTTGCCGAACATCGGCGGTGAGACGGTGTTCGACGCGTCGTACGCAGGGAACCCGTTGGTGAATGCGCTCTGCGCCGGCGTCATGCGGGTCGAGGACCTGCACCTGGCGTTCGCGTCGGGGACCGGTAACCGGATCATCCTGTTCGGTGCCCGGACCGGTCTCGACGGGATCGGCGGTGTGTCGGTCCTCGCGTCGGAGACCTTCGACGACAGCGCCGGTGGCCGCCCGAAGAAGCTGCCCGCGGTGCAGGTCGGCGATCCGTTCACCGAGAAGGTGCTCATCGAGTGCTGCCTAGATCTGTACAAGGCGGGCATCGTCATCGGCATCCAGGATCTCGGCGGTGCCGGATTGTCGTGTGCCACCTCCGAATTGGCTGCTGCCGGTGATGGCGGGATGCGCATCGAACTGGAGAAGGTCCCGATGAGGGCCACCGGGATGACCCCGGCCGAGGTGCTCTCGAGCGAGTCGCAGGAACGCATGTGTGCCGTGGTGGCGCCGGAGAACGTCGAGGCGTTCATGGAGGTCTGCCGCAAGTGGGACGTGCTGGCCACCGACATCGGCGAGGTCACCGATGGTGAGCACCTCGAGATCACCTGGCACGGCGAAACCGTGGTCGATGTTCCGCCGCGGACCGTCGCCCACGAAGGGCCGGTCTACGAGCGTCCCGTCGCGCGTCCGGACTGGCAGGACGGCGTGATCGCCTCCACGACAAAGGATCTGAAGCGGCCGGCCTCCGGCGACGAGCTGCGTGACACGCTGCTGCAGATGATCTCCTCGCCCGCGCTGTGCAGTCGGCGGTTCATCACCGAGCAGTACGACCGCTACGTGCGGGGCAACACGGTGCTGGCCGAACATGCGGACTCGGGAATGATCCGGATCGACGAGTCGTCGGGCCGCGGTATCGCGCTGTCCACCGACGCGTCGGGTCGCTACACCTACCTCGATCCCTATCGTGGCGCGCAGCTCGCGTTGGCCGAGGCATACCGCAACGTCGCCGTCAGCGGCGCGACCCCGAAGGCTGTCACCAACTGCCTGAACTTCGGGTCGCCCGAGGATCCGGCCGTCATGTGGCAGTTCCAGCAGGCCGTGCGCGGATTGGCTGACGGCTGTGCGCAATTGGGCATCCCGGTCACCGGCGGAAACGTGAGTTTCTACAACCAGACCGGCGCCACGCCCATCCTGCCGACGCCGGTTGTCGGTGTTCTCGGTGTCATCGACGACGTGCGTCGTCGCATCCCGACCGGTTTCGGTACCGAGCCGGGGGAGACCCTGATCCTGCTCGGTGACACCCATGACGAGTTCGATGGGTCGATCTGGTCGCAGGTGGTGCACGATCACCTCGGTGGCACGCCGCCTGCTGTCGACCTCGAGCGTGAGCGTTTGCTGGCCGCCATCCTCACCGCAGCGTCGCGCGATGGCCTGGTGTCCGCTGCGCACGACCTGTCCGAGGGTGGCCTCGCGCAGGCCGTCGTCGAGGGCGCACTCGCGGGCGAGACCGGTTGCCGGATCTTGCTTCCCGAAGGCGCTGACCCGTTCGTGTGGCTGTTCTCCGAGTCGTCGGGCCGAGTTCTGGTCGCGGTGCCGCGTACCGAGGAGACCCGGTTCACCGGCATGCTCGACGCGCGGCAGATGCCGTGGACCCGCATCGGCGTGGTGGATCAGGGCAGCGATTCGGTCGAGATCCAGGATCAGTTCTCGATCCCGCTGACCGAATTGCGCGAGACCTTCGAAGCAACGCTCCCAGCCCTCTTCGGCTAGCCCGATTTTGGTGGGTTTCGGCGGCCGCGACCTGCGGTTTCGGTCGCCCTAACCCACCAAAATGGGCACTAGGGGCGCGGCTCTCTTGATAGTTCGAGGTCCTAAGTATTACCCTTGCTAAGTGTTTGACAACGAGCTGACCAACCTGGCCGACGCCATCCGCCCGACGATGGCTCGGGTGTATCTGACGATCCGCCGGCGGTCACCGTTCGGCGAATACACCGCGGCGCAAGGCTCCACCCTGGCGACCCTGGCAGAGCACGGACCGATGCGGATGGGAGAACTGGCCCGCCGCGAGGGCGTGCGGATGCCGACCGTGACAGCGGCCGTGGATGTGCTGGTCGGTCACGGGCTGCTGCGTCGCGACCCCGATCCCGATGACCGTCGGGCGGTGCAGGTGAGCATCACCGACGACGGGCGGCGCGAGATGGCGCAGCTGCAGTCGGCGCGCAACGAGGTACTCGCCCGAGCGATGGCGGGCATGACCGACGACGAGTTGCGAGCCCTCCGAGCCGCTGTCCCCGCATTGCGGTCGCTGCGCGCACAACTGGAGAGTCTCGATGAGTCGAGTGCCCTCACGATTTGAAGAAGAGGAGTGAACATGACAACAGGGCAAGGTGATTCGTCACAGGTTGCTGAACACCACGGATTTCTCGACGCAGTTCGCGGGCAGCCGGTTGCGGTGTGGGCCACGGCATTCGCGGCCGTCATCGCATTCATGGGTATCGGTCTCGTAGACCCGATCCTGCCGGAGATCGCCAAGCAACTCGATGCAGGCGCCGACCAGGTCACTTTGCTGTTCGCGGTGTACATGGGCGTGCAGGTGTTCGCGATGCTGATCACCGGATACAGCTCGTACCGCTTCGGGCCGAAACGCACACTCATCGCCGGGCTCGCCTTCATCGTTGTCGCAGCGGGTGTTTCGGCAACCGCCAACGGAATCGGCGAGCTGATCGCCCTGCGCGTGGCGTGGGGGTTGGGCAACGCCCTGTTCATGGCGACAGCACTTGCCTTCATCGTGGGATCGGCTCGCGGCGGTCAACACGGTGCGATCCTGCTCTACGAGGCAGCCCTCGGGGTCGGGCTTGCGGTCGGGCCGCTGCTCGGTGCGATTCTCGGCGAATGGACGTGGCGCGCCCCCTTTGCCGGTACGGCGGTCCTCATGGCGATCGGCGCCTTGCTCTGCGCGATGAAGCTGTCGAAGGATGGTCCGGCCACGGCGCGCCCCAAGGTGGGTATCGCAGACCCGTTGCGCGCGTTGCGAAATCGTAGGCTCCTGGTGACAGGTATCGGCTCGGCGTTCTATACGGCCGGGTTTTTCACCGTGATCGCTTGGGCGCCGATCGTTCTGGACATGCGACCGATCTTCCTGGGGCTGGTGTTTGTCGGATGGGGCCTCTGCGTCGCGCTCAGCGGCGTGACGCTCGCACCCCGGGTGGTCGAGGCCCTCGGCGAACGGCTCGGCGTGATCACTGCTGTAGGTGTCTTCGGCATCGTGATGGCTGTTGCGGCCATCGGCACGGCCGGTGACCTCAAGCCGTTGGTGATGGCCGCGATCATCGTCTCGGGGATCCCGTCCGGTGTGCTGAACACTGCGCTGACCGGCATGGCGATGGCGGCAGGAACCGGTCCGCGGTCGGTGTCGAGTGCCGGATACAACTTCTTGCGCTGGATGGGTGCGGCGGTGTCGGCGCTGTTGGTGGCCCATCTCGCGGAGTGGTTCGGCACCAACGCAGCCCCCTACTGGTTTGCCGTGGGCTACAGCGTGATCGCGGTCGCCGCCATCGCAGTGGTGGGGACGCAATCGGAGCCCGAGCCCGCTGCCGCCACCGAACGCCGTCTCGAAGAAGCCGCGCTGGTGGGCGCCGAAGAGATGTAGTCGTCTTCCGCCCTCCGAAAGTGGTGGGTTTCGGGGACGGCGACCAGCAGGTTTGCTCACCGAAACCCACCACTTTCGGGGTGGGCGGGGTCTAGGGTGAAACGTGTTCTAGTTTCTGTCCTGGAGGTCATGAAGTGGCGTTACGTGTAGTGGTCTGGTCAACCGGCACGATCGGGAAGCTGGCGATAGCGGGTGTGCTCGCCCGCCCCGAACTCGAACTCGTCGGGGTCTGGGTGTCGAATCCCGACAAGGTCGGCAAGGACGTCGGCGAGCTCGCCGGCCTGGGCCGCGAACTGGGAATCGCTGCCAGCGGAGACAAAGAAGAACTGCTGGCGCTGCGCCCCGACTGCATCGTTCACGGCGCCATGACCGACGACCGCATCATGGAATCGGTCGAGGACCTGATCAGCTTCCTCGAAGCAGGGGTCAACGTGGTCTCGTCCGGACCGGTTGCGCTGGTCTATCCGGACGGTGTGTTCCCCGACGACTTCAACGAGCGCATACGCGCGGCAGCACGAGCGGGCAACGCGAGTCTCCACGTCAACGGCATCGATCCGGGTTTCGCCAACGACGTCCTGCCGCTGGCGATGACGTCGTTGTCCAAGCGGATCGACGAACTGCGAGTGGCTGAGATCGCCGACTACTCCACGTACTACCAGCCCATGACGATGACCGAGCTGTTCGGTTTCGGCAAACCCATGGACCATCAGTCGATGCTCTGGATGCCGGGGGTGCTGTCGCTGGCGTGGGGTCCCGTCGTGCGGCAACTGGCTGCCGGTCTCGACCTCACCCTCGATGAGCCCCTCGTGGAGCGGATCGACCGCCGACCTGCCGAGGAGGACTACGACATCGCGTCGTGCCACATCGCCAAGGGGACGATGGCTGCGGTGCGGTTCGAGGTCATCGGCACCGTCAACGGATCTGAGCGCATCATTCTCGAACACGTCACCCGCACGAAGGCCGATGCCCAACCCGAGTGGCCGATCCCCAGTCGCGGCGACGGCTGCTACCGCATCGAGATCACCGGCGATCCGGTGATGACGGTCGACTTCGTGCACCACGGCGAGAACGGCGATCACAACGATTCCGGAATGCTGGTCACCGCAATGCGTTTGGTGAACGCTGTGCAGGCCGTGGTGGAGGCCCAGCCCGGTCTGTTGACCGCGTTGGACCTCCCACAGATCACCGGTCGGGGATTGGTCACCAAGGACTGAGGTGACCACCGGCGACCATCAGATGGCCGCCGGTGTGGCGCCGGTGTCGGCCGAAGCCTTGCTCCCGGCGACCTTGAGCTGTCCCTCGACCACCATGAAGGTCACGAAGTCACGCATCGTCTCGGCGACCGGCCTCGGCGAGTGGCCGAGCTCGGTGCGGGCCTTGGTGCCATCGACCACCGGGGAGGCCTCGAGGGACCCGAGCGCCGCCTTCGACATCAGATCGGATTTGAAGAGTCGGCAGATGGGCTCGGCGACCGGCAGGATGGCCTTCACCATGCTCATCGGGAACGCGAATGCCGGTCCGCGACGCCCTGCTTCTCGGGCGACCATCTGGAATGCCTCGAGCATGGTGACCATCTGCCCGGTGAGCAGGTAGTTCTCACCGGTCCGGCCGTGCTCGGCCGCGGCGATCAGGCCGGCCGCGACGTCACGCACGTCGATGAGATCGAATCCTCCGGTGACCAGTGCGGGTACGCGGCCGCGCGCCGAATCCAGCAGCATCCCGTTGATGCGTGAGAACGGGGTGTGGTCCACCGGGCCGATCACGGCGGTCGGGTTGCAGATCACCCCGTCCAATCCGCGGTCGATGACCTTGCGCAGCTCTTGTTCACCTGCCCATTTCGACCTGTCGTAGACCGGCAGCTCGGCGTTGTCCGATCGGCTGGATGTCTCGTCGATGACACCACCGCAGGTGTACTGGTCGTACGAGTGGATCGAACTGCAGTGCACCATGCGCCGGGCACCTACCGCCAAGGCTGCCTCTGCGACGTTGCGGACACCTTCGGTGTTGATCCGCCAGGCGTTCTCGTCGGTGTGGCGCAGCGTTATCACCGCGACCAGGTGGAACACCACGTCCACTCCGGTCAGTGCCTCGGTGATCGATTCGGGATCGAGGATGTCGGCGCTCACCCAGCTCACCGCACCGTGGTCGGCGACATCGACGGGGTGGTGCCTGTCGATGGCGACGACGGAATGACCGTCGGCGACCAGACGGTCGACAAGATTGCGACCCACAAATCCTGCGGCTCCGGTGACTGCTGCTTTCATGACGATCACTTTCGTTGTGGCGAGGCTCGGCTTCAGGCCACTCCCCGGCGGTTCGGCACCACACTAGAACATGTTCTAGTTTTGATGAACCGTCCAGTTACGTCGCCTGGGTGGGGGACTGGCCACGGGCTCGTATTAAGACCACGTGACAACTTCGACGACAGCACGCGCTCACCCTGAAAGAACTCCTGACCAGCGCTAACGTCTTGTGAATGACAATTGTGACCGCAGGCCCCGGCGTATACGGACCCGACGACATCGAGGGTCTCCTCTGGTTTTACGACATGCACGGCTACGTCGTGTTGCGGGGGATGCTTGCCGAAGCCGACACCGCGGCCATCGAAGCGGAATGCGTCGACGCCCAGCAGAAGGTGGTGTCCGGGGAACTCGACGACCGCTACGGCTCGACGGTGTTCCTCGATGAGGCGGCCAAGGCCGACAAGTTCGCCAACTACGTGGAGTACGTCAGCGAACTGTCGCCGGCGGTCGACGCCGCGATCACCCACCCCGTGCTGATCGACATCATGAAACAGCTTGTCGGCGAATCATGTTGGATCCGGGCCGACGAACAGAACGGCGTGGTGTACCAAGATGCCCGGCCGGGTAAGGAATCCGGCTACACGCGTATCGGCTGGCACTCCGACTGGCAGGCGAGCCCCAGCCTCGATGTCTGGCCGAGCACGGCTTTCACCGTGCACATCGACGGCACCAGCCCGGCGAACGGATTCCTGCGGGTGGTGCCGGGAAGTCACCTGTGGGCGACCCCTGCGCCGTATCGCAACGCCAACGGGGTGTCGGTGCCGTCGACGGCGCGACCCTCGGGCGGCCGCACCGACCGCACACCACCGTTCGAGATGCCGCTCGGATTCGAGAAGATCCGGGGTGAGGTGGGCGTCTACGCCGAACGCGGCGACATCATCTTGCACGACGCCTACCTGTGGCATTCCGCAGCCCGGGCCACCGACGATGCCGCGCTGCGCAGGCACGTGCGTGGCGGTTACTTCGGCGGCGTGAAACCTGCTGCGGGCGTGGAGGAATTCATCAAGAACGCGGCACGGTAGACAACGCGGCCGAGACTCGCGACCGCTACAGATCCCAGGTGTGCACGGGCGCGCCGTCATGCATGCGTTCTATGTACTCGCGCAGCATCCCGGCCAGCGCCTCCTCACGGCTGTCGCCAGCCTGCTCGCGTGCCTGCACCGAGGCACGTTGCCACACCGAGCCGGTCTGCCGGTTGAGGGCACGTCCCTCGATGACCGAGAGATAGCGGTCGCGGGCGTCGGCGCTCACGCCGAACGCCTGTAGCCCTTCGTCGGCCAGCGGCAACAATTTTCGCAGAACGAGCTCGTCGGGTCGTACCCAGCCGAGTGTCGGCCAATACAGCTGCGAGTCGATCCCGTCACGTGATGCCGCCTGCAGGTTCTCGGCCGCGGCATCGAACGACATCTGCGACCACAGTGGCCGTTCGGCATCGACCAGGCCACGCAGCACGCCGTAATAGAACGAGGCATTGGCCATGATGTCGACAACGGTAGGTCCTGCAGGCAACACCCGGTTCTCGATGCGCAGATGTGCGTGGCCGTCGACCACGTCGTACACCGGACGGTTCCAGCGGTAGACGGTGCCGTTGTGCATACGCAGCTCTGTGAGTTCCGGGATGGTCCCCGCCTCGAGCTGTTCGAGGGGATCCTCGTCGGAGACCACCGGCAGCAGCGACGGGAAGTATCGGGTGTTCTCCTCGAAGAGGTCGAAAATCGTTGTGATCCAACGCTCTCCGAACCACACGCGCGGACGGACGCCCTGATTGATGAGTTCTTGTGGCCTGGTGTCGGTGGCCTGCTGGAACACCGGGATGCGGCTTTCATGCCAGAGTGCCCGGCCCGCCAGGAAAGGCGAATTGCCTGCCAGGGCCACCTGGACACCTGCGATGGCCTGTGCCGCGTTCCAGTGATCTGCGAAATCCTCAGGTGCCACCCGCAGATGCAGCTGCAGTGACGTGCAGGCTGCCTCGGGCAAGATCGAGTCGATCGAGGTGTGCAGCCGTTCGGATTCGCCGCCCGGGGTCAGCGGGACTCCGGTGATGTCGAGTTCGATGTCTTCGCCGCGGGCGGCGAAGATCTGCTGGTTCAGCAGATCGTACCGGGGGTTGGCCGAAATCCATTGATGCGCAAAGTGTTCCTGGCGCAACGTGGGCAGCATGCCGATCATCACCAGGTGGTTGTCGGTGCCGGCTGCGCGTTCCTCGGCGCGGTTGAGTGAATCACGCAGAGCCTGCTCGAGCGACACGGTGTCGCCGCCGACGAATGGGCGGGGCGACACGTTGATCTCGATGTTGAACTGGCCCAGCTCGGTTTGGTAGTCGGGGTCGGCGATCGCCTCGAGCACAGTCGCATTCGACATCGCCGGGTTCATCGCCCGATCGACCAGATTGAGTTCGACCTCCATGCCGAGTAAGGGCTGGGGTGGATTGCCCTGATCGGTGAAGAGTCCGTTCGCCAGCATTCGGGCCACAGCCTCGGTGCATCGCCCGACTTGTTCGCGGAACAGTCGGCGGTCCTCGCGGCTGAACTCTTGGGTGTTCACATCCGTGCCCATTGATTCATGGTGTCACGGACTTCCCGTGATGTTCTCGCCGACGGGGCCTGTGCAGAACTGCCGTCAGGCCAGAGTCTCCGACAACCGGCCTGCGTCGAGGCGCCATTTGCGTGTCGAGCGCACCGTGGCCAGCATTCGTCTGTCGTGCGTGACCAACAGGACTGTCCCGGAGAACGACTCGACTGCCTGCTCCAACTGCTCGATGGCCGGCAGGTCCAGGTGGTTGGTCGGTTCGTCGAGTACCAGCAGGTTCACCCCGCGGGCCTGCAACAGCGCCAGGGCGGCGCGGGTGCGTTCACCGGGCGACAGCGAATCGGCCGGCCGCGTCACGTGGTGACCGCGCAGACCGAACTTGGCGAGCAGGGTGCGCACGTCGGCCTCGGTGAGGTCGGGAACCTGCACGGCGAAAGCGTCGGCCAGTGGGGTCTCGCCGGTGAACAATGCACGCGCCTGATCCACCTCACCCACGAGGACTCCCGCGCCCAATGCAGCCGTGCCCTGGTCAGGGGTGACGGTGCCCAGGAGTAGCCCGAGAAGCGTTGATTTGCCAGAACCGTTGGCTCCGGTGATCACGATGCGGTCGCCGACGTTGACCTGTGTGCTGATGGGTCCGAGGGTGAAGCCGTCCCGGATGACGGCCGCGTCGTTGAGGGTGGCCACCACGGTGCCCGACCGTGGAGCGGTGGCGATCTCCATCCGCAGCTCCCACTCTTTCCGGGGTTCGGCCACCTCGTCGAGGCGTTCGATGCGGCGCTGCGTCTGCCTTGCCTTGGCCGCCTGCTTCTCGGTCGACTCCAACCGGACCGCGCGACCCATCTTGTCGTTGTCCTTGGACTTACGGCGCGCGTTGCGCACACCGTGCTCCATCCAGCCGCGCTGCATCTGTGCACGTTCGGTCAACGCGTTCTTGGTGTCGGCGTATTGGTCGTACGCGTCGCGCGCATGCTGACGGGCCACCTCGCGTTCGACGAGGAACGCTTCGTAACCGCCGGAATACACCGATACCTGCTGCTGGGCGAGGTCCAGCTCGATGATGCCCGTGACGGTCCTGGCCAGGAACTCCCTGTCGTGGCTGACAATCACCAGCGGTGTGCGAGCACCGCGGACGAAGTTCTCGAGTTGATCGAGCCCGTCGAGGTCGAGGTCGTTGGTCGGTTCGTCGAGAAGGAGGATGTCGTAGCGGGACAACAACAACGCCGCCAGGCCGACCCTGGCCACCTGTCCACCCGACAGGGTGGTCATCGGTGCGTCCAGGTCGATCGTCAGGCCCAGTTCCGAGGTGACCTGTTCGGCGCGCTCGTCGAAGTCCGCCCCACCCAGGTGCAGCCAGCGTTCGAGTGCAGGCGAATACA
The DNA here is from genome assembly GCF_054063855.1 of Williamsia sp. R60. Lineage (NCBI taxonomy): Bacteria > Bacillati > Actinomycetota > Actinomycetes > Mycobacteriales > Nocardiaceae > Williamsia > Williamsia sp. R60. Next base: position 546,022 of record NZ_JBSSGR010000002.1, read on the forward strand.
GGTCGTCGCCGCCATCCGCCAGGGCGGCGGCGGCCTCGTCCATCGCCGATTGCGCCTGCGCCACCCCCACCCGGCGGCACAGGAACTGTCGGACCGACTCCCCGGAGACGAACTCGGCCTCCTGGGCCAGGTAGCCGACCTCGGCATCCGGAGGACTGAGCGTGATCGTGCCGTCGAAGTCGGCTGTGCCCTGGCCGGCGAGCAGCGTCAGCAGCGTCGACTTGCCGGCACCGTTGGCGCCGACCAGCCCGAACACGTCGCCTTCGGCAACGGTCAGGTCCAGATCGGAGAACAACGTCCGCTCGCCGTGACCTGCGGACAGTCCGGCGGCATGCAGGGTGGCGCTGATGGTGGTGACGCTCCTTCTCGGGTTCTGTGCTGTCCGCAGGATATCGCCTCGACGCGGCGGCCCGGTTCTGCCGGTCGTGCCGTCACGAACCGGTGAGCACCACCAGTCGCTGCGTCGCGCGGGTCATCGCGACGTAGCGATCCACCGCGCCCTCGACACCGACGCCGAACGACTCCGGGTCGATCAGGATGACCAGATCGAACTCGAGCCCCTTCGACAGCTGTGGGGTCAACCATCGGACGCGTGCAGGCTCCCCGAATCTGCTTGTGTCCACCTCGTCGTCATCGATGACACAGACCGTGCCGTCCGGGTTCTCCGCCAGCCAGGGCTCGATGATGGGGTCGAGGTCGGTGACGGATCGGTGTTCCACCGGGAAGCCGCTGCGACGGACCGACGTCGGCACGTTGGCATCGGGCACTGCGGCCCGGATCACAGGTGCGGCCTCGGTCATGACCTCCTCGGGCGTGCGGTAGTTGATACCGAGCGTCGCGACATCGATGCGGTCGAGTCCGACGCGTTCGAGTCTTTCCCGCCAGGACTCCATCCGAACCTCGGACGATTCAGGGTCGGTCACCGTGAAGCCGTGCCGTGCCTGCGCGCGGTCGCCGACGATGGTGAAACTACGAGAAGGGCACCGTAGCAACAATATCTGCCATTCGGCGTCGGTCAACTCCTGTGCTTCGTCGACGACGATGTGGGCAAACGGGCCCGCGTGGGGATCGCTCGAGTCGTCCTGCCGGTCGGTGTCGTCGACCAGAGCCCGGCTCAGGTCGTGGCCGCGCAACATCGACATCACGCGCAATTCGGAGTCGTCGGATGCGATGAGGTCGTCGACCACCCCGGATCGGCGTTCGTGTTCGGCCCGCAGGGCTGCACGTCGGCGGCGGATGCGTGAGGCGGCCTCCGGGTCGCCCAGTCGGTGTCGGGCGGCGTCGAGAAGAGGCAGGTCGGAGACAGTCCACGCCCGGGGATCGGGCCGTTGCAGTGCGGCGACCTCCTCGGCATCGAGCCAGGGCGCGCACATGCGGAGGTAGGCGGGAACAGACCACAGATCCCCGACGAGGTCGGCGGCGTCCACCATCGGCCAGGCCCGATTCAGCGCGGCGCGCAGATCGTCATTCTCCCGCAGCGACTTTCGAACCTGATCGGTTCCGACGTCACCCCGGTACCTGTCGATCAGGATCTCGATCAGTTCCTCCATGATCGCCTCACGTGCCTCGTTGTGGGGTGTGCCGCGGTCCGGTGACCGAAAAGCCGCCGCCCAGTCCTCGGCGCTCAGCCAGATCTCGCTCCAGTCGGTCTCGACGGTCATGCCCTTCGCCGGCGGTTTCTCATAGAATCGGACTGCCACCTCGACGGCGTTCACCAGGTCCGCCGATGCCTTGAGTCGCGCCACCGCGGGGTCGGCTTCGACCGTCGCCTTCGCACCCTCCGGCACAAGGTCTCTCAAGGTGCATGTCCACACTCCTTCTTCTCCGAGACTGGGCAGGACATCGGCGACGTAAGCCAGGTAGGGCTCGTGTGGGCCGACGAACAGCACGCCGCCCCGTTGATGGCCCAGGCGCGGGTCAGAGTAGAGAAGGTAGGCGGTTCGGTGCAGTGCGACAACGGTTTTGCCGGTGCCCGGTCCACCGTCGACGACGAGTGCGCCGCGCGATCCGCCGCGGATGATGGCGTCTTGATCCGCCGCGATCGTGCCCAGGACGTCGCGCATCTTGGCCGATCGGTTCTGTCCCAGACTTGCGATGAACGCCGACTGGTCATCGAGCGCTGCGCTGCGATCCGAGTCTGCGACCACCTGACCTTCCATGATGAAGACCTCATCCCAGTAGTCGGTGATCTTCTCGCCGGACCATCGGTAGCGACGGCGTCGGGTCAGGCCCATCGGATCGGCATGGGTGGCACCGAAAAACGGCTCGGCGACGGGGGAGCGCCAGTCGACCATCAGTTGCCGCCCAGAGCTGTCCGTCAGTCCCAGTCGCCCGACATACACCGGTTCGGAACCGTCCGCGCCCACCATGTGCCCGAGACACAGGTCGACGCCGAACCGCCGCAGTGTGCGCAGACGCGCAGTGAGCCGGTGGACCTCCATGTCCCGGTCCATGGCCGCCCGGCCCTCGCCTCCCGGCGCCTTCCGTTCAGCGTCGATGCGATCCCGCAGGTTCGATATCGACTCTTTCAAACTCCTCGCGACCTCGGTGAAATGGTGCTCATCGTGCGCGATCAGTGCGGGGTCGGCTTTGCGTGCCAGGTGGTGGGGCAGGTCGAAAACACTGGTGGACAACGGGTTCAAGCGCTCATCTCCTCTGACGGCTTCGCATCGCGACGGCTTGCTGCCACCGCACGGAAGGGCCGAATGTTGGCCGTGGACAGTGAGTTTGCGCCCTCAACCGGGTCTTGCCGCAAGCCCCTGGGTGCGCTATAAATTAGAAGGGGCAAGGACACGTGCCCTCTCAGCTCGCCCCAAAACCTTCACGCCGGGAACTTCGTTCTGGAACCGTCACGCCGGCGCCTCGCACACATCGACTCGCCCGAGTCAGATGACTCGGGAGTCTTGGAGCTGCCCGCAGCACAGGACCCGACGACCACGCGCCCATCGGTGCATCGGCGGGCGTGCCACGATTGGGTGTGCCTTCTCGTAAGCCGGTCGACCCGGCAGCCATGCGTGCCGCGGTGGCGCTGGTGGAACCGTGGCTGAACGATCCCGCCGCCGCCGAGCCGACACGAGCCGAACTGGCCGATGCCGTGCGAACCTCTGCCCGCACCCTCGCTCAGGTCGCACCTGGTTCGTCGGTCGAGGTGCGGGTTCCCCCGTTCGTCGCGGTGCAGTGCATCGAGGGACCTCGGCACACCCGGGGCACGCCGCCGAATGTGGTGGAAACAAATTCGCGCACGTGGCTGTTGTTGGTGACGGGACAGCTCGAACTCGTCGACGCAATCGACTCGGGGATGGTCACCGCATCGGGGAGTCGCGCCAGGGAGATCGATCACTGGCTACCGCTCGTCTAGATTCCGGTGCTGGTGAGACAGTTGTGACAGACACACACTCCGGCGATTCGCTAACGCGTTTCGGCTGCCCGTAGACTTGAGCCCACGCCCTCCACCAGCCCACCTCATGGGAGTGCCAGTGACCGAGCTGTCGATCAACAGCAAGAACCTGTTAGACGCCGACGAGCCTGAGAACGAGCCACGCGAAGAATGTGGCGTGTTCGGTGTCTGGGCACCCGGTGAGGATGTTGCAAAGCTCACCTATTACGGCCTGTATGCGTTGCAACACAGAGGCCAGGAGGCTGCGGGCATCGCCGTGGCGGACGGCTCGCAGGTCTTGGTGTTCAAAGACCTGGGGCTCGTCTCGCAGGTGTTCGACGAGCAGACCCTCGGCGCCATGCAGGGCCACGTGGCCATCGGCCACTGTCGCTACAGCACCACCGGATCCACCACCTGGGAGAACTCCCAGCCCATCTTCCGTACCACCGCTGCGGGCACAGGCGTGGCGCTCGGTCACAACGGAAACCTCGTCAACACCTCCGACTTGGCCAGCAAGGCCCGCGATTTCGGGTTGATGGATTCGCGGCGCGCCGGCGGCGCCACCTCGGATTCGGACGTCGTCGGGGCGCTGCTGGCCCATGGCGCGGCGGATTCGACCATTGAGCAGGCCGCGATGGAGTTGCTCCCGACCCTTCGGGGCGCGTTCTGCCTGACCTTCATGGACGAGCACACGCTGTACGCGGCGCGCGATCCGCACGGCGTCCGGCCACTGTGCCTCGGTCGTCTCGACCGCGGATGGGTGGTGGCGTCCGAGACCGCGGCCCTCGACATCGTCGGCGCGTCCTACGTCCGTGAGATCGAGCCGGGCGAACTGCTCGCCATCGACGCCGACGGCGTCCGTAGCTCGCGCTTCGCCGAGGCCACGCCCAAGGGTTGCGTCTTCGAATACGTCTACCTCGCCCGGCCCGACAGCGTCATCAACGGACGCTCGGTGCACACCACCCGGGTGGAGATCGGTCGCCGGCTGGCGCGCGAGTTCCCGGCCGAGGGCGACCTGGTCATCCCCGTACCCGAATCGGGCACACCTGCCGCGGTCGGATACGCCCAGGAATCAGGCATCCCCTACGGCCAGGGACTGATGAAGAACGCCTACGTGGGACGCACCTTCATCCAGCCGTCGCAGACCATCCGTCAGCTGGGCATCCGGCTCAAACTCAACCCTCTCAAAGAGGTCATCCGCGGGAAACGGCTTGTGGTCGTGGACGATTCGATCGTCCGCGGTAACACGCAGCGCGCGTTGATCCGAATGCTCCGCGAGGCAGGTGCGGCCGAGGTGCACGTGCGTATCGCATCGAGCCCCGTGCGCTGGCCGTGCTTCTACGGCATCGACTTCGCATCGCCCGCCGAACTGATCGCCAACGGCACGGACTCCGAAGAGCATCTGGTGGAAGGTGTCCGGCACGCCATCGGCGCAGACTCCCTCGGCTACATCAGTACCGACGAGATGATCGCCGCCACCGAGCAGCCCGCCGACAACCTCTGCGCCGCATGCTTCACCGGTGAGTACCCGATCGAGCTGCCCAAGGAGACATCCATGGGCAAGGCGGTTCTCGAGACGATGCTCAAGAATGCCGCGACGGGCTCCGACGTGCTCGCCGACAACGACAACGTGAGCGCGATCCGCCGGCCCTAGGCCGCCGTCACCGTTCCCGGTCGCGAGTCATCCCTGGCGTGGGGATGACTCGGTACCCCGTCGAGTGTCCGCCTTGCGCAGTTCCCCGTTGTCCGCCGATGTAGGCAATGCACGTCGCCAGAACTCATCGGGTGCACCTCGGGTAGCGTGAGACCGGATTATTCGCCACCACGGCAGCCCCGGCTGCCGGACTTCGAGAACGGGAACCACACGCCGATGACCGACAACGAGCCCAGCAACGCCTCATATGCTGCGGCGGGAGTGGACATCGATGCCGGTGAGCGAGCAGTGGAGCTGTTCGCCCCGCACGCAAAGCGCACGCTGCGTCCCGAGGTCATGGGTGGACTCGGAGGCTTTGCCGGCCTGTTCAAGCTCAAGGGCGGCTACCGCGAGCCGGTTCTCGCATCGTCCACCGACGGCGTGGGAACAAAGATCGCGGTGGCACAGGCCATGGGCAAGCACGACACCCTCGGTCGCGATCTCGTGGCGATGGTGGTCGACGACCTCGTCGTCTGCGGTGCCGAACCGCTGTTCCTCCAGGACTACATCGCCGTCGGCAAGGTTGTGCCCGAGGTCGTCGCAGAGTTGGTCAAGGGAATCGCCGATGGTTGCGTCGAGGCCGGGTGTGCGCTGCTCGGCGGCGAGACGGCCGAACACCCGGGTCTGATGGCAGAGGGCGACTACGACCTGTCTGCCACCGGCGTGGGCATCGTCGAGGCCGACGCAGTGCTCTCGCCGGACCGCGTGCGGCCCGGTGACGTCGTGATCGCGATGGGCAGCAGCGGCCTGCATTCGAACGGATACTCGTTGGCGCGCAAGGTGTTGCTCGAGTGGGGTCACATGGACCTCGGCGGGCACGTCGAAGAGTTCGAGCGCACCCTCGGCGAAGAGTTGCTGGAGCCCACCCGTATCTACGCCAAGGACTGCCTAGCCCTGGCTGCGGAGACCGACGTCCGGACGTTCTCACACGTCACCGGTGGCGGGTTGGCCGACAACCTGGCCCGCGTCATCCCCAGCGGCCTGGTCGCAGAACTCGACCGCGGCACCTGGTCGCCGGCGCCGATCTTCCAGATGATCGCCCAGCGCGGACGCGTGGAGCGTATCGAGATGGAGCGGACCTTCAACATGGGCGTCGGGATGGTCGCCGTGGTGGCGCCCGAAGACACCGACCGCGCACTGGCCGTCCTGACTGCTCGCCACCTGGATTGCTGGGTGCTGGGATCGATCAAGAAGTCCCACACGACAAGCCCGGGGGATCACAAGAAGAAGACCGGGGTTGCCGAGCTGATGGGCGAGCACCCGCGGTTCTAGACCCGGAAGGGAACTGCGGCCTGATCGGGGATGTGCCCGATCAGGATTGCGACCCGATCACGGATATGCCGAGTGGCCCGCCCTGACCGGGAGTCGCCTCAGGGGGTTGTCAAGAGTGGTGGTTCGAACCAGTTGGCCCGAACCCCCGGCTCGCCTGTCAGGCTCGCCGCCAACTCTCCTCATCGGACCACCGATCGTCCGTGAACCCATCGTTCGGTTCAGCGGAATCGCCACCCGACAGCTCTCGCTGCAAGCTGTCGAAGTCGGTGTTCGGTGAGCTGTACTTAAGTTCACGAGCAACTTTAGTTTGCTTCGCCTTCGCCCGGCCGCGGCCCATAGGGGACCCCCTCGCGCAATGAAGGGGCGGCCAAACACGTGGCGGCCCCATTCTGTGTTTACAAATATGGTCGTGAAACACAGTCTAGCGTGCTCGCAAGCGTGATGCGGACCGGCTCGTCGGGGGCCCGCTGAATTTACCTGCTCTTCTTGCGAAGCCACCGCTCTGCGTCCCGCACGACCTTCGGCGGAAGACTGTCGGCGGCCAGCAGTTCTACCAAAGCATCACGGTCGGGGCCGGTGATCAGATGCCGGACCAGAACCCCGTGATCCGGCCGGGAAATGACCCTGACCACATCACCCGCTGTCACGGCACCCGGCTGGACCACACGGAGATAACAGCCCACGTCGGCCTGGGCGTTGAAGCGCTTGATCCAGTTCTCCTCTTGCGCCCAGTCGGCGAAGGTGCGACATGGGGTACGCGCAATCGTGACCTCCAGTTCGAGAGTGTCACCGACCTTCCAGCGCTCTCCGATCACTGCATCGGTTGTGGCCACGCCTGCGATCCGGAGGTTCTCGCCGAACCATCCGTACGGCAGCTCTCGATCCAGTTCCGTTGCCCATCGCTGGGCCTCGTCTTCGCTGTAGGCGTAAATAGCCTGATCGAGTCCGCCGTGGTGTTTGACGTCGCAGACATGGTCGATGTCGAGGCCGTTCTCGTTCACGTCCACCGGACCGTCGATCGCCCGCTTGTCGATGGCGCTGATCCCGACACCACCCGCCAGGCGATGCTCCTCGTGCACCGCGCACACGGCCAGCACCGCGCCCTCGGCCAAGCTCACCTGCCCCTCAATTTCTCGATTGCAGCACGTCCGGCCTGCACCCGGTCATCAGCCGGCACCGAAGTGGGATCGATGGCGGCGGTGGTGCCGCCGGTCTCGAGGACTGTGTCGGCAGGCACACCCCGCTTGACCAAAGCGAGCGCGATCGGCCCGTACTCGAAGTGTTCGACAACGGTGCCGATCCGACCGACTGCACGTCCACCCGCGGTGACGGGATCACCGGTGACGGGACGGCTGTCGGCACTGCCGTCGAGGTGGAGCAGGAGCAGTTGCCGGGGAGGTTTGCCGAGATTGTGCACCCGGGCGACGGTCTCCTGACCCCGGTAACACCCTTTGTTCAGGTGCACTGCACCCATCTCATCCGGCGACCCGATCCAGTTCACCTCATGAGGGATAGCGCGCTCGTCGGTGTCGATGCCCAGCCGGGGTCGCAGAGCCGCGACCCGAAGAGCTTCATGAGCCCACGAACCTGCGGGGCGCACGCCGACCGCGGTCAGGCTCGACCACCACGTGATCAGCTGATCGACCGGGATGACCAGGTCGATGGCCTCGACGGAGGCATGCTCACCGAGAGCAGGCATCACCCGCCAGAACCCGCCGTCGGCCAACGGCCCGGCGTCGTAGACCGATGCCGTCGGGGGTACGCCGAGCAACTGTGCGACGGCACCTCCACGGGTTTGCGGCCCCAGCAGGCTCAGCACCGCCATGTCCGGGCGCCTGGCAACCTCGACCTTCGCCCAGAAGACCATCTTCGTCAGGAACGCGGCCAACGGCTCGCCGCGATGCGCCTCGGTGTCGATCCACGTGGTGCCGTCGATGTCGGTCTGGATGAAGTGATCCTCGATCCGGCCGTTCCCGTCGAGGCTGAGGTTCTCCGCGCTGCGTCCGTCCGCGAGGTCGGTGACGAACTGACTGGAGATGGTGTTGAGCCAACTGAGCCGCTCGTCGCCGGTGAGGGCGATGACGCTGCGATGCGAACGGTCGATCACCACCGCAGAGGTGGTCGCGGCACGTTGCTCACCGAACGGGTCACCGAAGTGCCACGCCACTGCTTCGTCTGGGGAATTTTCCGGGCCACCGACTGCGCCTGAGGCGCGTAATGAATCCAACAAAACAGTCACGTCATCATCGTACGAGCGTGCTCGCTACTCTTGCCGTCATGGCTCAACCGATCTTGGTGACTGTCGATGGCGCGGTACTCGACCCTGACGTGCCGATCCTGCATGCGGACGACCTTGCTGCGGTCCGAGGCGACGGGATCTTCGAAACCCTGCTCGTCCGCGATGGGCGGGCTCGCGTGGTCGATCTGCATCTGCAGCGGCTCTCGCGCAGCGCCAAGGCGCTCGATCTGCCTGCTCCCGACGAGGAGAAATGGGCCGACGCGATTGCGACTGGTGCCAGGGTCTGGGCGGAGGCCAACGGCAACGCCGAGGGGCTCATGCGGCTGGTCTACTCACGCGGACGGGAGTCGGCACCCGTCGACGCCGCGCCTCCGCGGGACCGCGACGAGACCGGGCTCACCCGTGAGGCGAACGCGGCCACCGAATATCTGACCGTCGGACCCGTTGCCGAACGGGCCGCCAAGGTCCGCGAGAACGGGGTGAAGGTCATCACCGCCCCCCGTGGATACTCGGTCGATCTCGCCGCGGTGGCCCCGTGGCAGTTGCTCGGTGCCAAAACCCTGAGCTATGCCACGAACATGGCTGCGCTGCGGTACGCCGCCGAGCAAGGCGCCGACGACGTCATCTACACCAGCAGTGAGGGCTATGTGCTCGAGAGCCCGCGGTCGACGGTCATCGTGGTCGAAGGAAAACGGTTGATCACACCGCCACCCGAGATCGGCATCCTCAGTGGCACCACCCAGCAGGCCCTGTTCGCCCAGGCCGACAAGGACGGCTGGGAGACCGAGGTTCACGCCCTGCGTCCGGCAGACCTCATCTGTGCCGAATCGGTGTGGTTGGTGTCCAGCATCACGTTGGCCACCCGCGTTATCGAGCTCAACGGTTATTCGATGACGACTCCGGCTCGCCCACAAGACTTTTCGGCTCTGGTAGACCGCGCAATCGGCTGATTCGACCCGCCGTTCGGCATCGGTGAAGGTGCCCGGCGCCACACCGATTTTGCTTGTTCGTCATCTGCGCCCGGGCGTACGCTGCATCTACTACCTCTCGTAGTAGCGACTCGGCGAATGAGGCAAAAATGGACGCTCTTGACGTCTCGCGGTGGCAGTTCGGGATCACCACCGTCTACCACTTCATCCTGGTACCCCTGACGATCGGACTCGCTCCGATGGTTGCGGTGATGCAGACGGTGTGGGTCGTCACCGGTCGTGAGCAGTGGTATCGCGCCACCAAATTCTTCGGGAAGTTATTGCTGATCAACTTCGCCCTCGGCGTCGCCACCGGCATCGTCCAGGAGTTCCAATTCGGGATGAACTGGAGCGAGTACAGCAGATTTGTCGGGGACGTGTTCGGCGGTCCGCTGGCGCTCGAAGGCCTCGTCGCGTTCTTCATGGAATCGACATTCTTGGGTCTCTGGATCTTCGGCTGGGATCGCCTGCCCAAGAAGATCCATCTGCTGACGATCTGGATGGTTGCCATCGGCGTCAACGCGTCCGCGTGGTTCATCGTCGCTGCGAACTCGTGGATGCAGCACCCCGTCGGGGCGCAGTGGAACGAGGAAAAGCAACGTCCAGAGCTCAAGAGCCTGTGGGACGTGATGACCAACAGCACCACGTTGGCGGCCTTCCCTCACACCATCGCCGGCGCGTTCCTCACCGCCGGCACCTTCGTCGCGGGGATCGGCTGCTGGTGGATGGTGCGAAACATGCGGCAGGCCAAGCGCTCCGAAGGTGCCGAGGCGGACCGATTGGAGGCCGATGCGCGGACGCTGTACCGCCCGGTGACCCGCTTGGCCCTGTGGGTGATGATCGTCAGCGGCGTGGCCCTCGCCATCACCGGTGACGCGCAGGCCAAGCTCATGTTCGAACAGCAGCCGATGAAGATGGCGTCGGCCGAGTCGTTGTGCGAGACCGAAAGCGGTGCAAGCTTTTCCATCCTTGCCATCGGCACCCAGAACAACTGCGAGTCCGTCACGCATCTGATCGAGGTGCCCAAGGCGTTGTCGTTCCTGGCCGACTACGACTTCAACTCCACCCTGCAAGGGGTCGAAGACCTGCAGGCGCAGCACGAGGCGAACTTCGGTCCCGGCAACTACAAGCCGAATCTCTTTGTCACGTACTGGGCGTTCCGTGCCATGATCGGATGGGCTCTCGGCTCGGCGGCACTGGCTCTTCTTGCACTCTGGTTCACGCGCGGTGGCCGTATCCCCGATTCGAAGCGCTTCGGGACATTTGCCATCTGGATGATCCCGACCCCGTTCTTGGCCAACAGTTCTGGCTGGATCTTCACCGAGATGGGGCGTCAGCCCTGGATGGTGGCACCCAATCCGACGGGTCTGTCGCAGGTGCACCTGACCGTGCAAGAGGGCGTCAGCCGGCACTCGGGCTACCTCGTCCTCACGTCGTTGATCATCTTCACCCTCCTCTATGGAGTGCTCGGCCTGATCTGGTTCACGTTGTTGCGCAAGTACACCCGCGAAGGTCCACAACCGTCCGACTCCGGGCCCCCGGTCGGTGGGTCGGGCAACGACGGCGACGGCAGTGGTCGCGATGACGACGACGCCGATGACGTCAAACAACTCTCGTTCGCTTACTGAAAGGCCGAGGTGACGTGATGAGCCTTGCTGAGTTCTGGTTCGCACTCGTCGGAGTGCTGTTCCTCGGCTACTTCGTACTCGAGGGTTTCGACTTCGGGGTCGGGATGCTCATGCCTTTTCTGGGCCGGGCGAAGGACGGGGTGTCCGGGGACACCAGGCGACGGGTCATGCTCAACACCATCGGCCCGGTGTGGGACGGCAACGAGGTGTGGTTGATCACCGGCGGTGGCGCCTTGTTCGCGGCCTTTCCTGCCTGGTACGCAACGATGTTCAGTACCTTCTATCTCCCGTTGCTGCTCATCCTCGTGGGGCTGATCACCCGGGTCGTCTCCATCGAGTGGCGTGGGAAGATCGACGACCCGCGGTGGCGTCGGTGGGCTGACGTCGGTATCGGGCTCGGCTCGTGGCTGCCGGCCATTCTGTGGGGCGTCGCGTTCGCCAATCTGGTGCGGGGACTTCCCATCGACGGTGAGGAGCAGTTCACCGGCAACATCCTCGACCTGCTGTCTCCGTACGCACTGCTCGGCGGCGCTGCCACCGCGTTGTTGTTCATCACCCACGGCGCGGTGTTCCTGGCACTCAAGACCGGTGGCGACATGCAGCGTGAATCGATGAGGACCGCAGCCTGGCTCGCCGTTCCGACCACCATCGTCGCCGCGGTGTGGGGTGTGTGGACCCAGCTGGCCTACGGCAAGGGATGGACGTGGGCGGCGCTGGCGGTTGCCGCGGTGGCCGTCGTCGCCGCCACGGCGCTGGCCTGGATGCGAAGGGAGGGATGGGCGTTCGTTGCCACGTGCTTCGCCATCTTCGGTGTGGTGGTCCTGATCCTCGGGTCGATGTTCCCCAACGTCATCCCGTCCACCACCGACCCGGCCTTCCACATGACCATCGAGGGGAGTGCGTCGAGTCATCACACATTGGTGGTGATCACCTGGGCGGCCGCGTTCATCACCCCCGTGGTGCTCGCCTACCAGGGGTGGACGTATTGGGTGTTCCGGCAGCGCATCTCGACATCCCAGATCCCCCCGTCCATCGGGTTGGCACTACGCGAAAGAAAAGCTGCCGAGGCGCCGAGATGACCGCGTCGGGGCGGCGACGGGCCAGACCGCCGATCGATCCGCGCCTGTGGAGATACTCACGGACCTCGCGCCGCTACCTGGTGATCACGGTGCTCATGGCCGTGGTGTCAGTCGTGACCGTCATCGTCACCGCGGCGATGGTGGCGTCGATATTGTCGGAACTGATCGTCTCTCCGGGGCTGCGCAGCCTCGATGCGCAAGCGTCCCATCTGGTCTGGCTAGCGGCGTCTGTTGTGGTGCGGGTGGTCGCGACCTACCTCCACGACCGCTACGCCCATCGCGCGGGGGCCCAGGTGATCGCCGAGTTGCGCCAGGCGGCCCTGGCCGTGGTGTCAGACCCAGCTCGTACCGCACCGCGTGATCTGCTCACCCGTCGCGAGCGTCTTGCCACCATCCTCACCCGCGGCATCGAGGCGCTGGGGCCGTACCTGACCGGTTATGTACCCGCCCTCGTGCTTTCGGTGGTGGTGATCCCGGTGCTGATCGTGGTGATGGCAATCGCCGATATGACGTCGGCGATCATCGTGGTCATCACACTGCCGCTGATACCGATCTTCATGATCCTCATCGGGGTGATGACCCGCGATCGCACAGCTGACCGGCTGGCGGCGATGAGTCGGCTCTCGTCGCAATTGCTCGACCTCATCGCCGGGATACCCACACTGCGCGCACTGGGGCGCGAGCTGGAGCCGGCGGGTCGTATCGGTGAGTTGGGGCAGGCTCATCGGCGCAGCACCATGAAGGCGCTTCGGATCGCCTTCCTGTCGGGTGCGGTGCTGGAATTCCTCGCCACCCTGTGCGTGGCATTGGTCGCCGTGAGCATCGGACTGCGCCTTGTCTTCGGTGACATGGGGCTGTACGGGGGTGTCCTGGCCCTGGTGCTCGCACCGGAGATCTACCTGCCGCTACGGGCTGCGGGGGCTCAGTTCCACAACTCGGAGGCCGGGACGGCCAGCGCTGATGAGATATTCGACATCATCGAGGCGGAATCTGCCGCGCCGACAACAGTCGACCGGTCGGTACCGGTCGCCGGAGCCGCCATCACCTTGTCCGGCGTCGGCGTCGAAGGTCGCGACGGCAGGGCCCCGGACGATGTGACGGCGACCATCCGGCCGGGCCGCCTGACCGTGGTCGTCGGGCCCAACGGCACAGGGAAATCGACTGTCCTCTCAGCGATCCTGGGTCTGCAAGACCTGGACGCCGGCTCCATCCTGATCGGTGACGTGCCGGTGGCCGACTTCGACCGGGAAGCGTTGTGGGAGCAGGTCTCTTGGCTACCACAGCACCCGGTGCTGGTGCCGGGCACCGTGAGGGACAACTTTCTCCTCGGTGGGCCGGTCTCCGATGCGGATCGCGAGTCGGCGTGCCGAGCAAGCGGTTTCGACGAAGTGGTCGCCGGCTTGCCGCAGGGGTGGGACACCCAGCTCGGGCACGGGGGAGTGGGGCTGTCGGCGGGGCAGCGGCAACGCCTGGCGCTTGCCCGTGTGCTGGTGTCACCCGCGCCGCTGCTGTTGCTCGATGAACCGACCACTCACCTCGATGCGGTGGCCGAGACCGAGGTGTGCCGGGTGCTGCAGGCCCGCGCCCACGCCGGTGACACCGTTGTTGTTGTCGCTCACCGTCCGGCGTTGCTCGCAGCAGCCGACGACGTGGTCGAGATCGGAGCGCATGTCCATGTCCATCGTTGAGAAGTGGTCGGCGGTGCGTGAGGATCCACTCTGGCGTGCGATGGGTCTACTCGGCCTGCGGAGACAGTTGGTGGCGAAGTCGCTGCTGCTGGGAATACTCGGTGCCGGTAGCGCACTGGCGCTTGCCGCGCTGTCGGCATGGTTGATCACCCGCGCTTGGCAGATGCCGCCGGTTCTCTATCTGTCGCTCGCCGTGACAGCTGTGCGAGCGCTCGGCATCTCGCGGGGGCTGTTCCGATACCTCGAGCGGCTGGCCACACACGATGTGGCCCTCGATGCGATGTCGACTGCGCGCCGCCGACTGTACGTCGCCCTCGCGGGTGGACCGTCTGGTTACTCGGTGGGATTGCGCCGCGGAGAGTTGTTGTCGCGCACGGGCGCCGATGTCGACGAGGTGGGCAATGCCTTGATCCGGGCCCTCATACCCATCGGGGTGTCGATGGTGGTGTCCGGCGCCGCGATCGTGATCATGGCGTGTGTCTCGTTGTGGGCGGCGGTCGCCTTGGCCGGTTGTCTGCTGATCAGCGGCGCAGTTGCGCCGTGGGGTGCCGCACGCGGTGCTCGCCGTGCCGCAGTGGATGCTGCCGTGGCGCAGGCGCGCAGCGCCGAGGCGATGATGAATCTGCTCGATCACGGACCCGAGCTGGCAGTGACACGTCGTCGCGCAGAGGTGTTGACCGACTTGGCATCTGCCGAGGCTGATGCCCGCAGCGCCACCGACCGTGGAGCCCGGCAGAGCGCATGGGCGACGGCTGCCACACCACTTGCCGTCGGGGTCTCGGTGATCGTGGCGGCGCTGATCGGCATCGGCATGGCTGATTCGGTGTCCCCGATGACGCTGGGCGTTCTGATCCTCCTGCCCCTGAGTGCTTTCGACTCCACCAGCACCATGACCGACGCTGCGATGACACTGTCGCGCAGCCGCCTTGCGGCGCGGCGGATCATGACCCTCGTCGACCGCGCGCACGACTACCGAAACGCGCGCCCGAACCGGTCGACTGCGCTGCCGGCCGGGCACCTGACGGTCCGTGGCTTGCGATGGGGGTGGCCCGGCGGGGCGGTGTTCGGCGGGTCTGCCGGCCTGGACCTGGACGTGAAACCGGGGTCCAGGATCGCCCTCGTGGGTCCGAGCGGCTGTGGGAAGTCCACACTCCTGCTGACGTTGGCCGGGTTGTTGGAACCGGTGTCGGGGACCGTCACCGTTTCCAGTGAGAGTGATTCGGACCCAAGATATTTCGCGGAGGACGGTCACGTGTTCACCACCAGTGTCCGCGAGAACCTGCTCGTCTCACGCGGTGACGCGACCGACGAGGTGCTGATGTCGGCGATGGCATCCGTCGGCCTCGACACCTGGGTCGGCGGATTGCCGGATGGGCTCGACACGATCCTAGAAGGGGGTGCGGACGCCATCAGCGGGGGACAGCGCAGACGGCTGCTCGTGGCGCGCGCCCTGATCAATCCCTCGCCGGTGCTGCTCATCGACGAACCCGGCGAAAATCTCGACCGTGCCGATGCGGACAGAGTGCAGGCCGGACTCCTCGATGTCGGTGGCGGGCTCGTCGACCGTGAACGCGCGGTCGTTGTTGTCTCGCACCGACTACCGGCCTCTCATGGTGCCGAGAGGGTCATCGATCTGGGAGCGAATTCGCTACGAGAAAAAGCGGTTGCCGACCTATCGAACCGGGGGTAACTTCGTCCGTACACGAGGAAGGAGGTGGTCTGAAGTTGAATTCTTGGACACGTGAGGTGACCATCAGCTAACGGCCGTTTCGGTGGATTGGCCCGATCGGGATCGCACATCGGTTGCGTCCCAGCGGTCGTCAGCTGAATCCACAATGGTCACCGGACCCCCGCACCTCGGCCTTGTCCAGGCCGAGAAAGCCCGCTGAGAAGTGGGTGGTGCGGGGGTCTATCCATTTCCCCGGCGCTTCTTGTCGGAGGTTCAGGCGGTTTGCTTCGAATCGGCAGCCGAGCGCGCCTCGATGATCCGATGGCAGTTGGTCTCGGACCACTCGCGGATCGCGTCGACGGGACCCATCAGAGACAGGCCGAGGTCGGTCAGCTGGTATTCCACCCGCGGCGGGATCTCCGCATAGACCGTGCGGGTCACGAGGCCGTCACGCTCGAGGGCGCGGAGCGTCTGGGTGAGCACCTTGGGTGTCACCACACCGATCATGTCCCGCAAAACCGTGAAGCGAACCGGCCCCGGTCGCAGCCCCATCAGCACGAGCAGAGTCCACCGGTCACCGAGTCGTTCCACGACGGTTCGGCTCGGGCAGTTCGGCTTGAGTACATCGGGCGGGGGTGAGGTGCGCGCGGTCTTGTCGCCCTCTTGCTGGATGCTTTCCACGGGGTAAGTTAAGCACGTTGAAGTCATAAGTTTCCAGCAGATACCGTCCTGCTCACAGTCATAAACTGATGAAAGGACGACCATGAACATCGCCTTGACCGGAGCGACCGGCTATATCGGGGGCGCTGTCCTCGACACGCTCATCGAGGGTGGCACGACGGTGACTTCTGTGGTGCGATCGGAGGCAGCCGCTGACACCGCGCGGGGCAAAGGTGCCGAGCCCGTCGTGATGGACCTGACCGACGGGGGAGCGTTGCGCCGTATGTTGGCCCAGGCGGATGGAGCCGTTCACGTGGCGAGCCCGGGTGATGCGACCAGTGCCGACGTCGACTCCGCTGTCGTCGACGCCGTGATCGAGGAGTTCTCGGGAACAGCCAAACCGTATGTCCACACCAGCGGTATCTGGCTGTGGGGGTCGCACCCCGACATCACCGAGGACTCACTGTTGGATCCGCCGGCGATCGTGGCCTGGCGGGTGGAGCGGGAAGACCGTCTTCTCGACTCGTCCGTCGCCGCGACGGTCATTGCCCCCGGCGTCGTCCATGGTGAGGGTGGTGGCATCGCCAACCTGCTCGTCGATGCGCCGGCCGCCGCTGGAACAGATGGTCTGAGCCTGATCGGTGATGGCACGCAACACTGGGGTCTGGTGCACGTGCGCGACCTTGCCGCGCTCTATGTGCTTGCGTTACAGACCAATCCGGGTGGCCGAGTGATCGGTGTGAGTCACACGGCCACAGTTGGTGACCTGGCTGCTGCGGCGCACCCACATGCTCGACTTGTCGCGGCAACGGTCGACGAGACCCGGGCACGGCTCGGTGGGGACTTCGCCGATGCCCTGTTGCTCGATCAGCGGGTGGGCTCGGGCCTGCGCGCGAGAGATCTCGGCTGGCGTCCTCAGCGTGCGTCGCTGTCGGATGAGCTGGCGAACGGCTATCGGGCGGCGAACGTCGGCATCTAGCCGGCGTAGCGGCGCAGTTTGGCCGATGCGCGGGGAACGAGGTCGCCGTCCGCGTCGACCCGTTCCTCGACGTAGGCGAGATCGCCGTCCTCGACGAGGCCGTACAGACGTTTGGCGCCTCCGGCACGAGGGCCCGACGCAGCTTTGATCACGACGTCGGTGGCCAATTCCCACGATGTCTGATTGAGCGGCTTGCCGTAGAACAGTTCCACCCAGCCCTCGGCATGGGTGAGGAGGAGTTCGATGACGTCGTCTTCGCCGATTCGCCAGAACCCGGCCTCGCGCTCGCCAGGCCCAACGTAGTTGGCGTCCGCGTCGATGACCCAGGTGCGGGATTGCCAGACGAGGTAGTTGCCGCCGTCGTGGCTGATGATGACCTGCTGGCCGAAGTGGTGGTCACCGTTCTCGGGGTCGTAGCCTTCCCCTTCGCCGCGCCACACACCGACCATGGGTAGCAGCGCCAGCAGCCCGGGATGCAGGTCAGGGCCCTGACGCAGGTTGGCCGTGTCGTCCGGCAGCGGCAGATCGGGCAGCGACGGGACGTTACGCGCTGCGGTTTCCTGCGCGCGGATCGCCGCCTGGTTGATCGCTTCGTCGCCCGAACGGGTCACGATTCGTCAGTGACCAGCCGGTAGAGGACATACAGGCCAAACCAGGAAATCAGGATGGTTGCCAGCACCAGCAACGCTTCGAAGAATATGACCACCAGAGCATTCTAGCTCGCGCTGATGGGCGGGTGCGTGTGGGGATTCCCTCAATCTGGCCGCGTGCGTGAGTGCACGCAGATCGGTCAGTACGGTCACATCCGGCCCCGGTCGCGCGAGTTGTGTGCACGGAGGCACACGGCAGTCAAAAACAAGCCCGGCCCGCCTCGAGAGGCGGGCCGGGCTCGTCGGATCCGACCTTCTACTTGCTGACGGTCACGTTCTGCTCGTGCACGCCGGGGCCCTCCGGGCTCACGGTGGCATCACCGTTGCCGATGGACGAGAGCGCACGCAACGACCACGTGCCGGGAGCGGCGAAGAACCGGAAGTCACCGGTACCGCTGGCGACCACCTCTGCGGTGAACTCGCCGGTGTTGTCGAGGAGGCGGACGAACGCGCCGGCAACGGGGTTGCCGTCGGTGTCGACGACCTGACCTGTCAACACTGTTTCTTTTTCGGTATCGACACCGGCGGGCATCTTCTGTCCCTGTTTAGGCGCAGCACACATGATTACTTGCTCTCTCCCAGTTCGATCGGGGCGCCGACGAGTGAGCCGTATTCGACCCAGCTGCCGTCGTAGTTCTTGACGTTCTTCTTGCCGAGGAGCTGATCGAGCACGAACCAGGTGTGGCTCGAGCGCTCACCGATGCGGCAGTAGGCGATGGTCTCTTTGCTGTCGTCGAAACCCTTTTCGGCGTACAGCTTTTCGAGGTCATCGTCCGCCTTGAAGGTGCCGTCCTCGTTGGCGGTGGTGCTCCACGGGATGTTGATCGCGCCCGGGACATGGCCACGCTGCTGGGCCTGCTCCTGCGGCAGGTGAGCGGGAGCGAGGATCTTGCCCGAGAACTCGTCGGGGCTGCGCACGTCGACCAGGTTCTTGCTGCCGATGGCGTTGATGACCTCGTCGCGGAATGCGCGGATGCTCGTGTCCGGCGCGGATGCGGTGTACGTGGTGGCCGGGCGGGTCACCTCGTCGGTCGACAGCGGACGGCCGTCGAGCTCCCACTTCTTGCGGCCGCCGTCGATGAGCTTGACGTCCTTGTGGCCGTAGAGCTTGAAGTACCAGTAGGCGTAGGCAGCGAACCAGTTGTTGTTGCCGCCGTAGAGAACAACGGTGTCGTCGTTGGAGACGCCCTTGGCCGACAACAACTCCGAGAACTGCTCCTGGTTCAGGAAGTCGCGGCGAACGCCGTCCTGCAGGTCTTTGCGCCAGTCGAGGCGGATGGCGCCTTCGATGTGTCCGCCTTCGTAAGCGGTGGTGTCTTCGTCGACCTCGATGAAGACGGTCTTGTCTGCTTTCAGGTTCTGCTCAGCCCAGTCGGCGCTGACCAGGACGTCGGAGCGAGCCATGGTTTTCCTTTCGTGGTGGATGCGGCATCGAGAAGCGATCCGCAGTAGATACAACTGTGGTGGTGCTCAGAGGATGAAGCTTGGGGGTGGTGCTGGGGGCGTGGTGAATCGCTGGAGCGAAGAACGCGAACCAGGGGCACGCCGGACGTGCGGGACGCGGAAGATCTCGGAACGGCCCGCCGGTTACCGGCTCAGACAGCAACAATTGGCGATACGACAGAAGTCGATCGCCCGACGGCGGGTGAGCATCAACTCACAGCCCAGTTGCATGGCCGACAGCTTACCGCAGCGTGCGACCACTCCGAGATGGCCCTTGCCAGAAGTCCCGGGCGGTTGCGACCAACGGCGCGGGCTCGGCCTCGAGCACCACATCGCTGCCCTGTGAGGCCGCCTTCACCGCCGGCATCGACCACGGAAGTGGCAGTACCGGAAGCGTCTTGGTGAACTGGGCGAGCACCATCGGCTCGGCCCCGGACGGAACGTCGGACTCCACGTGCTCGGCGGGACCGGAGTAGAGGTTGCGGGCCTCGATGTGAAGAGCACCTCCACGTACGGACAGATCAACCGCGACGCTCACCTTTTCGCGGCGTTGCGCGGAACTGTGACCGGAATTACGCGGATCGCTCACATTGACCGTCCCGGTCAAGATGACGCCGGTGCTGGTCGAGAGGATCCCGTCGCCCGGACCACCACCGCCGGCCTTGTCTTCGGGCGCCGGCGTGGTGACGGTGAGGTCGACGATGCCGAGGAACCGGCCGAGGTTGACCGAGTCGATCTTGAGGGACGCGGTGGCCTTGTCCGCAGTCAGTTCGGTGTTCTGTTCGATGACCCATTCGCCGTCCGCTCGGCGCACGTCGGACAGCTTCGACCGCAGGTCGCCCCGGCGCCCCTCGCCCAGGTCAGCGCCCCGCGCAGTGATACCGATCTGGTCGTACGAGTCGCCGGCGGCCTGGTCGACGAAGGGAAAACCGGAGATGGTGATCTCGGGGTCGAACTCGAGGACGGAAGCCTCCCGCAACGCGACGGAATAGCGGTACTCTGCGTAGGCCGCGGATGCGAAATCGGCGATCGTGGCGACCAAGAGGGTGATGAGCACACCGACTGCCAGCTTGCGCAACGATTCCCCTCTGTAATGGACTCAGTCCATCCGGCGACGCGGCCGGCGACCGCCGGTGGAGACTCCCGCTGGGGACTTGTTAACGGGTAACGACCGATATGACGCTATTCTGTCATCTATCTCGCACACGTTGGTAAGGCAGCGTACATATACGAATAATCGAGATCGGAGTGGTTTGTGGATCTCTTGTTACTGACAGCCGATCCCACCCCTGAGTCTGTATTGCCGTCGTTGTCACTGCTGGCTCATACCGTTCGAGTGGCGCCCACCGAGGTGTCCTCATTGATGGAAGCCGGAAACGCAGATGTAGCCATCGTTGATGCGCGTTCTGACCTTGCCGCCGCGCGCGGCCTGTGCCGACTGCTGGGGAGTACGGGTTCATCGGTCCCTGTCGTCGCGGTGCTGACCGAGGGCGGCCTGGTGGCCGTCAACTCCGAATGGGGCCTCGACGACTTCCTGCTGCCCGACACCGGTCCGGCCGAACTCGATGCGCGCCTGCGCCTTCTGGTCGTGCGCACCCGAGGCGTCACCGCCGAGGAGGCCAGTGGAAAGGTCACCCTCGGTGACCTGGTGATCGACGAGGGCACCTACACGGCACGGCTACGTGGGCGCCCGCTCGACCTGACCTACAAGGAGTTCGAACTCCTGAAGTACCTCGCGCAGAACGCCGGTCGCGTCTTCACCCGAGCTCAGCTGCTTCAAGAGGTGTGGGGATACGACTTCTTCGGCGGCACCCGCACGGTCGACGTGCACGTCCGGCGTCTGCGCGCCAAACTCGGCAGCGAGTACGAGTCGTTGATCGGTACCGTCCGAAACGTGGGCTACAAGGCGGTGCGTCCCAGCCGGGGCGGTCGCGGTGGCGGCGAGACCTCCACCGACAACGGAGATCTCGACGATCTGGGTGGATCGGACGAGGTCGAGTTCCCGGACCCGGAACTGAGTTCGAGCGCCAATGGTGGCTGACGTCGGGCCTGTCCGCGACCTCTTGACTGCCGCCTCCCGCGCTGACGGTGTCGCGCCGTTGGGCGAGCAGGCGGTGGCCGTCATCGGCCGCGAGGGTGTCAAGGAGTTCACCGTCTCATCCGGCGACACCGTCGTCGGGTATGCGAACGTCACCCCTGCCCGAGAGGGCGAACCGGCGATGATCGAGCTGGCGGTGCACCCCGAACACCGCCGCCGCGGTCACGGGAAACGGCTACTGACAACAACTCTCGAGCACGTGCCCGACAACCGTCGGGTGTGGGCGCATGGAAATCTGCCCGCCGCGCAGGCGCTCGCGGCTTCACTGGGACTCACTGCCCGGCGCGAGCTGCTGCAGTTGCGACGGCCTCTGGCCGGGGCCGAACTCCCGTCGCTCACCGTGCCCGACGACCTTGTTCTGCGAACGTACGCGGGGCCCTCGGACGACGCGGAGATCTTGAGGGTCAACAACGTGGCCTTCGAGTGGCATCCGGAGCAGGGCGGTTGGAGCACCGACGAGATCACCGCGCGTACGGGCGCCGACTGGTTTGACCCCGCGGGGTTGTTCCTCGTGTTCGATGCGTCCGATCCTCACACCCTGCTGGGCTTCCACTGGACAAAGGTGCACCCTGCCGAGGGTGACACCCCCGCACTGGGGGAGGTGTACATCGTCGGCGTCGACGCCACCGCCCAGGGACGAGGTCTGGGACGATTGCTCACCCTGGCCGGCCTGCACCATCTCCAGCAGCGTGGCCTCGCGGAGGTCGAACTCTACGTCGAGGGCGACAACAAGGCTGCGCTCAACACCTACGCCAAACTGGGGTTCACCCAGTTCGCGATCGACGTCGCATACGGCTGAGTGCCGACCTGGGCGTCGGCCCGGGGCAATGTCCGATTCGTCACCATGGCTGTTCACCTCTCGTTCACCTCTCCAGGGGTATCGCTTCATTCTCGCTCTGTAGCTTCCAAACCGCAGCAGGACGCGATGCGCTACGGCGTCGTGGCTGCCTGTGAATCATTGCGACCTGTGTCGAGCAGACTGCCGATGCACGAATCGAAGGACTTCTTCAGGTGAACTTGAAAAACAGT
Source organism: Williamsia sp. R60 (assembly GCF_054063855.1). Classification (NCBI taxonomy): domain Bacteria; kingdom Bacillati; phylum Actinomycetota; class Actinomycetes; order Mycobacteriales; family Nocardiaceae; genus Williamsia; species Williamsia sp. R60. Next base: position 568,493 of record NZ_JBSSGR010000002.1, read on the forward strand.
GGAGCAATCCTGGGCGTGTTTGCTGCCTCAACGCTGCTGATCTCGGCGTGTGGAAACTCCGCGTCAGACTCCGACACGGCCAAGAAGGTCGAAGGCGTCACATGTGAAGGCCAGGCGAATCTGAAGGCCAGTGGATCGAGTGCGCAGGCCAACGCCATGACCCTGTTCGCCAACTCCTACGCCACCACGTGCGAGGGCAAGACCATCGACTACAACTCCAACGGCTCCGGCGCCGGCGTCAAAGAGTTCACCGGCGGCCTCACCAACTTCGGTGGCAGCGACTCGCCGCTGAAGGAAGACGAAGTAACCGCCGCGGCGACCACCTGCGGGTCCGAGGCATGGAACCTTCCCCTGGTCTTCGGCCCCATCGCCGTCACCTACAACCTCGACGGCGTCGACGCGGTCAACCTGTCGGGCCCCACCCTCGGCAAGATCTTCAACGGCACCATCAAGAAGTGGAACGATCCGGCAATCGCCGCCGAGAACTCCGGCGTGTCCCTGCCCGGCCAGGACATCATCGTGATCTTCCGCTCGGATGAGTCCGGCACCACCGACAACTTCCAGAAGTACCTGGAAGCCGCATCGGATGGCACCTGGACCCAGGGTGCGGGCAAGTCGTTCGCCGGCGGTGTCGGTGAGGGCGCGAAGGGCAACGAGGGCACCTCGGCCGCCATCAAGAACTCGCCCGGATCGATCACCTACAACGAGTGGTCCTACGCCACCAACCAGGGCCTGAGCATCGCCAACATCATCACCTCGGCCGGTCCTGAGGCCGTGCCCCTCTCGGTCGAGACCGTGGGCAAGACCATCGACGGTGCAACGCTGAAGAACCCGGGCTCGAACAACCTGGTCCTCGACACCTCGAGCTTCTACAAGCCGTCCGTCGCAGGTGCCTACCCGATCGTGCTGGCCACCTACGAAATCGTCTGCAGCAACTACTCGGACGATGCCACCGGCCAGGCCGTGAAGTCGTTCCTCAAGGTCGCTGCGAGCACCGACGTGCAGAGCTCACTCGAGGCCGAGGGATACATCCCGATCCCCGAGGGCTTCAGCACTCAACTGAACACAGCCATCGATTCCATTCAGTGACTGATCTCTCTCATAAGTTAGGGCAGGAAAGCGATGACGGTGCATGACGCGGTCGGGCAATCTGACAAAGTAGGCGCGGTGAGCCCAAGTGCATCAGCTCCCGAGCCTTCGGACAGTCAATCGGATCTGAAGTCGAACTCCCGACAAAATCGGAGTCGGTTCTACGATCAGGCGTTCAAGGTGCTGGCTTTGACAGCCGGTGGCTTCGTCTGCCTGGTGATCCTGTTGATCGCACTGAACCTACTCTTCGAGGCCATCCCCTCATTGAGAGTGGACAACGTCAACTTCTTGACGAGTTCGGTGTGGGACACCACCAACGCCCTGAACCTCCGGTTCGGAATCCTCGACCTGCTCAAGGTCACGGTTCTGAGCTCGGTGTTCGCCCTGGCGTTGGCGGTGCCCATCGCCATCGGTATCGCGACATTCCTTGTGTCGTATGCACCGGCGCGGTTGTCCCGACCGCTCGGCGCCGTCGTCGACCTGCTTGCCGCAGTGCCGTCGATCATCTTCGGCCTGTGGGGCATGGCGGTTCTCGGACCCAAGCTCCAGCCGGTCGCCGACTTCCTCAACAGCAACCTCGGATGGTTCTTCCTCTTCGCCGACGGCAACGTCTCGAGTGGAACGATCTTCACCGCGGGAATCGTGCTGGCGATCATGATCCTTCCGATCATCACGTCGATCTCGCGTGAGGTGCTGCAGCAGACACCTGTCCTACACAAGGAAGCGGCCCTGGCACTGGGCGCGACGAAGTGGGAGATGCTGCGGATGACCTCATTCCCCTACGCACGTAGTGGAATGATCGCGGCGTCGATGCTCGCGCTCGGTCGCGCACTCGGTGAGACGGTTGCCGTCCTCATCATCCTGCGGGCCGCGACATCGACGTCCGGGTTCAGCCTCTTCGATGGTGGATACACATTCGCCTCCAAGATCGCCTCTGGCGCAGGCGAGTTCAACCAGCCCCTGCCGACCGGCGCGTACATCGCCGCAGGTTTGGTGCTGTTCTTGCTGACCTTCGTGGTCAATGCCATCGCCCGGGTTCTCTCCGGCGGAAAGGTAAACGGATGAGCACCTCAACCATCGATGGCAGCAGCCCGGTCAAGGCCGGCAGTCTGTACAAGCCGGTCTCGCCGGCCCGGCGCCTCAAGAACCAGTCGGCCACAATCGTTTTCACCCTGTGCTTCTTGATCGCGATGATTCCCCTGGTGATGGTGCTCTTCACCGTCATCAGCAAGGGTTTCGAAGCGATCATCAAGCCGGAGTGGTGGTCGGGCGACCAGTTCCTGATCGGGCCGACGAGCTTCTCCGGCGGTGTCGGACACGCGATCCTGGGCACGATCCTCACGGCATTGATCGCCGCCGTGATCGCCGTCCCGATCGGCATCATGGCCGCGATCATGTTGGTGGAGTATCCGAACAGCAAGCTGGTCAAGCCCACCTCGTTCATGGTGGACATCCTCGCCGGCGTCCCGTCGATCGTCGCGGCGCTGTTCATCTTCACCGTGTGGGTGACCACGTTCGGTCTGCCGCAGAGCGGCTTCGCGGTCAGCCTGGCACTTGTGCTGCTGATGCTCCCGGTGGTTGTTCGCTCCACCGAGGAGATGCTCAAGCTCGTCCCCGACGAGTTGCGTGAGGCCTCGTACGCGCTGGGCATCAGCAAGTCCAAGACCATCGTGAAAATTGTTGTCCCGACGGCGATGTCGGGAATCATCTCCGGAGTGTTCCTCGCCACCGCGCGAATCATGGGTGAGACTGCCCCGGTGCTGATCCTGGTGGGGTACACCGCTTCGGTGAACTACGACCCGTTCCAGAACAACATGACGTCGCTGCCGTTGTTCATCTACAACCAGTTGGCAAACCCCAATCCCGCCGGGGAATACCGCGTCTGGGGTGCAGCGCTGACCCTGGTCATCGTGATCGCGCTGGCGAATGCACTCGCGGCGCTGGCTTCTAAACTGCTCGCGCCGAAGACGAAATGAGATAAGGCAATGGCAAAAAGACTCGACCTCAAAGATCTGAACATCTACTACAGCGCCTTTCACGCCGTCAAGGACGTGAGCCTGGAAGTGCCGCCCCGCTGCGTCACGGCGTTCATCGGCCCTTCCGGCTGCGGTAAGTCCACCGTGCTGCGCACGCTCAACCGCATGCACGAGGTGACCCCCGGTGCTCGTGTCGAGGGCAAGGTCCTGCTCGACGGCGACGACATCTACGGCAAGGGCATCGACCCGGTGTCGGTCCGCTCCACGATCGGCATGGTGTTCCAGCGCCCCAACCCGTTCCCGACGATGTCGATCAAGGACAACGTGGTAGCCGGGCTGCGACTGCAGGGTGTGCGCGACAAGAAGGTGCTCGACGAGACCGCCGAGCGCAGCCTGCGCGGAGCGAACCTCTGGGAAGAGGTCAAGGACCGGCTGAACAAGCCCGGCGGTGGCCTCTCCGGTGGTCAGCAGCAGCGTCTGTGCATCGCGCGTGCGATCGCGGTGTCGCCTGACGTGCTCCTGATGGACGAGCCGTGTTCGGCACTCGACCCCATCTCGACGCTCGCGATCGAGGACCTGATCACCGAACTCAAGAAGGACTACACGGTGGTGATCGTGACGCACAACATGCAGCAGGCTGCCCGCGTCAGCGACCAGACCGCGTTCTTCAACCTGGCGGCCGTCGGCCAGCCCGGACAGCTGGTCGAGCTCAGTGACACCGAGACGATGTTCTCCAACCCGACGCAGAAGGCGACGGAAGACTACATCTCCGGCCGTTTCGGCTGATCCTCGCAGGTACCCGAAGAAAACGGCCCCATGTTTCCGCATGGGGCCGTTTCCTTGTCAGAATGGTCCCCGTGACGGCAAAACATCCGGTGAGTGTGCTGCCTGGCCGTGGCATCGTGCTCCGCCGCGGACCGTCGCTCCTGCTCATCGACGCCGACCCGATCCGGAGCAGCGCAACGCTGACAGATCTGGCGCATCTCGCCACCGAACCGCTTGAACAGGCCGGCCGCGTCGACGGGTCGCGGCTTCGGTCGCTGACCAAGTGGTTGCTGGCCAACGAGGACAGCAGCCCGGACTTCGCGGTGGTCTCCACCGACCGGCACGGGGGTCTGGAGGTCTTCGTCTACGGTGCCGCGAGTGCGAGGGTCTACGTCACCGAGTTCGCCACCCCGGAGGTCATCAGGGGAGCAGACGCCGGTTTCCTGGTACAGCGCAGCTATCCGAGCAGTGTGTTCGCGGTGGCCCTGACCATCGACGAGGACGATCCGCTGGGCGGTGGACCGATCGGGTCGGGCGGTCTGGCCCCGTCGGAGATCTTCTCTCTCGAAAAAGGTGCGGCACCTGGTGCCGGCGTGGTGTTGTGGCCATCGGCCTCGCCTTCCACCGACAGTTCGGTATATGCCGTACCGGCAGCGACGCCGATGCCGTCTACTGCCCACGAGCCCACGGGTGTCCCGGTGGTGGTGAGTCCCGAACTCGTCGACACCGCGATGGCGGTAACCGAAACGCCTTTGCTGCCACCGGCACTCTCGGTGAGGCTGGACGACTTCGACAACCACTCCGCCGCCGGGCGGGCACCGTTGCCGATCGTCGGTGGCCGGCGCAGAGCTGCCTCGGTTCGGCGGGGCATCGCCGAGCCGACACTGGTCCCGCCGCGTGACGTTGTCGGACCGGCCGATGCCGCACTGGCATCTGCGCCGACCGATGTCGCGAATCGTCCTGTGCGCCCATCTGATCCGAAGGTATCGGCGCGCGAACAGCAGGTGCAGATCCAGGGGCTGCTGTGCCAGAACGGTCACATCAACGATCCGCGGTCGCCGGTCTGTACCCGGTGCGGTATTCGGATCAACCGGATGACGGGGGCGATGGTGCAGGGTCCGCGACCGCCGCTGGGGCTACTCGTCATCGACGACGGCACCACCTATGTGGTGGCCGGCGATCTGATGATCGGACGTGACCCCGAGCCGATGGTCGCAGCCAGGGGTGGTGTCGCTAGTGCGGGCATCGGACCACTGGACCCCATTCGCATCAACGACACCTCGGGGTCGATGTCGCGCGCGCATTGTGAACTGCGACTGGTGGATTGGGATGTCCGGGTGGTGGATGCCGGCTCGGTGAACGGGACGCATGTCCGGTTGCCGCGCGCGCCTGGCTGGATCACGTTGCGCCGCGGCCAGGAAGCGGTGTTGTATCCGGGATCCGAACTGCGAGTGGGAAGTCGCTCGTTGCTGTTCGAGGCGCCGCACGGGAGGATCAGCGATGTTCGTTGACCCGATATCGGGAACCGACGCACGTCGGCTGCCCCCGGCGATCGCCGATTACCGGACAGTCCGGGCGCTCGGTGCGGGCAGCCACGGTACGTGTTATCTGGCGGTGCCCCCGGCCAGGCTGCAGCTGGATGTCGAACACGTTGCGCTGAAGGTCTTTTCGAACCCCTGCGGTGAGGACGCCTTCCATCGCGGTGTGCGCGAACTCCGCAGCTTCGCCGCCGTACGGTCCCCACACCTGGTGCATCTGTACGAAGCGGCACTGGGTGACCTGTTCATGTACGCGATGGACTACTTCCCGGGTGGGTCGATGGCTGCCCCATCGATGCCGCTGCAGCGTGACCAGGCGCTCGCCGTGCTCGAGTGCGCGGCCAGGGGGGCGCACGACATGCACGAGGCCGGGTTGGTCCACTCCGACATCAAACCGGCGAATGTGTTGATCGCTGGAGGTGATCGCGCTGGTACCACGGCGTCGCCGGCCGGGGTGTTGTCCGATCTCGGTCTGGCCCGGGTGATCACCGCGGCGACCGCGGTCAGCGGCACCGGGTCGTCCGCGTCCCTCGAGTACGCCGACCCCGACACTCTTGTCGGCCAAACACCTTCGCGGGCAACGGATATCTGGGCTCTGGGAGCGACGATCCACCGCACGCTGACCGGTGAAGGCCTCTACGGTGAACTGCCCGACATGCAGCCGCTGGTGGCGATCAGGACGGTCCAGTCCACCAAACCCAGGATCAGTCCGACACTTTCACCGGCTGAACGCGACCTGGTGTCGGAATGCCTTGCTCCGCACAGCGATCGGTTCAGGACGGCTGCAGAACTGGCCGACCGGATCTCCGAGGTGCGACGCACCGCACCCCGGTAGGAGCCGCTAGACCTCGGTGAACTGCTCCGGGGTCTGCCCCGTCGCCTGGAACACCACGCGACGTCCGATCAGCACAGCGTGGTCGGAGAAGCGCTCGTAGTACCGGCCGAGCAACGTGACGTCCACTGCGGCAGCGACGCCGTGACGCCACTCGCGGTCCATCAGCACCGTGAACAGGTGGCGGTGGAGGTCGTCCATCGCGTCGTCGTCGTCCTGCAGCTTCAGCGCGTCCTCGGGGTTCTGGCTGGTGAGGACCTCACGCGCGTTGGTCGCCATGGTGATGGCGAGCCGGCCCATTTCGGCGAAGTAGCCGTTGACCTCTTCGGGCAGCGCTTTGGCGGGGTGGCGACGGCGAGCGACCTTGGCGACGTGCAGCGCAAGCGCACCCATGCGGTCGATGTCGGCGACGATCTGGAATCCACTCACGATCGAACGCAGATCGCCGGCGACCGGCGCCTGCAACGCGAGGAGGGCGAACGCCCGTTCTTCGGCTTGCGTCGACAGCTGGGTCAATTGCTCGTGGTCACTGATCACCGACTCGGCGACCGCGAGATCGGCTTGGAGCAGGGCTTGGGTGGATCGCTCCATCGCAATCCCGGCCAACGCACACATTTGTCCCAGAACTCCGTTGAGTTCGGCCATCTGCTCAATGTAGGCACTACGCATGAGCCAACGGTACTGCCACGATCGGTGGGAATGGTGGTCAGGTGGTGAACTACGAATGAACGAGTGGCACAGGCTCGATGTCGGCGTCGCCGGCCCGACTTATGCGCAGGTCGTATCCGCAGCGTTCGTGACCGTGAGGTCGTTGGGCAACTCGTCTGTTCCCGACTCGCGAGGTAGTTCGGCGACGGTGATCTGGCCCCCGGCGAGAGCCGGCGACCCCAGGTTGCCGCTGTAGTCGCTGCCGACGATGACCTCGATGCCCGACTGCACGGTGTTGTCCGCCTGGATGCTCGCCCCGGGGAACAACTGTGCAACCGTGGCCGCCGCAGCCTGTTGCCCCTCGCCGTACCGGACGACGGTGTCGGTGCGGTTCTCGGAGGCATCGGCAACACCCTGGACGCTGAAGCCCTGATTGGCCAGACTCTCGGCGATGCCGGTGGCGACTCCGGCGGTACCGGTGCCGTTAAGCACCCGCATGCTCACCGAATACGGATCGAGCGCGCTGACGGTGACGTCTGCCGGCCGCGAGGGTGTCGGAGAAGTTGTTGTGCTGGTTGTTGTTCCGACCGGTTTCTCTTCTTTCTCCCCGGGCAGCGGTTCGTCGTTGATGATCGCGTCGAAGATCGCGCGGATGTCGGCATCGCGGGGGATCTCGTTGCCCGAGCCGTCTTCGGCCGTGCCCGAGGTGGGGACAGTGAGGAAGGTGACGCGGCCGGCGTCGAGCCCCTGCATCGACTGGGCCAATTGGAGCAGGTCGTCGGTGTTCACCTGATCGACGAAGCTGTTCTGGATGAAGGTGTCGACGATGCCGTTGAGCGTTGCTGGATTGGACAAGACCTTGCTGGAGAGCGCTCCGCGCAGCAGCGACGAGAGGAACAGCTGTTGGCGTTTGATGCGCCCGTAGTCACCGTTGCCCTCGGTGTCGATGGTGCGGGCGCGTACGTAGTTGAGGGCAGCTTTACCGCGGATCTTCTGCTTACCGGGCTTGGTGAGGATGGGGCCCAGCTCGAAGTCGTTGAGCGGCACCGGCGAGCAGACCTCGACACCGCCGATCTTGTTCACGACCTTCTCGAAACCCGAGAAGTCCATCGCGATGAAGTGGTTGATGTTCAGGCCGCTGATCGCGGTGAGTGTGTCGACGATGCACTTGGGGCCGCCGTCGCCATAGGCGGTGTTGAGCTTGGCGCCCGTCTCGGCGGGCACGATCTGGCCGGTGTATTCGCCCTTGTCGTTGTCCCAGGTTGTGCACTCGGGGCGGTTGATCTGCAGGTCCCGCGGGAAACTCACCGCGACCACGCGGCTGCGGTCGGCCGGGATGTTCACGAGGATCACCGTGTCCGACCTGGCACCGCCGGCGTCTTCGGTGGTACCGGCGCCGATCTGCCCGTTCTTTCCCGACCGGGTGTCGGTGCCGACGATCAGGTAGGTTTCGTCGCCGGTCTGCAGTTCTTTGCCGCGGATCTCGCTGTTGTCCGGGTTGACGGCATCGACGATGTTCCAGTTGCCGTCTTTGACCTTCTGGTAGCCCCACACCGCGCCCGTGCCCAGGAGTGTCATGACGCAGGCGAGGGCGAGGAGGACGCGCCCACCCATCTGGGCATTCCTGGTCAGCGCGGCTCGGTCGCGTCCTTTGGGCGCCGCGGCATGTCTGCGGCCGCGGGCCGTACCCGCACCGGATTCGGGAACCACCGCCGGCTGAACGCGGTCGGCCACGCTGTCGTGCGAGGGGTCCGGCTCCGGCTCGGGATCGGCGGACAGGAAGACGGGTGGGTCGTCCTTGGCGGCCGGGATGACCTCTGTCTGAGAGTCGTCGTCGCCCCGTTGCGGGGGGTCGGTGCGCGCGAAGGGATGGCCCGACGTGCCCGGCAGGTTCGCAGGCGGGGAGGGCGGCCCACCGGCCGGAGTGCGGCTACCGAGTGGGTTGGGATCGGACGGCGGGCCCGGATCCACCGCACGGCTGATGGTCTCGGTGGGGGCATCGGCAGGGCGGACGCGGCGTGGGCGCGGCGGCGGAACCGACGGTCCGTCGGACGGAGGTGACGAGGAACGGTCTGTCGAGGATCGGGGTTCGCCGGCTGGGGGCTGCGACGGCCCGTCGGATGCGGCTCGAGACGAAGGGGGTGGTGCGGCGCGTCCGGACGAGCCGGCGGCATTCATCCGGTTGAGGAGTTCCTGGACCGTCAATCGGCCCGCGGCGTCGCGGGGCAGTTCTCGAGCGGGGGGTTCACGGAGTACCTCATCCGACGGCGCGCCGAGCTGGCGGCGGATCAGATCGCGGCGTTCGGAGGGTGTGCGTCCCCGGAGCTCGTCGTCGCTGCTCACTCATGTTCCTTCGGACTTCTGGGCACCGGGCTGTATCTCAGGCCCGTCGAAAAACATGTCGGCCGGGCAGGCGCGTTCACGATGATACTGGCCGAACCTGTATGTGCCTTGTTGCCGAGCGTTCGTCGGCCGTTGTTCTTGTGTTCGAGTCCGACAGCGTGAAACCGAGGTTTCCGGATCCGGTATTTCTACTGGGCGTGCTATCCGCCGGAATGCATGACCTCGGCGCCGTCGGGAACGCAGTCGTCGTCCGGGTCGTCGAGCCAGCCGTGGGGGAGGGCCACGGCCGACGGCGACCCCTGCCGTCCGCGAGGACCGTGGCCGTCGCGAGGAAAGGGCACGTCAGCGGGTAATTGGCCCACCATGTCGGCAAGTTGATCGACGGTTTCGACCAAGGCCATGTCGCGGCGCAACTCCGAGCCGACGGGGAAACCGCGCAGATACCAGGCAACGTGCTTGCGGATTTCCCGCATGCCCTTGAACTCGCCGTGGTGGTCGGCGAGCAGCTGTCCGTGCCGGACGATGATCTGCGCCACTTCGCCGAGCGTGGGGGCCGCCGGGGTGGGTAGTCCGTTCAGTTCGGCGCTCAGTTCGGAGAACAGCCATGGCCGGCCGAGGCATCCGCGACCGATGACCACGCCGTCGCAGCCGGTCTGATTCATCATCCGGGTGGCGTCGGCGGGCTCGAAGATGTCGCCGTTGCCGAGGACGGGCACGTCGGTGACGTGCTCCTTGAGGCGTGCGATCTCGTCCCAGTCGGCGCTCCCGGAATAGCGTTGCGAGGCCGTGCGAGCATGCAGCGCAACAGCTTTCGCGCCCTCAGCGGCGGCGATCCGACCGGCGTCGAGGTGGGTGTGGTGTTCGTCGTCGATTCCGATGCGGAACTTGACGGTGACGGGGATGTCGGTGCCCTCGGTGGCGCGGACAGCAGCGGCGACGATGTTGGCGAACAGGCGGCGCTTGTAGGGGATGGCCGAGCCGCCGCCCTTGCGTGTCACCTTCGGCACCGGGCAGCCGAAGTTCATGTCGATGTGGTCGGCGAGGTTCTCGTCGACGATCATCTTGGCCGCGGCATAGGTGTACTCGGGATCGACCGTGTAGAGCTGCATCGACCGAGGGTTCTCTTCCGGGGCGAACGTGGTCATGTGCATGGTCACCGGGTGGCGCTCCACAAGAGCGCGTGCGGTGACCATCTCACAGACGTAGAGACCGGCAACGGTCCCGGTCCGGGCGAGCTCGAGTTCGCGGCACAGCGTGCGGAAGGCAACGTTGGTCACCCCGGCCATCGGAGCCAGGACCACCGGGCTGGAGAGCTCGATGGATCCGATGGACAGTGCCGGGGTGGTGCGAGTGTCTGGCAGCAGGGCGGTCAGGGTGTGGCCTTTCCGAGAAGTCGCCGCTAGGAGGCGGCGCGGGCCTTTTCGCGCTTGGCCGCTTCGCGAGCGAGCGCGCGGTCACGCATCTCTTCGAACTTGATGGTGTCTGCGGCCAGCTTGTCGAGGAACGCGGCCAGCTCTTCACGGGTCTTCTCGCCCTCGGCGCTGAAGTCCTCGCGCTCGAAGATGTTCCACTTGCGCAGAACGGGCTGGATGACCTCTTCGAGGTGCTGACGCAGGTCGTAGATGCCGTGCTTGGCCATGAGGACGCCGTTGCGACGGAAGTTCGGCATGCCGAGGCCGGGCATCTGGAAGTTGGAGACCACTTCGTAGATCGCTCGGATGGTCTGGTCGGGCGAGATGTCGAGGCCGGCGCCGCAGATGTTGCGGTAGAACACCATGTGCAGGTTCTCGTCGGCGGCGATGCGCTGGAGCATGCGGTCGGCGATCGGGTCGTTGCACGCCTTGCCGGTGTTGCGGTGCGACACACGTGTCGCGAGTTCCTGGAAGGTCACATACGCCACCGAGCGCAGCAGTCCTGCGCTGGTCTCTCCGAGCTCCTCGGCGCGTGCACCCGCGGTGGCGAGTGAGGAGAAGCCGTTGGTCATGTGGATCATGCGGGCTTCTTCGAGCGCGACGGGGTCGACGCCGCGGGTGACCACGAGGTAGTCGCGCATCGCGATGCCGTGGCGGTTCTCTTCGGCGGTCCAGCGTCCGACCCAATGGCCCCACGCGTCGTCCATCGAGAAATTCTCCGCGATCTCGCGGTGATAGGACGGCAGGTTGTCCTCGGTCAGGAGGTTGGTGACCATCGCGGCCTTGGCCACGTCGTCGAGCCTCGACTGCTCCGGATCCCAGTCGACACCACCGAGAGCCGCGAAGTTCTGACCTTCGTCCCAGGGGACGTAGTCATGCGGGTTCCAGTCCTTGGCAAGGCGCAGATGGCGATTGACGTTTTCCTCGGCCACCGGCTCCAGTTCTTTCAAGAGCTCCAGTTGAGTCAACTCGCGGGCCATTAGTTATTCCTCCAAGAACGGCTAGGCGTGATAAGGGTCCAGGCTACGGGAACGCACTACCGCCACCCAAGTTCTTCGCGCCGGCGCAAAGGTGTGTCGAAACCCTCGCGCCACTGAATCGATGCTGGTCAGTGGTGGCCTGGTTACTGCTCGAACTGGGTGCGCCGATCATCCCCGTGTGTGGTGCATCTTACTGACGTGATGCGGATCCGCCCAGAAAAACTGAACTACCAATCCATTATTGGTGGCGAGCGATCCTTCAGAAGTACTTGCCCACCGTGTCGAGCCATCGCCCGGCCTCGTCGGTCAGGTTCCCCAGCTCCTGCGCCTTATGACACCAGGCTTTGGCTGCCTGAGCAAACTCCAGGGGGTTGTAGACGTCTTCTTCCTTGGACCACAGCCCGTCGCCTGCGTACGTGAGGATCGTGATGTTGGTGGCCGTGAACAACGAACCGTCGCCGGGGTCGCGTAGGGGATTGTCGATCTCACAGATCACCCGGTCGGTCTCCTCGTCGATCACATGCCACAGTGCCGGGAAGGCGACCATGTGACTACCCGGGAATCGGCCCATGGTCTTGATCACCCAGGTGCGGATCTCTTCGCGCCCCTTGAAGGTGCCCATGGCGTGTTCGACGTAGTCGGCATCGTCGGTGAACTGCTCGGCCCAGGGGTTCCAGTCGTGGGTTTCGGCAACCTGCTCGACCATCTTCTCGAACCTGGCGAACTCGCTCTCGAGTTCGGCGCGACGAAAGCGCCCCATCAGAATCCGTCACCGGGGGCGATGGTGATGGTCGCGTCGATGCGCTGGATCAGGCAATCGGCGTTGAACCGGAAGGTCTCGTCCACGGTGGCATCGGCCAGATTGAGGTCGCCGACTCCGTATTCGAGGTCGTAGATCACCCGGACCGAGTCGCCGCTGCCCGACCACTGTTCGTTGTCCAGCGAGGTGATGCCGCTGTACTGCAGATGCAGAGCGAGTTCGGCCTTCATCACATCGCCGGAGAACCCGGTCTGCAGCCCGTTCTCGAATCGGACCACGTCGTCGGCAAGGGGGACGTCGTAGGCGTACGAGGGGTCGACGAGCGCATCGAGGTAGGTCTGGGCGCCGGCCACCCGATCGGCCGCAGTGCATGTCTCGGTGGGGGCGGCGGAAGCGGCACCCGCGCCCACAGACACCGCGGCGCCCACCGCCGCGACACAGACCAGTACCCGGACAACGTCAGATTTCATGGCGCTGAGCGTATTTGCCGAACCGTGTCACGCGGGCTGTTTTGGCGTGATCGGTCAGACGGTGTAATCGGGCTCCGAGATCTGGTCCGCCCCAGCCGGTGGTGGCTACTATCTGCTCAGCTCACCGACCGTGGGTGAGAGGTGGAAGGGCATGAGATGGGCGTGGCGATCGGTTCCTACATCGGTGGCTATCAAATTCTGGAGCTGCTCGGCCGCGGCGGGATGGGTGAGGTGTACAAGGCCCAGCACCCCCGGTTGCCCAGATCCGATGCCATCAAGTTGCTGAACAACACCTACGGCAGTGACCCCGACACCCGGGCTCGGTTCGAGCGGGAAGCGGACCTGGTCGCCCCACTCAGTCATCCGAACCTCGTGAACGTGCTGGACCGGGGTACTCACGAGGGTCAGCTGTGGATTGCGATGGAGTTCGTGTCGGGTACCGACGCGGCGCACATGTTGATCGACGGCCCGCTGCATCCGCGACTTGCGGTGCAGATCATCTCCGAGGTCGCCGACGGACTGGACTACGCGCACCGCAAGGGGCTGCTGCACCGCGACGTCAAGCCCGGGAACATCCTGATCACGCCAGGTTCCGATCCGATGAACCCGGATGCGGTGAAGCTCACCGACTTCGGCATCGCGCGGATGGCGCAGGAGACCGACAGCAGTCTCACGTCGGTGGGAATGACGGTGGGCACGCTGCGGTACAGCGCCCCTGAACAAATCGGCGGCGAGGAGATCGACCACCGTGCCGACGTGTACGCGCTGGGCTGCACGCTCTACGAGTTACTCACCGCGACAGCACCTTTCGATGCTCCCACCAGTCAAGGCCTGATGGCGGCGCACATGTTCAACGCCCCGCCGAACCCGGCCGCCGTCAATCCCGCGGTCCCGGCGGCGATGGCTTCGGTGATCGCGAGGGCGATGGCCAAGAAACCCGCTGACCGTTTCGACAGCGCCCGCGAGCTGGCCGATGCCGCACTGGAGGCGCTGCAAGGCGGTGGGGCGCCGCAGAGCACGCGCGCGCAGAGCGCTTTTGTGCCCATCCCGGTCAAACCGGGTACGCCGCAGACGAATGCCCCGCGGTCGGCAGCTGCGGTGACCTTCCCTCCGGCCGCGACGCCCGGGCCCGTGCCGTCGAATCCCTATCAACCGGGCCAGCATTCGTCACCGCAGCACTTCACTCCTCAGCATTCTTCGCCGGGGCAGTCCTCGCCCGGTCATCCGTCGCCGGGCCAGTCGTCACGCCCGAACTCGTCCCCGTATCAGTCGTCCCCGTATCAAGGGTCGGGCCAGGGATACCCGGGGATGGCGTCGAGTGGACAACGTCCGGCCTACGCGGGCGCCGGATCCGCGGCGACCCCGACGTCGAACGGTCCCTGGTTCACCCGCCCTGCGATGCTCGCCGGGCCGGTGGTGGTGCTCGCGCTGGTGCTCGGTGTGATCGCCGGCATGCTGGTCGCCGGCGGCGGGAGTGCGCTGGCCGCGCCGCAGAAGCCCGCCGTCGAACTGGCCGCAGAGTCCGTGGACATCAGTTGGTCCGCGGTGGACGGTGCGTCCGAGTACGTTCTGCGGCAGGGTGATTCGGTCATCTATGTCGGGGATAAGACCGAGTATGCACAACCCATGCCGTTGCCGGGTACGTACTCGTACACGGTGTCGGCGCGATCGGGTGACCGGGATGAATCGTCCTATAGCCCGGCGAGTGACGAGGTTGCGGTGGCGCAACGGTGGCACGGTCTGGAACAGATGGCGTCCACGTTCGGGGAGATCGTCGGCCCGAGCCCGTTGTCCACCGACACCTTCGGACAAGAAGCGTGCTGGGGCGGCACGGGCAGTGTCGACCCGGAGATCCCGAAGACGGGCGTCATCTTCTGCCGCGACGCCGCTGCCACCTACACAGTGCAGCTGCGGCAGTTCCCGTCGCGCCAGGTCCGCGACGAGTATCTGGACAGTCTCAACCTGAAGACGTCATCGGTGACCACCGATCAGGGCGCCGACGGCACCCTCTATCAGGGCAACGGCCCGACCAGTGACTGGGCGGGTACCGCGATCCTGGCCTTCGACGACACCGATCGTGAGGTGTACGACTTGAGCGTCACCATGGAGAGCGGCAAAGACGCCGACGCCGTGGCCCTGCTGGACAGGCTGCCGCTGTGAAGCGCTGGGGATGGCCGCTGCTGGTGGTCGCTGGGGTGGTGGCGCTGGTTCTCGCGTTCACCATCACCTACTTCGTGCGGGGTTCCGGCAACTCGGTGTCGAGTCCGGGGACGGTGACGGCCAGTGCCGAGGGGCCGGTGGTGAAAGTCAGCTGGAAGTCGGCGTCGGGAGCCGATTCCTATCTGCTCAGTCGCGGTGAGGCGGTGGTCTACTCGGGCCCGGCCACCGAGTTCACCGACATCTCGGCGGTGGCTCCTTCAGGCGGCGACCGGGTGGAGTACCGGGTGCGGTCCGTGGACGACAAGGGCCGCGTGTCCGAACCGAGCGCCTCGGCGTCGGTCGAGGTGGGCTCCGGGTGGGGGCTGTATGCGGAGTCGGCCCAGCGGTTACCCGAGCTGTTACCGGCGGGACCCGACGAGCAGGGCTACAACGGCATGCGATGCGAGACGCGCATGGATGCCGTGCCGCCGGAGGAAGGTGACGGGCCCGACGGATCGGGCGAGCAGTTCATCAAGGCGGGATTCCGCTGTGTCCTGGAATCCGGTGGTGAGCAGTACGACCTGTGGACCGACTTCTATGTCACACCCGAGGCACTCGAGAGCCGGATGGACGACATCCGCGGCTTCGACGGGGTGACCAGCACAACGTGGCAGAACGGGCGGGCGGTCAGCGGTGGCGGCGGGGACGAACCGCGATGGATGGCGCTGACGGTCGACGGTATGCCCGACGTGTACATCGAGCTCTCCGCCGTGGACAAGGCCACCACGTCCGACCAGCTCGTCGATGCGGTGAACAGCCTGCCCGTGGGCTGACCACCACCGCAGAAAAATCCCGAAAGCGCACCTCGTCGCAGCCGAGCGGCGTTACGCTCCCGCGAAGCACGGCAATGAAGCCGGAGGGGGCTTGTTGTGGGCGCATGGGCGGGAAACAAAGGCGCGGTCCGGATCGCGGTGATCTTCGGTGCGGTCCTGGCGATGGCCACGGTTACGGTCGGTCCGGCTTCGGCGGCCGCTCCGCCCGGGTACAACGACCTGATCGACGTCTGGCCGACCGCGGTGGACGTCGCGGACTGTCGACCGGGGGATCAGGTCGAGACCGGTATCCAGGGCGAGGTGCCCTTGGCGGACCGCAAGTCCGGGCGCAGCACCAAGGGATACAACTGCAACATCGATCTGATCGGTCAGTATCAGGGGCAGGGTGCCGGCATCGTCAGTGCCACCTACGGTCACTGTTCGTACACGGGTTCTTCTTTCCCCACCAACTTCTTGGGACCCAATCCCGGGGTGCAGGTGATCGACGTCAGCGACCCGGCCAATCCGCGGATGACGGATGTGCTGAGCGAACCGGCGATGGTGGGCGGCACCTGGGAGTCGTTGAAGGTCAACAAGGAACGTGGACTCCTGGTGGGCACGGGGGTGGGCATCCTCGAGGGTGCCGGCTACATCTCGGTGTACGACATCGCCACCGACTGCGCGCACCCGCGGTTGCTCAACACCGGCGCCGGGTCCCAGCTGTCGATGCCGATTCCGATCACCACCCACGAGGGCGACTTCTCGCCTGACGGGAACACCTACTGGGCCACCGGCATTGCCCCCGGCTACGTCAGCGCCATCGACATCACCGATCCGCGTGATCCGATGGTGGTCTGGTCCGGTGTGACGGGTGTCGAGGCCCACGGTCTCGGGTTCTCGCCGGACGGCAACACCATGTATCTGTCGAATCTTCTGGGACTGACGATGATCGACGTCTCGGCGGTGCAGAACCGCACGCCGAGAACGATTGTGCCCGAACTCATGCCGCACGTCGGGGAAAAGCTCTGGGCCGATGGTCAGATCACTCAACACAGCATCTACGTCACCTACGATGGGCAGCCGCACGTCTTCAGCGTCGACGAGGGCGGTTCGGGTGGCGTCAAGTTGTTCGATGCGGCGCGCTCGTCGAATCTGCAGCAGCGCAACGCCATCAAGTTGGCGATCAATCTGCCGGAGAACGCCAACAGGTGGGCCCAGAGCACCACGGCCAACGGCGCGTTCGGTTACGACGCCCACTACTGCTCGGTGGATCGTCCGGTCGATCCGACCGCGATGGCGTGCGGGTGGATCCAGTCGGGCGTCCGAGTGTTCGACATCAGCGACCCCGACAACATCGCCGAGATCGCGTACTTCAACCCGCCCGCGCAGACGGGCAAGAACTGGGAGTTGAGCAACTCTCTGCACGCCTTGCTCGGATCCATCGCGGCTCCGCCGATCATCGGCACGCTGGCGGTCGCCCGGGCAGTGCTGCAGGGTGACAGCCCCGTGGACGGGATCATCAACGATCAGAGTCGTCTCGTCGGAGGCGACCTCTCGGCCGACTGGTGTCTGTCACCACCGGAGTTCCACGGCGATCAGCTCTGGGTGACCTGCATGGACAACGGGTTCATGGCCCTGGCGCTCGATCCGGCGGTGTACCCGGTCCGATGAAAGCCAATGTCGGCCAACGGCTGTGGCTGATCACCGCGGTTGTCGTGGCCTTGGTCGTCGGGCTGGGCGTGGGATTGATGGTCGACCGCGGAGGTCCGGAGTCGAAGGCGGCCGGTCATTCGGCGACCGCCGTGGACGTGGGCTTTGCACAAGACATGTCCGCACATCACCAGCAGGCCCTCATGATGTGCGACCTACTGGCGCCGACAGCGCAGCCGGATGTCCGGGCGCTCGCGGCCCAGATCGAGCAGGCGCAGTGGCGCGAGATCGGGGAGATGCAGGGTTGGTTACAGATGCTCGACGCACCGCTGCAGGCGACGCGTCCGATGAGCTGGATGGAAGCGGGTGGCCATCAGCACGCCGCGGGTGTGCCGACGATGCCGGGGATGGCCAGTGGCGACGAACTGACCCGGTTGTCGTCGGCCGACGATGTGCAGAGCGAGATCTTGTTCCTGCAGTTGATGATTCGGCACCACCAGGGGGCGATCGACATGGCCGCAGAAGCGGCCGGGACCGCTGGGGAACCCGCCATCCGGCGCGCGGCGGTCGGGATGGTGAAGTCGCAGTCGGACGAGATATCGGTGATGACGGTGATGCTCGACCAGAGAGGAGGTGACACCCTGCCGTACCCGGTGTGAGCTCGGCGGGTGCCCGATCACTCCGCCTTCGGTGCGCCTTCGGGCTCGTCCGAGGGTGCCGCGTTTTCCGCTGCGTGGGCTTCGGGGTCACCGGCGCGACGATCCATCGGGTCCACTCCGTCAACGCCCTCGAGGACGGTGAACTCCTGCTCCGCGGACGCCACGAACTCCTTGGCTTCTTGTTTGATCTTGTGCACCCAGTCGGACATTCGGCACTCCTGTTCCGCTCGCGGACGCCCGGTCGGCGCCAGAGACCACCCTACGTCGTTCACCGTTTGTCGAGCGCGGTCTCCGAATCCCAGACCGCCATCAGCTCACCGAGGATGTCGACCGCCAGGCCCAGTCCGCCCAGATGGCTCTCACCGGGCATGGTGAACATCTTGGCGTCGGGCAGCAGATGCACCACGTGTTCGCCGTGCTTGTGCGGAATGATGTGGTCGTGGTCGCCGTGCCACCAACGCACCGGGACGGTCACGTCGCCGACCGAGAATCCCCAATCGCGGGCGAAGACAACAACATCGGCGAACGGGGCCTCCATCTGGCGGCGTCCGCCGTTGAGGAGATCGTCGAGGAACATCGCTTTGAACTCGGGGCGCTGAAGCAGTTCGCGGTCGGCAGCGGGGGACAGTCGTCCGTAGAGACCGATGGCCGGCCCGGCAACCGGTCGTGCCACTCGCACGACCGAACTGACAACCCGCCCGATCGGAGCCCCGGCAGTCTGCAACAGGGGTGCGAGGAACTTGCCCAGTTCCATGGCGCCCCCACCGATCGCGTCGGGCCCGACGGCGGGTGCCACGCCGCCGAGTACGCCGGCGACGACCACTCGGTCGGGCATCGCATGGGCCACGCCCAACGCGTAGGGGCCGCCGCCGGAGAGGCCGATGACCGCGAACTCGTCGACGCCGAGGGTGTCGGCGACGGTGGCGAGATCGTCGGCGAAGGCGAGCACGTTGGGGTAGCTGTACGGGGTCGAAGACCCGACGCCGGGCCGGTCGAGACCGATGATCCGGATGTTCTCCGCTTCGCCGAGATCGCGGACCTCGATCGGGATCTGCCGCCTGGCGCCTGGCGTGCCGTGGAGCCAGAACACAGCTCGGCCGGTCGCGGAACCGAACTCGGCGAACCCGATCCGGCGTCCCTCACCGACCGCCACGGAGCCTTCGATCTTGGGTCGTTCGATGTCGATCATCCATCCAGAATGGCACCGAACGCCGACCGTGTGTGCAATTTGCTGGTGGAACGCCTGCCTCACTCGTGGGAGGACAACACCACCCGGCCGTGGTCGAGCGAAGGCCGCATGTGACCGGCGCGCATCAGCAGCAGTCCGCATCCCGCCACGGCGATCGCGCTGATCGCACCACCGACGATCAGTGGTGCGCGCGGATCGGTGACCTGGGCGAGCCAGCCCAGCAAGGGGCTGCCGATCGGCGTGCCGCCGAGGAAACAGAGCATGTAGATGCCCATCACCCGGCCGCGCATCTGCGAATCGACCGACAGCTGCATGATGTTCATCGCCGAGGTGGTGAACATGATGTTGGCGACACCGACCGGGATGAGGACCACTGCCACCAGCCAGAAGGTCGGCATCACACCGACGACGACCTCGAAGACACCGAACGCGAGTGCGCCGGCCAGAAAGTGCCGTAGCCGTGCCGGTTTCGTCCGGCGGGCTGCCACCAGTGCTCCGCTGAGTGTGCCCACGGCCAGCATCGTGGACAGCAGACCGTATCCGCCTGCAGTTCCCTCGAAGGTGTTCGCGGTCAAGAGCGCAAGCGAGAGTGGGAAGTTCAGGCCGAAGGTGGAGACGACGAACACCGTCGCGAGGACCACGACGAGGTGGCGGTTGCGGCGCACGTAGCGCACCCCGCTGCGGATCGAGCGGTCCGTGGTGGCGCGTGCGGAGCGGATCAGCTCCGAGGTGCGCATCGCGAACAATCCGGCCAACACCGCCAGTGAGGTGACCGCATTGATGAGGAAGACCGGGCCGGTGTCCACCAAGGTGATCAGGAGCCCGGCCACGGCCGGTCCGATGATCCGGGCGAGATTGAACGTCAGCGAGTTGAGTGCCACGGCGTTGGGCAACTGCTCTGCGCCCACCATCTCGATGGTGAACGACTGCCGGATCGGCGCGTCGATCGCCGAGACGCACCCCAAGGCGAACGAGAGGATGTACACCCAGGCCAGTGTCGCCATCCCCGCCACATCGAGTACCCCGAGGATCAGGGCACACAACGCGATGGTGGTCTGGGTGGCGATGAGGAGTTTGCGTTTGTCGAACCGGTCGGCCAGTGCTCCGGCGGGTAGCGACACGATGGCCGTGGGACCGAATTGCAAGGCCATGACGATGCCGACCGCAACGCCGCTGCCACCGGACAGTTCCAGGACCAGCCAGTCCTGGGCAATGCGTTGCATCCAGGTCCCGACGAGCGAGACCACCTGGCCACCGGCCCAGAGACGGTAGTTCCGTACCCCGAGAGACGAGAACATCACCGGGAGTTGCATCGGAAATAGTTTACCGCTGCCAACTATGTCGGCCTCGCGGCCGACGGAGAGCTACCCGATGAGGGCCTCGATGGGTTCCTTGGCGAAGTACAGGGCGAACAGCGCGGCAACCAGCCAGAGCAAGGGGTGGATCGACCGGATCTTGCCCCGTGCGGACGCGAGCACCACCCAGGTGATGAAACCGACGCCGATGCCGTTGGCGATCGAGTAGGTGAACGGCATCACCACGATGGTGAGGAAGCAGGGCAGCGCGTAGTCGAACCGCGTGAGATCGACGGTGCGGATCTGCGCGATCATCAACGCGCCCACCACCACCAGGGCGGGTGCGGCGGCCTCGAGCGGCACCACCGAGTACAGCGGCGTGAAGAACATGGCAACCAGGAACAGGACCCCGGTCACGACGTTCGCCAAACCGGTTCTGGCGCCTTCGGCGATGCCCGACGCCGATTCGACGAACACGGTGTTCGACGATGCCGACCCGGCGCCACCGGCGATGGCCCCGGCGCCCTCGACCACAAGGGCCTTGCCGATGTTCGGCAGATTGCCGTCTTTGTCCGCGAGCTCGGCCTCCTTGCCGAGGCCGGTCATCGTCCCCATGGCGTCGAAGAAGTTCGAGAGCACCAGTGCGAACACGAGAACCGACGCCGAGAGCACGCCGATGCGGGTGAACGCGCCGAAGAGGTCGACGTCGCCCACGAGGTCGAGGTCGGGCATTCCTCCGACGGATGACGGCCAGTCGGGCACGTTGAGATTCCAGCCCTTGGTGTCGGTGACCGAGGGCCCCAGGTCGGCGAAGGTCTGCACGATCATGGCGACCGCAGTGGTGATCACGATGCCGATGAGCAGACCGCCCCGCACCTTGCGCACCACCAGGACACCCATGAGCAGCACACCGAAGACGAAGATCAGGGTCGGCCAGGTGGCCACGGAGTTGTCGATGCCCAGGCTCACCGGCACGGTTGTGCCCGCCGCATCGGGGATGCGTTTGACGAAGCCGGCATCCACCAGACCGATGAAGGCGATGAAGCACCCGATGCCGGCCGCGATCGCGGCCTTCAGTTCTGAAGGGACGGCCCGGAACACCGCTGTCCGGAAACCGGTGACGGCCAGCGCCACGATGATGAGGCCGTCGATGACAACGAGCCCCATCGCCTCGGCCCAGGTGACCTGAGGTGCGATCGACACCGCGAGCAGACTGTTGATGCCCAGACCGGCTGCGATCGCGAACGGGTAGTTCGCCACCAGGCCGAAGATGATGGACATGATGCCGGCGACCAACGCGGTGACCGCCGCAACCTGTGCCAGAGGGAGAACATCACCGAGGACGTCGGTGTTCTTGGAGTTGCCCGGCACCCCGCCGATGATGATCGGATTGAGCACCACGATGTAGGCCATCGTGAAGAAGGTGACCAGGCCACCGCGTATTTCTCGCGAGAGTGTCGAGTTGCGCTCGGTGATCTTGAAGAAGCGGTCGAGCGCAGGGAGGCGATGTTCCGAGGTGCCGGTCTTCTCCTGGTCCAACGACATGTTCTTCGGCCCCTTCGCGACTCGACCAGATTGCCGTGCTCACCTCACCCTTCGGCGGCACGCCCCTTGCGGCTGTAACGATAGGCGAGCTTACGGGTACCTGATAGCCAGTTGGGTTCGGGATCAACGTCTCTGGTGGTGTTCACCGTGGGATCGAAACCGATGTTCGGGTAGTCGGCCTCGTCGGCAGGTTCGGAGAGCGTCAACCGGGCGAGCGGCTCGAAAGACCCCGTGCCGTGGGCCTGCTCGATGTCGAAGACCAGACCGGCACCGGTGATCTGTTTGTGGAAGTTTTCCAGGGAGACGCTGGCCTGCGGTGTCTCCGGCGCGACCCTTGCCCGGAGCCACCAGCTCCCACCGTCGTGATGCAGCGGCTGCAGAGAGGAGAGGACGGCGCTTCCGAGGGCGCGAGCGGGGAAGGGGATGGTCCTGGCGACCGGATTGGTGCCGGCGGCGCTGGCGAGCAGCACGTCCCACGGCGCATGGTCGCCTGGATGGGGCGGCATCCGGATGGCAAGGCCCAGCACATCGGGAACCGTTCCGGGTATCCCGACACCTTTGGATACCCGGGCCACCACGTCGCAGTTGGCCATCGGCAACCCGACACCCTCAGCGGCCACCCTGGTCAGGGTGCCTGTTGCCAGTACGCCATTGGGATGGAAAAGGCGAGCGCCCCGGAGAGCGGCGCCCGCCTGTATCGGAAGGCCGGCTATGTCGGCGACTCTCATCGCGTTCCTTCATCACTTGGGGGAGGTGGCGCTGTCCCAGGGCAGGTACCCGACGGCCGATGTGGGCAAACGCCCGGATGACTCGGTGGCTGCCCGTCACCCCGGAACGGGAATGTCGAGCCGTTCGGGGCAATATGCTCGGACGGCAAAGCGCACGGTGTGTTTACCGCCCACAGGTAGGGGGCATAAGAGACCCATGGCGGCCACGGCGATCAGCGTCGGCGGCCTCGAGACCGCAAAGGCCCACAACATGACAATGCTGCCAGTTCGGGGTGTCCCGATGCTTGCGAACTACGTGTCGGACCCTGTCGACGAGGCCTTGGCGGCCTTGGAGGCCATCGAGGTGCCGAACGGCGTGTACAAGCCGCAGGAGGACTCGCGACTGCTGCTCGCGGCCATGGCCGGTCTCGGAATGGTGCAGGGGCGACGGGTGCTCGATCTGTGCACGGGCAGTGGTGTGCTCGCCGTCGCGGCCGCACGGATCGGTGCCGCCGAAGTCGTCGCGTACGACATCTCGCCCAAGGCAGTGCAGTGCACTCTCGACAACGCGGAGGCACAGGGACTTGTCGTGGACGCACGGCTCGGTTCGCTGGAGGAGGCGCTCGAAGCCGGCCCGTTCGATCTCGTGGTCTCGAACCCGCCCTACGTACCCGCAGACCGTCTCTCGACAGCGACTGTGGGACTGACACATTCATGGCACGGTGGCCGCGATGGCCGCACGTTGCTCGACCCGCTGTGCGTCGCGGCCCCGGATTTGCTTGCCGACGACGGCACGATCATGATCGTCCAGTCGGAGTTCGCCGACACCGAAAGTTCGCTGGTCGAACTGCGTGCAGGCGGCCTCAACGCCGACGTGGTTGCCCGCGAACGCATTCCGTTCGGGCCCGTCCTGATGCAGAATGCGCGCTGGCTCGAGTCCTTGGGCATGCTCGAACCCGGTTGCCGCGAAGAGGAACTCGTGGTCGTCCGGGCGCACAAGGCCGCCGGTGGGCGATGACAGTTCCTGACAAGGGAACCGGTCCTGACAGTGGAAGAGGCGGCGATCGCCGGGTGATCCGGGTGGTGCAGGGCGGCCCCATCATGGTTCAAGGACCGGTGAGTATCGAGATGCCCGACGGCAGCACCGTGAACTCTGATCGGTTCATGGTCGCGCTGTGCGCGTGCAAGCGCAGCAAGACATACCCGCTCTGCGACACCAGTCATCGTGGCCGCAAGAAGATCGTGCGCCGCGAGGACCGGATCTGATCAGCTGATCGGTTCGAGCAGCGAGCACTTTCCTTCGGTCCAGCTCTTCATCAGCAGCGCCGCGAGTTTCTCCTCGAGGAAGTCGAAGGCGCGGATCCCGAAGACCACGTCGGATTCGAGTTGGGGCTCCCGTGCCAGCAGGTCACCCACCACCTCGTGGCGCAGGACCTGCTCGTGCACGGCGTCGGCCTCTACGTGTTCGCGGTAGAACCGGATGCATTCGTCTGGGGCGTCGAGACGCTCGAGAGCCTGCGCCAGCCGGCGTGAACCAGGTGAGGACGTGATCTCGGTGGCCGCGAAATGCCCGACCACCGCGCCCCGCAACGATCGGTGTAGTCCGAGCATCGACATCAGGTTGACCAGCGCCAAGGATTCGCCGGGGACGATTTCCAGGTATGCGAGGTAGTCGGAGTCGAGGCCGGCGGCATCGAGGAGGTCGGCGTACAGCTGCTGGTGGACGTTCTCGCCGCGACCGCCACCGAACTCGTCGAATTCGACGGCCACAAACGACGCTTTGGCCTGGCCCGTGAGGCGGGGGATCGCCCATGCATGAGGATCGGCTTCTTTGAGGTGGTACACCGAGCGGTGCACGAAGTACTCCTGCAGCTGATGCCACGTCCCGACGTCGCACAGGTAGTACGAAGGTCCGCTGCCGTCCGGGGTCTCGATGGAGAGCGCCTCGATTTCTGCGGTGGCGTTGTCGCCCGGCTCCACGTCGGCGCGCAATGCGTTCATGAACTTCTTCTCCAGACGGCCGCGCAGCCGAAGGAGTTCAGGGTTCCATTCCCAGGCGTCGTCGACGCCGATGAACCCGCGGTAATGCAGTTCGTAACAGACGTACAACGCCAGCTGGAGATCTCGACCGTACGGTTCGGTGTCGTAGGCGGACTCGTCGAGTGTGAGCAACGACGTGGACGTCTCGGGATCGCGGGACAACGCCGAGACGACCGCCGCCGAGAGAGGACCGGCAGGCTTCGGCAGGTCCCGGATGATCGAACTGGACGATGAAGTCTTCAGCGGTGCGGTCACGGTGTTCGCCTACCCTTTCGGTGCTGTGCGGAAACCTCATGGTGACGAGGGGTACAGCCAGTTCTGGGCGCGCGGATCAACGCCATGCGAACACCGGCTGCTCGAACCCGTCGACCCGGGTGTGGCGTCCTGCCAACACGACTTCGGCGAATTGGTAGATCACTGCGGCCGTGGGTGCGTGCACCAGCGATCCCACCAGCGGGAGCTGGATGACCGGCTTGTCAGATTCCGGGATGCTGATGAACCGCGGCGTCACCATCAGGTCGGACATCGGGATGAAGAACAGTTGGGCCACTTCACCGGGGTTCGGATTGGTCTCGCGGTCGGGCCCTGCCCAGCACACGATGGGGGTCATCACGTACCCCGATCGGGTGGCGTAGTCGTCCAGGCGGCCCAGTACCTGTGTCTGATCGACGTGGACGCCGAGCTCTTCGTGCATCTCGCGTAACGCTGCATCGGCGTGGGTTTCGCCGGCCTCGAGGCGTCCGCCGGGGAGCGCGAACTGGCTGGGGTGTTCGCGCATCCGCGAGGGACGTTTGGTCAGCCAGATGCCGTATTCGCCGTCGCGACTGGTCACCGCGATCGCAACAGCGGCAGCCCGGACGCCTTCGGTGAGGTCGGCGGTGGCGTGGTCGAAACCGTCGAGACGGTCGACGATGGTCTGGCGGACCGTGTCCGGGCTTCGTCCGAGGTCGTCGGCGCCCCTCGTGTTGTTCACGCTCATGGATTCACTGTGCCGTATCGGTCGGCCCGGTGTGTCGGCGCAGGGATCAAACCAAGCCCGCCGGTGGTGTTGCGAGATACGGTCGACGTCATGGCAACACGGTGGCTACCCGATCGGCTCGGTGTCGTGAAGGGCAAACGGGTGGTGGTCACCGGGGCCACGAACGGGGTCGGATTCGCCACCGCCCGAGCACTCGCAGGCGCCGGGGCGCGTGTGGTGCTGGCGGTCCGGGATCCCGAACTCGGTGCTCGGCGCGCGGTGGAGATCGGCGGCGACACCGAGGTGGTGCGACTCGATCTCGCCGACCTCTCGTCGGTGCGCGGTGCCGCGGCGAACCTCGACGGGCCGATCGACGTCCTGATCAACAACGCCGGGATGGTGCCGACGACACGCGCTGACACCGGCGACGGATTCGAGACCGCCATCGGCACCAACTTCCTCGGGCCGTTCGCCCTGACCAACCTGCTGCTGCCGCAGATTCGTGAACGGATCGTCCTGGTGGCCTCCGATGCTCACCGATCGGCGACCATCGACCCCGACGACCTGCATCTGCGCAGGGCACGGTGGTCGCCGCCCCGCGCTTATGCCCGGTCCAAGCTGGCCGTGATGTTGTGGGGCCTCGAACTCGACAAGAGGTTGCGCCACAGTGGTTCTCCCACCACGGCGATGCTCAGTCAGCCTGGCTGGGTGGCGTCCAACATCTCGAACAAGCCCCGGCTGGGTCCGGTACACAAGGTGGTGAAGGCCGCAGCGACCCTCGTCGCCAATGACATCGATGCCGGCGCAGCGTCCACGCTCAACTGCCTGACCGAACCGATCCCACCAGGCAGCTATGTGGGGATGGACGGGCTCTGGGCGCTGAAAGGGTCGCCGGTGCTGTCCGGGCGATCGTCCACCGCCTGCGACTACGACCTGGCCGGCGAACTGTGGCGTGCCGCCGAACGTGAGACCGGGACGAAATACCTGCTCTGAGAATGCGTTCGACTCACATCGACCAGCGGTCGCGGCGTACGTTGGCGCCATGGCAGATACAACTGTGACAACAATCGATTCCGGCCCCCGCAAGATCGCCCGGCAGGTGGTGGTGAAGGCACCCGTATCCGAGGTCTTCGCCCTGGTCGCCAACCCTCACCGGCACCCCGAACTCGACGGATCGGGCACAGTCCGCGACATTCCGGTGAAAGGACCCGATCGGCTGAGCCGGGGCGCGAAGTTCAGCGTCGGCATGAAGCAGTACGGACTTCCGTACAAGATCACCTCGACCGTGACCGGCTTCGAGGACGACAAGCTGGTGGAGTGGCAGCATCCGCTGGGTCACAAGTGGCGGTGGGACTTCACGTCGCTCGGCCCGGACACCACGAAGGTCACCGAGACGTTCGACTACAGCAGTGCGAAGTCGCCCAAGATGATCGAGGTATTCGGGTTCGAGAAGAAGAACGGCTCCGGCATCACCGGCACACTCGAAGCTCTCGCCGCCCGTTTCGCCTGACCGTCACAGCAACTGACGTCACCGGTCCGGGGCGGTGCCCTCGGCTTCCTCGTACCGCTGGTGCAGGCGGGCCCGGATGTCGTCGGCCGTATAGGCGTTGCGCTGGCGGACGTCCCGCCGCACCAGGACTCCGCTTGCGGCGACACCTACGACACCGGCCAAACCGATCCACTTCCAGGCATTGCGCACCGGTAGAGCGTACCGGCGCCGTGATGCTGCGGGGGTCGACGTGGCGCGTTTAGGCTCTGCGTGTGCATTCCCAGCGGCCTGCGGCCATCTCGCTCGACGAGGCGCTCGACTCGACCCGGACCGGCGATGTGTGGCTGTTCCGGGGGCGGTCGGGTCCCGACCGCGCCATCCAGACCCTCACCAACAGTCCGGTGAACCATGTGGCGATGGCTGTCGCGCTCGACGACCTGCCGCCGTTGATGTGGCACGCCGAGTTGGGCAACAAACTCACCGACATGTGGACCGGCACCAACCATCGAGGCGTGCAACTCAACGACGCCCGTGAGGCCGCCGAGCAGTGGATGCAGAAGTACGGTCAGCGATGCTGGATCCGGCAGCTGACGCCGTATGCGGCCCGGGAACAAGAAGATCTGCTGCTCAAGGTGATCGCTCGAATGGACGGCACCGCGTTCCCGACGACTGCCCGGCTCGCCGGCCGATGGTTCAAGGGGCGCGTTCCGACGATGAGTGACGTCACCCGGGGGGTGCCGGTGCTCGACGACAAGGTGCGAAGTTCGGCGGACCGGCGACGTGCCGCGAGACGTGGGACAAAACAATCGAAGGTCGGTCTGGAGTCGGCGTACTGTGCCGAAGTGGTCGCGATGACCTATGAGGAAATGGGTTTGCTCGCCACCGAGAAAGAACCGAATTGGTTCGACCCCGGCCGGTTCTGGAGCGGCGACTCCCTGCCGCTGGCCCCCGGTCATGCACTCGGCGCCGAGATCGCCGTCGAGCTGCGCACGGCACCGCGCCGGTGATTCACGACGGTCGTTGACGTGCCCTTCGGTGGGTCGGGCCGGGACCGAGTTTCGTCATACGCAATCCTGGTAAATCAGGAACAATGGCTGTTACGTCTTTTTCGGGGAGGGACGCGGCTGTGGACCGGGTGGCCGCACTCGGCGAGTGGTGATCATCGACAGAGGTGGTAGATGCGTTCTTTGCCGGCGTGGCGGTTGACCGCGTTGCTGTGCAGTGTGTTGTTCGCTTCGTCGGGTCTTGCTGCCTGCTCTACCGAATCCCCATGCGTCGTCGACACGACGTCCATCGATGAATCCGAGGACTCCTGCCTGCGTTTCGGCGTAGGTACGCCCGGTGGTCTGGCCGCCACAGACGAGGTGGCCGCGGTCGCGACCCTCGTCGGCGAACAACCGAGCATCGTGCTGTCCTTCTCCGACTTCACCGCCATCCCGCCGATCTCAGGTCTCGACACGGTCCGCAGCAAGGGCGCAGATCCGATCGTGACATGGGAACCATGGAGGTATCTCGGCGGCGACAGCTACGACCGGTCGGCTTTCACGATGGATTCCATCATCTCGGGAGCACACGATGACTACCTGTATCGATGGGCCGACGAACTGGCGGCCTGGGGGCAGCCGGTCTACCTGCGTTTCGCCCACGAACCGAACGGCACCTGGTATCCGTGGAGCCCGGCCGGTGGCACCTCTCCGCAAACCTACGTACAGGCGTGGCGGCATGTGCGAGGCATTTTCGCGACCAAGAACGTGCAGAACGTGCGATGGATCTGGGCGCCCAATGTGGTCCTCGACGGCGAGGAACTCGCGGACTGGTACCCCGGCGCTGACGTCGTCGACGTCATCGGGGTGGACGGATACAACTGGGGCACCTCGATTCCCGGCGGTGAATGGACGCCACCGAAGGCTCTGTTCGGTGAGTCATTCGACCAGATCCGCCAGTTCGCTTCGGACAAGCCGATTCTCGTCACCGAGGTGGGCAGCGCGGAACAAGGTGGATCCAAGCCGACATGGATCAACGACCTCGTCGGTTTTCTGGACAAGTCGTCTGGCGTGGCCGGGTTCGTGTGGTTCGACTACGACAAGGAGGCCGACTGGCGCATCGAGAGTTCTGAGGGGTCAGCAGAAGCTATGTCCGAAGCACTGCAGAAAGCGATGAACCGATGAGTATCGACGCCGAGATCGCCGAGATCCAGCTCGAGCTGCCGCCTGAGGACGAAGCAAAGCGGTTACGTTCACTCGATCAGCTCCAGATTCTGGACTCACCACCGGAAGACCGATTTGAACAGGTCACCCGGATGGCGCGCCTGGTCTTCGGCGTACCCATGGCCTCTGTCGCTCTCCTGGATCGAGATCGGCTGTGGTTCAAGATGGTCGAAGGCCTTCCGGTGACCGAGGTGCCGCGGGCCGAGACGGTCTGCCAGACCACGGTGGCACGGACCTACACCAAGCCGGCCGACCCGGCCCTGATCGTTGATGACCTCGAGCGGGTACCCGAGTTCGCGTCACTTCCCGGCGTGGGAGGGGAAGGCGGCGTCCGGTTCTACGCGGGCTACCCGCTGTACGGTCCCGGTCATCATCCAGTTGGCACGTTCTGCGTCTATGACACCATCCCACGGACGTTCGACGACTCGCAGTTGGCTACATTTCGTGAGCTCGCCGCATGGGCTCAGCGCGAATTGGAACGCGCCGATGACCTCGATCGGGCCGCCGAGGTGCAACGTCAATTGCTTCCGCCGCCCCTCGAGGGTGTCGACGGCTATTCGGTCGTCTCGATGTGCAAGCCCGCGTATGCGGTCGGTGGCGACTTCTACGACCACTACCGGGTGGACGGCGGTGCCATGTTCACGGTCGCCGATGTGATGGGCAAGGGGCTCGGTGCGGCAATTCTGACCGCGAGTGTGCGCGCGGCCCTGCGTGGAGCATCCCAGGCCCTCGACGACGTCAACCCAGCGATCGGTCCCGACGAGGCGGTGACCATGGTTGCCGGCCATCTCGACCGCGACTTCAGCGAGACCGAGAGCTTCGTGACGTTGTTCCACGGCCGGTTGGCCGCATCGACCGGCCGGATCGACTACGTCGACGCAGGGCATGGCCTTGCGCTCGTCGCACGGGCCGACGGCAGTGTGGAGTCGTTGCCCGGATGTGGTCTGCCCCTCGGCGTGCTCCCACGGGGTTCGTGGAAGTCAGAGAGCACCACGCTGCAACCGGGCGACACCCTGGTCATCGTGTCCGACGGGCTGCTCGACCTGCTGTCCGACGACAGCGATGCCGAGACGGTGCAGAAGTTCGTCCAGCAGTATCCCGACTCCCGATCGCTGTGCGCCGCGGTGACGGCCCTGGCGAACGCCAGCCCTCCTCTCGATGACGTGACGGTGGTCGCGGTCCGCCGAGACGACGCCGCATGACCCATCGCCGCGTCGAGACCGAACCGGACGTCGGTACCACCCCTTCACCATGGCTGCGACTTCTGATCGTCGTCACCGCCATCCTCGGCATCAACTATGTGGTGTGGCGTTGGATGGCCTCGATCAACTGGGACGCCTGGTGGATCGCTGTGCCGCTTGTCATCGCCGAAACCTACAGCCTGATCGATTCGCTGCTCTTCGGTCTGACGATGTGGCGTTTGCGCCGTCGCCCCGACCCCGGTGACCCACCCGAAGGTGCCACGGTCGACATCTTCATCACCACCTACAACGAGCCCATCGAGATGGTCATGGAGACCGCCAACGCGGCTGTGCGGGTTCGATATCCGCACACCACCTGGATTCTCGACGACGGCGACCGTCCCGAGCTCGCGCAGGTGGCCAGGGAGAACGGCATCGGCTACCTGACCCGCACCGAGAGCTGGGTCGACAAACCACGGCACGCCAAGGCCGGCAACCTCAACAACGCGCTACTGCAGACCGACGGGGAGTTCATCCTCATCCTCGACGCGGACCAGATCCCCGAGCCGCAGATCCTCGACCGAACTCTCGGCTACTTCAAGGACGAGAAGATGGCGTTGGTGCAGACGCCGCAGTACTTCGTCAACGTACCGCCGAACGATCCGCTCGGCAGCCAGGCGCCCCTGTTCTACGGGCCGATCCAGCAAGGCAAGGACGGTTGGAACGCTGCGTTCTTTTGTGGCTCCAACGCTGTGCTGCGGCGTGAGGCCCTGATGCAACTCGGCATCACCGGATATGTGCGTGCCATCGAAGAGGGCATCGAGGAATCGCTGCGGGCAGCAAAGGCGGTTCTGAAAAAGACCCGCAAACAGGTCAAGAACGACAATCCCGAGGCGATCGTCGCCCTGGACGCGGTGGACGAGGCCGTTCGGCTCGCCCGCGCCGATCTCAAGGCGAAGAAGCCGCTGGCCGACGTCACGTACGACTTCCAACAGCGGGTGGACGCGGCGGCACGGGGGCTGGTCGAGTCCGACATGGACATGATGCGAGCCGACTTGGAGGCGATCGCCGCACTGAACGAACTGGCCGAACAGGAGTCGGGCGCAGCGCCTCTCGACGACGAGGCGTTCGCCGCCCTGGCCGGTCGTGAGTGGTCACCGCTTGGCGCCCTTGAATCCATTCGGGCGATGATCCGAGCGGTGGACGTCGGGCGCGACGACGAAGCGCAGCCGATGCTCCCGCTGGCGACGATCTCGGTCACCGAGGACATGGCGACCTGTATGCGACTGCACGGGATGGGCTGGCGGTCTGCCTATCACGACGAGGTGCTGGCACTGGGGCTGGCGCCTGAGGACGCCAAGACGATGATCACGCAGCGACTTCGTTGGGCGCAGGGCACGATACAGGTGATGCTGCGGGAAAACCCGCTGATACAAAAGGGTTTGAGCATCCCGCAGAGGCTCATGTACTGGGCCACGATGTGGAGTTACCTTGCCGGCTTCGCGGCCGTGGCCTACATCGCCGCCCCGGCGGTGTACCTGATCCTCGGCATACTTCCGGTGCAGGCACTCAGCTTCGACTTCTTCGTCCGGCTGATCCCGTTCCTGTTGTTCAACCAGCTGTTGTTCTTCATCATCGGACGCGGTAAGTCCACCTGGCGCGGCCAGCAGTACAGCCTGGCGTTGTTCCCTGTGTGGATAAAGTCGTGCACCACCGCATTTCGCAATGTCTACTTCCACCGCCCGCTCGGCTTCGCGGTGACGCCGAAAACCCGGCAGGACCAGGGTGCGGTGCCGTGGCACCTGATCCGGCCCCAGCTGGTGGCCATGACCGTGTTGGTGGTGGCGTCGCTCATCGGGATCGTGCAGCTCTACCGTGGTTCGATCTCGGTGCTCGGTGTCGGTGTGAATCTGTTCTGGGTGCTGTTCGACCTCGTTGTACTCAGTGTCGTGATCCAAGCGGTCCGCTATCGCGGGTCGACCACAGAAGGAGAATGATGACCAGCTACGAAACGCGCACCACCAGTGGGGGTGCCGTGGTTCTGAAGCCGGAGGGCAGGCTCAACATGGTTGCCGCCCCCGCGATGCGCGAACAGCTGCACAAGCTCGTGGAATCGGGGTCGACCAAGATCGTCATCGACTTGTCGGCGACGGACTTCATCGACTCATCCGGCCTCGGCGCGCTCATCTCCGGATTGAAGGTGGCTCGGCAGGCCGGCGGTGATCTCCGTATCGCAGCCCCGTCCACCCAGGTCGAGTCGGTGCTGTCGCTCACCAATCTCAACCGGGTGCTTCGATCACATCCGTCGGCGGACAGTGCGTTCGATGCCGACTGACAACTCGCCCGACGTTCGGGTACTCGAAGAGTTCGCCCAGCCCGACACCGTCGAGCGGATCCACCAGCTTCTTGGTGAACTGCTCGCCAGCCATCCGGTGGACGACATGGATGCCATGCATTTCGAGTTGGCCCTGGCCGAGATCGGCGCCAACATCATCGAACACGCTCACAAGAGCGACGGTGGACCAGTCACCGTCCGCTTGGAGTTGGAGGTCGAGCCCACGAGCATTCGGGCACGCTTCTCCGACGACGGGAAGCAAGCTCGGGTGGACCTGCAATCGGTGGCGTTGCCCGACGAGCTGTCCGAACGCGGCAGGGGACTGGCCATCGCACTCAACGTGCTCGACGAGCTCTCCTACCGTCGTGCCGGGGGGCACAACCATTGGACGCTGGTCCGCAACCGCACCGCCTAGGTGTCGGTCAAACGGACAGTCAATCTTTTTCTGCTGAACGCCATTTCGCCGGCAAAGGGGTTACCGTCGTAACGCCAGCTGTCGTCGAAAGGGCTGTTTGCCATGCCATCTCTGCCGTTTTCCGCTCATCCGCACGAGGCATTCAACGCTGGCTTCTATCGAAGTCCGGACCGCGATTTCGAGGTCCGGATCGTGTTGGGGCAATCCGTCTACGGTGCTGCTGACATCGGTGAGGTGCTCTCGGCGATCGCGACGGTAGGGGAGAGTGCCCATCAGGAGTGGTTCGATGCGTGGGTCGGGCTCGGCGACCGGATCACGGCGCTGGCCGAGGCCGGGCGTGCCGCCGGCCACGATCTGAGTGCCGCCCGCGCGTATCTGCGCGCCGCGACGTACTACGCCACGGCGGTCAACTCGGTTGATGAACTCGACTCCGAGGATGCGCTGCTGCCCACGTTCCGCAAGCACCGCGACTCCTGGGACGCTTTTGTCGACGCCACCCCGCACAAGACCGAACGGGTGGACATACCGTACGAAGACACCACTCTTCCCGGATACTTCTTCCAGCCACGGCATTCCGGCGACGGCCCCCGCCCGACCCTGATCCTGAACAACGGAAGCGATGGCCCGATCAGCAGTCTGTGGACTTGCGGCGGGGCAGGTGCCCTCGAGCGTGGATACAACGTGCTGTTCTTCGATGGGCCGGGCCAGCAGTCGATGTTGTTCGAACGGTCGGTGCCCTTTCGTCATGACTGGGAGGCGGTGATCACGCCGATCGTCGACTTCCTGGGCGCCCGTGCCGACGTCGACGAATCGAAGATCGCCCTCTACGGCATCAGTCAGGCGGGATACTGGGTTCCGCGTGCTCTCGCATTCGAGCACCGGCTGGCCGCGGCGATCGCCGACCCGGGAGTGGTGGACGTGTCGGCGTCGTGGTTGGCGCACATGCCCAAGAGCATGATCAAGCTCATCGAGCAG
This sequence comes from Williamsia sp. R60, assembly GCF_054063855.1. Lineage (NCBI taxonomy): Bacteria > Bacillati > Actinomycetota > Actinomycetes > Mycobacteriales > Nocardiaceae > Williamsia > Williamsia sp. R60. The sequence goes on from NZ_JBSSGR010000002.1 coordinate 602,902, forward strand.
GGCAATCGCGAGAAGTTCGACCGCAACATGGCCACCGGGATGAAGTTCTCCAAGAAGAACTCTCGGATGTGGAACTTCCGGGCGCGTCCCTACCAGAAGGACACCTACTTCGACACGCTCGCAGAGGTGCTCAAGTACCGGATCTCCGATGACGAGGCGGCAGCCATCACCACGCCGCTGTTCATCACCGACCCCGACGACGAACAGTTCTGGCCAGGACAGTCAAAGGCCTTGGCCGACAAGCTGAACGGCAAGGCCGTGTTGTCCCACTTCACCGCGGACGAGGGAGCCAACTTCCATTGTCAGCCGCTCGCCCGCGCGTTGACCGATCAGCGCATGTTCGATTGGCTCGACGACATCATCTCGTGACGCGGCTCGGACTCAGCTGCGCGAGCCGGCGGCCCACTCCAGCACCTCGTCGGCCGGCCAGGTCGTGACGATGCGTTCGGGCGGGATGCCGTGGTGCTCTGCCCGTTCGCATCCGAGGGCCTTGAAGTCGAGTTGGCCTGGTGCGTGCGCGTCGGAGTCGATCGCGAACAGACAGCCGGCCTCCATCGCCATTTCGATGAGTTCGTCTGGGGGATCGACTCGTTCAGGGCGCGAGTTGATCTCCACCGCGGTGTTGGATTCGGCGCATGCCTCGAACACCGCCCGGGCGTCGAACACCGACCTGGCGCGTTTGCCCCGCCCCCCGGTGACGAGTTGCCCGGTGCAGTGGCCGAGCACGTTCACGTAGGGGTTGCGCACTGCGGCGACCATGCGCCGGGTCATCGGTCCGGCATCCATCTTCAACTTGGAATGCACCGACGCGGTGACGATGTCGAGTTCACCCAGCATCTCTTCGGTCTGGTCGAGCGACCCGTCGTCGAGGATGTCGACCTCGATGCCGCGGAACAGGCGAAATCGTTCTCCGAGTGTGTCGTTGATGCCGTCGACCACGTGCAGCTGCTTGCGTAAGCGTTCCACCGACAGGCCGTTGGCGACGGTGAGCCGTGGCGAATGATCGGTCAGGGCCATCCAGTCCTGACCCAGGTCGATCGCGGTGAGCACCATCTCGTCGATCGGGGATCCGCCGTCGCTCCAGTCCGAATGGCTGTGCAGGTCGCCCTTGGTCATCGCGTAGAGGTCGGCGCCGCCGGTGGCCAGTGGCGCGGATTGCTCGTCTTGCAACGCTTTCAAATAGTCCGGTATCTCACCGGAGACGGCCTGAGCGATGACGGCGGCGGTGGTCTTCCCGATGCCGGGCAGGTCGGTGAGTGTGCGTCGCCTGACCTTGTCGGCCAGCTCGTCGTCGCTGAGGCCTGCCACCACCTTGAGGGCTTTGCGAAACGCTTCTACGCGGTAGGTGCGTTCGCGGGCCCGTTCGAGGAGCAGCGCGATTCGGCGCAGGGCCTCCGCCGGCGACACCGGTGCGGTCAATGGATCTATGGATCTCACTTCACCAGTTTGCCCTCCGCGTCCACGGGGGCGCTCGGTGCGGTCTCGCGCGAGCCGTCATCGCTCGACCGGACATCGGGGATGTCGTCATCGTGCGAACCATCGACGCGGGGCAGCCAGCTCAACCAGGACGGGAACCACCAATTGGCCTTGCCGAGGATCTCCATGGTCGAGGGCACCAGCAGCAATCGGACGATGCTGGCGTCGATGAACACCGCGACAGCGAGTCCGACGCCGAGGATCTTCAGGCTCCGATCGGGCATCAAGGCCAGCGACAGGAACACGCAGACCATGATGAGAGCCGCGCAGGTGATCACGCGGGCCGTGCTGGCCAGCCCTTCGGCCACCGACGTGGTGGCGTCCCCGGTCCGCTCGAAGCGCTCTTTGATGCGCGAGACGAGGAACACCTCGTAGTCCATCGAGAGCCCGATTGCCGTGACGAACAACATGATCGGTACCCACGCATCGATGGGGCCCGCCCGGCCGACCCCGAACAGTGAACCCGCCCAACCCCATTGGAAGATCGCCACGATGACGCCGTAGGCGGCGCCGAGCGACAGCACGTTCACGATCACGGCCTTGACCGGGACCACGATCGACCGGAAGGCCAACACCAGCAGGATGAATGCGGCGGCCAGCACGGCAGCAATGGTCCAGGGCAGCAACTTCAAGGTGATGTCCGCGTAGTCGATTGCGCCGGCGGTGATGCCGGTGACACTGACCGAGATGTCGGAGTCGGGTCCCAGGCTGTCCGGGATCACCTCGCTGCGTAGGCGTTCGATGAGCTCAGTTGTGGCCTCGTCTTGCGGTCCGGTGGCCGGGTTCACCGACATCACGGCGATCTGGTTGCCGTCGACCTGGCCGACGGGGATGGGGGGCGTGACCCCACCTTGCGCGACATCGGGATCCGCCTGGATCCGCTGCTGCAACGTTCCGAGGGCTGCCTGCGGGTCGGTTCCGTCGGGGTATTCGGCAACCAGCACGAGCGGGCCGTTGGCGCCGACACCAAAGCCTTCGGTGACGTAGTCGTAGGCGACGCGGGTGGTCGCGTCGGTCGACCGGTTCCCCGCGTCGGAGAAACCGAGGCGCAGAGAGAACGCCGGGATCGACAGGATCACCAGGATGAGCACCGCGGTGGCCACGCCGACCCACGGTCGCTGCTGGATGCGTCGGCTCCACTTGCTTGCCCACACGCCTTCCAGCGCCTTGTCGGGGTCTTTGCCACGACGTTTGCGCAACCAGTGCAGGGACAGGCTGTTCACCCGGGTACCGATGACCGACAGCAGTGCGGGCAGTAGCGACACCGATGCGATCAATGTGCCGAGGATGCCTGCGATGGCCGCGAACGTCAGTGACGGTCCGAGGTCGCCGCCGGAGATCAGGATGCCGCACATGGCGATGATCACCGTGCAGCCTGCGAACAACACCGATCGTCCGGCTCGCAGCATCGCCGTCCGGACCGCCGCGTCGGTGTCGAGACCGTCGTGAAGCCCCGAGCGGAAGCGGGTGACGATGAGCAATGCGTAGTCGATGCCGACGCCGATGCCCAGGATCATCGTCACCGAGATCGCGAAGTTGGGGACATTCATGACGTTTTGGAAGAGGAACAGCACGGACGCGCCCACCCCCACGCCGAACAGTGCCGACAGGATCGGCAGGCCGGCGGCGATCACCGAGCCGAATGCGATCAGCAGGATGATGAGAGCCAGCAATACGCCGATGCCTTCGGATGTCCCACTCGGCGGGACCTCATCAAAGCGCGGATCACTGAATTCCACTGCCACGCCGGGAATGTCGGCGCTGCCGGCGATCTCCTTGATGGTGTCGACGCGGTCTTGCACCACCGAGTCGGTGCCGGTCCCCAGGTCGAGCGAGGTGATCGAGATGCGTCCGTCCGGCGATACCTGTGCACCCTGCCCATAGGGGTCGCCGACGGTCACGTCCGAGGAGCTCGAGCGGATCTCACCGACAAGGCCTTCCACGGCCTGGGTCACCTCCGCGTTGCGGACGCCGCCCGGTATGTCGTTCGACGCGGCGATGACGATCTGACCGGCGGTCGCCTGGTCACCTTGGCCTGCGCGTTCGAGGAGTTCACCGGCCTTACCCGACTCCGTCCGGGTGTCGTTGGTGAAGGCTGTGGTGGTGGGGCCGGCCCACATGGCCGCTGCGGCGATCGCGGCGATCAGCACCGCAATCCAGGTGCCGATCACAAGCCATCGGCGACGGATGATGAATGACGTGTAACGGTCCATGGCGGTCGGCCTCCGGGGCGAGATGGCGAGCGGGACGGATCCCATCCTTGCCCAGGGGCCGGGACGGATCCATCAGGAATGACCCTGAGATCTCCCCGAATTCATCGGTGTGACCGACGGGGGATCTACTTTTCTGCCGGCGCCGAGCGCATCACCAGACGAAACGCGTGTTTCACCACCGCGTCGAGGTCGTCTCCGAGATGTCCCGCGAGCCAGTCCTGGGCGAGTTCGGCCATCGCGCCGGTGTACATCGCCGCGCCGACCCTGGTGGCCACGGGATCTGAATCAGGGAACACCTGACCACTTTCGGTCAGCACCAGTTCACGCAGAACATCTTGTGCCACAGCACGTCTCGCCGACAGGATGGGATTCGCTCGGGCGTCGGTGAACAGCACCCGGCCGCGGCGTGGGTCTTCGGAGCTGAAGCCCAGGACCGCCCGGATGCCGGCACGCGTGCGGTCCGGGACCGAATCGCCGGCGTCGGCCATCGCCTGTTCGACCCTTGTCGCCAGCGCGGCGGCGACCCGGTCGTACACAGCGCCGAGCAATTCGTCGGTGTCGGCGAAACTCTCGTAGAAGTAGCGAGTGTTCAACTCGCACTCGCGGCAGACCGAACGAACCGAGAGTGCGGCCTCGCCGCCCGACCCGAAGAGTGCGAACCCGGCGTCGACGAGCAGAGTGCGGCGTTCGGCGCGACGATCGGTCAGCGGAACGCCGGCCCATCGGGTGGGGGTCGACATGGGCAAAGCGTACTTCCAGGCCCAGTCGAATCAAAGAGAAGTCTGGTCACGACCGTAACCAGACCCTATTGTGGAGACACACGTCGCCAAACCGAGAGTGAATCGATACATGCTTGCTCTACTGCCGCACCAAGTAGCCGGCCATTGGCTCAACCAGCGTTTCGACAAGGACATCCGCAGCAAGTACTTCCGGGGCATGGAGTTCGCCGGTCCAAAAGGTGATCCGGGCTGGTTCGGCCCGGACAGTGCCACCTGGCACGTGCACTCGCACACGCCGGTACTGATCTTCGGCCTGCAGTGCGCCTCGTACCTCGAACGGCTCGATCCCAGCATCTTCTGGATGGGCATGCACCATTCACGGCTGGTCCAGAAGGATGCTCGCGGTGAACCCACCGGACAGCTGGATCCGGCGGGGCTCGCGGTGCGACTCGGGCATTCGGTTGCATTCTTCATCGGCACCGCCTACGGGTCCACGGCGACCGCAGAGCGTCTGGCCAAGACGGTGCGGTCGATGCACCACACCATCAAAGGTGTTCGGCCGGACGGTCTCTCGTACGACGCCGACGACCCGGAGTGGTTGCGGTGGAACTATGCGACGGTGGTGTGGGGGATTGCCACCGCACACGAGATCTACCATCCGAAGCCGCTGCGCGGGGCAGACCTCGACGAGTACTACCGTGAGTTCGTCCGGGTGGGGCACGCCCTGGGCGGTACGGATCTGCCGACCACCAAGGCCGAGACGCTCGACTGCCTGAAGTCGTACCTGCCCCGATTGGCGATGACATACGGGAACGCGGTGGCCACCGGCGTCAACCTCGTCGACCCTGTCCCCGCGGCGGTCGATTGGGCCATCCGCGACACGATGCCGACCTGGGCGGCCCAGTTGGTGATGTACCGCCCGCCCAATTCCCTCGAGCGCGCTGCGCGCCGAACCGCGGTCTGGAGTTCGCTCAATGGTCTACATCTGGCGATGGGAACCGCACCCGAGTTCGAGGAAGCCAAGGCGAGGGTTGCAGGCGGCACCACGTCGGCACACACGCTCCCGACGTATCAGTTGGGGACTGATGAGGTCCGCGATCGCGAGGCCATCGAGGCGAGCTTCGTCTGACGACGCGTCGTGTCACCGGTCCGGGTGACGCATGCGTTGTCGGTGAGCCATGCCCGGGTGGCGCGTGGACACCCGGGGCACGCGTCTCGGTGTCAGCTGCCGTTGGCGTAGAGCGCCAAGATGGGGCCGATGAATGCCAGCAGTGCAGTGAGAGCGAGTTCAGAAGACGACATGAAGTTCCTTTCGGCGATGTTCGAACTGATCTGATCGCCGATGCGCACTTCTGCTCGGCGACCGCGATGACAGTCGCATCCAGGGCGCCGTTTTGTCTGCGAAACAAACTGTCTTTCGTGCAGCAAATGTCGGGTTCAAAAGGGTGGTGCCCCCTCTCGGGCTCGAACCGAGGACCTGCGGATTAAAAGTCCGTAGCTCTACCAACTGAGCTAAAGGGGCGTGCCCATTTCAGGGCGAAACGAAGTTTACAAGACGCCGGCGCAGGGTCGTGTAGTCGGGGCACGCGGCCGGTCGGTGTGCCGCCGCACGCGTTCGGTCGCCGCGCACGTGTTTGAACACGGGCGTGGTGATTGATGCGGTGCGCCGACGACCGGGGGTGGCAAACTGTTCAAATAATGCGGGCTGACCTGCTGATTTGGGATTTTCTGCGCCCGTGTCCTAAGCTGATTCAGCTCCCTTACGGAGAACACCGGCCCCCTTCGTCTAGCGGCCTAGGACGCCGCCCTTTCAAGGCGGTAGCGCGGGTTCGAATCCCGTAGGGGGTACGCGAGCCAGATGACACTGGCAAGCATGCAAGGCCCTGTGGCGCAGTTGGTTAGCGCGCCGCCCTGTCACGGCGGAGGTCGCGGGTTCGAGTCCCGTCAGGGTCGCTTTACATCTCCGGTTCGCCGGAGATCGCAACACCAAGTTCGATTGGCATTCGGTTCGGGTGCCGTCCGGCCAGGTAGCTCAGTTGGTACGAGCGTCCGCCTGAAAAGCGGAAGGTCGTCGGTTCGATCCCGACTCTGGCCACCGTTATCGCAGTCCACGAAGTCCGATCCTCTCCGAGGGTCGGACTTTTTGCATTCTGAGTCGAGCTGATTCCCTGACCTTGACTGGCCTGCCGCCTATGGCCGCGCACTCGAGAGCATCGGGAACGCAACGGCGGGTTGGGCGGGGGACCAGTGATAGCCCTGCCCGTAGCGGGCCCCGACGAGGCGTGCCTGGTGCGCCTGTTCAGCTGTCTCGATGCCTTCGATGACCAGGAATTGGCCGAGCTCGGCAGTGAGTGCGGTCAGGGCCCGGGCAATCGCACGTCCGGTCGGCGTGTGTAGCGACGACCCGACGGTGCGGTCGGCCTTGAGGCCGTTGACGCCGATCGCAAGCAGGTGTTCGGCAGGTAGCCACGGGCCGCCGATGTCGTCAAACACGACGATGTAGCCGCGCTCCCGGAGATCGTCGATGACGTGGGCATCGATGAGCGCCGTGGTGGGTACGGCAACGGATTCGGTGATCTCGAGGGTGACCGAAGCAGGGGCCACGCCGGCCGCTGTGGTCACCTTGTCGATCCGGTCGGCGCAGTCGGGACGATAGAAGTGGTGGGCGGAGAAGTTGACCGCGACCCCGATGTGGTCGGCATCGATGCGTTCGCTGCGCCACCGCTGCAGGTCGGCAACCGCCCGGGCCAGCATGGTCAGGTCGAATTCGATGATGAGATCGGTGTTCTCGACCAGCGGGATGAAGGAGTCGGCAGCCAGCACCCCGCGCTCGGGGTGTACCCATCGCGCGAGTGCTTCTACGGCCGTCAGCTCACCGGTCTGCAGGTCGACGATCGGCATGTACCACGGCACGATCTGGCCGTTGTCGATCGCAGCGGACACCTCGCCGATGCCGAGTTCGGCATCGCCGTGGCTGCGGGGCGACCTCGCGCCGATGGCTGTGCGACTGTTCTGCGAGCGTGCCGCGTCGAGGAGCTCACCTGCCAGGACCGCGCAATGTTGCAGTGCCATCAGATCGAAGTCCTGTGCCGTGTGCGGCTCGGTGTCGAGGACACACAGCGTGGCCACCGGCAGGTCTTCGCGACCGAGCAGGGGGATGCCTGCGTACGCACGAAATCCCGCTCGGCGCAACGGATCGGCGACATCTTCATCTGCGTCCGAACTGGCGGCGTCGAGAATGGTCACCGGCGCAGCCCGTGTTATCACCCCGGCGCACGCGGACATGCCCAGAGGTACAACGATTCCGGTGTCGAATCCGTGAGCAGCCACGGTGTACTGATGCGTTCCGTCGACCACGTTGATCAACGCGATCGGACAACCGGTCACCTGCGCGGCGAGAGCGAGCACCGAGGTCAGCCCGCGAGAAGGCGTTATCCGCGTGTAGTGCGACGCCGACTGCGCGCGCCGGTCGTCTTCGGCCATGACCACACTCCTCGGGTTGGAAGCCAACTCAACCACCCCCGCCGGATTCCTGCGCAGGCAACCTGCCCGGAGTCAGATGCCGGACAACTTGTCTCGCATCTGTAGGGCGATCGCCGCCGTGGTTTCGACAGTCGAAACTCTCGTGTCAGTTGTATTCGGGCCGCAGTGGTCTCGGGTGGGTGTCGATCAAAATCGATGCCGCATCGAACAATGACACCTTCGAAACGGTCGCGACCTGCTTCAGTCGCCGCGTGGCATCGATGCGTCTGAGCCTGCACCGTTGCATCAGCATCCCGACGGCGATTGCGATGACGTGTCGCTCGCTGAGTACGCCATTGAGCTCACTGCTGGTGCCCATGTGGGGTTCCCTTGTTCGCTGCGACACCGAAGGGGATGTCTTCGGTAGAACCCCATTGTGCGCTTCTGGCTGCGCAGAAGGCGAACCACGATGGTTTGACCGTCGCGTGCTGACCGTAAAGATCACTATGACCATTGTCTGTCAGGGCGAATTCTCGGTACGACATACTTTCCCGGGTGTGGTGGTGGATCGGCGTCGGAGCCGTCGTCTGGGTGGTCGTGTCGATCGGTGTCGCAATCGTTGTTGCGCGCGTGATCAGCCATGCCGACCTCGAAGACGAAGCCGAAACCCTGCGGCGCAACGAACACCATCGCGGGCTTCGCGATGTGTTCCGCCGCCGCTGACCCGGCAGGACGACGTGTGTAGCTTTTATCCCGATGAATATGTACGTGCACCCACTGGAGCGGCTGCGCTCCGTGGCCGGCTGAGGACCAGGTATGCGGCACGCGCGGTGGCGCGAACGCAGCAGGCTGGTGCGATGGTGGCGGCTCGCGCAGACACGGAACCCCGAAACGTTCACCGAGAAGGTTCGCTACAAGATGCTGCGGGACCATCGCGACCTCGTGGTGACGTTCGCTGACAAGGTCGCGGTACGAGAGCTCGTCGGGACCACCGTGGGCACGGGATATCTACCGGCGGTGTACGCAACCGTGGACGATCCGGAGCGGCTTCTCGCCGTCGCCTTGCCGCGACAGTATGTCGTCAAGCCGTCCCACGGGAGCGGGGCTGTCGTGGTGGTCTCCGACGCTGCCGATCCAGACATGCGTCTGCCCGATGTGGAGGCGTGCTGGTCCTACATTCATGTCCGCCCCGAGCACGCGGACCGTGGCCAATTGACGGCGATCGCACGCTACTGGCTACAGCAGTTGTACGGGCAGGGCCCGAACCGGGAGTGGGCATATGGCCATGTCCCTCGGAGGGTCCTCATCGAAGAACTCCTGATGAATGACCTCGGCAACGTACCCGACGACTACAAGTTCTTCGTCTTTCACGGCAGATGCGAGTTCATTCAGGTCGACACCGGCCGGTTCGGCAGGAGAACCCAGAACTTCTACCGAACGACCTGGACCCTCTTGCCGCTGAGTGGTGGTCCTCCGCCGGCCGAGCAGCCCCAAGCGGCACCGGCATGCTTGGACGAGATGATCATCGTGGCCGAGAAATTGGCCGCCTCCACCGATTTCGTCCGGGTCGACCTGTACGTCGTCGACGGGCGAGTGGTGTTCGGCGAGCTGACGAACTACCCCGCCGGTGGGGAGAGCCCTTTCCATCCGGAGTCGTTCGACCGGGAATTCGGCCGGACGTGGCAGGTGCCGAAGGAATACGTCGACTGACGGAGCATCGCCGCCGCACGATCGATGTCAAGAATCATGTTGTGGCGCAAAAGCATTCCGATGGTGTATCCGTCGCATGAGAGCGCGGGCAGCGGTGGTCACAATGGACCGGTCGTGGGTGAGCGTGTAGGCGTACCGGCGGTCCGGGTCGTCAGGAGGGTCGCCGAGGTCGCGGGCGATGAGCGCTCCGAAGTAGTGCGCGCCCGTGACCGTAATTGTCCACTCGCTGACCAGATTGTCGTCCGCGCTGAGGGGGACTCCGACCACCCCTGCTGCCGGGTGGGTTGGCATGTCGACGCCGAAAGCCGCCACAAAAGCATGGGGGTGTGTGGCTGCAAGGGCGGAAAATCGTTCTGCGACAACGGGTCCGAAACTCGCAGCGTCTTGGAAAGTGGCCAGGACCGTGACCGGGGCACGCAATGTAGAGGCCATGTCCTCCAGGTGGCGAGACAGCGTGATGAGCAGGCTCTTGCGGCCGATGCGCGGACTGATCGTTTCCAGCGCCTCCGACGGTCGGCTCAGCAGCGTGGTGGGCACGTCAGTATGGGGGAGCATCCTTTTCGACACAGCTGGAAAGACGTCGGGCAGGGGTGCTGGGTGTCCGAACAGCCAGCCTTGGCCATGTGTCGCGCCGAGCGCCAGAGCTTGCTCGAGGTCGGCCGCGGATTCGATCCCCTCCGCGATCAGCTCCGTGGCGGGGGTGGCTTCGATGTACGCGGCGATGGCGGCCAGGGTTGCAGTGTGGACTGGGGTCGGGCGACGAGTCCGGGTCAGTGGCCCGTCGATCTTGATGATCTCCGGTGCAACGAAGTCGAGCATGGTGAGGCAGTCCGGGTTGGAGCCGACGTCGTCGAGAGCCACGCCCCATCCCAGCGCCCTGGCTTCGTCGACGATTTCCAGAACACGACCGGGGTCGACAAGCAGCGCGCGCTCGGTGATCTCGATGACCACGCGGTCGGGCCCCGCGTCAACTTCCGGAGCGAACCCGTCGGCAGTCAACGACAGGCTCGAAGACGTATCGGCTTCGACGTTGATGAAAAGGGTGTACGAACCTGGTAGCCCCGCCTCGCACGCTCCGCGCCACGCGGCCTGCTGCGCGGCACGATCCAGGGTGGTGAGTGTGCCGTCGTCTCGTGCTGAACCGAACACCTCGCCCGGGCTCAGATCTGGTCGGCTCGGCCACCGTGCGAGTGCCTCGTACCCCGTTGTCTCCCGGGTGCGCAGGTCGACGATCGGCTGGTAGAGGCAGACGATGGGAACCGTGGCAATGCCTGACGGTGGATCTTCACTTCGGTCCATCATGGGGCACGTTTCTCCGCTGTCAGCAGGCCTGCCGAACTGTTGTGAGAAGCCTAGTTGACGATCTCGCGGGCAGTGGGGCGTGCGGGTGTCAGGACGGGGTGAGGTGGGGTGGGGTCCTGCGCATCACTTGCTCTGGGCCTGCTGGAACGCCGCCGCGACCATCCCCACGTCGTCACCCACCTGGAAGATCCCGCGTGGGAGATCAGGGAACACCGCGTTGCTGACCCCGACAACGAAGAGCAGCCGGCGGCCGTCACCGACCTCGAGGTAGCCGGACAATCCCTGGATCGTCATCACCAGTCGGCCGGTTCCAGGTTCGGCGTCGGCAGACGTTCCCGTCTTCCCGACCACCTTCCCCTTCGCAGGGCTGTCGGCACCCACCCCACTGAGGGAGCCGCGCTCGCCCAGGATCGGTTGTCCGGCCCAGAAGGTGTCGGCCCACGGTTGTTTGTCCACCCACTTGAACCACTTCGTGATCGCGGTGGGCGTGGCCGACGACGGGTCGCTGCCCTGACCGTCGACGATGACGAACTCGGACGGCGCGATACCTGCCTCGGTGGCGAGCTCCCGGATCGCGGGCAGACCGTCCGAACACTCCTGGGACCCGGCCTCGACCGCCAACAGGCAGAGGAAGTCGTTTGCACCCGTGTTGTAACTGGTGGCCAGGATCATCGAGCCCATCTCCTGGAGCGGTACGGATTCGAGTTTCGCGAGGCGTAGATCGTCTCGATAGCTGTTCTCGGCCGGAAGTGCGGCCTGCTCGTTCACCTTGGCAGTCGATGAGACCGTCACGCCCTTGCGCTGCAGGGCTTCGATGAACAGCTGACGCGCCCAGGTCGGAGCGTCGGTGATGCGGAAGACCGTCAATGTCGACTTGCCTGCGGGTACCGAACCGGTCGCCCGGATGACGGTGGGATCGAGCTCGTCCGCGCTGACCGTCATGGTGGAGTCGCTGTCGGCTGCGCCCGTGGTGACTTGCGAGTCGAGTCTGAAAAGCCCGTTGCCAGGCAGCATTTGGATGGTCGCGGGCTGTCCGGGTTGACCTGGTGTGGCTTGGATGTCGACCAGGTTGTCGTTGACGTATATCGACGGAACCACCCCTTCGACGGTTGTGTATCGCTCCCACAACCGTGGGTCGACGAGTACGTCTCCGTCGATGCGGGTGACCCCGGATGCGACAACCTGGGCGGCGAGGTCATCGAGTCCGGCGAGCGGATCGCCGGGTGCCAGAACCGCCCCCGGGATGGCATCGGCGTACACGTGGTCTATGCCGTCGGTGGCGAAGTCGAACCTGCCGTCGGGTGCATTGCGCCCGCCGAGCGCGAGGTCGCCCGATCCCACCAGGACGAGGTTTCCACTGAGCGTTCCGCCCACAGGTGCCGCCGTTGCATAGACAGGGGTCGTCAGTCGTCTGTCGACGCCGAGATCCTGGTAGACCGTCCCGACGGTGAAATGCTTTGTCTGCGAGGCCATGAACATGAACTCGTCGGCAAGATTGCTGTAGACGACCTCGTCGGTCTCCGGGTCCACCACCAGATACGACCACCGTGCGGCGTCGTACGGTTCGGTCTCCATGATTGTCGCTGCAGCTGCAGGAAGTGTCTGGCCTTGCCCACCGGGCGACTTCTCATCGGATCCCGACGAGTCGCCGGAGCATGCGGCGGCAAAGAGTAGACCGCCGACGGCGAATGCGGCCAGCGTTGTCCTCACTCGATACGTCCTTGTTCGCGGTTCGACTGCTGACATGGTGGCGCACCACTCCCTTGTCCGGCTCGACAATCACTTCCGTGGAAAGTATTTACTGCAAATTACACCGTGCAAGTTGCACTTGATGGAAGTATGGTCGACACATTGGCTCGAAGCGTCCACGGCGGGGTGGATCGGCGCGCGCCTCATCGGTTTCGACGGGTCGCCACGGGCGGACCGCCTTGTCATGGAGCGAAGAATGACCACTCGGCCGGCTCTTCCCACCCAACGTCCGCGGTCGAGACCTTCTGGTTTCACCTGTGCGCTGGTGCTGGGAGTTTCGGCCACACTCGTTCTCTCCGGGTGTGATTCGTCGTCCGAGGCGTCGTCTGGTTCACCCGCGAAGGCGCCGCCCAATGTCTCGGCCGCACAGATCGATCAGGCAGCGGTGGATGCGGCGACCGATCGGATCGACGGGTTCGTCGACGACATGATGTCCCGTACGGGGCCCCGGGTATCGCGGTGGCGGTCGTCTACAGGGACGAGGTGGTCTATGCCAAGGGCTTTGGCCTGCGCAAGGTGGGCGAACCGGAACCGGTGGACACCAGCACGATGTTTCAGCTCGCCTCGGTCTCGAAGCCGCTGGCATCGAGCGTGATCGCCAAGCTCGCGGGCGATGGCAAGATCTCCTGGGATGAGCCCGTGAAACGGTACGAGCCGAACTTTGTGGTCGCAGACCCGTACGTCACGGAGAACGCCACCTTCACCGACCTGCTCTCGCATCGAACGGGTCTACCCGACCACGGCGGCGACCTCCTCGAAGACCTCGGCTACAACTACGAGGAGATCGTGTCGCGTCTGAATCAGCTTCCCCTCGACCGTTTCCGAGACAATTACGCCTATTCGAATTATGGCTTCACCGTCGCCGGCGTTGCTGCGGCCAAGTCCCAGGGCACGACGTGGGCGGAGCTCTCGGAGCAGACGATCTACGAACCCCTGGGCATGACCGATACGACGTCGAGCACGGACGAATGGCGAAACGCCCCGAATCACGCGTACAACCACGTGCTCGTCGATCCCGCCACCAACACGTGGGAGGCGAAGTACGTCAGCAATCCCGAGGCCCAGTCGCCGGCGGGCGGTGCCAGCTCGTCGGTCGACGACATGGCCGCTTGGATCCGGATGGAACTCGCCGACGGCATGTTCGAAGGCCGCCAGATCGTGGATCCCGACGCGCTGCAGTACACCCATCAGGCCCACGCGTTCTCCCGCCCGGCAACCGAGCCCGGCGCACGAGAGAGCTTCTACGGCACCGGCTTCTCGATCAACACCGACGATCGGGGCAGGGTGCAGGTGGCTCACGCGGGCGCGTTTGCGTTGGGCGCCAGCACCGATGTCGAGCTCTTGCCGAGTGAAGACCTCGGGATAGTGGTGCTCGCCAACACAGCACCCATCGGCGTTTCTGAGACGATCGCCGCCCAGTTCATGGACTATGCGAAGAACGGCAAGCTGACCGTCGACTGGGCGCCGTATGTGTCGGGTCAGTTCAAACAGCTCGTCGAACATGGTCGCTCCGAGACCGATTACACCAGCCCGCCGACCGGTGCCACGCCGCCACAAGCGGCCTCGGTCTACGTGGGCAAGTTCGTCAGCCCGTTTTATGGCGCCGCCGAAGTGGTGAACGAGGGCGGTGATCTCGTGTTGAGGCTGGGTCGAGATCAACAGCTGAGCTATCCGCTCATTCACTACGACGGTGATACCTACTGGTTCGAGACGTCGGGGGAGAACGCAGTCGGGCTGACGAGTATCCAGTTCGCCACGGACAACGGCACGGCTACGTCGTTCACCATCGAGTATCTCGATGCCCAGGGCCTCGGTACCTTCACGAAGGTTCCGGCATGAACCACGAACACGCCACCGAAGATCTCTGCAGCCCTAGCGAAGTCGACCGCCACACAAGGAGAGAGAGCACATGTCATCACCTTCTACATTGATCCGCGTAGGCCGGCGGCACCGGAACCGAAAGGCCGGGGCCGTCGCCGTGATGGTCACAGCGGCTCTTGTCGCCACCGCATGCTCGTCCGATTCGAGTAGTTCGTCGACGTCGACGTCGTCGTCGCCGAGCAGCGCCGCGCCGGGTGGTGCGCTGGTGCCTCTCGACCCTGCCGCGATGGACAAGGTGGTCGACGAGATGGCGACCGAGTTCCGCGAGATCGGCATGATGGTGTTGGTCCGGACGCCCGAGGGCGACTACACGAAGTCGTGGGGCACCCTCGGAATCGGCTCCAGCGAAGCTCCGACCCCAGATACCAAGGTGCGTATCGGTTCGAACACCAAGACGTGGACAGGCACGGCCATCATGCAGATGGTCCAAGAGGGCAAGATCTCCGTGGACGACCCGGTTAGCAAATACCGACCTGACGTCCCGAACGGGCAGAACATCACAATCGGCCAGCTACTGGACATGCGCAGCGGACTCTACAACTACACGGCCACGCTGGAGCTCAACACAGCACTCGACACCGAGACCCAAAAGGTCTGGACGCCTGAGGAATTGCTCAAACTCGCGTTCGCCAATCCACCGTTGGCCCCTCCGGGTACGGAGTACAACTACTCCAACACCAACACGGTGTTGCTGGGCCTTATTGCCGAGGAACTCGACGGCAAGCCCCTTGCCCAGATCTTCCAGGATCGCTTCTTCTCCAAACTCGGAATGACCGGCACGTCGTTCCCGGCCAACACCGACACCTCCATTCCGGCGACCTACGTCAACGGTTACTCCTACAGCGGCAACGTCGAGACGTTGGGTGAAGGCAAGGAGTCGTTGTCGCCGGAGAGGCTGGCGGCGATCGAGGCGGGTACGGTCACACCGCGGACGACAACCAACGACAACCCGTCGTGGACATGGGCTGCAGGACAGGGTATTTCGACCGCCAACGACCTGGCCACCTGGGTCAAGGCGATTGGCAAGGGTGATCTGCTCGACGAGAAGACCCAGAAGCTGCGGATGGACAGCGTGCAACCGTCTGATCCCGAGGACCCATCGGGGAGTAGCTATGGCTACGGAATCGCCAAGATGGGACCGATGTACGGACACATCGGCGAGATGCCCGGCTACAACTCCTTCATGGGCTACGACCCGGTGAACGACGTCACCATAGTGGTATGGGGCAATCTTGCTCCGACCGCAGAAGGTATTCCGCCTGCGGCGATGGTTGCCAAGTCCCTGGTTCCCCTGATCTACGCGGGCCCGGCCACCGACACCGGCGAAGACATCGACGATGCGGCGGAGGACACAAGCGGCGGCTAGCGGCCGGCGGTCGCGGCGGCTCGCAACAGCGTCTCGGTAGGATTGGCTCTCGCGGCCGTATCGAAACACGACGCTCCGCGGGAAGGAGATAAGTGGCCCAGGGCGACCTCAACACGACGTCGTATGTGATCTTGGGTCTACTGACGGCCAAGGACAGATCGGCCTACGAAATCGCCGAGCAGGTCGGACGAGGGGTCTCCGCACTGTGGCCGCGAGCAGACAGGCAGCGCTACAACGCACCGAAGCGACTCCTCGAACGCGGCCTGGTCACTGCGCGTACCGAACCGGCGGGCAAGCGCCGCAATCGGACGATCTACTCGATCACGCCACAGGGACGTGCTGCGCTCACCGAGTGGCTGGCCACCCAGTCACAGCCGCCCGCGTTGGTGTTCGAGGGAATGATCCGCGTGTGCTTCGCAGAACAAGGGTCGATCGAGGATCTGCGGGCGAACCTGCGCAACATGCGTGATCAGGCCGAGGCGGCCCGAAACCTGTTCATCTCCAACGCCGAACGGATGTTGGAACCGGATCGGGGTTCACATCCCGAACGCCGCCATCTGCTGACCTTGGCCAACCGCTACATGGTCGGGCACTACGCCCACATCATCGAGTGGTCGGAGTGGGCATTGTCCGAGACCGATTCATGGCCCGACACCGTCAGTCCGGCCGATACATCTCGCGGCCGTACCGAGGAGATCCTCAAAGCCGTGGTGCGTGAGGGCAGGGAAGAGTGAATTCCACCTGTGCTCAAGTCCCGCAGAACGTCTGAAAGTTCTCGCTGAACACCAGCGGGGCTGGCCCGCTGTATTCGGACCACTCGTCGCGTCGCTGGAACGGATGCGTGACAACGTCGAGCAACGTCTGGAAGGGGCCGAGATCGCCCTCCGTGGCGGCGCGCAATGCGGCGTCGAGATGGTGATTACGCGGAATGTAGATCGGGTTCACGCGGTCCATCGCATCCGCGGCTTCCGGCAGCGCCACTCCCGCGTCCGCCAGAGCGCCGCGCCATCGTTGCAACCACGAGGCGGTGCGCTCACGAGACAATAGATCGTCCAGAGCAGTCGAGTCGCCGCGGAGTTCGTCGGCGAGGGCGCGGAAGGTGCTCGTCCAATCGACGCCGTGGTCGGCCAGCAGAGCGAGGAGTTCGTCGATCAATTCTGGCTCGACCACCGTCCCGGCCAAGCCGAGTTTCGCCGCCATGCCCGCCGAGTAGTGACTCGCGTAGCGCGCATCAAAAGTGTTCAGTACGTCGGTCACCGCGGCAATGGCGTCGTCGGGTTCAGAGGCGATCAGTGTCAGCAGGGCTTCTGCGAGGCGAGCCAGGTTCCATTTCAACACGGCGGGTTGGTTGCCGAACGCGTACCGGCCGCCGCGGTCGATGGAGCTGAAGACCGCGTTCGGATCGAATGCGTCGAGGAAGGCGCAGGGGCCGTAGTCGATGGTTTCGCCCGAGATCGTCGTGTTGTCCGTGTTCATCACGCCGTGCACAAAGCCGGCGAGCATCCACTGCGCAACCAGTGAGGCCTGCGCATCCACCACCGCATGGAAGAAGGCCAGGTATCGGCTGTCTGGACCGTGCGCGGGCAGATCGGCGACTGCCGGGTAATGGCGGGCGATCGCGTAGTCGGCGAGGGGCTGCAGGATCTCGCCCTGTCGAACCGCGAACTCGAAGGTGCCCACTCGCAGGTGGCTGGACGCAACCCGCGCGAGCACGGCTCCCGGCTCGAGACCGTTTCGGCGAACGGCTTGTCCGGTGGCAACCACCGACAGCGATCGGGTCGTGGGGATTCCGAGGGCGTGCATGGCCTCGCTGACGAGGTATTCGCGCAGCATCGGCCCGACGACCGCGAAGCCGTCGCCGCCGCGGGAGAACGGGGTACGTCCTGAACCCTTGAGGTGCAGGTCGATACGGCGGCCGTCATCGGTCTTCAGTTCGCCGAGGAGCAGAGCTCGACCGTCGCCGAGCAGCGGCGTGTATCCCCCGAATTGGTGGCCGGCGTACGCCATCGCCACGGGCTTTGCCCCGGGAGGCGGTGTTGTCCCGGACAGAACGGCGGCTCCCTCGGCGCTGCGCAGCGTTTCGACATCGAGGTGCAAGGACTCCACGAGTTGTTCGTTCAGCACGAGCAAGGTGGGGTCAGGGGAGGGAGCACCCTGCCATGGAACGGTGAGTGCGGTCAGCTCGTCGGCGAAAGTGCTCTCGAGGCCGGCTATCGCGGCCTTCGTGTCCACTGGTGGTTGCGGTGTTTCAACCATCAGTCGAGGGTAGCGATCGACAGTGGTGGGACGTTGTTTGCTTCTTGTTGGACGCCGACATCAGAACAGGCCTACGACGCGAGCGATGAGACCGATGGCGATGAGGAGCACGATGAACGAGATCACGCCGATGGCGATGATCGGCCCGGTGCGGCCACGCTGAGGCGGTTCATGATTCGGGCCACCAACACCCGTCTCGGCCGGCGGGGTGTCACCGGGGGTGACGCTGCCCCCGGCTTCGAGTCCCGCGGTGTTGTTCGGTTCGGGGTTCTGTGGTTCGTTCTTGGAGTTGTCAGGAGCGTCAGCAGGCATGTGAGCTGAGTACCCCAATTGACGATTGTGAACCAGCGGGGTGCACCACTACTGGCTTCGAGCGCTCTATTTGCCCCGGTATTTCTGTTCGTACGCTTCGTAGAGATGGGCGTCGCGCTTCCGGGCGATCGCGTTGACGAGATCGGGATCCAACCCGTGCTGGGCCAGACGATGACGTCGGTACACGCGGTTCAGGGCGATCGCAAACATGACATAGGGCAAGAAGATGGGGACCGTCATGTTCAGGCGGACGTAGATCGACGCGTGCACGAAGAACATCGGGGCGAGCAGGAGGATGCAGGGTATCGCCCAGCGAACGATCATCCGCCGGGTGGCGCCGGGGCCCGCTTGGTCGTTGGCGACCCACGCACTCATGCTGTCGGGCAATTTGGCTCCGTAGCAGTACTTCACGTACTGGAAGAAGGCCGGTCGGTCTGCCTCGGATGTCACGCTCGCTCCACTTCTACGGTCTCCGGTGTCCCCAGGTGGGACGGCGCCGGCCTGTGAGTTCGATCCGCTGAACCGGACTCGCCACTGGTGCGCACCGAAATACATCGTGCACTATCTAATAGGACGCTACGCCGGTGGTGGGGCGGGATCCAGTCATGATGACAGAGGTCACAACGCCGATGGCCAGTGAATAAGACGCGATTGAATCGCGTGCTATGCAGTAGATTGGGTGTCAATCCGGTCATCAGCGCCGCTGGAAGCGGTGCTGCCTGTTCGATCGAGGAAGAGTTTCGTGAGCACAATTTCGAGGCAAGAAGAAGGCCGTGTTGATCCCCTGGCTCTCGAACGGCAGGTCTGCTTTGCGCTGGCCGTCGCCAACCGCTCGGTGCTGGCTGTCTACCGGCCGTTGCTCGAACCGCTCAACCTGACCCACCCGCAATACCTCGTGATGCTCGCGCTGTGGGAGCAATCGCCGCGCTCGGTCAAAGAGATCGGCAATGCCCTGCAGCTCGACTCGGCGACGCTCTCGCCGCTCCTGAAAAGGCTGGAGACAACCGGGTACCTGACCCGCCGCCGCGATCCGGCAGACGAGCGATTGGCCGTCATCGACCTCACCGCACAAGGTCTCCGAGTCCGCGAGAAAGCACTTCTCATTCCCGATGCGGTCGTCGAGGCTCTCGGCGTCGACCTGGACACGCTCGAGCGGCTGCATTCGGTTCTGACGACAGTGAACGCCGCCGCACGGCGCTGAGTTGATCAGGGGCTTCACGGCGACCGCTCGTGGCTGCCGGCACTCAACGAATCAAGCGCTCGCGGTTGGCAGTTCACTGAACATTCACGCATTGTACGTCTGACGTTCGTCGCCACATCGGGATCTTCTGTCCATGTCACGAATTCGCCGCTCGCGGTACAGACTTGAGGTATGACACCGCGTATCGCGCCAGCCGATCATGCGCGTTTGCTCGAGTTCGCAGAGCGGTGGTACCCGTTCGGGGGAGGCTCGGCCGAGGACATCTTTGTCGAGTTCGGGCTCACCGTGGATGCTTACTTCGAACGGTTGTCCGATGCGCTCGACGCCGATGTCGGTGGTTTGTCCCCCGAGGTGCACGAGGCTCTTCAAAGGATTTGCAATCAGCGACTGCATAGCGCTTAGGATCTACGACCATGCCGTCAGTGTCCGATAGCGTCAGTCCCAGCGAAGAGCAAGCGCGGTACTTCGCAGACCAGCTCGAGCGGTGGGCTGATCAACTCGAGGCCGAGCTGTCGGGCCGGGCGGCGGTGCCGGTGGCCGTGCAGCACGCCAAGCGCCGCGAGTTGTACGACGTCCAGCGCCAGATCAAAGCTCTGCGAGATCGATTCCCGAATGCCTTCGAACCCAGGCGGCGCTAGCTGCGATTGCTGGTCAGCCGAGGGCTGGGCGACCCGGCAGGCGGCGAGGGGTCGTGCATCCGGTCGACCTGCTCCAGACTGATCCCTGTCGTCTCGACTCGGAACCTCCAGGTGATCAGGGCGCCGAGTAGCGATGTGCCCGCCAGGATCAGGACGATGGCGGCCGTGCCCCATTCTTCGAGAAGGATCGGGAAGAGGAAGGCTGTGAGGACGGCGCCCACCTTTGCCACCGAGGCCGCCATGCCTGCACCGGTACCCCGCAGGTGGGTGGGGAACACCTCGCCTGCCAACAGGTATGTCATCGAGTTCGGGCCGAGATTGGTCATCAGGTTGAACAACATGAAGCCGGCAAAGACCAGGACGATCTGCAGGGTTCCCGTCATGACCGTCGACAGGGCCGCGATGACGAGACCGACTGCGCAGCCGAGGAACCCGAAGACCTGCAGTCGGATTCGGCCGAACCTGTCCACGAGGACGACAGCGAGGACGATGCCGATCAGCAGGAAGGCGTCGATCATCACGGCGCCTTCGGTGCCCTGGAGGTCGTTGTCGACGACGGCGGTGACGGTCGACTCGTTCGCGGCGGCTGTGCCCACAGTCGCCGCGATGACGGTGGGTGTGAAGATGCCGATGCCGTAGGTGCCGAGGTCTTGGAGAAACCAGGGAACACTCGCGAGAATGGTCGACCGGCGCCATGGTGCGCGAAGCAACATTCCGACGCCGGAGCCGGAGGATGCCGCGGTGGCCGGATCGCTGCGGTTCAACGTCACCGTGGCGGGATACACCGGCTCCCGGGCAAGCAGGCGCTGGAGCTCGGCTTCGGCCTCGTCGACTCGACCGATGTGGAGCAGCCAGTGGGGGCTCTGCACGATGAACACGCGCCCGACCATCACCAGCAGCGATGGGATGACCACGACGGCGAACATCCACCGCCAGTCGGAGAGCTCGTCTCGATTGCCGAGGATGAGCACGCCGACCAGAGTGCCCGCCAGCGCTCCGACGGCTTGGAAACCGAACGCCGCCAACACCCCTCGGCCGCGCACGCTGGTCGGCATCGTCTCCGAGATCATGGTGTGGGCGGTGGGGTAGTCGCAGCCCAGTGCCAGCCCCATGCCGATCAGGCACACGACGAGGCTGCCGTACCCCGGGCTGACGGTGACGCCCACGAGGAAAACCGTGAACAGCGCCATCTCGGCGAGGAACATCTGGCGGCGGCCCCATCGGTCGGACAGACCGCCGAGGGCGCTCGCGCCGATCATGATGCCGAGCAGTGGTGCGGCCGTTGTCAATCCGGCCTGGGCGGAGGTGAGGTCGAACTCGGCGGTGATCAGCGGCAGCGCCACCCCGACCATGAAGACGATCATTCCCTCGAAGAACTTGCCTGCCGACGCCAACAGCCAGATGCGCTTCTGCATCGAGGTCATCGCCCCGGCGGTGGCCGGCGTGCCGTCGCGCCAGGCCGGCACCTCGTCGATGTACTGCTGCACCGTTGTCGGGCGGCCGTCCCGATCAGTCGCTGTCATCGGCTCTCGCCACCGCCCGCCCCTGTACTCGGCTACCCAGACGGGGGCACCCTACAACGTCACGGTGAACCCGGGTTGTCCTGCACAAGAACGTAATCGGCAGCGACCGCCGCTTGTCGCGCTACTGGTTGTATCCGCTGACCGGCTGCTTCAGTGCTTCGAACACCTCTGGATGCAGACCACGTTTGATGTCACCGAGTACCTCAGACCGGGTGTTGGCGTTGGAGCGGGCCCACTCGACCGCGGCGGTCAGCACGTCGGCCTCTTCCGCGACCTCGTCGACAAGCCCCAACCGAAGTGCCTCTTCTCCGCCGTATCGCCGGCCTGTCATCAGTGCTTCATGTCCGGCACGTGCAGGCAGACGCGCAGCGGTCAGCGCCAGCACCCCGGGTGCATAGGCTGCACCCAGGGTGATGCCGGGGAAGCAGAGATAACCGCGGTCGGCCCGCATCACCGAGTGGTCGTGGGCGATGGCGAGGAACGCACCTGCGCCGAAAGCGTGACCTTGCATCGCCGCCACCGTCGGCATCGGAAACGCCAGGAGGCGCGCGAGCAGAGCCTGGATTTCACTCAGGCACCAGTCGATCTGGCCCGGATTTTGCGCGCCCCAGCTCAAATCTGCGCCGGTGGAGTAGTACTTGCCGTGGCCGGTTGTGACCAGGGCGCGCGGCCCGACCTCGGCTTCCACCTCGTCGAGCAGAGCATGAGCGGTCTTGAGCCAGTCCGGATTGAAACGGTTCTGAGGATCGGGGGAGTCGTGCCCGCCGAGATGCAGAACCGACACCTCGCCGTCTTTGTCCAAGTAGGGCACTGTTCCTCAGCCCTGTGAGAACTTCGCCGGAAGTGGCCGGGCGGTCGGCTTGGCCAGACTGAACTGCATGATGTCGATGTACCCCTTACGGAAGTAATCGGCACAACCGGTCAGGTACTTCACGTAGGTGTTGTAGGTGTCCTCCGAGGCGACCTCGATCGCCTCGTCGCGCCGCTTCTGCAACGCCTCCGCCCAGCAATCGAGCGTGCGCGCGTAGTGCAACTGCAGCGGATGGACGCGCTCGACGGTGAAGCCGGCTCGATTCGCGCCGTCCACCACCCACTGTGGTTCGGGCAGTTGGCCACCGGGGAAAATCTCGTACTGGATGAACTTCCCGAACTCCATGATCTCCCGGTTGATCGGCAGGCCCTTGTCCCGGATCTGGTGACGGTTGAAGCCGACGATGGTGTGCAACAGCATCCTGCCGTCGTCGGGCAGGAGCGTGTTGCAACGGTCGAAGAATGCGTCATAGCGTTCACGCCGGAAGTGCTCGAATGCGCCGATCGACACGATCCGGTCGACCGGCTGGTCAAAATCCTCCCAGCCCTGCAATCGCACCTCTGCACTGCGATGGGTGGCAGACCGGTTCTCCAGCAATTCGCTGGCATAACGGTGCTGATTGCGGCTGAGGGTGAGTCCGATGACGTTCACGTCGTACTTCTCTACTGCGTGGAGCAGGGTCGATCCCCACCCGCAGCCGACGTCGAGCAGTGTCATACCCGGCTCCAGGTCGCATTTGCCCAGTGCCAGATCGATTTTGGCGATCTCTGCTTCCTCGAGTGTCATGTCGTCGCGCTCGAAATACGCGCAGCTGTATGTGCGGGTGGGGTCGAGGAACAACGCGAAGAACTCGTCGGACAAGTCGTAGTGGGACTGCACGTCATCGTAGAACGGCGTCAATTCGGTCATCGAAGGCATTCCTTCCATGCCTGCGGCCGATGCCGCCCACACGGGTTTGGTTTGGTCTCGATTCACCAGCGCGGGGCGCAAACATCGGCACAGACAGATTCCGGTGTCTGGCGGCGACCCGCGTTCTTGGAGCCGGTGTGACGGCAGTCACTTTGCCATAGAACGCAACGATTTTCCATTCGTGGAATGCGCGCGTCCGATACCACCTGGAAAGAGCAAAGGACGGATCGTGGGAGACCTCAGGTCTCCCACGATCCGTCCATGTCAAAAAGGTTGCTGTTCAGACGATTTGGTCCGTCAGCGCTGCGGGCACGTCACTTCTGGGCAGACTCCAGGGCCTCGTTGAAGGTCTTGCTCGGCCGCATGACGGCGGTCGCGAGTTCGGGGTCGGGCGCGTAGTACCCGCCGATGTCCGCGGGTTGCCCCTGGGCCTCGTTGAACTCCTTGACGATGGTGTCTTCGTTCTCGGCCAGCGACTTGGCCAGCGGTGCGAAGTACTTGCGCAGTTCCTCGTCCTCGGTCTGGTCGGCCAGCTCCTGCGCCCAGTACATCGCGAGATAGAACTGGCTGCCCCGGTTGTCGAGTTCGCCGGTGTTGCGCGAGGGCCCCTTGCTGTTCTCCAGCAGCTTTCCGGTTGCGGCATCGAGTGTTTTCGCCAAGATGGTCGCCCGCTTGTCGCCGGTCTTGGTGCCGAGGTCCTCCAGGCT
Source organism: Williamsia sp. R60 (assembly GCF_054063855.1). Lineage (NCBI taxonomy): Bacteria > Bacillati > Actinomycetota > Actinomycetes > Mycobacteriales > Nocardiaceae > Williamsia > Williamsia sp. R60. Next base: position 627,137 of record NZ_JBSSGR010000002.1, read on the forward strand.
GACGGCGAGCGCCAGGTACTCGCCGAGCGAATCCCACCGTAGATGGTTCTCTTCGAGCAGCTGCTTGACGTGCTTGGGTGCCGAGCCGCCGGCGCCCGTTTCGTACAGTCCGCCGCCTGCCATCAACGGCACGATCGAGAGCATCTTGGCGCTCGTACCCAGCTCGAGGATCGGGAACAGGTCGGTGAGGTAGTCGCGCAGGATGTTGCCGGTCGCGGAGATGGTGTCGAGACCGCGCACGAGTCGTTCCATCGTGTACCGGATGGCCCGCACCTGCGACATGATCTGGATGTCGAGTCCCTCGGTGTCGTGGTCGGCGAGGTACGTCTTCACCTTCGTGATCAGTTCGTTCTCGTGCGGACGGTAGGGATCGAGCCAGAACACCACGGGCATCCCCGACTCACGCGCACGCCGCACGGCCAGCGCCACCCAGTCGCGGATCGGCGCATCCTTGACGATGCAGAGGCGCCAGATGTCGCCTTCTTCCACGTTCTGGGTCAAGAGCACCTCGCCCGTGGCGAGGTCAGTGATATTGGCGACGCCGCCTTCGGGAACCTCGAAGGTCTTGTCGTGTGAACCGTATTCCTCGGCCTTCTGCGCCATCAGGCCGACATTGGGGACGGTGCCCATCGTCGCCGGGTCGAAGGCGCCGTTGGTCTTACAGAAGTTCACCATCTCCTGGTAGATGCGGGAGAAGGTGGACTCAGGGTTCACGGCCTTGGTGTCCTTGGGGCGGCCATCGGCGCCGTACATCTTGCCGCCGGCCCGGATCATCGCCGGCATGGAGGCATCGACGATCACGTCGCTCGGCGAATGGAAGTTCGAGATGCCGCGGGCGGAATCGACCATCGCTAGCTCGGGACGGTGCTCGTGGCACTTGTGGAGGTCGTCGATGATCTCTTCTTTTTTCGACGCCGGGAGTGACTCGATCTTGTCGTATAGATCGGACAAGCCGTTGTTGACATTGACACCCAGCTCATCGAACAGCTCGCCGTGCTTGGCGAACGCGTCCTTGTAGAAAACCCGCACCGCGTGCCCGAAGACGATGGGATGCGACACCCGCATCATGGTGGCCTTGACGTGGAGCGAGAACATGACGCCCGTCTTGTAGGCGTCTTCCATTTGCTCTTCGTAGAACTGGATCAGGGCCTTCTTGCTCATGAACATGCTGTCGATCACGTCGCCGGCATTGAGCGTCACCTTGGGCTTGAGCACAAGCGTCTGGCCGCTCTCGGTCAGCAGTTCCATCTTGACCTCGCGGTCGCTGTCCACGGTCATCGACTTCTCGCCGTGGTAGAAATCGCCCTCGCGCATGTGTGCCACGTGGGTGCGTGACGCCATCGACCACTCGCCCATGCTGTGGGGGTGTTTGCGCGCGTACTCTTTCACTGCCTTGGGTGCGCGCCGGTCCGAATTGCCTTCGCGCAGGACGGGATTGACCGCACTGCCGAGGCACTTGACGTAGCGGTCGTAGATCTCTTTTTCTTCGTCCGTCTTCGGGTTGCCCGGGTAGTCGGGGAGTTTGTACCCCTTGGACTTGAGCTCCTTGATCGCGGCGAGCAACTGCGGCACCGAGGCACTGATGTTGGGCAGCTTGATGATGTTGGTGTCGGGCAGTTGGGTGAGCCGGCCCAGCTCGCCCAGGTTGTCCGGGATGCGCTGATCTTCGGGCAGGTAATCGGGGAACTCGGCGAGGATGCGGCTCGCCACGGAGATGTCGGTTGATTCGACGTTGATGTCAGCCGCACCGGCGAAAGCACGGACCACCGGCAGGAATGCGTGGGTCGCAAGCATCGGCGCCTCGTCCGTCAGTGTGTAGATGATGGTGGGCTGCTTAGCGTTCATAATTTGCTTCGTCTCCGGTTTCCGTAGCGTTTTCAAGAGGGGTTTTGCCCCTAGTTACCAGTATCACGGCGAATGGGACATCGTGCGAGCAAAGGGGTGGGTGGGTGCTGACCGCCCGCAAACCGGTGTGTGAACATCGGACAATCGCGGACCGTTTCTGACCGCAATCGGTCATAACGTCATGGGCGTTCAGTTCCTCCCAGAAAGGACCACACCATGGCCGGCACATACACCTCCGTCACCCTCAGCGTCCCCGTCACCGACGAGAAAGCCGACATCCTGACGCTTCTCGCCGATCAGCGAGCGCTGCTGAAGGTCACCGCACGCGGCCTCACCGACGCTCAGTCCCGCACGCGGTCGACGGTCAGTGGACTCACCATCGGCGGCTTGATCAAGCACCTCGCCCGTGGCGAGCGAGAACATGCCGCGACCATCCGCGAGCGCGACGAGAACGCCGAGTTCGACATGGACGCGGCTGTGGACGCGTACGCCCTCAATGAGGGCGAGACACTCTCGGATTGGCTGGACGAGTACGACCGGGCCGCCGCGGACTACGACCGTGTGATCGCGGAGGTGGAGAGTCTTGACGACCTGATCCCTCAGCCGACCGCACCCTGGCAGCCCGAGCGGGAGTGGTGGTCGGTCCGCAAGATGGCGCTGCATCTGCTCCGTGAGACCGCGCATCACTGCGGCCATGCCGACATCATCCGCGAGGCGCTCGACGGTCAGAGCACCATGGCGGCCATCTCCGGGGACATGGATTGGAGTGACGGCCTCGGCGAGTGACCGCGACCGGCTTGCGGGTCTGTTGTCCGGCGGCCGGTTGTCAGAGGCCCGTGATAGATGTCGGCCGTGACCTCTTCGTCGTCTGCGCGCCCCCGTTCGCCGTTGCTGCAGGTGCGCCGGATCTGGGCCGAGCCGGAGGCTCAAGCCGATCTGCGCGGCCAGCAGGTGCTCGCGCGATTCCCCGACGCCGAGATCATCGACGTCGAGTCGCACTGGCAGATCCCGTCGTTGCATGGCAATGAGGGCAATGTCAATCGATGGGTGAGGGTCAAGACCGAAGATCTTGTCCTCGGTGTGAAGAAGTCGCTGACGGCGCGACCCAACGGGAGGTCTGCTGACTGGATCGCGCCGTCGGCGGCCAACGGGTGCGCCATGGCCTGCGCCTACTGCTATGTGCCGCGCCGGAAGGGTTACGCCAACCCGGTCACCGTGTTCACCAACATCGACGCCATCATCGGCTACCTCGGCAGGCACATCCGGCGGCAGGGCGCCAAGCCCGCGCCCAACCAGTGCGATCCGGATGATTGGGTCTACGACATCGGCGAGAACAGCGACTGCAGCGTGGATGCGACCATCAGCGACAACGTCGCCGACCTCATCGCGTTCTTCGCCAGACAGGCCGGCGCCAAGGCCAGCTTTGCCACCAAGTACGTGAACCGGGACCTGCTCGACCTCGACCCGCGGCGGGGCACCCGCATCCGGTTCTCGCTGATGCCGGAGGCGGACTCGAGGTTGCTCGACATCCGTACGTCGACCATCGACGACCGCCTCGCGGTGTTGAACGACTTCGTCGACGCCGGGTACGAGGTGCACCTGAACTTCTCGCCGGTGGTGCTCTCGGCCGGATGGCGGGAGCGCTGGACGGAGCTGCTCCGCCGTCTGGGCGATGCGACGGATGAACGTTTCAAACAGCAGGCGGCAGTCGAGATCATCACGCTCACCCACAACCGCGACCTGCACGAGGTGAACCTCGGCTGGCACCCCAAGGCCGAAGAGGTGTTGTGGACTCCGGGCATCCAGCAGACCAAGCGGTCGCAGTCGGGCGGAATTAACGTGCGGTATCGCAACACGGTCAAAGCCGACGCCGTGCACACGATGGTCGAGCTGATCGCGACGCACGCCCCGTGGCTGACTGTCCGCTATGCGTTCTGACCAGTCGGATCCGGATCGTCGCCGAGGGGGAGATGAAACTCGAACACGGCGCCGCGAGGGAAGTTCTCGCGAGCCGACAGGGTTCCACCCTGGCGGGTGATGATCCGGTGGCTCAGGGCCAGCCCGATGCCGTGGCCGGTCGACTTGTCGGTGAACGCGCCGTCGAAAATGCGGCCGGAAGGCATGTGTGACAAGCCTTTTCCTTGATCGGTGACGGTGAAAACGCCAAAGCCTCGCTCCCGCCGCACCGCCACCGACACCATTCGTTGCTCCGCCGGCCACTCCGCCATCTCCTCGATGGCGTTGAAACACAGGTTGAGCACCACCTGCCCGGTCAGCACCCGCTCGCACACCACTTCGACCGGGTCTTCGGCAGGTGCGTACTGCACAATGACCCCCCGCTCCCGGGCGCGCAGGTCGATGAAATAGGCACACTCCGCGACGATGTCGTTGAGGTCTGTGTGCTGCTGTGACTCCTCGAGAGTGGTGACGTACTCCCGCAGGCTCCGCACGATGTTGTTGGCCCGATCGAGTTGTCTGCGTGCATGTTCGAGCCCGCGGTGGATGTCTTCTTGCCCCGACTGGCTGTCGCCGAGGCGGCTCTGTGTACCCGCCAGGTAGTTGGTGGCGGCAGCGAGCGGCTGGGCGAGTTCATGAGCGATGGCCATGGCCATGTCGCCCATGGCGTTGTACCGGGCCAGATGATTGAGGTACTGGGCGTCACGGCGATGCGCTTGCTCGGTGAGGACGTGTTCGGTCACGTCGTGGCACAACAGCAGAGAACCGCTGAGGTCGTTCTCGATCTCGATGTGCTGACAACTACCCGAATGCCATCGCACACGTCCACTCGGCAGAGCCAGCTCATAGCGGATGCTCTCTGGCTCACCGTGGCGCGCTGTGCGCCCGAGCGCAGCCTGCACGCTCTGCCGGGATTCTCCTGGACGGCAGAAGTTGATGAACTGTGCGCCGACCAGGTCGTCGACCGACGAGTCGAGCAACGCAGCCGCTGCCTCACTGGCGTACGTGATCAGGCCGTCGTCGTCGAGGACAAGAATGCCTTCGCTCATACTCCGTAAAAAGGCCGCCAGACGTGCCTCGGTTCTGGTGAGGTCGGCCTCTGTGCGCACCAGGTTGCTACGCATCAGCGCTTCGTGTTCGATGTCGCGGAACTGGACCATCACCACCGGTCGGGCGGACAGCTCGACGCGAATGGCGATTGCCTCGGTGAGGATGACCCGGCCGCTCTTGGCCCGGTACGCCCATTCGGTGACCGCCACACCGTTGTCCGCGGCGTCCTGCAGCCACTGGCGGCCGACCGACCGCCGGTACCGGCGTTCGCGGGCACTCATGTCCGGTGCCTTCAGGGGACGCAGTTCTTCCACACTGAACTCGAGGAGTTCGGCGGCCGCCGGGTTGGCCCACAGGATGTCTTTCGTCACCGCGTCGTGTACGAGGACGCAGTACCGCAGTGACCTGACCAGGCGCTCGTAGTCGCTTGCCGTCAATTCGGGCACATCCGCCTCCTTTGCAGGCCTTCAGCATCGGGTGCCCGGGGCCGGGGTGCAAGTAAGGAATTGCTTAGTCGCCACGCGGGAAGTCCCGATACCGCGGAATCGGCCGCGTCCATAGCGTTTGCGGCAGAGCGATTTCGAACGAATGGGAGACAGCGATGACGACCGAGAGCGTGACGCAGAAGGTGTCCGCGGAACCGGCGGGTCCGGCACGAGACGCAGCTTTTGATCACGCACTCGAGGTGCTCCGAGCACGTCGCGACGAGTTCAACGAGCAGCGATTTGTGCCCAAGGACTACATCGAACTCCTCAAGCGCGCCGGGATCTACCGCGCCTCCACGCCAGCCGCGTTCGGCGGTGAGCCAGTGCCGCCCGCCGACTTCATGCGACTGATCGAGCGCATCTCCGCTGTCGATCCAGCCACGGGATGGGTCTCGAGCTTCGGTTCGGCGCTGGTCTACTTCGCGGCTCTGCCCGTCGAGACCCAGGAGAAGATCTATGCCGAAGGGCCCGATGTCGCCTATGCCGGTGGTCTTTTCCCGATGCAGAAGGCCGAAAAGGTTGACGGTGGCTTCGTCTGCTCGGGCGTATGGCAGTTCGCCAGCGGATGCCGCGGCGCGGACATCCTGGGCATCGGACTCGTCGGTGGGCCGGACACCGGAGGCAAACCACTGACCGCCCTCGTCCACCCCGACGATGTGGAGATCGTCGACAACTGGTCGGTGGCCGGGATGAAGGCCACCGGAAGCCACTCGATCCGCGCTGAGAGGCTGTTCGTCCCCGACGAGATGACCTTCGTCCGGGGCGGGGCTCCGCAGGTCGACGAACCCCTCACCCGGTATCCGTCGCTGGCCTACGCCGCGCAGGTGCTTGCGGTGGTGGCGCTGGGCGCGGCCAGGGGAGCTCTCGACCACGTCATCGAGGTGGGGGCGGCCAAGTCGTCCATCACCGGCGGTGAGGCCAAGGGCAATCGGCCCGCCTACAAGTCGGGAGTTGCCAAGGCAGAGGCGGAGTTGCGGTCGGCGCGCGCCTTCTTCTACGAGACCAGCGAGCAGGTATGGCGCAAAGCTGTTGCCGATGAGCCCATCTCGGACACGGACCGGGCGATGTTGCGGCTGTGTGCAACACACGCCGCGCATGTCGGGCGTGCTGTGGTGCTGCAGGCGTTCGACCTTGCGGGTACCGGCGCGATCTACGAGACCCACCCACTGCAGCGATATGTGCAGGACGCACTTGTCCCCGCACAGCACGCCATGCTGCAGACCCATACGTACGAGGCAGCCGGCGCGCTGATCCTCGGACTGGACGCCGGGATTCCCAGCTTCCCCTGAACGCTGCCTTCCCCAGGCATTGTGCAGCAGCAACATTCACCTCGACCAAGGAGTAGGACATCATGGCCACCGAGCCGCTACGCACACTCTTCTGCATCGGTAACAACCAGAATTTCTTCGACCTGCCGAAGTCCGAGATCGGCCCCGTCTGGGTTGCCATCTCGACGATGCTGTCGAACCTCAAGAACATGGACGGCGTCGACATCATCGGCACGTTCGACGACGATTCGCACATGGTGGGACCGTCGGACGGTTGGCCGTGGACGTGTTACGTGCTGGCCGATGTGCGTGATCAGCCGACGGTCAAGGAAGCCTGCAACCTGCTTCGCACCACCATGATCGGCGAGTACGCCCTGTGGAAGTACTTCAAGATCGAGGCCCGGATGGGCCGCGAGTTGACGATTCGCGACGACGTCGCACTTGACTGACCACACCGAGCGCCGACCACGAGGTGAACCGATGATGCGAGACGAGCACGCCACCCAGACCGGTATCGCGGTGGTGACCGGGGCGGCAGGGGGAATGGGCCGCCACATTGCCGGCCGACTGCACGCGGACGGTCATCGAGTTCTCCTCACCGACATCGCGGTCGATGCGGCCGAGTCGATTGCGGCCGAACTGTCACCCGATGGCACCACCGCACGCGCGGTGGCACTAGATGTGGCCCATCGAGCAGAGTTCGCCCGCGTGCTCGACGAGTGCCGCGAACTCTGGGGTGTACCAACCATTCTGGTGAACAACGCCGCAGTCACCCAGGCGGCCGACCTGATGACCCTCTGCGAGGAGGACTTCACGCGGGTGCTGACGACCAACGTCAACAGCATCTTCTTCGGTTGCCAGATACTCGGTGCGGCAATGGCCGAACAGAGGTACGGCCGAATCGTCAACATGGCCTCGCTTGCCGGTCAGAACGGTGGGACCGCGACAGGTGGGCACTATGCGTCGTCGAAAGGCGCGATTCTCACGGCCACCAAGATCTTTGCCCGAGAGCTCGCAGCGCAGGGGGTGACGGTGAATGCCATAGCGCCTGGCCCACATGATCTTCCGGTGGTCCGCGCAACCGTACCGCCCGAGAAACTGGATGCGGTGATCGCGGGTATCCCGGTCGGCAGGCTCGGCGACCCGGCGTTCATCGGTGACGTGGTGAGTTTGCTGACCTCTGCCGGCGCGAGTTTTGTCACGGGCGCATGCTGGGACGTCAACGGGGGTCTCTACCTTCGCTGACCTGCCGTGGGAACGACAGCGACGAGGTAGCTCTAGTCGTGGTCGACGGCGATGTCGACGTCGAAGCGCAGGACGTCACGCACCAGCGTGCTGATACTGTCCGCGTCGGTCTTGCTCTTGATCCGCGCGCGGTGCACGTCGACCGTCTTGACACTCATCCCGAGGCGGCGGGCGATGTTCTGGCTGGGTAGCCCCTCGACAACCAGGGCGAGGATCTGGCGTTCGCGAGGTGTCAGCGACGCCACCTTGACCTGCACCGCCTGCTGCAGACGGAACTGCCGGAACCTGCTGTCGGCCTTCTCGACGCCGGCCTGAACCGCGTCGAGCAGGCGCTGCGGTTCGTATGGTTTCTCGAGGAAGTCGAGTGCCCCGGCCTGAAGGGTCTTCACCGACATCCGGATGTCACCGTGGGCGGAGACGAAGATGATCGCCACGTGGGGCGCAAACGCAGTCAGCTTCTCCTGCAAACGGGTTCCGCTGATCTGGGGCATCCGGACATCGAGCACGATGCACGCCGCGTGGTCGCCGTTGTACGCCGAGAGGAACTCGTCGGCGCTGTGGAAGATCCGCGGCGTGATGCCGATGCTGTCGAGTAACCAAGCGACCGACTCGCAGAGTTCGGGATCGTCATCGACAACGTAGACCGTTGCCGGTCGTGGGTCATCGGTTGGCTGATCGGACATTTCTCCTCGGATCTCCGCATCTGGAACCTGGCAATGGAGACGAGTCGACTCTACCCTCTCTGGTGCGCGTCAGTCCTGAACCGGGGGCAGAGCCCGCAGTGCGGCTTCGAGGGCGATCGCGACGTCGAAGAGCTCGCCCTCATGGCCAGGATGGCCGATGAGCTGCAGTCCGAGCGGAAGCCCGGCGACAGTACGTGCACCGGGCACGGTCACCACCGGGGCCCCGAGTAACTGCCAAGGCCGACTCAAGACAGGCGATCCGGTGGCAGCGAGGCCGGCGGGTGCCGGCCCGAGTGCTGCCGGGCCGACGATGATCGATCGTCCGATGCGGTCCACGAGTTGCGCTCGTAAACGCTCACGTCGGAGGAGGGCCGCATCACGGTCACCCTCTGATGTGTTCCGGCCGTCGTCGATCAGCTGTCGAAGGGGATCGCTCAGAGTTCGGGAGTGCTGGTTGTACACGGCGTCGAGCGTGATGGCCGCTTCATGGGCCATCACGGTGAGGTGATCTCGGGCGAGCTCACGCACCTGGTCGTCCCACTCCAAACGTGCAGTCGCACGGCCTGCCGCACGCAAGAGCGTGGGCGCCTGCTCGATCAATCGCGCCATCGGAGGCTCGATGTCCCCGAGTGCCGTTCCATCCCAGACGAATACGGTGCCTATGCTGTCTGTGCTGCTCGGCTGCAGTTCCCGGCCGGTGAACGACGAGTACACGTACGCCAGGTCGGACACCGTGCGGGTGAGCATCCCCAGCGAATCGAGCGATTCGCTCAATCCGCACACACCTGCCAGGTCGGTTGTGCCGTGCGCGAAAACCATTCCTGCCGCGCCGCAGAACGACGCCGGCCGGGTGAGTGACCCTGCGGTTTGGGTACCCAAGGCAAGGGGCAGGGTGCCGGCTCCCAGAGCGGCTGCGGAACCGCTCGAAGAACCGCCGGGCGTGTGATCGATCGCGAAGGGATTTCGTGTCGGGCCGGGTGCGAAGTACCCGAATTCGGTTGTGACGGTTTTGCCCTGGACCACGGCGCCGAGTTCGCGCAGCCGGGCGACGCAGGGCGCGTCGGCGAGGGCAGGGTCGGCCGATGTGGTCGACGATCCGGCGCGCGTAGGGATTCCGGCGACGTCGATGAGGTCTTTGACCCCCACGGAGATCCCGCGCAGCGGCAGGGCGCCGTTGTCCCGGTCCCGGTCTCGTTCGCGTGCTTCGTTCATCGTCTCGGTCGACAGGTGAACCCAAGCCGCGATACGTGATTCGGCGCCTTCGATCTCGCCGCGGACTGCCGAGGCGAGTTCCTCGGCGGTCACGTCACCGTTGCCGACGGCGGCCGCCTGATCCTCGATCGACCGTGTCAGGTGCTCAGCGATCACCATTGTCTCCTTCATATCCGGTGCCGCCAGTGTGCCCGCCCGCGGCGACGGGGAACAGTAAAGATTTCTCTCCTACCGGTGTAGGGGAGGTGAGCAATACGTTGCTGCCAGCACAGTATCGAGCTCGCATCCTGCCCACAGGAAGGCAATCATGTCCCATCCCGCTACGGCTCCGGTGGACCCGCACGTGTTCCGAGAAGTGATGGGGCACTACCCGACCGGCGTCGTGGTGGTGACCGGCCGCGACAGTGAAGGCGACATCCTCGCGATGGTCGTCGGCACGTTCAACTCGGTGTCTCTCGATCCGCCTCTGGTGTCGTTCATGCCGATGATGACCTCGCGCACGTTTGCGAAGATGCGTGAGTGCTCGTCGCTGTGCATCAACATCCTGGGTGGGGAGCAGGAAGACATCGTGCTGACCATCGCGCAGCGTTGGGAGAACAAGCTCGATGGCATCGAATGGTTCCCCTCGCCGTCGGGCGATCCCGTGCTGTCGGAATCGATCGCATGGATCGACACGACGATCTGGAACACCGTTGAGGCTGGCGATCATTGGATCGTCCTGTGTCGGGTCAACGACATGGCGGTGGCAAACCCGGTGTCGCCTCTGATCTTCTTTCAGGGCGGCTACGGCAGTTTCGTCTCCACGTCGTTGATGGCACGCATGGATCACGAGATCCTGCCTGCCATCCACGCCGCTCACGGTGCTCGTGCCGAGGTCGAGGCGTTGGCCAACTCGATCGGATGCGAGGTGTCGGTGTTCACCGCGGTCAGCTGCGACGAGATGGCCACCGTGTTGTCTGCCACCGGGGTAGGAGTCGACCGAGAAGAAGGGCTTGCCCACCGGGTGCCGATGGTCCCGCCGATCGGGGACAGCTACGTCTTCTCCCGGCCCATCGAAGAGCAGGAGCGCTGGGTCGACAAACTGCGCGAAGCAAGTGCAGAGGTCAAGGACATGCACCGGATGCGGCTCGAGTTCGTGCGTGAGCGTGGCTACCTGCTGTCGTTCCTGCCCGTGGAGGGGAGCGCGGCGTACGACGAGATGCGAGACGCGACAAAACGTTACGAGAAGGGCCGGTTGACCCCATCGCAGGAGCGAAACATTCGCGAATCGATCGGACGGGCGTCGGTCGACTATCGGGTACGCGAGGTCGACGAGCAGCAGGTCTACGACGTCGGCTCGATCGTGTTACCGGTGCGAGATCCTGCGGGCGAGTATTCATTGACGCTGCGCCTGGGCCAGCTGCCGCCCCAGAGCACGGGGTCCACGATCAACGCCTGGCTGGACGAGGCGCGGGCAGTCGTCCGCGTGCTGGAAGCCGGATGAGGAGGAGCAGAAGATGACGACGAACACGACCGACGCCGGTCGAGACGAAGCGCTGGCGACCCTCGCCGCACGCGTCGAGGTACTCGAAGCAGAGGCCGAGATACGAAGACTGCAGGCACGTTACATGCTCTTGTGCGACACACCCTGCCCTGACCCCGGCATAGTCGATGACGCCCAGCGCATCGACGCGATCGTCGATCTCTACACCGCCGACGCCGTGTGGGAAGGAGTTGGCGAGTACTACAACGGTCAGTTCGGTCGCGCGGTGGGCCGCGATGCACTACGGGCCCACTTCCAGAACTTCTGGGGTGAGAAGCAAGATCCCGCCCTGCTGTTGAACGCGCACTACCTCACCTCGGAGCAAATCCACGTCGACGGTGACACGGCAGAGGGTCACTGGATCCACATGCAGCCGTGGTTGTTCTCCGACGGCAGGAGTCTGCTGCGGTCGAGTCGGTTGAACAACGCGTTCCGGAAAGAGTCCGGGGCCTGGAAGATATCGAGGACCCGCACAGAGAACGTCTTCATCGCGCCGCTTCCCGAGGAGTTCGCCGAGAGCTACCCATCCACCTCCGTGGTCATGAAGCCCTGAGGGCCGTTCTCACGCAGAACCTTCGGTCCGAAGAACAAACGCCCCCAAAGAACAAACGCCCCCGAGATCTCGAACGGATCCGGGGGCGTTGTTCGTGGGGTGCGCCTATACGTCGTCGTCCGCCCAGACTGCATCGGCTTCCCAGTAGTCCATTCCGCCGGCGCTGACCTTGTGACGCCAGTCAGAAGTGCGCCGCAGCGTCGGCTCGACACGGGCGGTCACCGCGTCGGCGGCGTCAGGCCCGTCGGCCGGCACCGTCCAGTGGACCCAGTTCAGCTCCCGGCCGGAAGCGTCGCGGGTGAAGAGATCGACGTGCCGCCATCCGTACCCGAAAGTGTCGTTGTAACAGGTGAGGGTCATCCGGTGCTCGCCGGCTGTGGCGGTGCGGGCTGTTGAGGTCATTTCGATTCCGTGGATCTTTCCTCGCATGGGTTGTGGCATCTACGAGTTCGGCTCTGACTGGCTGAGCATGCGGCCGGCCACTGCCCGAGTCTACGGCGGAGGAGGCTCGTCCGGGCCCACTGCGGGGGTAAGGAAATCACCTACCCGAGGTTGTGTCTTTTCTGATTTCGCACCCGGCCGTGCCCCCGTACCGTGGGCGGGGAAGGTGCGAGAAGTCGCAAGATCGCGGTAGGTGTGCGCATCCGGTGCCGCAGTGCCACAACCTGTTTCGTCTTGCGATGCACATAGTCTATCCACTGGAGCGATCACGATGACCATCGACTTCTCCGCGGAGAAGGTCTTTGACCTCCCTCCCGCCGACCTGGTGCGCGAAGATCGCGTAGCGGGCCGCATGTACACCGACCCCGAGATCTTCGAGCTCGAGATGACAAAGATCTTCGAGAAGACATGGGTGTGGGTTGCACACGAGAGTGAGCTCGCCAAAGCCGGCAGCTTCAAGTCGACGCACGTCGGACGCCAGCCTGTCATCGTCAGCCGTGACCGCAAGGGCAACATCCACACGCTGCTCAACAGGTGCCGCCACCGCGGGGCCAGCGTGTGCGAAAAGCGTTCGGGCACCACCAATGGCTTCACCTGTCCCTACCACGCATGGTCATACGGACTGGACGGAACGCTACGCGGCATTCCCTACCCCGACGGTTACGAAGACGTCATGGGCAAGGAAGGCATGGGCCTGAAGAAACTGCGGACCGAGTCGTACGCGGGCATGGTGTTCGCCACGCTCGACCATGATGCTGCGCCTCTCGAGGACTTCCTTGGCGATGCCAAACTCTGGATGGACAGATTCTTCAAGCAGGGTGGCGGTTACCCCGTCAAGGTTCTCGGCACGCACCGGTTCAAGTTCCGGGGTAACTGGAAGATCCAACTCGAGAACACCACCGACGGTTATCACTTCCCGATCGTCCACCGCTCGTGGATGGCCTCGGTCGACTCCGAGACGTCGGACATGATGAGCTTCATGACCGACCCGGCGGCCATCACCCACGACCTCGGCAACGGTCACTCGGTCATGCAGATGGTTCCCGAGCACTCCGATCTCGACATCGACGACGGCAGCGAGCCCCTGCAGGCGCGTTTCGACGGCCTGGTCTCAGAACTGAAGTCGGCCGGTCTCGACGACTCAGCGGTCCGAAAGCTGGTGCGGGCCATGCACGGAACCGGGTTCAACCTCAACCTGTTCCCGAATGTGTCGATGTCGATCTCGTTCTTCCGGGTCATCCGGCCGATCTCGGTGGACGAGACGTGGATCGAACACGTCGCGCTCGGATCGGACGGCCCGGCTGACATCGTCGGCCCGGTCAACCGTGAGCGGCTCAGGGTGCACGAGCACTTCCAGGGCCCCTTCGGCTTCGGAACCCCTGACGACGCGGAGGGCTGGGACCGCGTGCAGCGGGGCGCGATCGGCGGACCCGAACTGCCGATCATGGTCAACCGTGGTCTCGGCCGGGAACAACTTTCACCCGAGGGTTGGCCCACCTCACACGTCACAGACGAAACCGGTATGCGCGCTGCATACGGCAAATGGAAGGAGATGATGAGCGATGACTGACACGGTCACCACCCCGAAGCCCAAGTCGAAACCGAAGCCGGGGGCGTGGGCCGCCGCCACCGAGGGGCGCGATCTTCCTGTCTCCTTCGTGCCCACAACGGATCCCCGCATCGTGCGGGCCACCGACCTCATCGCGCGCGAGGCCGAACTACTGGACCAAAAGGCCTACGAGCCCTGGCAGCAGCTCTACTCCGATGATGCCCTCTACGTCATCCCGATCGACCCGGACGAAGAAGACTTCGCCAACAGCCTGAACATGGTCTACGACGACGCCCGAATGCGTCAGTTGCGCGTGACGCGGATGACCGAGGGCTACGCGATCGCGGCGGTCGACTCGGCGACGACAGCGCGCACCGTCTCGCGCTTCGTCCCGGCCGGCGTTGTCGACAGCGAGGACGGCTCCACCGTCGAGGTTCGCGCCGCGCAGGTCCTGATCGCGTACAAGCGTGGCAGGCATGACATCTGGGCAGCGAACGTCGATTACACGATTCGGGTGGCGGCGACTGCGCAGGAGGACAAGATCGTCCGTAAGGTGATTCGCCTCATCGACGGCAGGGACGAGGTCCCGGCGGCCGGATTCCTGCTATGAGCGTGCTCGTGCGGGTGGCGGAGGTCGTCGAGGAGACGCCGGACATCCGCACTCTTCGGTTGACTCGCGAAGACGGCGCCCCGTTCGTCCGATATGAGGCAGGCGCCCACATCGACGTGGTGGGCCCAACCGGTGTGCTGCGCCAGTACTCGCTGTGCAGCCCACCGAGCGACCCGTCGTCGTTGCTGATCGCCGTGAAGCGGGAGGTGAAGTCCCGTGGTGGTTCGGTGGCGTTGCACGAGGTGAGCACCGGCGACCACATCAAGATCAGCGAGCCGCGAAATCTGCTCACGATCGCGAAGGGCGCCGACCGGCACATCTTGATTGCCGGAGGCATCGGTGTGACGCCGCTGCTGAGTATGGCCTACGAGATCTATTCGTGGGGAGAAGAATTCGAGCTCCACTACTTCGCCCGATCGCGTGATCAGGCGGCATTCGTGGACCTGCTGGAGAACCGGGTCGACTTCTCGGAGCGCGTGCACCTGCATTTCGGGACACCGCGGTCGGAACAGCCCGGTGTGCTCGCCGCCGTGGCGTCAACCGCGACAAGCGCGACCCACGTCTACACCTGTGGTCCGGACGGATTCATGGAGCAGGCCGCAGCAGTGTTCGCACCGGTGGTCGGACAGGATCACGTTCACACCGAGCACTTCGTCGCGACGGTGATCGACTCGAGTGACGACAAGGCTTTTGCCGTCGAGCTGGACACCGGTGAGGAGTTCGAGATCCCGGCCGACCGGTCCATCCTCGAGGTCCTCGAGGACAACGGCATCGAGGTGTTCAAGTCCTGTGAGGAAGGCATCTGCGGTTCGTGTGTATCCGGTGTGCTCGAAGGGACGCCGGACCACCGCGACAACTGCCTGTCTGCGGCAGACAAGGCCGCGGGGAATCAGATGGCGCTCTGCGTGTCACGCGCGTTGTCGGAGAAACTGGTGATCGAGCTCTACTGAGCGAACAACCACCGATACGGGCACCACATCGTAGCGACGATGTGGTGCCCGTTTTTGTTGTGGGACTGTGTGCGGTGGCCAAACCCTCCGACTGTGGCCACTTCCTCCGGTTGCAAGGGGAGGAACTGCGTGGAGTCGGAGGCACTGTGCGTCAGCGGGTGTGGGGCTCGCGGTGTGTCGGCCTAGGTCCTCCGACTGTGGCCACTTCCTCCGGTTGCAACCAGAGGATCTGCACAAAGTCGGAGGGTCTGGGCGGCCTACAAACACAAGACACCTCCCGCGGGCTTTATGCCCGGCCGGGAGGTGCCTGGTGTCGAGAGGTCGGCGGATGCCGCCCGGATCAGCTGACCTGGGCGGAATCCGGTGTCCGCACCACGGGCGGTTTGCCGGTGAGCGCGGTGATCCGCATGTCGTCGAACGTCTCGGTGGCGTCTTTCGCACGGTCTCCGCGTGGTGCCGTCATCAACGCGACCACGATGGACACGATGAGCGCGATCGGCGCGACGACGAGAGCCGGGTTGGAGAAGCCGAGAGGAGCATCGGGGCCGTGGATTGCCGGGCTCGCGAGAATGATCGCGATCGACAACGTCAGTCCCACAACGATTCCGCTGATCACCGCAGATGCGGTCATCCGGCGCCAGTACATCGTCAACAGCAGCGCCGGCAGGTTGGCGCATGCCGCGATCGACATTCCGAGGGAGGCCAGGAACGCCACGTTCTGCTTCTCTGCCGCGAGTGCGATGAGAACACCGATGGCGCACGTGGCCACAGTGGCGATGCGGGCGGCGCGATGCTGACCCACCTCGGACACCTTGCCGCGCCGGAACACCTGCGCATAGAGATCGTGGGCGATCGCGCCCGACGTGGCGATGACCAGACCGGAGAGTGCGGCGAGGATGGTGACGAAGGCGACTGCGGCCACAAAGGCGAGAAGCAGTGAGCCACCCAATGATTCGGCCAGCTGGGCCACGGCCAGGTTTCCGCCCTTGTTCTCCTTGGCGATGTCCTCACGTCCGACGATGTTGGCGGCTCCGTAACCGAGGATCGGAATCATGAGATAGAAGGCGAAGAAGACCCAGATCGCCGTGTAGGCCGATGATCTGGCCTGCTTCGAATCCGGGACGGTGAGGAAGCGGATCATCACGTGAGGCAGGCCGAGCACACCCAAGACCAGTCCGACGATCTGCGACAGCTGATCGAACGATGCCACGTCCGACGACCGGGCCGGGCCGACAAACGACTTGCCGAACTCGCTGAGCGCCGACGAGAACGGGCCCAGGGGGTTGAAGTCGAACCGAAAGAGCACCAGCAGGAACATCGCGACCGCGCAGCAGATCAGAAGTCCCGTCTTGATGATCTGGATCCAGCTGGTCGCCAGCATGCCACCGATCATGGTGTACGCCGTGGTCAGCACGCCGATGATGAGTACTGCCACGTAGTACTTGATGTCGAACAGCAACGACACGATGAGCGCGGCTCCGACGAGCTGCGCAACCAGGTAGACGACGCTGATCACAACGGTGCTGGTGGCCATGGCCGAGCGGACGGCCGACCCCTGAAACCGCGTCGCGAGTACGTCGGCGAGGGTGAAGCGTCCGAGGTTTCGCAGGGGTTCGGCGACGATCAACATCGCGAGCAGGAAAGCGATCGGGACGAAGACAGCCAGATAGAACCCGTTGAATCCGGTGAGCGCAATGGCTCCGGTCACACCGAGAAACGATGCGGCCGAAATGAAGTCACCTGCGATCGCGACGCCGTTCTGTCTACCGGAGAGTCGGCCGCCGGCGACATAGTGGTCGGCCGCTGTCTTGTTCCGCTTGGACGCCCACCACGTGATGATCAGGGTGACCACCACAAGGGCGCCGAAGAGCAGTGCTGAAGAAAGTGTCATGAGCTGGTCTCTCCGGTGGTCAGGGCCGCGAGTCGCTGGTCGAACCGAGCCGACCAATGCGAATACCAGCGGGCGACGACGATTGCGACGACGAACTGGGCGAACGCATAGACCCACGCGACGGTGAGTCCCTGGAAGAGCACCCCGTCGAGCACCGAGGTGAATCCACCGAGAATGGGCAGCGGCAGGAAGAAAGCCAACACGGCTGCGCTCAGGGTGAGTGTGAGTCGAGTGCGCTCTCTACTGAGCGCGTAGTAGTCCGCGCGATCGGCGCGGGGGTGTTCATGCACGGTCATGGGGTACCTCTGCCGTCGGCCGCGGACAGGCCGCGACTCCGGTGATCCAGGGGGCTGACATGCCCTTTGAGATAGTTCATCGAAACTCCAAGGTGGGGTACGCGATGCGTACATGGCTGACCTTCTGCGTACGTGATCGTGACTGCTGTCACAAATGCGCGGCAATTGGGAATTCCCTTAGCGAGACGCAGGGAGTATCGGGTCTACCGATGGGCATGAGGGCGGGGCGATGCCGATTGAGGTCGAATAGCATTGTGTTGCAGCACCACTCATCACGACGCAATCGGCGAACGATGTCCCCGCCCGTTGGCTCCACCGTGATGGGCGAGCGTGCAGGTGCTTGACATCACGTGTGACTGGACGCACAGTGTACGTACGCACTGCGACAGCCCTGTACGCATAGCGGACACGCCTTTTAACTATCTGCTGAGCAGGAGACACGACATGACGACCACCGAACACGAGAGCCCCACCGCGGTGGGATCTGGCACTGCCGCCACCGACAAGTTCAAGAACGAGCGGGTCAGTGCCGACACCTCGCCGGAACGAGTTGCCGCCATCGCGAAAGACGCGTTGAGCGCGCTGCACAAGGTGATCCTCGATCACAACGTCACGTATCCGGAATATCGTGTGCTCAAGCAGTGGCTCATCGATGTGGGCGAGGGCGGCGAGTGGCCGCTGTTCCTCGATGTGTTCATCGAGCACGCAGTGGAAGAAGTCCTTGCGCGCAGCCGTAAGGGCACCAAGGGCAGCATCGAGGGGCCGTACTACGTGGCCGATGCTCCCGAGTTGCCGTCGGTGTGCACGCTGCCGATGCGTGAGGTCGACTCGAAGGAGACCCCTCTCGTCTTTTCCGGTCAGGTCACCGATCTGGACGGCAAAGGCATCGGCGGGGCGATCGTCGAGTTGTGGCACGCCGATGCCGATGGCTACTACTCGCAGTTCGCCGATCATCTGCCGGAGTGGAACCTGCGCGGAAAGATCATCACCGACGGTGAGGGCCGTTACCAGGTGACGACCATTCAGCCTGCGCCGTACCAGATCCCGACCGACGGCCCGACCGGCGCGTTCATCGCGGCCCAGAATGGTCACCCCTGGCGGCCGGCGCATCTGCACTTGATCGTGTCCGCACCGGAGCACGAATCGGTGACCACGCAGCTGTACTTCGACGGTGGGGAGTGGCTCGACAGTGATGTCGCCTCGGCCACCAAGCCCGAACTCGTCTTGCGGCCGACCTCAGGTGATGACGGGGTCAACCGGGTCACCTACGACTTCGTACTCGACCCGGCAGCCGGGTAAGCGGGCTGTGCCGGATCTGAAGATCGTCGGCGTCGACACCCGCATCATCGACGTCCCGCTTGTTCGCCCGCACAAGTTCGCCACCACATCGATGGACGCCCAGCCGATCCTGCTGGTGTTGGTTCGTGTCGACGGTGGGGTAACCGGCGTGGGCGAGGGTGTTGTCCCAGGTGGGCCGTGGTGGGGCGGTGAGTCGGTCGAGACGATGAAAGTCCTCGTCGACCGCTACATCGCCCCGGTGCTGGTGGGCCGCACCGTAGACGACATCACCGGGATCATGCTCGACATCGAGCGTGTGGTCGCAGGTGCTCGTTTCGCGAAGGCCGCTGTCGAGATAGCGCTGCACGATGCGTGGGCGCGCTGTCTGGATGTGCCGGTACACACGTTGCTGGGTGGTGCGTTTCGAAGCAGCATCGATGTCACGTGGGCGCTGGGGGCTGCGCCGGTCGAGGAGATCCTCGCCGAGGCTGCCGAGAAGCTCGACCGCAGAGAGCACTTCAGCTTCAAGCTGAAGATGGGCGCCATCGAGCCGGCCGACGACACGGCGCGAGTCCTTGCCATCGCAGAAGGTCTCAAAGGCAGGGCCGGGGTACGGGTGGACATCAATGCCCGGTGGGACCGGTTCACCGCGCTGCGGTATCTACCGGCTCTGGCCGACGGTGGTGTCGAGCTGATCGAACAACCCACGCCAGGTGAACAGATCGAGGTGCTGGCCGAGTTGAATCACCTGCTGCCGATCCCTGTGATGGCCGACGAGAGTGTGCAGACCCCACACGACGCACTCGATGTGGTGCGCCAGGGTGCGGCCGACGTGATCGCAGTCAAGACCACCAAATGTGGAGGTCTGCAACGCAGCAAGGAGATCGCCGCGATCGCCAAGGCGGCCGGTGTTGCGTGCCATGGTGCCACCTCCATCGAAGGCCCGATCGGTACCGCCGCGTCGATCCACTTCGCGTGTTCGGAGCCTGCGATCAACTACGGAAGCGAACTGTTCGGTCCGCTGCTGTTCTCGGTCGAGTTGCTACAAGAGCCATTGCGGTATTCGAACGGTGCGGTCGCGCTGCCCGAAGGTCCCGGGCTGGGCGTCGAGCTCGACATGGACGTCGTCAACTCGCTGATCCGCGAGTGACAACACCCGAACTCGAAAGGACAAACCCTTTGGCACTCTTCCATGTTCGTATGGATGTGAACATCCCGCGTGACCTCGACCCCGATGAGCGGGGCGAGACCATCGCGCGAGAGAAGGCCTACTCGCAGGACCTGCAGCGGCAGGGCAAGTGGGTTCACCTGTGGCGCATCGCCGGTCAGTACAGCAACATCAGTATCTTCGACGTTGCCGATCCCGACGAGCTCAACGACCTGCTCTGGGGTCTGCCGTTGTTCCCGTACATGGACATCGTGGTCACCCCGTTGGCCAAACACGGTTCTTCGATCAAGTAGTCAGCACAAAGACATGCAGCCACATCGGCCGGTTCACCGCCGGCTGATGTGGCTGGATGCGTTTGTGACTGAATTACGTTGTGCTGGGCGTGGTCTGCAACCACACCCACATGCTCACACGACGCTGTCGACTAGGATTGTTGCCCCGGTCTTGTCGTGGAGTTCGTCGATACCCACGCCGGGTGCCAGTTGCACGAAACGGAGTCCGTTGTCGGTGATGTCGAGGACGGCGAGGTCGGTGATGATGCGCTGCACACACGCCTTCCCGGTGAGGGGCAACGTGCATTGCTCGAGGATTTTGGGCGCGCCTTTGCGGGTGACGTGCTCCATCATGACGATGACCTTGCGGGCGCCGTGGACCAAGTCCATGGCGCCTCCCATTCCCTTGACCATCTGGCCCGGGACCATCCAGTTGGCCAGATCGCCGGTGGCGCTGACCTGCATTGCGCCGAGTACCGCGACGTCGACATGGCCGCCGCGGATCATGCCGAACGAGGCGGCGGAGTCGAAGTACGAGGCGCCGGGGTTGACGGTGATCGTCTCTTTGCCGGCGTTGATGAGTTCGGGGTCGAGTTCGTGCTCGGTGGGGTAGGGCCCGACTCCGAGAACTCCGTTCTCCGAATGTAATTCGACCGAGATGCCGGGTGAGATGAAGTTGGGGACCAACGTGGGCATGCCGATACCGAGGTTGACGTATTGCCCGTTCTCGAGTTCGTCTGCGACGCGTGCGGCCATCTCTTCGCGTGTCCAGCTCATGGGCGTACCGTCCTCTTCTCGATGCCTACCTCGACCTTGCCGACGTGCACCACGCGTTGCACGTGGATGCCGGGGGTGTGTACCGCATCGGGGTCGATCTCGCCTGGTTCGACGAGTTCCTCGACCTGGGCGATGGTGATCCGTCCTGCGGTTGCGGCGGGGGGATTGAAGTTGCGGGCACTCCGGCGGTAGACCAGGTTGCCGTGGCGGTCGCCCTTCCATGCGTGCACGAGGGCGAAGTCGGTGACGATGCCGTGTTCGAGAACGTATGTGGTGCCGTCGAACTCGCGGGTTTCTTTCGGCGGGCTGGCTGTGAGGACGCCGCCGGATCCGTCGTATCGCAAGGGCAGACCACCCTCGGCGACGGGTGTCCCGACTCCCGCAGGGGTGAAGAACGCAGGTATCCCTGCGCCACCGGCGCGCATCCGCTCGGCCAGGGTGCCCTGTGGGGTCAATTCGACCTCCAGTTCACCGGACAGATATTGCCGGGCGAACTCTTCGTTCGACCCGACGTACGAGGAGATGGTCCTGCGGATCCGGTGTTCCGCGAGCAGCATCCCCAAGCCGAATCCGTTTGTGCCGCAATTGTTGCTGACCGTTTCCAGGTTGGTCGCGCCTTGATCGAGGACGGCGCGGATGAGTACCTCGGGTACGCCGACCAGGCCGAACCCGCCTACGGCGATGGATGCGCCGTCGGGTATGTCGGCGACCGCGGCCGCTGCTGTGCTGATGACTTTGTCGAGCATGGCGCAAGAATAGCGTCGTGTACGCTACAAGTACAGTTGTACGCACTACGTACAGTTATGCGTACACATCAACGAGGAGTGTTGTGCATGTCAGTTGATCTCGCGCGCACGGTGGCCGGGGCGCAGGACGGTCGGGACACGGTTGTGCTCCTGGGGTCGCTGGGCTCGAACCGCTCCATGTGGAACCCGCAGATCGAAGCGCTTGCCGATGGCGGGCTGCACGTGATCGCCTTTGATCTTCGTGGACACGGGGATTCACCGACTCCGCCGGGGCCCTATTCGTTGGACGACCTCGCCGCCGACGTGCTGTCGAACCTCGACACCCTCGGTGTCGAGCGGTTTCACCTGGTCGGGTTGTCGCTCGGTGGCGCAGTGGCGCAGCACATCTCGATAACGGCCGCAGATCGGGTTGCCGGATTGTCGCTGCTGTGTACCGCTGCAAAATTCGGGGAACCAGCGGGTTGGGTCGAACGGGCGGCAACCGTGCGGGCACAGGGGACAGGTGCGATCACCGATGCTGTTGTCGGTCGGTGGTTCACGGCCGACTTTGCCGAGTGGAATCCAGGCGTTGTCGACGAGGCGGTCGCCATGGTGCGAGGTACCGACGACGAGGGGTACGCCGCATGCTGCGAGGCTCTTGCGGAGTGGGATTCGCGTGCCGATCTGACGGCGATCTCGGCGCGCACCCTGGCCATCGCGGGAGCGCAAGACCCTTCCACCCCACCGGACACGGTGCAGATCCTGGCCGATGGCATCACCGGGGCCCGGTTCGAGGTGCTCGACCCCGGCGCCCACCTGGTGAACCTGGAACGGGCAACAGAGGTCTCGGCTCTGCTCCGTGCTCATATCGTGGACGCATGACACCCGCTCCTGGCGATCATGTGCAGTCACTGGCCCGAGGGCTGGCGGTGATTCGGGCATTCGATGCCGACCACCCGAGGCAGACGGTCAGCGAGGTCGCAACAGCAACTGGACTGTCCCGGCCGGCGGCCCGGAGGTTTCTCCTCACCCTCGTCGACCTCGGCTATGTGCGCTCGGACGGTAACGCCTTCTGGCTCACACCACGCGTTCTCGACCTGGGGTACAGCTACCTGTCGAGTCTGTCCCTTCCGGAACTGGCGGGCCCGCACCTGGAGGCGCTCACCGCGAAAGTGCATGAGTCGGCGTCGGTGTCGATTCTCGACGGCGACGACATCGTCTACGTCGCACGTGTTCCGGTGAGTCGCATCATGGCGGTCTCCATCACCATCGGCACCCGGTTTCCGGCATACGCGACATCGATGGGGCGCGTGCTGCTGGCGGGTCTGAGCGACCACGAGCTGGACGATCACCTCGCCAGGGTCTCGCCCGTTGCACTCACCGAACACACCAAAACCACTGTGCGCGACCTCCGAGAGGAGATCGACCGGGTCCGCCGCGACGGTTATTGCATCGTCGACGAGGAACTCGAACTGGGACTGCGCTCGCTCGCCGCGCCCGTGCACGGACGTGACGGGGCGGTGATCGCAGCGATCAACATATCGACCCAGTCGGCTCGATACAGCGTCGACGCCGTCCACGCTGATCTGCTCCCGCGGTTACAGACGACGGCCGCGGAGATCACGGCCGACCTCGCCCGAACCCCGAACTCCCGCTGATCGAATTCCCGCTGACCGAACTCACACAGACCGATTCAGGAGCACCCATGCCAGACGCCGTCATCTGTGAACCGTTGCGCACACCTGTCGGACGTTTCGGTGGTTCGCTGAAAGATGTTCCACCGCAAACGTTGGCGGCGACTCTCATCCGGGAGTTGCTGCAGCGTACCGGCATATCCGGCGATCAGATCGACGACGTGATCTTGGGTCAGGCGACGCCGGGTGGTGAGGCTCCGGCGATCGGCCGGGTCGCGGCCCTCGACGCGGGCCTGGGAATCTCGGTGCCCGGCATGCAGGTCGATCGCCGATGCGGATCAGGCCTGCAGGCAGTTCTTTTGGCGTGCATGCAGGTGATGACCGGGGCCGGTGACGTGGTGATCGCCGGTGGTACCGAATCGATGAGCCAGGCGGAGTTCTACACCGATTCGATTCGATGGGGTGTCAAGGGCGCCGGGGTGGAACTCGCCGATCGCCTCGCACGGGCCCGCGTCACCGCCGGTGGCGCCAACTTCCCTGTCCCGGGCGGGATGATCGAGACCGCGGAAAACCTGCGGGCCGAGTTCGGCATCAGCCGCGCAGACCAGGATGCGTTGGCTGTCCAATCGCACCGTCGGGCCGTTGCCGCGCAGGACAACGGTGTGTTCGCAGAAGAGATCGTCGGCGTCGAGGTGCCGCAACGGCGGGGCGCGGCGGTGATGGTCGATCGAGATGAGCATCCACGTGCAGACACCACAGTCGAGTCGCTGGCGACTTTGCGGCCGATCCGGAGTGCAGTCGATGCCGACTCGACGGTGACTGCGGGAAACGCCAGTGGTCAGAACGACGGTGCCGCAGCGTGTGTGGTGACGACCCCGGCGAAGGCAGCGGAGCTCGGACTGCGTCCGCTCGCCCGGTTGGCCGGGTGGGCGACAACCGGGGTGGAGCCGGGGCGGATGGGTTTCGGACCGGTGGGCGCCGTCGAGAAGGTGCTGGGTCGAATAGATCTCACGCTCGGGGACATGGACGTGATCGAGCTGAACGAGGCCTTTGCGGCGCAGGTGCTGGCCGTTCTGCAGGCATGGGGGATCGACGCCGACGATGAGCGACTCAATCCGCACGGGTCAGGCATCTCGCTGGGTCATCCGGTCGGGGCCACGGGTGCGCGGATCCTGGCGACCCTGCTGCGCGAACTGGACCGTCGAGAGGGCCGGTACGCCCTGGAGACCATGTGTATCGGCGGTGGGCAGGGTCTTGCCGCGGTCTTCGAACGCACAACCTGATCGGCCACCAACTGTCCGCATTGCGTACGGTTGAACCGCGACTATCGAGGGGGCAATGGTGACCGAAGTCGGGGCCGAGCGGGATCGGGACCACATCCAGAGCATCGAACGCGGCTTTGCGGTCCTTTTGGCCTTCAACGCTGATCGTCCCAACCCGACGTTGGCGGAATTGGCCGCAGCCACATCGCTTTCTCGGCCCGCGGTGCGTCGCATACTGCTGACCCTGCAGCGGCTCGGTTACGTATCCGGTGGCGATGGCCGCTGGTCGCTCACCCCGCGCGTCCTGAGCATCGGCCAGCACTACACCGCGTCGCATTCGCTTGCCGATACCGCGATGCCGCATCTGCTCAAGATCGTCGAGACCGTTCACGAGTCGGCCTCGCTCGGCGTGCTCGACGGAGCCGAAGTGGTGTACGCAGCGCGCGTTCCGGTGCGCCGGATCATGAGCATCAACGTGTCGGTGGGTACCCGGATCCCTGCATACGCCACATCGATGGGTCGGGTTTTGCTTGCTTGGGCTCCGGCCGGTGTGGTCCGGTCGGTGATCGAGAACTCGGACTTTGCGCATGCCCTGACGCCGGCGACGGTGACGTCAGGTGATGAGCTCCAACGCGAGCTGGCCAAGGTGCGAGAGCAGGGCTACGCACTGACCGAGCAGGAGCTGGAGGTGGGCCTGATCTCACTGGCCGCACCGGTTCGCGACGCCGGCGGATCGGTGGTCGGAGCACTGGCCTGCTCGACCTCGTCGGCGCGTGCCACGGCGGAGTCGTTTGCTGCCGACACCGCCGGCTTCCTGGTATCGGTGGCGCAGGAGTTCAGTGCCGATCTGGGCAACGGATACCGCTGAGCGCGAACGGCATTCAGGGTTCGACTGCCGAGTGCACGTGCACCGGTACGTCGTCGTCCCACGGCTGACGGGTCACCATGTCGGCCACCCGCACCTCACCGCGCTCGAACTCTCCTGTGGCTGCGTCGACGAGCCGGTACTGCTGGGTTCCGCGGTGGATCGGCTGGGCTTCGAGCAGCACGATCCGTACCTCGCCGGGTTCGAAATGACACCTCTCCTGTAGCGCTGCGATGAGCTGTTCGCTGTGGAGGTGGCCGTCACCGAAGTTCCATCCGAGCGCCGTGCTGCAGATGCGTTCCCCGTCAGTGAGCAGGTAGTCCGACTCGTTGCGTCCGGTCATCGCTCGATGCGCCAGGGTGAACAGGGCCCGGCCGTGCGTGTTCATCGCCTGGAAGGCGTAGCCGAGATACAACGGGATCTCCAGGCGTTCCTTGCCGTAGACGCGCTCGAGTTGGGCGGCAGGCATGCTGGCGATCGAGACGATGCCTGCCTCGATCTTGGCCGAGCCGGAGGGCGTGATGCACCACAGTGTGGTGTCCCAATTACCTGCGTAGTAGCGCATTCCCGGCAGGAACGAGATCTTGCCGGGAAACAGGTTGCCCGCCACCACGACCGCCGCGCTCACACCGGTGAGTGCGAGAACAAGCCAGAGATGGTCGGCGTCGGATGGCGCGACGTCCGCGTGGCCGACAAAGAGGAACAGCAGCCCGAAGATCATGAAGACGTTCCACTCCAGCGGCACGCCCATCGGGATGGCACTGAGAATGCCCAGATGGAAGACCACCATCACGGTGGCCGCGATGGCGGTGGGCCAGCCACCGTGCGAGAAGAAGAGGATCAGGGGCACACCCATCTCGATCACCGTGGCACCGTGCGCCACCACACGTGAGAGGCGGCCTGGGCGCAGGTCATCGGGGAAGTGCTCGAAGAACTTTCGCTTGATCCGCTGTGGTCGCACGATCGGGTTGTTCGACATCATCGTGGACACCACAAACGGGAAGTGCTTGTTCAGTTTGGAGGTGGCCGCACCCATCCAGATGATGACAAAGACGATCTTCGCGGCAAGGATCATGTCGGCGCCTGCGAGCAAGAAAGTCACCACGAGTGCGCCGTAGACCTCACCGCGAGCTGCCAGGAAAACCGTCTTGTCCCTCAGCCCGATCAGCGCGAGCGCGATCAGCACGGCAATCGGGATCCAGATGGGAAGCGGGCCGACATCGCTGCCGAGATCGGGCGCCGATTCATCACCGCCCGAGAACAAAGCGAGCACGCACGTCACGAGGAGCGCAGCGTAGAGCAGTACATCGACGGGAGTTCGGTTGCTGCCGGCGGTGAATGGGACCACCCGAGGCCACGGCGGCAGTCGAATGGTGTTCGGTCGCAGCCAATACAGAGCCGACCCCATCGGGGGCGAGTACCGGTTGTTGAGTGGACCGAATCCGCAGCCGAGCCCGAGTACCTCGAAGAGCAGGGTGTAGATCACTATTTTCTGGAAGACGATGGGCTCGTCCCACCAACTGCTGATCTGCGTGACGCCGCCGAGACCGGACGTCGACCCGGCGATCAGCCCACCCACCACGATGTACAAGAGGATCTTCACCACGTAGAAGAGGTGCAGCACAACGGGTGTACCGAAGCCGACCTCTGCCCAATGCCGGGCCAACGGGCGGATCTTCTCCGCACGGGTCCCGCGGCTCCACTCGTTCATCTCGAGACTGGGCAGTGTCGGCGTGGTGAATCCCATTGCACAATCACCTTCTTGACGTATCGCGGCCATCTTCTGTCGCGACCGTAAACGAAGTGGTTGTGTGCAGGCAGCAAAATGCGATGTTCGCTGCGGATGGTGGGTGGTTCTCGGTGTTCTACTGGCCTACCGGTCGGACAGGGCGAAGTCGACGGCGGCCTGCGCGTGCAGGAGCGTCGTCGGGAACACCGGGACGGTGACGTCCTCCGGGCCGATCAGCAATTCGACCTCGGTGCACCCGAGAATGATCCCTTCGACGCCCTCGGCCAGCAATCGGCCGACCACCTCCAGATAGAGAGCGCGCGACTCAGGACGTATCACGTTGTGGCAGAGCTCGTCGTAGATGATCGAACTGACCTGGTCGCGGTCTGCCGCATCGGGTGTCAGCACCTCGATACCGTGCGAGGCGACGCGGTCACGGTAAAACGACGATTCCATCGTGAATGCGGTGGCGAGTAACCCCACGCGTGATGAACCCGCCGCGGTGATGGCCCTGGCTGTTGTATCGGCGATGTGGATGAACGGGATGGACACCGCATCCTCGATGGTCTCGGCCACGTAGTGCATCGTGTTGGTGCACAGCACGATCGCCTCTGCGCCGTGCGACTCGAGCCGGGCGGCCGCCGCGGCGAGGTGGGCGCCGATATCCGTCCACCGCCCTGCGAGCTTCAGGTTCTCGATCTCACCGAAGTCGACGGACTCGAGAATGATCCGCGCCGAATGCAGCCCGCCGAGTCGTTCCGCGACGAGTTCGTTGATCATGCGGTAGTACTCAGCGGTGCTGACCCAGCTCATCCCACCGATCAACCCAAGTGTTCTCATCCCCGCACGCCCAGCACTTCCGCGAGCAGGTGCATGGCTACGGTCGTGGACAGTGCCCGCACACTCGCCCGGTCGCCGGGCAGGCGTCGCGTCCTCGTCACGGTCGGCTGACCCGTCACCGCGACCCCGAAGCAGACCGTGCCCACCGGTTTGAGGTCGGATCCACCGCCGGGCCCGGCGATACCGGTAGTGGACACGGCCACGTCAGCGCCGACCCGGCTCAACGCGCCCTCGGCCATCCGTGCGGCGACCTGTTCACTGACGGCGCCGTGCTCGGCGATCATCTCCGCGGGGACGTCGAGAAGGCCGGACTTCACCTCGTTCGCGTACGAGACGACGCCGCCCATCACATATGCCGATGATCCGGCCCGTTCGGTGAGTCGTGCCGCGACGAGGCCGCCAGTGCATGATTCTGCGGTCGCGATACGACGGCCGGCGAGTGCTGCCGCCACCAGGTCGTCGATGGTCGACCCGTCGGTGGAGAAGATCCGGTCGCCGTGACGGGCGGTGATCTGCTCCGTCAATTGGGCGTATGCCCCCGCAGCCGACTCTGGGTAGCGAGTCACCATCTCGAGCTCGCCGAGCCGCAGGCAGGTGGTGATCTCCAGATCATCGAAGCCGCTGACCTCGTGCTCGATGGTCCGCAGCGTTGCTGCCAGGTCTGCTTCGGACAAGCCATACGCGAAGATCGTCGACTGTTCGAACTCGGACCGGCCCGCCAAGGCTTCCACCACCGGGGCGGTCTGGAGCGCCGTCGGCCACATCGTCTGTAATTCTCGGGGTGGTCCCGGCAACACCAGGATGGCGGGCCGAACCGGAACGGAATCGACCACCTCGGCGGCGATGGCCACTCCTGGGGCGGTACCGGTAGGCGGAATAGATTCTGCGCCTTCGGGAACCATCGCCTGCTTGCGGATGCCCTCACGCAGTGGCGCAGCGTCGGGCGCAGAAGTCATCCGTCCGCGCCACCGTTGCACGATGGAATCGATGTGCTCTTCGAGCTCGACGTCGAGGTGCAGTTCGCGTCCGCAGAACGCGGCGACCGTTGCAACGGTGAGGTCGTCAGCGGTCGGGCCGAGACCCCCGGTGGTGACGATGAGGTCCACGCGCTGGTCGGCCAGGAACTGGAGCTGGGCCGTGAGGTCATCCGGACGGTCACCGCACACGGTGATGTGCGCGACGTCGACACCGAGGTCGAGGAGATGCTGAGCGACCCAAGGGCCGTTCTGGTCGGTGACCCGGCCGGTGAGGACTTCGGTACCGGTCACCACGATTCCTGCCCGCACTGTCATCTTGCCGAGCTTAGTGGTGAGTGAAGGCTGTCGGACGTCAGTGATGTCGATTTCGCACCTTGCGCCGCAGCCGCAGGAAGCCGCTGCCGAGCAGCGCGATCAGGAATCCGACCACGGCGGCGAGTAGCAGGGCGACACCTTGCGCCATGTCGAGGTTGAGTCCGAAGAACTCGATATGTACTTGCTCGGTGTTCTGGACCACGAAGACAATCAGTGCGATCACCAGGAGCGCAGCGAGGATGAGCCCAAGAATCGTGGAGATCTTTCGGCCGCTGCCGGACGCGGGGGCAGTGGTGGTGGTTGTCGCGGGTGGGGCTGCATCGTAATCGGGGTTGCTCATGGCGTCCTTTCGGTGCTGTCAGAGGCGAAGAGCCTTTACCCACCCGCGACGGGTCACAAACGGACCGTTTTGCGGGGGGACCTCAGCTCACCGCCTGTTGTAGTCCCGCCGACACTGCCGGGGCCGGAAAGGCCTCTTTGCCGTTGACGGTGAAAGTGTTGTCGCTGTTGGTCAGCACGATGATCGTCGTGTCGGAGTCGTAGTTGTGGAACAGCACGCTGTTGTATCCGGGGATGTCGCCGTCGTGGCCCCACCAGCCGCCCCGATCGCCGAATCCGATTCCGTACCCCGCGGTCGCGGTGTTCGGTGGGATGTCGCGGATGATCGAGTCCCTCCGGTACTGCTGAGTTGAACTGTTCAGGACACCTTCACCGGTGAACAGCGCGTGCCCCCACTTCTTCAGGTCGTCGAGAGTCGAGATGACCGCGCCCGCGGTGAACGCGAACGACGGATTCCAATGGGTGGAGTCGACGTTCTGCCCGGGCGGCTGGTTCTGGTCGGTCAACCCGTCCATGTGTGGATTGGCGATCTCGATGGAGCCTCCGGGGAACGAGGTGTCGTCCATCCCCAGTGGCCCGAACAGTCGCTGCTCGAACACCTCGGCAATTGGCTGACCCAGCACCTTCTCGATCACCATGCCCAAGAGTACGTAATTGGTGTTCGAGTATTCCCAGCCCTGACCGGGAGCGAAATCGGCCGGCAGTACTTTGACGCCGTCCACCAGTTCCTGTGGAGGCCAGGCATATTCGGGATTCGCGAAGAACTTGTTGACGATCGCGTCGGACTTCGTGTAGCTCGGGATACCGCTGGTCATGTCGGACAGCTGCAGCAGGGTTGCGACGTCGCCGTTGGGCATTCCCGGCACGTACTTGCCGATCGTCTCATCGAGGGAGAGCTTGCCTTCTTGTACCAACTGCAGCAGGACCGTCGCGGTCATCGTCTTGGTCAGCGATCCGATGCGGGTCTTGTCGGTGGGCGTGGGCGCCTGGGTCTTTCCCTGACCGATGGTTCCTGATGTGCCGGTCCAGGTTCCATCGGGTGAAGCGACCTGCGCGATGACACCGGGAAAGCCGGCTTGGGCGCGCGTGTCATCGAGGACCTTCTGGAACTCGGCGGCGTCGGCCGAGGACACTGTCATTGTGGGCGCCGTCGTAGACGATGCCGCGGGCTCGTCTGACGAGGACGAGCAGCCGCTGAGTACCAGCGAGACCAAAGCAGTCACGGTGACGGCTGAAACGAGTTGTCTGTAGATTTTCATGTTGCCCTTGAGTTCGTGTGAGCGCATCAGAACCGTCTCATAATGCCGTCCGCGCGTATGACATTCGTCAAGTTAGGACAAACACGCAGTAAAAAGCTGTCGACGAGCATGCGTGGACTCGCCGCGAGCGGAGATCGACCGGCTGGGTGGGTGCGGGTAGTGCCATTGCGCCTACGAGCTGAGGCTTTCTGACACACTGCGGCATATGAGCTGCAGGCGCGAGACCAACACTGCTGCGCACGCATCGAGGATTCAGCATGGTGAATAGGGCGGTGGTCTCGGCCGCGGTCGCAATGGGTGCGTTCATCTCTGTTGTGGTGCTCCTGACCCGTCTCGGTGGCGGACAGTCGGTGTTCGAGTCAGATCCATGGCGTGTGCTGTATCAAGGTGACGTCGCGTGTGTTGCGTTGTGCGCAGTGGTCGCGGTTGTCGGCAGTGTATTGATGGGTCGCTCTCTTGTCTTCTTCGTCGGCGGCGCCGGCTTGGTGGCCCTTGGTGCTGTGGCTGCTGTTGGCACCACAGCGAATTGGGCAAGCAACGTCAGCGCTGTGGCCGCAGGATTGCTGATCGCTGCGATCGGATCCTTGGCAGTGCAAGAAGACAGTCGAGAGTCGTTGCAGAGTTGGCTCTCTGCTGGTGCCCTGGTCGGCGCTTGGTTGGCCCGGCCACTCGAGCAGTACCGTTCATCGGTCCCGTACTCCGGCGCCTACACCTCAACCGGCACGCCCCCCGACTGGCCGCTGGTTGTCGGTGTGGTTGCAGCGCTTGTGCTGTTCGCTGCCGCCAGGTTCACCGGACCTCCACACGCCCGATTCCCCGACGAGAACGGCCGATCAGCTACGCAGTGTTCTGCTCGGGGGGCCACTTTGACGCTCGGGATCGCCGTGCCAGTCGTCGCGTTGTTGTCATGGTGGTGGTTCATCGCCACCCTGGCTTCCGGCGACGGCATCGAAGGCGGTACGTGGGCATACGGCATAGTTTTGCTGCCGGTGATCATCGTCGGCGTGTGTTGGTTGCCCCACCGCAACGGGCTGGTGTTACTGGCGATGCTCGCGACGTTGACCGCTGCAGCTGGCCTACCCAAATGGCAAGGATCATGGCCGATGCTCCTTGTCTTCGTCCTGTTGATCGCTGGTGGTCTGGTGTCCGGACGCCGCTGGACGCACCCCACGATCGCCATGGGCGTGCTTCTCGCCTGCACACTCATGACCGCAATAGATGAATCGCCCTGGAGTACCGCGGGAATTGTCGCCGCATTTGTCGTTCCCGTAGCGGGCGCGCACGTGGTCGCAGCTTGCTTACCCACGACCGCACCTGTCAGCACTATCGCGGTCGCCGGACCAGCCACACTGTTCCCCGTCGTCGGCATCACGGTCGTCTACAGCTTCTCGAGCTCATCGAGCTCATCGGGCTTCGACAGCCACCAGCCCACCACCACTGAAGTGATCCTGGCCGCGGTCACCGTTGCTGCGTGCGGAATAGCCGTTGCTTTCCTGACTCGCCGCAGGCCGCCGAGTGACATCGACGAGAACGCTCTGCTCCCATAATGGAGAAACCACGCGGTTGATCGCGGTCGCAGTGGCGGGTGAGTTCTGAGTCTGTGCACGACAGCCGTGTACAAGATCCCAGCGCGAAGCGCCCGAGATCACAGGAGAGCCGGGGTTATCGGTGGCCGCTATTCCTCGACCTGTTCTGCCGAGTCTTCGGCGGCGTCGTCTGAGTCCGCGATCGCCTCGGCCCGGTTGTGTTGCTGGAGCTGCATCCGTTGTTGGCGTTCGTTGAGTGACGCTTGGCGTTCGGTGATGATTTTCTGCCAGGCCGTTTCGATGGTGTGGTCGGTGTGGTGGGCCCGGTTGATGCGTGGTTGTTGGTCGGGGTCGATGTACTTCGGTGGGATCCACGCCACCCGGCCCGTATCGGGGCCGTCGGTGACCATCACCGTCTGCCACTGATCCTCGCCGGGCCCGATCATCGCGTGATGCGGAATGCACGCCGGGGCCAGCACGTCGATGTCAGTCAAGCCGCCGTCGGCCCAGGCAGTGGTGTGATGAATTTCGGTCCAGGAGATCGGGTTACGGCAGCCCGGGCTGGTGCAGCCTCGGTCTTTGGCGAACAACGCCATCCGCTGGCCTTGTTGGGCGGTGCGTTTGGCGCGTGCGAAGTAGAGGACGTCGGCGGAGTGGTTGGCGAACACCGCGAGTGATTTGTCCGACCGCGCCGCCAATTCCAGCGCATCCTTGACCGGCAGATCAACACCGGAAGCGGTGCGGGCGATTCCCGCGGCCTCATCAAGTTGCTGCTTGGTCATCGTGATGATCACCTGCACTGGCAGGCCGCGGTGGGAGCTACCGAGCAGTTTGTACTCGAGGATGGTCTTCAGGATTGCTTTGAATGCATCGTGCTGACGTTGGGCACGCGAACGGGTGTCCCGCTCGGCCGCGGCTTCGAGGATTGCTGGGTCCATGGCCGGGTCGTCTGCGGCGCCGATGGGTGAGTTCGGATCATCAGGATTGTTCATCCCGGGTGCGGCCCATACATCCATCACCGTTCGAAACAGCGCCAACGTCGCCGGGTCCAGGTTGCCGGTGATCTTGCTCATCATGTCCAACCCTTGAGGACCGTCAGATAGGCCCCGGTTGCGTTTGCGGTCGGCGTCGTCGGTGAGTGATCCGTCCGGATCAACCCGCGCCAACACTTCCCGTCCACACACTTCAAGTTCGTTGGGGCCCAGGGTGCGGGCGTTGTCGGTCAGCCAGGCATCGACCACGTCATAGACTTCAGGTGCAGATTTGTGCGGGATTTTGTCGCGGACTTTGAGCAACACATCCATGTGCGCCAAACCAATCGCACCCTCGGCCAACGCTTCCGCGGCGGCCGGGCATTTCGGGGGCAGCGGCTCGCCCTGCATCGACAACAACACACCGGCAGCATCGAGTGCTTTCAACCGCGACGAGGCATCACCACGAGACACCCGCAACTCACTCATCACAAACCGATGCAACGTCGAATGACCAGCCTTGCGAAACAAGCCTCGATCATTCACCTCCTGCAACCGCTTGAGGCCCTGAAAGGTCAGTGTCCGGACAACTCTCTCGTTCACCCGCACCAACTCAGCAACCTGCACATCATCAACATCAGCTGCTGACGCACCAGCAATCCGCTGCAGCACCGCATCGAGATCGCGATACAACCCCACCAACACCGGCTTTGGCGGTGGATCCACCGTCACCGAATCACTCATCGACAAGCCCCCCAGCCCTCGAACCCGATACCTCAGTCTAGCAATAGAATCCGAATTTGTCGAATGTATGTTCGAACCCGGTGGTGACCGTAAATCACTGCACGCTGCCCCTGAAACTGCGCTAGCCCGCCCTTCTAGTGCTCGAGAATTACTGCGCTACAACAGAAGCTGCGTTGATCAATTGAACGCAGAATGGTACCGGCTGAGAGCAAACTCGGCGAGTGGGTCACTGCGGGTGGTCTAGAAAAGCCCTTGTCTGCGTTGAGTGTCTGTATGCCCGCGACCCGGATCGGGTTCTCGCCCTACCAGTCTGCGATCACGGGAATGACGCGGTCGCCGAGGATCTCCAGTGGGGTGATCTCGGCAACTCCGGGTACCCAGCCGTGGACATGGCTGACACCCAGATCTGCCAGTGGTTTGAGTTGGCCGAGCAGCTCGTCGACGTTCGCGCCATCTGACCCCGGGTCGAGAGGCAACATGACGGTTTTCTCGATCGCGTCATAGTCGGTGCCCAGTGACTCACAGTGCGAGCGAAGCACATTGAGCTTGTGTTCCACATCGGGTCCGCCGAACAGGTTGCACGCCTGTGCATACTGGGCGACCATCCGCAGGGTCTTCTTCTCTCCGCTGCCGCCGATCAGGATCGGCGGGTGAGGCCGGCGCAACGCCTGTGGCACATTGAGTGTGCTTCCGAGATGGTAGTGCTTGCCGTCGTAGGTCCCGTTGTCATCGCTCCACATCTGAAGGCAGATCTGCAAGGTCTCTTCGAGGCGCTCGAACCGCTCGGCCGTGCTCGGGAACGGCAGGCCCAGACCCACGCACTCCTCCTCGTTCCAGGCCGCGCCGATGCCCAGATAGGCCCGACCTTTGGACAGCACATCAAGAGTCGTGACCGCTTTTGCGAGCAGTCCGGGCTCGCGATAGACGGTGGCCGTCACCCAGGCGAGGAGGTCGACCTTCTCGGTCACCGCGGCCAGGTAGCCGAGCGCCGTGTAGGCCTCGAGCATGTCGGTGTCGACAGGGCCGACGGGGCCGATCTGCCAGAGGTGGTCCATCACGCTGAGCTTGGCGAATCCCTGCGCCTCAGCTGTTTGCGCGATGGTGACCAGATCGTCCGCCAGTCCGGACGGCCCGGCAGGGTAGGTGAAGTCCGCGATGTGCAATCCGAGTTCCATGGTCGCCACGGTATCCGCGATCGTGGGACCTAGTCAGGGACTGACAGTCCTACCCTGAGCCGTTGCTGACACCGCGGCTCTCGAAGCGGCACGCGAAGCCCCGCCCGGATGATAGAACCTGAAGATATGACTGAAGTGACTGAGGGTATGAGCCGCAACCTGTTTGACGTCGCCGGCAAGACTGCGCTGGTCACCGGCGGTACCAGCGGTATAGGGGCGATGATCGCCCACGGACTGCATCAACACGGCGCACGCGTTGTCATCGCAGGACGAAAGCAGCCGGCTCTCGAAGCGGCCGAGGCCGGCGGCTTGATGGCGATCCAGGCCGATCTCTCGACGACAGAAGGCTGTCGTGAACTGGCCGAGAAGGTTGCCGACCGGGTGGACGGTCTGGACATCCTGGTCAACAACGCCGGCGCCACGTGGGGTGCCCCGTTGGACGAGTTCCCCGACTCGGCATGGTCCCGCGTCCTGGATCTGAATGTTCGGGCACCGTTTGTGCTGACGCAGGCCCTGCTTCCGATGCTGGAGCGAACGGCCACCGCAGACGATCCTTCGCGGGTCGTCATGATCGGCAGCATCGACGGAATTCGCGTGCCGCGCACGGCTTCCTACTCCTATTCGGCGAGCAAGGCCGCCGTACATCAGCTCACGCGCCACCTGGCCCGCGATCTCAGCGAGCGTCACGTGACCGTCAACGCCATAGCGCCCGGACCATTCGAGTCGAGGATGATGGCGCCCATCCTCAAAGACCTCCGCGCCGAGATCGAGGCCGCGTCGCCATTGGGGCGGATCGGCCGTCCGGACGACATGGTCGGCGCCGTCGTCTACCTGACGAGCCGGGCGGGCTCCTATCTCACCGGCACAGTGATACCGGTGGACGGCGGAATGGCGACAACGCTGTAGCGCCTGTGCGGGCCGGATCCTTCAATTCGAACGGGCTGCACCGATGGTGCCGATGATGGTGTCGGCCACCAGAGCCGGGTCGTCGATCATCGGAACGTGGCCGACGCCGGTCAGCACCGTGAACGTGGCCTGCGGAATGCGATCCCGCGCGATGGCGCCGTTGACGTCGACAGGGAAGATCCGATCGTGCTGCCCCCACGCGAGAGTGATCGGGCACGGCAGGGGGTCGAGCGGCTCGAGGTGCTCGCGGGTACCGAGAAGGTCGACGGTCACCGCGCACCCCAGAAGGTCATCTGCCGCAGTGAGAGCCGCGGCAGGTGTGAGTCGATCCGCACGCCAGGCGATGTCGCGCATGGCAATTCGCCGCACGGCTGCGAGTTTCAGTGCCAGTGGGGCGATGGGCCTGCTGACCCTTGTCAGAGCTACCTCGCGACGTAGCCGCGCAACCGCGTGATCCTGGCTTGCGCTCCCGATCGACCACATTCCTGCCGGAGACAGCGCACAAACGCTTGCAGCGCGACCGCGGCGTGCCAATTCGATGGACATCCAGCCGCCCATCGAGTTGCCTGCCAGATGCGGTCGGTCGAGTCCGAGATCATCGAGGATGCGCTCGGCATCGTCGACCATGTCGCCGAGGGTGACCGGTCGGCGGGCCGGTGCGGGCGCACCGCCGCGATGGCCGAGCGCGGTGGGCGCATGTACCCGGTGAGCCTGCGACAACAGTGGGATCACGTCGGACCACGCCGATCCGGACATCGTCACGCCGTGGAGTAGGACCAGGTCGGGTTTGCTCTCCGTCATGCGCGAAGTCTGGCACGTCTCCGGTGGTGTTCGGGACGGCATCGTCCGGATGGCAGCGCACTCAGGTCGGTTGCGCCCGGCGCACCTGATCGGCGGCCCGGGAAGGATCCAGTTCCGTGTTGCATCGGATGATCGCGGGACCCGTGGTGAGGATCCCGGAGGTCAGTGGCTGCGCACGCAACCCACCCCGGCCGATGAGCGCTTTTCTGGTGCCGTCGCCGGCCATCGAATCCATCCAGCTACACGGATGTGCGGGCCGGCCGCCACGGAACCGAACCGGGCCGTCACCGGAGTCGATCTCGAACTCCTCAGCGCGCAGCGGATCGAGTTCGAGGCCGCGCACCATGACGTTGCGCCGGGCCACGGCGGGGTCGACACCACCAGCCGCGGCCTCCCACGCTTCGAGCGCCAGAAAGGTCACCGCTGCCTCGGTATGGGCACGGACGCCGAAGAAGCGGTCACCGCGAATTCCCTTGTCTGCCACGATCTCGATGGCATCGGGTGTCTGGGTGGCAACGTGCGCCGCAGGTCCGTCTTTCGCTCGACCGAAGTACGCGTGGGCTGGCGAGACGAGAAACGACACCACCTCGAAGCGGTATTCGTAGAGCATGTGACCACCGTGGCATATGCGGCGCCCCGCTGTTCGAGGGGCGCCACATCAGCCTGCAGTCATCAGCTCAGGACCGACACGGCGACGACTCCGAGACCCATCACAGCGGTGCGAGATCGTGAATTGGTTGTGCGTCAGCTGGCCGGCATTGCGAGCACTTTCTTGAGTGCATCGACATCGAGCGTCGTCGCGAGATCGGCAATACTGACAGTGGAAAGTGTTGACCGCCAAGCCTGTTCGGCCTGTGCCATGACCTTCGCGATCCCGCAAGCCGACAGACACTCCTCCGGCGGAGCTGCCAGAATGCCCTGCTGCCGGATCTCGGTACATCGGAAAGCCGGTTCTTTGCCGTCGATCGCCTGCACCACATCGAGAACGGTGGTGTGCTGAGGTCCGCGGGTCAGGACGTACCCTCCATCGCGTCCTTCGGATGGGTGAACGATTCCGGCGCGGGCCAGTGACTGCAGGTGTTTTGCAAGGTAGGTCTTGGAGATACCGTGAAGCTCGGCCAAGCGAGCAGCGGGTACGGGACCATTTGCCTGTCCCAGCACCACGCAGCAGTGAAGGGACCACTCCACGCCGGCGGATAGCTTCATGTCACCGACTCTAGCCACGCCCAGGCACCTTGAGCCCGTGCGGCGGGGGGATCAGTGGATCGTCCCCGTCCTCGCCTCAGAGCTTTGTCTTGAGCCATTCGTCCAGGGTGGTCGGCGCTATCCCGCGTCCGCGCCGGGAGTCGGGGTGATGGACGAATTGTCGAGCTTGGCGCCGAAGTAGCCGGCATCGGGGTCGGATAGGACGGTTCGGGTATCCCCGGTGGCGGCGAACAGTCGTCGAACCAATTCATCGATGCCCAGTGGCTGCGGTCCCGCGATCTCAACAGTGGCGCACAGCGCAGCGCCGGTGGCGACCTGCGCAACTCGGTTCACCACGTCGTGCGAGGCGATGGGCTGCAGATGTGCAGGAGTGGCATGCACGGTTCCGCCTTCTGCGCCGGCGTCGGCGATACCGGCGATGAATTCGAAGAACTGGGTGGATCGGACGATCGAGTATGGAACTCGACCGGCCTTGACCAGCTCTTCTTGAGCAACTTTCGCCCGCATGTAGCCGGAGTCGGGTACGCGGTCAGCGCCCACGATCGACAGGATCACGTGGTGTCCGACGCCGGCCGCCTCTTCGGCGGCGAGCAGATGCGCCGTGGAGTCGCGGAAGAATGCCATCACGTCGTCGTCGGCCCATGACGGCGAGTTCGTGAGATCGATGACCACATCGGCGCCCTTCATGGCTTGGCGTAGTCCGGTGCCGGTTGTGGTGTCGATGCCGGATTCACGTCCCAGCGCGACGACGTCGTGTCCGGATTCCTCCAGCTTCGTCGCGACCTGGCTTCCGATGAGTCCCTTACCGAAAATGACGATCTTCATGGCGCTCTCCTTTACTCGGATACTTACTGTCCGAGTATACTCAGATATAGTCTGTCCGAGTCAAGGGTCGGTGTGCTCACCCGATCGAGGGGCAAAAGTTGAGGAGGGTGAGGCCGCCAGGTCCTCAGAGCCGACGTAGGCGATCGCACACCTGGCGATAGATGGTCAGCAAGTCGGCGTCGGGCAGGCTCGGAGCGCACGAGTTGACCCACTCGTCAAAGGCGCATTGCAAGGCCAACTGCGCTATCTCGAGGATCATCCGGATATGTGAGCGCCGCCCGGGCGTCCCGTCGTCGTCGATCAGAGCGAGTAGGTGATGCGACGAGTCCGCGCAACGGCCCATTGCCGCCTTGCTCAACGACGGATTGGCCGACACCAGTTTCTGGATTCGCAGGATTGTGGCTGCCAGTTCGCCCTGCTCTTCGCGGATGCTCTCGATGACGCCCTCGAAGGCCCGTTCGACATCTGCGAGTTCAAATCGGCTGGGTTCGGCGCCTGCGACGCAGGCTCGCAAGGCCTCGTCGAAGCCGTACATGTCGAACAGGACTGAGTCCTCTTTGGTGGCGAAGTACCGGAAGAAGGTCCGCGCCGACACACCCGCGGAAGCCGCGATCTCGTCGACCGTGGTCACCTCGAAGCCTTGCTGCTCGAACAGGTCCAGCGCGGCCTGCTGAATCTGCAAGCGAGTCTCGGTGCGACGTCGCGTGCGCAGATCGGGCGCGGCGAGCGGCTGGGCTGTCATGGTGCGGAGCTTAGCTGTCAAATGGTTTTTCGTCACCCTCTGCCAATGTGGCAGTCACTGACAGTTGGTATATGCTGCACGAGTTGTGAAGGACTAGTGGGGGATGAAACCTGTGACCGAAAACGTGACCGTGGGCGCCGAGTCGCCACGGAAGGATGGCGGAAGTCCCGCGGGCAGTGTGCTGTTGATCAGCCTCCTGCTCGTGGCGACCTTCGTGGTGATCCTCAATGAAACAATCCTGAGCGTCGCACTCCCGACGCTGATGGTGGACCTCGACATCAGTGCGCCCACGGCGCAGTGGTTGACCAGCGGCTTCTTGTTGACCATGGCGATCCTGATCCCGACCACCGGGTTCATCCTGCAGCGCTTCGCGCTCAGGTCCGTCTACATAGCGGCGA
Organism: Williamsia sp. R60; assembly: GCF_054063855.1. NCBI lineage: Bacteria > Bacillati > Actinomycetota > Actinomycetes > Mycobacteriales > Nocardiaceae > Williamsia > Williamsia sp. R60. The sequence goes on from NZ_JBSSGR010000002.1 coordinate 667,427, forward strand.
TGGCCGCGTTCACCGTGGGAACGCTGGTCGCCGCGTTGGCGCCCGGGTTCGAGCTGTTGATGGTCGCGCGCGTTATCCAGGCCTCGGGCACGGCGCTCATGATCCCGCTGCTGATGACCACGATCCTGACCGTTGTACCCGAGCACTCCCGCGGGCGGGTGATGGGCTTGGTGACCATCGTGATCTCGGTGGCACCGGCGATCGGACCCACCGTGTCCGGTTTGATCCTCCAGTCACTGAGCTGGCGGGCGATGTTCTGGATCGTCCTGCCGATCGCCGTGGCGGTCACCATCATGGGCGGGATCTTCGTCCGCAATGTCACCGAACCGCGGGCCGCTCACCTCGACGTGATCTCTGTTCCGTTGTCCGCCCTCGGATTCGGTGGAATCGTCTACGGGCTGAGCAGCATCGGTGAGTCTGCGTCCGGGCACGCACCAGTGCCACCGTGGCTGCCGCTGACCATCGGCGTGGTGTCGCTGGCACTGTTCGTCGCCCGCCAGCTCAAGCTCGTCCAGAAGGGCCGCGCGCTGCTCGATCTGCGCACCTTCGCGGTCGGGTCGTTCCGTCTGGCCGTGGGCCTGATGGGCGGATTCATGTTGACGTTGTTCGGCGCCCTCATCCTGTTGCCGCTGTACCTGCAGAACGTGCTCGACAAAGACGTCCTGACAACCGGTTTGGTGCTGTTGCCCGGTGGTCTGGTGATGGGGCTGCTCGGACCTCTGGTGGGTGGTCTCTACGACAAGTGGGGTGCCCGGCCACTGGTGCTCCCGGGCGCGATCGCGATGAGTGCGGGCACGTGGCTGCTGGCCACCCTCGACTCCGAATCGGAGCTGTACACCGTCATCATCGCGCATGTGATCCTGAGCGCGGGAATCGCCTTCGGTCTCACCCCGTTGATGACATCGGCGCTGGGATCGCTTCCGCCGGAGCTGTATTCGCACGGCAGTGCAACCGTGAGCACCGTTCAACAGGTCGCCGGCGCCGCGGGTACAGCCCTGTTCATCACCTTGATGACGCGGGGCACGCAGTCGTCCTTCGACGACGGCAGCAATGCGGTCGTCGCGAACGCCGACGGTATCCACCTCGCGTTCCTCGTCGGTGGAATCATGTCGGTGGTCCTCGTCCTCGCCGCGACGATGGTCCGATCGGCGAAACGACCGGCGGCAGCCGAGGCCGACGTCAAGCCGGAGCATGCTGCCGCCGAGTAGATCCGCCGGCACCACCCGCAAAGAACCTCCGACATCTGTCTCATCCTCCGGTTGCAACCGGAGGATGAAGCAGGAGCCGGAGGTTTTTTGCGTCGGTGGGTTCTAGCGTCAAAGGGCCACCGTCACGGTGAGCTGACTGCCCCTGCGATGTCGGTGTCCCGCACCATCGTCACCGAGGCGTCCGCCCTCTCGTCCATCCGGTCGAGGAACGGCGCCACCTTGGTGTCGATGGCAGCGTTGTAGATCCCCGGCTGCTGCTTGGGATTCGCGTGTCCGGTCCCGGCCATCCGCACCACGAGAAGCCGCGCGTCGGTGCCGGCGATGTCGTCGAGCAGAACCTGTTGGCTGTAGTCGACGTCGACCACCGGGTCGTCTGCGCCGAATGCCGGTCGCATGAAGATGATCGCCGGGGGAGTACGGTCGTCCGACTCCGTGGTGAGGGTCTGTAAATCATTCTGTGCACCCGAGGCGACAATTGCCTTGAATTGCGATTCGATCAACCCGTTGCTGGCCGTATCGTCGGACAACAATTTCTTGCGGAGCACTTCTTTCACCACGCCGGTGAGCTCCCCGGTATCCACCAGCGGATGCCCGTCGGACGGGCGGAAGAGGTATCGATCTCTGCGCGCGGCGGTCTCCACCACCAGGCGCAGAGCTCGGCTCTCGCGGGCACCCGGAACCCACCCCATCCAGCGCAGCATGTCTTCGCCTGCGTCTCGGCTCTCCGCACGCACGGCGTGGAGGTCGATCGGTGTGCAGTCGAGTACCACCGCCCGGACTTCGAGGTCCCCGTCCTCGTACAGGTGCTCGGCGACTTCCAGAGCGATGATGCCGCCCATGCTGTGGCCCGCGACGACGATCCTGCTGACGCCGGCCCGACGGGCGTGCTGGGTGACCAGCCGGCTGATGACGGCTGTGTCCAGACCGGCGTTGTCGTACTGCACTGCCCACACCTGACCGATGCCCATGAATGCCGGGAGGGCCCGCGCCGTGTCACTGGCGTCGACATTTCCCAGTCCGACCAGGTCGACCACCGCTGTACCGCTTTCGAGCGGATCCTGAGCGTCGTGGATGTGATGGAGGCGAGGATGGGTCATCGCCAGACGTTGGCGCTCGGGCTGCACATCCAGCGCGTAGTAGTGGGCACACAGGATCGACAGCGCGATGAGCAAGAGCCCCACACGCAGAGCCCCGCGCCGCAGACGGCCGAACCGTCGCCAATTGCTGCCGAGCCGGGTCGATCGAAGGTGTGCCACGCGTCGAGCATCGCTCCAGTCGGTGACTGGATTAATGGAATGACGCTCGACATTAATCATTTGCAACCAGTCTACGTGGCCACGGCCAGCGTCCGGCCCGAGTGACGAGCCGTCGGCCCGGCTGGAGCCTCTTCCCGGCCCGCGGTTGTGGATCTCGTCGAGCCGCGGCCACGCGTCCAGCAGGCGCCGATGGAACCGGGATTCAAACGCCGATCAGCCCAGCAATTTGGATTAGCAAGAAAGTAATTCGATAAAGCAATTTGAGATGAACCAGCTCCACGCAATTGTAAAGAATACTTCGCATTTACTCGAAGTCATAAAGAATATGTGAGACGCCGGTCCGGTTGCCGCCGCCCGCGGTAAAGCCCTCGTGGATGCAATGTGAACAACTCCTGAATTGGCCCGTGTGGGCGTTATCTACGTTGAAGCCCGGGTAGTTCATCAATAACGTGGATCGCGGCGAGAACGAAGCAAGGCCTAGGTTGAACCGGCACTTCCGTCACGAGTCACCGCAGGTGCAGACGCCAACAATCGGTGTGAGAGAGGGTTTTTCGCATGTCTGGAGAAGATCTCTATCCCGCCCGGATCGCACAGATCTACGATCTGCTGTACCCGGACTTTTTCAATGACACCGCAACATTTTGTGAGTTCGTCAGCTCGCGGGCCAAGGGCAATCGAGTTCTCGAATTCGGAGTGGGGACGGGCCGGATCGCAATGCCATTGGCAGAAAAAGGATTTGAGGTTACCGGCCTCGATGTCTCCAGCGAAATGCTGGCGAAGTTGAAGGAGAAAGACGTCGATGGGCGGGTCAAGGTGGTGGAGCAAGACTTCATCACCGAGAGGGTCGAAGGAACATTCGATGCCGTCTTGCTCATGATAAACACCCTGTTCGTCGCGAAGACCCTGGACGAGCAGGTCGCGGTATTCGCCAATGCCGCAGCCAATCTCGCTGACGACGGGTTCTTCCTGGTGGAGACATTCAATCCCAACCATTACCACGGTCTTCGCCAACCGGACGTGCAGATGCGCCAGCTCGACGCCTCCACCACCCAGCTGGAGCAGTACGTGGCCGAGCCGAGCCGGCAGTTGCTCATCGCCCAGAACCTCGTCTTTCGAGATGGCGAACAGTTCAATTACACGCACGTCCTCAGATACCTGTTCCCCTACGAGATGGACGCCGTCGCCCGCAACGCGGGTCTGACATTGGCCGAGCGCTGGGCTGATTGGGGCAGTACACCTTTCGGCCCCGACAGCCCTCGCTGCCTGTCGCTGTACCGCAAAGACGTGCCGTCATGACAAAACCCGTGTTCCGGCGGCAAGAGAAGCAACTCCTCTCCTCGATCGCGCACGTGATCCCGCAGTTGGGTCGAGATGTCGATGAGATCACTGAGGTCAAACCCCTGCTCGGCCGCAACATCAGCGGCCAGATCACCTTTGAGGGCTCGCACACCGTGTTCATCAAACGGATGACCGGACTGGGCGCGGTGGACCGGTACACCCGGAGTGTGTCGTTCCACGATGCGATCGACGTGTCCGACGCACCCGCTCACACTGCGACGCCCGCACTTCTCGCTCGCGACAACGACAGTCACACGGTGGTGTACGAGTTCATCGACAACGGGGTCAGTGCGGGTCAACTGCTCCGAGACGACGACATCGATTTCGCAACCCTCGAGCGTGTCGGCCGATGCGTCGCGGGACTGCATTGTCTGCCGGTGCGCGATGCCTCGGTGACCGACCACACCACACCGTTCTTCCCACCACACGGACCGAACGCCATCTCCATCCAGATGTACTACGGGTCCACCATGGGCCAGCTCGACATGTGGCGAATCATCCAGTCCGATCCAGGTTTACGAGCAGCGCTCAACCAGCTCGCGACCACACCGACGCCGACGGTACCCATCCACGGAGATCTGCGCGGAGACCAGATCCTGCTGGCCGGCGAGACCAACTGGATCCTCGACTGGGAGGATTTCCGGCTCCAGGACGGCGCCCGCGACGTCGGCGCTCTGATGGGCGAGGTGTTCTACCATCGGATGCGAAAGAGCCTGGCCTCGTTTGCCGGTGGCGACGAAGAATCGGTCACCGACACCGAGATCATCGAGCGGGGTACGGCTGCATTGGCCGAGGCGACGCCGGGTGCCCGTGCGGTATGGGACGCGTACCGCGCGGTGCGGGCCGACGCGGCCGACCCGGAGTTCGTTGCGCGAAGTGTTCAGTACTTCGGCTGGCAACTGTTCGATCGGGCGCTCGCGGCCGGAACCTACTTCGGTCGGTTGTCTGCACTCGATCGCGCGCTGGCAGGCATCGGTCGCGAGGCCATTCTCGGCGGCGGCGACTACGCCGAGGCGCTCGGCATGACCGAGGGGAGGGTCGCGGCGTGACCACAGTGCAACGTCATGAACAACTACGACATGAACAACCGGCCGGCGGCACCTCACACGTCGAACTCGATCAGGCGGTCCGGTGGTTGATCGCGCGGACAAGTGCGCTGACGGCTACCGAATCCGGTTCTTGCGAGGTGACTTTCGACGGAACCGAACTCAGCGCCGAGTCCCCGGCCGAGCTGCAGCGCGATCTCGGCGGGCATCTCTACCGCAACCTGCATGCCGGCATGTCCGCCGGCGCCGGCGACAGTGAGTTCATCCCTGCGCTTCTCGAAGATCCCGAACTCGAGTCGCGGTTGTACGAGGCAACGCCGGTCAAACATCGAGCTTCCACGATGACCCTCGTCGAACGTGCTCCCGGTGACTCCGGAGTTGTGTTGTTGATCAACGGCGTTCGGGTGTTCTTCGAATCGAACACCATCCTGTCAGAGGGCGAGCACACCGTTCTGGCCGCGGTGCCCTCGGTGGAGAGTCGACTGTCGTTGGGGTTCATGTTCTACACCTCCACGGCGGGTGCCGGGCACACGTCCCGTCTGCTCCGCCTGTACCGCCACCTCGGGGACGCCGAAGAAGCCATCGAGGTGTGGGGATCGTTCACCAGATGGATCGAAGAGCGACGCCTGCCGTTGCGTGTCAAGATCGTGTCGCGGCGCTCGGGGTTCCCGCGCAACGACGGCATGGTGGTGTACCTGCCGTCCGAGAGCTGGCACGCGGTCGACGACATCGCGGACCATCTCCGCAGCGACCGGCCGCACGCCCCGGGCTCACTGTTCTGCCGTCAGTTGACCAACGGCGTATCGATGGCGTGGGAGCCTGCCGACATCTCGACTCCACGTGGAGGGACGAGCTTCGGAGAACACCGCAGCAACACCATTGCCAAAGCGATCGTGGCCGAGGGGCTGACCGCCGCACCCGATCTCGCGAAAGCTGTTCGACGGCAGCTCATCACGGCCAACATCGACCCTGCTGCGGTCTACCGCAACCTCGACTCGCCGGCGCACTAGAGGCGTCGCCAACCCCAAGACTTGGCCACACGGCCAGGCGAGGGGCATCTGCCCCTCGACATCAGGAAATGACCGAACGAACGAAAGGAAGGACATCATGTCAGAGGCAGTTACGAAGTCCCTGGTGGCTGGATACCGCAGCTACGCGGCAGCACCGGAATTGACCGAGATGAGTGAAGCAGCTCCGTCCGCGACGCCCGGCATTCTGAGCTTCATCGGCACCTCGTCGACCGCGTGTGGAACCGCAGTGAGCGTCATCAGCTCCGGCGGTGTCGGAGCAACCATCACCTGGGGTTGCTGACCGCTCCACCACGCTCGACACGCCTGACCCTCTCGATCCGAGAATCCAAAGATCAGACCATCCACTCTCGAAGGAGCATCATGACCAATTCCCAGTCACTCATCTCCGGATACGCCAACTACGTCCGCAGCGAAGAGCTCGCACACGTCAATGCGGAATCGGCACCCGGCATCAGCCCGGTCTCGGCGTTCGTGTCGGCCTCCAGCCCCGAATGCGCTGCCTTCTCGGTCGGTGCCAGCGCCGGTGTTGTCACCAGCACCAGCATCACCGTCGGCGCAGGTTGCTGACGTAGCACTCCAGGCCTGCCACGGAGACGCGCTTTGCCGTCTCCGTGGCGGCGCCGGGTGATCGGGCGGCGCCGAACACAGTCCGGTAGAGCATTGCGAAGGGACGGGCAGAAGCGTTGAACAGCAGTGGAGTTCGGACCATGCCGAGGCATGGCGTGTTCACGATGACTTGCCGGCGTCGGGGTCGGTGTCACATCACTGCGAGCCGGGTGCAGTCCGCGCGCACGATGGGACTGAGTGTGGTGATCCCGGTAGGGACTACCCACGAGCGGCCCGGGGAGGCCGGCTTCGCCCATTTGAGTGAGCATCTGATGCATCAGTACGCTCGAGATCAATTGGGAGAGAAAGTCGAAGACCAGATAGTCCGTGTCGGCGGCATCTCGAACGCGCAGACCTACCCGTTTCACACCGAATACAGCTTTGTCATCCCGGCGCCCGCCGAAGCCGAAATCCCGGACTGGATCGACCGGGCGATCGCACGGGTTGCACCACCGCGCATCACGTCGGTCGACATCGAATGCGAGGGCCGAATCATCCGGCAGGAGGTGGCACGCCGTATTTCGACCTCGCCGACGGCGGGATTTCCCTGGATCGACGCACTGGGCGTGTTGTCGACGGACTTCGGACTGCGCCACAACGGATTCTCGGATCTCGCCGATATGGAAGCGGCCACGCCGGAGGCAATCGAGAACTTCCTGGGTCGCACGTATTCGCCAGCACCGGTGGCCGTGGGTGTTGCCGGGCCGTGGAGTCCCGACCTGGTGCTGGATCTCCTCGGCTGTGAAGAGGGTGAACCGGAAACAGCCGCGACGGACGCCTACACCGCGGCTTTCGGCGACCTGCTCGATGGTCCGCACCATCGGCACAGTTCTGTTGCGACCCAGATTCCCATGTACTCGTCGATTCGATACGTACCCGACGCACACGGGGCCGCCCCGGAATCGGCACAAGCGCACTCCATGATCGCGGTCGAATGGGCCAACGCCGTTTCGCCCGGAACACACTGGCAAGCAGGACTGTTCGGCGCAGCGATGGGGCCGGACCACCGTGTTCTCATCGGAAGTCGGCCTCACGGCGCCGACATCGCGGTTCCGCAGTGGGCCGATACACCCTCGGATCGACGCTCCGAGCTTTTTGTGCACGCACAGCAGCGCGCGCTGGACAACATCGACAAGGAACTGTCGAGCACGGCGACGCACGCCGCGATGCTGGCTCGAGACAGCGCATTCGGCATACAGACGTGGGCACGCCGCTGCGCTGTCGCACAGACAACACCTGAAGAGATCGATCAGTACCTCGGGCTTGCGCGCACGTGTGCGGCCGGGACACTGAGTTCGGCAGCGCCAATAGGGGTGGGTCGATCATGACGAGCCTGCTGACCGAGGACGTACTGGTGCGGGGTAACACCGACCTGATGTACGTCTCGCTCGTGACAACACCGGCGGTGGGATGGGGTGCGCGGTCGCGTCTGGCACGTACCCTCACCGAGGGGCTTCACCGGGCCGGCATCGTTTCGGCTCGCGCCCACGCCGGCTCCGAAGGGATCTTTGTCACCGCGACGTGGCGATCGGATCCCCGCGCTGTCGATGAGCTGGTGGCCAGACTCCACAGCTGGCGAAAGGCGTTTGCAGACAACATGATCGCGCCGGCATCTCCGCCGACCTCGCCGGCCGAACTGATCACCGCCCTGACCTTCGACGCCCACGACGAGACCGACCCCACCGAAGGTGAATTGACGTCCATCCTGACCACGCTGTCCTTCGACGTGGTTGTCGGGGGCGGTGACTGCGAATCCGCGCTCCACTCAGCCCGTGACCGAATCTGCGACGTGGTCGACACCGCAGTGGAGAACGGCGTGAAGCCGAAGCGGGAAACCGCGCGCCGAACACCTCGGCGGCCGGACGTGACGACACGGCGCTGGGCCCAGGTCCCGGTCAGGTCATCGTGGGTGCGGTGGTATCGGTTCATCGACCCACCGACAGACCCCGGCGAGCGACTCGCGCGGAGCCTGGTGAATGTGGCCTTCGGGGGCGTGTACGGCTCACACCTCGTCGACTGTGTTCGGGGCCAGCGCGGTTTGAGCTACAGCCCTCAGTCCACGTTGTTGCAGCGCGACGGACGGCATCTGCTGGTCGTCGATGTACAGACCACGCCGGGCGATGAAGATGCCTGCGACGACGCCATCCGGACCGCTCTCGACCAGTTCGCGCATCGAAAGCTCACGCGGCCCAGCATGGTGGACGCGGCGCGTTATCTGATCGGTCGCACCATCGTCGACCGTGATTCCTTGCAGTCGGCGGTGGACGAACGCGCGGCGATATACGAGGGTTCTCTGGATTCGGCGCTGGACACAACCGGGTCGCCAGAGGATCTGGTCGCTCGCGCCGGCGTCGACACACTGACCCGCACGGTCGAAACCATGTACGAGCCAGACGGGTTCGGTGCTGTGGTGCTCTCACCTGATTGCTCCAACGGAAAGTGGGTTGAATTGTGAACTCGAACATCGGAATCATGTATCCGGAGATGCCCGTTGCCATCGGTCCGGTGGTGCCTTATGCGGAGGCGGCCCGCAGAGGCGGCCATCGTCTGTGGTTCGGTCACTCGTCCACAGTCGATTCCCATCTCACGATGGCTGCGCTGGCCGGCCGGGGATATCCGCTCCAATTCGGCAGTGCCGTGGCGCTTTATCCCCTGTTCCAGCCTCACGGATTTGCTGTCCAATCCCAATCGGTGGGGCGGCTGACCGGCCACACCTACGTGGCCGGGATCGGTCCCGGAAGTGCGCAGTTGCAGCAGAGCCTCTATGGCGCGCCGATGAAGGCGCCGGTCAGTTCGGCGCGGAAGTTCCTCGATCAGGTGAAAGAGATCATTCCCGGACCTCTGCAGACGGGTCCGGCCGACGGCCCGGAGCGAGTCGACAAGATGTTCGGCTCGGTCGAAACCGGGTTAGGGGTTCTTCGTCCGAGCATGGCCCGGTGTGCCGGGCGGGCCGCGGAATGGGCGATCACCTGGCTCACCCCAGCCGGGTACCTCGAGGATGTCCTGATCCCCGAGATGAGGGAGAGCGCAGCACAACACGACCGACCCGCACCTCGAGTTGCCGCTGTGGTCCACATGGCCATCCGCCGTCCGGGACGAGATCCGCAGAAGCTCGCGCATGCCGCGGTCGGAGCTCATCTGAGCGCGCCGCACTACACCGACATGCTCCGACAGGGCGGTGTCGCCGTCGATCAATCCGATTCGTGGGCGGGCGCCGGTGAACTGGTCTCGTCCGGGACCTACCTGTACGGGTCTGCGGACGAACTCGTCGACTCGGTCGCCGACCTGCACCGGCGTGGCGTGCACGAGGTTGTCCTGAACGTCTTCGGTGTCGCCAAACTCCATGGAGCAGGCCAGGCGGTCGAGGATCTCGAGGAGATCCTGGCCGCGCTCCACGCCAAATCATCTGCGCGCCTGACGATCCCCGAGCACGCGATCCCGCGGATGTCTGCCCGATCCACCGGGGTGGTTGCCTGATGGATGGCGCGAACCCACAGTCGTACCGCATCGACGGGCTCGCCGAACGCCGGATCGTGGTGATGGCTACGGGAGCCCTCGGCTCGGCTTTCCTTCACTCGTGGTTGGGATGGTTGCGCTCGACTTCCCCGTCCACGCAGGTCCGAGTGGTCCTCACCCCAGCCTCCCTGCAGTTCGTCGGGTTGGGCACCATCCGAGGGTTTGGGTACGAACCGGTGATCGACAGCTGGGAGGACAACGAGCACCGGCCGATTCACGTGGATCTCACACAGTGGGCGCAGGGGTATCTCGTTCACCCGGCCACCATGAACTTCGTGTCCAGACTCTCTGCCGGACTCTGTGATTCGCCGGCGATGCTGGCCATTCAGGGCAGTACCGCCCCGGTGGTGGTGGCCGCCTCGGCGCCACCGGGTTTCACCCAGACACCGGTATGGCATCGGCACCGCCAAGCCCTGGAGGACCGTCCCAACGTCGAGTTGCTGGCGCCGATGAAGGGCTTCAGCGTGAGCGATCCGGATCTGGAAGGCCTGCCGCCGGTTCTGTTTCCGATTGCGGCGCAGGCGTTGTCGTCCGCACTGGCCGATCAATCCCAGCTGGAGAGCTCGGAATGAACGGCACAGGGACGGACAGTGCTGAATTGAACGCTGCTGAATTGAACACTGCCACCACGGTCTGGGAGTTCGACACCGCGGCCTGGTACCAGCGGCTCATGCACACCGGCTCGTCGTTCGCACTGACCCGCCGCTATCGGCAACAGTGTGAGGCCGAGCACCAATGGGGCCAGACCGTGGCCCCGTCTGTCGGACGTGCCGCGTTCGTTCGCGGGGTACGGGTGGATGACAGCGAGTTCCGGTTCGACCTGGCAGTCGGCGATCAACTCGCCGGCCAATTGTGGCCTGTGGTGAGCCCGGCGTTCCTGACCGACAACGGATTGCAGAGCATGGCCGACCTCGGGCGACTCGTGGCTCGCCTGCACGGCGTCGGTCCGCATCCGCCCGGGGATTCCGAGAGCCCCCACGTGCGACGACTGCGTTCCTACCTGTCGGCCACCGATGCTCGGGCGGACGTGTCGGCAGTGCACACAGCGTTACCAGAGCAGACGCTGGGCGCGCTCCGATCGATCGCGCGGACGATCACCGACGGGCCGCACCTGACCTGCCATGGCGGTTTCAGCCTGGGGTCGGTGTTCACCGACGACGATCACAAGACCGTGCAGGTCGCGATCGGGCCGGAGATGTGCAGTGGGCCTCCTGAACTCGATCTGGGCTGGATGATCGGTGAACTGACGGAGTTCGAATACACCGCCGCGAACTCGGGTAGGTCCCTCGGTGCCGCGCACTCGGCGCCGTTCGGTCGAGCAGCGCAGGCCCTGCTCGACGGCTACTCGGCGCAATCCGGTCGAGAGGTCGATCGACGACGCCTCGACGATGTGGTGGCTGCTCGCATCGCACTCCACATGTTCGACTTCGTGCGGACCACCGGCCGTACGGACCACCTTGCGGGCCTTGCCCCGTTTGTGACGTGGTTGACCGGACGACAACACATGCGCGACAACACCGAACCCGACGATGGGACACGATCATGACAAGCCAGACGTCCATGAACGTCCTCGATTCGAGTCGAACCGGATCGACGAGCGTTCGCGTAGACGGACTCACCATGCGTTATGACACAACCGATGTGCTGAAAGACGTGGGATTCGAGATCCCTTCCGGCCAGAAGGTCGCCGTACTGGGCCCCAACGGTGCCGGCAAGAGCACGCTGATCGAGATCCTCGAGGGTCTGCGAAAGCCGTCCGGGGGCAACGTATCAGTGCTGGGCCACCGCCCCGACGATGCGCCCGAGCAGTGGCGGTCGCGCCTCGGCGTGGTGCTGCAGGCGTGGCGGGACCACGGGACGTGGAAGATCGGTGACTTCCTGCGGTACATCAGTGCGGCCCATCGGGCAGCGGGTGTGGCGAATCTCTGGCCGGTGGACGAGTTGCTCGAAGCAGTCGAACTGGGCGACCGCACGAATCAGCAGATTCGATCCCTCTCGGGAGGTCAACGCCGTCGGGTGGACGTTGCCGCCGCACTGATCAGCCGGCCGGAACTACTCTTTCTCGACGAGCCGACAACAGGTTTCGATCCGGAGATCCGGCAGTCTTTCTACGATCTCGTCCGAAGCCTGGCGCACTCCACGACGATCATCTGGGCGACACACAATCTGTACGAAGCCGAAGAGATGTGCGAGCGCATCATCATCCTGAATCACGGTCGGGTGGTGGCCGACGGGAGTCCGACCGAACTGCGCGCCACGCTGGCCTCGACCAGCACCGTGTCGTGGATGACGGAGCAGGGTCCACGGCGTCGTGTGGTCGCGGACTCCGATTTGCTGGTGCGCGAGCTGGTCACGGGCCCCGAGCGCGCCTGGAATCTGGAGGTTCAGCGCGGCACCCTCGAGCAGGTGTACCTGTCGATCGTGCGCGAGAACAACACAGCCGAGGAGGTCCGACCATGACAACAATCGCTTCGCGAGCCGGCGCCGGCAGTCTCGGTGTGGTGAAGTTCGGGGCGTTGCAGGCCAAGGTGGAACTGGTCATCCGCTTCACCCGGCCGAGCGCGCTGGGTCACCTGATCGTTCCGATCGCCCTGGTCCTGATCTTCACCAACGTGGACGTCAGCGATGTCCTGGGTGGGCAAGGTGCCGTCGGGATGCTCGCCGGGATCGCTGCCGCGTCGCTGTTCGTCGGTGGATTCGTCGGGATCTGCGGGGAGCTGGTCTCCGAACAGGACGACGGAACGATGCTCAGGGTCCGGACGCTGCCCTACGGGCTCGCAGGGCATCTGATCGGAAAGACGTTGAGTCTGTTGGTGACCGGTGTGGTGACCGCGTTGCTGATCCTCATCCCAGCTCACATCTTCGTCGCTCCGATCCTGCCCGGGACGTTCGCGGGATGGGTCGCGTTGGCCGGTGTCGCGGCGTTGACGTTGTTCGCGACCGTGCCCATCGGTGCCGTCGCCGGAAGCCTGGTGAAGTCGCCGCTGGCGATCTTCCCGATCTCGTTGGTGGCGTACGCCCTGATGTCGGTGTCGGGCATCTTCTTCTCCATCGGGGACCTCCCGGATTGGCTGACGGTTCCCATCAAGTTCTTCCCGGTCTACTGGCTGGGATTGTTGTCACGGGTGACGCTGGTCCCCGGTACCACATTCGACGGTGTCGGACAGGTGGTGCTGGCGATCGGGGTACCCGTGGCGTGGGCGGTGCTGGGGCTTGTCCTGGCGCCGCGGGCGTTGCGGGTGATGACCCGCCGCCAGTCAGGTGCTCGCCTGGAAGCCCTCGCGCAGCGTCGTGCCGCGCGGGGCTACTGACCTCCGAGCACCCGTTGTAGTTCTGGCGTGCAAATCGCATGTCGGGGAACCGAAAGGAGAAACACGATGTCGTTCAAGGACTTGATCGTCGGTGACCATCGCAACCCCCGAGAAGAGATTGTCGCGATCTTCGGCGAACATCAAAACGCCGACGACCCACAAGCGATCGCTCGCGCGACCACATGGGCGCAGGGCGTGCTGAACACCGCTGGGATCCCGGCGGACAAGCAGGTCGAGGCGATCGCTGAAATCCGTAGGGCGGAGCCACGTCTGGGTCTCAAGTCGGCGACCCACCTGGCGTCGTTGCTCAAGAAGTAGGGTTCGCCAGGCGAGACGTCCGGCCCTGTACCGACGGTGCAGGGCCGGACGTTTGTGTGGGTGCTCGTCGCGACCGGGCAATATGCACCCGATGTCAGTGGAGATCCGTACCATCGCAGCATGAATCACGACCTCGATCGCAAGGCCCTGGTCGACGAACGGGCGGCGACGCTGGCGCTGATCGAGACCATGTCGGCACGGCTGCGGTCTGTGGTGGAGGCCGGCGCCGACGCGAGTTCCGACGACGAACACGATCCGGAAGGTTCCACCCTCGCATTCGAACGCGGACAACTGGTTGCGCAGGTGGCCCGCTCGAAGGCGCGCCTGACGGAGATCGATGCCGCGATGGCGCGGCTCGGGCTCGGAACCTACGGCATCTGCGAACAGTGCGGGAACGAGATCGGCGAAGCCCGGCTCGAAGCCCTCCCCGCAGCCCGGCTGTGCATCACCTGCGCATCGCGGTCCCAATCGAGGCAGTGGTGAATCAGGGCCGTCGCGGGTCAGGGTGATTACGGTGAGATCGGACACCATGACCGATCGAGAAGAGGTACGGACGTGAACACATTTCAGAAGGTTGCCGGTGCGGTCAACAAAGTTGTCGTCGCGGCGATGAAGGCGCCCGGGGTCGACAAAGTCGCCGGCGGATCGATGCTGATGCTCACCTACACGGGCCGCAAGTCGGGAAAGACCTTCAGTCTGCCGGTGAGCTACAAGCAGCGGGGTGACGAGCTGCTCATCGGCGTTGCGCTCCCCGACAAGAAGAATTGGTGGCGGAACTTCGCCGGCGAGGGCGGGCCTGTGACGGTGACGCTTCACGGCGCGGAACGAACCGGACACGCGGTCAGTCGGCGTAACGATCGCGGCCAGGTGTCGGTGAAGGTGACGCTCGACGCTCAGATCGCCTGACGCCGGCGCCCCCGGATGTCAGGGGGTGGTCGCGCCTCGACCTAAACGGACCGGAGTATCGTTTCGGTGTCGTTAGGAGACAAAACCATGGCATCTGCACAAAAACGGTCCACCTTGGACATCGGTCTGTTGGCACTGCGAGTCGGCGTGGGCGGCACCTTGTTCGCCCATGGCACCCAGAAACTCTTCGGCTGGTTCGGCGGTCACGGCCTCGACGCCACCGCCGGCGCGTTCGACGGGATGGGGTTCAAGCCGGCCAAGCCCTCTGCGGCCGTCGCGGGTATCAGCGAAGCCGGGGGAGCGCTCATCGCAATCGGAGCTGCCACCCCGGTGGCCGCCGCCGGTGCTGTCGGCGCGATGATCGGCGCGGCCTCGGTGCACAAACCGGCCGGCTTCTTCGCAACCGCAGGCGGCTACGAATACCCGGCCACGCTGGGCCTTGCCGCCGCAGCGCTGGCTCTGACCGGACCCGGCAAGTACTCCGTCGACGCCGCTCTCGGGCATCGCCTCAACACCAGCCGAGTGGCCATCGGTGCCTTGGCGGCTGCGGGCGCCGGAGCGGGATATGTGGTGGCACGACGTCAGAAGGCGCTTGCGCAGGCGTCCGCGGCAGCGGACTCCACCGAGACCGCTTAGTCGCGTCCAGCTCGTCTCCGGGTCGCGTCGGTGTCGTCGGCGTCGGGTCTCGACGTCGGCGACACGACCGGCGCGCAGGTGTGGGTGGGCACGTTTCCGGCACTTGCGACACCACGATCGGTGTGCCGGATGAGAAGATGTGGGACGTGGATGTGCGTGCCAAGAACAATGTGAAGATCGTCGGGCGGGACGGTGGCCCGACGATCGTGTTGGCCCACGGTTTCGGATGTGACCAGAATTTGTGGAGGTTGGTCACCGAACGACTGATCGCGGACTACCGCGTTGTGCTCTTCGACCATGTCGGGGCCGGGGCCTCGGACCCCTCGGCGTGGGACGCCAAGCGCTATTCCACGCTCGATGCCTACGCCGAAGACGTCCTCGCCCTGGTCGAGGGTCTCGACCTGCACGACGTCGTGTTCGTCGGCCACTCGGTCGCTTCGATGATCGGTGTCCTCGCCGTCGCGGCCGATCCGAGCAGGTTCGCCAAACTCGTGCTGCTCACTCCTTCGCCGCGGTATGTCGACGACGACTCCGACGGCTACCGGGGCGGTTTCACGCGGGCCGACATCGATGAACTGCTCGAGTCGCTGGAAGCCAACTACCTGGGTTGGTCGCAGGCCATGGCCCCCAACATCATGGGCAATCCCGATCGGCCCCAGCTCGGCGGCGAACTGACCGAGAGCTTCTGCCGCACCGATCCGGCCAAGGCGCTTGTCTTCGCGCGCACCACGTTCCTCTCCGACAACCGTGAGGACCTCGCGCGGGTGACCATCCCAACCCTCGTCATCGAGTGCGCCAGGGACTCTCTGGCACCGCGCCACGTCGGCGCCTATGTTCACGAACGCATCGACGGGAGTGAGTTGGTGACACTTGACGCGAGCGGTCATTGTCCTCAACTCAGTGCGCCCGAGGCCACCACGGAGGCAATCACCGCGTTTGCCGGCAACCGCTGATGCAGCGGGGTCCAGGCGAGTTCCGGCAACCAAGCAGCCGTTCCATCACGCACGCGGACATCCTCGAAGAGAACCTCGAGGATCTCTACGAGAACGCGCCATGCGGTTACCTGTCGACATGGCCCGACGGCCGCATCGCTCGGGCCAACGCCACTCTCGCGTCGTGGCTCGGATTCGAACGGGACGCGCTGCTGGATCAGCCCTTCACCGATCTGCTGACCGCCGGTGGTCGAATCCACTACGAAACCCACTTCGCGCCCTTGTTGCAGCTTGAAGGCGAGCTCAGCGGGATCACTGTGGATCTCGTTGCGGCACAGGGTGAACGCCTTCCCGTCTTCGTCACCGCCAACGTCAAGACCGACGCCTCGGGGTCGGTGGTGCTGGTACGCATCACCCTGCAGGATGCCCGCGACCGCAGGACGTACGAGAAGCAGCTGCTCGAAGAACGGCGTATGGCAGAGCACGAACGGGCCCGTGTCCAGGTACTCGCCTCGACCCTGCAACGTTCGCTTCTGCCGCCGTCGCTCACCCCGCCCGCCGGCATGGATGCGGCGGCCTACTACCACCCTGCGTCCACCGACGATGTCGGCGGCGACTTCTACGATCTGTTCGCCCTCTCTGACCACAAGTGGGGTTTCTTCCTCGGAGATGTGTGCGGCAAAGGAGCAACCGCCGCGGCGGTCACATCGTTGACCCGGTACACGCTGCGGTCCGCTGCGGTGTTCGACGATGACCCCGTTGCCGTGCTGCACAACCTCGACGCGGTACTGCACTCGAACTACCACGGTGATGAACCACGTTTCTGCACAGTTGTTTTCGGTGTTCTGACCCGTCGCGACGACGGGTTCGACGTCCACCTCGCCAGCGGCGGACATCCTCCGGCGTTGTTGCTCACCGCGGACGGGGAGGCGGAGTACATCAGCACCGCGGGAGGCCAATTCGTCGGCATCCTCCGCGACCCCAAATTCGTCTCCAAACGGGTGCACCTGTCGGCCGGCGACACCCTCGTGCTCTACACGGACGGGCTGACCGAGGCCCGAATCGGGCCTGGCACAGAGCGGTACGACGACGACGGTGCGCTGATCGAGTTCGCGGCAGCGCACACACCGACCACCGCCGAACAGATCGTCGATGATTTGCGTGAACTGCTGGCGAGCTTCGGAACCGGTCTGGAAGACGACACCGCGGTCATGGCGCTGGGCGTGCCACGGGAGAACACATCGACCTGATGGTTGGAATTGTCCACGACCTCGGCGGTGATGAAGGTGAACATGCAAGATGTGCTGACTGACCTGATGAAGATCTGGCGTTCGGGCGGGACGGCCGGTGTGGGAACCGTTGTGCGAACCTTCCGTTCGGCGCCGCGACCGCCAGGCGCCTCGATGGTGGTCGCATCGGACGGAACGGTGAGCGGTTCGGTGTCAGGTGGATGTGTGGAAGGCGCCGTGTACGAACTCGCAATCGACTCGACGCGCACGGGGATCCCTGTACTGCAGCGCTACGGGATCTCCGACGACGACGCGTTTGCGGTGGGCCTGACGTGCGGCGGCGTGATCGACATCTTCGCCGAAGCCATCTCACAGCACACGTTTCCCGAACTCGGCGACGTCGCCGACCACATCGAACATCATCGGCCCGTGGCTGTTGCGACCGTGATCGACCACACCGACACCGAGGAAGTGGGCCGCCGGCTGATCATCACGCCGGGGAAGGTCAGCGGCACACTGGGATCGGACCGGATGGACAGCGCTGTTGTCGACGACGCACGCGGACTGCTTGCTGCTGGACGCAGTGAGGTCTTGACCTACGGCCCCGACGGTCAGCGCCGCGGCGAAGGTATGTCGGTGTTCGTCTCCAGCCACGCACCGCGGCCGAGGATGCTGGTGTTCGGCGCCATCGACTTCGCTGCGGCTGTCGCGGAGCAGGGTTCGTTTCTCGGGTATCGCGTCACCGTCTGTGACGCGCGGTCGGTGTTCGCCACGTCCGCACGATTCCCGACCGCTGACGAGGTGATCGTCGAATGGCCGCATCGGTATCTCGCCGCGCAGGTGGAAGCCGATGCACTCGATGCGCGCAGTGTCATCTGCGTTCTCACCCACGACCCGAAGTTCGACGTGCCGCTACTCGAGGTTGCCTTGCGCATACCGGATGTCGGGTACATCGGTGCCATGGGGTCGCGCCGCACCCACGACGACCGGGTCGAGCGTCTGCGGGCCGCCGGACTCACCGAAGACGAACTGAGTCGGCTCGCCAGCCCCATCGGGCTCGATCTGGGAGCCCGTACCCCGGAAGAGACGGCGGTGTCGATCGCCGCCGAGATCATCGCCCGCCGCTGGGGCGGGGCGGGCCGGCCGCTGTCGCAGACCGACGGCCGTATCCACCACGAGTGAGTCAGTCGGTGCTCGGTGGCGGGGTGAAACCTTCGGGCCACACGGTGGCGCCGTTGTACTTCACCTCGTCGAAGTCGACATCGGTGAGGTTGGCGCCGCTGAAGTCCACCCCGAAAAGTGTTGCGCCGGTGAACTTGGCGCGGCTGAGATCGTGGCCGGCAAAGCTGACATCCCACAGAACGGCCCCGCTGAAGTCGACCGCTTGAAGTGCCGCGCCGTCGAAACTGGTCAGCCGGCCTGCCTGCCCGGGCGCCGGATTGGCGGCCACCTCGTTGTCGATGGTGACGTCGGTGAACTCCGCGCCGACCAGATTGGCATCACGGAGATCGACGCCCAGCAAGATGGTGTCGCCGAGCTTCGCGTAGGAGAGATTGGCTCCCTGCAGATTGGTCGAGAGCAGGTCGCATCCGTGCAGGTCGGCCTCGCTGAAGTTCGCGCCGGGTAGATCCAGACCGGACAGGCTCAATCCGGCGAGGTCAAGTCCGTAGAACGGCCGCTCCACAGTGGGATCGGCATTGGACCGACCCCGGATAAAGCGGAGATTCTCGAGGCGCTCGGCACGCTGACTCTGGCGGTCCGAGATCTCATGGTCACGGTCCGCGCGCACGTCGTCGATGATCTTCTGGCCGATCATCGTGGCGACACTGACGAATACCGCGACCACCCCGGCCACGACCACGTCTCTGACCCACCACCGGGGTCCTGATCCGTCAGCAGGAGTTTGCGCGATCACCGATTCATCATCGCGTACGCAGCCCGTCTCGGCGGGACAACACGAACGAGTCAGCTGAAGGTCTTCTTCAGGTGGTCCACCACTGCACCGGCGTCGATGCCGCGCTCGGCGTATCCGAGGTACCCGTCGGGGCGGATGACGTACAGGGACCGCTCGCCCGGGCCGTACGCCGCGGCGAACATTCCATCGGAATCGGTGATGACGGGCAGCAGGCTCGGCCCGGGATCGACTCCTGGGGCAACCACCAGGTACGTGTCGAGCAGGTCGTGGGCTGCACCGGCCGCAGTTGCCGCGACATCTTCCAGCGCTGTGAGGTCGTCGATGCCGGAGATGTTGTCCACGTACAGGATTGCGGTGTGCCGGAGGCGATCGAGAAGCGAGAACAGTCGGAAGGAACCGCTGACGGCCGGTCGGGTGAGGCCCGTGGAGTCGGGCGCCCGCAGACCTGCAGCGACGAGTGCCCGCCCGGCCGGGGCGTCTCCGAGGATCGGGCTGCCGGCGTAGTCGATGAGGAGCTGGGCCTCACGTTTGATGATGTGGGTCAGGTCGTCGGAGTCGGCGCCGATGCCCTCGCGGGCGCTGCGCACGGTTCTCCCGACCACCTCCTCGCCGATCGGACGACGCTCGGCGTCGTAACTGGCGAGCAGGTCGGGCGACGCATGCCCGGCGACGGCCAAGGCGATCTTCCAGGCCAGATTGTGGGCATCCTGGATGCCGGTGTTCATGCCCTGCGCGCCGGTCGGAGGATGGATGTGGGCGGCGTCGCCCGCGACGAAAACCCGCTGTGTGCCATACGAATCGACGATGCGATGACTGATGCGGAACACCGACGACCACCGAAGGTTCGTGGCGCGGGTGGGCTCGGGCGCAAGCCGGTCCAGGACCTCCTGGATGTGGTGCAGTTCGGGCGGTCGACCGGCTTCGAAACCGTGCGCGATTGCGCCGGGCTCGGGGGTCGTGTTCTTCGCCGTGAGTTCGTCGGGCACCAGCATCGACATGCGATAGCGGCCGCGGCCGGGCAGCGGGATGCACACGAGGAGGTCGTCGGTGACACCGTCGGTCTGATGCATGGACCGGATGCCGAATCCGGCCGGCTGATCCCAATCGACCTCGACATCACCGAGCATGTACTGCTCATCAAACGCCGCGCCCTCGAACGTCAGACCCAGGGTCTTGCGGGTGATGCTGTGCGCGCCGTCGCAGCCGATGAGATAACGCGCGTGCACCGTCTGCTCGCCGTCATCGCCGGCCAATGTCGCCCGGACACCGTCGGCGTCCTGCTCGAAACCGGTCAGACGAAGGCCTCGCTCGATCGGGAGGTCGAGGGCCGCCAGCCGGTCGCGCAGGATGCGCTCGGTGTCGTACTGGGGAATAGCGGTGAATCCAAAAGGGATGTCGTCGGGCAGTGTCAGTTCCAGTTGGCTGACGCGTTCGCCGTTGACGTACACGATCTGGCCACGCATCTGGGTGGCCGTGTCCAGGACCTGGCGCAGCACACCCATCCCTTCGAAGACCTCCAGGGTGCGCGGCTGGACGCCCACCGCTTTCGCGTACTGCGGGGGTTGGAGCAGCGGATCGACGATGCGGCACCGCACGCCGCGCCGTCTCAGTTCGATCGCGGCGGTGAGGCCGATCGGTCCTGCGCCCGCGATGAGGACGTCCGTCTCGGCCATGGGTAACCACCTGTTCTCGAGCCGCCTGAATGCACCGAATTATGCGGCAATTCCGTCTGACGCAGTGTGGTTCCGGTCACATCTGCGGTGGATAACCGCAGTTCAGTAAACCTCGGTATGGCCCGAGTGTGGACTCGGGAATTATTCGGACCGAGGTCCGTTTACACTTCACGTAGGCGAAACCACAGCTCGACAAGGGAGACCACAATGAGCACTGCAGTAAACAACGCACTCGAGACCGGCACCTGGACCATCGACCCGGTTCACTCGGCCGTCAACTTCTCCGTACGTCACCTCATGGTGAGCAAGGTTCGCGGCAAGTTCGAGAACTTCTCCGGCGCCATCACGGTCGACGAGAACGGCAACCCTGCCGTCACCGCCGAGATCGACGTCAACTCGATCAACACCGGCAACGAACAGCGCGACGGACACATCAAGTCTGCTGACTTCTTCGAGGTCGAGAAGTACCCGACCGCCACCTTCGCCTCCACCTCGGTGAAGCCCGACGGCGGCGACTACCTGCTCGAGGGCGACTTCACCCTCCACGGTGTGACCAAGCCCGTCACCCTCAAGCTCGAGTTCAACGGCGTGAACCCCGGCATGGGCAACGGCCCTGTCGCAGGCTTCGAGGCCTCGGTTGTGCTCAATCGCAAGGACTTCGGCATCGACATCGACATGCCCCTGGAAACCGGCGGCACCGTCGTCGGCGACAAGATCACCATCACCCTCGAGATCGAGGCCGGCAAAGCCGCAGCCTGACCTCACCTCGCCTGCCTGATCCCGCTGATCAGGCATCCGCCACGGCGGCCGCGACCGGATGAACCCGGTGACGCGGCCGCCGTTCGGCGTTGTGTGGGCCGTTGTAGGCCCCCGCCCTCGTCAAATTCGCGCCGCGCGCCGACGTAGCGCCCGTTACAACAGGAGCGATCGCAGGCAGGCGGCGCGAATTCCATGTGGGCGAACTTCATGTGGGGGAGCGGGTCCCGCCGAGTCCGGTCAGCAGCATGTCGACCAGTGAGGCCACGAAGTCAGCGGTCACCGGCTCGCGGTTGAGCAGCACCCGCGCATAAATCGGCGCATGGATCACCTCGACAGCGATGGAGTAGTCGGGCTGATTGTCCGCACTGAGCTCGCCGCGGTCGACGGCTCGCGCGAAGACCGTCTTGAGTGCCTCGGTCCTGGCGTCGATGATGCGCCGCCGGGCGTCGCCGAGTGGATCTATCTCCACGGGCATCGCAGACAATCTCAGCAATGCCTTCATCTGTGGGCTGGTGAGCGACACGTTGAGGTCGGCACACATCGCGATCAGGTCGCCCCGGAGCGTACCGGTGTCGGGCGCCGGTATCGATGGGTCGAGGTGGTTGATCAGCGCGTCGGTGACCAATTGCTCCTTGGTCTTCCACCGTCGGTACACCGATGTGACGTGCACGCCTGCGCGGTCGGCCACCTGCGCGATGGTGAGCCCGTCGAACCCGACGTTGAGCAACTCGTGCACCGCCGCCGACATGACCCCGTCGCGCACCGCCGCACCCCGACGATGGGAGCGCACTGGCCGCTTCGGCGAACTGGACTGGGTCACTGATCGACTCTAACGCAACTCGAGTTGCGCTATGTATACTCAGCCAAGACTTCGATCGCGATCTGGCCACGTCCGGGGGCATGATCAGCGGCGAGAGAAGGCGGAATCCGACAATGGCGCACCCGATCGGCTGGCGATCGCTGCTCAGTGGTGTCTCCGGCAAGCGTGCCGCAGTGGCCAAGTTGTCGCGTCGCAGCCGCATCGCCCGAGCTCACGCCACCACTTCACCGCTCGTCGGCGCGTCACGTGCGGTTCGACGGATCGACGAGTTCCTGATCGGGGTACCCGACCCTAGTCAAGACGGCCCGGCCAGCCGGCGGCACGTTGCGAACCGATTCCTGATCCTGGCCGGTCTCGGCCTGGTGGCCAGCAACACCTTCGCGGCCATCGAGATGATCGTGATGGTGCGGCTGGTGATGACCGGCGGTGAGTTGAGTGTGTGGGGGATGGTCGACACGTCGAATGTTCCGGTCATCATCGCCTCCGTGGTCGGCGCCCTTCTCATCGGTGGGAGCCTGAGCGCCTACCTGGTGTATCCGCAGTTGATGTGGTTCACCAAGGCCGTCGCGGCCTCGCCCGCCCGGCGACGATCGATCCAGATGATGCCGTTGCAACAGGCAAGTGCGGCAATGGTCACCTGGACAACCGGGGCGGCGATCTACATACCCTTCGGGCTGGGCGGTACCGCAGTCGAGTTCGTGGTGTTCGGCTCTGCGTTCCTGATGGCGGGAACATCTGCCGGTTGTCTCACCTACCTTCTCGTCGAACGTGTTTCGCGACCGATCGTCGCCATCGCGATGCGTGATGGAGTCCTCGCCGGGTCGCTGCTGGGCGTCCGCGAACGGCTTCTCGCCGTGTGGATCGTGTTCTCCGCGGTGCCGTTGCTGGGCATCATCGCCATCAACGTGGGCCGCGCGACGGGTTGGTTGCCCGAGAATCGCTATGTACTGGACGCCCCCACCGTCGTGCTGGCGACGTTCTGTCTCCTCGGCGGCATCCGCGCCACGTTCTTGGTGTCGCGGTCCATCACCGACCCACTGCGTGAGATCCGCGTGGGTATGGAGGAGGTGCAGGTGGCGCACACGTATCCCGTCCTCGACGTCTACGACTCCTCCGAACTCGGCATCCTGCAGCAGGGATTCAACGACATGGTCAGTGGACTCGCCGAGCGCGAGCAGATCCGCGAACTCTTCGAGCGACATGTGGGCGACGGTGTCGCCAAGCTCGCGATGGAACGCGGCGACGGCTTCCACGGCGAGAACACCTTTGTCGGAGTCCTTTTCGTCGACATCCAGGGCTCCACCCGGCTCGCTGAACGCGAAGCCCCGGACACCGTGGCGGCCATCTTGAACAGTTTCTTCGCGATCGTCGCCGATGTGGTCGATCGGCACAGCGGCTTCATCAACAAGTTCGAGGGTGATGCGGCGCTGGCGATCTTCGGGGCGCCCAGCACCGTGGACGACCCGGCAGGAGCCGCGCTCGCCGCGGCGCGCGATCTGCATTCCGAGCTCGAAGTACTGCGGCCACTGCGGTTTTCGATCGGTGTCTCGGCAGGTGTGGTGTTCGCCGGCAACATCGGCGCGACCACGCGGTACGAGTACACCGTGGTGGGGGACGCCGTCAACGAGTCGGCACGACTGTCCGAGGCCGCCAAATCAGTGCGTTCACACGTGCTGGCGAGTGGTTCGGCGCTTGCGGCGTCCGAGGTCGAGGAGGGAGAGTGGCACTCGATCGGGTCGCTGGTGCTGCGTGGGCGCGCGGAGCCCACCAAGCTGTACACCGTTGCCCTGGCGAAGGATTCGGAAGAGTGGAACCTCCGGACACTGGTCGAGGGTGCACTGAAGATACCGGCGACGGTGCTGGGGCTGCGTCCCCGACGATGAGATGTTTCGAACTAACCGAGCGGGACCCGAACGAAGGTAGGTTGTGAGAATGAGCTGGAACACATCGGATATTCCTGACCAAACCGGACGAACATTCTTCATCACCGGAGCGAACAGCGGGCTCGGTGAGCAGAGCGCACTCGCGTTGGGCGCAGCGGGTGCGCAGGTGATCCTCGCCTGCCGCAACGTCGCCAAGGCGGAGCCGGTCGCCGCGCGGATCGGCGACAACGCGACGATCACCGAACTCGACCTGGCGAGCCTGGACTCGGTTCGCGCATGCGCCGAGCGGACGGGCCCGGTCGACGTGCTGATCAACAACGCCGGCGTGATGGCAGTCCCGCAGGGGCGCACCGCGGATGGTTTCGAAATGCAGTTCGGCACAAATCATCTCGGGCACTTCGCGCTCACCGGTCTGCTCTTGCCCAAGGTGTCCGATCGGGTGGTGACGTTGTCGTCGTCCATGCACCAGATCGGCAAGATGAATCTCGAAGACCCCAACTACCGCCAGCGTCGGTACTCGCGGTGGCCGGCCTACGGTCAGTCCAAACTGGCCAACCTGCTGTTCGGGTATGAGTTGGCCAAGCGTCTCACGGCGGTGGGCTCGCACGTGAAATCAATTGTGGCGCACCCCGGTTACGCGTCGACGGAGTTGCAGTCTCACACCGAGTCGATCTGGGATCGCGTGATGGCGCTGGGTGGCTCGTACGTCGCCCAGTCCGCTGCCGACGGCGCACTTCCGCAGCTGTATGCGGCAACGTCACCGCAGGCGCGTTCGGGTGCGTTCTATGGCCCGACCCAGTTGGGCGGGATGCGCGGCGCACCCGGCCCCGCCAAGTCGAACAAGCGATCACACGATGAGTTGATGGCAGCCGGACTGTGGGACCTGTCCGAATCACTCACCGGGGTCGAGTACTCGTTCGAGCAGGTATCGCGCTAGTTCTTCTCACAGCACACCACGCGGCCGGAACTGCACGCTGACACGAGGCCCCACACCGGTGGTCTTGGGCACCGCGTGCTCCCACGTGCGCTGACAGCTGCCGCCCATGACGAGCAGGTCGCCGTGGCCGACGGTGAACTTCAACGACGCGCCGCCGCCGACCGGACGTAACAGGAGTGGCCGGGGTGAGCCGAGGGACACGATGGCGACCATCGTGTCCTCGGTCTTGCCCCGGCCGATCTTGTCTCCATGCCAGGCCACACTGTCATTTCCGTTGCGGTACAGGCAGAGTCCGGCAGTGGCGAACCCCTCGGGTAGCTCGCGGCGGTAATGATGGCCGAGGGCGTCGCGACATCTGTCCAAGAGGGGATGCGGCAGTGGCGCATGTTCCCCGTAGTGGCACAGCAGACGGGGCACATCGAGTACTCGGT
This sequence comes from Williamsia sp. R60, assembly GCF_054063855.1. Classification (NCBI taxonomy): domain Bacteria; kingdom Bacillati; phylum Actinomycetota; class Actinomycetes; order Mycobacteriales; family Nocardiaceae; genus Williamsia; species Williamsia sp. R60. Next base: position 693,178 of record NZ_JBSSGR010000002.1, read on the forward strand.
CGTACATCGTGCGCCGCTCGTCGCGCCAGGGCACGTCGGCAGACAGGCGGTTGAACAGTTCGTCCGCGCCGACTATCCAGCCGGGCCGTAGGTCCACCCAGGCGCCGTGGGTGAGCGGGCGCCTGACCACTGCGCTTCCCAGCTCCGACAGCGCCGGGTCCGTGGATACTTCCTCGAACAGCGAGGCCTGGCGACCGGCATTCATGGTTTCAGGATAACTCGTATCGAACACGCGTGCGAATAAAATGATTGGCGAGACTGTCAGACCTTAGGTAAAGTAACTCTTTACCAACGACGGTTCGTCGCCGACGAACGCGCCATCTGCCAGAAAGAGTCATGTCGAGCGCATCGCGCCCATCTTTGTCCAGCATCACCAGCGAACAACCGCGAGCGGGGCTGACCCGGCGTTGATTGTCCTGACCATCGCTCTCGGTGTCGGCGTCGTCCTGCTCATCACCGCGTTGACCGGCTATTTTGTTGCCCAAGAGTTCGCTTTCATGTCGGTTGACCGATCCCGTCTCAAGGCCCGGGCCGAGGCAGGTGATGCGGGCGCCGCCCGCGCGCTCGAGGTCACCCGGCGCACATCATTCATGTTGTCCGGGGCGCAGCTCGGGATCACCGTGACCGGCCTGCTGGTCGGCTATGTCGCCGAACCGCTCATCGGCCGGGGATTGGGTGAATTGCTCGGCGGAGTCGGCATCCCCGCCGGCGTAGGTATCGCCGTCGGCGCGGTCGTCGCGGTGGTGTTCTCGACCTTCGTGCAGATGCTCTTCGGTGAGCTGTTCCCGAAGAACCTCGCGATCGCGCGCCCCGAACCCGTCGCGCGCCGGCTTGCCCTGTCGACCACCATCTACCTCTCGCTCTTCGGTTGGCTGATCTGGTTGTTCGATCAGTCATCGAACCTGTTGCTGCGAGCCTTGCGCATCGAGCCGGTGCACGACGTGGAGCACTCGGCGACCGCTCGCGACCTCGAGCACATCGTCGCCAGGTCTCGCGATGCCGGCGAGTTGCCCGCGGAACTCTCCGCGCTGCTCGACCGGATCCTCGACTTCCCCGATCGCACCGCCGAACACGCGATGGTGCCGCGCGCCCGGGTGGACACCGTGCGTGCCGACACCCCGGTGACGCAGGTGCTGACAACGATGGGGACCGGCCACACGCGTTACCCCGTGGTCGGTACGACTTCCGATGATCTGCTGGGTGTGATCGATCTACATGACCTGCTGTCGGCGCAGCCGGACGGTGCCGACGCTGCGTCCTGCATGCGCGAAGCGGTGATCGTACCCACCAGTCTTCCTCTGCCGCAGGTGGTCTCGCGATTGGTGGGCGCATCGGCGGAGATGGCACTCGTGGTGGATGAGTACGGCGGATTCGCCGGAGTGATCACCCTCGAGGACATCGCCGAAGAACTGGTGGGTGACATCGCCGACGAACACGACGACGGTCACGTCGCAGTCAGCGGGTCGCGCGAGGACGGCTGGACGATCGCCGGGGATGTGCACCTCGACGAGCTGGAACGCCTGGTGGGACATCGAATACCGGAAGGCGATGTCGAAACGCTCTCGGGTTTGGTGGTTTCCCACTTCGCCGACTTTCCCGCCGTGAACGACGTTGTTGCCATCCCACTTTCGCCCGACCCGGCCGACCTGGTCGATGAGTCGACTCCGGCCCCGCGACTTTTGAAGGCGCAGGTGCTGGCCATCGACAACCGGGTTCCGTCATCGCTTCTGGTGACGATCAGCGGTTCGGAGATCCACTCATGAGTAGTCCATGGATTGTCCTGGCCATCACGGTGGCGTTGATCGCTGCCAGTGCCTTCTTCGTCGCCGTCGAGTTCGCACTGATTGCTGCGCGCCGGCACCGACTGGAAGACGCCGCACCCGACAGCCGCTCGGCCCGCGCTGCCCTGCGCAGCGCTTCCGAACTGTCGGTGTTGCTGGCGGGCTCGCAGTTGGGCATCACCGTCTGCACCCTGGCCCTCGGTGCGGTGACCAAACCCGCTGTGCACCACTGGCTCACCCCGCTGTTCGATGACTGGGGCGCCCCGCGGTGGCTGGCCGACGTGGCCGGGTTCGTTCTGGCTCTCATCATCGTCACGTTCCTGCACCTGGTTGTGGGTGAGATGGCACCGAAGTCATGGGCCATTGCTCACCCCGAACGATCGGCCACGCTGCTCGCCTTGCCGATGAGGGGTTTCATGGTGCTGACCCGGCCGATCTTGTTGGCGCTCAACCACATGGCGAACTGGTTCTTGGCCAAGGTGGGAGTCGAACCGGTCGACGAGCTCGAGTCCGGGCAGGACTCGGCAACGCTACGGCACCTCGTCGAGCACTCGGCGACGGTCGGCACGCTCGACGAGCGCTACCACGGCCAGTTGATGGCCGCCCTGGAGTTGGAGAGCGTGACGATCGGGGAACTGCTGACGCCGGGCAACGAGCCGGTGAGTGTGCGAGCCGATGCCACCGTGGCGCGGGTTCGTGAAGCCGCCACCGGCAGTGGACATCTGCGGATCCTGGTCAGGGGCCGTCAGACGGTGGAGGGAATGGTCCACGTGCGCGACACCATCGGGGTGCCGCAGAGCAGTCCTGCTCTGGAGCTGATGCGCCCGGTGCTGACCCTGCCCGGGACAACCCCGGTCTACGAGGCGCTGCAGCGGGCCAAGGCCGAGAGCAACCACGTGATGGTGGTCGTCGACGACAACAACCGTGAGCCGGGAATCCTCACGGTGAACGATGTGCTGCTGCGGTTGCTGCCGGTGGGCGCCGACGTCTGATCGCGAATCGGCGCCTGATCAGGTATTCGACCGTCAGGACAGGGCGCGAAGGCGCTCGGCTGCCTGTTCGATCACGGCGTCCTCCTTGGCGAACGCGAACCGCACCAGATGGGTCCACTGTTCGGGGTGGTCGACGAACGCGCTGACCGGGACCGCGGCGACCCCGATGCGAGCGGGCAGATCGCGGCAGAACTCGGCGCCGTCGTGGTAACCGAGTGGCCGGGGGTCGGCGCAGACGAAATAAGTGCCCTCGCTGCGGTGGACGCCGAAGCCCACGTCCGTCAGCGCGGCGGAGATGAGGTCGCGCTTACGCTGCAACCCGGCCGACGATCGCCGGACCCATTCCATCTCCGTGCCCAGGGCGACGGCGATTGCCGGCTGGAACGGACCGCTGCCGACAAAACTCATGAACTGCTTGGCGGCTCGGGCAGCTGCGATCAACTCGGCCGGACCGCTGATCCACCCGACCTTCCAGCCGGTGACGTTGAAGGTCTTGCCTGCCGATGACACCCGCAACGTGCGCTCGCGCATCCCGGGCAGCGTGGCCAGAGGAGTGTGTACCCGCCCGTCGAACACCAGGTGCTCGTAGACCTCGTCGGTCAGTACCAGCACGTCGTTGTCGATGCATACCCGGGCGACGGCCCTCAGATCCTCATCGGAAAGCACTGTGCCGGTGGGGTTGTGCGGACTGTTGATCACCACCATGGCCGTCTCGGGGGTGACGGCCGCATGAAGGGCATCGTGGTCGAGTGCAAAACCGTCGCCATCAGTGATCAGAGGGATGGTCACCCGCTCGGCACCGGCCATCGCTGTCGCGGCGGCGTAGGCGTCGTAATACGGCTCGATCATCACCACCCGTTCGCCGGGCTCGACCAGCCCGATGATGGCTCCGGCGATCGCCTCGGTGGCGCCGACCGTGATCAGTACCTCGGTGGCCGGATCGTACTGCAGGCCATAGTGATCGAGTTGGTGCTGGGCCACCGCATCCCGCAGGGCCGGGATGCCTGGACCGGGCGGGTACTGGTTCTGGCCGGTCGCGATGGCCTCTTGTGCCGCGGCGAGCATCGCCGCCGGGCCGTCGGTGTCCGGGAATCCCTGACCGAGATTGATGGCATCGTGCTCGGCCGCCAGCTGCGACATCTCGGCGAAGATGGTGGACGAGAACGGCTGTAGGCGCTTGACCGTCCGCATGCGGGCTCCCGGCTTTGTTTCGCTGGTCATCGGAAGAGTGGTGTCCCGGTGAGCTTGTCCGGATTCGACAGGTCGTACACCGCGACGATCTTGCCGCCGCTGACGGCCAGCGCCGTCACCCGCCGATGCAGGGGGCTCTGTTCACGGATCCCGGCGTCGGTGAGCAGGCCCATTTCGCCGTTGATCAACACGGGACGCGTGTGGCGGGTCATCTCGCTGCCGTATCGGGTCATCACGGTGGAGAGAAGTCGCAGGACGGTGGCCGAGCCGACGATCGGGCCGGTTGCCGACCTCGTGACCCCGTTGCTGTCGGCAAAGTACGTCAGATCCGGGTGAGCAAGTGCGGCAAGCGATTCCATGTCGCCCAGCGTCAACGCGAGCACGCCTTGCGCGACCACCTCGTTGTGGTCTTCGATGCTGTCGGGCTGCAGCGTGTCGGCCATCAGCTCGGCACCCTTGTCGGCGAGCCGGTTGACCTTGTCGGCCGAGATGGCCAGTGCACCGGCGATCTGTCCGGCGTCTGTTCCGAAACAATCCCGCAGCACATACGAGATGCGGGTGGTGGGGGACAGTGCTTCCAGGGCCACCATCGTGGCCAGGCGTGCGCCGTGGCCTGCCACGGCCGACGCCAGCGGGTCCTCGAACGAATCAGGTTCGAGGACAATGGGTTCGGGAAGCCACGGCCCGGTGTAGCTCTGTTTGCGTACTGCAACCGCCTGCAGTGCCGCGAGGGCGGCCCGCACTGTGCGGACCAAGCGGTCTGCCGGGTCTGAGGTGGAACCGCCGTCGGCCGCTATGCCGAGGGCAGCGACAACACTGCCGGTGAGCCGATAGCCGACCGACAACAGCTGCGGGTCACTCCGCTCGAACGTCGCAGTGGACACCTCGACAGCTTACAGTTTGCCGATCGTCAGATGCCCATTGCCGGTGGTTCCACCCCCGCGTCGTCGGCCGATGCACGCCCCCCCCAGATCGCCGGCCAAACAACGTCAGCCCAAAGATCGTCAGCCGACGGCGGGTCCGAGCAGATCGTCGGCATCGGTGATCCGGTACGCGTACCCCTGCTCGGCGAGGAACCGCTGGCGGTGTGCCGCGTAGTCGGCGTCGACCGTGTCGCGGGAGACCACCGAATAGAAGTGCGCCTGACCACCGTCGGCCTTCGGGCGCAGCAATCGCCCGAGCCGCTGAGCCTCTTCCTGGCGAGAACCGAATGTGCCCGACACCTGGACCGCGACCGACGCCTCGGGGAGATCGATCGAGAAGTTCGCGACCTTCGAGACCACCAGCGTCTGGATCTCGCCGGTGCGGAACTTCGCGAACAACTCCTCGCGCTCCTTGTTCTTCGTCGACCCCTTGATCACGGGCGCGTCGAGGGCAGCGCCGAGTTCGTCGAGCTGGTCCAGATAGGCGCCGATGATCAGTGTCTGAGAGTTCTTGTGCTGCTCGAGGATCGACTTCACCACATTGATCTTGGTGTGCGCCGTCGAACAGAGTTTGTACTTCTCCTCCGGCTCGGCGACCGCGTATTCGAGGCGCTCGTTGTCGGTGAGTGTCACCCGAACCTCGATGCACTCGGCGGGAGCGATCCAGCCCTGCGCCTCGATGTCCTTCCACGGCGCGTCGTAGCGCTTGGGCCCGATCAAACTGAAGACGTCGCCTTCCCGGCCGTCCTCACGCACCAAGGTGGCGGTGAGACCGAGGCGGCGCCGCGACTGCAGGTCCGCCGTCATCCGGAACACGGGCGCGGGCAGCAGGTGGACCTCGTCATAGATGATCAGCCCCCAGTCGCGGGAGTCGAACAGATCAAGATTCCGGTACTCGCCCTTGGATTTGCGGGTCATCACCTGATAGGTGGCGATGGTGACAGGGCGGATCTCCTTGCGCTCACCCGAGTACTCACCGATCTCTTCTTCGGTCAGCGACGTCCGTGCGATGAGCTCGCGCTTCCACTGCCTGCCGGCGACCGTGTTGGTGACGAGGATCAGCGTGGTCGCCTGCGCCGTGGCCATCGCGGCCGCACCGACCATGGTCTTCCCTGCACCACAGGGCAGCACAACCACACCGGAACCACCCGCCCAGAACGACTCGGCAGCCAGCTGCTGGTAGTCACGCAGCTCCCAGCCGTTCTCGTCCAGCTTGATCTCGTGGGCTTCGCCGTCGACGTACCCGGCGAGGTCCTCGGCAGGCCAGCCCACCTTCAGCAGGATCTGCTTGAGACGGCCGCGCTCGGAGGGATGAACGATGACCGTGTCGTCGTCCACCCGGGCGCCCAGCATCGGCGCCACCTTCTTGTTGCGCATGATCTCGACCAGCACCGCGCGGTCGAAGCTGACCAGGGTCAATCCGTGCACCGGACTCTTCACCAGCTGTAGCCGGCCGAAGCGGCCCATGGTGTCGACGACATCCATCAGCAGAGGCTGCGGCACCGCGTAACGGGAGAACGTGACCAGCGCATCGACCACCTGCTCGGCGTCGTGCCCGGCGGCACGAGCGTTCCACAAGGCGAGTGGTGTCACCCGGTAGGTGTGCACGTGCTCGGGAGCCCTCTCGAGCTCGGCGAACGGCGCAATCGCGGCCCTCGCCTCGGCAGCCTGGGGGTGGTCGACCTCCAGTAGAAGGGTCTTGTCCGATTGCACGATCAACGGTCCGTCAGTCACAAGGAACCATTCTCCTCAGAAGCAGCAGTTTGTGCCACGAGCGGTGGCCGGGGGATCGAGAGCTGCTACATGTGGCAACTCGCTTCGTGATCAACAGTCAACAGGCCACCGAACTTCCCGGAGGCCTCGGCCCGTGGTGGCCGCGCGGAATCAGTCGACGATCTCCACGCTGGTGATCCGGTGAAGTGAGAACCGGTGTTCGTCGTTGCTGCCCGGGTCCAGGGCGATCACCTGGCCGGCGCCGATCATCCGGGGCACGACCACGTGCTTGGACGCGAAGCCCTCGGCGTTGACGTACCCCAGGCGTACCGACTGCTTGTTCGCCAGCGCGGTCTGCAGCAATGCGGTCGCTGGCAGGCCGCCACCGGTCACCGATGACCCTCCGGCTCCGGCCGCGGTGAGCGTGGCTGCGTTCGCCGCGTCCTGTGATCGCATGTGGCTTACCACCGCAGCCAATCGATCGCGAGCGGGTGAGCTGAGCGACGGCTTGCGTGCCGACGCGCGTCGTTCCCGTGGGGTCGGCAGCCGAGCCCCTCGCGTACGCAGGTCCACCAGTTCACCGGCCGAATCCTCGCCCGCCGGGGCGAATCCGCCCGCCCGCAGGATGTCGAGGACGTCGATGATGGGGTCGTCGCACACTGCGACGGTCGGGGCCAGTGCGCGCAGCGACAACTGTTCGGCCACCGGTGAATTGAGCACCGCCGCGAGCGTGGTCGGGTCCTCGCAACGGATGAACGTACTGGCCACGCCGACGCGCAGCTGTCCGTGCTTACGCGCGACATCGTCGATGAGATACGAGAGTGATTGCGGCACAGGGGTCTTCGAGTGGGACGTGAACAGTGTCATCAGCTCGGTGCCGGTACGGCCCGCATCGAGCGCGCGGCGAACCGACGACTCCGACACCCGGTACACCGAGGCCGCGCCACCGGACTCCAGGTCCGCGACCAGAGCCAAATCGGCGGCGAGTTCCGGGGTCAGCGGTCCCGGGGCGGTCACGGTCAGATCCGCCTGAGCCAAGAAGAAGTCGATGGGAGCGGGGATGGACTTGGCCATCGCCGCGACCGTCGCGGCCTCGACCTCGTCGGGTGTACCGGTTGCGATGAGTTCGCGGCCCGCCGACGTCAGGGCACCGTGAGCCACCAGGCCCAGCGACTGGGCCTCGGCGAGTGTCTCGATGATCGTCGACTGCGGCATGCGGCGAAGCCACCGGGGATGGCGCCACGCGATGTGCCTGCCCAGGGCGACCGGCGTGACGTCGGCCCCGGGTTTGGCCTCGGCCAGCGCCTGGAGCACGAGTAGCCGCTCGGCCCGGGCAGCACCTTCGGGCATCGCACCGACCAGCGCGCCGATCAACGTGCCGTCCGGGGTGCGTCCGCCGATCTGCCACGGCCTGCGGTGCAGATCCAGCCACCCAGAGGCGATGGAGAACCATCGGCGCTCGGGTGCCTGATGCGACCAGCTGTCGATGGACGTGGTCGGGGCCCACGACGGTTCGAGACCGTCCGACGGGTCGGGCACGGGGAATCCGGAATCGATGAGGCGGAGCCCGGCGAGTACCTCGATGACCAGGCCGACCCGTTTCTCGTCCACGGACAGGGCCTTGGCGAGTCGACGGATCTCCCGGACGCCCATGCCACCGGCGCGCAGAACCGCCGCCGGGTGGGCGCCGAGGGTCTCGATGGCGTCGGCGCTGTGCCGCAGGAACTCGAGCGCTTCGCCCCCGGCCGCGGCATCGACCTCGGCCAGCCCGACCTTGCGTCCACCGCCACCGGAGAGCTCCGGCGGCCGCAGCTCGAATGGCTCGGCTGGATCCTCGCCGCGGATGAGCTGGCCGATCACCACCGGCAATTCGACGGTCTGCTCATCGACCACCAGCAGCAGTCCCTGATGGACCAACCTTGGGACCGGCCGATCCGACTCGGGTCCGAGCCCGGCGTCGCGGGTTCGACCCAGGCCGGGTCCCGACGCCAGCGTGGACAACAGGTCACGCTCCCGTTCGCCGAGGGCGTCGATCTTCGCTCGGATCTCGGTGAGCGACAACGCGTTGACAGGGGCGGTCGCAAGACGTGAACGCCACGGCCACGCCGCAGCCATGTGCGGTCCGGTGACCAGCGCAGCGGGCGATCCCCACAGCAGCGCGAGGTCGACGAGGTTGTCGATGCGCGCCCGGATCGCGTCGGGTGCGGCGCGCTCCGACAGCGCCTCGACGATGGCGTCGGTGGACACAGGCGACAGCCCACGGGTCTGTTCGGATCGTGAACCCAGTTCCGCGATGGTCTCGAGCACCGCCACCGCCAGCAGGTCCAGGTCTTCGCCACATCGGTTGATCGAGGCCGCCGACATCGCGCGCTGCGCAAGCACCTCGACCCCGGGTGGGGGAGGGCTGGCCAGATCCGGCCTGGACTGCAGGAGATCGAGCAGTTGGTCGTCGTCGCGGCGGGCGAGGTCGTCGGCCAGACTGATTGGCTGGTCGGGGCTCATCCAGTAGATGATATGCGGGCCACTCATGGCAGAATGACGCCCGTGGCTGAAAAGAAGAAGTACGTCGATAATGGTTGGCCCGAGGTTCCCGAGGGTGAGCACGCCGTCAGTGAGTTCGCCGCGCACGTCTCCGGCGCTCTGTCACCGTTCGGTGAGGTCACCTTCCCGCTCCCGGTCGACGACCTGCCTTACCTTCACCCGCGAACCACCGTCAATCGCTGATCGGTGAGCGCGCCGACCGACCGGCCCGGCCCTGGACGTCTCAGCCATCTCGACGAGGCGGGGGCGGCGCAGATGGTCGATGTCGGCGGCAAGGCCGCCACCACGCGTAAAGCGCTGGCCACCGGGGTTTTTCGCACCACCGCCGACGTGATCTCGCTGTTGTCGACGGGCGGGTTGCCCAAAGGGGATGCGCTGGCAACGGCCCGCATCGCCGGCATCATGGCCGCCAAGAAGACCCCCGAGCTGATCCCGCTGTGCCATCAGGTCGCGCTCAGCACCGTGAGCGTCGATTTCGAGCTCGGCACCGACTTCATCGAGGTGCGCGCGACCGCGGTCACCACCGACCGCACCGGCGTCGAGATGGAAGCCCTCACTGCGGTGGCGGTGACCGGACTCACCCTGCACGACATGGTCAAGGCGGTCGATCCGCGCGCGCAGATGACCGATATCTGCCTCCAGGAGAAGACCGGCGGCAAGAAGGGTCACTGGACCCGGGACAACCGGCCGGTTGACGAGACCGGTTCTGCGGACGGAGGGGTCTGATGTCTGATCCCCACGCCGCCGACCCCCGCACTGCAGTGGTGGTCGTGGCCTCGACGCGCGCCGCAGGTGGTGTGTACGCCGACCGCTCGGGGCCGATCATCGTCGAATGGTTGCGCGACCGCGGGTTCGTGGTGAACGACCCGGTGGTGGTTCCCGACGGTGACCAGGTCGGCGCAGCACTCCGAACAGCAGTCGGAGATGAGACGGCTCTGGTCCTCACCACCGGTGGCACCGGTCTGAACCCGACCGATCAGACCCCCGAACAGACCGCCGCGGTCATCGAACGCGAAATACCCGGTCTGGCCGACGACATCCGCAACAGCGGGTTGCCCAAAGTCCCCACGGCCGTCCTGTCGCGGGGCACGGCCGGTGTCGCGGGCCGTACCCTCATCGTCAATCTGCCCGGTTCCACGGGTGGTGTCCGTGACGGCCTCGAAGTTCTCGCACCTGTGCTCACCCACGCCCTGGACCAGATCAACGGAGGCGACCACTGATGGCTGCCATCGTCGCCCGTGCCGTGGTCACCGAAGAGGCTCTGTCCACCGCCGACCATGAGGCCCTCGCCTCCGAGGCGGCAGGCGGAAAAGCTGGGGCCATCGTGAGTTTTGTCGGCGCGGTGCGCAATCACGACGGCGGCCGCGACGTCACCGCACTGAACTACAGCGCGCACCCGACGGCCGGCGAGGTCGTCGAGAAGGTCGTGGCAGAGATCGCGGCCGGGGCCGACGGCGTACGTGCGGTCGCTGTGTCGCACCGGGTGGGGCCACTGGCCATCGGTGATGCGGCGCTGGTGGTGGCCGTGGCAGCCGATCATCGCCAGGCAGCCTTCGCGACCTGTGCGCTGCTGGTCGACGAGGTCAAGGCCCAACTCCCGGTGTGGAAACACCAGATCTTCGCCGACGGCACCGACGAATGGGTTGGCTGCGCCTGACCAGAGTGCCCCACCCGCCCGGAATTGGTGGGTTCGGGCGGGGTCGACCTGGGCAAATGCTTGCCCGAACCCACCATCATCGGAACATGGAAAAGGGCCCCGCACGGACTCATGGTCGCGTGCGAGGCCCTTCGTCTGGGCTCCCCGAGATCAGGGGAGGGGCAGGATGTCCCGGTACTGGTTGTAGAACGCGATGGATCCGGCGTCGAGGTCACCGGCCGCGTTGGCCTGGTCGATCAGCGCATGAACGGTGGGATCGTTGAACACGGACTTCAGGTCGTTCGCGATCTCGTCGGTCTGAGCCGAGAGGTCCGAAGCCTGGGGCGCAGCCGGTGCTGCGGGGATCTCGAGGCTGGGCGCTGCAGCGGGAGCGTTGCGCGGGGTGGCGCCACTCAGGCCGGTGCCGCAGGTCGGCCATGCGCCGGGTCCCTGGCTGGCGAGGACACGCTCGGCGACAGCGATCTGCTGCTCACGGGTTGCCTGGTCGGCGGAGGGGGCGAACTCGCCGCCGCCGTGGCCGGTCCAGGTGCTGGGGCTGAACTGCAGTCCACCCTGGTAGCCGTTGCCGGTGTTGATGGCCCAGTTGTTACCCGACTCGCACGAGGCGACCTGGTCCCACTCGGCGTCGGTGGCTGCACCGGCGTTGCCGCCGCCTGCGAAGGCGAGGGTGGCGCCGCCGCCGATGACGGCAGAGGTGAGGGCGAACTTGGCGATGGTGCGACCAGTGGTGGTCGGCTGACGATGACGTCCGGACATGAGTTGTACTTCCTCTCTCCACGCGCCTACGAAGTCAGCTGTCGGGTTCGAGCGAGAGGTTGCTCGGTCCGCTTGCGCGGGCTTCACCCCAAGGGCTCCGATTTCTCGGAACCCGGTGATCTCCAGGAGATGTTGGGTCCCCCGTCCTCGTCCCTGAAATGCGTTTGGAGTTTCTCGGTTCGCGGGACGAGGTTGGGCGCGGCGAGCCGGGAATATTCACTTGCGGTCTGGCCGATCAGGTCGACCGAGACAGACGGTACGGGTTAATCAGTGGTTACACATAACTTCTTCGACGGCCTTTTCGACGTGTCGGCGGGCCCGTTTTCGGCGGTTTCGGCATTACTGCTGCTCATCGGTATGACAGTCGTCCTGTGTCCGTACCGTAACCCAACCGTTATGTGAGCAACGTCACAGCCTCATCCGAAGGAATGAGACGCGGATGTGGGTCGAATGACCCGTTGCTGCGCACGGTCAGATGCGCTCAACCGCCCGCGAACGGCGGCAGGACGTCGACGGTGTCGCCACTCGAGAGCACCCGTGAGCGGTCCCGAACGGCGACGGACTCATGCAGATATGAGCATCTCTCGAGCACTTCAGCCAACTGTGGATTGCTTTGACCCAATTGGATTTCCAGATCCGCAAGAGTGGCTTTGTCAGTGAGTTCGACCACACTTTGCTCGACACCCGCGGCTGCTTGGGCGGCGGCAAAGAACCGGACGCAGATACGCATAGTCAGCCCCCGATCGCCGACATCGACCGTGCGGGCTGGAGGAAGCCTGGCTCGTTGACGCCATGGCCCGGGAGCTTGCCCCACGTGGACTGTCGCCACCGCAGCGCGATTTCCTGATCTGTAGCGTGAGTTGACTTCAGCAAACCGCGTAGGTCCGTCTCCGAGGTGGCGAACAGGCAATTGCGAAGCTGTCCGTCCGCGGTGAGCCGGGTCCGGTCGCAATCGCCGCAGAACGGGCGGGTCACGGAGGCGATGACCCCGACTCGGGCAGGCCTCCCGTCGAGCCCGGTATGACCCTCCACGATCCAGCGTTCCGCCGGGGCCGACCCACGTGCCACGTCGTCGGGCCGCAGGTCGAAGTCCTGCTGCAGGCGGGCGAGGATCTGGTCGGCGGTGATCATCGAGGTGCGTGACCAGTGGTGTTCGGCGTCCAGCGGCATCTGCTCGATGATCCGCAGTTGGTAGCCCTTGTCCAGGCACATCTTCAGGAGCGCAGCGGCGTCGTCTAGGCCGCCGGCGGTGTCGAGCACGGCATTGACCTTCACCGGGGTCAACCCGGCGTCGGCGGCGGCCTCGAGGCCTGCCAACACGTCGGGAAGGCGGTCGCGACGGGTGATGGCAGCGAACTTGGCGGCGTCGACGGTGTCCAGGGATACGTTCACCCTGTCCAGGCCGGCAGCTGCCAATCGTTTCGCCTGCCGGGCCAGGCCCAGTCCATTGGTGGTCAGCGCGATCTCGGGTCGGGGGTCAAGGGCGGCAACCGCTTCGATGATCTCCGGGAGGTCCTTGCGCAGCAGTGGCTCGCCGCCGGTGAACCGGACGGCTCGTACTCCGAGTTCGCGCACGCCCACCGAGACCGCCCGCACGATCTCGGCAGCTGTCAGTACGTCGTCGCGATCGAGCCAGTCGAGGCCTTCGGCGGGCATGCAGTACGTGCAGCGCAGATTGCAGCGGTCGGTCACCGAGACGCGGAGGTCGCGAACAGCGCGCCCGAAGGTGTCCACCATGGGACCGCTGGTGGGCATGACGGCGTCTGTCCCGACGGGCGGGCGGACGGATAAGCCGGCTGGCATACCCAGAGCGATGGCGGTCACCTGTACAAGCCTACGGTGATCGCCCGATCGAGGTCGGATCCCCGGGGAAAACTGACTACGGTCGTTTTCTGATGGGCGCCGAAGTCGTGGTTGCTACGCCCGTCTTTCCAGCGCCCGGAACGCACTGGCGTGGAACACGAGCGGCTCCTGCGACGGGTCGGCGCGCAACGCCTCGACCTTGAGCAGGACCAGGCTGTGATCGCCGGCCGGTATCTCGTTGTAGATGGTGCACGAGAGCTGGGCCACCGCTCCGCCGACGAAGAGTGCGCCGTCGTCGGTCGTTTCCACCCGCAGCCCGGTGAATCGCGCATCGGCCCGGCCCGCGAGCTGCTTGCACTCGGCGTCCTGATCATGGGCGAACACCGACAGCCCGATGACGGGAGCGCTGCGCAACTTGGGCCACGTCGTCGATTCGTTCTGAACGCAGAGCGACACCAGTGGCGGGTTGAGCGATACCGTGGCGAACGAGCTGGCGGCCATGCCGATGGGGTCGCCGTCGCCCTGGTGGCATACCGCGACCACACCGGTCGGAAAGCAGCTGTATGCAGCGCGGAGTGCCGTGCCGTCACTGGTGGGAGTCAATGCTCCGTCGATTGAGAGCGTCATGTCGTCAGTCACTGTAGTGGCGACCTCGAGCCGCGGCCTTGGTGCGCAGCCGCGTTCCGATGGCGTCGCCCTGATCGCAACGCAAAAATCAGCCCGAGCAAAAAGCCGAGCGGGGCACACATGGTGAGCAGATAGACGAACAGGGGAGCGGTCTCACCGGTGATCGGCGTACTCAGAAACAGCCAGAGCAGTGCGATGACTCCGATGGCGAACAGTCCCACAGCGGCCCGCAGCAAGAGGCTGCCTTCGGCTTTGCGCATGTAGACAACGGTAGTGCAGGTCCGAGGCGGCCGAAAACCCGTGTGCTCGGGGGTTGGCCGAGGCGCTAGACTGACCGAACGCGTCCGGCTGGGCCAGTTGCCCGCAGCGGGCGCTTTCGTTTTGGGCAATGCGAGTAGATGAGGGTGAGCACAGTGCCTACCGGCAAGGTGAAATGGTACGACGCGGAGAAGGGCTTCGGCTTTCTCTCGCAAGATGAGGGCGAAGACGTCTATGTGCGCTCGTCCGCGCTCCCCGATGGGACCGAGGCGCTCAAACCCGGCCAGCGGGTCGAGTTCGGCATGGCAGCGGGCCGTCGCGGCCCACAGGCGTTGACGGTCAAGGTTCTCGATCCGGCTCCCAGCGTTGCCAAGAACACGCGGGAAGCGCGCAAGGAACAGCCCAAGCGGCACAGTCCTGATGAGCTGCACGGCATGGTGGCCGACCTGATCACGTTGCTGGAAGGCAAGATTCAGCCGGATCTGCGCAAGGGCCGATACCCCGACCGCAAGACCGCCGCCCGGATCTCCGAGGTGGTGCGGGCAGTTGCCCGGGAGCTCGAGACCTAGCAGTACTCGTGTGACACCGCTGCCGGTTCTCCAACCGGCCGGATCTTCAACCAGCCGGATTTCGAACTAGTCGGACGCTGGGACATCGACACCGTCGGGAAGGGTGTCGATGCCCCAGATCCCGCGTGGGATGAAGCCGCCCGCGTCTTCTTTCTGAGACGGCTGCTTGATCTCGATCGTCGCCAGGATCCGGTCGCGGGTCGAGGCGAGGGTGAATGTGCGTTTGCTGTCGCTGCGGTAGAAGACCTCGGCGGTGTTGTCGAACCCGTCTTTGGTGAGGTACTGCACCACGAGCGTCCAGGGCCCGACGGACAGGTCACTCGACAGCGACACCATCACCGCGTCGCCGACCTGCACGGGGATCCGCGCCGGCTTGTTGGTCGGCGATCCTTCGCAGTTCGTCACCTCGATGGAGCAATAGATCAGCGGCTCAACGGTGATCAGTGTGTTGCCGTTCGCGACATGCAGATACGGAACGTCGTTGTCCTCGTGTCCGGAGGCCAACGCGGCCACCGAGCCGCCGATGACGGCGACGAGCAACAGAACGGTGATGACGGCGATCGCGAAGAACTTCTTCTCGCCTGTGGTCAAGCGTGCGCTCATGTATCCCAACTCATCGGTCTCCGCCGCCCTTGTTCCAGGCCTCGCGGATGTGCGGATCGACATGGATTGCGCCGGTGGGCATGGTCATGTCTGGCCGCTTGCCGCCGAATCCGGGGACCAGCGTAGAGCCCCGGTTGGTGACGAAGGTCTGCACCAGGCCCAGGGCCAGCAATCCTGCGACGACTCCGAAGCCGATGGTGAGGTTCGGCGGGAGCAGCACACCAAGGGATGCGCCGAACACCCAGCTCATCTGCAGGACGGTCTCAGAGCGACCGAAAGCCGAGGCCCGGGATTCGTCCGGAAGGTCGTTCTGGATGGACGAGTCCAGGCAGACCTTGCCGATGGCGCTGGTTCCCGAGGCGACGAGCGCCGCGATGGCCACGAACAGCAGGCTGCCGAACGCTGCGGCCAATGCCGCGACCGCGACGCAGGCACCGGTCACCATCACGATGATGCGCTCGGGGTTCTTCAGCTCCAGTCGTGTGCCGGTGGCGTTCCCGATGAAGTTTCCGATGCCGGCGGCCGCGCCGACCGCGCCGAGCATGGCGACCTGGGCCCAGCCGCTGCCGCCACCCTGCTGCGACTTCGCGTAGAAGGCGATGAACAGGGTCAGGAAGCCGGTCAGGATGCGGATGGTGCCGTTGCCCCAGAGACCGACGAGTACGTTGCGGCCCAGGGGCTGACGCATCGTGGCCGCCAGGGCCTTGACCGGAGAGGCCTTCTCGCCGGATTGTTTTGCGCTCGGTGGCTGTGCGCCACCAGGCGGGGGGTACTGGGCAGGATCGGGGCGTCGCAAGGGATCGCGTGCCGGTTCACCGTGGTAGGTCAGTGTGGTGGGGACCTCGCCCGCGGTGACCTCCACCCACGACGGGATGCGCATGCACAGCACGGCGCCGGCGACGGTGATGATCGCCAGCCACACCATGGCCCCGGGCAGGTGCAGGGGAAGGACCTTGGCCAGCAACACTTCACACAGTGCTGCCACACCACCGCCGAGGATCGTTCCGCCCACCAACCCGAATGTGGTCAGTCGGGAGTTGACCCGGACCAGGTCGATGGTCGGCGGCAGGACACGCGGTGTGACGGCCGACTTGAGCACGCCGAATGACTTGGACAGCACCAACATTCCGAGTGCGCATGGGTAGAGCACCCAGGGGTCGTAGGTCAGCTGGTTCGCGGCGTCGTCCCAACCGCAGTTCGCCATCACGAGCAGGGCCAGCACGGTGCGCCCGGCGAAGGTGCCGGCCATCGCGATCCGACGGCCCCGCTGGAGTTTGTCGAGCATCGGCCCGATCAGTGGGGCGATGATCGCGAACGGCGCGATGGTCAGCAACAGGTAGAGGCCGACCTTGCCTTTGGATTCCGCGCTTGCGGCGGCGAAGAACAAGGTGTTGGCCAACGCGATCGTCATCGCGGCGTCGACCGCGAAGTTGACCACCGTCGGATAGGTCAACGCGGTCAGACCGGAACGGTCGGCACCGTCGGCGGTGGCGGCCTGATGAATCTTGCCCAGGCCCTTCGATGTCAGCTCCCGGCCTCGAAGCGCGGCAACGCGGGTGACGGTGAGTTTGCGGGGCATTGCCCGGCCGCCGGATTCCTCGCGGTGGTAGTCGGTCTCGTCCAGTGGCGGCAGATGCGGGTTGCGCGATGTCTGCTGGCGGGTGTCGTTCCGGCGGCTGTCGTCGTGAGGGGGGAACGCAGCCGTGGACGCGGGCGGCGGACCGCCTTGAGCAGGACCACCGTTGGGAGGGCCACTGGGCGGTCGCGGGCCACGCGGTGGCATGGGGGGCTGGCCGCCGCGCGGATAGGAAGGCTGACCCCCAGGACGTGGCTGGCGGGTTCCCGGCGTCGAGCCGTCCACCGGATAATTGGCCGAACCCGGATGCGCTGCGGGCCCCGGTCGTGGCGGCTGGCGGGGGTCTTGCCCGGCGGGGTCGGCGGGGCGCTGAGTGCCTCTGCCCCTGCCCGAGGAGGTCGTACGAGGATCGTGTGGTTGATTTCCTCGGTTCACTTTCCCGATTGTTCCCTATCCGACGCAGGCCTACCAACCCTCGGGCACTTGCGGCGCGCCCCGATACGGCACACTGGAGGACGTGAACGCGGTTACCGAGCAGACAGACGCAGTGACTGATCACGACGGGCCCGGCAGTCATGTCGACCAGGAGAGGGATGACGCCGAGCAGAAACGCGTGGAAGCGCTGCTGACTGCGGCCGTCTCGCAGGCGAGGGCCGCGATCGACGCCGACGACAAAGAGGTCGGTGACCACCTCGAAGCGGTCACCGAGGCCGCCTTCACGGTCACCCACTACTTTGCCGCCCAGGTGCCCGGCTACCGCGGATGGCAGTGGTGTGTGGTCCTGGCCGGATGCCCTGGCTGCGACGACGTCACGGTCAACGAGGTGGCCTTGCTGCCGGGTTCCACCGCACTGACCGCGCCGGAATGGGTTCCGTGGGCCGAGCGGGTTCGGCCGGGAGACCTGAACCCCGGAGATCTGCTGGCGACGCCCGCCGACGACCCACGCCTTGTCCCGGGGTACGTCGACAACGACGACAACGACCCCTTCGGCGAAGAGTCCGCTGTGGCGACCGAACTGGGTCTGGGCCGCAAACGACTGCTGAGCCGCGAGGGTCGGCTCGAGGCGGCTTCGCGGTGGGTCGAGGGTGAGCACGGTCCCGCTTCCGAGATGGCCAGGAGCGCCCGGCACAACTGCGGCACCTGCGGTTTCTACCTCCCCGTGGTCGGTTCGCTGCGCGCCGCGTTCGGTGTGTGCGCCAACGAATACGCCGCGGACGGCCGTGTGGTGCACGCCGAGTACGGATGCGGCGCCCACTCGGACGTCGAGGCGCCCACCGGCGGCAGAAGCCCCGCCTACGATGCCTACGACGACGGCGCGGTTGAGATCCACGCCAACTCCTGACCTGTCGTGCAGCCGTCCGACCCGTTCGGCCTCGGCCGTCTGCGCGACTCGATTCTCGGGTCGTGGCTCACCTCGCCCACCCGCCTGCGTGAAGACACTGCTGCCGAAACAGATCTGGTCGGCGTCGGGTATCGCGATCGCCTGCTGACCGAGCTGGTCGCCAACGCCGCCGATGCCGCGACGGCTGCCGGGATCATCGGTTCGGTTCGTGTGTGGCACGACGGTCGGTGGCTGCACATCGCGAACACCGGCGCACCTGTCGACTCCGACGGTGCCGCTGCCCTGACGGCGCTGCGTTCCTCGAGCAAACACGGCGACGGCTTGATCGGACGGTTCGGGGTGGGGTTCACCGCTGTTGCCGCGGTGACGCGTCATGTCGAGATCCGTTCGAGAAGCGGATCATTCGAGTTCTCAGCCGAACGCACGCGTGCCGAACTCGCCGCGAACGGGGCGGTGGTGGAGCAGGTGCCGACGCTGCGCCTTGCGTGGCCGATCGACACCGCGCCGATCGACGGCTTCGACACCGAGGTGGTGATGGAGATCGACAACTCGATCGACATGGCCGCGATGTTCGACGGTTTTGCCGCCGAAAGTGTGCAATTGCTGCTCGAGCTCGAATCGATCGACACGATAACCCTGCCCGACAACACCTTTCGAACCGTCCGCGAGGGCGACATCATCTCCGTCGGCGGTGCGAGCTGGCGTGAGCTCGTGGCGCCGCGCGCCCGCTGGTTGCTCCCGCTGCGCGACGGCAGACCGGTTCGCGTGCGTCGCGATGTGCTGCGTGCACCCACCCGCACCGACGTCGAGCTCACCGTGCCGGCCATCTGTGTCGGCGATGTGCAGCTGACGGCTGATCGTCGTGGGCTGCACCCCGACGCCGACATAGCCGTGTTGGCAGAGGGATACGCACAGATCGTGGCCGAGCTGCCCATCGATCAGCGAATGGGGCTCGTCCCGGCGCCGGGGTTCGCGGCCGGACGCGACGACGAACGACTGCGTGAAGCGCTGATCGCCGAGTTGGCCGGGCACGCCTGGGTTCCGGGTGCCGAGGGCGACGACCTGATCGCCTCCCGGGCCGAGGTGCTGCCCGACCTCACCGCCGGGCTCGCCGGCCTCTTGGGCGAGGTCATCACGACGCTGGTGCACCCGGACCTGTCCGGCCGGGGCTCGCTCAGCACGCTGAGGTCGGTGGGTGTGACGGAGATCGGTCTGGCCGAGGTGGCCGAACGGCTCACCGGTCTGGAACGCGAACCACGGTGGTGGGGCGACCTCTACGCCGAGTTGTCGGTGGTGGCGCAGGGCCAGGTCGACGAACTCGGGGCGCTCCCGGTGCCCTTGACCGACGGACGGACACTTCCCGGTGCCCGCGGAACCGTGCTGCCGCCGTACCGCGGCGACGAGGATGCCGCCGTTGTCGCCCCCAGCTGGCTCCCTACCGTCCATCCTGCGGCGAACCACGATCTGCTCGAACGGCTCGGAGCTCAGCGGATCACGGTGGGGGAGATGTTGTCCGACCCTGCCCTACGCAGTGAGATCGACGAGGACCCGGCCGATGAACGTCTGGTGCGGAGTGTGCTCGGTCTGCTCCGCGCGGCTCCGGACGTGGTGGTCCCGACCTGGCTGGGCCAGTTGCAGCTCCCCACCGATGACGACGACGTGCGACCGGCGGACGAGCTGCTGTTGCCGGGCAGTCCGCTTTCGGCTGTGCTGATCGATGATTCGCCGTTCGGGATCGTCTCGGCCGATCTGGTGGAGGAGTTCGGCCAGGCGGCGTTCCGCGCTCTGGGCGTGGGTTGGGACTTCACGGTGCTGCGTGAGGAGTATCCGACCGGCCCCGACCACGACCTGCCCGACGAAGAGCAGTGGTGGAACACACTCGACGATCCGCCCCAGACGCTGTCGGCCGTCCGCGATCTCGACCTGGTCGACCCCGACCGCTGGCCGGAGGCGCTGAGTTTGCTGGTCGAATCTGCCGACGCGGCAACGTTGTTGGCCGATCGCTCCGAGTACACCTGCTGGTGGCTGCGACACTATGCGGTGGTCGACGGTGTACCGCTCGGGGGCTGGCGCGCACCGAGCGACCTGACCGTCGCAGGCCTGCTCGACCCCATCGATCACCCGCATGGTGACGAGATCTCCGGCGCGCTCGGCAATGCCGATGTCGAGGACATCGACGCGGCTCGGCTCATCCTGAACCGGCTGTCCGCGGCCGACCGCGCGGTCTCACCGCTGGTGGCGGCCACAGCACACACTGCCCTCGCCGAGGCGCTGCGGGCCGGCCGCATCGAGCTGGACGACATCGAACCACCAACGGCTGCAAGAACTCTCGCCGGAGACGTGGCGCAGGACGCGGTCGTCCTCGACGCTCCCTGGCTCGCCGCCGCCATCGACCCCGGTCGACTCATCACCGTGGTGCCGTCGCAGATCGGGCTGGCATCGGCGCTCGCCGACCTGCTCGACATGCCGCTGGCGACCGAGGAGTTCACTGCGGTACCGGTGCAGGAGGGCAGGCCGTCCACATGGGAGGCCGAGCCCGGCGCGTTGCGTTCGGCGTTGATGCAGAGCAGGCCGCTGCCCACCGGTCCCATCCGGGTCCACGATGAATTGCTAGTCGAGGTGCACCACGACGGCACCACGAGTCGACGCCGGGTTCCGTTCTGGCGCGATCAGAAAGGGGCGCTCCACATCGATGCCGAGTTCCACGTCATCCCTGACTGACCCGACGGGCATTCTCCGAACCGAGTCCCTCGCCTTCGGGCCGGACCGTTCTGTCTGGGAATGGTCGGTGACGAACCGGACCGACGCGTGGACCCGGACGATGAAGGTCGTCACCACCCTCGGCGACACCGTCACCTTGACTCTGGTGGCGGTGCTGGCGACCATCGCGTTGCTCGTGCTGCGACAAGCGCGGTCGGCGGTGCTGGTCGGGGCCGGGTCGCTGATCGGGTACGGCCTGATGGTCGGGCTCAAGCACCTGATCGGGCGGGAACGGCCTCCTGCGGAGGCCCGGCTGCTGGACATCGACACGTTTTCCATGCCGTCCGGACACGCGATGATGGCGACGGTCGTCTACGGCCTGATCGCGGTCGCCGGCTATCACAGCAGTTCGTGGGTGCGAGCGCACCGCCTGGTGCTCGTGGCGGCTCCTGTGCTCGCCGTGGCGATCGGCTGGAGTCGCGTGTACCTCGGCGTGCACTGGATGACCGATGTCGTCGCAGGCTGGCTCCTGGGCGTGGTCTTCGTGGCGTCGGCGACCTATGTCGGGTTCAGGACAGACCGTCTTGGGCGGCGCGGCTCCCTCGCCGGATCGCCCACCGTTGCAGGGACACCACAAAGCAGCCGAACAGACCGACGCCCAGGCCCACCAGGCAAATGGTGAGCGTGTTGTCGGTTCCCAGGTCCCAGACGGCAACCAGCACGGTCGCGACGAGGAAACCGATCATGCCCACCGCGATCACCGGCTCCGGTGCCGTCAGTGCTCGCGGCAGCGATGGAATGGGTCCGGGCATGCAGTCGACACTAGTGGCGGAAACGTGGCAGGCCAACTCGTACGCAGTCGAAAGTTCACTCGTTTAGCCACTCGTCCAGGCGTAATCTCAGACGTGGGGATGGCTTGTGCAGCACTACGAGACGAACTGTCTTTTAAAAAGTTAACGAGCATTCACTCGTGAACCGAACACATGAACATCGCCGGTTCATGGTGCATTCAGCGCGGGCTCACCTATCCTTGATCGCGTGGATCACAATGACGAAAAGCTCGCGAGCGATCTGGCGATCGCCGTTGTCCGGTTGACCAGGCATCTGCGCGGTCGCCGGTCGGCTTCGCCGGTGTCGCTGACACAGCTTTCGGCGTTGGCAACCCTCAACAGGGAAGGCCCGATGACGCCGGGCGCCATCGCGGCGAGGGAACGTGTGCAACCTCCGTCGATGACCAGGGTCATCGCATCCCTGGCCGATCTCGGCCTGGTCAAGCGCGAACCGCACCCCACCGATGGACGCCAGGTGATCGTGACGCTGTCGCCGTCGGGAACCGACGTTGTGGTTGATGAGGCGAATGCTCGTGAGGAATGGCTGCGTGCCCAGCTCAAACGCCTCGACGACGACCAGATGGCGACGCTGCGTGACGCCGTCGGCATCATCGAATCGATCGTCGCAGAGAGCGACTGAACGCCGCGCCCCAGAGCGGGACTAGAAGAACGTGCCCGCCACCGGCTTGCGATCGGTGCTCAGCGCCTGATCCAGCGCATGGAGTGTGGGCCCGTCGACGGCCCAGAGTCGCTCTGCCGATGCGAAGTCCACCGCGCGGTACGCCCCGAGGTAGAGGCTGCCCAGCACGGAGATGTCCATCGTGACCGTCGGTTCGGCATCCGTCTCGGTGACCTCGGCCCGGCCGTCGGTGATGGCGAGCTTGAAGCGACCCCCCGACTGGCGGAACTTGTCCGACACCTCGATCACGAACTCGGCGTCGAGACCGTACTCGCGCATCGTCAGAGCCGCCGGCACGTCGAGGATCCGCAACCACATGCTGTCGCGGATACCGGTCACGGACGGAGCACGCAGATCGGTCAGCTTCAGCGGCAGCGGGTCGTCGACCGGCGTTGTCGCGGTGATGGCGGGCAGCAGATCCAGGCCGACCAGCACCCTCCAGAGATCGGAATGCGCTTCGTCGGTGACGGCGAACAACTCCGAGACCTCCGCCACCGACACGCTTTCCGACTCGTGGTGGATCCGGTAGCTCGCATAGCCGTCGGGATGCAGCAGGTAGTGCAGACCGCTTCGTCCGTCACGCAGGATCGGACGGTCGGCGAAGATCATGTTCCACCACACCGGCGCCCGGACGATAGCGCCGGGCCTGGTGGAGACCCAGCGGTCATGTAGTTCGGGAACGCGGTCGCGGATCTGGTCCGGGTCGGCGTAGCGAACCCGCGAATCCTCGGGGGCCGGTGCGCGCAGTTGTGCGCGGCGCAGGTCGATCCGAACCTGCTGCTCGAAAGCGGCAGGGCCGTAACCGAATCGCTCGTAGATGGTGCCCTCTGATGCGGTGAGGATCGAGAACACGGACTGCTCGCGCTCCCATTGCTCGAACAACTCGGTGATCATCATCCGCAGGATGCCGCGGCGGCGGTGCGTCGAGGCCACCGACACCCAGGACAACCCGGGCAGCGATACCCGATGTCCGCCGGGAACCGACATCGTCATCCGGAAGAACATCGACACACCGACCAGCGTCGGCCGCTCTGGATCGGACATGTCGTGCACCACGATGACGTCGTCATCGCGAACTTTCGAGCGGATGTCGGCCAGCGCCTCTTCGTCGAGCGGGTTGACGAACGCGAAGGCCCGGGCGTCTGCGGTCGCGATGGCCGGCCAGTCGGATTCATTTGCGCGACGAAGCGTCAGATTACCTTTGCTCACCCGTTCAACCTGCCATATCGGCCGTCGGGCAAACTAGTCGGATGGTCGGATCGCACGCTCACCAGGCAGGACCTATCTCTGACCTCGCGGTGACGGTCATCGACATCGACGACCCCGACGACCCACGCGTGGACGACTTCCGCGACCTCAACTCGGTCGACCGGCGGCCGGATCTCCCGGTCCTCGCCGGAGGACGCCCCGGCAGGGGGCTCGTCATCGCGGAGGGTGTGCTCGTGGCGCAGCGGATGGTCGCTTCCCGGTTCGCGCCGCACGCATTCTTCGGCGTGGACAAGAGGTTGCGCGAACTCGGTGGGACCCTCACCGATCCTGCGGTCAGCGGGGTGCCGTTCTTTCGCGCTGACGCAGACGTGATGGCCCAGGTGGTGGGCTTCCACCTCAATCGTGGTGTGCTCGCCGTGGCGCGCCGCCCCGAACCCCTTGCGCTGCCTGACATCCTGGCCGACGCCCGCACCGTCGCCGTGCTCGAAGGCGTGAACGACCACGAGAACATCGGCAGCATCTTCCGTAATGCGGCAGGTTTGGGCGTGGATGCCGTGATCTTCGGTGGGGCATGCGCCGATCCGCTCTACCGGCGATCGGTTCGGGTGTCGATGGGCCACGTACTGCTGGTTCCGTTCGCGCATGCCACGAGCTGGCCGGCAGACCTGGACGTATTGCGCAGCAACGACTTTCGCATCATCTCACTCACCCCCGACCCGGAGGTGGCCACCCTGTCGCAGGTGGTGGATGCCCCGCGCGTGGCCTTCATGGTGGGGGCCGAAGGGCCGGGACTGACGGAGACGGCGATGCGTGCGGGCGATGTGCGCGCCCGCATCCCGATGGCACGCGGAACGGATTCGCTCAATGTCGCGACTGCCGCCGCCCTCGCGTTCTACGAGCGGGCTCGCTGAACGGGCTCATCGAACGGGCTTGCAGACCAGTTCGCGCGGCAGGCCTGCATCAAACCTTGGGTCCGAATCCGAACCACCGGGCCACGCGCTTGACCGCAGGTGCGGGCGCCGACTCCTCGGCGGGTCGCTGCGGATGCTCGGTCGGATACTGGCCGTCGGAATGGTGCTGTTCGGCGAGGTTCCGTTCATCCGAACGCTGGTCGGGCTGATAACCCTTCGGCCGAATCGCAAAGCCCGACAACTGGATCGAGTGCGGATCGGAGTCCGACGGGTCGCGTGGGGTGGTGATGCGGAAGCCCAGCCAGCTCCGCATGGCCTCCTCGGCGAACTCCTGCGGATGGAAGGGGAGGGCCTGGGGGTCCGGGATGGCGCCCTCGGCGTAGACGAGCGGGCGTTCACCGGCCCAGAACGGGCCCTCGAAGATGAACGGGAGGCCGATGTTCTCGTAGATGTCGACAGGGTTGGCCGCGAACGACCGGCGCAGTATCCCGTCCTCCCAGCGCGCGAATGCACCGACCGAGTACTCAGGATCGGTGTTGAGGAACACCGTTGCCTGCGCCGGCAGTGCGGCGGTCCACTGCTCGGGCAGGGTGGACGGGCTGCTGGTCCGCAGGATCGGTCCGGTCACCACGGCCAAGGAGCGGTAGACGCCGACGAAGAGCTGGTCGGCTGCCGGGGTTGCGGCCTCCACCAGATCGCAGTGTCCGATCGGCAGCAGGGTCATGTCGGGGAACAGATCCGTGGCCAGTGCCTGCGCCGCATTCTCGTGGTTGGTCACGCCCTCGCGGATCTCGGCCGCCGGATCGCTCGAATTGACGAACCAGAGCATGGACGCCTTCGCTGCCAATTCAAGCCTTTCCGTGATTGCTGTCCGACATTAGGTGCATCAAACAACTTAGCCTGCGTCAGGTGTTGCCACTGCTCCGGACACCGAGCAGAACGTCTTCCCAGGTCGGCACGGCGGGTTTGCGGCTGTTGCGAGCACGCTTACGCGGCGCGGGTGGCTGCTGTTCGGCCGCGGGGGCTTCCGGGGCGTCGTCGTGGTCGTGGTGGTCGTCATGATCGTCGGTGGTGGTCGGCGCCGGCTCCGTGACCGCCGGCTCCCTGTCGACCTGCGGCGCGGGCACGGGTTCGGCCCGCCTCGCCGGTATGCGTCGGGCCGTCTGGGCGCCGGTCAGGGAGTCGGCGTCCACGGTCACGGCTTCGGTTCCGTCGGATTTCACGGTCAGACGTGCGGGCCGCGAGACGGGTGTCACCTGTGCCGCTGGGGGAGGTGTGTAGTCGAACGCGAGCTCGGGGTGGTCGTAGTCGTAGGTGTTGTCCTCCGAGACCGGCGCGACGGCGATCACACTCCGCAGCGGCCGGCTCATGTCCGGATCGGTCAGCTCGTCGGCCACTTCGTCGATGGCCTCGACGGTGCCCGAGTTGGACCCCGGAACGTAACGCCAATGCGCACGGTTCACCGACCGGCCGACGCGCCAGCTCACCTGGACAACCCAGCGGTTGTCGTCGCCCTTCCAGGCGTCCCACTCGGTGTCGTCCGGGTTGTGCCCGCGGGCTCCGAGTGCGGCCGCGACCACCTCTGCCAACGTGGACAGTGCCGGGCCGTCGTAGCGGAGCGGGTGCGCCTGCGCGGCGAGTTCGGTGGCACGTGCACGCTCGAGCAGAACCGGATGTGCAAAACGCTCGACGCGGTCGATCGGCACGCCGGCAGCGGCGGCGACCTGGGCGACCGACGCCCCGGAGCGGATGCGCGACTGGATCTCTCGCGGTCGCAGCGTGCTCTCCATCTCGATCTCGATCTGACCCATTCGGGTCAGATCGCCGCGAGCGGCGGCGCGCAAGGTGTCGTCGGCGGGGATGCGGAACTTCTCGCTCGACTCGGTGTCCTGCAGGATCACCTTTTTGCCGTCGGGCTCCAGGCCGATGACTCGAAGCTCACGCATCTGCTCCTCCTTCACGTCAGGGAGCCAGCCTTACACTTGCGTCGGTCTGCATTAGCGACAGCGTAATGCAGATTCAACAGATCGCATGCTGTGACACGCCCGAAAAATCCCAGCTCAGCGGGGGTGTGTTGAGTGGTGGTTCAGCCTTTACAGAGCGCCGACCACGTAGTCGATGCACGCCGTGAGCTTGCTGACGTCATCGGGCTCGACGGCCGGGAACATGCCGACGCGCAGTTGATTTCGGCCGAGCTTGCGGTATGGCTCGGTGTCCACGACGCCGTTGGCGCGCAGGATCTTCGCGACTGCGGCGGCGTCGACGTCATCGTTGAAGTCGATGGTGCCGACCACCTGACTCCGGTAGGTCTTGTCGGCGACGAACGGGCTGGCGAACTCGCTGGCCTCGGCCCAGTCGTAGAGCCGGCTGGAGCTGTCGGCGGTCCGGGCGGTGCACCAGTCGAGGCCGCCCTGGTTGTTCATCCACTCGATCTGGTTCGCCAGCAGGAGCAGAGACCCGACAGCAGGGGTGTTGTACGTCTGGTTCTTGCTGCTGTTGTCCACCGCGGTCGGCAGCGACAGGAACTCGGGGCACCAGCGATCAGAGGCGCCGATGGTGGCGATCCGGTCGAGGGCGGCCGGGCTCATCAGGGCGATCCAGAGGCCACCGTCGGAGGCGAACGACTTCTGCGGGGCGAAGTAGTAGACGTCTGCGTCGGCGACGTTCACCGGCAGGCCGCCGGCGCCGGAGGTGGCGTCGATGGCGATCAGGGCGTCACCGGCGAGGTCGGGGCGCGTCACCGGGACGGCGACACCGGTGGAGGTCTCGTTGTGGGCCCAGCCGACCAGGTCGACGCCCTCGTACTGCTCGGCGCCGATGGTCGCGATGCTCGGCGCGGTGCCCGGCTCGGTGGAGACGACAATCGGGTCGTCGAGGAACGGTGCCTTCTTCGCGACGGTGGCGAACTTGCTGGAGAACTCGCCGTAGGTGAGGTTCAGCGACCGCTGGGAGATGAGACCGAACGCCGCGGCATCCCAGAAGGCGGTGGTACCACCGTTGGACAGCACCACCTCGTAACCGTCGGGCAGGTTGAACAGGTCGGCGAGACCGCTACGGATGGAGCCGACAACGTTCTTGACCGGGGCCTGCCGGTGGCTGGTGCCGAAGACGGATGCACCGGTGTCGACGAGCGATTGCAGCTGTTCGGGGCGGACTTTGGAAGGGCCGCAACCGAATCGGCCGTCAGCGGGCAGGAGGTCGGCCGGAATGGTGATCGTTTCGCTCATGCGACCAGTCTAGAGACCGCCCCCGACCCCGATGATGGTGGGTTTTGGCGAACGCGACCTGGGGGTTTGTTCGCCCGAACCCACCATTTCCGGGTCAGCCGGCGATGGTGGCCCAGCCTTCGACGTCTTCTGGCCGGCGAGGTGCGGCGCCCACATACAGCGCGGCAGGACGGACGAGCTTGCCGAGGCGCTTCTGTTCGAGGATGTGTGCGCACCAACCGGCGGTGCGCCCGCAGGTGAACATGGCGGGCATCATGTGCGGCGGCACCTCGGCGAAGTCGAGGATGACCGCGGCCCAGAACTCCACGTTGGTCTCGATGGCGCGGTCGGGGCGCCGTTCGCGTAGTTCGGTCAGGGCAGCCTGCTCGAGGGCGGCAGCAACCTCATAGCGCGGGGCATTGAGCTCCTGGGCCGTGCGGCGCAAGACCCGGGCCCGGGGATCTTCGGCGCGGTAGACGCGGTGACCGAAACCCATCAGCTTCTCTTTGCGGTCGAGGATGCCCTTGACCAGGCCGCGCGGGTCGTCGGTGCGCTCGACCTCTTCGATCATCGGCAGAACGCGGGCCGGTGCGCCGCCGTGCAGCGGACCGGACATGGCGCCGATGGCACCCGACAGTGAAGCCGCGACGTCGGCGCCCGTGGAGGCGATGACGCGGGCGGTGAACGTGGAGGCGTTCATGCCGTGCTCGGCGGCGCTGACCCAGTAGGCATCGATGGCGCGGATGTGCGCGGGGTCCGGCTCACCCTTCCATCGGGTCATGAAACGTGCTGTGACGGTGTCGCATTCGTCGATCACGTCCTGCGGCACGGCGGGACGATGGATGCCGCGTGCCGACTGGGCGACGTACGACAGCGCCATCACCGAGGCGCGGGCGAGGTTGTTGCGTGCGGTGGACTCATCGATGTCGAGCAGCGGCTTGTAGCCCCAGATCGGAGCAAGCATGGCCAGCCCGGCCTGCACGTCGACGCGGACGTCGCCGGTGTGGATGGGCAGCGGGAAGGGTTCGGCCGGGGGGAGGCCGTCGCCGAACTTCCCGTCGACCAGCAGCGCCCAGACATCGGAGAATGTCACGTTGTTCTCGACCAGGTCTTCGATGTCGACCCCGCGGTATCGGAGGTTTCCGCCGTTCTTGTCCGGCTCGGCGATCTCGGTGGTGAAGGCGGTGACGCCCTCGAGACCTTCGACGAATCCCTCCGGTACCTGCACATTGACTGCCATCGATCGCACTCCTCGCGGTTCGAGCTGCACACTGCGGCCGCGCTGTCACCCGCGGTCTCGGGGCACCGACTGCCGTACTTGCCTAGGACTGTAGTAGCCCGTTCCAGCCGCGGTTACCCGGGAGTAGCGTTATTCGTCGTGACGAACGAACCGGTGGATCTGTCGAGCATGCGGGTGGCCTATTCGGCATCGGGCGGTGACGACGCGGCGGGTGCGGACGGGGTTCGCGGCAACCTCGACCCGAGCTGGCTCGCAGGGGATCCGCCGTGGCTGGCCCTGTTCGGCCAATGGCTACGCGAAGCCATCGATGCCGCGATCGCCGAACCCAATGCGATGGTCCTCGGCACGGTTGATGCCGACGGCCATCCGTCCACACGGACGGTGCTGTGCAAGGGTGCCGATGCCGACGGCGTGGTGTTCTTCACCGGCTACGACTCCGACAAGGCGAACCATCTGGCGTCCACTCCGTATGCCTCGGTCACCTTCCCGTGGATCGGGATGGAGCGGCAGGTGCACTTTCGGGGGCCCGTCAGCAAGGTGCCCGCCGAGGCCACCGAGAACTACTGGGTCAGGCGACCACGTGGTTCGCAGCTCAGTGCCTACGCGTCCGAACAGTCGGCGCCCATCGAGTCACGCCAGGCGCTCGAGGAGCGTGCGGCGGCGATCGCGGACCAATTCGGTGGCGTGGACGGGGATCAACCGGTTCCGGTGCCGCCGCGCTGGGGTGGCTATCGCCTGACGCCCACCGAGGTCGAGTTCTGGCAGGGCCGGGCCAACAGGCTGCACAACCGGGTTCGGTGCACGCTCGTCGACGGCCGTTGGCGCAGTGAGAGATTGCAGCCGTGACACCGACCACGCCCACCCGGCAGGTCCTGCCGGATTCGGGTTCCGGGGCACGGACGAGGTGACGCGCCGGTTCCTCGCCGACACCACCCCGCTGCAACACCCTGATTTCCGACGCCTGTGGTGGGCGAACATCGTCACGGTCATCGGTGCGCAACTGACGGTGGTGGCGGTTCCCGCACAGATCTATCAACTCACCGGCAGCTCGGCCTACGTCGGGCTGACCGGACTGTTCGGCCTTGTCCCGCTGGTGATCTTCGGCCTCTGGGGCGGGGCGGTCGCCGACGTGATGGACCGGCGAATCCTGTTGATCATCACGACATTCGGGCTGATCGCGACCAGCGCCCTGTTCTTTGTGCAGTCGGCGCTGGGCTTCGGCAACGTGTGGTTCATCCTCGTGGTGTTCGCGGTACAACAGGCCTTCTTTGCGGTCAATCAGCCGACGCGGTCGGCGATCCTGCCCAAGTTGATGTCGAAAACCGAACTGCCCGCTGCCAATTCGCTGAACATGACGGTGATGCAGGCCGGCGGGATCGCCGGCCCGCTGGTGGGTGGGGCGCTCATCCCGATCCTGGGTTATTCCGTGCTGTACCTGGTGGACACGTTGTTCCTGTTCGCCACGATCTGGGCGGTGATCCGGTTGCCGTCGCTGCGACCGGAGGGACCGGACAAACGGGGCACGCCAGGCCTGAAGTCGGTGATCGAGGGATTCCGTTATCTCGGCGGTCACAAGGTCTTGATGATGTCGTTCCTGGTGGACCTGATTGCGATGATCTTCGGCATGCCCAGGGCGCTGTTCCCGCAGATGGCGCACGAGAGTTTCGGCGGACCGGACGGTGGCGGTGTGGCCTTTGCGCTCTTGTTCTCGGCCATCGCCGCGGGTGCGGTGATCGGGGGAGTGTTCTCCGGCTGGGTCTCGCGAGTGCAGCGTCAGGGGTACGCGGTGATCATCTGCATCCTCATCTGGGGTGTGGCGATCACCGGGGTGGGGATCTGCGTCGGCTTCGCCTCGGGGTCCGCGCTGCCGATGCTCCCGATCGCGGTGGCGTTGCTCATGATCGGCGGCGCTGCCGACATGGCGTCGGCAGCGTTCCGGATGTCGATGCTGCAGGCGGCCGCGAATGACGATGTGCGAGGGCGCCTTCAGGGTGTCTTCATCGTTGTCGTCGCGGGCGGGCCGCGCATTGCCGACGTCGCACATGGCGCCGCGGCCGCATCGGTCGGCACCGCGGTCGCCACCGCCGGCGGCGGCATCCTGGTCGTGATCGGAACAGTCCTCGCTGCCCTCGCCGTCCCCGCGTTTGTCCGCTACCGCATCACGCGCTGACGATCACCCGTTGACGATCACCGGGCAGCGGCGCGGGTGCGGCTGGGGGCCGAATCCTTGAGCAGGCCTGCGGTGTACCCGACAACCTGGGGGTCGGCCATCGCCTTCCACCGGGGCGCGAGCAGTTTCATGTAGCGCTCGACGTAGAGCAACTGCTTGCCGACGAGTACCAGTTCACGGGGGAGACGGGCGTCGTAGTTCTTGGCGAGGTTCGCGAGTTGGCGGCCCAGGTCGGCATACGCCATGTTCCCCAGTTCGGTTCCGCCGATGGGGGCGGCGACACGTCGCAGGTCCTTGGCGGTCTCGCGGACCGAACCGGGTTTCCCGAAGGTGCCCAGCGCAGCCAGGGCCTGGCCGGCGGCCTCGTAGTTGCTGCGCATCAGATTGCCGAGCAATTCGCGGACGATCATGCGGGTGTTGTCGTCGAAGCGACCGACGATGCCCCAGTCCAAGAACACGATGCGCCCGTCGGCGTCGACGAGAACGTTCCCGGCATGCAGATCGCCGTGGAAGATCCCGTCGGTGAAGGCCGACTCGAGCAACGACATCAGCAGCGTCTTGACGATCTCGGTGCCGTCGTGACCCGCGCGGCGGATGGCCTTGACGTCGTCGATACGAATGGCGTCCACCCGCTCGAGGGTGAGTACCCGCTCGGTGGTGTGGTCCCAGTACACCTTCGGAACACGCACCTTGTCTGCGTACTTCGACCCCGAGATCGCAGCGGTCCATTCCTCCATGGCGGCGGCTTCGGTGCGGAAGTCCAGCTCGGAGTTGAGATTGGCGGTGAAGTCCTCGATCACCGCTTTGGCGCTGAGCATGCGTCCGTACGACGACAGTTCCACAAGCGCGGCGGTGCGCTGCAGGATCTGCAGGTCGGCGGCCAGCCGGCCCTTGATTCCCGGGCGCTGGATCTTGACGACCACCGACTCGCCGGTTTTCAGCGTCGCGGTGTGGACCTGCGAGATGGACGCGGAGGCGATCGGCTCGGCGTCGAAGTCGTCGAACACCTCGTCGGGGTCGCGGCCGAGCTGGCTGCTCAGCACCGCACGAACCTGCTCGGGGTCGGCAGGGGGCACCCTGTCGAGCAGCGACCGGAACTCATCGGAGAGCACCTTGGGGAACACGCCTGGACTCGAGGCGATGAGCTGCCCGAGCTTGACGTAGGTCGGGCCGAGGGCGGCGAACGTGTTGCGTGTCTCGCCGGCTCCGATTGCGGCCGCGTCCTGCTTGTGGCGTACCCGGGTGGCGAAGCGTGCGCCTCCGCAGACGGCGTGCCAGGCGGTGGCGCCGATGCGCGCCGCCTCGGTGGTCAGCGGCACCTTCTGCAGTGTCGGGCGTGGCTCGGCTGTGGTGATGGTCATGGTCCTCCGCATGCGACTTGTCGCCGGGGCAGGCCATCCCGGTTTTGGGGACGGCCGATGGTCGATGCTCCGCCGGACATGGTAGGGCATCTGGCCGTGAGCGCCAGTCGGCTTGTCTTGGTGCTGCAGGACTAGTCGAATCCCCAGGTGGCCGCGTTACAGTGGACCGGTGTGGTCTTGATGACACCGGGCCCGAAGCCTGGTTGAGCTCTCAGAGTGCGGTCTCGTTGGACTGCCAGGGCAGGTTCGCCCTTCGCGCCGCCGTCACCGGGCAGTAGTGCATCGGCTCGCCACGGACGGCTTCGGGAGGCAGATTGCGTACCGGGGTGTCCAGTAGTGGTGCGTCGGCGGGCACCGCTCCGTCCAGCCGATCCCAGGCGTCGCGGCAACGAGGATGTTTGCGGTAGCGCTCGGGCAACAGGTGCATGAAGGTGTTGACGGCCTTGCCGAACCGGCGGAAACGGCGCTCGTCACGTTCTGACCACGTGAAGCCCATCAGATCGCGAACGGGCTGGTCGTACAGGCCCACCGTCAGCCAGGTGAAGAATCGTTCGGTGGGGCGGACCAGTTGTTTCCAGACCGGCCGGGGCATCCACGACATCCACGGGGGCGGCGGCAGTTCGGAGATGTCCAGTACCGTGCGGACGGCGGGATGGTCTTGAAGGACGTTGCGGCACATGTGATCCCAGTACTCGAGGAACTCCTCGTAGGTATCGGGGCATGGCCGGGTGCTCACGCCGTACATCGCGTACCAGGTGCGTGACTCCTCGAACAGCTGACGTTTCTCCGCTTCGGTTATCGGTGGTCCGAAGACCTCCGCGCACCGGATGTTGCCGTACCAGAAGGTGGCGTGCGCCCAGTAGAAGACGTCCGGATCGAGCGCGTGATAGCGGCTGCCGTCGGGCATCGCACCCTTGATCTCGCGGTGGTAGTCACGAACCTCGCGGCCGGTGTCCTCCGTGCCGTCGAACACCACCCCGATGATCGGATAGAGCGACCGCATCAACCGCTCCCAGCGTTCGCCGAAGAAGTCGGAGTGCTCCCACACTGCCGCACCGAGCTTGGGGTGCATGTTCTGCATCGAGCCCGACCACAGGCCGATGAGCATCCCGTGCCAGCCGCCGAAGAACTTCCACGTCACCGAATCCGGGCCGAGCAGTTGTGGCACGGGCTCTGATGCGGGCGGGACGGGCGTGGTGATCGGTCGGGTATCGCGCAGGTCGGTCACGGGAGACATCCTTCGTCGACGGCCGGTGTCGTGGGACACCAATGAGACGAAACTGTAGATCCGTCTCACGGGGAGTGTCAACCGCCACAGCCGAATGGATGAAAGCTTTTGCCGGGGCGACAACTTCGCATTGCCACCACAAGTGGCGGCTAAGCTGACCGATGTGGCCGGGCACAGCATCGAAGCGGATGGATACAGCGCACAGATCGCCGCGACCGGCGCCGGTCTGCGGGCCGTCAGATGGCGCGGCCGGCTCCTCACCGAGACCTGGGAGATCGAACCCGGGGTCAAGCCTCCGCTCTCGTGCGGATTGGTGCTCTCGCCGTGGCCGAACCGCACCGGCGATGGCCGATACACCTTCGACGGCACGTCGTACGAGCTCCCCATCACCGAAGCCGGGCGGAACAACGCCAACCATGGCTTCGTGCGGATGGTGGACTGGAATGTCCTAGACCAGACCCCGACGTCGGTCACCCTCGGCGTTGCCGTGGGGCAGCATCCCGGTTGGCCGTTCGACCTCCAGCTGACCGCCACCTACGCGGTGGGGCCCGATGGCCTCACGATCACCCACACCACCACCAACACCGGGACCATCCGCGCGCCGTACGCATTGGGGCAGCACACCTTCGTCCGCGTGGGCGACGTCCCTGCCGACGACTGCTCACTGCAGCTGGCAGCGAAGAAGTACCAGCCGCTCGACCCCGAACGCCAACTCCCCGACGGCGACCCCGTCGACGTCGCCGGCACCGAGTTCGACTTCCGGACACCACGACCGGTCGAGGGAGTGTGGCTCGACACCCCGTTCACCGCGATGGCGGATGACGACGGCATCATCACCCATCGCCTGATCGGCTCGGACGGGACCACCGAACTGTGGACCGACCTCAACTTCTCGTGGGTCCAGGCCTTCACCGCCGACCCGGGCCACGACCAGCCGTACCCCGGTCGCGGCAGGGCCGTGGCCATCGAACCGATGACCGCGCCGCCCAACGCCCTTGCCACCGGGACCGATCTGATCGTGCTCGAACCGGGCCAGATCTGGACCGGCCGCTGGGGCCTGCGATTCCGGGAATGAGGGTGGCGCCGTGAGAGAAATCGTCGTGTGTGGAGAAGCGCTGGTGGACCTGGTGCCGTCTGCACCCGGTGCGCTCAGTCCGCTCATACCGGCCTTGGGCGGCGGCCCGTTCAACGTCGCGATCACCTTGGGCCGGCTCGGGTCAGCGGTGTCGTTGTGCTCGCGGGTGTCCACCGACGCGTTCGGCGATGCCCTCGCTGATGCACTTCGTTCCGCCGGCGTGAATCTCTCGCTGCTGCAACGTGGTTCGGAACCGACCACGCTTGCTCTCACCAGCATCGGCGACGACGGATCGGCGCAGTACAACTTCTATCTGCAGGGCACCGCCGACCGGTTGGTCACCGATCCGGGTGAGTTGCCGCGAACGGTCGCCGCTCTCGCTTTCGGAACCTTGTCGATGGTGCTCGAGCCCGGCGCGAGCGCCTACGAGAAGCTCCTGCACCGCAGTCATGGCGAGGGCCGCCTCACGCTGCTCGACCCCAACATCCGCGCCGGAGTGATCGATGACCCCGACGCCTATCGCAAGCGCTTTGCCTCGTGGTTGCCGTCGCTCGACATCGTCAAGGTGTCCGACGACGACGCCGAATGGCTGGCCGAGGGCGCCGCCGGAACAGATCCGGACCGCTGGATCGAAGCCGGCGTGGGCGCGGTAGTCATCACGCACGGCGGCGATGGACTCACTGTTCGCACGCCCGACCTCACCGCGCATGTGCCCGGCCGGACAGTCGATGTGATCGACACCATAGGGGCAGGTGACACGATTTGTGGCGCCCTGTTGCACTGGCTGGGAACGCACCGCTTCCTCGACCCCGCGCTGCTCCGCACGATGACCGAAAACGACTGGTCAGAGGCCCTGCAGTTCGCTGCCCGGGCCGCCGCGATCACCGTGTCGCGGCCCGGCGCGGACCCTCCGTGGGCGGGCGAGCTTGAAACCGACTAGGTTGTTAACCGGGTCGCACGATCGTTACGACGGCCCCGGAGGTAAAACACCTGCACCGGTTCACGAGACCGGTGCAGCCCGTCGAAAAGGGGAGGACCAAGTGTCCGCCGAAACAGTGTCTGCCAACGGATCGGCAGCGGAGGCCAAGGCCACGTTCAGCTATCCCGGCGGCGAGATCAAGCTTCCCATCGTCGAAGCGACAGAAGGTGCCAACGGCGTCGGACTCGGGAAGTTCCTCGCCGAGACCGGACTCACTACGTTCGACGGAGGTTTCGTCAACACGGCGTCCACCAAGTCGGCGATCACCTACATCGACGGCGACGCCGGAATCCTGCGCTACCGCGGATACCCCATCGAGCAGTTGGCGAAGGGATCGAGCTTCCTCGAGGTCAGCTACCTCCTGATCAACGGCGAGCTCCCGACCCCGTCCGAACTCGACGAGTTCACCAACAAGATCAGTCGCCACACGCTGCTGCACGAAGACCTCAAGCGATTCTTCGACGGCTTCCCGCGCAACGCGCACCCCATGCCGGTGCTGTCCAGCGCAGTGAATGCCCTGAGCGCGTACTACCAGGATTCCCTGGACCCGAAAGATCCCGAGCAGGTCGAGCTTTCGACCATCCGACTGTTGGCGAAGCTGCCCACCATCGCGGCGTACGCCTACAAGAAGTCCACCGGTCAGCCGTTCCTGTACCCGGACAACTCACTGAACCTGGTCGAGAACTTCCTGCGGATGACGTTCGGTTTCCCCGCGGAGCCCTACGAGGTCAACCCGGACGTGGTCAAGGCCCTCGACATGCTGTTCATCCTGCACGCCGACCACGAGCAGAACTGCTCCACCTCCACGGTTCGCCTGGTGGGGTCGTCGCAGGCCAACTTGTTCACCTCGATCTCCGGTGGCATCAACGCACTCTGGGGCCCGCTGCACGGCGGTGCCAACCAGGCCGTGCTCGAGATGCTCGACGACATCAAGGCCTCCGGTGGCGACACCAAGGAGTTCATGAACAAGGTCAAGAACAAAGAAGACGGCGTCAAGCTCATGGGCTTCGGGCACCGGGTCTACAAGAACTACGACCCGCGGGCCGCGATCGTCAAGGAGACCGCCGACCAGATCTTGGAGCTCCTCGGCGTCAACGACGATCTTCTCGACATCGCCAAGGGGCTCGAAGAAGTGGCCCTGAGCGACGACTACTTCATCTCGCGCAAGCTGTACCCGAACGTGGATTTCTACACCGGTTTGATCTACCGCGCGATGGGGTTCCCCACCCGGATGTTCACCGTGTTGTTCGCACTCGGCCGGCTGCCCGGCTGGATCGCGCACTGGCGTGAGATGAACGCCGACCCGACCGGGAAGATCGGCCGTCCCCGGCAGATCTACACCGGATACACCGAACGTGACTACCTGAATATGGATCAGCGCTGAACCATGACAAAACCTGAGATCGAGTTCCCCCAAGGCCCCGCACCCACCGAACTGGTGAGCACCGACCTGGTGATCGGTGACGGCGACGTCGCTGTTGCCGGTGGAGTGGTCGACGTCCACTACGTCGGCGTCGAGTACGAGACAGGCGAGGAGTTCGACTCCTCGTGGAACCGCGGCCAGTCCGCCAACTTCCCGCTCGACCGGCTGATCCCGGGCTGGCAGGAGGGTATCCCCGGCATGAAGGTCGGCGGCCGCCGCCAGCTCACCGTGCCGCCCGAGCTCGCTTACGGGCCCGAGGGTGCCGGACACCGGCTGTCGGGTAAGACACTGATCTTCGTGATCGATCTGCTCGGCGTTTCCTAAGTCCCCGGTACGTATCTTTCGCAGCAGCCCCGCACGGTTACCATGCGGGGCTGTTTGCTGTCGCCAGCACCTACCCTGGTCGCCCCCGGTGAACGGGCGGTGATCTCCTGGGCGTTCACGGCCACTGACGGCTTTGTGCGCGATAGGTTTACGGGGTGATCGCGCACCCGTTCATCTACGAGATCAACACGTGGCCGTGGCTCGACGAGCTCAGCAGGAGGTGCGGCCGGCGCGTCGAATTGGGTGATGTCCCCGGCGAGGTGTGGGACGCGATCGCGGCGTCCGGTGCTGATGTGGTGTGGCTGATGGGGGTGTGGCAGCGCAGCCCGGCCGGTGTCGCGATCGCCAGAGCGGACGAACCCCTGGTCCAGCATTGCCGGGACATCCTGCCCGACTTCACCATCGACGACATCGTCGGTTCGCCGTACTGCATCCGCGGATACGAGGTGGACCCGATGCTCGGCGGCCCCGACGGGCTGGCGTCGGCACGGCAGGCGCTTGCCGACCGCGGGATTCGCCTGATTTTGGACTTCGTGCCCAACCACGTTGGCCCCGACCACTCGTGGACCATCGCGCACCCGGAGTTCTTCGTCGGCGGCACCGCCGATGACCTGCGCGAGGAACCGGCGTCCTTCATCGAGGTCGGCGGCGAGGTACTCGCGAACGGCCGCGACCCCTACTTCCCGGCGTGGCCCGACGTCGTGCAACTCAACGTCTTCTCCACCGAGTTGCGTGCGGCCGTCATCACCACCCTCACGCGAATCGCCGAACAGTGCGATGGTGTGCGGTGCGACATGGCGATGCTGATGATGAACGACGTGTTCGGCAGAACCTGGGGTGAACGTGCGGGAGCTGTTCCGTCACAGGAGTATTGGCCACTCGTGATCGGATCCGTGCGGTCGGTGCACCCCGACTTCACATTCATCGCGGAGGCGTACTGGGACCTCGAGGCCGCCCTGCAGGAGCAGGGATTCGACTATTGCTACGACAAGGGTCTGTACGACCGCTTCGTCGAGGGCGGCGACGCTGCCGCGGTCAGAAGCCAACTCGATGCCGAGCCGGACCATCTCAGCCGGCTCGTCCGATTCCTCGAAAATCACGACGAGCCCAGGGCTGCTTCGGTGTTCTCGCTCGAGGGGCACAAGATTGCGGCAGTCACGTCGTTCACCCAGCCCGGCGCGAGGTTGGTCTACGACGGCCAGTTCGAGGGCCGGCGCGTGCATCTCCCTGTGCAACTGGGCCGCAGCCCGGCCGAGGAGGTCGACAACGAGTTGCTCGACTTCTACGGACGGCTGACGAACATCCTGCGCGACAACACGTTCCGTACCGGATCGTGGGCCGCGGCCGAGATCACCGGATGGGACGACAACTCCACAACAGCGGATCTGCTGGCGTGGACCTGGCACGGGGATAGCCGCTGGCTCGTCGTGGTGAACCTCGGCGACCAGGTCGCCAGTGGCATGGTTCGAGCACGATGGGACGACCTCGCAGCGGCCGAAGTCGACCTCGTCGACGACACCCGTGACCTCCGATATCGCCGTGGCGCCGCCGATCTGACCGACGGCCTGTTCGTCGAGCTGGGCCCCAGGCTGTGGCACCTGTTTCGGGTGGAGCCGGTCCCTGCGGAGAGCACTTCCGATAGTGCTGAACGCGAGGCGATCTGAGTGAACGGGCACCACCGCCGGCCAGGTGGTACGGCCGAGCATCAGCGTCTCGCCGAAGCCACCGGTCGTCTCGAAGACGGGTTGCACGATGCGAACCCGTGGTACCTGTGGGGGCCGTACCTGTCCGAGAGGGCATGGGGGACAGTGCGCGAGGATTACAGCGACGACGGAAACGCATGGGACCACTTCCCGCACGACCATGCGCGTTCCCGTGCCTACCGCTGGAACGAAGACGGTATGGCCGGGATCTCCGACATCGGGCACGAGTTCTGCCTGTCATTGGCCCTGTGGAACGGCGTCGATCCCATCCTCAAAGAGCGCATGTTCGGACTCACCGGCCCGCAGGGCAATCACGGTGAAGACGTCAAAGAATACTGGTGGTATCTGCAGGGGCTGCCGAGTCATGCTCTGCTGCAATGGCGTTACCACTACCCGCAGGCGGCGTTCCCCTACGAGCAACTGGTGGCGGAGAACGCCCGGCGTGGACGCGACGACTTCGAGTACGAGCTGCTCGACACCGGGGTCTTCGACGACGGCCGCTACTGGATCGTCGACGTCACCTATGCCAAGGCCGGTCCAACCGACATCCTGATGACCATCAGCGTCACCAACAACGGCGCGGACGACGCGTCGATCGACATGCTGCCCACCGGCTGGTTCCGGAACACCTGGCGCGCTGCGGGCGAGCAGAACATCCCCGGCCTGGTCGTCGATGGCGATGCGGTGGTCCTCGAGCACGCCCGGCTGGACGGCTACCGACTGCGGGCGGCGCCGGCAAGCGATGGGACCGAGCCGCGGGTTCTGTTCTGCGACAACGAAACCAACATTCCCAAGATCTTCGGCGGTGACCCGATCACGCCGTACCCGAAAGACGGGATCAACGACCACGTGGTCGCGGGCGCCGCGACGGTCAATCCGGCGGGGCACGGAAGCAAGGCAGCCTGGTGGTACCACCTGGACGTGCCTGCGGGAAAAACGGTGCATGCGCGTGTGCGGTTGTCCGGGCGGGACGATGCCGGCTGCAGTGATAGTGACTGGGCAGGAGACGACTTCGGCAGAATCGCCGCACTGAGGCAAAGTGAGGCGGACGAGTTCTATGCCGCCATCGGACCCGATCTCGACACCGAGCAGATGCGGATCCTCACCCAGGCCGCCGCGGGTTTGATCTGGAGCAAGCAGATGTACTCCTATCAGGTCGCGCGATGGCTCGACGGTGATCCCGCGGAGCCGCCACCCCCACCGGGACATCAACACGGGCGCAACACTGATTGGCGACACCTCGATGCCTTCGACATCCTGGCGATGCCAGACCCGTGGGAGTACCCGTGGTTTGCTGCCTGGGACCTGGCTTTTCACTCCATCTCGTGGGCGCATCTGGATCCGGCATTCGCGAAGTATCAGTTGATCGTGCTCCTGCGGGAGTGGTTCTTGCACCCCAATGGTGCTCTGCCCGCCTATGAGTGGAGTTTCGACGACGTCAACCCGCCGGTGCATGCCCTCGCGGCGCTGCGGGTGTTCAACATCGACGGCGGCACCGACGTCGAGTTCCTCGAACGGGTCTTCCAGAAGCTGCTGCTCAACTTCACCTGGTGGGTGAATCGACAGGATCCGCACGGCAACAATGTTTTCGGTGGCGGGTTTCTCGGCCTCGACAACATCAGTCCGGTCGACCGTTCACACCTGCCGCCGGGCACCACACTCGAGCAGTCCGACGGCACGGGGTGGATGGCGTTTTATGCCGAGGCCATGCTGGGCATAGCGCTGGCACTTGCCGACCATGACCCCGTCTACGAAGACATGGTGATCAAGTTCCTCGAGCACTTCACCCTGATCGCGCAGTCGCTCAAGGAATCCGGTCTGTACGACGTGGAAGACGGCTTCTACTACGACCGGCTGACCGACCCTGACGGCACCTGCGAGTCCATCAAGGTGCAAAGTCTTGTCGGGCTGATCCCCGCTCTGGCTGCCGCAGAGATCCCCGCGCGCAATGCCCAGCGGATGAGCAGGTTGCGGAAACGATTCACCCGGCGGTTCGCGGCGCTCGGCATCGGGGGCGCGCAGTCGTGGCGGATCCGCTCCGACGGCGACAAACCGCGCATCCTGCTGTCGGTGTTGTCTGCCGACCAGTTGCGGTCGTTGATGCGTACGGTGTTCGACGAGGACGCAATGCTCTCCGATCACGGTCTCCGCTCTTTGTCGAAAAAGTACCGCGAGCCGTACACGTTGCCCGGTGCCACCGGGGCGGTCATCGATTACGAGCCCGCGGAGTCGCGGACCGCCATGTACGGCGGCAACTCTAATTGGCGGGGGCCGGTGTGGTTCCCGATCAACTACCTGGCGATCCGGGCGCTGGTGCAATATGGGCGCTTCTTCGGCACCGAGGCGACGATGGCTTACCCCACCGGCGCGGACGCCGACTCCGACTTCTTCGAGATCGCCCAAGACCTGGCGGACCGACTGGTGTCGATCTGGTTGCCCGACGCGGACGGCCGCCGTCCCGTGTACGGGGGAACGGAGATCTTCCAGACCGATCCCGCGTGGAAAGACAACCTGTTGTTCAACGAGTACTTCCACGGAGACAACGGGGCCGGTCTCGGTGCGAGTCACCAAACGGGATGGACTGCGCTGGTCATCGACCTGCTGCTGCATCCGCCGAAGCATTCGCGACATTGATGTACCACCCTTCGCCCCTGTTTTCGGCAGGATGGGTGAATGGACCAACAACCGATCCTGCTCTGGCTTCGTCGAGACTTGCGGCTGGGTGATCTGCCACCGCTGCTGGCCGCGGAGGGCAGGCGCGTCCTGGCCTGCTTTGTCCTCGATCCCAGGCTCGAGGCATCGTCGGGTGATCGACGACTGGCGTTCTTGTTCGAGTCGCTCCGTGACTTGCACAAGCAGCTCGACGGCAGACTCCTGGTCGTCCGTGGTGCGCCCGAGCAACAGATTCCCGCCATCGCGAAAGCCATCGACGCCGAGGCGGTGCACATCACCGCCGATTTCGCCCCATACGGCCGGCGCCGAGACCGCAAGGTGGCCGAAGCGCTCGGCGACGTGCCGTTGCGCGCCGAAGGATCGCCCTACGCGGTGACGCCCGGTCGCGTTCGCAAAGACGACGGCGAGCCCTACCGGGTGTTCACCCCCTACTTCCGTACGTG
Organism: Williamsia sp. R60; assembly: GCF_054063855.1. Classification (NCBI taxonomy): domain Bacteria; kingdom Bacillati; phylum Actinomycetota; class Actinomycetes; order Mycobacteriales; family Nocardiaceae; genus Williamsia; species Williamsia sp. R60. Next base: position 735,664 of record NZ_JBSSGR010000002.1, read on the forward strand.
GAAGGCACACGGGTGGCGGGAGCCGGCCGACACCGGAGTGGAGTCCGCGGACTGGATCGACCCCGGTGACGTCGCAGGTGTTGAGTCCATCGACCTTCCCGACCCGCCGACCACACTCGACATCCCTGCCGGCGAGCACGCCGCGCACGAGCGTTTTGCCGAGTTCATCGCCGACGGCGTGCTCGGTTACGAGCAGGACCGCAACCGGCCCGATCTCGAGGCGTCGAGCCGGATGTCGGCGTATCTGAAGTACGGCAACATCCATCCGCGGGCGATGCTTGTCGAACTCGACAAGTCCGAGGGGGCCGGACAGGCCGCCTACGTCAGGGAATTGGCGTTCCGGGACTTCTATGCCGATGTGCTGTACCAGCGACCGGACTCGGTGTGGTGGAACCTGAACAAGAAGTTCGATGCGATGGAGCACGACTCGGGATCGGACGCGGATGCGGACTTCGATGCCTGGCGCGAAGGGAAGACCGGTTTTCCGATCGTCGACGCGGGTATGCGTCAGCTCTCGGGAAGCGGATTCATGCACAATCGGTTGCGCATGATCGTCGCCTCATTCCTGGTGAAGGACCTCCATCTGCCGTGGCAGCGCGGCGCGGCATGGTTCCTCGATCAACTCATCGACGGTGACATGGCGAGCAATCAGCACGGTTGGCAGTGGGTCGCGGGGTCGGGAACCGATGCGGCACCGTACTTTCGGGTGTTCAACCCCACCACCCAGGGCAAGAAGTTTGATCCCTCCGGGGATTACGTACGCCGTTGGGTTCCCGAGCTCCGCTCGATTCCGGGGAGCGCTGTCCACGAACCCGGCGCACTGAGGCCCGACGATTACCCCGAGCCGATCGTGGATCACTCGGCACAGCGCCGGGTCGCCCTGGATCGCTACAACCAGCTCGACTGAATCCCACCGTGCGGGCAGAAAATCCCCCCGCTGGGGGAGTGTCAGATCGGCTTCTTCAGGTCCGGGTTCTCTGCGTAGATCTCGTTGACAATCGACATGTCGAAGATGGCTTCAGGCTTGATGTCGTAACCCGCTTTGGCGAGCGCTTCGATGTTCAAGGCGATCAGCTCATCTGACATCGTCAGCAGGCCATTGGCCTTGGTCTCCTCCGACACCACCAGAAGATTCTGGGCTTCGGCTTCTTTCACCTGCTCACCGAGTTCGAGGCCGAGATCCTTGCCGTACTTGGTGACGGCCAGCTCGGCCGACTTGGCGGGGTCGGCCACCGCGTCGTACCAGCCCTGGATGTCGGCCTTGATGAAGGCTTTGAGCTTGTCGCGTTCGTTGTCGATGGTCTCCTGCCGGACCACAAGGGTCTCGGCGACGAGGGGCAGATTGAAGTCGGCGAACAGGAAGTTCGCGTTGGGGAAACCGCCCTCTGCCAACGTGATCGGTTCATTGGTGACATACGAGACCCAGCCGTCGACCTCACCTTTGGTCAGTGGGGTCGGGTCGTACTGCACGGTGATCTTCTGAATGTCAGAGTCGGTCATGCCATTTGCGGTGAGCAGTGCCTTGAAGACGTTCTCGTTCGACGCCTGGACGCCGATCTTCTTGCCTTTCATCTCCGCGGGACTCAGGATCGGGCTACCCGCCGACGACACGATGCAGAAGGGGTTCTTCTGGAACGTCGCGGCGACGGTCTTGAGCTTGGCGCCCTGCAGGATCACGGGAGCGGTCAGCTGCGGGGCGGTCATGCCGATCCACACCTTGTTCGACGTCAGGCCCGTCTCCACGCCGGTGCCCGGCCCGCCGCCGGTGATCAGTTCAGGGGTGCCGAGTCCGGCGGTTTCGTAGTAGCCGTTCTCGATGGCGAAGTACTCGCCGGCGAACTCGATGTTTTTCTGCCACGACAACTGCACCTTGGGATTGGTGGTGCTGGCCCCACCGCTGTCGCTGCTGCCGGAACTGCAGGCAGCGAGAACACTGGCGCTTCCGACTGCGCCACCGGCGATTAGGGAGTACCGAAGGAAGGATCGGCGGTCGAACGTGTAAGCCATGTGCAGACTCCTGTTTTCAGTGAACGTCGGCGGTACTTCAGATCGAGATCCGCCTTCGGCAGAACTTAAGGTGGCGCGGTTTCGGCCACATTGCGCACGTGCGTTTGTTTGTAACGAGTTGTGAATCTGCCCCGCCGGCAGCTGATCTATGTCGGTGTGGTGCCCATCTGCGCCAGCACGAGCTTTTCGGCGACACCGACAAACGCATAGAGCACGATGGACGCGACCGTGATGACCAGCACCGACGCCCACAGCTCGTTGTAAGCCGCCGCGGGCAACGCCTGCTGAAGGGTGGCGCCCAAACCCTTGTTGGTGCCGAGCCATTCGGCAACGGTGGCTCCGATCATGGCGCCGGGCACCGAGACCTTGGCCGCGGCGAACAGTGCTGGAACAGCCGAGGGCAACGCCGCCATCCTCATTGCGGTCAGGCGGGTTCCGCCGTAGGCCACGATCACGTCGTTGATCTGCCGCGGCGCATTCGCCAGGCCGGTCATGATCATCACCAACGCGGGGAAGAACACCACGATCCCGCCCATCACCGCGACGACGGCCACACCGCGTCCCACCACAAGCGTGATCAGCGGGGTCATCGCCACCAGCGGTACCGACCGCAGCAACATGGCGATCGGCATGAACGTCTGGGCAACCGGGCGGAACATCACGAACAGCGCGGCGGCGACCACTGCTGCGCCCATGCCGCACACGAACCCGATCCCGGCGTCTTTCAGCGTGATCCACAGATTGTCGAGGATCGCGCTGCGGTCGGCCGAGGCCGTCGGGTCGGTGAACAGGTAGTGGAACACATCCACCGGGGTCTTGCCGATGATCGGGCCGATGTCCGGGTACGCCAGCAGGAACAACCACCAGATGGCCAAAATCAGGAAGAACGAGATCACGAGCGAGCCGATGAACTTGGCGATCTCCCAGGCGATCGCCTTGCCGTTGCCTGCGTTCGCTCGCGCTGCTGCGGCCGCGGGAACCGGTGCGGTCGGTGGAGCTTGGGACGTGGTGGTGGCGGTCATTTACTGCCTGCGATTCCGGTGCTGTAGCGGGTGACGAAGACCGAGAAGAACGCGACGATGCCGTAGCCGATACCGGCGACTGCTCCCGCGACGAGAGCGATCGCCCACACGGCCGGGATGTCGCCGCTTTGCTGGGCGATGATGAGCGCCGGCCCCGCACCCTTTTCAGGCATCGCCAGGAACTCGCCGAGCACGGCACCGAGAACCGCTGCCGGTGCGGCGATCTTCAACGCTCCGAAGGTGCTCGGCAGCGCCGAGATGATGCGTACGCGCACCAGCTGCGAAAAGGTGCCTCCGCCATAGACTTTGACGAGGTCGAGGCTGGCCTGATGTGGCGAGCGCAGGCCCGACAACGTTCCGATCATCGTGGTGAAGAACACCGAGATCGCCGCGAGGAACACGATCATGGTCTGTACCTCGGCGAACGCCACCTGCACGATGGGTGCCACCGCGATGATCGGCGTGCAGTAGCTGATGATGGCCAGCTGTGTGGCCACGCCCTCGATCAACGGGATGATCACCACCAGCAGCGCCAGGACGATGGCGAGTACGTTGCCCCACAGAAACCCTCGTAGGGACAGTTCGATCGTGGGTGTGAAGTTGTTGATGTAGTAATCCCAACCCTTGTCCCCGATGGCGTCGATGACGGCCAGCGGGGTAGGGATGGTGCCTTTGAACCACTCGAAGTACCCGGCCATCGTCCAGATGATGAGGACCGCGACAATGCCGATCGCCCCTGCACCCCAGCGCTTCCCGGCCAGTTGTGCCCGGCCGGTGATCTGCGCACCGCCCATCCCTTTGCCTGCGGTCAGGGTGGTCACGCGACGCCCGCCGATCCCTTGTTGCCGAACAGCAGGCCGCTGAGGTGGTCGTGCAGCGCGTGGAACTCGGGCGTCCGCATCATGTCGGGTACCCGCGGGCGGGGAAGGTCGATGGTCACCGTCTCCAGGACCCGTCCTGGCCGGGGACTCATCACTGCGACGACATCGGAGAGGAACACCGCCTCCGCGATGCCGTGGGTGACCATGAGAGTGGTGGCCGGCTTCTCGGTCCAGATGCGCAGCAGCTCGATGTTCAGGCGTTGGCGGGTCATGTCGTCGAGGGCGCCGAACGGTTCGTCGAGCAACAGTGCTGTGGGCTTGACGACCAGTGCGCGGGCGATGGATACGCGCTGTCGCATACCTCCGGACAGGGTGGCCGGTTTGGCCTTCTCGAAGCCCTTGAGGCCGACCAGGTCGATCAGCTCGTCGATGAAACCCTTGTCGACGGAGATTCCCGCGACCTGCAACGGCAGCTTGATGTTCGATTCGACACTGCGCCACGGCAGCAGCGCGGAGTCCTGGAAGGCGATGCCCAGCCCGTGTTGCGACTGGAGTTCTTTCGGTGATCGCCCGTTCATCAGCGCCGTGCCGGCGGTGGCATCCTCGAGACCCGCCAGGATGCGCAGGACCGTGGATTTCCCGCATCCCGATGGCCCGAGAAGCGAGAGGAACGCGCCTTCGGAGGTCTGCAGGTCGACGTTGTCGAGTGCGGTCACCGACGACCCGCCCCGCAGTCCCGCGGACTTGAACTCCTTGGTCAGCCCGGAGATGTTGATACCGGTGCCCAGCGGCCGGGGAGCCTTGGGTGCGGTGGGCGATTCGTCCGTAACACTCATCGACGGAGAGTCAGCGTGGGTCATATCGGCCGACGCTAGGCGTCTGGAGTTTCTTCGTGGTTACACCCGCGTTACCGGGCTCATCCGGATGTCACCGTGGCCTCATTCCGCGCAGCGACAACGCTTTTCGTTGTCTATCGTGCGGGCATGAGATTGGTGTTGATGTTCTACGGAAGCCGCGGCGACATTCAACCCGGTCTGGCCTTCGGGCTCGAACTGCAGCGCCGAGGCCACGACGTCAGGATGGTCGTGCCGCCGAACTACGTCCGCCTCGCCGGGGATCTCGGACTGATCGCGTATGCGGTGGGTTCGGACACCGCCTCGGTGTGGGACAGCCCGCGAGGGCAGGAGATCCTGCGGACCAAGAACCCGTACACCAAGTTGCGGCTGGCCGGTGCGGCGATCAAGGAGGGTTTCGCGGCGTTCGACGCTGACGCGGTGGATTTGCTCACCGGACCCGACGCCAAAGTCACCGGCGTGGACGGTGTGGTGAGCGGACCCCTCTGTCAGGAACGGATGTACTCGATCGCCGAGAAGCTCGGCGTGCCGTTCTCGGTGCTGCGTTTCGGGCCGTTCTCGGAGAACGGGGTGGTCGGCGCAGTTCCCGGAGTCGCGCTGCCAGGTCCGGCTGCGATCAACCGTGCGTCGTGGAAGCTGACCGACGCGCTGGGGTTCATGGTCGGGCGAGGTGCGGAGAACTCGTTCCGAGCCCGGCTCGGACTACCTGCTGTGCAGGAGTCGCTCCACCAGAGATTGATGACAGGCGAGGTTCTTCAGATCCAGGCCTACGATCCGGTCTTGTTTCCCGGTCTGGTCGAGGAATGGGGCCATCGCAAGCCGATCGTCGGTTACCTCGATCTTCCCGCCGACGCGCGAGGTGAAGCGGCCGGGGATGCCGCGACGACACAGGCGGCTACCCGGGCGCTGGATCAGTGGCTGGCAGCAGGTGATGCACCGGTCTTCGTCACGGTGGGCAGTGTGCCGGTTCTCGATCCGGACGCACTCACCCGGGTGATCACCGAAGCCTGTGCGGCGGTGGGTGTCCGCGCGCTGATCACGATGAAAGGGCGGGCCACCGGACCCGACCCGTCGGATGACAGAGTGTTCTTCGCCGAATCGCTCGATCACGCGGCCGTGCTGCCACGGTGCCGCGCCGCGGTGCATCACGGTGGGGCGGGAACCACCGCCGCAGGACTGCGGGCCGGGTTGCCCACCATGGTCTGCCACGGTGGCGCCGACCAGGCGTACTGGGGCAGGCAGGTGAAAACTCTTGGCCTCGGGACATTTTGCCGGTTGAAGGGCTTGACCGCCGAGCGGTTGACGGCCGGCCTGGAGGTGATCCTCGACCCTGCTGTCAGTACACGAGTGGCGGCGGTCGCCGGTGCACTCATCGCACCTGACGCCGCCGCCACGCATGCTGCTCAACTCGTCGAGGACCGTTTCGGGGCGACCCGTTCGGTCAGCCCTTGATGGCTTCCTTCCACTTCACGCGGGCCCCTGTGCGCAGGATGTTGCGCTGGTAGATGCGGGCGGCGAGCCACGCCGCCACCGCGCAGGCGATCATCATCAGGACGATGGTGACGATCACCTGAACCACCGTTGCGTCCCCGGTTGCTATCCGCACCGGCATGATCGACGCTGAGAACGGCGGTATCCACGCCAGTGTCTGCATCAACGTGCTGTCGAGGGAACCGATGCCGAAGTAGGCCGAGTACACAACCGCCATCGCAAGAATGGTGAGCGGGGCCGAACTCGATCCGAGCTCCTCCTGTCTCGACACCACTGCGCCCGTTGCGGCGTATAGGGTTGCGAAGAAGACGAATCCCAGCACGAACCAGACGACAACCGCGGCGAACATCGAGCCTGCCGCCGTGGGCACGTCGAGAATGCCGGTGGCAAGGGCGGCTACGAGCGCGGTACCGCCCAACAGGACCACCTGCGCAAAGGCCATCAATCCGATGCCGACGATCTTGCCCCACAACAGATGTAGCGGTTTGATCGTTGCCAGCAGCAACTCGACCACCCGAGATGTCTTCTCTTCGACGACCCCGGCCGCGACCATGGAACCGCCTTGCAGTACAGCGAACATCAGCAATGAGACGCCGACGAGCGCAACGGCAATACGTTGGCCTTCATTGGGTTTGGCGGGGTCTGTCTCGCTGACGGTGAGTGTGGAGTCGGCGCTGATGGCCGAAAGGTCCACGTTCTCAGCGGCCAGGGCCTTGGTCAACCCGTCCTGACTCACGGCCGTTCGCAATACACCTTCGAGGCTGCCGTCGAGGTCGTCTTTGGTGACTGCTTCGTAGTTGTTGGTTCCGGCGGCACCGGGGACCAACGCCACCTTCACGTCGCCTTCTTTCGCCTGGGCGCGCGCCTCGTCGGCGTTGCCGATGGGCACGATCTCGATGTTCTCCCCGGATGCGTCGCCGACCGCGACGATCGTCTCCGACAGCTGCGAGTTGTCGCCCACCAGTCCGACTTTCGTGGCTTTGTCGTCGCCGGTGAAAATCGAGAGAACGATGATGCCCGCAACGATGACGACCAGCAGGATCACGTTGGTGATGAGGAACGACTTGGTGGCCGCGCGGGTGGTGATCTCGCGCCGGGCAACCAGGTTGATGGCCCGCCACGCGCTCATCCGGCCCGAGCCGGACTTCGGGTGGTTGTTCGGATCGGAAGCGTTCGTACTCATGCGGATACAACCTCTCGGAAGAGTTCGGTCAGGTCGGGTCGGGATTGGGCGAAGTGTGTGACCGGCCCCGTCGCGAGTGCAGCGGTCAGAATTGCCTGTTCGTCGGTCCCCGGCGTCATGCTTACCGTGGTGATCGACCCGTTCTGGATGGTGCCGACAACCCCGGGCAGATGATCGGCCCATCCGGGAGGGGCCTGTGGTGCACCGACGTCGAGCCGGATCTCGCCGGCCGACCGGAGTTCGTCCACGGTGCCCACTGCCCGCATGGTGCCGGAGGAGATGATGCCGACCCGGTCACACAGGCGCTGCACGAGTTCGAGTTGATGGCTGGAGAAGATGACCGGGACACCTTGCGCGGCCTTTTCTTTCAGCACGTCGCTCATCACGTCGACGGCAACGGGGTCCAGGCCCGAGAACGGTTCGTCAAGCACCAGCACATCGGGGCTGTGAACCAGGGCAGCCGCCAGCTGCACACGCTGCTGGTTGCCCAGGCTCAGGCTGTTCACGTCGTCGTTGATCCGCTCGTACACACCCAGCCGCCGTACCCAGGTCTCCACCTGATCATCGGCTTCGGCGCGCGACAGGCCGTGCAACTGTGCGAGGAACGAGAGCTGTTTGCCCACCTTCATCTTGGGATACAGGCCGCGTTCTTCGGGCATGTACCCGATGCGACGTCGGGTGTCGAGGTCGATGGGCGAGTCGCCCAGCAGTACTCGACCCGAATCTGCCGACAGCACACCGAGGATGATGCGCATCGTGGTGGATTTTCCGGCGCCGTTGGAACCGACGAATCCGAAGATCTCGCCGGGGGCGACGGTGAAGGACATGTTGTCGAGGGCCTTGAGGGACCCGTATCTCTTACTCAGACCGTCGACGATGAGGGGAGCGGTCACTGTTCGAATCCTCCTGATTGGCTGACGTTTTCATTGGCCACCACCTGGGGGTAGGCGGCGAAGTCTTCTGGATCGGGGTCGGGTAACCACCATCCGATCAGACAGGTGGGAATGCAGGTGGCCCCGGCGACCAACACGATGAGGAGCACCGCGCTGCCGTAGATCACCTGGCCGCCGACGCTGTTGTCGCCTCCGCCCGACAAGATGATGAGCACGAGGTACGGGACGAACATCGAGACCCACAGCGCGGTGTACGCGATCGATCGGGCAGCGTTGCGGCTGGCCAGTTCGAACTCGTCGAGGGCCGAGGCCGGTGCATCGCTGACATTGCGCGTCACCGCCCGCAGCACGTAGATGAGCGGGAGCATGACAAACGAGATGAGGCCGATGAACGCCGGGGCCGCCCACATGGTGAAGAACATGACGATGGCACTGGCGATCACCAGGATCACCGAAGTGACAAGCGCGACCACGAGCTTGCGGGCACTGCGCCGATTCCGCAGACGGGGGAACCGGTGGCCATAACGACGCAGGAACTTCTCGTGCCTACGTACCTGCCATTCTTCGTATCCACGCCACCACGCCGGTTTCGCGGACTCGGGGATCACGCTGTTCGGATCGTTCACGACGGCCCTCCATTCGTGCGATACAACTGCGTCGACATCGCGCCGAACTCGCGGCGACTGAAGACGGCCTCCACCGGGAGCCCGAACACATCGCAGATGCGAAAGGCCAGGTCGAGGCTGGGATAGTTGTCACCCCGTTCGAGCGAGCCGATCGACTGGACGTTCACGCCCACCAGCTCGGCAAGTTGTGCGCGTGACATCCGGCGCTCGGCGCGTAGTACGCCGATGCGGTTGTAGATCGGCAGGTGGCCTGCCTTCTTGACCGGACTCACAGGGATAAGTGTTGGGAAAACACAACAGAATGTCAATGTTTGCCATACCTGGAGGGCGCTTTGTGATCGCCAGCCTCACGAATTCTCTGCGATCACCATCTCGAGGATGTCCGCGCCCAGCGCGACCGGTCTGCAGGTGGGTGCCGCCGAGGCCGGATCGAGGGCACCCAGTACAAGCCCGACGGCGTAGTCGTCGTAAGGCAGGCGGAAATGGCCGCTCAGATCGGCCGGGCAGCGATCCTGGATGAATAGATTTGTTGCGCCGGCACCTTTGAGTGCAACGGTCGCCGCCGGCTGGATCACTTCGTCCACCTGCGTGCCGATGGTCGTGTACTCGACGCCGGGGACCGTGTCGTTGCCACCGTTGTTGAGTTCGGCGAGCAGCGGCGAACCCTGGACTTGCTGCCACAGTGCGGTGGAGACCAGCTCAGGTGGGATGACGGTGGCGGCGACGTCGAGGGCGCCTGGGATCCGGGCGGCAATCGGCACCAAGCCGTACAGGGAGCTGCCGTACGACGGGGATGCCAGACCCACCCAGTGCCCGACCATCGTCGACCCACCCAACCGGTTGACGAAATACCGGCCGACCGTTGCGCCCTGCGAATACCCGACGATGTCCAGCCTGGTGGCTCCCGTCTCTTGCAGTACCTCAGCCGCGAAGCCGCCGACCTGCCGAGCGCTCTCCACGATGTCTTCGGTGCCGAAGTTGTCGCCGCCCGCCCGCCCGCCGAAGTTCACGGCGAACACGCAGAAGCCCTTGGCAGCGAGCCGGGGCCCGATCTTCGCGAAATCGGAGTAGGCGCTCGAATCCGTGCCGTGGAGTAGAAGAACCGGCCGCGGGTGCGTGGGCGATGGGGTGCAGGTGAAGTCGTTGACGCCGGGCGGCGCCGACCCCGGGTGATCGCCGACATGGCGGGAGGCCTCATGATGCGTGTTCTGAGCCGGGCCGGGAACGGTGGGTACTTCCCACAGCGACGCCGGCGATTCTTGTACGTTGTCTGATCCCTGGCTGCTGTCGGCAGCCGCTGGGGAAACCGAGATGAAGGCGAGAAGCACGGAAATCGTTGCCGCGGCACACAAACTCCGGCGACGACCCGGGCCACGTCTGCTGTCCGTGTATCGCATCGCACACCTCACCTCGGCCCGACCCGCTGTAGATCGATTTGACCATCTCAGCTGACGAGTAGCCGGATTTCGGGCGGAATGTGGTCTGAACGTTGCAGTGCACTGCCACTGTGCTGCGGCTGCGGCACCAGCCGGCCGGGCGCGTCAGGCGAGAATGTCCTGCACCACCCGGGCTGCTTCGCGGCCCGCGCGGTTGGCGCCGATGGTGGACGCTGACGGGCCGTAGCCCAGTAGTTGCAGACGAGGAACAGATGCCACAACGGTCGCCAGCCGGCCGGTCATCACGATGCCGCCGCCCGGAGCCCGCAACTTCAGTGGCGCCAGATGGTCCAGGGCGCTCCGAAAGCCGGTGCACCACAGGATGACGTCGACATCGAGATGATCACCACCGCCACCTCCACCCTCGGGTGTCCCACAGTCCCAGCAGACTCCCGTCGGTGTGATGCGGGTGAACATTGGTCGCCACGCGAGGATGCCGTCCGCGCGGGCGGCGCGTATCGCGTCGTTTTCGGGCAACCCGGTCACCGACACCACCGACCCGGGCGGTAGCCCTGCACGCACCCGTTCCTCGACGCGCGCCACTGCGGCCCGGCCGTTTTCGGGGGTGAACGGGCCACTGCTGAAATGGGGTTCGGTGCGACTGCACCAGAAGGTCTGTGCGCCTTCGGCATTGCGTGCGATCTCGATCAGCAACTGGATGGCCGAGATGCCCGCCCCCACCACGAGAACACGCTTACCGTCGAAATCGGTCGGCCTGTTGTAGTCATGGGTGTGCAGTTGTGTCCCGGTGAACGTCTCGATACCCGGCACATACGGGATGAATGGTCGGTCCCAGGTTCCGGTTGCGTTGATCACGGTGCGCGCCATCAGCTGTGAGCCATCAGAGGCCGAGACCAGGAAGTCGTCGCCGTCGCCGCCGGCGAGCGACACCGAGCGGACGTCGACTGGCCGACGCACGTCGAGCCCGAACCGCTGTTCGTACTGATCGAAGTAGTCGGGCACCGCCGTGGACGCCGGCCACTGGTCGCATTCGACGCCGAGCGCTTCTGACAGCCCGAAGCCGGGAAGGTCGTGCACGTTGTTGGCCCCGGCCAAAGTCAATGTCGGCCAACGGAACTGCCACGCGCCTCCCGGCCCGGGGGAGTGGTCGACGATCATGGTTCGATCACCGAGGCCGTATTTGCCCAGGTAATACCCGGCCGACAGGCCCGCCTGCCCCGCACCGATGACGAGTACATCGGTACGCGCCCGGTCTCCGAAGGCGTTGGAGTTCACCTGTCGAACAATAGCGGTACGCTGACGCCCATGATTGGGACCAGCCGGGATGGCGATGTGCTGACCATCGAACTGCAGCGAGAGCGGCAGCGGAACGCACTCAATTACGAACTGGTGGAAGCGCTGTCGGTGGCGATGACCGACGCGGCAGGGGCAGGTGTGCGGGCCATCGTGCTCACCGGTCAGGGAACCGTTTTCTGTGCGGGCGCGGACCTGTCCGGCCCGGTCTACGAACAGACCTTCCTCGACGAACTGCTGGCGATGCTCCGGGTTGTCGAGAGCATCCCGGTACCGGTGATCGCCGCGCTGAACGGCGCCGCGTTGGGGGCAGGCCTCCAGCTCGCGATGGCCGCTGATCTGCGGGTGATGTCGCCGTCGGCGTGGTGCGGCATCCCCGCAGCAAAGATCGGTGTGACAGTTGACGAATGGACCATCAAGCGTCTCGTCTCGCTGGTCGGTGCGGGTGATGCGGCGGGCATCCTGATCGGTTGTGACTCACTCAGTGCCGACCGAGCTGCTGCCGTCGGGTTCGCCAATCGGATCGGCGATCTTGCCGAGGCGCAGCAGTGGGCCGCGAGCATCGCCGCGCTGGCTCCACTGACCCTGCAGCACTACAAGCTCGTTCTCGGCGACGACGGTGCCCGTGAGGAGGCCGCCCCCGACCACGTCGCAGCGATGGTCAGGGCCTGGCAGAGCCAGGACATGGCCGAAGGGCGCGCGGCTCGGGCCGAGCGACGTCAGCCGAACTTCATCGGGAAGTAGAACCTTCCCGGGCCTACCCCAACCCGTCGCCAACCGGTCCTCGGCACGACCCCTCGACGATACCCGCGCTCAAGTGGGTTTTCGTGGTGGTAACACGGCTGCAGCCTCCCAGATACACGGCGGCCTTACGTTCCTCGCAGTCTCTGGTTCAGAGGAAACGTGGGCATGACGCGAGGGAGAGATATGTCTGCAGACAAAACGGTGGATCCGATAGCCGCGGGGGAATTGCCGACCAACATCAACGCGATGAGCGAGACGTTGGAGGACTACACCCTTCGTTTCGCGCCCCGCAGCTATCGCAAGTGGGGCCCCGCGGTGGTCGCCACCTCGGCTCTGGGTGGCATCGCCTACCTGGCCGACTTCGCCATCGGCGCCAACATCGGCATCGCCAACGGCACGGGAAACGCGTTGTGGGGCATCCTCATCTTCGCGGTGGTCATCGTCCTCACCGGCTACCCGCTGGCGTACTACGCCGCCCGGTACAACATCGACCTCGACCTGATTACCCGTGGCAGCGGCTTCGGCTACTACGGCTCGGTGGTCACCAACGTCATCTTCGCGTCGTTCACGTTCATCTTCTTTGCCCTCGAGGGCTCGATCATGGCGCAGGGCCTCAAACTGGGTCTCCACATCCCGCTGTGGCTGGGCTACCTCATCTCATCGGTGATGGTGATCCCGCTGGTCATCTACGGCATGAACACACTGGCGAAACTGCAGGTGTGGACCACTCCGCTGTGGCTGGTGATGATGGTGCTGCCGTTTGTCTACCTCGTGATCAAGCACCCTGACGCGATCGGAGACTTCCTTGCATTCAGTGGTGGCACCGACGCCCAGGGCGGACACGGCGTCAACTTCGCCGGCATCATGCTCGCCGCCGGTGTGTGTCTGTCGCTGATCGCCCAGATCGCCGAGCAGATCGACTACTTGCGGTTCATGCCTCCCAAGACACCGGAGAACTCGCGTCGCTGGTGGATCGCCGTGATCACCGCAGGACCGGGTTGGGTGTTCTTCGGTGCGATCAAGCAGATCGTGGGCTTGTTCCTGGCCGTCTACCTGATCATGAACTTCGCCGATCAGGCCGGCGTCGCCAACGAACCCGTGGAGCAGTTCCTCGCGGTCTACGAGGAGTTCATGCCGCACTGGCTGGCGATGACCCTCGCCGTCATCCTCGTGGTCATCTCGCAGATCAAGATCAATGTGACCAACGCGTATTCGGGATCGCTGGCCTGGACCAACAGCTTCACCCGCATCACCAAGACCTACCCGGGTCGACTGTTCTTCGTCTTCTTCAACGTCGCGATCGCTCTGGTGTTGATGGAAGCCAACATGTTCAGCTTCTTGAACAACATCCTCAACTTCTACGCGAACATCGCCATCGCATGGATCGTCGTGGTGGCCTCGGACATCGTGTTCAACAAGTACGTCCTGAAGCTCTCGCCCAAGGTGCCCGAGTTCCGCAGGGGCATGCTGTACAACTTCAACCCGGTCGGGTTCATCAGCGTGATCCTCGCCGGCGGACTGTCGGTGCTGGTGTACTTCCACGCTTTCGGTGACGCCATCCAGCCGTACTCGCCGATCGTCGCAACCATCCTCGCGCTGGTGTTGCCGCCGATCATCGCGGTGATCACCAAGGGCAAGTACTACCTGCGACGCACCGACGACGGAATCGACCTGCCGATGTTCGACGAATACGGCAACCCTTCCGACGCCAAGTTGCTGTGCTCGGTCACCGGTATCGAGTTCGAGCGTCCCGACATGCTCGCTTCGAACAAGCCAGGCCCCAACGGGGAGAAGCAGTACATCAGCTCGCTGGCTCTGTCCTGCGACAAGACCGGTGAGCACGTGTTGCCTGCCCAGAAGTAACGCGCCTGCTCTGACTCGTCAGCTCCACCCGTTCCGCGAAGGGACGGGTGGAGCTGTCTTGTCTGTCCCCCCGCCGACCGGGCCGTAATTCCCGCCGACCGGGCCGTAATTCCCGCCGAGCGGGCCGTAACTCCCGTCGAGCGGGCCGTAACTTCCGCCGACCGGGCTGTTCCCATCACCGTGCCCCTCGGAATGTCGCGACGGCCGGCCTTGTTGTGCTCCTCAGTGCTCCAACACGCAGGACCCATCAACGACGAAGGGAACGATGCATGTCACGAATCGCCATCATCGGAGGCCACGGCAAGATCGCGCTCAAGCTGGCCAAGATTCTGACCGGTCAGGGACATCAGGTCAGCTCCCTGATCCGTAATCCAGACCAGTCGGACGACATCACGCAGACCGGGGCCACCCCGGTCATCGCAGATGTGGAAAACCTCTCGACCGACGATATCGCCCAGGCCATCAAGGGCCATGACGCCGTGGTGTTCTCTGCAGGTGCCGGCGGCGGCAGCCCTGAACGCACGTACGCCGTCGACCGTGACGCCGCCATCCGCAGCATCGACGCGGCCCAGCAGGCCGGTATCACCCGCTACATCCAGGTGTCGTACTTTGGTGCCGGACCGGATCATGGTGTTCCCGAGGACAATTCGTTCCACGCCTACGCCGAGGCCAAGGCGGCGGCCGACGAGCATCTCCGTAAGACCACACTCCTCTGGACGATCGTGGGACCGAGCTCTCTCACCGATGAGCCCGGCACGGGTCGCATCGCCACCAAGGAACGCGGCGCCGAAGCCGGCACCAGCGTGTCCCGTGACGATGTGGCGGAGGTCCTGGCTGCTGTTCTCGAGACACAGTCCAGCGTCGGAACCACGGTCGAGTTCACCGGTGGTCAGACGCCCATCGCCGACGCTGTAAAAGGCGTCTGACGGGCGGGTCGGCGCAGCATCTTCAGACCGGTAGGCCTGCGGTCGCCGATTCCCAGTCGAAGTCGCCGTGATCGCTGCCGAGCCCGGTGGCGACCACTCCGGCCACCGCGCAACCGAGGTGCGCCGACCGCAGCAGGCTGAGGTCGTGGAGACGACCCGCGATGAACCCGGCCGAGAACGCATCCCCGCAGCCACTGGTGTCCACAACCTGGACGTCGGTGGCTGCGGCGTGTTCGGCACCGTCGCCGGTGACAACCCAGGCGCCGTCCGCGCCGGCAGTGGCTGCGACGCAGGCAACACCCCGGTCGATGAGGGCGCGACAACCGTCGACCAGGTCGGTGGCCCCCGTGAAGCCCAGCACCTGCTCGTCGTTCGGCAGCAGGTAATCCAGGTGTGGCAGAACGGGTTCGATCCACGCCAACACTCCAGGATCACCGGGCGCCAGGATGTCGGCCGAGACGCGGACGCCCGCAGCCCGGATCCGTTCGAGTACGCCCGCCAGTTCCGATGGGTTGAGCAGCTCGGGCGCACCGATGTGCACGTGATCCGCGGACGTGAGAAGGTCCAGCGGCACACGATCGAGCGGGTAGGCCAGATTGGCGCCGGGCATGTGCAGTGCGGGTCGATCGCCGTTACTGCGGATGGGCAACACGCTCATCGATGTCGGTTGATCATCCACTCGCAGAAGGTGTTCGGTGACCACACCGTGTCGCTGCAGCATGGTGGTGAGCAGGTCGGCGGAGTCGTCGCGACCCACGGCGCCGACCGTCGACACCACCGCTCCGAGTTTGGCCAGTGTGATGGCGGTGCCGCCGGCCGGACCCGCGGGCACCAACCGGATGTGGGGGACAAGGGCCGCGCCCTGGCCGTCGGGTATCGAATCAACCGGGTGGACAACCACATCGAGTACATGGGCACCGAACGTCACGACCTGCATGCATCATCTCCTGGGTAGCGGTGAGTAGCCGCGGTTCGCCGCGGCGACGGCCACCGCGATCAGCTGGTCTCGGCTGAGCACGGCGCCATCGCCGACGGCGGCTGTTCGTAGGTAGATCTCGGCCAGCCATTCCACCAATTCGATGCGCTCACAAGCTGCTTCGACTGTAGGGCCGTAGGCGACCGAACCGTGGTTGCGCATCAGGGCGGCAGTCCGCTCGGTGAACGCCTCGACCACCGCGTCGGTGAGTTCCTGGGTGCCGAAGATCTCGTGGGGCGCCACGCGCACGGCGCCACCGACCAACGCCGCGGTGTAATGCACCGCAGGCAGTTCATCGACGAGGTTGGCCACCGCGATGGAAGCCACCGGATGGGCGTGCGCGACCGCGGCCGCGTCAGTGGAGCGGTAGATCTCCAGGTGCAGGAGCAGTTCGGACGTCGGGACGTGATCGGTGTCCTCGACCACGTGCCCGTCGAGGTCTGTCACCACCAACTGGTCGGCGGTGAGTGATTCGAGAACAGCGCCACTGGCTGTGACGACCACCCGATCGTCGACCCTCGCCGACAGGTTGCCCCCCGTGCCGATCACCAGGCGGCGTGCGGCCAGTCGGTGCGCGGCGTCGACCAGATCCGCTCGCCGCTCTTCGACAGTCATGATGCTGACAATAACGGGCGATGGCGGCGATCCATCACGGATCGCCGCCATCGTTGGGTTTGTTCAGCCCCCGTTGGTTCAGGTGTTCAGCCGACCGGGGTCAGCGAACGGTACGTCGACCGTGAGAACCTTCCTGCCGGTTCGAACTTCGCGAGGATGGAGTCGGCGTCCTCTCCGGTCACCTGGGTGATCAGCGACTTGGCGTCGTCCACGGAGTTGATGGAGAGCACCGGCGACGGATCCGAGAGCAGGCCGAACAGCGCTGAGCCGAACTTGGGATTGGTTGCCGCGGCCGGGAACAGCACCGCAGCGTATTCCTGGAACACCGGGTCGCGCAGGAAGATCCGGGTGGCGAGGTTGGCGGCGTCCACACGGCTGGTCAGGAAGTTGTTGTAGGTGGCGATGATCCAGGCGTCGTCGAACTCGCCCTCGTGGTCCTTGGCGGCGGCCACGAACTGTGCGGCCTGGATGAACCCGCTCTGCGCCCCCTGGCCCGTGATGGGGTCGTAGGCCACGGCCGTATCACCCAGAGCAACCACCCGGTGTCCGCTTGCTGTGTGCCCGAGCGCGTTTCGCACGGTGGGCGTGACCGCTCCCTGGAGCCAGGAGTGTGGGTCCTCCTCGATGACCTGGGTGCTGAGCACCTCGGGCAGGTCCCAATCGAAGTATTCGCGATGCAAGTCGATCACTACTTTGTGGGCAGAATGCGCGTCGGTGACCGACTGGAACCGGCGTTCCCATTCACTGCCGGGTTGCGCCCACCCGAGGAACGACCATGACGGCCCGGCATCTTTGTGCAGGTAGGGGCCCCACCAGCCCTCGCCCTGGTCGGCGAAGTTGAACGCCTGGTGCTTCGGGCCCGCGGGACTGCGGTGCGCGAACACATCTAGGTCGTGACCCAGCCCGGCCACGGTGAGCAGGAGGACGCTGCGTTGTGGGCTCTTGTAGGGCGATCGTGATTCGTCGACGGTGAACAGGCTGGACAGTCCGGCCTTGCCGGTGGCGACGAAGGTCAGGTCGTTCTCGGCTGCGATGGAGTCGAGTCGGCCCGGATCGACGTTCTCGACCACGAAGCGGCCACCCTTTTCGAGGAACAGGGTGAGACGCTCGTCGACCTTGAGCCTGGTGTCGACACCGATCGCCTCGAATCCGGGGAACTCGGCGTCGAAGTCGAGGAGCTCGGTGTAGTCGTGCCCGCTGCCCGTGATGGTGCGAGCGCTGATCCCGGTGACCTGCGGCGCCCGGCCGGCAAAGTTGTCGACGCCCAAGGCGGTCTCGGATTGCTGTGACAGGCCGAACGTCACCGCGGTACCGGTGGCGGATACGTCGTGCAGCAGGCTCCGCTGATCACGCTCGCTGTAGACGGTCACGTCGAATCCTGCGTTGAGGAAGCCGACGGCCGCCGAGACGCCTGTTTGGCCTGCCCCGATGATGGCGACGGAACGGTTGGTGTTGCTCATGCAACGATCTCCTGTGTTTGTGCGAATGATGTTGTTCGAGAATCGAATACGGAGTGATTACGATGCGGCGACGTCATGACTGTCCGGCAGTCGCGCCGGTACATCGCGGTGTTCCGGCCCCCCAGGGGGCCTCGGTGGAAATAGTCATGCCGTCGAATCTCATGCCGGTGAGCATTCGCTGATTCGCGATACCGCGGAAGGATTCGACTCAGGCCGAAGTTAAGTGCATCTGAGCGAACAGGGCATCTCAGCGAACACAGCCGCGCAGCTCATGAAGGCCAATACAGTTTGTTCGAGCACTCGCGACGCGACGTGCCGCGGGAACAACGATTGGTGGACGTAGTGACACGGCTGGCGAACAGGGTCGCATTCATCACGGGAGTGGCCCGCGGACAGGGTCGCGCGCATGCGGTGCGGCTGGCACGTGAAGGCGCCGACATCGTGGGTGTTGACCTTGCCGGGCCGTTGCCGGGTGTTCCGTACGACTCGGCGACGCCGGCCGATCTCGCCGAGACCGCGGGCTTGGTCGAGGCCGAGGGTCGTAAAGCACTTCTTCGTCAGGGGGATGTTCGCGACCTCGAGGGGCTACGGTCCCTCGCCGCCGATGCGGTGACCCAGTTGGGTGGACTCGACATCGTGGTGGCCAACGCCGGCATCTGTATTCCGGCCACCTGGAACGAGGCGACCCCGGAGATGTTCCGCGATCACATGGACATCAACGTCACCGGCGTGTGGAACACCGTGATGGCTACCGCGCCTCACCTCGTCGAGCGCGGACGCGGGTCGATCATCCTGATCAGCTCGTACGCCGGGAAAAAGGTGCAGCCTTTCATGGTGCACTACACCACCAGCAAGCATGCCGTCACCGGCATGACCCGGGCGTTCGCTGCCGAATTGGGTGCGCACAATGTGAGGGTCAACAGCGTGCATCCCGGCGCCGTCGCCATCCCGATGGGGTCGGGCGACATGGTGGCCCGCATCGAAGAGACCAATGCAGCCAATCCGCGGTTGGCGCCCATGGGTACACCGTTTCTCAACCAGTACGCAGCAGACCCGGATGAGGTGTCCAACGTGGTCGCGTTCCTGGCGTCGGACGAGTCGTCGTTCATGACTGCCGAACACATCTCGGTCGACGGTGGTGCCCAGTACTTCTGACCGTGGGTCGGGAATCTGCCATCTGCCCTGGCAACCGTGGGCAAGGGTTCTACGGTTGATGGGTGACTGATCGGACGGATCGACCCGAGCGCATCTCGGCGACGCAATTGCTGGCCAAGCTCGCGGACGAGGGCAGTTGGCACCCGTGGGACTCGCAGATCACCGCGCTTCCCGACGATGCCGGGTACGCCGAGGACATTGGACGTGCCCGCGAGAAGACCGGACTCGACGAGTCGATCATCTGCGGTGAAGCCGACGTCAACGGGGTGCGAGTGGCCGTTGTTGTCAGTGAGTTCGGTTTTCTGGGCGGATCGATCGGCCGGGACGCGGGACGTCGCGTGGTCACGGCGATCCGCCGAGCGACTGCTGAAGGTCTGCCGTTGCTCGCCCTTCCGGCGTCGGGCGGGACGCGGATGCAGGAGGGGACTGCGGCTTTTCTGCAGATGGTCAACATCACGGCGGCGGTCGTGGATCACAAGGCCGCGCACCTTCCATACGTGGTGTATCTGCGTCATCCGACCACCGGTGGTGTGTTCGCGTCGTGGGGCTCGCTGGGACATGTGACGTTGGCCGAGCCGGGCGCTCTTGTCGGCTTTCTCGGCCCGCGAGTGTACGAGGGCTTGTACGGCGAGGCATTCCCCGGGGGCATACAGGTGTCGGAGAATCTGCGCTCGCATGGTTTGGTCGATCTTGTTGTCCCGGTGGACGATCTGGGATCAACGGCCTCGCGAATCATCAGGTTGCTTGCCGACCCGATGGTGAGCGATGGGCGCTCCCGAGGCACGCCGGCCGAGGTGCCCGTGAGTGAGTCGTCGGCGTGGGATGTGGTGGAGCAGTCGAGGGATCCCGGCCGGCCAGGCGTGAGTCAGTTGCTGCGCGAGTCGGCCGACGAGGCGGTGGAACTGGCCGGTGGGGGCGAACTGGATTCGCGCAGCGGCATCATTCTCGCGTTGGCACGCTTTGGTGGGCATTCGGTTGTGGTCGTCGGGCAGGACCGCAACCGTCAGGTGCCCGGATCGCTGGTGGGACCTGCCGACCTGCGGCTGGCCCGCCGGGGTATGAGGTTGGCACAGAATCTGCATCTGCCGCTGGTGACGGTGATCGACACTCCGGGCGCCGATCTGTCCGCTGACGCCGAGGAGTCGGGCCTGGCCAACGAGATCGCTCATTGCATCGCGGAGTTGACTGCGTTGACGGTGCCGACGGTGGCGGTGCTGCTGGGTCAGGGAGCTGGGGGAGCCGCGCTGGCGCTGTTCCCCGCGGATCGGGTGGTGGCCATGGAAAACTCGTGGCTGTCTCCGCTGCCGCCGGAGGGCGCCAGCCTGATCGTCTATCGGGACACCGACCATGCAGCCGACATGGCACGGAGCCAGGGAATCCGTGCGACCGATTTGCACGCCGCCGGCATCGTGGATGTGGTGGTCTCCGAGGCCGCGTTGGGCGGCTTTCTGTCGGAGCTGGGTGACCGGCTCGCCGCCGAGATCGATGCGTTGGACGACAGCACGGTCGAAGCCCGCGCCGGGTGGCGGACGGAACGCCTCCGGCGCATCGGTGGTGTCGAGATTTGAACTGCCTGGACCTAGTTCCGGCCAGCCGTCTAGGCGACATCCTCATACCAACTCTCCGGAGGTGGGCAGGGGTCGGGTAGCTGTGCCACCTCGTCGAGCCAGCGTTGTTCTTCTTGATGCCAGATCGGGTGCTCGATCCGCCATTGCTGCTCGGCGAGTTCATCTTTCGCTCGCTGGCGAAACCATGCGGCGTGAGCTTCTTCTTTTTTGCGCCGTTCGTCCACCATTCGCTGGTATCGCCGGTCGGGGAAATGCGTGTCGTTCGGAGTTAGCGCGTCGTCGGTGCCGCGTTGCCTCCACCCGACGCGTCCAACCCATTCTGGGGGTCCGGTTCCGGAGGTGATGATTTCGGTGATCCAGCCACCGTCGCCGTCGTGGACCTGAGCGTGGTCGCCGTCGCATACGAGGGTCAGGACGGTGATGTCGGTGCGTCCACCGTCTTTCCATTCGTGCATGTGATGCACTGCGGTGCGGGTGGCAGGCTGATCGCAGCCGGGCCGCGAACATCCGCGTTCGGCCGCGATCAGAGCGATTCGCTGGATCGCCGATGCCAGACGTTTTTCACGGCCTAGGAACAGCGGCCGGTGTGCGTTGTCGAGCAGCGCAAGGAATTTCCGGTTGCTACCTGCCAGCGCGAGTGCATCCCGGACGGGGAGAGTGCCTCCCGATGCGGTGGTGGCAATACCGGTCTCGGTCTCCAGTTCGTCGACTGTCATGGTTGCCACGACGATGGCCGGCTGTCCGCGGTGCTTTCCGAGGGTGCCCGACCCGACGACCGTCTCCAGCATCTTCTTGAACGCGTCATGGTTGCGTTGACCCTGTGTCCGGTTGTCTCGTTCAGCGGCAGCAGCGAGAACCGTACTGTCAGCGAGATCGGCGTCGCCACCGGGTGATTCGGGGTCGTCGGGGTTGTTCATGCCTGGCTGCGCCCATTTCGCCGCGACAACGTCCCAGAGTGCACGGGTTGCCGGATCGAGCGTTCCGGAGATCCCACTCATGTGGTCGATGTCTTGGCGCCCCGGCGTCAGGTCGCGTCGGCGGGCCCGGTCGGCGTCGTCGGTGAACTCGCCATCGGGGTTGAGATAGGCGAGCAACCGCTGCGCAACGCTTTCCAGCTGATCTGGCGACAGCGCGCAGGCCTGGTTAGCCAGATCCGATTCGATGGTCGACCAGTGTTCTGGCGTCCGTAGAGAAGTGGGCAACTTGGCCAGTGCGCGATGAATCACCCGGTAGTGCGCAAACTCTACTTCGCCGGCGTCCATCGTCGCCGCTGCGGCCGGATACGCGGCGGGCCGCGGTTCGCCGTTGAGTTCGTGCCAATACCTCAACCGCTCAGCGGCTTTGCTGCGCGCGCTGGCTTCGGAGGGGGTGAGCCGCAGCAGTGTCGACAGAAACCTGGCCGGCTTGAGTCCTCGCTTTGCCGCGACACCACGCTCACGCAGTTCCACCGCCCACCGAATCTTCACGGCATCATCTCGGCGCGCGCCCGTCTCGACCAGGGCAGTGGCCGCGACCACCTCGTCGTCGGTCATCGACGACAACGGCACCGTCAGCAGTTGCTGCGAGACGGCCTCGCGAACGGCCACCAACTCGCCGGCATCCAGCTGCTGGATGGCGGCGATCAGATCGGCCGTTTCGCTCATGTGTTCGATTGTAGGAGAGGGTTCTGACAATCACCCGAGCTCGACCCGCCGACTGAGTTCGCTCCACCTATTTGCGTTCGAGCCCGGTGCAACAGGCTCGAACGCAGGCGAGTGGAGCGAATTTGGCCGCCTCGTCACCCCAACCGCCGCACCGACTCGGGAACATCACCGGCGGTATGGGTGACCGGCTCGCCGTAGACCACTCGCATCGGCACCTCGCCGGTCCAGCCGGCAGCATCGTCGTCACCGGGGCCGCCCTTGCGCGCCTTCGTGATCCATTGCCCATCGATGATGGGAAGTGACAGCACCAGTGTCGCGGCCAGTTGTTTGCTCGTGTGCGGTGGCACCTCGGCGCTGCGGCCCGGGAGAATGCTGTCACTGAGGGCGGTCAGGGCCTGCGCCGGGTCGAGCGACGACTTCTCTATGACACCGCGAACAACTGCCGACCGGTAGTTCATGGAGTGATCGAAGAGCGTGTCGGCCACCACGAGTCCATCGGCGATGAACGCTGACAGCGCCACCGGGGCACCTGCCGCGATGTGTCGCAGAGCGCCCGCTCCCGTGGAACCGTGCAGGAGGATCTCGTCACCGTGCCGAGCGAAGAGCATGGGAACAGACCACGGCAGGCCGTCGACCACTGTGGTCACGGTGGCCACCTTGGCTTCGTCGAGAATCTGATCGAGCAGAGCGCGGTCGCCCTGACGTTCCTTGCGGCGATTGAGTTGGTCCACGGTGAGTCCCTTTGTCGTCGGTGCACGCACAACGTCCCAAGAGCGCCCCGCCGCGTCAAGCCGATTTGCAGGTCTGACCCCGGCCGGCCTGGTCGTGTCTGCGTGCGGCGATAACCTGCAACCAATGACCACCGAGTGGGCGCACACCATCACCCCGGACGCGTTGAAGGGCGACTTCGACACCGGGGCGATCCAGCGTGGGTCGGCGTATGCGCGACAACACCGTGTCGCCGCCGTGCAATGGGACGACGACAAACGCAGACTCACCGGCCGCTGTCAGGGCACGGGCGTCGCCACGTATTCGGTGCGCG
This sequence comes from Williamsia sp. R60, assembly GCF_054063855.1. NCBI lineage: Bacteria > Bacillati > Actinomycetota > Actinomycetes > Mycobacteriales > Nocardiaceae > Williamsia > Williamsia sp. R60. The sequence continues at coordinate 759,243 of NZ_JBSSGR010000002.1, forward strand.
TCGTCTTCAGCCACCTCGGTCCTGGCTGGAAGCTCGCCGATGCCGGATGCACGTGTCCTGTTGGCTATTTCTGCAAGCATGCCGTCGCGCTACTGCTGACCTTCGCGGATGAGGCCGCCGCCGCAGCCGCTCCGCCAGTCGAGCGTTCGCCGCACTGGGAGCGCACGCTGCAGGTGCTCTATTCCGAAAACCACCCGAAACCTCCGGAAAAGCTTGCGCTGCAGGCGTTCCTCAGCGTGCCTTCGCTGTTCGCATCGCGCGCTCGCCGGGCCCAGCTCGCGTTGCGGCCGATGCGACCGGGCACCCGGAGCGCCTGGATCAAGTCCGGTGTCGACTGGCCGGCCATCGTTGACCTCAGGCCTGGAACATTTGCGGCACAGCAGCTCTCGGTGCTGCAGTCGATGGCGCGCGACTCCATGCGCACCACCCCGTACGGGCTTCCGCACGGGCTGATCCTGGCGGACACGCCTGCCACCATCTGGCAACAATTAGACGCGGCAGCAGCAGCGGATATCCCTCTGCTCGGCGATCCGGCCTCGGGGATCAACACCGTGCAGGTTGCCAAACGGGCTGGTCTCACCGTCTCGGTCAGCGGAGAGGTCGGTGCCGATGCCCACGTCTCGGTCGAGGTGACCATCGACGGAAACGTGGTGCCGACGTCTGAGGTGACCATTCTCGGAAAGGGCGATCCGCACGGGATCGGTCATCTCGATGCCGATGGTGTACTCACCCTCGCCCCCTTCGACTCGGCCGACGCGCCCGCCGCGGCGTTGCTGCACGGTGACCAACCGATCGTCATCCCCGCCGCGGACGTCTCCAGATTCGCCGATGTGGTGTTGCCTCGGCTTCGCGAGTCGGTACCGATCCGGGTCGACGACTCGGTGTTCGTGGCGCCCACCATCTCTGGCCCGACGCCGGTGGTAACCGTCCGTTTCACCGGCGATGTCGCCCATACCCATTGGGCGATGCGCTATCTCGTCAACAGCACACCTCGCGACCTCGACGACGCCATCGGCACACAGCCGTCGTGGCGAGACCGAGTGGTCGAGGAGCAGATCTGGGAGTCGATTCGCGATGCGCTGGCTGCGGTCGCCCTCACCTCGGGCGCGGCCGGCCGACGATTGATCGCGGCCTTCGACGCACAGCAAGGCTCCGGCCGGGTCCGGCAGACAGACGAGGTGGGACCTGCCGACTACGAGGAGGCCGTCAACGGTGTCACCACGCATTTCTTGCGCCACGACGTACACCTGAACCCCCTTGAAACGGCGCGGCTGTGCGCCGAGGTACTGCCGGCACTCGCAGGCCGCGACGACCTGATCGTCGAGGTCGCCGAGGTGGCGCAGCGTTACCGGCAGGTCACCGAGCGGGCACGGCTGCGCATCGCGGGCTCGCAATCCGCCGACACCGATTGGCTTGATCTCGACATCACCATGGACGTCGACGGTGAGCAGGTGCCGATTGCGGAGGTGCTCGCCGAATTGTCCACTGGCGCAACGCACATGTTGTTGCCATCGGGCGTCTACTTCCCGCTGGACTCACCCGAACTCGTGAAGCTGCGCCAGCTGATGGACGAAGCGGAGGTCCTCGGTGAGGCCGAGTCCGGGAGGGTGCCCGCGGTACCCACAAACGTCACACTGTGGGAGGAACTGCTCGAACTCGGCGTGGTCGATGAACAGCTGCAGACGTGGCAGGAGCGCATCGCGGCGCTCAGTGCGGCACGGCCACCGGAACCGGTCCAACCACCGGCGATGCTTCACGCGACTCTGCGTGACTACCAGCTCGACGGGCTCAACTGGCTATCCTTCTTGTGGAACAACGGCTTCGGAGGCGTACTGGCCGACGACATGGGGCTGGGCAAGACACTGCAGACGCTGGCCCTGTTCGGCCGGGCCCGGGAGAATGGTGAGACCGGCCGGTTCCTTGTGGTCGCACCCACGAGTGTGGTGAACAACTGGGCGTCGGAATGCCACCGGTTCACGGATCTGCGAGCGGTCACCATCACAGCGACGCAAGCGCGTGGGCGTACACCCCTGGCCGAGCTCATCGCCGACGCTGATGTTGTGATCACCACCTACGCATTGCTGCGCATCGATTTCCCGGCCTACGACGAACAGCAGTGGGCGGCACTGGTGCTCGATGAGGCCCAGTTCGTCAAGAACCGCAACTCGAAAGCGCATCTGTGTGCGCGACGTCTGAACACACCGTTCAAGCTGGCCATCACCGGTACGCCGATGGAGAACAACCTGATGGAACTGTGGTCACTGCTCTCGATCACCGTGCCGGGACTGTTCCCCGACCCCAAGGCATTCGCAGACTACTTCCGCAAACCCATCGAAAAAGGCGAAGACCCCCAACGTCTCCCGGTGCTGCGCAAGCGGATCAAACCGGTGATGTTGCGACGTACCAAGGATCAGGTGGCCCGCGATCTCCCCGCCAAGCAGGAGCAGATACTGCACGTCGAGCTGTCGGCGAGGCACCGCAAGATCTACGACACCCGCCTGGTGCGCGAACGCGAGATCGTCCTCGGGCTGCTGGGCGACCTCGAGAAGAACCGCTTCCAGATCTTCCGCTCGTTGACCATGCTCCGGCAGTTGAGTCTGCACGCCGGGCTCGTCGATCCGGCCGACGCCGAGGTTGCGTCGGCGAAGGTCGACTTCATCCGAGAGCAGCTTCCCGAGCTCATCGCCGAGGGGCACAGTGCCCTGATCTTCAGTTCGTTCACCGGCTTCCTGGATGTGCTGCGGCGCGGACTCGACGGTGACGGCATCACGTACAGCTACCTCGACGGCTCACTGTCGTCGCGCGAACGCGCCGAGGCGGTCAGCGCGTTCACCGAGGGCACCACCAAGGTCTTCCTGATCAGCCTCAAAGCGGGTGGTTTCGGACTCAACCTGACCGAAGCGGACTACTGCTTCGTGTGCGACCCCTGGTGGAATCCGGCAGCCGAGGCGCAGGCAGTCGACCGTACTCATCGGATCGGCCAGACCCGTCCGGTCACCGTGTACCGGCTGGTGTCGGCCGACACCATCGAAGCGAAAGTTGTTGCGCTACAGAACCGGAAACGTGAGCTGTTCAGTGCTGTGGTCGACGACGGGAACATGTTCTCATCGACCGTCAGTGCCGACGACATCAGGCACATGCTCGACTGATCTCAACTTCGCTGGCACGCTGTAGTGATGGCAAATGTTGATGAACTACACGGCGAAGCGCACGTCCAGCGTTATCTCGAGACGAACGGGGAAGAAGGCTTCCACTGGAAGGGGACCGAGATCCTCATCCTGTTCACCAAGGGGCGAAAGTCCGGCGACGAGCGACGACATGCCTTGATCTTCCGCACCTGGGAAGACAATGCCTATCTGGTGGTGGCATCGAAGGGTGGGGCAGACGCGCCGCCTGCCTGGTTCCTCAATCTGCAGGACAACCCCGAAGCGGAGATCCAGGTCAAAGACGAGCGGATTGCCGTTCGAGCGCGAGTGGCCAACGACGAGGAGAAACCGGCGATGTGGTCCCGCATGGTCGAGGTGTGGCCGGACTACGACGAGTACCAGACCAAGACGTCGCGTCCCATCCCCGTGGTGGTTCTCGAGCGCGTCTGACCCGAAAGAACCGGCCGCCGCCTGGTCAGCCCTTGGTGATCAGGCGGCGTTCGCCGGCCCGTACCGGGAACTCGAACCGATTGTTCTGCGGCGGCAGCGGACACAGATAGTGATCGGTGAACGTGCAGGGTGGCAGGTAAGCCCGGTTGAAGTCCACCACCACGCGGCCGTCCGCATCCGCCGGTTCGACGTCAAGAAATCGGAACCGCTGTGTTTCGCTGCCGTTTGTCGAGTCGGCGAACACGAGTTGAGCGCCCCCGTCCGGCCTCGCAATGCCCGACAACGTAAGCGCCGCCCCATCCACCGTCACCCGTATGGTCGCGGTGGCCTTGGACCCGACGAACCCGTCGACGTGATCGAACGGCAATTCGTCATCGTCGAGTTCGATGGTCCCCTCCAGAACCCAGGACGGATCCGGGTCAAAAGCTTTGATGCCTGACAGTGCCAGGCGGGTGGGTGCCTGCGGGTCGAAGACCCGGACCGCCACGCGTCCTGCCCGGGCGAGCACAGCCACCGTCACGTCATCAAAATCCTGCTTCGCTCCGGGCTCGAGGGAGGCATCGGCCTCGCCGGGACGGCTGACAACGGCCGTGCCGTCGACGGCGGTCCACGAGCCGGTAAGCGGATTGATGGTCTGCGGTTGATCATCGAGCCAGTACGTGCCGGTGACCGAAGCCAGACCGTGGGGTGCGGTTGCGGCGACGTCGCGGTCGGCGCGCCAGAGATGCCACTGACCGAGCCAGTGGTCTGTTGTGGTGGCGGAAGTGGTCACCGTGATGCCTTTCGGTTCGGGTCGGTACAGCGAGAGTGGAAGTTCGGTTGATCAGTGGGTCAGCGAAGCGGTGCGCGCGGCTGCGCGTTTGCCTGGAATGGCGTCGAGCAGACGCTGGGTATACGGGTTCGCCGGGTGCTGGAATACGTCTGCAACGGAACCGGATTCGACGATCTTGCCCTTCTCGAACACGGACACTGTATGCGCCACCTGAGCGACCACGGCGAGGTCGTGGGAGATGAACAGATAGGTCAGGCCGAGACGCTCCTGCAGTTCGGCGAGCAGTTCGAGAATCTGTTCCTGCACCGAGACGTCGAGCGCCGACACCGGTTCGTCGAGGAGCACCACTTCGGGTTCGAGCACCAGGGAACGGGCAATGGCCACCCGTTGGCGTTGCCCACCCGACAACTCGACCGGCAACCGATCGAGGTGGTCGCGGGGGAGTCCCACCTGGTCGAGCAGTTCCGCGGCCCTGTGATGGCGGGAGCGGCGATCACCGATCCGGAACGACACCAGCGGCTCGATGATGCTGTCGCGCACGGTGAAACGTGGATCCAGTGAGGCGAACGGATCCTGATGAACCAGCTGGAATCTGCGGCGCAGCGGTCGGAGTTCACGCCAGGAAAGATCGGTGATGTCGGTGCCGTCGAAGCGAACCCGGCCTGACGTCGGCTTCTCCAAGCCCATGGCGACGCGCAGAGTGGTGGTTTTGCCCGATCCGGACTCTCCGACGAGGGCGTGGGTCCGTCCGGCGGCGACGCGAACGGAGATGCCGTCGAGGGCAGTGAACGGCTCGCCCCCGCTGACGTCGAATCGCTTTGTCACCGAGTCGAGTTCGATGATGGGATTGTCGACCTCGACCTGGTCGGGGGCGACCACAAAACGGGGTGTGATGACGCCGCCCTGGGCGAGCGCGGGTGCCGCGGCTATCAGCCGGCGGGTGTACGAGTTGTCGGGCTCGACGAGAATGCTTGCCGGCGAACCCTCTTCGACGATGTGCCCGTGCTGCATGACGATCACCCGGTCGGCACGGTCCGCGGCAACAGCCAGATCGTGCGTGATGATCAACAGGGCGGTGCCGGTGTCGCGCACGAGTGACTCGAGGTGGTCGAGGATGCGGGCCTGCACCGTGACGTCGAGCGCGCTGGTCGGTTCGTCGGCGATGATCAGATCGGGTTTGCCGGCGAGGGCGATCGCTATCAGAACGCGCTGACGTTGACCTCCGGAGAGTTCGTGAGGGTAGCGGCGGATCCGTTCGGCGGGGTCGTCGAGGCCCGCTTTGGTGAGCGCGTCGACAACCGCGTCACCGATCTCGGCCCCTCGGACACCACGCAGTTTCACGGCTTCAGCGACCTGCACGCCGATGCGCTGAGTGGGGTTCAGCCCCACCATCGGGTCCTGCGGGATGAGTCCGACCACCGAACCACGCAGTCGTCGAACCACTTTCTCCTTGGCGCCGGCGATCTCCACGCCGCCGACCTTGATCGATCCAGACGTCACTCGCCCGTTGGCGGGCAACAACCCGATGATCGCGTTCGCGGTGGTGGTCTTGCCGGAACCCGACTCGCCGACGACCGCAACCACCTCTCCGGGATTCACCTGCAGATCCAAGTTGTGGACGGCGGGCGTCACCTGCCGGTTCCGTCGGTACCCGATGTTCAGGCCACGGATGTCGACGATCGGGACGCGAGCACCAGATGTCGACTTGCTGAGGTTGGTGGTCATCGTTCGAGTTCCTGAAGGGTCTTGGAGATGTGGTTGAGCGAAAGCACTGTGATCGCGATGAACAGACCAGGCATCAGCGAGACCCACGGGGCGGTGACAAGGAAGTTGCGTCCGGTGGAGACGAGGGTGCCCCACTCGGCCTGCGGTGGTGCGGCACCGAAGCCGAGGAAGCTCAGTGCAGCGATCGCGATGATCGCGACACCGAAGTCCAGGACTGCGAGGACGGCGACCGGGCCCCACGAGTTGGGCAAGATGTGCCGCAACAGGACCCGCGTCCACGAGGCGCCACCCGCACGGGCCGCCTCCACGTAGGGGAGGGTCTTGACCCTCAGCACCTCGGCGCGGGTCGTCCGGGCGAAACCGGGGACGATGCCGATGCCCACGGCGATGGCGACGGGGACGGTCCCGAAGCCGAGCGCGGTGACGATCGCCAAGGCCAGCAGCAGACCGGGAATGGCCAGCAGCACATCGACGAAGCGCATGATCACCGAATCCGTGACGCCGCTGAAGAATCCCGAGATCACGCCGAGCGTGAGTCCGGCCACGACTGCGATGGCCAGGGCGATCAGAGCCGCCTCGATCGTCAGGGTTGATCCGTACAGTGTCCGCGTCCACAGGTCGCGGCCCATTTCGTCGGTACCGAACAGGTGAGTTGTGCTCGGCGCCAACAGTCGGTCGGCCGGGGCGGTGCGGTAGGGGTCGTAGGAAGTGAACCAGGAAGGGAAGAACGCCGACACCCCGACAAACGCGATGAACAGCACGGTCAAAACGAACAGAGGCCGCCGAACAGCTTTAGCCGTGGTTTCCCGCAACGGACCCCAGCGTCCTCCGGGTTCGGTTGCGCCCGGCGGAGTCAGCGAATGGTCGGGTTTCGCGACAGGCCGCTCCACCGGCAGATCGATCCCCAGTGCACTGGCACTCGAGCTGGATGTGTCGATGCGGTCTTTCAGCGTCTCGGTCATGTCAGCTCACCTTTGTCTTCGTGCGGACTTTCGTCGTGTGGGCGATGCGAGGATCGAGCAGCGGATAGAGGAGATCGACGATCAGGTTGACCAGGACAAACGCGGCGGCGGCTAACGTCACAATGGCGAGTACCACCGGGATGTCCTGGGCGAGAACCGCTTCCTGCGCCAGCTTGCCGATCCCGTTGCGGTTGAACACGGTCTCGGTCACGATGGCGCTCGTCACCGTCACTCCGACGAGCAGGCCGAAGATGGTCAGCGCCGGTAGGGCGGCGTTGCGGAACGCATGCCTGCGCTGGACGGCACCGCGGGACAGGCCCTTGGCCCGGGCCGTCGCGATGTACTGCTCGCTCAGCGTTTCGTTGAAACTCCGGGTCAGCACCTGCGCCAACGCCGCCGTGGTGGGGATGGCCATCGTGATCACCGGCAAGATGAGGTACTCGGCACCACCCGATCCCTGCGAGGGCAACCAGCCGAGGTTGAATGCGAAGACCTGGATGAGGATCAGGGCGATCAGGAAGGACGGAACCGCAACGCCGAACGCGGGCAAGCGGTCCAGCAAAATCCGGACGGGCTTGAACTGGACGAACGCGGCGAGGTACGCGAGGACGGTCCCGGCGATGACCGCGAGTAGCCCGGCCACCACACTGAGGGTCAGTGTGCCGCCGAGGCGTTCGGCGATCAGGTCGGATACCGGTGCCTGCTTGGAGATCGACAGCCCCCATTCTCCGCGGACGGCGCCGCTCAGCAGTGAGAAGTATTGATCGATCATGGACTTGTCGAGTCCGTACTTGGACTTGACCGCCAGCAACTCTTCAGGCGACATGGTGTCCGGATCGAGTCCGGCCGCGCCCAGTTGGATGCCGACGGCATCGCTCGGCAAGAGATAGAGGATCACGAACGTCAACGTGAATGCGGCCCACAACACCACAACCGCCTGGGCGATTCGGCCTGCTATGTACCTGCGCATGGCTGCGGTTCCTTCCTGTGGCGGTTGGCCCCGGTGGTCGTCACCCGGGGCCAACCGGTCGAGCTCGGTTGATGCGTGGTCGATTACGGCTGCAGGAACGTGTCATTGAGAGCCAGGAAGCTCTCGGACGTGAATCGGAAGCCGTTGACCTTGTTGCTGACGCCGGCCAACTGCTGGCGTTCGAACAGCGGGAAGCTGACACCCTGATCGATCAGCAGGTTCTGCAGATCGTCATAGGCCTGTTTGGTCTGGGCCTCATCGGTGGTCTGCACGGCCTTCGTGAACAACTGCTGGATCTGCGCCGCCACCTCGGGGGTGGCCGCATTCTTGGCAATTGCCTTCTGGTTGGCGAGCGCTTCGACCAGGATGAACTGCAGCGCACCGGGATCGGCGCGGGTGAAGTAGGTTCCGATCAGATCGTAGCCACCACTCTTGAGAAGACCGATCGACTCGGCCTGAGTAACCACCTTCAGCTGCAGGTCGATACCGACCTGGCGCCACTGATCCTGCAGGAGCTCGTTACCGGCGGCGAACTGTCCGACGACGGGCAGGGTGAGGGTCAGCTGCTGACCGTTCTTGGACCGGTACTCACTGCCGGCGGGCTTGGTCCAGCCGGCGGCGTCGAGCAGCTTGCCGGCACCTTCGGGATCGAAGCCCAGCTTGCTTGCCTGCGACTGGAAGAACGGCGTGGTGAGGTCGAATGCACCTTCGACGACGGGGTAGTCGGGGCCGTAGACCGTGGCCGCGTTGGTCTTGAGGTCGGTCGCCTTGTACAGCGCCTGACGGACCTGCGGATCGGACAGGGGCTTGCCGGCACTGACGTTGGGGAACAATGTGTTCGAGACACCCGGCAGCGACCGGGATTCGATGTAGCCACCGGAGTTCTTGATCAGTTCCTGATCTTCGACGGTGAGCGGGTTACGAGGCCAGGTGATGTCGACGGCGCCGCTGACCAGGTTGCCGGTGCGGACGCTGTCTTCGGCGACGTAGCTGTACTTGACCGAATCGAGGTACGCCTCGCCGGTGTTCTTGTTGAGGCTCGATCCCCAGGTGTATCCGGCCCGCCTGCTGAGCGAGATGCCCTGGCCGGGGGTGTAGTTGTCGAGCTTGAACAGTCCGGAACCGCTGAACTGGCCGAGGCACCGCTCTTCCGGGGTCTTCTGGAATGACGCCGGCGAGATGAGGGCGAGGTTTGTGGTGGACGTCGCTTGCAGGAAGGACGAGTTCGGCTGGGTGAAGTGGAACTTCACGGTCGAGGGGTCGACCACAGCGGTGGACTCGAGGCCCAGGATGTAGCTGGCGCCGAAGGCGGTGCCGCCGCTCGACTTTGCCAATGCAACAAAGGCGTCGAAGTTGGCCTTGACGGCCTCGGCGTTCAGCGGTGCTCCATCGGAGAAGGTCACGCCGTCACGCAGGGTGAAGGTGTAATCGAGGCCGTCGGGGCTGATCTCCCACTTGGTGGCCAACCACGGCACGATCTCGCCGGTGTCGGGGTTCTGGTCGGTCAGGGAGTCGGCGATGTTGCGGATGACGCCCCGATGCTCGATCCAGTAGGTCTGAAACGGGTCAACACAGGTGAAGGTGGGGTTGTCCGGGAAGTAGGCGATGTCGAGGGTGCCGCCGCGCACGGGATTGGCGGCGTCGCCGCTGGGGCCGGATTCGGCGTTTCCGCCGGAGCTGCACGCGGTCGCGACCAGGGTCGACATCAGGGCGAGCGCGCCTGCGACCTTCCAGCGGCCGGATCTCGTGCGGGTGTGTTGACGCATTGTCGTGGTTCTTCTTTCGGGTGAGTTGATGAAGCGGTCGAGCGGGATCAGCCGCGCAGGAGTGCGCGACCGGCGGCCAGCAGAGCGGTGTCTTCCTGGGGCGGATGCACGCGAACACAGAGCACATCGCGCAGGTGTCGTTCGAGCGGATTGTGCCGGGTCAGTGCGGCGTTGCCGAGTGCGGCGACCGCGGTCTGGACCGCGGCGATCACCGACCGGGCGATCTGGACCTTGACCAGTGACAGGCCTGCCGATACGGCGGGATCGTCGGCGGCGACGCGCAGAAGTGTTCCGTAGAGCAGGGTTTCGGCCTGCACTATCTGGGCTTCGATCTCACCGGCGATGGCCTGGATGCGTTCGGTCTCGGCAATGGGACGGCCCAACGCGGTCGGTACGCGTTCACGGGCGTATGTCACGAATGCCGTACGGGCCGCCCGCGCAACTCCGACGTACAGCGCGGGATGGCCGAAACCCGTTGGGCCGGTGGCCACTGCGGGATCGCGGTAGACGCCATCGGTCTTCGGGATCTCGAGGAAGTTCTCCTCGCCGACCTCGACACCCGCGTAGCTGACGTCGTGGGTGTTGGAGGCGCGCAGTCCCAGGTGATCCCAGGTCTGGTGCCAAGTGATCCCGGCGGAGTGGGCGGGAACGATCACGTGCCCGACCCTCGGCTCCTCTTCATCGGTGATCGCCCAGACCAGGTGGTACGCCAGTGCCGTCCCACCGGTGGCAAAGGTCTTGCGGCCGTCGAGGGTCCAACCGTTTGCGGTCCGCCGCGCGATGGTCTTGGGCAGACCGCCGCGGGCCGGTGCACCCAGTTCCGGTTCGGCGCGGATCACGTTGACCGGGGCCGGTCCCTGCACCGACTGCCGGAGCAGGTCGTCGTAGAGGTCGGCGGGCCACGAGTCCGTGGCCGCCTGCATCTGGTGGATTGCCAGATTGTTGGCGGCGATGAGTGCCACAGACGGGTCGCCTTCGCCGAGCGCGGAGAGGATCTGCACAACCTCGAACGGTCCGGCCTCGGGACCACCGAACCGTGCTGCCACGGTTGCCGTGAGGTACCCACCGCGGTGGGCGGCAGCCAGGCCGGCCACCGGGATATCTCCACTTCGGTCGTATTGCTCAGCGGTGGAGGCGACTTCGGCGGTCAGCGCCTTGAGACCCGACGGCGAGAGGTCGGGCGTTGGGAGCGTCATGCCCCGCACCGAGGTGACGGTCATGCCTGGCCGGCCGTCGCGAAGGCGCCGAGGTGATCGGCCTGCAGGGTGCCGCGCTTGCCGGTGGCCTCGCGGTGGGCGAGTTCTTGACGAACCAGCGGCACCACGTAACGGCCGTAGTCGATGGCGTCATTGAGGGTGTCGTAGCCGCGGATCGACACCAGGTCGGCGCCCAGGTCGATGTAGTCGAGGATCGCCGCGGCGACTGTCTCGGCGCTGCCGACCAGAGCCGTGGACGCGCCTGCACCGTTCACGGCTGCCGCGGTCCGGGTCCACAGCGCCCGGTCGTAGATGTCTTTACGGTTCGCGAAGTCCAGTGCACGTTGAGATCCCACGTTCTGCGGGGTGTTGCCTGCGATGGCCTTGTACACAGGGTTCTTCGAGAAGTTGGCCTCGATACGGTCGACGTAGTCGTGAGCCTTGGCCCAGGCAAGATCGTCGGTGCGGTCGATGATGGGACGGAACGTGACCCAGATGCGCGGCCGGTCTGTGCGGCCGGACTCAGCGGCGATGCGGTGTACGCGCTCGATCTGGCTCTTGATGTCCGCCAACGGTTCTCCCCAGAAGCTGAAGATGTCGGCCTTGCGTCCGCCGATCTCGAAGGCGGCGTCGGACTGTCCGCCGATCGAAATCGGGACCTGCGCGCCGTACGGCGCGAAGCCGGGACCGAAGTTGTCGAACTTGTAGTGGGTTCCACTGTGGGAGAACGGTTCTGTCTTGGTCCACGAATCCCGCAGGATGTCGACGAACTCGTCGGTGCGGGTGTAGCGCTGCTCCTTGGTGAGGTAATCACCCTGGCGGGCCTGCTCGGCGTCGTTGCCACCAGAGATCAGGTGGACCAGCGCGCGACCCTCGGTCAGCTGGTCGAGGGTAGCCAGCTGCTGCGCAGCCACCGTCGGGAACACCGTGTTGGGACGCAGAGCGACGATCGGTTTGATCGTGTCGCTGAGCTGGCCTACGGCCGACGCCATCACGAACGAGTCGGCGGTGTTGGACCCGTACGGCAGCAGCGTCATGTCGAAGCCACCGTCCTCGAGGGACCGGACGTAGCGACGGAAGAACGGAAGGTCGATGCCACGAGACGGGATCGGGTTGAGCTCGGTGGACGGGTTCAGGTGCGTGAGGCTGATGAACTCGACCTTCGATGCGGCACTGGCCGGCACCGGCAACGACTCCTGGGACGGATCGGCGGTCATGTGGGGGGTCCTTCCTGACGTGTCTGTGGCGAGCAGGACCGAAAGACCGGGCCTGGTTCGGAAATGGATGCTAGGGGCGTTCAGGCGTCTGAACCAGGGTTGAGATCACCAATTCCGATTCGTATTGCCGATCGGAATCAATTGGTTGTACTGATCTCATCGGTGCAGGTCAGAGCATTCGCCGATGCCATCAGATAGCCCTAAGTCCGGCCGTTGCGCCAGGGTTTTACGCTCTGCGAATCAAACTGTGCATCGTCGGCGCCGATAGAGGATTCTGTAGTCCATACCCAGATATCTCAGGCCAGGACTTTGCGGGAACAGGTGAGTGTGTGATGGCGGATCCGTTGGACTTGGTGCATTTGCGCACCCTTGTCGCGATAGCCGAAACAGGGGGCTTTCGACGCGCGGCAGATTCTCTCCATCTGAGTCAGCCGACGGTGAGCCAGCACGTCCGCCTGCTCGAGAAGCGACTGAAGCAGTCCCTGGTGGTCAAGGACGGCCGCGGGTCCCGGTTCACCGCAGCCGGGGAGCGCCTGGTCCTGGAGGCCCGAAAGTTGCTTGCGGCGCAAGACGAGGTGCTGCAACGATTCTCGATGGCGGTGCCCGACAAGCTCACCATCGGTTCCACCGAACACGCTGCGGATGGTCTGCTGCCTGAACTGCTGACTGCGCTACGTGGCGCGTACCCGGACGTCTGGTTGCAGTTCCGCATCGAGCGGTCCACCTCGCTGGCCGAATCGGTTACCAAGGGCGCGATCGATCTCGCCGTGGTGCTGGGCGGCAACGCCGAGCCGATCGGCACAGAAGTCGGAGCGCTCGCGCTCCGGTGGGTGGCGGCGACAGGATGGGACATCACCGAGGTCGACGGCTCGATTCCGTTGGTGGCCTTCGAGGAACCGTGCGGACTGCGGCGCCGCGCGCTCGCTCAGCTAGACGACCTCGGTTACGCGGTCACGGTCAGTGCCGAGTCCGGGAATCTCGACGGGGTTCTCGCTGCTGCGCGTGCCGGTCTCGGAATCGCCCTGCTACCGTTTTCGGGCGCGGTTCCCGACGGCCTCGTGGAGGTCCAGGAGTTGCCGGATATGGGCGACATCGACGTCCGGCTCGTCGCCCGGCGCGGCATCGACCCCGATGTCGAGCAGGCTGCCGTCGAAGCGGTCACTGCGCACTACCGGACGGTTGCCGACAAGGCCGGCGACGCCGGAACACACCTACAAGGAGTTGCCTGATGACCTCGCGCGACGAAGTCCTGATCACCACAACCGAATTGGCGTCGCTGATTGCCGGTGACGCTCCGGTGACCGTGCTCGACGTGCGTTGGCGGCTCGACCGTCCGGACGGCCGCGACGACTACCAGGCCGGGCACATCCCCGGCGCGGTGTACGTGGACCTCGAGACGGAACTGTCCGACCATTCGGTCACCGGCCGTGGCCGCCATCCCCTGCCCAGTGGTGACTCTCTGCAGGCGGCGGCTCGCCGGTGGGGCCTGAACGACGGTGTGCCCGTGGTGATCTACGACGATTGGAACCGTGCCGGGTCTGCCCGCGCCTGGTGGGTTCTCACTGCCGCCGGCGTCACCGGCGCTCGCATCCTCGACGGCGGCCTGAGTGCGTGGGTGGCTGCCGGTGAGGAGCTGGCGAAGGGTGCTGAGTCGCCGGCCGACGGCGACGTCACGCTGGCGCACACCGATCTCTACAAAGGGGCCCTCGCCACCCTGACCGCCGAGGAAGTCGCCACGTTCAGCGATTCGGGTGTTCTGGTTGATGCCCGCGCACCCGAACGTTTCCGCGGAGAGGTCGAGCCCGTCGATCCGGTCGCCGGACACATCCCCGGCGCCGGGAACGCGCCGAGTACCGCGACCCTCGGTGAAGACGGAACCTTCCGTGATGCAGACCAATTGCGTGAGCTGTTCGCCTCCGCCGGTGCCGACGGTTCCGCGCCGGTCGGTGTCTACTGCGGCTCAGGAGTCACAGCGGCCGTCGACCTGGTCGCGCTGAAAATCACCGGCGTCGACGCTGCACTGTTCCCCGGCTCGTGGTCGCAGTGGAGTTCTGACGCCGCCAACCCGGTGGCAACCGGTCCGGCCTGACCTGAAGGCGTTTCACACTGTGAAGTTGTCAAGGTGCTGGTCTGACGGTCGAGTGTCCTGCGGTCTATAGCCGAGATTGTGTTCTAGGCTGCGGTCGAAAGACCTCCCGCCGTTTGTCGGTGCGAGGGTCGCGGTAGCCGTTGTCGGTCAATGTGTTCAGGCGGTGTGAACCACGGATGGCCGTCGTCACCCATGTTCACGTCCCATCCCTGGTGGTGGACCATTCGGTGGTGATGGCGACACAACAGGACGGTATTGTCCAGGCTGGTCTTGCCGCCCTTGGACCAGTGTTCGATGTGATGAGCGTCTGTCCATCCCGCTGGGCGCCCGCATCCTGGGAAAGCGCAGCCACAGTCCCGGGCCAACAACGCTTTACGAATCGCCGGCGTTACAGTGCGGTGCTCACGCCCGACATCAAGCGGTACGCGTTCGCCGTTGAGAATCATCGACGTCAACGTGGCATCACAGGCCAGCATGCGGGCAGATTCACCACTGATCCGTCCCATCCACTGCAACCGGAACGGACTCGAATAACCCTTCTCGTTCAGAAACGCGGTGTACTCATCCACCGACCCATGAAGGCCCGGCGGATGCGGGCCTTCACCGGCCAACTCGCGCGCATCGACAGTCATCGTCACATGCGGACGCACCCCACCCACCGTCGGGCGATCTTCGCCCTGCAGATACGCATCGATCAACCGCTCCAAACCCTCGGCCATCCTCTGCTCTGCCGACCGCGGATCCGGCGTCCCATCCTCGGCTGGTACCGGCCGGGTCAACGGATCCAACCCGGTCAACAGTTTCTCCCCGAACACCGCATCAACATCGAACCGGCCACGCACCCGACCATCTGATTCCTTGCCGATCGACACCTGGTTCAGTGCAGCGTTTTCCGCTACCGGCACCACCCCGGCTTCGCACGCGAGCGCGAACGCATCGCCACGAGCGCGTTCGGAGATCTGCGATGGTGTCGCCCCCGACCACGCCTGCCCCAGCAGCCCGTTGATACACGCCTCCCGCGCCGCGCCCGGTAAACCCGGAACCGCCCGTTCAACATGGGCGACACCCCGCACGATTGCATCGACTTGCTCCCCGGAAAAGTCACCGTCGCCGGCATGAGCAGCTACCCGCGGCAATGCCGTCAACCCGCGCCCGATCCGCACCATCCGGTGTGAACATCCCGGCGCCAGACCACCTGTCATCAACAATGCTGCAGTAGACGACTCGCCCAACCTCTTGGCAACACCCCGACAATCCAAAGCCCCCGCCCACACCGACAACACATGATCGACCAGATGACGCACCCCAATCAATGCCACCACCTGCTCAGCCAACTCCCCATCAGCCTCAGGTGGCGACCCCTGCGCAAGCACAGTCAACGCTGTGCGGATTCCCCCGATATCCATGACTTGAGCATAGGTCCGAAAGTCTATTCGCACAACCGTTCGAACAAAGAAATATGTTGCGTGACAATCACATTCGACGAATAGATCTATCGGAACCCCTCAGCCTACCGCTGCAGTCTGACACCGCAGGAGAATGTCAAGTTCTCAGAACCTGGTGGCCCACTCGACGCGGCCAACGGCCCACTCGACGCGGCCAACGGCCCACTCGACGCGGCCTACGGCCCACTCGAGGTCTGCGAATAGACTCCGGATCAGACGGTCTTACCCGGGTTGAACAGACCCGTCGGGTCGAGTGCCCTGCGGATGGTGCGTTGCAGTTCGACACCGTCAGGCCCCAGCTCCCGTTCGAGCCACCGTTGTTTGAGTACGCCGACGCCGTGTTCGCCGGTGATGGTTCCGCCCAAAGCCAGTGCGGTGCCGAAAATCTCGTCGGCGGCGGCAACAGCACGGTTATACGCATCCGGGTGATCGCGGTCCACCACGATGATGGGGTGCAGGTTACCGTCGCCGGCGTGGCCGAACGTGTAGATGGCGGTGCGGTGGCGGGTGGCGATCTCGGCGACCGCCCGAATCGCGTCGGCAATGCGGGTGCGGGGTACCGCGATGTCTTCGATGAGCGCTCGGCCGTGGCGTTCCAGCGCAGGTAACGCTGCTCGGCGAATCGCCAGCAACTCGTCGGAGACCTGCGGATCGTCGCCTACGCTGACTCGAGAGCTGAAATGGCCGAACACTTCTTGCACGATCCGCGCCTCGGTGTGAGCTCCGAACCCGTCGGTCTGCGCGACCACAAAAGCACCCGCGGCATCCGAGGGAAGACCGAGAAGATCCCGGCTCTGCCGCAGCGACGCCTCGTCGAGCATTTCCATGATCGAGGGACGAACGCGCGCGGCCAGAACTGCAGTGGTGGCCGCGGCCGCCTGCTCGACATCGTCGAAGTACGCAGCGATGGTGACCGTGTCGGTGGGCTTGGGCTGCAGGCGGACCGTCGCCGACACGATCACCCCGAGAGTTCCTTCCGAGCCGGTGAACAAACTGGTGAGGTTCAGGCCTGCAACACCTTTGGCAGTGCGACGGCCGGTGTGGATCAACCGGCCATCGGCCAGCACAACGCTCAGACCCAGGACCGAATCGCCGGTCACGCCGTATTTGACGCATCGGAGACCACCTGCGTTGGTGGCGATGTTGCCACCGATGGTGGAGATCGAGGCGCTGGCCGGGTCGGGCGCGTAACGCAATCCGTACCGGCCCGCTTCGGCGTCCAACGCGGCCGTGATGACACCCGGTTCCACCACTGCGAGTTCGTCGGCGGGCGCGATGTCGGTGATGCGGTTCAGGCCACTGACGTCGAGGACAAGTGAGCCTGACCCGGCACTGGCGCCGCCGGCCAAACCTGTTCCGGCGCCCCGGATCACCACCGACAATTCGGTGTCCGACGCGTAGGACACCGCGTGTTGAACATCGTCGACGGTCTTTGCCTGCACCAGTACTTCTGGTGCTCCGACCGGGTTGAATCCCGAACGGTCGATGCGGTACTCATCAGGGATCTGCACGCCGGTGCGGACGGTACCGGTGAGCGATTGTTCCCACAGGGCAAAGGAGGTCACGCTTCATCATGTCCACCCGAGCGGTGTGATCACCAATTCCGGATGATCGCAATGTCTGATCGGTCGGCCACATGGAACCGGATTGATCCGAAAGCGCTTGTCACCTGTCGGTTGTGCGGGGGCGGCGGTAGCTTCAGCTCATGTCGAGATACGTGATCGTCGGAGCCGGGGCAGTCGGAGCCAGCTTCGCTGCCGCCCTGAGTGACCGCACCGACGTCGTGGTGGTGGCCCGAGGCACGAACCTCGACCATCTGCGCAACAAACCGCTGACTTTCCGCACCTCTGCGGGCACCCGAAGTGTTCGACTCGACGCCGTCGCGATCGACGAACTGCAGTTGCGCGCCGGTGATGTGCTGGTGCTCGCCGTCAAGACCCAGCACGTGGGCGACGTCGCGGAAACCCTGGCGTGGAAGCCCGTTCAGTCGCCGGCCGGTGAGGTGGTCGGATCCGCTGCGGAGACGCTGCCGGTGGTGACCTTGCAGAACGGCCTCGACGCCGAGCGAGCCGTCGCGCGATGGTTTGCGCACATCATCGGTGCAACGGTCCTGATCGCCGCGCGCTACACCGAGGTCGGCGAAGTGAGAGTGGGCGGCAAACCCAGCCTGGGCGGCGTGCATCTGGGTCAGCCGTATCGCTCCACCGGCATCGGTGCGGACGCCGTTCGCGAATTCGCCGCAGATCTGCGGGCGGTGAACATCGATGTCTCGGAGACCGCTGACATCACCAAGATCAAGGCAACCAAGATCCTCCACAGCGTGAAGAACGGCCTCGAAGTGCTGGCCGGTGACCAGTCCGATCGGGTCCAGATCGGGTCGGCGCTCGAAGCGGAGGCGCGACGGGTGCTCACCGCGGCTGGAATCGAGTACGGAGCCACTCGCGAACTCGTCATCAACCCCGAGCAGACCAGCTTCGACCCCGACATCGACGTGGTCGCGGGACAGCAGTCCACCTGGCAGAGTTTTGCGCGGGGAGCAGGTTCGCATGAAGGGGACCACCTCAACGGCGAGATCGCACTGCTGGCCCGATTGCACGGCGTGGACGCTCCCCTGAACACCAGATTGCAGGCGCTGCTGGGTACGGCATCGGAGCGAGGCGGTGGCACAGATCTGGCGGGTCTCGACTCCCTGGTCGAACTCGCGGCGGCGTCGTCCGCACGCTGACTCCTCCGGACCTTCGGCACTATCGTGGGCGAGGTGCATTCGACCTCAGACGTAGCTGTCATCGGAGCGGGCATTGTGGGCCTGTCCACCGCGTACGCACTCCAGCGCAGCGGTCTGTCCCTCACCGTGTACGACAGCGGTCCGCCGGGTGGTGGCCAATCGGTTGGCGCATCACGACTTTTCCGGCACGCGCATGACGATCCCCGCATGGTGGGTCTTGCGGTCGAGGCGCGGACGCTCTGGGACCGCTGGTCCGTCGATCTCGGCACCGAGCTCATCTCGGCGGACGGGTCGATCGCGCTCGGAGAGGTCGCGGCCAGCCGGGTCGACACGCTCCGGTCACGTCCGGGCATCCCGGTACGGCACCTGTCCGGAGACGAATTGCGTTCGCTGATGCCAATTCTGGCGCCGTATGACGGCCCCGCCGTGTTCGACGAACGTGCGGGTGCGATCCGCACCCAGGCCGCCATCGGTGCACTGGCGAACAGCTTGGCCACACCGGTCGTCACAGACCACGTTGTGGCGCTGCGTCCGCTGGGTGATGCACGTGTCGAAGTACGGGCCGGCTCGAACGCGAGTGTCCACAATGACGTGGTGGTGTGCGCGGGCCGCGGCACGGTTCCGTTGGCAGCCGGCATCGGACTGTCGCTGCCGGTGACGGTGAAGGCGCACGCCCGGGCGTCGTTCCGGGTGCGTGACGACACCCTTGGGGCGCTACCGAATTTGCAAGACGGCAGTGGTGTGTTCGAGGAGGCCGGTATCTACGGGGCGGCGCACCCTGATCGGTCGGCGTTCGGATTGGGCATCGCCCGTGAGGTGGAAACGACCGAGCCCGGTGGTGTGGCTGATCCGGATGCCTTGGCAGAGCTGATCGACCGCGCCGCGGTCTATGTGGAGAGGGCGCTCCCGGGCCTCGATCCGAAGCCGTTGCAGCCCATCAGTTGCTGGATCACCACCTTGCCCTGGGGTGATGACGGCGTTGCCATCTGGCAGGCCGACCACATCTTTGTCCTGGCCGGTCACAATCTCTTCAAACACGCGCCCGTGTTGGGTACGACCCTGGCGCAGTCGGTGACGGCCGGATCGGTGCCCGAGTTGTTCCGTCCGGAGTCGATGCTGGGCGGCGGCTGACCACTGGATCCGGCACAGCGATGTGACAAGGTGAAACCCGTGGTTCTCTTCCCGACGCTGAATCAGTCCGCTCTCGCCAATGGCGCCGACAAACCTGCGGTGGTGACCGTGGGGGATGTGGTGCTCTCCCGTAGCGATCTCGTCGGCGCCGCCACGTCGGTGGCCGAGCGGATCCGCGGTGCCCGGCGCATCGCGGTACTCGCCGAACCCACCGCCCAGACAGTGGTGGCCATCGTCGGCGCCCTCATCGCGGGTGTCGCTGTGGTCCCGGTGCCTCCCGACTCCGGCACAGCGGAACGCGAGCACATCCTCGCCGACTCCGGTGCGCAGGCCTGGCTGGGGGCCGCGCCCGCTGAACCGGGGCTGCCGGTCCTTCCGGTGCGGATGTACGCGCGGTCGTGGCACAGCCATCCGGAGCCACACCCGGACTCCACGGCGCTGATCATCTACACGTCGGGCACCACCGGCCTGCCCAAAGGTGTGCCGGTGACCCGCCGTGCCATCGCCGCCGGTCTAGACGCTCTTGCCGACGCCTGGGCCTGGACCGCCGATGACGTTCTGGTCCATGGTCTTCCGCTCTTTCACGTGCACGGCCTGGTGCTGGGTGTTCTCGGTCCGCTTCGCGTGGGGGGATCTGTGGTGCACACCGTGAAGCCGACGCCCGAGGCGTACGCGTCGGCGCACGGATCGATGTATTTCGGGGTCCCGACGGTGTGGGCTCGGATAGCTGCCGATGAGACCTCAGCTCGCGCGCTCGCCTCGGCCCGGCTCCTGGTGTCCGGGAGTGCCCCGCTTCCCGTTCCGGTGTTCACCACCATCAAGGACCTCACCGGTCACGAGATCGTCGAGCGCTACGGCATGACCGAGACACTGATCACCGTGAGCACTCGTGCCGACGGCGAGCGACGACCGGGCTGGGTGGGCACTCCGGTGGCCGGCGTCGAGACGCGGCTGCGCGACGATCAGGGCGCGGACGTCCCGCATGACGGGGAAAGCATTGGCGCACTGCAACTCCGGGGACCGATGGTGGCAACCGGTTATCTCAACCGGCCCGATGCGACCGCTGAGTCGTGGCTCGACGACGGCTGGTTCGCCACCGGCGACGTCGCAGTGATCGACCGCGACGGCATGCACCGGATCGTCGGTCGATCATCCACCGACCTCATCAAGACCGGCGGCTACCGGGTGGGCGCGGGGGAGATCGAGACCGTGCTGCTGGGTCATCCCGCCGTGCGTGAGGCAGCCGTCATCGGCGTCCCCGACGACGACCTGGGCCAGCGCATCGTGGCCTGCGTGGTGGGGGAGGACATCGTGGAACAAGACCTGATCGATCTGGTGGCCACCGAACTGTCGAATCACAAACGCCCGCGCGAGGTGCGGGTTCTGGAATCACTACCCCGCAACGCCATGGGCAAGGTGCAAAAGAAACTGCTGCTGTGAACGATCAAGGGTGACACGACGACGTCGCTTCGGCGTTTGCCGAAACCGTCCGCGCCCGCAAGCCACTGCCGTTAGCGTGGTTGCACGGCGACGAGGAGGTTCCGGTATGCATGCACTCCGTGCTGCGGTCGAGGCGAACAACATCGACGAGATCGAGTCATTACTTGCAGAGTCAGTCACCTTCCACAGCCCGGTGGCGTTCCATCCCTACGAAGGCCGCGACACGGTGGCGGCCATTCTGCGAACAGCTTTCGAGACGTTCGAGGACTTCGAATACGTCCGCGAGTTGGACTCACCGCTCGATGGATACACCGGCCTGGTGTTCAAGGCGAAGGTCGACGGCCTCGACGTCCACGGGTGCGACTTCATCCACGAGAACCCCGACCACGAGATCGACGAGTTCACGGTGATGTTGCGTCCGATGAAGGCAACACACAAGTTCGCGGATCTTATGGGCGAGAAGCTCGAGGCGGTACTCGGTAGCTGATCAGCGCCGAAACGCCCGCGCGTACTGCGGTGGGTGGGCCAACGGCGCGCCGAGCCGGTCGGCGGCCTGCCGGAACCACGACGGGTTGCGGAGCAGCTCCCTGGCCAAGAACACGGCGTCGGCCTGCCCGTCGGCGATGATTCCTTCGGCCTGCTCGGCGTCGGTGATCATCCCGACCGCCGCCGTCGGCACGTCGGCCTCGTTCCGGACGCGGGATGCGAACGGCACCTGGTATCCCGGGGCCACCGGGATGGCGGCATCGGGAACGGTGCCGCCGGTCGACACATCGATGAGATCGACGCCGAGCTCCTTGAGCTCGAGGGCCAGTTTGACGGTTTCGTCGGCCGTCCACCCCTCCCGGTGATCGGCGGTGTCCCCGGCGAGCCAGTCGGTGGCCGATACGCGGACGAACAACGGGTACTCGGTCGGCCACTGTCCGCGGACTGCGGTCACCACCTCGAGCGCAAAGCGGATGCGGTTGTCGAATGATCCGCCGTAGTGATCGGTACGGGTGTTCGAGTGCGGTGAGAGGAACTGATGGATCAGATAACCGTGGGCTCCGTGTAGCTCGAGCACGCGGAATCCCGCGTCTGCCGCCCGACGCGCGGCCGCCGCGAAGTCGTCAATGATTCCACTGATCTCGTCCACGCCCAATTCGCGGGCTGCCGGCAGGCGACCGAACGGCACATCGCTGGCACCGACTGTGGGCCAATGATTTTCGACACGTTCCTGATCGGGCCACGGACGGCCGGTGGACCCTTTGCGGCCGGCGTGCACCAGTTGGATGCCAGGCACGGTGCCCTGCGCCGCGAGGAAACCGGTGAGCCGACGGAACGCGTCTCGTTGACGGTCGTTCCACAATCCGAGGTCGTAGTCGCTGCTGCGACCGTTGGGGGTGATGGCGGTGGCCTCGGTCATCACCAGAGCCGCCCCGCCGACCGCGCGGGCCCCGAGGTGTTGCAGATGCCAGTCGGTGACGCTGCCTGTGCCGGGACCGTCGGGTACGGCCGCGAACTGCATCATCGGCGACATCCACGCCCGATGGGCGAAGGTGACGTCTCGGAGCGTCAGGGGCTCGAAGAGATGGCTCATGGGTTTGCTCTTTCTACAGGCCGAGGAATGACCGGGCGGCCGAGGTCAGCGACGTCGACCCGGGCCCGTGCGCGGCGGCGAATCCGACGGGGTCGGACTCGGCCATGTCGAAGGGATAGTCACTGCCGCAGACGATATGGTCGTCGGCAGCATGTTTCATCAGCAGGCGCAGTGCACCGGCATCGTGGGTGACGGTGTCGAAGTAGAGTTCCGCAAACGCCGCGGTGGGCGGTCGGGCAGAACCTCTGCGAACATCGGGCCGGTTCCGCCAGCCGTGGGTCCACCGGCCGAGCAGGTCCGCCGAGCAACCACCACCGTGCACGAAACAGATTCGCAGATCAGGTAATTCGTCCTTGACGCCTCCGAGGATGAGCGACGCGACAGCCGTCGCGGTCTCGACGGGGTTGCCGATGAGGTTGGCCAGATAGTGGTCCGACCACTCGGGGCGGGGGAGTTGCATCGGATGCACGAGGACTGCGAGCTGCAGTTGCGCTGCGGTGGACAGCACGTGGCGGAGGGGGCCCCGGTCCAAGGAGTCGGGTCCCAGCAGCGGTGGGATGGCAACACCGGCGATGCCGGGGACCGAAGCGAGCTTCTTCATCTGTGCGGTGGCGGTGTCGGGGTCTCCGATCGTCACCATGCCCAAGCCCACCAGTGCGCCACCGGATCCGGCGACGACGTCGGCCAGTGCGTTGTTGAAGTCGTCCACGTAGGTCTCGGTGCCGTCCGCCTGCATGGGGAAGGCGAACGGAGGTGCGGACAACACTCGTACCCCGATGTTGTTGCGCGCCATGTCGTCCAGGATCGCCGGTACGTCGCTCATCGCGGAGGCGTCGATCGACAGGGAGGTCTGGCCGAGAAACAGCTGCCCTTCCCTGTCGTGCATGGCTCCGAACGGGGAGCCCGGCGGCAGTCCGAACAATTCTCGGGGCAGCCAGTGGGCGTGTACGTCGATCACGCCGGCGGCGATGGGTTCGGTGATCATGTCCTCAGATGTTTCCGTCGGCGGGAGCCAGAGGCAACGGCGCGTTTGCACTGTCGAGGTGTTCGACGGTGGAGAAGACCAGGTCGGTGTCGCCGATGTTCTCGATGTCGTGCAGCAGGAACTCGCCCTCCCCGAAGCGGAAGTGGCGGGTCTCGCCGGCTGAGTAGGAGACCTCGCGCACGGTGCCGTCGTGGGTGTGCTGACGGCTTCGGCCGGCATTGATCGCGGTCCAGAAGTAGTCCAGCACGTGCCGGTGCGCGTGCCAGCGTTCGCCCGGCGCGAGCCGGATCTCCCAGACCCGCACGCGGTCGTTCTCGCTGAGAAGCCGTGAGCCCACGTTGCCGTCATGGGCGTTCTCGGCGAACTCGGCCTTGAGCCACTCGGGCCATCCCTGGAAGTCTGTGGCGACGAGGTCGCCGGCCAGCGGCAGATCGTTCAGAAAGCTGTTCTCGGTCATGGTCTTTGCTCCTTCGAGAGGTATTACGAGGTGATCGTTTGCGGTCAGCGGCCGGGTCCGTAGAGACCGAACCGGAGGTCGGGGTCGCCGGGGACCCAGCTGTTGTGGAACTGTGACCGCTCGCCCATGTCGACGACTCGTCGCAGTAGTGATTCGCTGAGCTCGAGCTGGCCGGGTTCCCACTTGCGCAGTGCCGTTGCGATGTCGCCGTCGGCGGCTTCGAGTGCTGCGGCCAGTGCCCAGGCGTCGGCAGCAGCTTTGGCAGTGCCCGCCGCGGCGTGTGGCCGGGCGCTGCACGCGGCGTCGCCGACCAGGGCCACGCGGCCCTGTGCCATCCGGGACGAACGGGCGTCCGACACCACCTGCAGGTACGGCTGTTCGGTGGAGGTGACCACCTCGGCCGCGGCCGGTGCCAGCATTCGGGCAGCTGTATCGCGCATCTCGGCGACGTAGCGGTCTTGGACCTGGCCGGGATGGATGGAGACCGATCCGCTGAAACCTCGCTTGTCGACGAGCATTTCACTCAGTTCGGGTCCGGGTGCGACGTTGCGGTACCAGACGTAGTTCATCAACCGGTGCTGCCGCTCGACGCCCTCCTCACCGGGGATCGGGTAGAGGGTGATGTGTGAATTGGGGATCACGCAGTAGCTGATTGCGTCGTGCATCAGGTCTTGGGTGGGTCCCGACAGCGACGCCAGCGGAACGGTGCCCCGCCAGCCGACGTAGCCCGAATAGTGCAGTGAGGACTCGGGATCGAAGCGCTCTCGGGCCAACGAGGTGATGCCGTCGGCGAAGACCACCAGGTCAGCGGTCTCGACTCGCCCGCTGACGAAGCGAACCGTGACACTGGTGTCGGATTGGTCGAAGCCGCAGGCCAATTCGCCGAGGTGGTAGTGGTCAGCGCCGAAGTCGGCGAGCAGCGCCCGGTAGAACGTGCCCCACGAGGTGTAGGTCCACGTGCGGTCCTCGCTGTAGATCACCTCGTTGCCGTCGCCGAGGTACTGGACCTTGGACGTGGACGTACTCAACGCGGTGGGTTGCTGGTTGCTCCGTTCGGTGAACCAGCGCATGGTGTCGGGTTGCAACACTATTCCGCTGCCGCGTCCGTCGAGAGCCGATGCGGTGCGCTCGTAGACGTCGACGGTGAAGCCCAGATCGCGCAGGAGCAGGGCGGTGGTGAGGCCACCGATCGAACCTCCGATGACGATGGCGGTGGCGTTGCTGTAGGTACTCATGAGTGGCTGTCCTCTCGGGTCAGGGCCGGCCGGGGTGGATCGGTGTGGGGTGGTTCGGTGGTGGCCGAAGAATCGGTGGGCATTGCCGTGCCACGGGTATCGGGGGCGAAGAGCAAACCGATGACCGCGATGAGTCCGACGGCGGCGATGGTCGCGGTTGCGAGTCCCAGGTTGCCGCTGAACCAGGAGGTGGCGATGACTCCTGCGATGAGGGGTCCCGAGGCCGTGACGAGGCGGCCGACGCTGTTACTCAGTGCCAGGGCAGTGGCGCGGACGCTGGGCGGGAACAGCTCGGGGCCGTAGATGAACGTTCCGGACAGGGCGCCGAAGAGGCCGAAGCCCAGGATCGGCATCGCGACAACGTATTCGGTGTAGCTGTGACCGAAGGGGAACACGTAGACAATGGCTGCGGCCGAGACGATGAAACTCAACGCGAACGTCTTGCGGCGGCCCAGTGCGTCGGCGAGAAAACCCCACGACGCGTAGCCGATGATGCCGCCGGCGTTGAAGAGCATCGAGGCGATGGCGACCCGATGGTCGGCAAGCGAATCGGGAAGCGCACTGTCCTCGGTCATGTTCCGGATGATCTGGGGGTACCAGGTGGACACGCTCCAGAAGGCGATCAATGAGCCGGTGGCCAGCGCGGTGCACACCAGCGTGGGTCGAAGAAGCGGAGGTGCGAATAGTCGGCGGAGGACAAAGCTGTCTTCTTCGGTGGCTTGGCCGCGCGCCTTCCGGTCTTTGCGTGCCCGGATGCTGGCCTCGATCTCGGGAGGCTCGGGAACGTAGCGGCGGATGAACCAGACCAACAGCGCGGGAATGACGGCCAGTCCCATCATGAATCGCCAGCCCAGGCTGCCCCAGAGCGCGTAGACCGCTGAGGCGATGAAGAAGCCGCCGGCGTAACCGGACATCATCACGCCGCCGGCGCGAGCCCGGTGTCGGTTACGCCAGGTCTCGGCGATGAGTGCTGCGCCGACCGGTGCCTCGACACCGGAGCCCAGGCCTGCGATGAACCGAAGTATGCCCAGTTGCCACCAGGTGTCGGCGAAGGCGGCCGCGGCGGTGAACACCGCGTAGGTGAGGATGCCGAGCGAGAGCACCCGCGTGCGGCCGAAGTAGTCGGCAAGTATGCCGAACAAGATGGCACCGAGCGCCCATCCGACCAGGAACAGCGCGACGGTCAAGCCGCCGTAGAAGCCGATGGCGCTCGAATCGGCGGCTATGTCGCTGTGCGGAAGCAGTTCTCGCATCGCCGGCCCCAGGACCAGGACGTAGAGACTGCCGGCGAAGCCGTCGAGTCCCCATCCCAGTGTGGTTCCGACGAGCACGAGCCATTGCATTCGGCTGATCTCGGTGCGCCAGCTCGGGCGGACCGGGCCAGGGGTGGTGTGTGGCGTCGACATCGACGCTCCTTTCGGGTTCGGGTGGGCAGCGTTCAGCGCTGCGGCACCCACGTGCAACAGGAGAAGTGTTGGCGCCGAGACACTTCGATCTGTCCCGGGCCGGCCGTTCGACTAGTTGAGGCGCTGTTGCTCGGTGTCGCCGTACCAGTCGACATGGTCGTCGGCGGTGCGCACGACAACCGTTTTGATCCAGGAGAAGTCGTCAAACGATTCGGTGCCCGCATCCTTGCCGGTGCCCGATTCCTTCACGCCACCCCAGGGGAGCGACGGTTCGAGTCGGTGGTGGTCGTTCACCCACACCATTCCGGCGACGATTCGGCTTGCCACCCGGTGTCCGCGAGCGATGTCTCGGGTCCAGACCCCGGCGCCGAGGCCGTAACGGTTGTTGTTGGCCATCGAGATTGCTTCGGCTTCGTCATCGAAGGGGATCACCACGGCGACAGGTCCGAAGATCTCTTGTTGTGCCACAGTCATCTCCATCGTGGCGTCGGCCAGGACGGTGGGCTGCAGGAAGTAGCCGTGTTGCAGGTCGGCGGTGAGGTCGGGGACCGATCCGCCGGCCGCCACGCGGGCGCCCTCGTCGATTCCGGTGGCGATCAGTGCGGTGACCTTGCCGCGTTGCACCTCACTGATGAGTGGACCCATCTGCGTTGAGGGGTCGGCGGGGTCGCCGATGCGGATGGCCGAGGCGCGGGCGCTCAGCGCGGCGACGAAAGCGTCGTAGATACCGCGCTGGACGAGGAAGCGTGAGCCCGCGACACAGGATTGGCCTGCAGCGACGAACGCGGAGAATGCCGCCCCTTCCGCCGCGACCACCGGGTCGACGTCATCGAACACCAAAACAGGGGTCTTGCCGCCCAATTCTGCTGTGACACGGGCGAATCGGGAGGCTGTGGCCATCGCGGCGGCGCGGCCGGCCTCGGTCCCACCGGTGAGGGTGATCTTGGCGACGTCGGGGTGGTTGGTGAGCCGGATGCCCGCTTCGCGGCCGCCGGTGACCACGGTGACCACCCCGTCCGGCACGCCGGCGTCGGCGAGGATCCGGACCAGGGCCAACGTGGTCAGCGGTGTGAGTTCAGAGGGCTTGACCACCACTGTGTTCCCGTTGGCCAGTGCCGCGGACAGGCTACGCGCCAGGATCAGCATGGGATGGTTAAACGGGGTGATGATGCCGCACACCCCGAGCGGGGTTCGTTCCTGGTAGGTGAGATAGGGGCCGTCGCTGGGCAACACGGCGTTGCGTTGCGCGCTGAGCAGGCCGGCGTTGTAGCGGAACCACTCCGGTACCCGCGACAGCTGGGCGCGGGTCTCGGTGACCGGACGGCCGTTGTTCACGGTCTCGAGCCGGAAGAGATCCTCGGATGCCGCCTCGATCGCGTCGGCGCATCGCAGCAGCAACCGGGCACGTTCGCTGCGCACCATCGTGGCCCACGGACCCGACTCGAACGCCGCCAGCGCCGAGCGGACCGCGGCATCGACCTCGGCGGCATCTTGCTCCGGCAGGATCTCGATCACCTGGCCGGTGGCCGGGTTGATGATCTCGCGTGTGGCCGTTTCCCCGGTGGGCGCCGACGCCGCACTGGCGGGTGAGGTGGTGGCTGTGTCCGTCATCCCTGATCCTTCGTCTCGACTGGTCGTCCGGTCACCGGTTGGTTGCGCCTTGTGGCGGGTTGGTCGGTGATCTGAAATGAGTCTGTCCGTCGAGTGTGATCTGGATCAATGTCGCTACCGACACCATTAGTTTGCGGGTATGTCCCCTCAGGACATAGCGGGTAGTGGCAGTCTGGAGTGGTGACCCGCGCACCCGGCAAACCGTCCACCGAGTTGGTGATGTGGCTGCGCGGACTGCGGGAGCTGAGTTCGGCGGCAACGTCGGCGGCTGACCTGCAGGAAGTGCTGGGGTTGGTGGCCTCGACCGCTCGCGCGTTGTTGGGCTTCGACTTTTGCGGGGTGCTCACTCCCAACGATGCGGTGACCGAACTCGCGATCACCGGGTGGTCGGGGTTGTCGGAGGAGTACGTCAACCGGGTCAACGCCGATCATCCCATCGGTCTCGACAGCACCTCGCCGTCGGCGCGGGCTTTTCACACCGGAGAGCCCGTGTACATCCGAGACATCATGGCCGAGCCCGGCTTCACTCCCTGGGGGTGGCCTGCGCGCGAGCAGGGGTACCGCGCGATAGTCGCTGTTCCGCTCATCGCTCAGGACGAGGTGATCGGCACCCTGAACGGCTACTACCAGCCGATCCACACGTTCACCACCGCGGAGGTGGAGCGGCTCGGGCTACTCGCCAACCACGCTGCCATCGCCGTTACTTCGGCCCGTCGTCTCGACGAACTGCGCAACCTCAACGAGTCGTTGCGCGCGCAACGCGACCTGCTCACCCGCTCCGAGCAGATTCATGAGCAGTTGTTCGCGGTGACGCTGCGATCTGGTGGAATCGACGGTGTTGCACAGGTTCTCACGGGTTTGATCGCCAGGCCCGTGTTGGTGGAGGATGCGCAGGGCAATGTCTTGGCAACAGCCGGTGAGGTCTCTGGACTTCCCGATGCCCAACGCCGGGCAGCGACCCCCGTTGACGACACCCAGTCCGCGAAGCCGATACAGGTCCGTTCCGACGATGGGTCGGGGCGACACTGCTGGGTGTCGACGGTCCTGCTCGCAGGTGAGGTGGTGGCGCGTATCTGGTTTCCCGGCATTCCGGGACCCCTGGACCCCACGGGGGAGCGGGCGATCGAGCACGCGTCGTTGGTCATCTCCCTCGAGATGTTCCGGTTCCAGACCGGCATCGAGGTGGAACACCGGCTGCGCGGCGAGTTGCTCGCCGATGTGCTGGCAGCCGGGACGAGTGTGCCGGCACAGGTGACCGCTCGGGCCGCCAGACTCGGCCATGACCTCACCCGGACACACGTGGCCATCGTGGCGTCGATCGCCGTGGACGACGACGCGCAACGAACGCGGATCTACCGCCGAGCGTTGACGGCGGTGGCCGATGTGGCGCGCTCACATCAACCGCGCCCGCTGGCGGCGATGTACCGGGGAATGATCGTGGTGCTGTGGCCCATGCCGGACTCTGATGTTGTGAGCGGTGCGAATCACTCTGATGGGCAGGGTGATTCGCTCGCCGAGGCGGCTGCCGCCGTCCACCGGGCGGTGGCGCGTGTCGCGGGGAGCGCCGAGGCGACGGTAGCCGTGTCCGGTGCGGGGCATCGAACCCACCAGCAGGGCTACCGCGCGGCTCGCGGTGCGCTGGACATTGCGGTGCATGCCGGTCGCGTCGGTGGTGTGGTGACGTTGCCCGCCCTGGGGATCAGCGGCCTGTTGCTCCAGTTGGACGACGCCGACCAACTCCTTGCCTTTGCCGACCGCACTCTGGGTGCGTTGTTGCGCTATGACCAAGCCCACGGCACCGAGCTGGTCTCGACCCTACGAGTGTTGCTGCGTCGCAGAATGAATCGGGCTCAGGCCGCCGGCGAACTGCACGTCCACCCGAACACACTCAAGCAGCGCGTCCGCCGGATTGAACAACTGGCCGGGGCCGATCTCGGCGACCCGGCAGCGCTGGTGGAGTTCAGTACTGCACTTGTGGTTCGCGACGTTGCGACGCAGCAGGTGTCTCGCTTGCACGAGTGAGTTCTGCATCTGTGGACACTCACGCATATTCCATGTGGCGCCGGGGTACCTCCCCGGTCATGGGACTCACAGTTGCGGTCACAGGGCCGACAGGGGAAATCGGGATTTCGGCAGTCACGGCCCTCGAGGCCGATCCGGGGGTTGATCGAATACTCGGGATGGCGCGGCGCGACTTCGACCCGTCGTCGCACGGCTGGACCAAAACCGAGTACCGCCAGGGTGACATCCTCGATCGCGACGCGGTCGACTCCCTGGTCAGCGATGCCGACGTGGTTGTCCATCTCGCGTTCCTCGTGCTCGGATCGCGAACCGAGGGACAACGCATCAATCTTGCGGGCACCCGCAACGTGTTCGAGGCGACCATCGCGGCCGAGCGTCCCAAGCGCATCGTCTACACCTCGTCGGTCGCGGCGTACGGATATCACTCCGACAACCCGGTGCCGCTGACCGAGGACGTGCCCACCCGAGGTTCGAGTGAGCACTACTACTCCGAGCAGAAGGCCGAGGTCGAGAAGGTCATCGCCGAGATCACCGAGGATGCGACGATCGAACTCTTCATGCTCCGCCCGTGCATCGTTGCCGGGCCGAAGGCGACAGCCCTGGCAGATGCGATGCCGTGGAACTACATTCCCGAGCCCGTACGTAAAGTTGCCGGCTCGATCCCTTTCGCAAAGGTGCCGTTCCCGGACACCGGGGTGCCCGTGCAACTGGTCCACCACGACGACGTCGCCCGTGCCATCGCCTTGTGCGCGACCACCGATGCGCCTGCCGGTGCCTACAACATCGCCGGTTCGGGAACCGTCTCGCTCTCCGACATCGGAAGGGTCCTCGGTGCCCAGCCCGTGAAGGTTCCGTCGTCGTCGATCAATGTGGTCGCCGAGGTGATCAACCGTCTCCCCGTGAAGCCCTCGGACGCCGAGTGGGTGAACATCCTGAAGACGTCGGTGGTGATGGACACCTCCAAGGCCCGTGACGTACTTGGCTGGGAGCCCAAGTACTCCGCAGCCGAGACGCTCGCCGATTTGGCGACCGTTCTCGACTGACCGTTACGGCGGGTCGATCCGCCATCGCGTGCTGACTCTGCTTGTCTGATTCGCAAGCGGTGTGTTGAGGCGATCAGAGGAGTTGTTGTGTCGGATACAAAGTCGGAATCCGTGGTCGAGCTGGAGCGCAGGGGCAGCATCGGGATCATTTGGCTGAACCGACCCGACCGGCTCAATTCCTTCACCAGCGAGATGCACCGTCGGATGATCGACGTGTTCGACGAGTGCGATGCCGACGACTCGATCCGTGCCGTGGTGATCACCGGGCGGGGCAGAGCATTTTGTGCCGGCGCCGATCTCGGGGGTGGAGGCGACACCTTTGTTCTCGACGACGGCGGTACCGGGGAAGCCCCACCGGATGAGGGTGGACGGGTGAGCCTGCGCATCTACCGTGCCACCAAGCCGGTGGTCGCGGCAATCAATGGCCCGGCCGCCGGTGTCGGTGTGACGATGAGTTTGCCCGCCGACATTCGAATTGCCTCGGAGACAGCCAAATTCGGATTTGTGTTCGTGCGTCGCGGATTGGTGCCCGAAGCCTGCTCGAACTGGTTCCTGCCCCGCATCGTCGGTATCTCCACGGCGCTGGAGTGGGCGATGGGCGGCAAGATGGTGCCGGTGGCCGAGGCGCTCGAACGCGGGCTCGTGCGCGAGGTCGTCCCCGCCGATCAGGTCCTCGACCGCGCAATCGAGGTCGCGACCGAACTGACCGCGGGGACCGCACCCGTGTCGGTGGCGCTCACCCGGCAGTTGATGTGGAAAATGCTCGGTGCTGAGAGCCCCGAGGTTGCGCACCACGCGGAGTCGAAGGCAATTTTCATTCGCGGGACGTCAGATGATGTGCGTGAAGGTGTGAACTCGTTCTTGGAGAAGCGGGCTCCCGAGTTTCCGCTGAAGGTGTCCGACGGATTGCCAGATCTTTTCGGATGAACCACTCACGCTGGGTCGATGATCATCAACGCTGCATGCAGCGATGTGCGCGACTCGGCGTCGTTGAGGTCGGCGTCGAGTAGTCGCGACAGGGTGTCCAGTCGGGCATAAAGGGTGGGGCGCGAAAGCCTCAGCGATTTGGCGAGTTCGGCTTTGTTGCCGCCGAGATCGAGGTAACGACGTAGTAGCGCGAACAGTACGTCACCGTGTTTGGCGCGGTGTTCGAGCAGTCCGCGCAGTTCGGTTTCGGCAAAGGCTTGCACCCGCGGATCGTCGCGGATCAAGGCGACCAGTCCACGAAGGCGCGTGTCAGATGAGCGATGGAACGGGCGGTTGTCGGGAAGCGCGAGGGCAACGTCGGCAACGTGCCCGGATTCGTCGAGTCCCTGTGCCGCATCGATGATCTGAGTCGACTCCGGGCCGACTCCGATGACGCATCGGTTCACGCCCTCGACCCGCATGATGCTCTGCTGAATAGCTACGCACACGTCGGTCATCTCCTCGACGCGCTGGGCTTCGGAAGAGCTGTGCCGCTGGGCGAGAAGCACGTCGATACGTCGCCCGCCCTCGGACGCTGTGGTGAGCGCCGTGTGCCGCCCGACCTTGATCGCGTGGGTGACCGAGTCGAGGATGCGGGCTCGTCGTTGCTGCACCAGCACTTGATCAGCGCGACCGGCATCACGAAGCCGGATGGTCATCGCGATGTAGGCGGGGCTGGGTCGAAGCCCCAGCGCGAACGCTCTGGCCGTTGCTTCTGCCTCGGTGCGAATGCGGTTGTGCCGCAGGTCGTCTATCAAGCCGCCCTGTGCACGGAGCTCGAGCGAACTGCGATCCTGCTCGGTCATCCGGTTGAGGGCGATTGCCTGAGCGGCTCGTTCGACGATGACAACCGAC
This sequence comes from Williamsia sp. R60, assembly GCF_054063855.1. Taxonomy (NCBI): domain Bacteria; kingdom Bacillati; phylum Actinomycetota; class Actinomycetes; order Mycobacteriales; family Nocardiaceae; genus Williamsia; species Williamsia sp. R60. The sequence continues at coordinate 792,436 of NZ_JBSSGR010000002.1, forward strand.
CGGTTGTCGGCATCGTGCGTCTGCGGCGCGATCAACCGGCCCCAGGTCTGGGGATGCGCGCCCACGGGCCGGGCCAGCCATGCGTCGGGGTCGGCGTGGCTCTGGCTGCCGACCTCAGGGGTCAGGCGGGATCGACGATCCCAATCGGCCAGCAATGTCGCGGGCTCGGTGCCGGAGAAGGCGACAACCTGCCGGTTCAGATCTTCGAGTACCACCGGTGCCTCGAGCATCTGTGCCGCCGCAGTGACTATCTCGTCCACACTCGCTCGGCGCATGCTGAGATCGGTGAAGGTCTCGTGAGTGTTGCGGGCGAACTCCAGTTCGCCGTACTGATCCGCGACGATGGTGCGGTGCACCTGTTCGGTGAGCTGTACGAACCGGATCTGTCGGTGCAGTGCAATGACCGGGAAGGCGAGTGAGCGGCCGGCCTCGATGACCGATCTCGGCACCTCGTCGACGTGGACGCCCAGCTCGATGATCAGTCCGACCGCGCCCGCCGCGACCAGCCCTTCGAGGTAGGTGTCTCGCGTAGGGGGATCGGCCAGCGCGCGGCCGGTGGTGAGTACCAGCTCGCCGCCCTCGAGCAGATCGGACAGGTCGGCGAGGTCGCTGACGTGCACCCAGCGGACCGGCGACTCAAGGGAGCCGTCGGACACCAGTTCGGGCCGCCCGGCCTGGACCACCGGGAGTGCAAGGATGTCCGCGATGGTCGGCTGCATTTACATAGTGTAAGGCAATCACATTCGAAACATACATACTGTCGGCCCCATCGGGGCTGGTCAGCGTGGATGCTGGAACCAGAGAAGTCCCCCCGACGATTGGACCCCCGTGACTCAGACCGTTGCCGACAAACCCGCTGCCACCGTGTCGACCATCGGCCACTGGAGTGGGGGCCGAGCCTTCTCCGGCGCAGCCGACCGCACCGCTCCGGTCACCAACCCTGCGACCGGTCAGGTGACCGGTAACGTGGCGCTGGCGGACGTCGCCGACGCCCGTACGGTGATCGATGCTGCGCGAGCAGCATTCCCCGAATGGCGTGACACCTCGCTGGCCAAGCGAACCACGATTCTCTTCGCCTTCCGCGAGTTGTTGAACGCCCGCAAAGGTGAGCTGGCCGAGATCATCACCGCCGAGCACGGCAAAGTGGTCAGCGATGCGCTCGGTGAGATCAGCCGTGGCCAGGAAGTGGTCGAGTTCGCCTGTGGCATTGCCCATTTACTCAAAGGTGGGATGACCGAGAACGCCTCGACCAAGGTCGATGTCGCCTCGCTTCGCCAGCCGCTTGGGCCGGTCGGCATCATCTCCCCGTTCAATTTCCCTGCCATGGTCCCGATGTGGTTCTTCCCCATTGCCATTGCTGCGGGAAACACCGTGGTGCTCAAGCCGAGTGAGAAGGACCCGTCGGCGGCGTTGTGGCTCGCGGAACTGTGGGCCGAGGCAGGTCTGCCGGCGGGCGTGTTCAACGTGCTGCAGGGTGACAAGGTCGCGGTCGACGAATTGCTGACCAACCCGGCGATCAAGGCAATCTCGTTTGTCGGCTCCACACCCATTGCGCAGTACGTGTATTCAACGGCAACAGCGCACGGCAAGCGTGTGCAGGCACTCGGCGGGGCCAAGAACCACGCCATCGTTCTTCCCGACGCCGATCTCGATCTGGCGGCCGACGCCATGGTGAATGCCGGCTTCGGCTCGGCGGGGGAGCGGTGTATGGCCATCTCCGCGCTCGTGGCCGTCGGCGGTATTGCCGATGAACTCGTGGCGAAGATCGCCGACCGCACCGTGGGCCTGAAGATCGGCGACGGCACACGCGGCACCGACATGGGGCCGCTGGTCACCAAAGCCCACCGCGACAAGGTCGCTTCTTACGTCGATGCTGGCGAAGCCGACGGCGCCACCATCGTGGTGGACGGACGCCAGGTGCAGGCCGACGGTGGCGAGGGCGGATTCTGGCTCGGCCCAACGCTCATCGACCACGTCACCACCGACATGAGTGTGTACACCGACGAGATCTTCGGCCCCGTTCTGTCAGTTGTTCGCGTGGACACCTACGACGAGGCCATCGATCTGGTGAACTCCGGGCCGTTCGGCAACGGCACCGCCATCTTCACCAACGACGGTGGCGCGGCACGTCGGTTCCAGAACGAGATCGAGGTCGGCATGGTGGGCATCAACGTCCCGATCCCGGTGCCCACCGCTTACTACAGCTTCGGCGGCTGGAAGAACTCGCTGTTCGGCGACACTCACGCGCACGGCACCGAAGGGGTGCACTTCTACACGCGCGCCAAGGTGGTCACCACACGTTGGCTCGACCCCAGCCACGGTGGCATCAATCTCGGCTTCCCGCAGAACAACTGATCACGGAGTTCCTCTAATGACTGCAGTAGCTTCCACCCTGCCGACCGGCCAGGAGTTCGACGTCGCCATCGCCGAAGGCCGCCGCGCCTACGAACTCGACCGCCGGCACGTGTTCCACTCGTGGTCGGCGCAGGCCAAGATCGATCCGATGACCATCGTGGCCGCGGAGGGCTCGTACATCTGGGACGGCGAAGGCAACCGGTTGCTCGACTTCTCGTCGCAACTGGTGAATACAAACATCGGCCATCAGCACCCGAAAGTGGTTGCCGCGATTGCCGAACAGGCCGCCAAGCTGTGTACCGTCGCTCCGCAGCACGTCAATGCGGCGCGGTCCGAGGCGGCGCGGTTGATTGCCGAGCGAACACCCGGCGACCTCAACCGCGTGTTCTTCACCAACGGTGGTGCCGATGCAGTGGAGCATGCGGTTCGCATGGCGCGACTGCACACCGGCCGGTACAAGGTGCTCTCGCGTTACCGGTCGTATCACGGCGGCACCGACACGGCGATCAACCTGACCGGGGATCCCCGGCGCTGGCCGAGTGACTACGGCACCAGCGGCACCGTGCATTTCGACGGACCGTTCCTGTACCGCTCGGCCTTTCATGCCGCCGACGAACACCAGGAGTGCCAGCGTGCCCTCGAGCATCTGGACCGGCTGATCTCGCTGGAAGGCCCCGCCTCGTTTGCGGCCATCATCCTCGAGTCGGTGCCGGGCACCGCCGGAATCATGGTGCCGCCGCCGGGATATCTGGCCGGCGTCCGTGAAATCTGCGACCGCTACGGAATCACCTACATCGCCGATGAGGTGATGGCGGGCTTCGGCCGTACCGGACAATGGTTCGCCATCAACAACTTTGATGTCACGCCCGACCTGATCACCTTCGCCAAGGGAGTGAACTCGGGCTACGTCCCACTCGGCGGTGTTGCCATCAGCGACGCCATCGCCGCGACCTTCGCCGATCGCCCGTACCCCGGCGGTCTGACGTACTCCGGTCATCCGCTCGCCACGGCGGCAGCGGTCGCCACCATCAATGCGATGGAGGACGAGAGGATCGTCCAGAATGCCGCACGCATTGGCAGTGAGGTGCTCGGGCCGGGATTGCACGAGCTGGCCGCGCGCCACCGGTCGGTCGGTGAGGTGCGTGGTCTAGGGGTGTTCTGGGCCATCGAACTGGTTGCCAACCCGTCCACACGCGAACCGCTGGCGCCGTACGGCGGCACCAGCGCCGCGATGAACGAGGTGGTCTCTGCCTGTAAGTCGAACGGGCTGTTGCCGTTTGCCAACTTCAACCGGATCCACGCGGTGCCACCGTGCACGGTGAGCGACGACGAGGTGCGTGAAGGACTTGCGATTCTCGACGCCGCGCTCACCGTGGCCGATCGGCATGTGGTGTCCTGACCGTCCGCTGACGCGACAAGTTCTCGGGGTTGCTCGGTCTACAGACCGAGCCGCCTCGGGTTTCTAAGCGGGGTGTGACTGACGTTGCGAGTGGGGGCATCTAGGTGCTGCGGGGGTCAGATGCGGCCCGTCGAGTGGCGTACTGCACCGCGAGCGACCGTCAGGCCGGCGATGTACCATTTCCGACCGGGGGAGTCGTTCGGTCATCCGCATTTTGTGAAGGCCGAACGTAAGTAGACGCGCTCGGCGCGGATAGGTCTGGGGGTAGGGGTGGCTCCGAACGATGTCAGCGAGACGTTCAGTATCAGTCCGGCGGAGGTCATGGCGACCGCAAGCACGTGGCAGCAACAGGGCGTCGTTGTAAACGGGTTGGATTTCTCTGGCATGGCGTGTGCCAGTGGCTCGGGATCAAGAACCTTCGCTGCGGTTGTGGCGTGCAGTGTTGCCGCGACCAACGCAACCGAGTCGATCGGCGGCAGACTGACGACGCTTGGTGAGAATTTGCGGACCTTCACGGTGACGTCCAGTGAGAACGACCGCACCGCTGCCGATTCCTTCACCAGGTTGATGCCGCGCTGATGCGTCCGACAATCTCCCAGCTACGCGGCTGGAATCCTGGCGAGCTGACCGATGCCGGCACCACGGCCCAGGACAACGCAACGGTGCTCGATGGGGCCGTGGACGCGGTTGTTCGTGCCATGTACGCCAACACACAGTGGTCAGGTAAGACCAGGTTCGCCGCCCAAGACAAGGTCAAGGAAGAGCAAGACCACGCCAACGAAGTGCGTAATGTGCTGCAGCAGATCGCGGATGAGACGAAGGACGCCGCGCACGATTTGGCGCACTCCCGCACATTCGTCCTCGGGCAAGTCGACGGCGCGTTGCACGACGGTTGTGCCGTCTCTGACGCCGGTGAGGTCACACATCCCGACAAGGCCAAAAAGGAAGTCGCGGACAACTATGAGAGCCATATCCAGCGCGGGTTGACTACGATTGACACTCTCGACGAAGACTACGGAACCCGAATCGAGGCGCTACAGGGCGATCTCGCCGCGATGGTCAATGGCCAACCCGACGTGGTTCTGCCGGACGGCACCAGGATGGACGGTGACGCGGTGATCGCCAGACTCCGCGACATGTCTGAAGCGGAGCGGCGTGCGTTCCTCGCGGGCATGAGCGAACAGGATGTCCGGCGACTTGTACAGGCCGACCCAGTCTTCATGGGCAACACGAATGGTGTTCCGTTCGCGGTACGGGGAGTTGCAAACGAGATCAACATTCGCAATGCCATAAGCAACGAGGTTCAGGCCGGCAACGATGTACCAGGCAGGAATAATCGGGTCGAAATGCTTCGCGAGCTGCTTCGCCAGCAAAACGATCCAGCACAGACCACGGACAGAAAAGAAAAGGCAGATCGTACCGTCGAGGATCGCAAGGTCGAGCGACAGTTCATCTCTTTCGAGAACACGGAGAACGGCCGGTATGTCGAGATGATCGGAGGCCTCACATCGGATACCAAGAACGCCACTGTGTACGTACCCGGAACGGGGTCAAATCTGAACGGCAGCAACACCAATACGTCCGCTGCCTGGAATCTGGCCCACAAGACGAACGGCCCGGTGTTCGTCTATATGGACGGTGACCTACCGCAAAGTATGGGCCACGAAGGACTTGTCGATGCAGGTAAGGGCGGCTTGACAGGCGCAATCCCCTCACTGGTGGCCGGCGGCCCGCTAGGCCTTCCCGGCGCAGTGGGCGGCTTTATCGCCGGCGGCATCCCAGGTATTTCAGACTCGATCGAAGGTTCGGCCGCAGATCCTCAGTTTGCCCGAGACATGGCACCTCGATTGGTGAGTTTCGGACGGGAGCTCGACGCTGAGATTGCTGTGCACGCACCGGACGCGAAAACCACATTTATCGGGCACTCGTACGGCGGGTCGGCAGTCGGGAGTGCCGAACAGCTCGGCCTCAATGCAGACCGGGTCATCTACGCGTCGTCGGCGGGAACTGGAGTCTTCGACGGACAATGGCAGAACGCCAACCCCAATGTCGAACGGTTCTCGTTGACTGCCCCAGGTGACCCGATTCAGTACATTCAGTCGATGCCAGGGAGTCCTCACGGGGGCGACCCGGACAGCATGCCGGGCGTAACCCGGCTCGACACAGGTACTTACAGCGGGGACAACCCGAAATACCCCGAAGGACTAGTGGAGGGTGGCCGTGGGCACGGCGGGTACTGGGATGATCGCGAGTCGGGAGGATTTCAAAATATGGTTGAAGTCATCACCGGAGGTGATCCGACTCCTTATGTCGAGCATGAATCTGACCGGCCTACGGACCCAGCATGGGATGTTGCCGAGGAGGTGATGGGAGTTACGCCGTTAGGGCCACTCCTTGATCCATTGGACGGAGATATAGACCTGCCAGGCCCCCTGCCCGACGTTCCGCTCAAACTGCCGTGGTGAAGATGAAGACCCTCAAAGGTTCCTTGACGGCTGTCCTTGTGAGCGGACTGCTGGCTGGATGCTTCGGCTCCAACGCCGCAGATCCAGTCGTGCGTGACATTCCACGAGACGAAGCTTGGCGAACCATCAACGTCAACTTGCACGAGGTCGTTCCTGAATGGGACGTTGCCAACCCGTTTCCTGAGGACCCGTTGTCGCCGCCCCCGAGTATGACTGGCTGTGCGACTGGCAAGAACAGTCTGGCTACAGGGCCGCCGTGGAGTTTGCGAGTCGAACAGACACTTTTGGAACCTACGCCCTCAGAAGTCCAAGATATCGAGCGTGGATTCGCTGCTCTGGAAAGACGCGGCTACTCTGCGGTAAAGAAACCATCAGGTTCACCCGCGAATAGAAAAGTGGCGAACGATAGCGGGTACTTCGTCCTGCTGCGGGTCGATGCGACGGCTGACGGCACTCAGACGTACGAACTTATATCGGTTTCGTCTTGCATTCGGTTTGAGGGTGATGATCAATACAGTTGACCATCGGCAGATGACATTCGGATTGTGTGATCGTGCTCTAAAGAGTAGACAACGGCGGGCGCGGATCGACTCCGGTCAGTCCGATAACCAGCATCAGAGCTTCCTCGAATTCACTCCTCAACCCGCAACGACTGTTCCAAATAGTCCAGGTTCTGCCGCATGCGCGCGATGATGCGATCGGGCCCCGGCTCCGCGGAATCGGCGTCGGGTTCGAGAACCGCACTGACAGCCATGTCGGCGAGTTGCTGTGCGACGTCCCGGTCGTCGTCAGTGTCTCCGGGATGATGCCACCAGGCGATCCAGTTCAGCATTCCGATGATGCCGAGTGCCGCAACGCGGGGATCGGCCGCGCGGAACACCCCGGCAGCGATCCCTTCGTTCATCGCGGTGGTCATCTCCCGCAACACCCGACGACGGCTTTGTCGATAGGTTTCGGCCAGCGCCGGCGGCAGCTCGGCCTCAGAACGGATCAGCAACCGAAATCGGTCTTGTGTCTGCATCTGGTGCAAAGCAATCGACATCGCCATCTCGCGGATCTTGGCTGCCGGGTCGAGGTCGGTGCGCTGGTTGATCTCGTGCAGCAACACCGCCGGTTCCTCGGCGATCTCGCTGACCAGCCGGGCGAACAGCTCGTCCTTGTTCTTGACGTAGTGGTACATCGCCGGGCGGGTCAGGCCCGTGGCGTCGGCGATGTCCTGCAGCGTGGTGCTGGCCAGCCCCTTTTCGGCGAACAGCCGCGTGGCCTGCTCCATGATCTCGCGCTCCACCAACTCGCGCCGCGAGTTGCTGCGTACGCCCGGCTTACCGGTGGCGGTCGACGGTGTCCCGTCCGGCGTCGACTTGGTCATGAGCGAACAATAGTGCGCCTCACACCGTCGCCGCGTGAACGTCGTCGAGTGCGCCGCCGATCACCGCGCCATCAACGATGTGGACCAGGTCCGTCCGCAGGCTCACCAGTCCCGCACTCAAGTCGCTTCGACATGCGTCCGGCGCCTCCACCACCACAATGTTCCCGGCCTGCCGCAGCCGTTCGCCCACATCCAGCCGGGTGAGCACAGCGTCTCGCTGAGGTGGTCCGGTCAGCCAGACCACGGACGCGGCGGGGATATCGTCAATGAGTCCATCTGCTGCCGTGCCCCAAGCCGAATCGACGTGGACCTCGACGACCGCAGTGCCCGCATCCGACCGCAGCGATCCGTCAGCCACCCGAGTCGGTGCTGTAAATCCGTTGCGACGCAACGGACGTCGCAACACCCACTCACCGACCTCGCTATCGGGAACCTCGTCCGGCCGCACGTCACCGTACTCGGCGAGCCCACGCCGGGCGACATCGGGCGCCGACTGCGCAAAACGCTCCAGACTGACCTTTCCGGCACGAGTCATGTACGCCACCATCAGCTGATCGACCGGCATATCGATGCGCCCCGGAAAAGACTCCCACCACAGTTCGCTGCGCGCTGCGATCGACTGCAGGTATTCGACGCCGGGCCGGCGTGCGGTTTCGTAGGCAGTCAACGCGTCCTCGAGCGACGACGCCTCCCGCACCCCGCGGTCCAGTGCGATGGCATCTTCCATCGCCAACTTGGTGCCCGACCCGATCGAATAGTGCGCTGTGTGCGCGGCATCGCCGAGCAACACCACGTTGCCTGCATGCCAGCGTTCGCAGGTGACGGTGCGGAACTTCAGCCACCGCGTGCGATTGCCGATCAGGGGATGCCCGCCGAGGGTCGCAGCGAAGGCGTCTTGCAGGTATTTCAGCGACTGGGTGTCGCTGTCGAGGGGGCCGATGTTCTCGGTCGTCACATCGAAACCGGCATTGCGCCAAGTGGTCTCATCCGTCTCGATCAGAAACGTGCTGCGGTCGGGTGCATAGGGATAGGCGTGGGCTACAAAGGTGCCGTGCTCGGTGGTCACCGGAGTGAAGATGGCACTCGGCAGTACGAAATCCGTTCCACACCAGAGGTAGAGACCCTTGCCGGTGGTGATCTGCGGGCGGAACTGATCTGCGAGCTCGGTGCGGGTGACGCTGCCCACGCCGTCGGCGGCGATGATCAGATCCGCGTCCACATCGCCGACCCCACGGCGCTGCCCGAACTCCAGACGCACCCCGGCAGCGACCGCGTGATGCTGCAGCACCTCCAACAGCATGGTGCGGGCGATGGCCAGCAACTCACCGTGCGAAAGCCTCGAGACGGCGTCGCCGACCTGCATCGACATCTCGTGCGAGTAGGCGACGTCGACAATGGCTTCGAGTGAGGCGGGATCGGCCTCGCGGAGATTGCGTTGGGTCCGCGACGCCAGCCCGACGCCGAAGCCGAATGTGGTGTCAGGCGAGCCCTGTTCGTAGACGGTCACGTCGGCGTCGGGGTGGCTGCGTTTGAGAAGCCGGGCGGCGTAGAGACCGCCGGGGCCTCCGCCTAGCACAGCGATGCGCTGTAGTTTCATCGGATATTGTCCTCACTGGTTCACGGGGTGTCGGCAGCAGCGAGCTTGGCGACCACGTCGGCGCGGAGCTGCTTCTTGTCGATCTTTCCCACGTTGGTCTGCGGTAGGGCGGTGAGCCATTCGAGTCGCTCGGGCCATTTGAACTTCGCCACACCCAGGGAATCGAGATGACGTTGCACCTCTGCCATCGACACCGTGTCCCCCTGAGCGGCAACGAGATAGGCGCATGTTCTCTCGCCGAGCCGCGGGTCAGGCATGGCCACCACCGCTGCGTTCGCAATGGCGGGGTGCTTGACGAGCAGGAGCTCGATCTCCTCGGCGTTGATCTTCTCGCCGCCGCGGTTGATCAGGTCCTTGATCCTGCCCTCGATAGACACGTAGCGGACGCCGTCGATCACCGTGATGCGCGCTAGATCGCCGGTGCGGTAGAAGCCCTCGGACGTGAACGCGGCCCGATTGTGTTCGGGCGCATCGAAGTAGCCGGGGATCGTGTACGGGCCGCGACAACACAATTCGCCCACCTCGCCATCGGCGAGAACAGCCTCTGACCCGGGCTCGAGGATCAGCACCTCGTCGTCAACCGCGACGGGGGTGCCCACCGTGGCCGACCGTGCCGCTTGCGGCGCGTCAAGAGGTGTCACCAGGAACAACCCCTCCGACATCCCGAACAGCTGACCGGCCCGCTGTCCGTCGTCGCCATCAGCGCGAGCGAAGAGGTCTGGACTCGGCTTGGCGCCGGAGAGGACAACAGTGCGCAGATGCGACCGTGGTTCGTCGAACGCCACGCTCGTCACCGCCTGGTAGTGGCCGTGCCCGATGAGGACGTCGGTGGCCTGCTCACGCGCCATCAACCGGAATGCGCTCGGCGCATCGGGGGTGGCCAGAACGAGGCATGCGCCGACCGCATGTGCGGCGTGCAGTGCGCAGGTGATGCCCGCGTTGTGGATCAACGGGATCAGATGCGCGACGCGGGTCTTTTCGGTCCACCCGAGCCGCTCGGCATAGAGACGCGCGTTGTCCCAGTACTCCACGTGCCGACGCGGGATGACCTTCGGCACACCTGTTGTGCCGCCTGATAATTGGAACGCACACACATCAAGCGGGTCGATCGCGGCCTGGATGCGTTTGACTCGTTCGCGTGCGACGTCGTCGACGATGTCCGAACCCAAGCTCTCCACCGCATGCGTTCCGTCTACGTCGTCAGCAGCCCCGACCGTCAGCACCGTGCGCATCGTCGGATGATTGGCCGCCTGCTCCTGTGCGAACGACACGAGATCAAACGAGAGTCCCGCCTCGACCACGTGTGCCACCGCGCCGACCGCTCGGCTGATGTGTCCGATCTCGTGACCCCGGTGCGCGGCAAGTGTTGCCACCGGCACCAACCCGGCCTTGAGGCAGCCGTACCAGGCGAGGACGGTTTCGATGCGATTGGTCACCTGGAACAGCACGGGGTCACCCGGCTCGAGGCCCACATCAGCCAGCCCAGCGGCGATCTGATCGGTGCGGCGTCCCAGCTCGTCGTATGTCAGCGAGCCGGTGTCGGTGACCACGGCAACCCGGTCGGGATACCGCAGCACCGTGCGGTGCAGCCGGTCGGCCACCGGCTGGTCGGTCCACGACCCTGACCGCCGGTACTGTTCGGCTTTGTCGGGTGGATAGTCGACCAGCCGGGCTCCCCAGCGAGAGCGGCCGGTCGGCGTGGTGACGGTCATTTGCCGGCCACCGCCGGTAGCAGTTGGGTCAGTTCGGCCACGTGGTCGGGGTGGTCGGCCGGGACGATCCCCGAGTACACCGCAGTCCAACATCCGGGGCAGCACTGCTGCCGGAAAACCACTGGGGTGTCGACGTATTCGGTGGGATCGGAGGTGACCTGCGGGCCTGCAGCACTGGACGGGCCCTCGTACATGGCCAGCGACAGCTTGCCGGTCTTGGTATCGCCGAGGAGGCGTCCGCAGTGCGCACATCCCACCACGCGGGCGTCACCGATCGTGACCTCCACAAGGTTGTCGTCCAGGCGCCGAGCCCGCGTCAGGTCGAGCGTCGCCTCTTGGTCGGTGGGGATCTCGGAGCGTTCTCGCCGTTCGTCCTTCAGAGCAGCGCGATGCTCATCGGTGGCCGCGGCGTCGACCTCGCCGTCGGTGACCACGACGCCGTAGTTGATGGCAGCACCGTCGGTGGTGACTTTGCCGTTGCGGACGTCAACGGCAACGGATTCCGGGTCGCGGCGTAGGGGATCGCCGTAACCGCCGCCGCCCTGCCAGTGCATGTACAGCACCTCACCGGGCGCAAGGTAGCTCTCGGCGTAGCAAGCGCCGATCTCCTTGTTCTCGCCGAGATCATCGAGCGAGCCGGGAATGGTGCCCTGCGCCAACAGTTCATCGATCCCGGAGTTGCGTGCCAGGATCTCCAGCCCGGTGTTACCCGGTTGGCCGCCGGCGAGTCCGGAGTTCTGTGCGACGGCTTTACCCGCGGACGCGAACACCAGCCCCATCGGCAGGCTCGTGCCGTACGGGGTGACGGCCAACGATGCGCTGACGCCGCCGCGATGACGTCCGGGACCACCCGAGTCGGGTTCTTCCTTGCGCCACAACGTCAGAAGCGGGTAGAGGAATTCGGTCATCTCGGTGTCGGGGATGCGGCCCATCGGGATACAGAACAGTCCGCCGGTGTCCATGCCGTCGGCCACCGGGCGCCCGCCGTAGCCACCGCTCATCGGTTCCATCAGGATGTTGAGGAAGGGGACCGGTTGCTCTCCGCGTTCGTCGAGTCCGGCGACAACGGCTGTGTCCCAGGTACCGCAGCACGAGGCCATGACGTTCTTGCCGAGTTCGATGTGGCGGTCGAGCATCTGCGCCAGACATTCGGCAACGAGGTTGCCGGTCAACCAGGCCGGGCCGATCGGGCCGCGACTGACCGCGGCCGGGAAGGTGGCGTTGTTGATCGTCCCTTCCTCGGCGATCAGGTCGAAGCATCGCATCAGACCACCTGCAGACCAGGGGATATCGCCCGCGAGGATCGGCAGTAGAGCCAGCATGACCCCGCCGCGCATGCCGGCGTACGTGCAGTTGATGACGCCGGTTTGCGGATCGGTGCCGGTGAAGTCGAACGAGAGGTGGTTATCTTTCTTGGTCATCGCGAGGGTGATCTTGTGGACCTCGCGGTCGCCGACGCTCGACTGGTCCTGGTACCCGGTGGCGTGCCAGGTGCCGTCGGGCAGGTCGGTCAGCTTGGCCCGCAGGCGGCTCTCGGCGTCGGCCATCATCCGCTTCATCACGGCTTTGACGGTGTCGGGACCGTACTGTTCGATGACGGCCAGCAGACGGTCGCGGCCCACACTGTTGGCGCCGACCTTGGCGCGCAGGTCGAGCCCCACCAGCATCGGGACGCGGGAGCGTCGGACCCACACGTCGGCGACGTCACGCTGCAGCTGGAAGTCGCGGACCACCTTGATCGGTGGTGTCGGAAGTGATTCGGAGAACACGTCTTTGGCTGCGGGGTCGAACGAGCCGAGCCCGGAGCCACCGAGGTCGGGTTCGTGGCAGATGGCGCTGGTCCACCCGAACAGCTTGCCGTCGTAGAAGACCGGTTGGTAGACCATCACGTCGCTCTGGTGCAGTCCGCCGCCGACCCAGGGGTCGTTGCAGAGGAACATGTCGCCCTCGGTGATGCCGGGGTTGCTCGACCGGTGCTGCAGCGTCCAGTAGATGGCCAGGTCAACGGCACCCACCAGCATGGTGTTGTAGAGGCCCACCTGCACCTCTTGCCCGAGTTCGTCGCTGACGGCGAAGTCGAAGTCGTTGGCGTCGGTGACAATCGGCGAACCTGACATCCGCTTGAGGGCATCACCCATCTCGTCGGTGACCGACCACAATCGGTGTCGGATCACCTCGTAGGTGAGGGGGTCGAGCTCATCGATCTGCTGTTGGGTGACGGTGTGGATGGGCAGCGTCGGTGGCAACGACCTGGCGAGAGCGTCGACGTCGACGGGTCGGCTGGAGAAGACTTCCGAGCCGGGGATCGGTGCGGTCATGAGTGATACTCCTGGATCTCAGGTCGGGTCGCGGTGATGGTGAGGTTGCCGAGGCGATCGATCTCGCCCGTGGTGTTGTGCGGCACCACCACAGTGGTGGTGGGCACTTCGATGACGGCGGGTCCGCGCAGAACGTGCCCGGCCCGTAGGCCTGCGTAGTCGTAGATGTCGGTGTCGACGTATCCCTGGCGTCCGTCGAGGCACACCTTGCGGACGCCGACGTGCGCGGCGCTCGCATCCGGCGATTCGGCGACCTCGAGTTCGGGCAGTTCGGGGGTGAAGGGGAGGACGCCCGTGCCGCGGACGCGGTAGGTGATGGCCTGGATCCCTGCTTCGCGGAAGCCGCTGTCTTTTCCGTACAGCTCGGCGTACCGGTTCTCGAATGCCTCTGCAGCTCCGGTGATCTCGGTGGAGGTCAACGATCCGCCAGGGATCGGGGTGGCCACCTCGGCCAGCTGCATCGCGTAGCGCATGTCGATCTCGCGCTCGATGAGCACGGATTTGAACTGAAGGCCCTGCCGATCGAGCTGTTCGCGAACTTGCTCTTCCAGGACTTTGAAGTTCTGTTCCACCCGCGCCGGGTCGAGCGGGAGTGCGGCGGGATCCGAGAGTTCCTTGGCCAGAACGATGTCGGACGAGGCCAGACCGTAGGCCGAGAACGCCGAGGCCACTTGCCCGAGGGGCACCACCACCTGCGAGACCCCGATCTCCTGCGCGTAGAGGCCGCAGTGCGCTGGACCCGAACCGCCGAAGGCGTAGACGATGAAGTTGCGGGGGTCGTGTCCTGCCTCCACCACCGTCTTGCGCAGTAGATCTCCGGTCTGGGCGTTCTGCACCGCGTAGATCGCGGCAGCGGCTTCCTCCACCGACAGTCCGAGTGGCTCGGCGATCCGGGTGCGGATGGCCTCGCGGGCGAGCTGGAGGTTGAGTGCTTTGCGGCCACCGAGCAGGCCACGCTCGGGCAGGATGCCGAGAACCAGGTTGGCATCGGTGTTGGTGGGCTCGGTGCCACCCTGTCCGTAACAGGCCGGGCCCGGAACCGCTTGCGCGCTATGGGGACCGATCTGCAGGTTGCCACCCGCATCGATCCAGGCGATGGCTCCACCGCCGGCGCCGATGGCGTGCACCTCGAGCGTCGGGACGTTGATGGGGTGGTGGTTGATGATGGTGCTCGAGGAGCGGACAGGTTCGCCGTCGACGATCATGCCGACGAGGAAGGTGGTACCGCCGGCATCGGTGGCGATGATGTTGCTGTGCCCGAGTTGACGTCCGAGGGATACCGACCCGACCACGCCGCCGGTGAGCACCGAGCCGACTGTGGAGATCGCGTTGCCGGGAGCTACCGATGCGGCGACCGCTCCGCCGTTGCTCTGCATCACCAGCAGGGGACCGGCGAGCTTGTGCTCGCGCAACTTGCCTTCGAGTTCGCCGAGGTAGTCGCGCAGGCCCGGGCCGATCTGGGTGCTCATGATTGTTGTTGCGTTGCGGGCGAATTCGCGGATGCGGGGGCTGACCTCGCTGGAGAGTGAAACGAAGACGGTGGGGTCGATCTCGTGCACGATGTCGCGGATGCGTTGTTCGTGGGAGGGATTGCGGAATGACCACAGCAGCGAGACGGCGATGGCGGTGATGCCGTCGGCAAGCAAGCTGGTGACGGCGGCGCGTACCTCGTTCTCGTCGAGAGCGACCACCACGCGGCCGTCACGATCGACGCGCTCGGTGACCTCGAGCGCGTGGCGTTTGTGCACCAGTCCGTGAGACTTGCTCTGCGCCATCACGTTCTGCAGCTGTTCGGGTGAGCGCCCGAGATAGCGGCCCTCCACGTTCATGATGTAGATCGAGTCGCGATGGCCCTTGGTGGTCAAGAACCCCACGTCGGGGACGTTGCCCATCACCAGGGCATTGAGCGACGACGTGGTGCCGTGCGCGATGTGGTGGGTGTTCGCCAACATCTCCTCGAGCGGCTGGCCCAGTTGTTCTGCCAACACCTCCAGCACGTCCATCACGCCCTGCGAGTAGTCGGGTGGTGTCGATGGCGATTTGCCGCCGATCAGCAGGCCGGACCCATCATCGAGGACGGCATCGGTGAACGTCCCGCCGACGTCCACTCCGATCACGTATGCCATGGCCAGGTTCTCCTTCAGTTGCCGCGCAAGTGTTCATTTACGTCGACGTTGAGTATTCGACGCCGATGAACACATGTCAAGCAGATTTTGTGAGCCGCCTCACCCATCTTGCCGCTTCTTCTCGGATTTGCGCAGTTCAGCGCGCTGGAGGCGAGGGCTTGACGAATTGTCATCTGCGTCGAATAATTGTCACAGACGTCAACTTGGCGTTCGTCGGTGCCCCTTGGGACACCCGAAATGGAAAGGACGGCCAGATGAGCGTTCACCGAATCGGTCTTGTGGTGCCGAGCTCCAACGTCACCGTCGAGACGGAGATGCCGGCGTTGCTGCGCCGGCACCCCACCTCGGAGTTCTCGTTCCACTCGACGCGGATGCGGATGCACCGGGTGTCGCCCGAGGAGCTCGCCGCGATGAATGCCCAGCGTGAGCGGTGCGTGATGGAGATTGCCGACGCGTCGCCGGAGGTGATCTTGTACGCGTGCCTGGTGGCTCTGATGGTTGGCGGGCCGGGGGAGCACCAGCGGGTGGAAGGTGCCGTAGCCGAGCAGTTGGCGACGGGCGGTTCCGAGGCCATCGTCCGGTCTAGTGCCGGGGCGCTCGTCGAAGGGCTTCGTGCACTCGATGCCAAACGCATCGCCATCGTGACGCCGTACCTGCGGCCACTGGCAGAGAAGGTGGTCGAGTATCTCGAGGCCGAGCACTTCGAGGTTGTGGACTGGCGTGCACTCGAAGTGGCCGACAACGCCGAGGTCGGCTGCATTCCCGGTGACCGGGTGATGGAGGCTGCCCGGTCGCTCGACCTCACTGGCGTCGATGCCGTGGTGCTCTCGTGCTGCGTGCAGATGCCGTCACTGGCACTGATCGATGACGCCGAGCGTGAGTTCGGCATTCCCGTGTTGTCAGCGGCAACCGCCGGTGCGTACAGCCTGCTGCGCGGCCTCGGTCTGCCCGTGGCCATCGACGGCGCCGGCAGTCTGCTGCGCGCAGACGTGGCCTCAGTTCCGGCCTGACTACCCCCAGCTCAACCGAAGGAAGTACTGATGAACGAGCTCGACCACAGGGTGCGCGGCGTCGACCACGTCGCCTACCCGACATTCGATCCGGCGGGCACCGTCCGCTTCTACCGAGATGTACTCGGTTTCCCTGTGGTGCATTCGATTTGTGCGGCAGGCTGGGGTCCGGACAAGCATCCCGACTTCATCCACTTCTTCTTCGACATCGGCAACGACGACCGACTCGCGTTCTTCTACTACTTCGGTCTCGAGCCGTTCGAGGGTGGACCGCAGGGCGATTCGTACTCGCGCTTCGCCGAGGATGTTCCGATTTTCTTCATCCGGTCGCGACACCTCGCCATCCACGTGGACAACGAAGAGGATCTACTCGAGTACCGCAAGCGCCTCGACGGCAGCGATTGGCCGGTGGAGATGCAGATCCAGCACGAGACCATCGAGTCGATCTACACCCACGACCCGAATGGCTACATGATCGAGATCACGCGGGCGATGCGTCCGGTGACGCCGCAGGAGGATCTTGATGCGAACCTGACGATCGATGCGCTGATCGATGTTGTGTCTGAACCGAACCCGAGCATGGCGGGGCTGCTGACCCGCAAGGCCGAGCTGATTGTTCAGCGCGCCGCGCAGTGGCAGGAAAATCAGGACGCCCAGGCGGCGCTCGACGTGGTGGAGGCCGGCCGATGACCACGTTCTTCATCTTGGATGTGCCCGAGAACAAAGCGGTCGCGGCGGTGGCGGGTGAGGACCCCGATGTCACCGTGGATCACGTGGGGCCGTACTACCGCGTGTCGGCTGACGCGGAGATTGTGGTCGACCGCCGAGCAACGGGCTGTCGCCATGCGGTCTGGTACAGCTGCGTCTCCGGGCTCGCCGCCTCGCGAATTTCGCAGTGGGACAAAGACGCGTTGAAGGTGGAGCCGCTGTGAGCGTTGCTGATGCGGGGGAGCGGCTGGGCGCAGGCCGGTACATCGAGGCCGCGGAGCAACCGTCGAACACGGTGACGTCGGTGCATGAGCTGACGACATTCGACGGTGCCAAGGTGTCTGGGGTGTTGCGGACTGTGCCGTCTGCAACGACTGTGGTCGCGCTGATGCATCCGCGTCAGGATCTCACCCATCACGTGCTGGTACCTGAGCTGTTGGCCCGTGGGTTTGCGGTGTGGACGCAGGGAACGCGGTCGGTGAACAACGACCTGAACTTGATCCATGAGCAGGCGCTGCTGGATGTCGCGGCGGGTCAGGTGTTTCTGCGGGACAACGGTTTCGAGTCCGTGGTGTCGCTGGGACATTCCGGTGGTGGAACGCTGTTTGCGTTCTATCACCAACAGGCGGGGATGGCTCCAGGGGATCGGTTGTCGCAGACGCCCGCTGGCCGGCCAGTTGATCTTGCATCGGCCGAGATGCCGGTGCCCGACGGTGCGTTGTTCATGGCGCCGCATCCTGGACAGGGAGCGTTGCTCCTGCGGCTCATTGATCCGTCGGTCGTCGATGAGAGAGATCCGTTGAGTGTGGATCCGGCACTGAATGCGTTTGATCCGGCGAATGGATATGTGGAGGCGCCTGGTGCGTCGTCGTATAGGCCGGAGTTTGTGGAGCAGTACCGGGCGGCTCAGCGAGCGCGGGTGGAGCGGTTGGATGCTATTGCGCGGACACATGTGGCGCAGAGTGCCGATGCGCGAGCACAATTCAAGGCTTCGGGTGAGCCGGTGGATCGTCGGGCCGCGTTGGCACCGCGGCTGATGACGGTGTACCGGACGGATGCCGATCTACGGTTCGTAGACCCGTCACTGAGTCCGAATGACCGCCCGTACGGGTCGTTGTTCGGTCGTCGGCCTGACCTCACCAACTATGGGTTGGTCGGTTTCGGCCGACTGTCTACTGCGGACGCATGGTTGTCGACGTGGTCGGGACTGTCGAGCAATGCTGCGTTCGTGCAGTGTGCGCCGGGGGTGCAGGTGCCAACGCTGTTCGTCGAATTGACCGGGGACCAAGCGTGTTTCCCCGACGATGCTCTGGAGATGGTTGATGCGTTGGGGTCGGATGACGTGACGCATGTGCGTGTCGAGGGGACCCACTTTGGTGGTCCGATTCGCGACGGAGCACCGACTGGGGCGAGTCTGGCTGCGGCGGAGATCGGTGGGTGGTTGGGGGAGCGGTTCGAGTCTTGACGTCCACGCCGCCGGGCGACATGGGCGTGGGTACTACTTCCCCTCGGCCACTTCTCGCTGGATCCCTAGGTAGTACTCCTGCTGGGCAGGGTAGTAGTCGTCGAAGTCGATAGCACCCGGATCCGCGCCGTTCAGCGCGGCGACCAAGCGGTCGAGGTAGTACTCCCAACCCGGCCCAGTGTTCTCGATTGTTGTTGGGTCGTCGATGACTTGGCTCAGCGTGAGCGTCGTGACCCCGTCGGCCTCTGTTAATTCGACGATGAGATTCCACGTCCCGAAGTCGTCGGTGGTGACCACTTGCAGCACTCGTGGTGGTTCGCAGCGTTCGATGTTGTAGCGCGCGGGCGTGACGTCGTCACCTTCGGCATTCATGGTGAACTCGACGTAGCCCTGTTCAGGGTCGCCCGTGTAGAAGCCGATCCACCTTGCGAGCCGGTCGGATTCGGTGACGGCTGCCCATACGTCGTCGATCGGGGCACGGAAGGTGCGAACGAACGCCACTGCGTCGCCCTCGGAGCGCGGGGTGAATGATCCAGTCGGTGTGATGGTCATGCGGTCTCCTCGTCGTTAGTGGCCGTTGTGGGTTGTCGAGACGAACGACGTTGCTTGACAGTGCGCCGCACCTCGGTGTCGAGAGCGTCGAGAGCTGATTCGGTGACGGGAAGGCGGCGCTCGCCGGTGGTAGTGGCCGGTTCGATCGTGCCCGTGGGCGTCAGTTCGGCGATGAACTGCCGGACTTCGTTGATAGGCCGTGCGTCCAGTCGGTAGTGCCGTTCACGTCCCCTGTCTTCGGCGACCACCAACCCGGCTTCAGTGAGCACCCGTAGGTGTCGGCTCACCGCGGGTCGCGAGATCGGGTGCGCATCAGACAGACTCGAACACAGATCTACCACCCGCGTGGGGCCGCCGACGAGTGTGAGCAGGATGCTGCGCCGCACGGGGTCGGCCAGTGCCTCGAACACGCTCACGAGGAGAATGGTAGCCGATCGGTTACCGTTTCTATGTGGGTCCCTAGTGTGGTTTGCATTTCGGACGATTGCTGTGCGGCGCAGCTCACAATGTCCCGCGGTAGCCGAACCGGTAGCGCGGGCCCGATGAGACGCATGTGGACAACAGGGTCCTGCCGTCTGTCCGACGCAGTCCGCCCCAAAGATGGTCGGACCCGGACATAGAGGGTCGAGACAAATGTCAGCGGCGTAATTTACACTGCGGTGGTGCAGAAAACCAGGGCGTGGGCCTCCGCCGATCTGTTCAGCGGTTGTGGCGGCATGTCCGCCGGGCTTGAGGCCGCAGGCAGTTTCGACAACGTCTACGCAGCAGACAACGATCGCTGGGCAAATGCAACATACGAACGGAACCTCGGCCACCGACCAGACGGCACCGACCTCCTTGTACTGACCGATCCAAGAAAGCGGCGCGAGTGGGGGGACCGCCTCCGTGCCGACGTCGGGGGCCGCCCGTTCCTTTTGGCGGGCGGGCCGCCCTGTCAGGGTTTCTCCTCGCATGTGAAGACTAAGGGTGATCGTCAAGGACGGAACCGGCTTTTTGAGCTCTTCGGCGAGCTCGCGGTCGAACTGATGCCAGAGGTCATACTGATCGAGAACGTCGCTGACCTAGTCTCGGCTCGGTCGTGGAGTCTTTTTGACGAGCTGCGAACCAACTTGGTGAGAGCGGGCTACACGGTGCGCGCCCGAATCGTCAATATGGCCCAGCTCGGAGTTCCTCAGGAACGGTTCAGGACCGTAGTCCTGGCCAGCAGGAATGGAACCCCGTCTTTCCCCGCAGTGCAAAGGCGCCCTCACGAGTACTCCACTGTAAAGGAATGGATAGGCGATTTGGAGCCGATCGCGAGCGGTCAAGTCAACCTCGCGGATCCGATGCATGTGACATCCAAGCACCGCGAATCCACGCTCGAAGTACTGCGCCAGGTGCCGCACGATGGTGGGTCGCGGCCTCGGGGTATAGGGCCGGGATGTCTAGACCGGACATACGGTACGCACGGTGGGTACACCGATGTCTACGGACGGCTTTCCTGGTCCAACGCGGCGCCGACTATTACAGCGCGATGCCGGACGCCCAGCTGTGGTCGATTTGCACATCCAGAACAGGACCGCGGACTGACGGCGCGTGAAGCGGGGCTCCTGCAAACATTTCCTCGCGAATGGTATTTCGAAGGGCCATTCGACGATCGTTATAAACAGATTGGCAACGCCGTGCCGCCACTAGCGGCACGCGCATTCGCGGAGCACATCGCCGCGGGAATGCCCGAGGTTGCAGAAGAAGTCGGACTTTTCGAGGTCCGAGATAAACCGGTAGGTAGTAGCTTTTCGGTTTTGATACCGGGAATAAGAAAGCGAGGTGGAATCTTAAATGACAAGTAGTCCAGCTATCGACGCCTTTAGTGGGGCCGGCGGTCTGTCACTCGGCCTAAGCAACGCGGGCTTCGACATGCGATTGGCATTCGACAATAACCAGATTGCAGTCGACACGCATCGCAAGAATCTACCAGGTCGCGCTGAGGTGCTGGATGCTGCTATGACGTCAGGCAGTGAACTACTCGAACTTGCTGGACTCGAACGCGGCGAGGCAGCCTTGCTCGCGGGTGGCCCTCCTTGCCAGGGGTTTTCGCTGCAACGTCGAGGTGCACGAGATGATCCTAGGAACTTACTCGTTTTACGTTATCTCGATTGGCTCGACGAAATACGTCCGCGAGCATTTTTAATCGAAAACGTAACCGCGATACGAAGTATCAGAGGTACTCACCTTCTTAATGCAGTCGAAGAACGCGCAAAAGAGCTGGGGTTCGACGTTCACTCTAAAATTCTGAATGCCGTGGATTTTGGTGTGCCCCAAAGACGACGGCGGGCTTTCCTCGTAGGGGTGCCGTCAGGCTCGAAATTTTTCTGGCCTGCGGAGTCCGATAAACCCCCCCGAACTGTCCGTGACGCATTTACCGAACTACCGGCTCCCCCACGTGATGGCACGCCACATCCGTTTGTGCCTAATCATTACCGTGAGACCCGGCTTAGTGCCCGGAATGTCGAGCGGATTCGTCACGTTCCTGAGGGCGGGGGTAGAGAGCACTTACCGGAAAGACTTCAATTAAAGTGCCATTCCGGCACTCATCGCCACCTCGATACTTATGGGCGACTATCGCGGGATGAACCCGCAGTAACGATCACTGCGCGGTTTGACAGCTTTACTCGTGGCCGGTTCGGGCATCCCACCGAAGACAGAAGCATTACCCTGCGCGAAGGTGCCCGGTTGCAGTCCTTCCCAGACGATTTTGTGTTTTTAGGAAACCGTGAGGATGGTGCGCGCCTAATCGGTAACGCGGTACCGCCTCTTCTCGCCGAACAGATCGGGAAAAGTATCCTAGCAGCGATATCCTAAGCTGGATGATTTTCGAGTTCGGACAAGCGAGAAGAAATCCAAGCTTGAATCAGAAGCTCGGTTTCGATAACCCGCGTCGGGTCCACGGAGATAGTGAATATTGAACAACCGCCGCGTGTTTGCCCAAGCCTTCTAACCTGTGGAGGGCTCACTATGGCTGGTGTGACAATCGTTGCGGCGCGTGCCGAGAACGCATCCGCGTGCGCAATCAGTTGATAGATCGCGTCGTCGGATACTTTCTCGCCGGAGCGGCGATACTTCGCGTCCAAAATCAATGTGCCGTGTTCGAGCTTGAGAACGATATCCGGGTCTGCTCTTTTGGCGATGCACTGCTCGGTACCCGTGTCGTTGTGAAACAAAGAAACGCCGAGTGAGCTTCCAACGAAAGTGGATAGCGGATGCAAGTTCCTGCAAATTGAAAAAATCGCTTCCTCGAAGACACGGGCTACATTGATCCAGGCGCTGAACCTGCTTGTCGATTGTGTAGATGTAGGCGAAATGTCCGGAACTCCATCTAATATAGTCCTCGCCAAAGAAATTGCTCTCGCCGTGACCGGGTCCGAGATCCCCTCAAGGGGAACAAGGTCTGGGGCCGACTGCAGCTGGGCGCCGGAAAGTGAAATAATGCACTCCCGGAGGAGTTTGAGCCCTACGTCATTGTTGGGAAGCAAATATTGCGCGCGAATTCCGGCTGCGAGGAGGGTTCGATTTAGCGGTGTGTCCTCTGAGAGGTGCCGCCACGTAGCCACCATAACGTTTTCCTTACCGTGCGACCATGGCCTGCGGATGCTGTCTCGAATTAGCAATCTGCCACGCGGTCGCGATGTCAGGGCCGTCAAGTCCGAGTACTCCTTCAGTACCCCGTTTTGCAGACACGATGCGACTGCGTCTGTGTACGCGCGTGCGACGGCGTCATTCGGTGTTAGCGTTCGATTTGAGTAGGAGGATTGTTCTCCAATCTTCCTGCCGGTTCGGGATAGCTCCAGACAAGCTGAAACGGTACCAGGCACGAGTTCCGCAACCACGATCTCTTCGCTTCCGATCAGGAGCGTCCCAACATATGGGCCGATCTCAAGCTCGTATCCAAGTCGGGTTGATCGAAGGTTCGCAACCCCTGCCAAAACCCACGGAAGTGAAAGCACCTCCTCGGGGGATACCGTTATTTCGTCTTTTGTCATCAAAATTTTGTCGTATGACCTGACGTTGTGAGTCATCTGTTATGGCAATCGTTGGTCGGCGTTAGCTATTATCGATCTCTTTCCCATCCACGGCGTGAGATGACCCGACGGCGGGCCCTGCCTCTGCGTAGTCTCGAAATACTGTTGATTTCCAGATATATCCCGATTCGATTTTGTCCGGCTCGGGGTAAATTACGAGGTTTCCGCGTCGTAAGAAGTATCGAAGACTTTCATGCCAGAGATCGAAAAGGTCACGCTCATCACGAACGCCAACAAACACCCCGTGCCCAAACGGAGTGTCACTTGGTAGGGCCGCAAACCAGGATACAACCGTCTCGACCAGTGGTGGCCGCATACCGGCCGTTTGAAGAAGCTTGGTAAGAGCTAACGGACTGCTGGGTATTTCTATCTGTCGAAGACGGCGAATCATTGCGTCGTCCATATTTACGACACTCCGATCCGCAGGGTTCATTGTCGCGAGAATGATAAGATTCGTAGCAATCGAAAAGCTTCCGTTCAACACCGGCACCCGGAAAGTTCTGTCCCGATATTCGATGTATGTGAAAAGCTCCCCAAGCACGTTCGCAACATCGGCGCGACTCAGCTCGTCAATGATTAACACGAATGTATTCTCGGGGTCAGAGCGGGCTCGCTCGTTTATTTCGAGGAGAGCGCCAAGTTGAGGCTTGAATCCAGATTCGGAAGGAGCTAGGCCCCCTATGAACTCTTCGTATGTGAAGCCAGCGTGGAACTGGAGCGTGGTCAAGCGCGTAAGGTCGCCTTCGACTAGAACCGTCGCCGCCATGATCGCCGCGCGCGTCTTGCCTGTACCGGCTTGTCCTACGAGCGCGATAATTTGGCGGTGACCGAATCGTCGGCACTTCTTCACGATAGTGGAAGTGATCGGCTCAGGGTCTGGGGGTGCATCCAAATTGGTATGGGTCTGGCCGAGCCATTGAACGTATTTGATACTATCGGTCGTAGAATTGAATGGTGGCGGGTCCGCAATAATCTCATCAAGTAGGGGAGTGAACTCTATGTTCAAATGCCTGAAGCCGTCCGGTCTATCTCGTGGTTCGAGAAGGAGATTCTTGAAGGCTGCCCTTGAAAACCAGGTGTCCAACCGGTCAGATTGATTGTCGCCTGCATCCGGCTGACGCGGCCCAAGCAGTCGCTCCATCAGAACCGGGTCTGATGGGTCGTAGCCGGGCGTCTTACGCGCCTCGTTCACGCGAGAGATGGCTTCTGGCACCTGTTCGTCTTTGAGGCAAGTGGTGAGTGCCCTGCCCATCTCCTCCCAGTGTAGTTTGTTGTCAAGTGACCGCATCATTCGCCAAATTGCTAGAAGCGGACGGATGTCGGTGCCAATGGGGTAGTCGATCTGGCTTAGGGGACTGTCGAGTTGATAACGAGCCAACGCGGGAGCAACCAGTTGCGCGATCCGCGGCCTACTTGCGACCGCTAATTGCCTCCCATAGTCGTCGACGGATTGATATTGTTCGTTTAAAACTCGGAGCAAGTCTGATCCCAATGCCGTTGAATGGAGAAATCCTCCATCGTCGTACAAAAGACCGAGTCCCCGAAAGAGGGTCTTGTAGGTGCGAAATCTTTGGTTTGCCTGTTCCTGCAACTCTGGTGCGACCTGCTTATTTCTAATCTTGAGTTTGCTCCGGACCGAGTCGTACGGCGCCCTCCATTCCAGCCCGTCTGCCAACAGCATTCCATGAAGAGCGGCGGCGCCCACGTCTCGTGCAGTTCCTCCGACGCTGAGCTCGGGTACTACATCGCGGCCTGAGATGTCCCAATGATTCGTCACGTCACAACATTTGCACGGTAGACGGGCAATGTCACGCACGAGAGGGCTGCAGTGCAATCCACGGTTGCTCTGCGGCGCCAACGGTCCATTGAGATCCGAGCGACGTGCCGGCGACGGTAGCTCCGCCACGTCCGGCGCCACGCTTGATATAGCTAGTGTCAGCACGGTTAGAAAAGTGCGCTGCTGCGTTGAACCTACACGACTCAATCTGGAAGGAGTGGCCGGCGCGTTAAATCAGAATGAGTCACGCGCCGCTGCTCTCGGCGTTGTCTTCCTGTTACGGGCGAGCATGTGATCACGTGGTCCGGGTTCTGGACCGCATACTCGTCCGCTTACAGGTCCGGAGGCTATAGGACCCCCCAGCTTTGCCGCGCGATAAGCCGGGTGTTGCGTTGGCCTGTGGTTCGAAACCTGCGCGTGAATCCGCCAGTCCGTCAATTGCTATCTGTCTTTTGCTGCCTCTTCTGTGACTCGTCCGTATAGTTCAGCGTCGCCGCAATGAGCGGCCCTTGGATTGTGCTGCGGTTGCGGTGCGGTCGAGTCGTCGCATCTGTAGTTTGACGAGCTGCCTGGAAATCGCTGTGGCCAATAATTGTTTTCCAATATGTTGACGCGTATAGAAGGCGGACGGAGCGGGTGTGCATAGTAGTAGGCGCGGACAATGTAGCTAATGAACGGTGCCTACGTCGCGCAGCGCTGCGAGTGTTTCGTCGAGAATTCGACTAAAGTTGCCGCGCTGATATTTATTGAAAATGATCGCGGACGTAGGACGTTATGTCCTGCCCAGCCAACGACTGGGTGTTCGCGTTTTGGCGTACCCAAAGGACATCCGACTTACCAAGAATCGCGCGCTGTGGCCAGACGGGCTCTGGCGACGCTGGAAAATCGACAGACATGATGCGCACACCTTTCACTTCTGGGAAGCCGATTGATATACGAGAGGAAACAGCGTTCCCAAGGCTTTCGTTCAAAGTGGTTTGAACTTTCAGGGTGAGGCGGTCAATTGAACCTCGGCAAGCTTTGACGTCTTCGTCCAATCCTACTATGCCTCCAGAGTCGTTCACGCCGACGTAAATTGTGCCGCCAATCGAATTCATGAATGATACGCCAGCTTTTAGGAAGGAGTCGCGTACATCCGCTTCTTTTCCGCCGGCGATTGGCACACAGAACGTAGTCTTGAACTCGAGCCTCTTAGATTCCCCCGTTGCAATATGCGCGAGTATGGATTTAGACTGAAGCGCCATTGCCTGTGCGGTTTTCAGGGGATCGAGACTTGCCTTCCACCCTAATGTCAGGAGTTTTGAGGGCGCCCATACCCCTCGGTCGAACTGGATTATTCCCAAGTTCTCGAGTCGGTTTATTGCGGCTGGGTACATCTCGTCAAATTCCTCCAGTCCGCCCTCGGTCATCAGATGCTGCAGTAGCTGCCATTCAGTAGTGTAGAACTTTTCGATGTGTGAGAGTATCTGATCAATTTGGCTGGATACTGCTCTTTGGTATCTTGCTAGCGCGGACTTAACTGAAATCTCATCGATAGATATTATTTCGAGACCTTGATCGGCTATATTGCGAGTAGCTTGTGAGGCGAGTTCACGAACCAAGATCGCATGGCCGCCGGTCTCGACGTGCACTAGCGCCGCAGCGGCGTCACTCCAGAGAAAGCCCTGGCGGGCGCCGAGGACCTGCAGGAGGTCGAGGGTATCATCGATCGTTAGGGGAGCGACATAGTAAGGCTTCGCGAAGCTGAACAATGGGTTTTCTCGGCCGTACAACTCTCTGGCCTCTACTGAGGCACTTGCAAGACCGGCGAGTATCAGGCTGACCCGGCCACCTTCGCCGCCTGAGCTCTCTTGGACCAACTTGCGAAGAACGCCAAAGAATTGAGGTATCAAGGATGATGTGCTAGTCAAGGCGCCATTCTCGGCCCCGGGGGGGCAGAGGTACTCAACCTCATCCAAAATTAGAACTAAATGAAGATGGCGGCTGGATCCGTGGTGCATAATTCTTTGAATCGCTCGCTTGAAGTCCAGCAGAGACGAATCCGGGGTAAGTTCGCTTAGCGGTTGTGTGCGAAACTTCGAATCCGATAGTCGGCGGCGAATTTTCTCGGTCAAGTCCAACATGAGCTCGCGCACTGGATTGCCGAAATCGATATCTGGAAGGTCTTCCAAGTCCTGGTACACGTAGACAGTACGAGTGGTTCCGGGAGAGTCTTCCGAGGCGATCCGGTTTTGGCGCTCCAGCTCCATTAGAACCGACGTCTTCCCGGTCTTGCGCATCCCAAAGATTGCCGGTATTTGTTGATTCTTCACGTTAGCGCTGATTGAGTTTAGCAGGATACGCCGACCGAAAAATTGATCTCCGGTCACCGAACCGTGCTGAGTGTAAGGGTCAATCGAGTGAATGCGCTTTGCCATATCTCGTATCAACGCTTCGGCATCAGTGTCCTGAGCCCGCCGCCATAAGGGAATGAAAACTTTTGTTGCATCGCTAAACTCGTCCAGTTTCAAAGTTAAACGGGGGTCTGAGGAGCTTAGAAAGGTCAACCACCTGGTGTAGTTACCGCGATCTTCGGGAAGATATGCCAGCATCTCCGGTATTCTTGTCACCGTGCGCGACTGTATGTCGTAATGCGGCGAATAGATCACTGGTACTTCCGCGCTGAGTCCAAACCGTTCCTCTAGCGTCCTGCCAAAACGAACGAGGACTATCCATGAGCCCCTAAAACGTTCCTCGGCGATCAGCTTCCGGGCGAAAACATATTCGGACCCCAGTCGACGGAAGTTTGCGCGGTCATCTCTACTCGACGGAAAGTCGGTGGCCAGCTCTTCAAGACGCTTTACAATATCTGGGTTGCGCATTTCCTTTACTGAACCAGCTAAAAACTTCGAATGTGGGTTGGGCAAGATCAAGGGAACTCCCGGCTCTCTTTGGAGGTGCGTTCGCCGTGGCTTCCCGCCCAACTCTATATTGTCAGCCGTTCGAGTGCGTATAGATCAACCGCATCTGTCTGAGTTCTAGATGGTCGTGCCCTAGTTCTGCAGGCCGCGTGGGTGCCAGCGGGCTAGTGGCCGCGTCCGAGACATCCAGAGCGGGTCGGCACAGTTGCTGGCAGGGCCGCCACCGTTGTGGTCGTTCTTGATCACAGGCAGTTGCATGATCGCCCACGCGATTAGGCTCCTCAGTGCGCCGCCACGTCCTTCTTCTTCCGCTTCGGAACCACATGCATGATCGCCACGATGATCGCACCAACAATGAGTCCGATAACTGCAGAAGCAGTGGTACCAAGCACCCACGACAGCACGCCACCGAACCAACCGTGGACGAGTTCTTCACCCCAGTGTTCGAGGTGGTGGAGTTGATCTGTCGGCCAATGAAAGCCGGCCTCGCCGACGTTGATCAGCAGGATGTGTCCGCCCACCCACAGCATCGCGGCGATACCGACGACGGTGAGGATGCTCATCAGCTTGGGCATTGCTGCCACCAGCCCGCGGCCGACCTTCTGGCTCACCGTGGAGTTGCGCTTGGCCAGCGCCAGGCCCAGGTCGTCCATCTTCACGATCAGGGCCACCACGCCGTAGACGAGCGCGGTGATGAGGAACGCCACGGCGATGAGGACCATCAGGCGGGTGACAAACGGCTCGTCCTCTACCGACGCCAGCGAGATGATCATGATCTCCGCCGACAGGATCAGGTCGGTGCGGATGGCGCCGCTGACCATCGTCTTCTCGAAGTCGGGACCACGGTCGCTCGGCTCCACCACCTCTTCGTGGTGTCCGGCAAACGCCTCGTAGACCTTCTCGGCCCCCTCGTAGCAGAGGAACGCCCCGCCGACGATCAGCAGATACGGAAGCGCCCCGGGGAGGAACTGGCTGAGGATCATGGCCACCGGGAGGATGATCAACAGCTTGTTGCGGATCGACCCGAGCGCGATCTTGCGGATGATCGGCAGCTCCCGGTCCGGGGTGAATCCGTGCACGTAGCGGGGAGTCACCGCGGTGTCGTCCACCACCACGCCCGTCGCCTTCACGCTCGCCTTGCCGGCAGCGGCCGCGACGTCGTCGAGAGTCGCCGCAGCAGCCTTCGTGATCGCAGCAACGTCATCGAGTAGAGCTACGAGACCACCAGCCATGGCAGACGCCTCCTCAGGTCATCGGTTCAGTTGAGAACAATACGTCGTGGCCGGACCCAGTTCTGTCCGAAGACGCAGGTGACCCCCCGCCGCTCGTCAGAACATCGACCGCGATGCCTCACCTCACGGAGTCTGCTTTCCCTGAGGCGGTCCACACGGCCCGATGCCACGTGCTGCTGTACCCCAGCTCACCGATGTGAAACGGACATGCGCTGGTGCTCGTAGAAGAGCTGCTCCGCAGTCACCCGAATGACAACGTCCTGCTGTGGAGGTCAGTGGCCTTTCGCGAACTCGTTGATCAAAGACCGCGCGGTGACGATCCCTGACTCGATGGCCCCGTCCACCACCACGCCGTTCCAGCCGCGGGCGAAGTCGGCGCCGGCGAATCGCAGCCGCGAGTCGCTCGAGAGAAAGTTGCTCCATCCGTCGAAGAACTGTCCCGACCGCAACGTCGCCCAGGTCTGCCCCGACCACTTGTCCGCCACCCAGTCGTGGCCTCCGCAGTCCAGCACCTTCAGATCGTCGCGCCACACGTTGAGGGCCTTCTGCGCAGAGTCCACGTCCTGGAGGTCGATGGCGTTGTGGTCGGACCCGAAGCCCACCAGGATGGTGGCGTCCTCGTCGTCGAGGAAGTACTCGCTGCGCGAGGGTCGGCGGGCTTTGGGTGGCTTGGGGTTCTGGTGGATGCGTGGTCTGCCGCGCGAGCGGCTCCGGGTTTGGCGCGCGGGTCGGGACCCCGCTCGGGGTACCGGCCGACGCGTGGTCTGCAGCGCGAGCGGTTCCGAGTTTGGTGACCGGGGTTCGGGGCTGGCTCGCGGTTCTAGTGGACGCTCGGTCTGTAGCGCGCGCCTCTACGGGTTTGGCGTGCGGGCGGGACGCTCGCTCGGAATACCGGCCGACGCCCGGTCTGCAGCGCGAGCGGGTCCGGGTTTGGCGCGCGAGGTCTGGGGGTGAGATTCAACTGGCCACCCGAAACACCTTGTCCGGAAACAAGTTCGCGGACACCTCTTGCCAACTCACGCTCCGAGTGTCACTCTGGGAAACATGACTACAGGAAAGGCGGATCCCGCCACCGTCGCGTGAGCGCCGCATACGTGCCCTCGGTTCTTGACCGCCGAGCGCCTCTTGACCATCATTCTCAGTTCGATTTTGAACATCAACGCACCATCGCTGACATTCATGCAGCGTGGCTCTCGCACGCACTGACCACCGGGCCGAGCGACCGGAGTTCTGCCGAAGCCGCTGTCGCGCAGCTGTATCGACTGGCAGACCGTCCGGTACCTGAGTTCGTATGGGTGTCATCACCGCCCGCGGGTGCCGACTTGATCGTCGCCGACGGACTCGCGTCGTCGGTGCCAATCGCTCACGGGATGCGTCAGTCCGCACATTCCGATGTGGCAGCGGTCATCACCAGGTCGAAAAGGCGAATGGCGGCGCGAATCGATCCACACCGTCGCGTTCGCCGATTTGGGTGGTGGCAGGCCCCGGTGCTGCCGCCGGATCCCAATCCGGCGCCGAGGGCAAGAGCGCGCCGGGAGATCCGGGATTCGTTGCACACCAGTATTTCTGATGGAATAGCCGCCGCGATCCGTTCCCTTACTCCGCCGATCGCCGGCTACGTCACCTGGTATGGGCAACACGAAGTTCCTTGGATCGCGCACTGCGTCGCCGGGCCGCAGTTGGGTCTGGCCAGGTATGCGCCGGAAGACGTCGAGATCCTGGACATCCACTGCGCGTTGGCGCGAGCGACGGGATGGTGGTGGCCATTCGACAACGTCTGCGTCATGGCTGAACGGCCCACAGAGCTGCACACCGAACCCACCCCGGATGCACAGTTCGGCCAACGTCGACTTCATCACGAAGCTGAACCGGCGATCCAATTCGCCGATCGGAAAGCACTTTACGTGCTCCATGGCACTGTCGTCCCCGAATGGGTGATGCATGATCCGACCGTTGAACGCATTGCTCGCGAGCGCAACGTCGAGGTCCGCCGTTGTGCGATCGAGCGCCTCGGCTGGGACGTCTATATCTCGGAGGCTGGTATGACGCTGATCGATCAGGCCGATGATCCCGGGAACTCCGATGGCACTCTGTCGCTCTACGCAACTCCGCCCACCGTGCGCCGGAATGGACGAATACTGCTCGTCCTCAATGGCTCACGGGAACGGGACGGGACTCGTCGACGCTACGGGTTGCCAGTACCGGACGGAATGTCTTCCGCCCTCGACGCCGCCGGCTGGACCTACGGCATCAGCGGCGACGACTACTCACGTCTCGTTCGCCGCACCTGACAAACAACTACCAACAACCCAAGGAAACAACATGAACTCCACCATGACCCTGTCCGATCTCTCCGCGCTCACGGGCCTCGAGGTGTTCGACTACCTCGACACCGAGATGTCGATTCCCATCGTCGACGGACTGCAGGCGCAGGGCGACCTCATCGTCACTCCCGCCGACATCTTGCCGATGGTCACTTCGTACCCGAATGCACGTCCCGAACCGGTGCCACAGGCGGGAATTGAACTGCTGCGCAGCGCAGCCGGAAGAAATCCGCACAGCCTCGTCTCCGAGGACGGCAACTGCACGTGGATGGCGGGTGTAATCGATCCGAGAGGTCTCGCACTCGGCATCCTCGACACCCACGTGGTTGCGTACCTGATTCATCCCGAGCACGGTGCCACGGGAATCGCACCCGGGCGCTATGTGATCGGGCGTCAGCAGGAGTTCGACACGACTATTCGTCGGACACCGCCGGCCTGGACGAACGACTCGTATTGGGGCAGGGGGCGACTCGTCGCTGACTGACGCCCGGTATATGAGATGCCCGCGGAATACCGACGAACTTGATCCGCGGGCCGTCTCGGGGGGCCGCCTGATCTCGAACAAGTAGGTGCCGCCGGCAGAACCACCGCCATACGACGGTGGTTCTGTCGGCAATGGCCTACTCGTCGTCTGCGTCACCTGAGCAACTTGCAGTCGCACCTGGGCCGGAGGACGTATTGGTGACAATGACTCGGTCGCCCTGCCTGATCGTGCAGGTAATTGACCCTTGGGATTCAATGCCGTTGCTGGCAATCAACGAAACGGACTTCAGGATTCCGGTGACCTCAACTTGTTTGGTCCACGGGATCGCGATATTTGTCTCCTGCGCAGTATCGAGTTCCCCGGTGGTGAACGTCGCCGAGCCGGTCGGCCCATCGCCGGTGATCTCGTAGGTCACCTGAACAACTTCATTCGATTCTTTGTTGACCTCGTTTACTGCGCCGCCTATCAACGCGGCGCAGCTGGCGATGCCTGCGATGATCACGATGATGATCGCGAGAAGTACCCAAGGCCAGATCTTGCGCTTCTTAGGTGGTTGCTGCGGGGTGTAGTACCCACCCTGCTGCGGATACTGACCCTGCGGATAGGGCTGTCCGCCTTGGTATGGATTGTTTTGCTGTCCGTCCCCGTACGGGTTGAACGGCTGTCCTTGGTTGGGTGGTTGCTGGTCGGGCATTGAAAGCGTGCTCCTCGTGCAGTGGTGTGTTTTACGTAGGGAACCACACAAGGGTTGATGAACTGGTGGGGACGGATATATCTGCAGCAGAGGAGGTTTCGTTGAGCTAAGTGCATCTATTCGTACGATAGACAAATGCAACCACTTCCCGTAAGTGACGCTACTTCGGTGGAGCTACTGCCGACAAAGTGGTCGGGGGACGTGGGTGATCCGAGTCGCCGGGAGGATTGCCGGGCTGCTCATTGACTCGACATGTAAGACTTCGTACCCATGAGCCGTCGTAAGGTGCATCTGGTAGCCCGTATCACCGGCCATGCCGCCTGGTGGGCGTTTGTGGTCGCTACGTTGTTCGCCGGAGGAATCACCTGGCTCGGTAACGATCACGAGTACCAACACCCGCCGTTCCTTCTTCGGTCGGACGAATGGATGGTGTACTCGACGGTGCCGGATTCATCAACAGCCACCGCGGATTATGTCGATGTGGCCGTGGCCCTTCCGTATGAATGGTGGAAGGATGGCGAACTGCTCTCGGCGGCACTGTTTGTGGTGGTGATGATTGCCGCTGTGGTTGAGGCGACTGTAGCTCGTCGACTATGGCAAGGGTTGATCACCGTGGGGGCGCCATGTGTTGCCTTGGGTCTGCTTGTGATTGCGACTCCCGACACGGCCACCGAACCCGATATGACGACCGCGCTGGTTCTGGTACTCCTGGCCGTCACCGTGCGTGAGGTCTGGGCGCGATGCTTCGCGCCTCGGAAGGTCTGAACAGGCCGGAGCAATCGTTCGACTCCCGTCCCGGCGATCACCTCGGCGCGGCTGCGCACGGTCGAACCTGATCGTCAAACGCGCTCGAAGGTTCGAAAGCCAACTGCAGGCGCTCGGAATGCTTCGACCGCGGGTGAGGGTGCCACTAATCGATCGCATCGTCTGGCTGTCAGTCCATGGAACCGCGGTCTGACCGTGGGCTCCGAAAAAGACGATGTTGCCGTTGGATTCATGCTGGTCGGCATTCTTGGCTTCGTGGTGGTCAGCAGTCTGTGACTGTCAAGCCTCCTTGAGTGAAGCAGGATGGCCTGTGTAACGCCCGGTCGGCTCCGAATCCGAGGTCCTCACGCAAATGTCGTGGCACTCAACACCGCAACAACCACACCCGCAACCACCAATACCCCGACAACCGTGGCCATGGTCCAGGCCAGGCGCCGCCGGTGTTTGGTCGCGGCGTTGATGCCGACTCCGATGCCGACGAGGATCGCCACCGAATACAACGAGATACTGAGAGTCAGTGCTGCAGGAGAAATGGCGCACTCACCCCTTGTCCAGCTTGATCGACTCGCCCTCGGCCGGCTTGGCCGCGATCTGCTGAGTCTTCTTGTACAGCCACGCAATAACGGCGACGAAGACGATCACACCGAGGTACTCGGAGATGTTCTCGAATCCGCTGCCGACAATGGCGAGCGGGCTCTCGTCGTCGGTCGCGGCGACGATGCCGGCGAACACCACACCGAAGAGGCTCTCACCGACGATGAGGCCGGTGGCCAACAGGACGCCCATGCGCTTCTTGCGTTCTACTTCGACGCCGGACTTCTCGGCCCACTTGTTGTAGAAGGTGCCGAGGATGGCGCCGATCGGGATGACCAGCGTCAGCGAGATGGGCAGGTACATACCCATACCCACGGCCAGCGGCGGCAGACGGAACTTGCTGTTGGTCGTCCGGGTCAGCACCTCGTCGACAACGATGATGGCGATACCGATGAGCGCACCGACGCCGATCAGGTTCCAGTCCAAGTCGGAACCGAACACGCCCTTGGCGAGCGAAGAGATCAGTGCAGCTTGCGGGGCCGCCAGAGCGTCGTCGGTGGCGCCCGGGGCGCCGACGAATCCGAAGGCCGTCTGCATCAGCTGCAGGATCGGAGGGATCACGGCGGAACCGAACAGCACTCCGATCACCAACGCCACCTGCTGCTTCCAGGGCGTGGCACCCACGAGCTGACCGGTCTTGAGGTCTTGGAGGTTGTCGTTCGAAATGGTCGCGACACCAAAGATCACCGCCGTGGTGAACAGCGTGAACGCGATCAGAGCAGTGTTCTGAGCGTCGGTGGCATCGCCGTACACCATCTTGATGAGCAGGGCGGCGATGAGGACAACAAGAATGCCAACCCCGGAAATCGGGCTGTTGGACGATCCAATGAGGCCGGCCATGTAACCACACACCGCCGCGACCACGAGCCCGATCACAAACACCAAAATGATGCTGACAGCGATGATTCCGGTGGCCGTACCGTGCAATGCGGTGTTGTGCACAAAGTCCCACAGGAGTAGCCCGATGGGGATCAGGGCCACCACGATGACAAGCCCGACGTAGGTGATGGGGATGTCCTGCTCGGTCAGCTCGACAGACGATCCCTTACGGCGACTTCTGGCCGACACCATCGCTGTCTTGATGCCCTTGATGATCGGGCCGATGATCTTGAGCAGGGTCCAGATCGCGGCAACCGCGATGGCTCCGGCGCCCACGAACCGAACATCCGAAGAGAAGATGCTGCCGACCCCGTCGAGCAGGGTCTCGCCCGCGGGCAGGTTTCCGTTGCTCTGGATGGGCAGGATGATGCCGAACGAGATGACCAGGCCGATGAGCATGGCGATACCGACGGTCAGTCCGACGAGATGACCCACGCCGATCAGGGCCAGCGACAAGCTGGCGCCCCACATCGTCCCGCCTGCACCGACTTTGACCGCACCGGCCAATGAGTTGCTGATGATCTTGAGGTTCGCGAGAAGGTTGAACGCAGCGGCAACCACCGACCCGATCAGGATGATCCGCAGCCCGCCCCTGTTTTCCTCGGCGCCCTGGGTGGTGTCGCCTACCCGGAGCACCTCGGCCGCCGCCACCCCCTCGGGATAGGGCAGATCAGATCCCGTCACCAACGCTCGGCGTAGGGGGATCGAGTACATGACGCCGAGGATGCCGCCGATGGCGCACACCGCCACGGTGATCCAGTACGGGAAGCCGGTCCACCAGCCGACCATGATCAAACCGGGCAACACGAAGATGATCGCCGAGAGAGTGCCCGCAGCCGACGCGATGGTCTGCACGATGTTGTTTTCGACAACGGTGTGGTTGGCGAAGTAGCGCAGGATGCTCATCGAGATGACGGCCGCCGGGATCGCTGTGGCGAAGGTGAGACCCACCTTCAAGCCGAGGTACACGTTGGCGGCCGTGAACACGAGGGTGATCAGTCCGCCCAGGATGATTCCCCGGACAGTCAGTTCCCGTAGTCCGGGCGACTTCTTGTCCGTTACGGTTGCGTCCTCTGTGGACATGTTGCTACCCCTCATCTTGAACGGGTCTGGTGATCATTAGCCGCCGAAACAAAAGCATCGTTGACCGTGACACTGTAATCCCGAACCCGCCGCTGCGGACTACCTGTCGCCCAAAACCCCACAGGCGACAAGAACGTGCTGGCTGAACGGCCCGGCCCTGTGCTCGTCGGAGATCGGACAATGCGTCTTTGGAAACGGTCCCGGAGCCTGGTTCTGCTGGTAGTTTCCGCAAGATGGGACCCACCGTCGCACGCCTGGCCCGTCTGTTCCCGAGCATTCTGATGGCGGCGGTCCTCGTCGCCGCAGCTGGGTTCTCCGGCGCGGGAGGTGCAGGTGCGGCACCGGGCTTCTTTCATCCGCCGGCCGAGGTCCCGGCAGCCCCGGAACCCGCCCACCTGACCTCGTCACCTTTAATCCCCATTTCACCCGAGTGCAACATGAGGCGCGCCTACTAGAAGGGTCGAAGTCTTCGCCAACGCCCTCACTCCAAACTGCCCTTGGAGGACAGTCCCATGACTCTTGTGCCCGAAATGGACTCCGTTGTAGGTAAAGAACTCACGATCGTGCGCGGAGCGTGTCCCCACGATTGTCCCGACACCTGCGCCATGCTCTACCACGTCGAAGACGGCAAACTCGTTGACGTCAAAGGGGATAAAGAACACCCGATGACCCGAGGTGGCCTCTGCGTCAAGCTCAAGAACTTCCCTGAGCACCACTACCAGGCCGACCGATTGATGACGCCCATGCGACGCACCGGGCCCAAGGGTGCTGGTGAGTTCGAACCGATCACGTGGGACGAGGCTCTCGCCGAGATCAAGGAACGCTGGACGGCGATCATCGACGAGTACGGCAGCGAGGCGATCATGCCGCACGCCTACCTCGGTCATCAGGGCGTGCTGAACGGCCTCACCTCCGGCGATGCCTTCTTCAACCGTCTCGGCTCCACGGTCGCGGAGAAGACGTACTGCGAGTCGGGCTCGTCGACGGCGTGGCACATGACCGTCGGTGGAACAGGTGGCCTCGACATCGAATCGATGGCCCACTCCAAGTACATCATCGTGTGGGGCATGAACATGACCAGTACCAATCTGCACGGCTGGCCGTTCTTGCTCGAGGCTCGTAAGAACAACGGCGCCAAAATCGTTGTCATCGACCCGGTGCGCACTCGCACTGCCCGACAAGCAGATTGGCACATCCCGATCAAACCCGGAACCGACGGTGCGTTGGCGATGGGTCTGATCAACCAGATCATCGAACAGGGCCTGACCGATACCGACTACGTCGACAAGTGCACCGTTGGTTACGCCGAGCTCGCCGAGCGGGCCGCGAAGTACTCATCCGAGTACGTCTCGGAGATCACCGGTATTCCCGCCGACGACATCCGAACTTTGGCGCGCGAATACGCGACCAGCCAGCCGGCGGCCATCCGGCAGGGTGTGGCGCTCGAGCGTAGTCGTGGGGGTGGCCAGGCGATCCGGGCGATCACCTGTCTGCCCGCACTCGTCGGTGCGTGGCGCCACGTCGGCGGCGGAACGATGGAGATGCCGATCTGGGAGTTCCCCACCAAGTTCGACGCGATCTGCATGCCCGAGTGGATTCCTGAGGGAACCCGGGTGATCAACGAGCTGGACCTCGGTATGGCCCTCACCGGTGAAATGCCGCTCGACCCGCCGCTGAAGTCGCTGTTCGTCTACAACTCGAATCCGGTCTCGCAGGGGCCTGCTCAGAGCAAGACCATGAACGGTCTGATGCGCGACGACCTGTTCACCGTGGTCAGCGACCACTTCATCAACGACACAGCGAAGTTCGCCGACATCGTGTTGCCGGCAACCATGCAAGCCGAGCAACTCGACATCATGGTCACGTGGGGTCACCTCTACATCTCGCTCAATCAACCGGCAATCGAACCGCCGGGTGAGTGTGTACCGAACGTCGAACTGTTTCGCCGCCTCGCAAAGACGATGGGCTTCGATGACGACTACTGGAATCGGACCGATGAGCAGATGCTGATCGACTTCCACGACTGGGACGCACCGGCGCTGGAAGGCATCACGTTTGAGAAGCTCAAGGAGGTCGGCTGGATGCGGCTCAATGTCGGGATGCCCGATGTCCGGGCTCCGCACGCGGAAGGCAACTTCCCAACGCCGTCCGGTAAGTGTGAGTTCAAGTCGAGCCTGGCCGAAGGCGGCAACTTTGTTGTCCCGGTGTGGCGTTCGATGTACGAGGGGATGCAACCCGGCGGGTACATCGACCCGCTGCCCGACTACATTCCACCGTTCGAGTCGCCCGACTCGAATCCTGAGCTTGCCGCGAAGTACCCGCTGAGCATCGTCTCGCCGAAGCCGCATGCGTTTCTGAACAGCCAGTACGGCAACGCATCTGACAAACAGGCCGTACAGGGAATGCAGCAGGTGTTCATTCATCCCGCCGATGCCGCCGAACGCGGAATCGCGGCAGGAGACCTGGTGCGGGTGTTCAACGACCGCGGCACGTTTCAGGGCCCGGCGGCGCTGGACGACAGTGTGATGCCGGGGTTGGTGATGGCGAATGTCGGGCATTGGCAGAACAAGAGCTCGGGGTCCACCGTCAACTCGATCACCGCTGACCGGCATTCGACACTCGGCAACTCGGGTGTGTACTCCGACAACCTGGTGGACGTGGAGAAGGTTGATGCGCCCGCGATCGCGGTCTAGTGGCACAGGCCGGTTCTGCTGGCGGACCAATCAACCAGCCCGAAGGCGCAAGGTCACCAGTCCACACGGACCCGGTCATGTCGAGGTAACTACTCATAAATGACGTGGAGCTTGCCAGGATCAAGATGAACAAGGTCCCAGTTGTATCGAAATCGAGTCTGCTGGAATCATATTCCGCGCGCTAGGAACCGCCTCTGATCTGGTGTGATGCGTAGTCAGATCGGGTTGCGACCCAACGCAAGAAAACCACCTGTGTCATTCACGATATTCAATAGAAAGTCAATATTAGGAAATGTAACGTTGTCCGAATAGCTACTTGATTTTCGTCCTCAAAAAGCCGTGCGAAACTATTGATTTTCGTATGGTGGCCTTATGGCCCGGTCAACGGATATGACGCCAAACGGGGTTCAGGGCGAGGCAGCCAAGGCCCTCCTCGACGTCGGCAGGTTCTTCACCCGGTGGGACGAAAGCGACGACGGCCGCATGGTGTTCCGGGAGGGCGGCCGTGCGGGTGACGTGTTCTACCGCGACCGATGGAGTCACGACAAGATCGTCCGATCCACCCACGGAGTGAACTGCACCGGGTCGTGTTCATGGAAGGTGTACGTCAAGGACGGAATCATCACCTGGGAAACCCAGGAGACCGACTACCCGTCGGTCGGCCCAGACCGGCCCGAGTACGAGCCTCGTGGATGCCCCCGAGGTGCCGCGTTCTCCTGGTACACCTATTCGCCCACGCGGGTCCGGCACCCCTACGCCCGCGGCGTACTCGTGGAGATGTACCGCGCCGCGAAGGCCCGCGTTGGCGACCCGGTGCTCGCCTGGGCCGACGTGGTCGGCGACCCGATGCGTCGCAGGTCCTATCAGCAGGCGCGGGGCAAGGGCGGCCTGGTCCGGGTGTCGTGGGACGAGGCCATCGAGATGGCGGCCGCGGCGCACGTCCACACCATCAAGACCTACGGCCCCGACCGCTGTGCCGGCTTTTCGCCCATCCCGGCGATGTCGATGGTGTCGCACTGTGTGGGCACCCGATTCATCCAGCTCATCGGCGGCGTGATGACGTCGTTCTACGACTGGTACGCCGACCTCCCGGTCGCCAGCCCGCAGGTGTTCGGCGACCAGACCGATGTGCCCGAATCCGGCGACTGGTGGGATGCCACCTATCTGATGATGTGGGGCTCCAACGTTCCAGTGACGCGCACGCCCGACGCGCATTGGATGGCCGAGGTGCGTTACCGCGGAACAAAAGTCGTCACCGTCAGCCCCGACTACGCCGACAACAGCAAGTTCGCTGACGAATGGCTACCCGCGCAGGCAGGTACCGACGCGGCGCTCGCGATGGCGATGGGTCACGTCATCCTCACCGAGTTCTTCGTTCGAGAGTCTGTGCCGTTCTTCAACAACTACATCAAGACCTATAGCGACCTGCCCTTTCTCATCCACCTCGATGAGCACGACGGCGCGTACGTACCCGGAAAGTTTGTCACCGCAGATGAACTCGCGGCACTGCCCGATGGTGCGGCGCCCGAGGACGATGTGTGGAAGACGGTTGTTCTCGACAAGAACACCGGTGAGCCCGTGGTACCGAACGGATCGCTCGGCTTCCGGTTCTCGAAGTCGGGAGAGGGCCGGTGGAATCTCGACCTCGGCGACATCGAACCGACCCTTACGCTGCTCGGCCGCGTCGGTACCGACAACGTCGAGATCCTGCTTCCGGCGTTCGACGCCCCTGACGGCTCCGGAAGGGTTCTGCGACGGGGTGTTCCGGCGACGAGGGTGAACGGCGCATTGGTGACCACCGTCTTCGACCTGATGTTCGCCCAATACGGCGTCGCTCGTGACGGTCTGCCGGGGGAGTGGCCGAGCGGCTACGACGACGTCAGCACGCCGTACACACCCGCGTGGCAAGCCGAGATCACCGGAGTTCCTGCGGAAGCGGCGATCCGGGTGGCCCGTGAGTTCGCCACCAACTCGATCGATTCGGGTGGGCGCTCAATGATCATCATGGGAGCCGGTATCTGCCAGTGGTTCCATGGCGACGCGACGTACCGCGCCATCCTGTCGCTGCTGATCCTCACCGGCTGCATGGGCCGCAACGGTGGTGGCTGGGCTCACTATGTGGGGCAAGAGAAGTGCCGACCCATCACCGGATGGATCTCGCTGGCCAATGCGCTCGACTGGTCGCGGCCGCCGCGCACGATGACGGGAACGTCGTACTGGTACATGCACACCGACCAGTGGCGCAACGACGGTTACTCCGCGGCGTCGCTCGCTTCACCGTTGTCCCGAGGAACACTCGATCACCAACACACCGCCGATGCCATAGCGCAATCGGCTCGTCTTGGCTGGATGCCGTTTTACCCCCAATTCGACCGCAATCCACTCGATCTCGCCGATGAGGCGAATGCTGCGGTGGACGCCGGAGCTGCGGACTCGGTCGGTGGCTATGTAGCCGAGAAGCTTCACAACGGTGGGCTCACCCCGGCGATCACTGATGTCGATGCGCCGGAGAACTGGCCGCGCACTCTGGTGCTGTGGCGCTCGAACCTGATGGGGTCGTCGGCCAAGGGCAACGAGTACTTCCTGCGTCACCTGCTCGGGACACACCACAACGTATTGGGCACCGAGAATCCGGAGACCCCCCGGCCGCGCGACGTGAAGTGGCACGACGAGGCCCCGGAGGGCAAGCTCGACCTGCTGATGTCGGCGGACTTCCGGATGACATCCACAACACTGCTGTCCGACATCGTGTTTCCGGCCGCCACGTGGTACGAGAAGTACGACCTGTCGTCCACCGACATGCATCCGTTTGTGCACGCCTTCTCGCCCGCGATCGATCCGCCGTGGGAAGCCAAGTCCGACTTCGATCTGTTTCACACACTGGCCGAGAAGTTCTCGGCCCTGGCCAAGACCCACCTCGGGGTGCGCCACGATCTTGTCAGCGTTCCGATGCAGCACGACACCCCCGGTGAGATCGCGCAGCCGCATGGTCGGGTGATGGATTGGCAGGGCACCCCGGACCCGGGAACGCCAGGCAAGAACATGCCGAACTTCACCGTGGTGGAACGTGATTACACCGCCATCGCCGACAAGCTCGCCGCCGTCGGGCCGCTGGCGGACAAGCTCGGCTTCACGGTCAAGAACGTCACCTACGACCTGGCCGAGCAGAGCGAACACCTGGCGTCGGTCAACGGTGTGATGCTCGGCGGTGCCGCCGATGGTCGCCCCGCCCTCGACACCGACGTCAAACTCGCCGAAGCAATCTTGACGTTCTCTGGCACCACCAACGGCGCGGTGGCCGTGGACGGATTCGAGAAGCTGCAAAAACGTGTGGGCAAACGCCTCGACGACCTCGCGGGCGGCTCGGAGGAGAAGCGGATCACGTTCGCCGACACGCAGCGTGCACCGGTTCCGGTGATCACCTCACCGGAATGGTCGGGTTCGGAGACCGGTGGCCGCCGATACGCGCCGTTCACCGTGAACATCGAGCGGCTCAAGCCTTTCCACACACTCACCGGCCGCATGCACTTCTATCTCGACCACGACTGGATGATCGACATGGGTGAAGCGTTGCCGATCTACCGGCCACCGCTTGACATGCATCGCCTGTTCGGTGAACCCCGGTTGGGGCCCGACGGCGCGCAACAGGTGACGGTCCGCTACCTCACGCCACATTCCAAGTGGTCGATCCACTCCGAGTACCAAGACAACCTGTTCATGCTGTCGCTGTCGAGGGGCGGCCCGACCGCCTGGCTCAGTCCCGAGGATGCCGCCGCGATCGACGTGTCCGACAACGACTGGATCGAATGTGTCAACGCCAACGGCGTTCTCGTATGCCGGGCCATCGTGAGTCACCGGATGCCGGCAGGAGTCGCCTACGTCTACCACGTGCAAGAGCGCACCATCGATGTCCCGAAATCCGAGGCGACCGGCCGTCGGGGCGGGATCCACAACTCGACCACCCGGTTGCTCGTGAAACCAACGCATCTGATCGGTGGCTACGCCCAACTGTCCTATGCCTTCAACTATCTCGGGCCGGCAGGTAATCAACGCGACATGGTGGCCACCATTCGCAAACGCAGCCAGGAGGTGACGTTCTGATGCGAGTCATGGCGCAGGTCGGCATGGTGATGAACCTCGACAAGTGCATCGGATGCCATACGTGCTCGGTGACGTGCAAACAGGCCTGGACCAATCGTGCCGGCACCGAATACGTCTGGTTCAACAACGTCGAGACGCGTCCCGGTCAGGGTTACCCGCGGCGGTATGAAGACCAGGAGAAGTGGCGCAGCGGTTGGCATCTGAATGCGAAAGGCAAGCTACGTTTGCGCACCGGTGGGCGATTGCAGAAGCTGTGGACCCTGTTCGCCAGTCCTGTTCAGCCGACCATCGCTGACTACTACGAGCCGTGGACCTATGACTACCAGACACTCATCGACGCCCCGCTCGGCGATGATTTCCCGGTGGCCCGTCCCAAATCGTTGCTGACCGGTGAGGACACCAAGATCTCCTGGTCGGCCAATTGGGACGACAACCTCGGCGGCTCAACCGAACACGGCGACCTCGATCCCATCGTCGAAAAACTGCGTCGCGAGTCCGAAGAGGCGATCAAGTTCAGCTTCGAGCAGACGTTCATGTTCTACCTGCCGCGCATCTGCGAGCACTGTCTCAATCCGTCGTGTATGGCTTCCTGCCCGAGCGGAGCCATCTACAAACGCACTGAAGACGGCATCGTCCTGGTTGATCAAGACCAGTGCCGTGGATGGCGCCAGTGCATCACCGGGTGTCCGTACAAGAAGATGTATTTCAACCACAAGTCGGGCAAGGCCGAAAAGTGCACGCTCTGCTACCCGCGGATCGAGGTGGGGCAGCCGACGGTGTGCTCGGAGACGTGCGTCGGACGTCTGCGCTATCTCGGCATCTTCCTCTACGACGCCGACGCGGTGACCGACGCAGCCTCCACAGCGGACGAAAAAGACTTGTACGAGGCACAACTCGACCTGTTGCTCGATCCGAATGATCCCGAGGTGATCGCGGCGGCGCGCATCGACGGAATCCCCGACGACTGGCTGGACGCAGCCCGCCGGTCACCGGTGTACGCGCTGGCCAAGAAGTACCGCGTCGCGTTGCCCCTGCATCCGGAATACCGCACCATGCCGATGGTCTGGTACGTCCCGCCGCTCTCGCCGATCGTCGACCTGCTTGCCGACCAGGGCCACGATGCCGAGAGTCCGGGCACGTTGTTCGGTGCGATCGACGCTCTGCGCATCCCGGTCGAGTACCTCGCTGAACTGTTCACTGCGGGAGACACCGACGTGATCGACAGGGTTCTCAAGCGCTTGGCCGGTATGCGCGCTTACATGCGCGACGTCACCCTCGGCCGGGAGCCGAATCCTGACATTCCCGCTGCGGTGGGGATGTCGGAGGAAGAGGTGTACGAGATGTACCGCTTGATGGCCATCGCCAAGTACGAAGACCGCTACGTGATTCCGACTGCCCATCTCGAGCAGGCCGAGCAACTCGACGAGATGGCGTGCGCGCTGGACTACGAAGAGGGCCCCGGGATGTTCGAATCGGGTGCGTTCGGAGAGGCCAGCGGTCGCCCGGCGCCGGTGTCGGTGGAAACGTTCCACGCTCTCAAGCAACGGCAGACCACCCACACTGCGGCGGGGGAGGCGAGCATGGCAGGCCGCGTGAACCTGCTGAACTGGGACGGCAACGGTGTGCCGAACGGCATGTTCCCCGGACCTTCGGAGCAGCGATGAGGTGGCTACGCGGCACGCGCGGTATCGACCACCGGGTGATTTACCAGGTCGCGGCGTGGTGTCTGAGCTATCCGGATGAACAGTTGTTGTCGAAAGTTGCACTGCTGCAAGCAGCTCTCGACGAGCATCCCGACCGAAACACCGCCACGCCGCTGCATTGTTTCGTCGACTACCTGGCCAGTGTTGACGCCGAGGCCATCCGCCGCGAGTACGTCGACGTCTTCGACCTGTCGAACAAGCGGACGTTGTACCTGTCGTATTGGACCGACGGTGACACAAGGCGCAGGGGAGCAGTGTTGGGCGAGTTCAAGCAGATGTACCGCGACAGCGGGTATCTCGTCGATCTGCACGGTGAGTTGCCCGACCATCTGCCCGTGGTGCTCGAATACTGCGCACGCGCTGATCCTGCGGCTGCCCAGGAACTCCTCACCAGGTACCGAGCAGCTCTCGAACTCATCCGGTTCGGCCTCCTCGATGCGGGCTCGCCTTATGTCGACGTGTTGACCGCCGT
Organism: Williamsia sp. R60; assembly: GCF_054063855.1. Classification (NCBI taxonomy): domain Bacteria; kingdom Bacillati; phylum Actinomycetota; class Actinomycetes; order Mycobacteriales; family Nocardiaceae; genus Williamsia; species Williamsia sp. R60. The sequence goes on from NZ_JBSSGR010000002.1 coordinate 837,271, forward strand.
GTGCTCGACAGTGCCAGGTGCCTCGCCGACGGACCGTCAATCCGCGATGGCCATGCGACCGTCCATCCCGATGGAAACCGTTGGCCTCGAACCGTTCGACCCCCGCCTGCTACCCATTGCGGAGACGAGGTGAGTAAGACGTGGACATCTTCCTGTGGGGCGTCATCCCATACCTGACCCTGGCCCTTCTCATCGGCGGCACGATTTGGCGCTACCGATACGACAAGTTCGGCTGGACCACGCGGTCATCGGAGTTGTACGAATCGCGACTGCTGCGCATCGGGTCGCCCCTCTTCCATTTCGGGATCCTGGTGGTGATCATCGGCCACGCCATCGGCCTGGTGATCCCCGAATCCTTCACCGAGGCAGTGGGTGTGACCGAAGACCTCTACCATCTGAACTCCGCGTTCTTCGGCATCATCGCGGGCGTGTGCACCTTGGTCGGTCTGGTCATCTTGATCTATCGGCGCCGCACTGTCGGACCGGTGTTCATGGCCACCACGCGCAACGACAAGGTGATGTATCTGGTTCTCACCGCGGCGCTGCTGCTGGGTCTGTACTGCACGTTTCTCGGCGTGGTCCCCGGACAAAAGGGTGTCAACTACCGGGAAACGGTCTCACCGTGGTTCCGTTCCATCTTCTACTTCAATCCGGACGTCGCGGCGATGAACAACGCGCCGTTGCGGTTCCACATCCACGTTCTCGTCGGCATGCTGGTGTTCGCGATGGTGCCCTTCACCCGGCTGGTGCACATGTTTACCGCACCCGTGCACTATCTGTTCCGGCCGTACATCGTCTATCGCAGCCGCGACCAGCACTCGTCCCCCGGTAATCAGCAGTATCGGCGCGGATGGGCGCCGGTCGGAGTGAAGGACCGTGAACGATGACCAGCTCCACACAGACAACCGTCCCGGTTGACCGGCGCGCGCAGACACTCAATCTTGTTCTCGCCACCACCGCGTTCACCATCAGCTTCTGGGCCTGGAACCTGATCGGTCCGTTGGGCGTTCGGTACACCGCGGACATGGATCTGTCATCCACCGCCAAATCAGTGTTGGTGGCGATCCCGATTCTGGTGGGATCGCTGGGGCGCATCCTCACCGGTGCGCTCACCGACCGGCTCGGCGGGCGAGTGATGTTTCCGGTTCTGCTGCTGGCCTCGGTACCGTTTGTCATCCTCGTGGCGATCGGCGGGCATTTCGACAACTACACGATCCTGGTGGTGGCGGGCTTTTTCCTCGGTATCGCCGGCACATCGTTCGCGGTCGGCATCCCATTTGTGAACGCCTGGTACGACAAGTCGCGGCGAGGTTTTGCCACCGGCATCTTCGGCGCGGGTATGGGCGGCACCGCATTGTCGGCGTTCTTCACGCCGCGCTTTGTGCAGTGGTTCGGATACGTCACCACCCACGTCATCATCGCCGTGGCACTCGTGGTGGTCGCTGCTATCTGCTGGATGCTGATGCGGGACTCACCCCGGTGGTCGGCGAATCACGATGCGGTGGTGCCCAAACTGATCGGCGCTGCCAAGTTGCCGATCACCTGGCAGATGGGATTTCTCTACGCCGCGGCGTTCGGTGGATTCGTCGCTTTCTCGACGTACCTTCCGACCTACCTGAACGATGTGTACGGCTTCGACCTCGAGGCAGCCGGAACCCGCACCGCAGGCTTCGCGATCGCGGCGGTGGTCGCACGCCCGCTCGGTGGCATCTTGTCGGATCGCTTCGGAGCCCGTCTCATCACCGTGATCTCGTGTGCCGGCGCGTCCGTCCTGGCGATCTGGATGATCACCAAACCGCCACTGGAGATCCCCGCCGGGCTCGACTTCGTGCTCATGGCGCTGTGCATGGGGCTCGGGTCAGGATCGGTCTTCAGCTGGGTGGCCAAGGAGGCGCCACAGGAGCGAGTCGGCTCGGTGACCGGAATTGTCGGTGCCGCAGGCGGGCTCGGTGGCTTCTTCCCGCCGCTACTGATGGGGGCTACCTACAACGCCGAGAATCACAGCTACACGGTGGGGCTGACTCTCCTGGTCATCGTGTCCGCGCTCGCTGCGGTGTATACGGCGTTCGGTATCCGGCACCGGAAGTCGGAGAACGCCAGCGTCTGAGCGGTCCCCGTTGTCGTATAGCGGCGCTACTGTCTCCCCACGTGTTGCCCATGGGGATGGGTGACGTCAATCAAGGGGGAACAGTATGTCGTCAGGGGTGGATGTTCGGATCGATGCGTTGGTGGATGCCTTCGAGCGCGATCTGGGAGACGAGGCTTTGTGGATCAAGCCGAGGGCGTATCCAGAGTCGTTGGCGCTGTGCATCATCGACTCGATCTACTCGACCGGCGCTCAGTACGGGCAGGTGGCCAACATCGTCGATCGGTATCGCTCGTATCGATCGGGGCAGGGTGGGGATGCGGACCTCGACGGGCCGGCGGAGTTGCTCGCGACGTTCGACGAGCTGGGTAGCGCGCAGGCGTGGGCCGAACAGATCGGTAACCGTCGGCCGACGTCGACGACGCCAGGTGCGCCGTTGAAGGCCGAAGCCGTTCGGGACGGTGCGAGCCGCCTTGTCGGGCTGGGGATCCGGTCGGTCGAAGAACTGCGGCTGACGGCAGAGTCCGACGCCATCGATGTGGTCAACAAGTCGTGGCGCGAGGTGCCCGGCCAGCGGTCGGGCGTGACGTGGGCCTATGTGCTGATGCTCGCCGGCATACCGGGCACCAAAGCAAATCGACTCGTGGTCGAGTACGTGGCCGACGTGCTCGAGCTCCCGGTAGGTGAGGTCGATGCGCGATCGGTCAGCGAGTGGATTCGTGAAGTGGCGAAGACGAAGAGGTGGAACAGCGTTCACACCGAACACGCGATCTGGCGGTTGCAGACCCGACGTCCGGTGAGTGAGTCGGTGGCTGACGTGGCTGAAGCGGCCGGGTAGGAGGGCGCTGCGGAAGTCGGAGGGAGTGGGGCGTTGCCGTATTTCCTCCGACTTCGTGTAGTTCCTCCGGTTGTAGTCGGAGGGTGTGAATGCAGTCGGAGGGTGTGGGGCCGGGGGATGCGTGGGTTGCGGGCGTCCGCCGTACTCCCTCCGACTTCGTGTAGTCCCTCCTGTTGCAACCGGAGCATGTGGCTGGAGTCGGAGGGTCTTGGGGCCCGGGAGCGAAGGGGTTGCAGGCGTCGCCCGTCGTCCCTCCGACTTCATGTAGTTCCTCCTGTTGCAACCGGAGCATGTGTCTGGAGTCGGAGGAACTGGAGCTCGAAACGTGGGCCGAGCCCGGCAGGCCGCTACTTAACCCCGGTCAATGCACCGATGCCGCCTGTGGATGCCTCAGACTGGTGGCCATGCCGAACGAACATCTCGAGAAGAAGTCGCCGTCTTTCTTCAGCTGGGAGGTGGCCGGCAGTGGGGACGTGGTGGCTCCCCATGAACGGCTGACCTGGCCCAGGACCGTGGGCATCGGCCTGCAGCATGTGGTAGCGATGTTCGGCGCGACTTTCTTGGTCCCGGTGATCACCGGCTTCCCGCCTGCGACGACCCTCCTCTTCTCCGGTATCGGCACCATCCTGTTCCTGCTGATCACGCGCAACCGGCTACCGAGCTATCTGGGCTCGAGCTTTGCCATCATCGCGCCTGTCCTCGCGGCGACGGCATCGAATGGCGAATCGGCAGCGCTCGGCGGCATCGTGGTGGTCGGTGCATTGCTGATCATCATCGGCGTGGTCGTCCAGTACGCCGGCACAGGCTGGATCCAAGCGTTGATGCCTCCGGTGGTGACCGGCACGATTGTCGCTCTGATCGGGCTCAATCTTGCGCCGACAGCCAAGGCGAACTATGAGAAAGACGCCATCACGGCGACCGTGGTGCTGGTTCTGCTGATTGCGTCACTCATCCTGTTCCGGGGACTCCTCGGACGACTCGCCATCTTCACCAGTGTTGTGCTCGGCTACCTGTTCGCGCTGGCGAGAGACGAAGTGGACACGAGCAAGATCGGATCGGCAGATTGGGTTGGGCTGCCCGACTTCACCACTCCGACATTCCATCTCTCGGTGCTACCCATGTTCTTGCCGGTGGTGCTGGTGCTCGTTGTCGAGAACATCGGGCACGTCAAGTCCATCAACACCATGACAGGCCTCAACTACGACAACCGCATCGGCCGCGCCCTGGCCGCAGACGGTGTTGCCACGGTGCTCGCCGGGAGTGGCGGCGGTTCGGCGACAACAACTTACGCCGAGAACATCGGCGTGATGGCGGCGACGAAGGTCTATTCGACAGCGGCATACTGGGTCGCCGGGGTTGCAGCCATCATCCTCGGAATGTCGCCCAAGGTAGGTGCCGTGATCGCGGCGATCCCGGACGGTGTGCTCGGTGGCGTCACCACCGCGCTCTACGGCCTCGTCGGCATCCTTGGTGTGCACATCTGGGTGACCAACAAGGTCGACTTCTCCAAGCCGGTCAACCAATTCACCGCAGCTATTGCCCTGGTGATCGGCATTGCCGACTTCTCCTGGGTCATCGGCGACCTCAGCTTCGGCGGTATCGCACTGGGTGCCGTTGCAGCCCTGCTGATCTACCACGTGATGCGCGTGGTTGGTGGCTGGCGGGGGACCGTGGTTGTCGACAAGGCCGACGAAGCTTGATCGGCGCCGATTATTCGGAGTTGGACGGGCCGATCCATTTCGGATACTGGACTTCTCCGGCCGCCGCGGGTGCAAGCCCCGGTAGCTGAACACTGTTGCGTCCCGGGTCCTGTATGGCCTCGGGAAACACTGATTTCCACCACGCCGTGCACTGTGCGGGGAGGGTTTCGCCCCGAAGCCCCCGCGATTCCGTGATACGCCATGATCCGAAGATGTTCCAGCCGGGGATCTTCCCGACAATTCCTTCTGAGTTCTTACCCGTGTCGGGAATCCCAGGACGTCCAACTGGTCCATCGTGTTTCACAAGAGTAACTGCTTCTCCCATCCCGAGATATCTCAACGGCATGGAGGGCGTGGGCAGGAGTCCGTACTCGCAGATCTTTGCCGACACGCGTGAATTATCATTCGTCAGTTCGACGACGTGGTAGAAGAGCGACTTCAGATTAGGTGCACCTGGTCCGAGGTCGGGTGGCGCGTAGGCTGCCGCTATTGCTTGTCGTCTCGGGTCATTCTGCGCAGGGAGAGGTTCGCCCCCAAGCGCATCGAGGTACCCGGGAAAAGATCTCTTGGCGCCAAAAGCCTGGGCCATGTAGCCAGCTTCGACGGTCCCGCGCACGAGTTCACCAGCGCGACTGAACAAGTCGATGCCCGCATCGGCCGACCAGACGCTGGCCCAGAAGGCGTCCTCTTCCTGAACTGGTATGGGGCTTGATGGCGGCGAGCCCTCTTGCGACCCGAGAGAGCAGGACGCGAGGAATAGGCATCCCGCCAGAACGATTGCTTTGATTACGTTATTTGTCATCTTTACGGTAGATCACCACATCGTCATAGTTGTCACGGTATTTGGTGGCATCTTCGCCGTTGTTCAGTCGGGAAAAGATCGTCGCGAGCGCATCGTCCACGTCGTCACGCTGGTAGGTTCCCAGGAGTTCGGCCGATGACCTGATTTGGCCGTTCGCATCGACGGCCCACGCGTACTCGCCGACGACGGACGGAGCTAGCGGGCCGGCCGCATCGAGCACGTTCCAGTAGTTCGCATTGAGCCTGGGGCCCAGGGGCTCAGGAGCATCAGTGTCGACTCCGTTGGTCGGCGCGGGACCCAGCATGGCGTTCTTGAGCGAATCTCCACCGATCGCGAGCGCTGCGGATGCCTCATCGCTTCCCACGGGCAGATGGCCGAGACCCATGTCGAGGAGATTGGTTGCTACGTTGAACGACTTCTCTTTTCGTTGGTAAGCCTCTTGCGTGGCCTCGTTGCCGTATTCATCCTTCGCAGCTTGATAGGTTCCCTGGTCCACCAGACCCGCGAGCCGGCCGGCGCCGATCAGTTTAGAGCCAGAATCGGGGGCGTCGGGATCGTTTCCGTAGCCCTGTTCAAGTCGGACTTGCTGGTTGAGGGCTGCGCCGTCGAAGAGTTCTCCGGCGGACTCGTCGGTGTTCATCAATGCAAACACATTCGCCGCGCCGACAAACTTACCGGTGCCATCGTCAGCCCAATCAATGTTGAAGTCGGGGTGTGCCCCAGAGCCGGCCATGTCCGTGATGTAGGGCGTCATACTCCTGGAAAGTGTTTGTAGCAGTTCGGGATTCATTTCGCCAACAGACTGCCCATCGGTTCCCGGGATCGCCGAAACCAGCTTCCATGCGTCGTTTGTGCTGGACGCCCGGGCGACTGCTTCCATGATGTCGGCGGTCCGAGTCGACGTCGCGACGTCAACGGCATTGTTCGGATCTCCTACTTCGAAGTCATCGGCACCGAACCGGAACAGACTGCTTGCTGCGCTCCCGTTGTCTGACCACTCGTGCGTCTGAATGTCACTTACGAGTTGCATACCGTGTTCTGGATCGGTTACTGCCTCAGCAACCGCGATCTTGTCGGCGGCGACGGCAGAGAAGATTGACTCGGTAATTGGCTTACCAGGATCGATGACTCGACCGTCGACTTCAAGGGGAGTCCCGACAGTCTGCTCGGCCTGTACTTGCGCGTGTAGGTACACGGCTCCGGCGTCCAGTAGTTTGGCGTCGAGATCACTCCCGGATTGATAGGCGTCGTCAGCGGCGACGGCAATCTCGGCAATGGCTTGGTTATCGGCCACCCCGTTCAAGATCAGCTTCGGGCCAGCGGGATTGGAACCAGGGGACCCGGTGCCTGTTTTGACGCCCTTGACGACCAAATCTTCTCGAGTCAGGGATGCGCCGATCTGTTTCGGCAGAACCGCAAGTCCACCGTTGGTGGGTACGTCTCTGTCGCCGCTGACACTGGCGGTGACGTGGCTGTTGGAACCGATCTGCAGGGCGTTGGCGAATGCGGTGCGCGCCTCAGGTGGCATCTTGTTCATCAGGTCGCGTATCTCTTGCGGGCTCTTACCGTCGAGGGATCGTGACAGCGCATTGATGTACTCCATCTGTGATGCCGGGATTGCCGCAGTATCTCCCGCTTGTAAGGCCGCGATCTGTTCGGGTGTGAGGGATCCGGCTTCCTTCAGCCGTTCCAACTCTTGGGGGCTCAAGTTTCCAGGTTGGTCGGCAATCCGCTTGCCGTCACTTTCGCCTTGTTCCTTGGAGAGGGCCGCAGCGTCGATGAAGGTCGCAATCAACCCTGAGCGGAGACCGCGCAGGGACGTTTCGGTGCTCAGATCCGCGTTGTAAGCAGCCATTGCAGCGTTTTTGATCGCCAGCTGCCAGTCATCAAGAGCTCGTTTGCGCTCGTCTGACGGTGGTCCGACGAACGTGTCCGTCAACACGAGGTTTTCGTTGACCTTGAACAAGGCGTTTTCGGCGCCGTTGATGGCGAGCTTTGCCGCTTGAACGTGCGGGTCGGTGGCGTAAAAACCCTGCTCCGCAGTACTTGCGAGACTTTCGAGAGCGTCGACAACGGTGATCGCCGTTCGCCGATCGCCGGTTGCACGATTCTGGGTGGCCTCGGCCGTGGTGCCTTCCCAGATCCCTTCATTCACACGCGTGACACTCGTGACGTACCTGTCGAAAAGACTCTCGATCGAGGTCCCCATTGTCCTCCATGAACCGGCCAGGGTCAGCAGCTGGCTCGGATCCCAGGACTCGATCTGAGAGCGAGTGAGTCCGCTCAACGAGCGTCCTCGGTATTCCAGTCTCCGGTCGCGTTGGTATAGGTCGTCGCCAGCTTTTCGGCGTTCGAGTCGTCTTGCCCTCGAAATTGGACTGCCACGTTCGACATGATCTCGCCGGTCTCGCTGAGCCGTTCCGCGATCGTCGGAATCAACGATCCTTCGACAATTTCGGAGGAAATGTTGATCGCTTCGTTCACTGAACGCATGGTGCTCGCCCCCGTGGCCGAGCCGCTGATCTTGAGCTCTGAAGCTTCTGACCCGAGTCCGTTCAGCGTTGTACCCAGCGCTGTCAGCTGGCTGATATCCGCAGCAAAATTACCCATCGCGACCCCCGACGCTTGGTGATGCAAGTACACGTGGCCGACGAGCAGACCGAGTGTTAGACGCCAAGGTAGCGCACCCGGTTCCGCGGGCCTCGAGACGTCCTGTGTCAGTGCTCAACGCACCGACTTCGTCACCTGACTGATGTTGAATTGCCAGCGTTCGACCACATGAAAGCCCATCCGTGCAGGCACGCGGTAGGCGATGGTCGGGCCCAGACGGGGACCGGGGTCGAGCGCCGGACCCTCATCGTGCGCCGACAGGCTCTTGTCTTTCTCCGAGATGGTCCAGATGACGGTGCATGCACGAATCTGGTCACGGCGTAGGTGAGGTGCCGCATTGGTGTCCCAGAGCAGTCCCTCGGGCCGGGCTCGCTGCCACAACCCGACATCGATCAGGCCCCGATATGCCTCTGGCCGCGCGGCGAGCAGCGGGCGGATGGGGCCAGGCTCCCACGAGACGGTGTCGTCGAGGAGTAGGCAATCGCCAGACGAGGCCTGCGCCCCGATGAGGTCGGCGACCTGGCTGTAATCCATCTTGAACTTGGCGTAGTCACCGCGCTGATCGATCCAGTTGGGAGTCGCGGCGATCGCCATGACGACGAGCACGGCGGCGATGGGCGCGGGCTTCTGCGCAATGGCCACCACACAGGCCCCGATCAGCAGAGCCATCGCAGGCGCTGTGAACGACAGATACCGATCGACGTAGATGGGTTGCGATATCAACGAATACAACAGCAACCCGACGGTGGGGACCACGATCCACACGATCGAGAGGACAGCCACCGCGCGCATGCCGCTGGTCGCGACGCGCTCTCGCCGGGCGAAGAACAGCACCACAGCGGTGCCCAACAAGAGAAATGCGACCACCGCGAAGGCGATCGAGAAATCAAAGTACTGAGTCAGCAGGACATTGCCGAACACACGCTCGTCGAGGGGATCGATCCAACTGAGCTGAGTGGACTTGGCGCGCATGAAGGCGAGGTAGGGGCTGAGCAGAACCACGGCGAGAACGGTCGACAGGCCCCAGGCACGGAGCTGACTCCGGTTGTTGCCGAGCATGATCAGGGCGATGAGATGAACCGGGACCAGCAACAGCAGGTGAATGTTGACAAGAACCGACAGCACCACCAGAACCGCATACAGCAGCCACCAGGACGTGGCCCCACGCCGAGTGGCCACGAACAAGACGATGGTCAGCCACGTCGACACCACGATGGCCAGGGCGTAAGGACGAGCCTCGATGCCTGCCAACGTGACCCGCGGCAGGATCGCGAAGACGATGCCGGCGGTCACGCCGACGGCGCGGCGTGAGAGCAGTTTGCCGAGCACCACCACGCCCGCAGCGGCGACAGCGATCGCGACGGCGCTGGGCAGCCGCGACCACGCCTCCGATTCTGGGAAGACGGCGAACCAGCCATGCATCAGGACGTAATAGAACGTGTGGGCCGAGTCGGTGGACGAGACGAGATCGATCAGCTCGGAGATCGAGCGGGTGGACGCCGAGATGGTGGCGGCCTCGTCGTACCAGAAGGACGGATTGCCGATGCCGACGAAACTGACGACAAACGCAAGCACGGCGACGGCGACCGCATCCACGTTCGGGCCGACTCGAAACCTCGACCTACGCGACTCGGCCGGGACCACCGTCTGATCGTTCAGCGCTGTCTCCTCACCGGGCCTGTTGACGCGGTCGAGCGTATCTCAGCAAGATCGCTGTAGCTTCTAGCCATGTCGTTCCTCGAGGGCCTGGTAGACGGCACCAGGCTGCCGATGTTGCTGCTCTTCGCCTCGTTCATGATCACGTTTGTGGTCACCCGGACCATCACCCGGATGATTCGCTCCGGGCGCGGCCCCTTCCACGACAACGTCGCCGGCGGCGTGCACATCCATCACGCGGTGCCCGGGATCATCTCCACGATCGGCGGGGGATTCCTGTCGGTGGCTGTCCACGGTGACTCACCATGGGCCGAGGTCAGTGCGGTGATGATCGGGGTCGGATCGTCGCTGGTGCTCGACGAGTTCGCCATGATCCTGCACCTGCAAGACGTCTACTGGTCCGCCGAAGGCCAGCTGTCGGTGCAGGTGGTCGCCCTGACGGGCTCACTCCTCGGACTGGTGCTGCTCGGCATCGATCCCGTCGTGTCGAACGTCGGGACGCCAGGCCATTTTGTCCTGCTCGGCACCATCCCGTTCCACGTCCTCGCCCTCTTGTTGTGTGTCGAGAAGGGCAAGTACCAGACGGCTGCGATCGGCGCGTTCATTCCTCCCGTGGCCTGGATCGGCGCAGTTCGTCTCGCCAGGCCGAAGTCGAGGTGGGCTCGCAAACGGTATTCCGGCGTCAAGCTCGGTCGCGCACAGCAGCACGAAAAGAAATTCGACGAGACCTTCGGGCGATGGGGCCTCGACATCGAAGACCTGGTGGCGGGCAAACCGTCGGCGTGACGAGTTCCCTTGCAGGTGCCCTGGATCGAGTGCGATGGGTCGGGGAGTTCAGCAATGCGGCGCAACAGGTCCGTCTGGAACCGTCGAGTTCGACCCGGCGTCCTAACGCCACTGGGTTCGGGCGAGGTTCGGGGGAACTGTGGGGAATCAGTCAAACACTGAGGTCGATACGATCGGCCTTGCACGGTGGGGTAGGGAAGCGGCGCTTCTGGGCGAAGACCTGGCCGCGGCCTTGGATCGATCGGGACGGCACATTGCGATGTGCGCCAACGGGTTCGGCACCTCGACGCAGACGGAGTTCGTCACCTACGTGACAACGCTCGAGCGGCGGGCCGGCGAGATGGTGGGAGCGCTGGAGGGGCTCGCGGCAGGCCTGGCGGGTGCCGCGGCGTCGTATGGGTCGGTCGATGACTGCGCGGCAGGCACTTTCGAACAATCCTCGACCGGGCTGCGGCTGTAGAGCGCGGCAAAGTCGTGGATCTCACCGACATCGACAACTGGGACACTGCCGCACTCGACGGTTTGGTCGCAGAACTCAACGGCCGCTTCACATCTGTGATCGACGCCGACGCAATGTTGCGCAAGGTGGCGGCGACTCCTGGGTGGAAAGGCGAAGGAGCAACCGCGGCCGGAGGATCGTTCCGATCCGTGTCCACATCACTCAACGACGAGGCAGCTGCGTTGGGCGCGGCATCGGAGTTGGCCCGCCAGACGAGTACCGCCGTCGGAGAACTGAAGTCAGCGTTGGCGCTACTTCGCGCCGACGCATCCGATGCAGACATGGTGATCCATCCGCCGCCGACAGTCGATGACGTCTCACAGATGGACATGACGGGCGAACAACGGACAGAACGGGAGAAGACGAAGCAGCACCTGATGATCCGGGCGCGAGCGCTCGTCGTCCAGGCCGAGGACATCGACAACGACACAGCGACTGTCCTGCGCAAGATCGTCGCCGGCGAGATCGCCTATCTGGAGTTCGGCTCGCTCACAGAGGCGTTCGAGTCCGGCCGGGCAGGTGCATCTCTAACTGCGCCCACCTGGCCGAACATGGACAAGAAGTCGCCCGAAGAAATCGACGCCTGGTGGCGGGCGCTCCCGGAGGCGCAGAAGCAGCAGATGATCGCGGAGCATCCGGGGTTGATCGGCAACCTCGACGGTGTGGACGCCTCCTCGCGCGACGTCGCCAACCGGATTGCGCTGGCGGCGCAGACGCAACGAGTGGAGGCCGAACTCGCAGCGCTCGACAGGGCGTACATCGGCGCTCGGGGTCAGTACGCACTCGCCTCAAGGCTGGCAGCAAAGCGCGAAGAGCTCGACGGCTTGCGCGCCATCAACACGGCACTGGGCGGGGACTACCGCGTTGATCAGAACGACACCGGAGCGCAAGCGTTCCTGCTGACCTTTCAACCTGACGGGAAAGAGACAAAAGCCGCTGTCGCGGTGGGTAATCCGGACAGAGCGCGTCATGTCAGCGTGACCGTGCCCGGGGTGAACACCGAAGCGAAGTCGATCGGCACCATGACAAGCGAGGCGGGTGCCTTGCGGCGCGAAACCCTCGGCATCCTCGCCTCCACCGGCGGTGAGGGAGAAGCTGTCTCGACCGTCGCGTGGATCGGGTACGACACCCCCGACGTCAACGACGGTGCCCCGTGGGAAGCACTCGGGGATGGCAAAGCAAAAGCCGGAGCAGACAGCCTCGCCGACTTCACCCGCTCGCTGGGCCTGACCAGCGACCATCCAGAGGACGAGCAACACCTGGTACTCAACGGACACTCCTACGGATCAACGACGGCGTCGCTGGCTCTGCAGGGTGGAGCGCACGAGTACGTGGACGACACCGTGTTCTACGGGAGTCCTGGTGTGTACGCGAACACGTCATCACAATTGGGACTGGAGTACGGGCATGCGTATCTGATGAACGACCCCGACGACAGGTGGATCAATCTCGCTGCCAGCGAGGGTGTTCACGGATCCAACCCGTTTGCCTCGGACTTCATCCAGTTGTCCACCGAAGAGCGAACGACTGCGGACAACCTGCACCGCGATGGGGTGGACAGCCACGGTCAGTACTCCCGGGCCCAGGAGGATCAGGGCATTCCTGGCACCCGCGAGAACCCACTCCGCGTCAGCGGATACAACTTGGCCGCGATTCTCGCGGGCCGGCCAGAACTCGCCGACAGGGCTGAGTGATGGACGCTACGCCGAAACGCCCACCACCCAGAAGTGGCGGGCCGTCATACCTTCGCAGGCCACCAGATGCGGTTGCCGATCGCGGCCATCGCGGCCGGTACCAGAATCGACCGAACCACCACCACGTCGAGGATGAGTCCGACGCCCACGGTGAAACCGAATTGGAGAAGGTTGATCACCGTGGCACTCATGAGGGCAAACATCGTGACGGCGAAAACGACGCCGGCCGTGGTGATCACACCACCGGTCGACCCGAAGCCTCGGATGATTCCGCCGATCATCCCGGTCTGGGATTCCTCACGGATCCTGGATGCAAACAGCATGCTGTAGTCCGCGCCGACGGCCACAAGCGCCATGAACGCCAACGGTACGACCGACCAATCGAGGTCGATGCCCAGTCCGTACTGCCAGAACAGGATGGACAACCCAATGGTCGCCGCAAACGACAACAGCACGGTCAGAACCAGCAGTAATGGCGCGAGAATGCTGCGGAGCAACACGACAAGGATCAGGAACACCGCCAGGATCGCGACCACGGCATACAGTGCGAAATCTCTGTTGACCTGATTGTTCATGTCGGCGGACAACGATGTCAGGCCGGTCGAACTCACCTCGGCACCGTCGAGAACCGTTCCGATGGTGGCCGTCCGGGCAGTGTCCGCGATGTCGTGCACCGTGCGGATCGCTTCGTGGCCGTACGGGTTGATGCTGCGCACCACGAGCATCCGCGCGGTCTTGCCATTGGGTGACAGCAGGAGTTTTGTGCCTGCCACAAAACGCGGATCTTCGAGACCCTGTGCGGGAAGGTAGAAACCAGCCCCCGGGCCCGACATCGTGTCTCGAGCCATCGTCTGCAGATAGTCGCCGGCTTCGCCGAGCCCGGCGGTGAGTTGCCCTGTCAGAGCCACGGTTTTGTCGGTGCCTGCCTTGACCTGGCGAAGCCCCTCGGCCAGCTGCGTCATACCCGTCGACAGTTCGGTGATGCCCGCAGTCAGGGCACCCAGCTCAGAACGCAGCTGCTCCGGGGTTTTTCCTCCGAGCCCATCGAGAAGGATCTTGACCTGACTCAGCCCGGTCTCGATTTCAGGCAGCAATGCTTGTGCCTTGTCGATGACCTCGCCCGGCACACCCGACAAGTTGACGGCTTGTTGCAACGTCCGTGAGGCTTTTCCGCCCGTGGCCTTGTCGAACAGGCTGAACGCCGCCCGCGCCGCCAGGCACGTGGGGTCGGCCTGGCACTCTGCGTCAGGAACGGTCATGAGCATCGGACCGAACACGTCGTCGAGCTGTTCGGTGGCAGCCAGCGTTTGCGCATTGCTCGTGGAAACCGCTGTAACCAAGAGACTCAGCGTATCGGCGAGGGTTGCGAGCTCAGTGACTCCCTGGGGAAGAGAGAGGTGGCCATCAGAAGCGATCGCCACTATTCGAGACGCGGTGTCCGCTGCGTCGAGCACACCACCGGCCAGTCCCACAACCTGATTGGTCCCGTCGACCAAGAGTGGCAACTGTCCCAACGCGCTGTCGGCACCGTCGCGAAGTGCTGTCACCCCTGATGCCAGTCGTTGCAACTCCGGTGTTGCCTCGACCATCTGCCGATGGGCATCGTCGAGCCGATTGCCGACCTGCCCTACCTGGTACCCGGTGGATGCTTCGGGAATCGGTGAGCCATCGGGTCGAGTGATCGACCGGACATAAGCGATGTCGGGCAACTTCGACACCGACAACGCCACGAGTTCGAGCGCCGCCAGATCGTTGGTGTTCCGCATGTCGTGGTCGGCACGGACGATCAAGTACTCGGGCAGGATCTCGTTGACACCATAGTGTTCGAGCACTTTGTCGTATCCGCGCGTGGAGTCGTTGGCGTAGAGCTGGACCGACTCTTCGTCGTAACTGACGCGCAACAGGGGAACCATCGCTGCCAACGCGATGAGAACCACCATCGACACCGCCACCAGCGGGCCCGAGTGTCGAATGATCGTCGCACCACGGCGGCGCCATCGTCGCTCGGTCGATGCCTTGGGTTCGATGTGACCGCGACGCCCGGCCACGGACATCAGCGCGGGTGTGAGGGTCACCGAGATCGCCATTGCCAGCAGTACCCCGATCGCGGTCGGCGGGCCCGCAGTCTTGAACATCCCGACCTCGGCGAAGATCATGGCACCCGCAGCAGCAGCGATTGTCAGGGCTGAGGCAACCAGGATCGGGGAGACCCGTGCGCTTGCGGTCGCAACGGCAGTGTCTGGGTCTTCACCAGCGCGCCTGGCGTCGTGGTAGCCCGCGATCTGAAAGATCGCGTAGTCGGTTCCGGCGCCCAGTACCAGCGCCGTCATGATGGCGATCGAGAAGTTCGAGATCGACATCAGTTCATTCGCGCCGAGGTACGAGACGATGGGCCGCACGGCGCCGAGTCCGAAGCCGATGGTCGCCAACGGGATCAGGGCTGTGATCAGTGATCGGTAGGCGATCAGCAGCATCAACGTGATCAGCAGTACCGACACTCCCGTGATGATGAGCAGCGACAAATCGATCGAAGAGAAGAGATCGGCAAGGGTGGGCGAGGCACCCGTGTAGTACACCGACAGCCCGTCGGGTTTGGGAATGGAGTTGATCGTCGAACGGATCGCGACCGTGCTGTGGTGTGCACGCGTGCTGCCGACGTCGCCTTCAGCGACCACCAGGACGTTGACGGCCTTGCCGTCCGGACTGAGTGCGGCGGTGCGGGTGGCGGGATTTCCGTACATGTCTAGGACGTAGGCGACGTTTTCGTGATCACCGGACAGAAGCTCTACGAGGCGGCGGTAGTAGTCATCATCTGCTGTGGTGATCCCGCCGTCATCAGCCAGAACCACACTGCCCACAGCAGTCGACGCGGGAGCGCCGAAATCCGTCGACATGTCGCGCAGCGCGTCGACGGACGGCATGTGTTCGGGCAGGAACGCGGCCGATTTCTCCGACACGGTCTGCTCTATCTGAGGGACTGCCAGGTTCAGCCCGACCACCAACGCAACCCAGAAGCCGATCACCCACCACCTGCGGCGTGCGCAGAACGCGCCGGTGTTCCGGAAAAAGGCGTTGGGACCGTGTGACATTGCGGGAGACCTCTTAATAAGTCAATGACCGTTGTTATGTTGTATGGCATAGTAGAGCACGGAGGACGCCGGATCGGAAGTCCTCGTTTGGGCGACCTGCTCGTCGATCAGGGACAAGGGAGAACAAAGTGGCGAACGACAACTTCGCAGAAATGACCGGACTGGAAGTGCTGCAGTGGATCAAAACCGCTGACTTGCAGGACGTTCCATCGATCGGGCGGCTGCTGGGCATGAAGTTCACCGAGGTGGATCTGGGCAAGGTCACGGTGGAGCTCACCACCGCGCCAGACTTCGCCAATCCACTCGGGAGTGTGCATGGGGGTATCGCGGCGACCCTGCTCGACTCAGTGATGGGTTGTGCCGTGCACACAACTCTGCCGGCGGGGGTCGGGTACACAACCTTGGAGTTGGGCGTGAATTACATTCGCTCGGTGTCGACGCAAGGCCGCACGCTGACAGCGACCGGCGAGATCATCCACGTGGGCAAAACCGTTGCGACAGCTCAGGGAAAGGTGCACGACGACGAAGGGCGCCTGGTCGCGCACGCGACCACAACATGTCTGATCCTCAACCCGCGCAAGAACGCCGAAGCGGCAGGATCAGCCGTGGTTGCCACTGCCGGTGCACCTGACGGGCCGTCCTGACCGAACGATCCCGAACTCTGCGCCGTAGCCGTTACGTAGTATTCATTACGACATATGGCTGGCTGCGTCGCGGAGGAGAACAGTGGAGCGTCAGGGCACGCGTGAACGGATGCTGATCGGCGCCGTCGAGGTGATGCGTGAGCGTGGAGCCGCCGGTGTCACCGTGGATGCGGTGCTCGAACGCAGCGGATCGCCGCGTGGCTCGGTGTACTACCACTTCCCGCAAGGGCGTCAGCAGATCGTCGCCGAAGCGCTCGACTATGCCGGCACCACCATCAACGGCGTCATCGAATCGGCTACCAAGCGCGGCTCCATCGCTGCCATCGACACCTTCGTTCGCTGGTGGACCGATCTGCTCGAGACCAGTGACTTTGCCGCGGGATGCCCGGTCGCTGGGGCCGCGGTGGGCGCGGGGCCGGCCGACGCCGAACTGGGGGAGGCGGCGGCGCGCTGGTTCAACGCGTGGATGCTCGGGCTCGAGCGGGTGATCGTCAACGAAGGTGTGTCACGAGCCCGCGCCAAACGTCTCGCCACACTGACACTGTCCGCGCTCGAAGGCGCGGTGATGTTGAGCAAGTCGACCAAATCGACAACTCCCCTCAAGCACACGGCAACCGAGTTGAAAGCCCTGCTGAAAACCCTCACCTGAACTCGAGGTCTCCGAAGGGTACGACGCTCACTCACCGCTTGCGTAGCCCCGCCGCCTTCACCATGTCGGGTACAGACGTGAACTTCACCCGCGGGCGGTTGAGCTCTTCACCTCGCCGCCGTTCGGCGCGGTCGATGGCTCGCACGCCCCGGTAGCCGATCACCGCAGCCTTGCGTTGGCGCAGCAGTGCGTCGAAGTGCTTCTGGCCGTGCGATCGGCCGGACAGCTGGCCCTTCTCCGCGTCGATCAAGAACTCGTCCACCGTCGCTTCGGCGCACACCTTGTTGGCCCCGATGCCACCGGTCGGCCCGCGTTTTGCCCAGCCGAGCACATAGCTGCCCGGGATGACGTGACCGTTTGTGTCGAGTAAGCGGCCATCAACATTGGGGAACACGCCGCGTTGCTGGTCGAACGGCAGGCCGGCGATCGGGGTGGAGCGGTAGCCGATGGATCGCACCACGAGGTCGGCAGCGATGACGTGGGAAGTGGCGCCGGTACGAACCCGGACGCCGCTCACCCACGAATCACCGAGAATCTCCTCGGGAGCCGAGTGGAACCGGAAAACGATGCGACGAGCGGTCGGGTCGGCCACCCCGCTGTCGTCGGAGATGACGCCGGGATCGTTCTCCACCACCACGTCCACACCCGGAATAGAGTTCAGCGCTCGGTATTCGGCCGCGGAGTAGGCAGCGCCGGCCTGGTCGCGGCGGCCGAGTAGCACCACCTCGCGCACATTTTGGCGCCGCAAGACCTCCAATGCCCGGTCGGCGATGTCGGTGGTCGCGAGAAGTTCGGGAGGCGAGACGAGGATCCGGGCCACGTCCAGTGCCACGTTGCCGGTGCCGACAACCACAACGCGTCCGGTGTTGTTGTGGCGCAACACCTGAGCATCGGCGACTGCCGGTGCGGCGTTGTACCAGGCAACCAGATCGGTGGCCGAGGTCGAGCCGTCCAGGTCCTCACCGGGGATGCCGAGCTGCCTGGAGTCGCTGGCCCCCACCGCATAGAAGACCGCGTCGAAATGGTCGGCCAGCTCGGCAGGTGAAACCTGGCCGGCCACAGTGTCTTCGCCGACCTCCACGTTGGTGACCAGGGTGACCCGCGGGTCGCGGTACAGGATGTCGAATCCCCGTAGCACCTTCTTGGTGCCGGGGTGATCAGGTGCCACGCCGGCGCGTACCAGGCCACCGGGGGTGGGCAACTTGTCGATCACCGTGATGTCAGCGGTGGTGCGGTCCAGGAGGCTACGCAACGCGTAACCGCCGGAGGGGCCGGTCCCGACCAATGCAATGCGCTGGCCTGCAGGCAATTTCGGGATGACTGGGTAGGTGATCGGTGTCCACCCGGAGGTCACGTCAGTGTTGTCGCGGTAGTACGACGCGTTGATGTCGATGAACACCTTGTCGCGGGTACCCAGCTTGTCGGCGGGGTAGATCGCGTCCACGGGACAGGCGTCGGCGCAGGCGCCGCAGTCGATACAGGCTTCTGGATCGATGTGCAGGATGTCGGAGCTGCCGAACCCGCGTTCCTCTGGTGTCGGGTGAATGCAGTTGACCGGGCACACGGACACGCATGCTGCGTCGCTGCAGCAGGTTTGGGTGATGACGAACATCAGAGCATGTGGACTTTGCGATAGACGCGGGCAGCGGGTTTGGTGAGCAGACCCGCCTCGTCCAGGAAGCTCATCAGGTGTGCGCAGCTGCTTCGAACCATCGAGTGGAAATGTTCGTTGGATCGGCGGGTGGCAACAGCCCGTTTGGCGTCGAGGCCGGCGTCGGCGTACGCCCGCGGACGGATCATGCTCGTGAAGATGAACGCGGCAGCGATGGACACCACCAGTGCGCTCCACTGCCGGCGCAACCAGCCGACACCCTTCATCGCATCCCGGACCTCTTCGCGCGCGAACTTCATGTGCCGCGACTCTTCGAGGACGTGGATCTCGTTGACGGTGCGGATGAACGGAAGCACCTTCTCGTCACGCATGCAGCCGCGCTGGAAGACGTCGAGGATCTCTTCTGCCACCAGGATTCCGGTGTACGCGATCTCGGAACGCGCCGTGCGCATGAAGACCTTGCCCATCCATCCGACGAACTTGGACGGGTGGTAGGACTTGCCAACCATCTTCTGCGAGGCCTTCGCGAACATGATCGAATGCCGGCATTCATCGGCGATCTCGGTGAGCGCGAACTGGAACTCCGGGTCGTGGTAGTCGCCCAGGTACTGATCCCGGATCACCATCTCCTGCAGGATCATCTCGAACCAGATGCCGATGTTCATGATCGACGCGAACTCGTGTCGGGTCAGCGCCACGCGCTGCGGTTCGGTCAGCTCATCCCAGTAGTCGGTGCCGTACAACGACGACCACTCGGGACTGCATCCGTATTTGTCCGGGTCCATCGGCTGGTCCCAATCGATCTCGGTCATCGCGTTGCGCGACAGTCGAGCCGCCGAGGCGAGCAGACGCTTGGACACCTCGTCGGTGCCCTGATCGTGCATGCTCACCACGTTGTCGTGGGTCGACTGGTGTGCTTGCGCCGCGTTCACAGACATCGGAGAACCTCCACAAACTAAGACAACGGACATTGATACGACAATGTGCGTTGTCACGCTAACACGCAGGTGCGCGTCTGGAAAGGGTCGCGGCAGAAATCAGTGCGCGGCGACCACCCGCCGGACTGCGGCGCGCACGTCGGCATCGGTGTCGTCGGCAGCCGCGTCGAGCACCACCCGGACCTCGGGATCGTCGGACCAGTGGCTGAGTGTGAGGGCGGCGGCCTTCCGCACGTCGTTGTGGGGATCGGTGATCGCGGCCGACAACACTTTGATCGCCGCGGACCCCGGTGCCGAGACCAGGCCTCGCGCCGCGCCGACCCGCACCTGCCAGGCGGAGTCCTTGAGCGCTTTGACCAGCAGTGGACCGTCCACGGGAGCTTCTCCCAGGCGAGCCATCGCTTCGAATGCAGCCGCTCGCACCAGTGGATCGATGTCCTGGGCGAGAAAGCGGACCGCCTCGGCGCCCTTGGTTCCGACGGTCGCGAGCCCCGCGGCAACGGCGATGCGGACCTCTCGGTTGACGTCGCCGACAGACTCGGCGATCAGCGCAGATTCGTCCAGTGACACCAGTCCGCGAACGGCCTCGATGCGCACGCGGTGATCGCTGTCGGCGAGCGCGGCGGCGAACGTCTCCGCGGGTGCCGCGCGCAGGGCGCGTAGGAGGTCGAGGACCGTGGCCCGCACTGTGGCATCCACCGAGGTGAGCGTCGCGTGGAGGATCGTGATGAACTCATCGGTCGCGTCGAGCACTTCAACCAACTCTTGCAACCCCTGCGCGGCGAAGCGACGCACCTCGGGGGCCACGTCACTCAGCGCGTGTGCGATTGCGACATCAAAACCCTCCGGGGTGTTTTCGGTGAGGACCGAGATGGCGGTCTTCCGCACGGTGGCGTCGTCGTCGGCGAGGTACGACTCGAAATCATCGATACCGGCCGATCCCATCGCGAGCAGTTCGACGATCCGCGGCGAGGCCGCAGCGACCGACTGGCGGTCTTCGACACGCGCGAGCTCACGGACCGGACTCTCCACGCCCGCATGGGCAGGCCCGGTGACCACCTCGGGCTGCTCGATGGCGATGACGGAACGATCGGCGGGCGGGATGTGGTCGAGACCGTCCACCGGTACGAAGTAGGGCTCGACCGGCCGGCCCAGGAACTCCATGTCACCTGCGGCGTTTTTCCGGACGTTGAGGTGGTAGCCCCACCGGTCATCCTGTCGCTCGGGGATGTCGGCCCGCTCGTGATAGAGACCCCATCGACTTTCGGTGCGTGTCAACGAACTCCGGGCCGCCAGTTCAGCGCAGTCGCGGATGAACGACACCTCGGCGCAACGCATCAGCTCATGCGGTGTGCGCCCGCCCATCTCGTCTATCTCACCGCGCATCCGCTCGAATGACTCGATGGCGATGGCCAGTTTGTTCGCGGACTTCGGAGGTGCGACATAGTCGTTGACAAAGCGACGCAGCTTGTATTCCACCTGGGGCTGTGGGGGACCATCGGGGTGTCTCAACGGCCGGTAGATCAAGTCGTGCGCCTCGGCGAGCTGGTCGAGTGGCAATGCCGTCGGCATCGCGCGGTCCCGGGCGGTGTCGCTGGCGTGCTGGCCGGTGAGCTCGCCGTACACGAAGGCGCCGATCATGTAGTTGTGCGGTACGCATGCCAGATCGCCTGCCGCGTACAGCCCGTCGACGGTGGTGCGGCCGTTCTCGTCCACCCACACCCCGGATGCGGAATGTCCGCTGCACAAACCGATCTCGGAGATGTGCATCTCGATGTCATGGGTCCGGTAGTCGTGACCGCGGTTGGCGTGGAACGTGCCGCGGGTCGGCCGTTCGGTGGTGTGCAGGATCGATTCGAGTGCATCGAGTGTCTCGTCGGGCAGGTGGCTGACCTTCAGATAGATCGGCCCGCGGGCTGATTCGATCTCGGTCTTCACCTCCGCCATCATGTCGCCGGACCAGTAGTCGGAGTCGACGAATCGCTCACCTTCGGCGTTCACCTGGTAGCCGCCGAACGGGTTGGCCACGTAGGCGCAGGCGGGGCCGTTGTAGTCCTTGATGAGTGGGTTGATCTGGAAGCACTCGATCCCGCTGAGTTCGGCGCCCGCGTGGTAGGCCATCGAGTACCCGTCGCCCGCGTTGGTCGGGTTCTCGTACGTGCCGTAGAGATAGCCGGATGCCGGTAGCCCGAGCCGCCCGCACGGGCCGGTCGCCAGGATCACCGTCTTGGCGGCAATCTCCACGAATTCACCGGTGCGCGTGTGCAATGCAGCCGCGCCGACGGCCCGGCCGTCCTCGGTGAGCACGCGTACGGGCATCAGCCGGTTCTCGATGGTGATGTGCTCACGCATGTCCTTCTTGCGCAGCACTCGGTAGAGAGCCTTCTTGACGTCCTTGCCCTCGGGCATGGGGAGCACGTACGAACCGGAGCGATGGACTCGGCGCACCGCGTACTCACCGTGTTCGTCCTTCTCGAATTTCACGCCGTACTTCTCGAGGCGCCCGATCATCGCGAAGCCACGAGTCGCCGTCTGGTACACGGTCTTCTGGTTGACGATGCCGTCGTTGGCCCTGGTGATCTCGGCGACGTATGCCTCCGGCGTCGCCTTGCCGGGGATGACGGCGTTGTTCACGCCATCCATACCCATGGCAAGCGCACCCGAGTGCCGCACGTGCGCCTTGTCCAGCAGCAACACCGATGCGCCGTTCTCCGCGGCGGTCAGGGCAGCCATCGTCCCGGCGGTGCCGCCGCCGATCACCAAGACGTCGCATTCCCGGCGATCTCGGTCAGCTATGTTCGGGATGTCCATGTGGTCCTTCAGTTCTCGAGTGCGGCGGTGATCCGCGCGCGCAGTTGGGCGGTCGCCGTGGCATCCCGGTGGTCGGGGTCGCGCGGACGCGGCACGTCGACGATGTCGCGGACCGGGCGTCCGGCGCGCCCGAACACCACAACCCGGTCGCCGAGCAGCAGCGCCTCGTCCACGTCGTGGGTCACGAACACCACGGTCGCGGGATGCGATGCCAGCGTGTCGATCAGCAACGCCTGCATGGTCGACCGGGTCTGGGCGTCGAGCGCGCCGAACGGCTCGTCCATCAGCACCGCCCTCGGTGCTCCGGCCAGTCCGCGGGCGAGTTGGACTCGCTGACGCATACCGCCCGAGAGCGACTTCGGGAGGTAGTCGGCGAAATCGGCCAGCCCGATCTCGTCCATCCACCGCTCCGCCTGGGCCTTGCGGTCTCGACGCGGGACCCCGCGGAGGGTGAGCGCGAGCATGATGTTGCCGCGCACGGTGCGCCACGGGTGCAGGGCGTCGTCCTGGAAGACCATGGCCCGATCACGAGAGGTCTTGCGTACGGGCTCCGCGTCGGCGAGCACTCGGCCACCCGATACGGGCAACAGTCCGGCAATCGCCCGCAGCACAGTGGATTTGCCACATCCCGACGGACCTGTGAGGACCAGGATCTCACCCGATTCGATGGTCAGGTCGAGTCCGTCCACCACGGCGTCGCCGCCATAGTCGAGTCGTACATCGTCGAGTTCGAGACGAAGCCCGGTTGTCGGGATCAGGGAGGTAGTGGAGCTGACGGTGCTGGTCATCGGGTCTCCTGAGCTCGGGGAAGCCACCGGGTCAATCGGCGGCCGATCAACTCGATGCCGCCCGAGGTGAGGGCGCCGAGGATGCCGATGGTGAGCATGCCGACAAACACCTGCGGGTAGTCCACCACCGTGTACGCCTGCCACGTGCGGTAGCCCACACCGAGCCGGCCGGAGATCATCTCGGCGGAGATCAGGCAGATCCACGCCACGCCGATGCCCACCGACAGTCCACTGAAGACGCCGGGGGCAATGCCGGGCAACACCACTCGCAGGATCACGTCGCGCTTGCGTCCGCCCATGGTGAGCACGGAATCTTCCCAGATGGTCGGCAGTGCCCGCACCGCGTGCCGGGTGGCCACCGAGATCGGGAAGAACGCGGCGACGAACGTGATGAACACCATGCCGGCTTCGTCGGTCGGCAATACCAGGATGGCCACCGGCACCAGGGCGATGGCGGGGATGGGACGCAGAACCTCCGTGAGGGTGCCAACCGTGTTGGTGGCAATACGAGAGCGGCCCAACAGGATTCCGACCGGAACGCCGACTCCGACGGCGAGTGCGAAACCGGCGCCGATCCGGATCAGCGACTGACCGAGGTCGAGGTAGTACTCCTCGGTGCCCAGACTTGTCCAGAATGCCTGCGCGATGTCGGTGACCGACGGCACCGTGTCGAACCGGGCCCACAGCACTACGTCGGCGGTGGTCAGGAACTGCCAGAGTCCTGCGGCGGCAACGAGGACCAGGATGCGAAGTGGCCAGACGGTCAGCCAATGGCTTCTGCCCCGGGCAGACTTCGGTGCTGTCACTGAACGTGTCTGGATGTCCAGCGCCGGGGTGACGGTGGCGGTGGCCATCAGATGACCTCCGCGACAGCCTGATCGTACGACGCCGGTACAGCCCCGGGATGGGTCTTGATGTACTCGTCGGCACTGTCCTGGGTGGTGAACGGCACGAACTGTGTTCCGTCCCGCAGCCACACCGCCTTGTCGGCAAACCATCGGGTTCCGAGCAACGGGTCCGAGATATACGCTGCACGAACAGATTCGCCTTGTGACTGGGCTTGCCGGATTGCTTTGAGCAGGCAAGTCGGGCCGGCCGCCGGCTGCGTGTTGTCGCTGCCGTCGAGCCACAGTTCTGCTGCATCGGCCGGGTCGACGTCGGTGTTGCACACCGGGTCACGGCCACGGATCTGCGACGCATTCTGGGTGGATGCCAGTGACTCTGCGTAGTTCTGACCGGTTGCGGTGAATGCCTGCTCCAGGGGAGCGGTGTTCACAAACGTGTTGAGGTCGAGCTCGTGTTCGAAGCTGCCGATCGACTTGAGGTAGGGCTGGTCGCCCCGAAGCGCCTCCACCAGTTGCGGTTTGACTGCAGGGTTGAAGTCGGTGCCGCCGGGGCCGTTGTAGAGGTAGACCACCTCGGCGGGCAGGCCGCTGTCCTTGGCGACCAGGTTCGCGGCGGCGAGCGGAGCGTCGATCAGAGACTTGGTGGAATCCAGTTGTGCCTGCAGGAAAGCAGCCACCACATCCGGGTGCTCGTCGGCGAACGCAGATCGGGCAACAACACCGTGCAGCGTGGGAACGCCGAGCTGGGCGCCGTCGTACAGGAGCCGCGCCTTGTCCTGGAACACCAGCAGGCCCGGCCAGGCGACGAACTGTGCCAGCGCATCGACCTTGTTCGATTCGAGCGCGGACGCGCCGACCTGGGGCTGCTGATTCTGCACGTTGACGGCGTCGTTGGGGTTGATGCCGATGCGGTCGAGCGCCTGGACCAGGGTTCCGTGTCCAGCCGAACCGACGCTGGCCGAGACGCTCTTGCCGCGCAGATCAGCGATGGTCGTCGCATCTGAATCAGGTGACACCACAACCATGTTCAGTGAGCCCCTGGGGCTCGAGCCGGTGACCGACAACATCTCGGTGCGTGTTGCGTCATTGGCGTTCGCCCGCGACCCGTTGATGAGCAGCGGGTAGTCACCCATCGACCCGATGTCGATCTTGCCTGCGATCATCCCGGTGGTGATCGGAGCGCCGGTGTCGTAGTCCTGCCATTCGACGCTGTACTTCTGGCCGGTCCGCTCGGTCACCTCCTCCAAGCGCTTCTCGAAGTTTCCCTCGGCGCGAAGCAAGGTCCCGGCCGTCACGGTGTTGATGGTTTTGGACTGGTACCCGACGACCACGCGAATCGCATCGCTGTCACCGGAACTGTCGAGTGAACAGGCCGCTGACGTCAGCACGATTGCAGCGGCGGTGAACAGCGTGCCCAATCGGGCGCGTCGAGACGCGGTTGATCTCATCGAGGTTTCCTTGTGGTGCGAAAGGGTGGGGTGCGAAAGGTGTTGGGCTGGTGGGAATGAGTCAGCGGAGCAGGTACGGCATGTTCACGGTGACCGCTCCGGTGGGACACCGGACCGCGCAGGGGCCGCAGTACCAGCATTCGTCGACATGCATGAAGGCCTTGCCGCTCTCGGGATTGATGGCCAGTGAATCAAGGGGACACACCTCGACGCAGAGCGTGCAGCCCGTGATGCACAGGGATTCGTCGATGGTGACCGGGACGTCGGCTCGGGCGTTGACTTGGCTCACTGGTACTACTCCTGTGTTCGGCGGGCTGTGCTGCGCAGACAGACTCGGTCGCTGCGCATTCGGATGTATTCGAGATCGACGGGTCGGTCTTCGGCTTGTAGGTGGGTGAGTCTTTCGAGCAGCAACATGGCTGCGCCCGAGGCGATCTCGAGGTGAGCCGCAGAGTGTGGGTCGGCGTTCACCGCTTCGACGGTCATCGTGGCGCGGCCCAACCTTTCGCCCGCGATCTGCTCGAGCAGGGCGAAGACGTCGTTGTGTTCCAGATCGTGCTGGATCAGCGGGATGCCCAGGTCGGGAACGAGGTAGGTGACGTCGAGGCTGATCGGTTCGTCATCGAGAAACCGCAGCCGTTCGATGTAGACGGCCTGCTCACCGTCGTCGAGCGCCAATTTGCGTGCCACGGCGCGGGGAGGGTCCACCAAGGTCGCCACTTTGACGGTGTTGCGGACCTCGCCGTGCATGAGGAACGTCTCCTTGAGTCCTTGCAGGGCGTCCAGACCGTGTTCGAGTTGTCGCGCCACCACATGGGTGCCGACACGAGGAGAGCGTTCGATGAGTCCTTCGTCGCGCAGGATGGTCAAGGCATCACGGATGGTGTTGCGAGATACGCCGAAGTCGGCGATGAGGGTGGGTTCGTCAAGTGATCCGGCGACGTCTCCGTCGTGGACCTGGCGCCGCAGAATATCGGCGACCATGCGCGCGTTGTCGGCACGTAGTCGCGTGCCGCCAGGGGGCCTCATCTGCATGAATGGCACCATAACGCCCGTATTTCGGGGTCCGGCCTGGCCGAATGCGCCGCTGTGGTCGGCCGTTCGGAATGCGCCAGGTGCCGCCCGGTCGACTGCGCCGTGACCTGGGCTGCTGCGGCGCCGAGGGGCCAATTCGCCACCTGGGCGAGCCGTCCGGGGATTTAAATCAGCGGGGTGTAAACGTTTCGGTGGGAGTGGCCCGCGGGCCGTTCAACCCACTCGAACCCGCACTGACCTGCGTTCCTCGGCGCCGCAGATCGACGGCCACCACCAGCGGCCACAGCATCTCGGCGGTGAAGTTGATCCTTTCGGCGAGTCCCAGCCGGTCGCCTCCGCCGGTCTCCAGAACCGTCCACCCCAGCAGTGCGCACAGGATGAGCGAGGCCGTCGCCGCCACGGCCGGGCGAATCGTCGGGGCGGAAGACGGCGCGCGCGAGATCGCCAGCAGAGGCCACAGGCAGAACAGGACCGCTGAACCTCCGGCCGCGAGGAGATGGAACGTGGGTGCGACGTCCACCGGTGACAACGCCACTGCGATCCCACACGCGCCTGCCCCCGCCAACGCGATCCGCGTCGGTGTCCTGATTCCGGTCAGACCAGCGCTCGTAACGATCTGGCAGGCCCCGCTCAGGGCGATCCCGACAGCCATCACCCAGCCGCCGCCGGAGATCGTGGCCAGGTCGCTGAGCGTCTGTTTCGTGGCGTCGTACTCCTCGGTGATGATCATCGCGGCGATCACCGAGGAGCCGATCAGCAGGACGGGAGCAGCGGCAGCGCTCACCAGTGCCCAGAGCGGTACGGCCGATCGTGGTACTCGCGGCGGTGCCGGCAACTGTCCGCCTTTCTGCGATCACAGGTTCGGGGCTCTCACCTTGCACCCACCAACCCCGACACCGGCTACCAGCGTACGGGTCCGGCCGCGTCGATGAAGGTGCCCGACTCGGCATCGTCGGGAAGCGTCGCCGCACGCAGCACAACGGCTGCTGCCTCCTCCGCGGTCAACGGCGCCTGTGTCCGGTTGCCGGGGGCGAGATCGGTCTGCACATGACCCGGGCACACCGACGTGACCTTGACGGTGGTGCCGGCCAGCATCTTCGCCAGCCCGATGGTGATGCTGTTCACCGCCGCCTTGGACGCCTGATAAGCAGGAACGACCATCGAGTAGTACTGCGACTGAACATCTTTCTGATCAGCCAAGGAGCCCATGGTGCTCGATACATTGACGATGCGGCCGCCGGCACTACGCCAGATGAGCGGCAGCATCGCCTCGACCACATTGAGGACCCCAAGGGTGTTGACACTGAAGGTCTTCGCGGCGGCCGACGGGTGACTGAAGTTGATCTCGGCCGGCTGTGTGGCCTCGGGCAGGACACCGGCGTTGTTCACCAGAACATCGAGCCGGTCATGGCGGTTGGCGAGTTCGTGAGCCGCGCATCGAGCACTTTCGAAGGACTCCACGTCGAGGACCAGGCTTTCCGCGCGCAGGCCCTCCTCGCGTAGATCGGCGGCCAGGGACTCGATCCGCCCGCCGTCGCGGCCACTGATGATGACGGTGTTCCCTGCGCGGCCCAGTGCCCACGCGGTGGCAAGGCCCAGGCCCCGACTCGATCCGGTGACCAGCGCGACTTTTGACATGATGACCCCAACTCTCTGTGTGACAACCACTTTCACGCTCCGGTGGAGCGCGACATCAGTTCATCTCACGACAGCTCGGGGGTGCTGGCGGGAATCGGACCTCGCGTCGCGGGGGAGGGGGACGTTGACGGTGGGCCACCGCGACGGGAAGCTGGGCAGATGGCCCACACGAACGGCGGGGCGCCGGACGGCACCAATGACGTTTCCCTCACGGCGAAGATCCGTGACCTGCTGAGCGCGAGGTCGCCGGATTCGAGTATCTGCCCGTCGGATGTCGCGCGAGCGGTTGCCCCTGATGACTGGCGCCCGCTGATGGAACCGGTGCGCGCGGTCGCGCGCCAGATGATGGCGGACGGCGAAGTCCAGATCACCCAGGGCGGTGACGTGGTCGACGATCCGGCGAACGTCCGAGGTCCAATCCGCATTCGCTGGACCCGCTAGGCGCGCCTGTCACGTTGTGCGCTGCTGTGTCGTCCTCCAGGTAGGGGCGCACGGTGCGCTCGCCTGAAACAGGAGGTTCCTCACGTGGCACGTATTCCAGCAGTCAACCCCGATGACGCCGGTCTGATGGTGAAGGGGGCGTATCGGTACGCGGCCCGCAGGTTCGGCTCGGTGCCCGAACCGTTTGCCGTGACCGCCCATCACCGCGGCCTGTTCCTGGCATCGGCGATACACGAGACGGCCGTGGAGAAGGCATCGAAGGTGTTGCCGTCGAACATCCGGGAAATCGCGGTGTTCCGTACGGCATGGACGATTGGGTGCTCGTGGTGCGTCGACTTCGGCACCATGCTCCAGCGTCTCGACGGTCTCGATATCGACCGCTTGCGCGACATCGCCGACTATCAGAGTTCGCCGCACTACAGCGACGACGAACGGGCCGCGATCGCCTACTCCGATGCGATCACCGCAACGCCGACCACGGTCACCGACGAGCAGGTGGCCGATCTGCGTGAGCGTTTCGGCGACGCCGGAGTCGTGGAGCTGACCTATCAGATCGGGCTGGAGAATCAGCGCGCGCGGATGTACTCAGCCCTCGGTATCACCGACCAGGGATTCTCGACCGACTCCTGCCGGGTGCCGTGGGCCGATCCCGACACGGAGGTGTCGGGCTGACTTCGTCGCGCGTCTGACCAACCGGGCACACTGGTGCAGGCAGGTGGCGCGATCTACGAAGGGACTCACATGTCGGCCGGACTCTCCGTGGTGATCGCCGACGATGATGTGTTGCTGCGGGCGGGCCTGTCGAGCCTGCTGACGCAGGCAGGTCTCGACGTGG
Source organism: Williamsia sp. R60 (assembly GCF_054063855.1). Taxonomy (NCBI): domain Bacteria; kingdom Bacillati; phylum Actinomycetota; class Actinomycetes; order Mycobacteriales; family Nocardiaceae; genus Williamsia; species Williamsia sp. R60. The sequence goes on from NZ_JBSSGR010000002.1 coordinate 866,715, forward strand.
TCGGACAGGCCGGCGACGCCGATGAACTGCTCACGCTGGTTCGGGCCGAACCGCCACAACTGGCCATCATCGACATCCGGATGCCACCGTCGCACACCTCGGAGGGTCTCGACGCCGCGCTGCAGATCCGCAAGGAGTTCCCTTCGGTGTCGATGCTCCTGTTGTCGGCCCACGTGGAGGTCGACCACGCTCTCGAGTTGCTCGACGGGGGCCGGGGGATCGGTTACCTGCTCAAGAGCCGGGTCACCGACGTCACCGATTTTGTCGACACCGTGGGTCGAATCGCGAACGGTGCGTCGGTGATCGACCCCGCTCTGGTGCATGAGCTGGTGGCCGCGCGACGTCGCGATGATCCGCTCGGTGCCCTCAGCGCACGGGAACGAGATGTGCTGACGTTGATGGCGGAAGGGCTCTCCAACGCCGGCATCGGGCGCAGGCTGTGGATCACCGAGGGCACCGTGGAAAAACATGTCCGCAGCATCCTGACCAAGCTGGATCTCGCCGATACAGCCGACGACCACCGGCGGGTCCGGGCAGTGATCATGTATCTCGATGCGATGAGCTGATCACCCACGGTCTCAAGGGGTTTGCCGACCCGGCGTCAGCTCAGAATGCGCATGATCGACTCGGCGGACAGCTCGAACTTCGGCAGGAACCCGATCGCCGAACTCGCCTCCACCATGTCGGCGAAATCCTCTTCGTCGTGGGTGGAGACGAGGATGACGGCGGGAATCGGGTCCGGCCGGGTGTCCAGTAGCGCTTCGACCACATCGAAGCCGCTTTCACCGCCGAGGTCGATGTCCACCAGGATCAGGTCGGGCCGGGTGTCGGCAGCCGTCTGTACCGCCGCGGCAAGTGTCGCGGCGGTGCCGACAACCGTCATGCCGGCAGCCTCCAGCAACCTCTGCGCCGCAGCGCAGAAGGCGACGCTGTCATCGACGATGAGGCAGCGATGGTCGGAGGGCTTCACCTCTTCGAGGGTGTCAGACGGATCCGCGCGAGGCATTCCCGCTAGCAGGAACATTTCGCCGCCGAAAGCGGCGCGGGCCGCAGTGGCCGGAGACGAGCCGCCTGGCCGACAACGGCACTATCATCGACGTGTGCTCGGACGAACAAGCAGGCTGCACCGCAGGTCTGCACGATGATCTCTGCGGTTCGGTCAGGAACAGAGTTCAGTACCGATCGCGGTTCTTGGCGCGACAGGCTCGCCACCACGGTGCTCCGGCCCAGCGCTCCACCTCTGGGGTGGGGTATCGCGATCGCGTGCGGCTTCATTGCCACCGAGATGCTCGTGGTGCATCTGCTCGAACAGATCGCCCCCAATTCCGCGTTCGGCGCGGTCTTCCTGTTCGGTGTCCTGGTCGTGTCGGCCGGATGGGGTTTCGGCCTCGCGCTTGTCACATCGGTGGCCAGCGCGACGGCCTACGCGTACGTGCATGTTTCGGAGAACAGTGAGAGCCTGGTCCCCGCCGTGGTGGTGTTCTCGACGCTGGCGATACTGACCAATGTGCTGGTGGGCCAGTCCCGGCTTCGCGCAGTCGAATCCGATCAACGCCGGCGGGAAGCCGACCTGCTGGCCGCGTTTGCACGCACCATGCTCCGTGAGTCGATGTCACCGGAGATGTTCGAGAAGGCCAGCTCTCGGCTGTCCGACGTACTCGAACTGCCGCCGCCGCATGTGGTCCTCGGCCCGGCTGAGACGACTCCGGCATCAGATCAGCAGCGAATTCTGCTGCGCGACAACGGCCTCGATCTCGGCGCCCTGCTGGTGCCCGCCACGCTCGATGCCGCGGATTCGCGCCGTGTCAGGCGGATCGTGCCTGCCCTCGAAGCGCTGCTGGCCGCTGCCCGTGACCGGGAACAGCTCCATGAGCAGACGGTCAGACTGGCGCGTCAGCAGGCCGCGCTGCGCAGGGTTGCGACCCTGGTGGCCCTGCGTGTGGAGCCCGACGACGTATATCCGGCCGTCGCGCGGGAACTCGGGTCCGGACTGGGTGCCGAGCACGTGTCGGTGGTGCGGTTCGAGGACGGGCACGGTGTTGTGCTCGCGGCCTGGGACGACGAGCGCAACGAGAACCGCCTCACTCCCGGTGAGCGGCTCGAACTGGGTGGGAACAACATCTGCACCATTGTTCTGACCACCGGGGAACCAGCGGCCATCGATTACACCGCCGCCACCGGCCCGATTGCCGATCGCATGCACCAACGGGGACTGGTCTGTGGGCTCGGAGTGCCGATCACCATCGACGGCGACGTCTGGGGCGCGGTGGTGGTCGCGTCGTCAGACCGTGCACCCCAGTTCGAGATCCAGACTCGGATGACCGATTTCGCCGACCTGGTGGCCACCGCGGTCTACAACTGCGAGACCCGGGCTCAACTCACCCAGTCGCGTGCACGTGTCATCGCAGCGGCCGACCAGGCGCGTCGGACCATCGAACGCGACCTCCACGACGGCGCCCAGCAACGCATCGTCTCCCTGGGCATGGAGTTGAGGGCTGCGCAGGCGGCCGTCCCCACGGACCGGGAGGACCTACGACTTCGGCTGGACCGCAGCGTCGATGCGCTCACGCACGTACACACCGATCTTCAGGAACTCTCGCGCGGCATCCATCCTGCGATCCTCTCTCGGGGTGGGCTAGGCCCGGCACTCAAGACCCTCGCCCGCCGATCACCGGTACCGGTGTCCCTGTCCATCGACATCCCGTGGAGACTGCCCGACCCGGTGGAAGTTGCCGCCTACTATGTCGTGGCCGAGGCGTTGACCAACACCGCGAAGTACGCCAACGCCTCCGAGGTCACGATCACTGCGGTGATCACCGATGAAGTTCTCGACCTCACCGTGTGCGACGACGGAGACGGTGGGGCAGACACCGGCGCGGGATCAGGTCTGATCGGCCTGCAGGATCGAATCGAAGCCGTCGGAGGAACATTCACCGTGTCGAGTCCGGTGGGTGAGGGAACGAACCTCACCGTGCGGATACCCGTCGCACGCGACGCCTGACACCTGAAGCCTCACGCCCACTACCGGCTAGCCGGTAGTGGCACCTCCCGTCACCATCCCCCGGGTTTGGACGCCAGCAGCGTCGACACAGCTGCCGCAGTGGACGAATGTTGATGTCACCACGTCGAAGCGACCACAGGAGACACCATGCCGTACATCACCACCACCGACGGAACCGAGATCTACTACACCGAGCAGGGCAGTGGCCAGCCGGTCATCCTGAGCCACGGATGGCCGCTGTCGTCGGACGCCTGGCAGCTCGAACTCAAAGTGCTCGCAGACGCCGGCTACCGGGCCATCGCCCATGATCGCCGCGGCCACGGCCGGTCGTCGAAGACCTACCAGGGCAACGACATGGACACCTACGCAAAGGACCTCGCCGAGCTCGTCGAGGCGCTCGATCTGCGCGACCTGATCCTCATCGGACATTCCACCGGTGGTGGCGAGGTGGTCCGTTACGCAGCGCAGCACGGCGGTGACCGGGTGGCCAAGGTGATCACGGCCGGCGCCGTCCCGCCGATCATGCTGAAATCCGATAGCAACCCCGAAGGCACTCCGATCGAAGCCCTGGACGACATCCGCAACGGTGTACTGACCGACCGCTCGCAGTTTTACCAGGACCTGAGCGTGCCGTTCTTCGGTGCCAATCGCGACGGCGCCGACGTTTCTCAGGGCGCAAAGGACGATTTCTGGCGTCAGGGCATGCTGGTGAACCTCGCCGCTGCCTATGACTGCGTGAAGGCGTTCTCCGAGACCGACTTCACCGAGGACCTCAAGGCCCTCGACGTGCCCATCTTCATCGCTCACGGCGACGACGATCAGATCGTCCCCATCGCCGCTGCGGCCGAGAAGACCATCAACCTCGTCAAAGACGGCACCTTGAAGGTGTACCCCGGTGCCCCGCACGGCATTTACGGCGAGTACCAGAAGGCCCTCGACGCAGACATCCTCGAGTTCATCGCCAAGTAGCAGCATCCAGGCCCAACCCTCTCAGCACTTCTAGACAACGGAGTTCGTTCATGTCTGCAAAACCCACCATCGTTCTCATCCACGGTGCATTTGCCGATGCCGCCAGCTGGACCCCGGTGACCCGCCGTCTGCTCGACAAGGGCCACACCGTTCTGGCGCCCCCGGTGCCCAACCGCAGTCTGCTCGGCGACTCGGCGTACATCCGCTCGTTCGTCGAGCAGATCGACGGCCCGGTTGTACTCGTCGGCCACTCGTACGGTGGCGCCGTGATCACCGTTGCCGGTGCCGCCGACAACGTCGTCGGCCTGGTGTATGTCTCCGGGTACGCACTCGAAGAAGGCGAGAGCCTCGGCGAACTGCAGGGCCGGTTCCCGGATTCCGACCTCGCGGCCAATCTTGTGTACACGCCGTTCCCGATCGAGGGTGCCGATCCCGGCACCGACGTCTCGGTCAAGATCAGCGCGTTCCCGGCCGTCTTCGCCGCGGGTATCCCGCAGGAGGACTCAGAGGTGCTTGCCGTCTCGCAACGACCACTGGCCGCCGCGGCCTTCGGTGAAGCAGCACCGGTCGCCGCTTGGAAGACCAAGCCCGCGTGGGGAATCGTCAGCAGTGACGACCACACGATCAACCCGGACGTCGAGCGTTTCGGGTACGAGCGTGCGGGCCTGAAGAAGGTTGTCGAACTCGACGCCCCCCACCTGGTGATGCTGGCCAAGCCGGCTGAGGTCGTCGCCCTCATCGAAGAGGCCGTCACCGCGGTGTCTCAGGAAAGCGCCGTCGCGAGCGCTTGATGCGCCAGCGCACCGCCCCCGGTAAACGTGCCGGGGGCGGTGCGCCCCCTTGGGTAGACGTCCACCATTGATCGACAGGAAGTCCGAGAAGATGAGCAGCCCCTATGTGGTGATCGGCGCCACCGGCGCGCAAGGTGGCGCAGTCGCGACAGCGTTGCTCGCGAGAGCGCTGCCCGTGCGGGCAGTGGTCCGGCGCCCGGAGTCGACCCGAGCCCGCCGGCTCGCAGATGCGGGTGCATCACTCGCTGTTGCCGACCTCGACGACCCGAAGAGCCTCGCCGCGGCGTTCGCGGGAGCCGCCGGTGTCTACGCTCTCACCACGCCGTTCGAACGTGGACCGGATGAGGAAGTCTCGCAGGGGTTCTCGATCATCGAAGCAGCGTCCACCGCCGGTGTTCCTCATCTGGTCTTCTCCTCGGTGGCCAGTGCTGATCGCCACACCGGGATCCCGCACTTCGAGAGCAAAGCAGTTGTCGAGGCGGCGTTGATGCGGTCGGGCGTTGCCAGCACGATCGTCGGCCCCACATACTTCTACGACAACCTCCTGGCCGGAATCGACCAGGTGCGTGGGGGAGTACTCGAGCTCGCGATCGGTGAAGATACTCCATTACAACAGCTTTCGCGTCGCGACCTCGGCGAGTTCGTCGCGACGGTCTTCGAGGACCCGGCGCGCCACGTGGGCCTGCGGATGGACATCGCGTCCGACGCGCCGACACCCGCCCAGATGGCGGAAGCGTTGGGGCGGCGGCTCGGCCGCACCGTTCGGTTGCGGACAGTCGATGCTTCCGACATCGGTTCGGCGGACATGCGGGCGATGTTCGGGTACCTAAACGACACCGGATATGCGGCCGACATCCCCGCTCTGCACACCACATACCCGGCAGTCGGGTGGCAATCGTTCACCGATTGGCTGGACGAAACACTGTGACCACCACTGCGGAGTCCGCGCCCCAGGTGTCCGCATGGGCGCCGTTGCGCAACAAGATCTATCGATATCTGTTCATCGCCCAGCTCGTCTCGAACATCGGTCTGTGGATGCAGACCGTCGGGGCCCAGTGGTTCCTGGTGGAGCATGGCAGCAGCGCCACCATCGTCGCGCTCGTCCAGACTGCGAGTCTGCTGCCGACGCTGTTCTTGGCCTTGCCCGCCGGTGGACTCGCCGATCTCCTCGATCGCAGGCGCCTGCTGATCGCGGTCAGTATCTACACCGCGGTCGCTGCGGGGGTCACCACATTCCTGGCCTGGACCGATGTGCTGACGCCTGTGATGCTGCTGGCGATGACGTTCCTGCTCGGATGCGGCTCGGCACTGTCGGCTCCGGCGTGGCAGGCCATCCAGCCAGAACTCGTTCCACGCGAACAGATCCCAGCGGCTTCCTCGTTGGGCAGTGTCACCGTGAACGCGGCCCGTGCGGTGGGTCCGGCGATCGGCGGAGTGGTGGTGGCCGCGGCCGGGCCGGCCGCGGTGTTCGCAATCAATGCCGTGTCGTTCCTCGCGATCATCGGTGCGCTGGTGTGGTGGCGGCGACCCGCCGACGCCCCAGGTGTAGACCGTGAGCGGCTGGGACGGTCGCTGGTGACCGGTCTGCACTACGTGCACGCCGCACCCATCGTTCGCCGGATCATGGTGCGATCGGCGGTCTTCGCCTTCCCGGCGTCTGCTCTTTGGGCTCTGCTGCCGCTGGCGTCGAGTGCGCACCTTCATTTCGGGGCATCGGGTTACGGCCTGGTACTGGGCATGCTCGGTGTCGGGGCAGTCGCCGGCGTCGCGATCTACCCGCGCCTGCGGAAGAAGTTGTCGCCCAACGCCTTGCTGGCGGCTTCGGCGATCGCGTACGGGGTGGGAGTGGTCGCGGTCGGCGTGTTGCCGGTGTGGGCGGTGTTGCCGCTGCTCCTTGTGGCCGGAGCTGCCTGGATCGCAACTCTCACCACGCTCAACGCAGCGATCCAGCTGTCGCTGTCGCACTGGGTGCGGGCCCGCGGGATGTCGATCTACTTGCTCGTGTTCATGGGTTCGCAGGCTCTCGGATCGTTTGTGTGGGGTGTGGTGGCGTCCCACACGAGCTTTGTCACGGCGTTGCTCATCTCGGCGGCCCTGCTTGTCGCCGCGGCGGCCAGCGTCACGGTAGTACCGCTGCGGCCCGAGACGGGGACACTGCCGCGAGGTGTGTCCACAGCCTGGCCCACTCCGATGGTGGTGTTCGGACCCGAACCCGATGACGGCCCTGTTGTCGTCTCGGTGACCTATCGCGTGCGGCCCGCAGAGCTGGACCAGTTCGATCAGGCGATGGCCGCCGTAGGGAAGGCGCGGCGGCGGACCGGCGGATACTCGTGGGGCCTGTACCGCCATGGCGCCGACTCAGACCTGCGGGTGGAACAGTTCACCGTTCCCTCGTGGAGCGATTACAAGCGGCAGACCACCGAGCGCTGGACGGAGTCGGACCACCAACTGATCACCGCGGCGTTGTCGCACACGGTGACCGGCGCAACCGAAGAAGAACGTCAACTGTTCGCGGTCGGGCCCCGGACCGGCCGCCATCCGGCGCGGGCTGGGGAGCACATCGACCAAGTCGGCGAACCGAACGGTACCGCTGAACGGGAGGAGTTGCGGCACGGTTCTACAGTCAAGGGATGAAGTTGCGATCGTCATGGGCCGCCGACCACCACATGCCGCCGGCCGTGGTGCAACCGGTCCTGCGACGGTTGGCTCGCGATCCCGGTTCGATCGACGACCTGGAGTGGAGCTATCTCCTGCAGGCCGACGGTCCTGACCTGGACGAACTGTGTGCGTTGGCCGATGCCGCCCGCCGCGAGACGACTGGTGATGACCTCACCTTTGTCGCCAACCGCAACTTCGAGACGGCAGCCGTGCTGGCCGACGGTGGCGGTGTGAGCCTGGAAGACCTTGTTGCGGAGGCCTGGGAACTCGGCGCGACCGAGATCTGCCTGCAGGGTCCTGTTCCGGCGACCGAGTCGGCCGCCGAATACCTGGAGCTGATCAAGAGGATCAAAGCGGTCGCGCCCGAGATCCATCTGCACGCCTACCGCGCAACAGAGGTGTTCGACGCCGCGACCCGACTCGACGTCACCGCCGGAGAGTTCCTCCGGTCGGCCCGCGAGGCGGGCCTCGACACCGTGCCCGGCACTGCCGCGCAGGTACTCGACGACCACGTGCGCCGCGCCCTCTCGCCCGACGGCCGCGGACTGTCGGTCGCCGCGTGGGTGGACACGATCATCACCGCCCACCAGATGGGTCTGAAATCGACCGCGACGATGCTCTACGGTCACATCGAGGACCCGATTCACCAGGTGGCCCACCTGCGTCTGCTGACCGACATCCAGCACCGCACGTCCGGCTTCACCGAACTCATCCTCATGCCGATGCTTCCCGAGAACGCCCCACCCCACGTCCGGGATCAAGCGGTCCAGGGCCCCACGCTCCGCGAGACCCGGGCAGTACACGCGGTGGCACGTCTGATGATGCTCGGCACCATCGACCACGTACAAGCGGCGTGGACCAAACTCGACGCCGACGCGCTGCGTGCCGTGCTCCGCGGTGGTGCCGATGATGTCGGGGGCGTCCTGATGGACGGAACGCTCCGGCCCGACGCCGGGCCCGAGAGTGGTAGACAGCTCTCGCCCGACGATGTGACGGAGTTGGGCAAGGAACTCGGCCGGACGCCGCGTCAGCGCACGACCCTCTACGAGGACCCACCCGCCGAGCGGGTCGAAGTGTTGCGACGGGTTTTCGCGTGACCTCACCGTCCTCATTGCCACACTGCGTCGATGTGGCGATCGTCGGTGCCGGGTTCGCGGGACTCGGCCTGGGTATCCGGCTGGCTCGGGCCGACCGGGAGAGCTTTGTCATCCTCGAGCGCGGCGATTCGGTGGGCGGCACGTGGCGGGACAACCACTACCCGGGCGTCGCATGTGACGTACCCGCACATGTCTACTCGTATTCGTTCCGGCCTCCCGGTGACTGGACCTCGCTGTTCGCGTCGGGGCCGGAGATCCACGAGTATCTGACCGGTGCGGTGGACGAGGAGGGTCTGACGCCGCACCTGCATCTGAACACCGATGTGGCACAGGCTCGATGGCTTCCGGATCAGCTCTGCTGGCTGGTGGTGACCAACGCGGGCGAGATGCGGGCCCGCGTGCTCGTCGTGGCGGTCGGCCGGTTGGCCGATCCGCTCATGCCTCAGGTCAGCGGCTCGGACACCTTCTCCGGCAAGGTTTTTCACACCGCCCAGTGGGATGACGAAGCTCCGATCGACGGCGCACGCGTCGGCATCGTCGGCACCGGGGCATCGGCGGTTCAACTCACGCCACACCTCGCTGAGCGTGCCGGGGAGCTCGTCGTCTTCTCCCGCAGCGCGCCCTATGTGGTGCCGCGAGGCAATCGGGAATACAGCGAACCCGAGCGTGTGCAACTGCAGGTGAAGGCCAACGCAGACCGCCTGAGGGAAGAGCTCTTCACCGAGGCCGACAAAGCATTTGCGCAGCGTCGGGGGCTCCGACCGGACATCGATGAGATCCGGGCCCGAGCGCTGGGACATCTGACTGCTCAGATCGGCGATCCGGATCTCCGACGGGCCCTGACGCCGGACTATGAAATCGGTTGCAAGCGAATACTTCTCAGTGACGAGTTCTACCCGGCGCTGACGAGGCCGTCGGTGACGCTGGAACCCTCTGCGCTCGCGGCGTTCGACGGTGACTCGGTGGTCGCGGCCAGCGGGCGTTCCTACGATCTCGACGTTGTTGTCATGGCCACCGGATTCGAGGCTGCCAGGCCCGCGTTCGCCGAGAGGGTCGCGGGTGTGGGCGGGGAACTGCTCTCCGACCATTGGGGCGAGGGCATGGTGTCGTACGCGTCCACCGCCGTCAGTGGCTTCCCGAACATGTTCGTATTGGACGGCCCCAATGCCGCTCTCGGCCACAACTCCGCGATCTACATGATCGAGACGCAGATCGACTACGTCCTGGGCGCGCTTGACCACCTATGGCGCAACAGCGGGCTGGCGCTCGAGGTGTCCGCGGATGCCGAGCGCGACTACACGCGGGAGATCGACGAGCGTAGTGCGTCGACGGTATGGCTCAGTGGTTGCAGCAGTTGGTATCTCGACCCCCAGAGCGGACGGTTGACCTTACTGTGGCCTGGTACCGGTCGCTCGTTCCGGGAACGCAACGGCACCTTCGATCCGCAGCGCTACGAGAAGGTCAGCGCGGTTGGTGTGGGCCAGGAGTGCCGGGTTTCCTGACCCTGTGCTCACCGGTCAGATGAGCGCACGTCCGGTACCGCCTTCAGCTTCGCGGGGTCGGCGATGTCGTAGATGGCCGCCACACGGCCGTCGCGGACCACAAAGCAACTGGCGCGAGCCGGGGATGCGCGACGGTCACCGGCCGCGTCCCATCCGGCGCTGTACGCGCCGAGTTCGCCGTTGACGAGCACCGGGATCTGCTCGGACAGGAACGACTCGCCGTACCGTCGGACCAGCCCCAGCAGGAATCGCGCGACGCCGTCGGCGCCGTGAATGGGCTTGACCGCTGTGGGGGTGGTGCGGTTCGCATCACCGACGATCATGGCGTCCGGATCCAGTGCAGCCACAACGGAATCGACGTCTTTCGAGGCCAGCGCAGCAACGAGGCGCTGCACCGCGTCGGTCTGCTCCTTCTCCGGGACCGACGCCGGCACTCCCGAGACGATTCTCCTGGCACGTGAGGCCATCTGGCGGGCCGAGGCCGCGTTCACGCCCAGGAGGTCGCCGATCTCGGCGAACGGCACACCGAAACCGTCATGCATCACGAATGCGACGCGCATCGGGGGAGCCAGGGTTTCGAGCACCACCATCGCGGCGTATCGGCTGTCTTCCGCGGCGACCACCGCCTGCAGTGGATCTTGTGAATGGGCGGAGGGTAGCGCGGTGACCACGGGCTCGGGAAGCCATTGGCCCACATACTGTTCTCGTCGAACCGCTGCCGACCGGAGCCGGTCGAGGCAGATGCGCCCGACCACGGTGGTCAGCCAGGCGCCGAGGTCGTTGATCGAGTCGACATCAACATCGGCCAGACGCAGCCACGATTCCTGCACGGCGTCTTCGGCGTCCGTGATACTCCCGGTGATTCGATATCCCACCGCGAGCAGGCGAGTGCGTTGATCCTGGAATCGATCCGCGAGACTCGGCATGGGGTGATCGTAGGCGGACGCCGGCCGGTTCTCAGCCGATGTTGACCCCGTAGTCGCGTGCGATACCGGCGAGCCCTGATGCGTATCCCTGGCCGACCGCCCGGAACTTCCATTCGCCGCCGCGCCGGTAGATCTCGCCGAACACCATGGCGGTCTCTGTCGACGCGTCCTCACTGAGGTCGTAGCGTGCCAGTTCTCGCCCGTCGGCCTGGTTGACCACTCGGATGAAAGCGCCGTGCACCTGGCCGAAGCTCTGACCGTGGATATCGGCCTCGTGGATGGTTACCGGAAAGATGATGGAGTCGACGTCCGGCGAGAGGGCCTTCAGATCGACGGTGATCGTCTCGTCGTCGCCCTCGCCTTCACCGGTGCGGTTGTCGCCGGTGTGCTCGATGGCGCCGTCGGGGGAACGCAGGTTGTTGTAGAACACAAAAAACGAGTCGTTCAGCACCTTCCGGTTCGCGTTGATCGCAAGGGCACTGGCATCGAGGTCGTAGTCGACACCGGTGGTGGATCGGACATCCCATCCGAGTCCGACGCTCACCGCGGTCAGATTGGGTGCTTCCTTGCTCAGCGAGACGTTTCCGCCTTTGGCCAGGCTCACAGACATGGGCATCCTCCTTGGAGCGGGTTCTTTGGCTTGCAAACCATCCCCTCCAAGAGTACCGATCGGCGCGTCTACAGTCGGCAGTATGCGTATCGATCTGAGCGGTAGAACAGCATTGGTGACAGGTTCGAGCCAGGGCATCGGAAAGGCAATCGCCAAGGGACTCGCCGAGGCGGGAGCGCGCGTTGCGGTGAACGGTCGAGACGCCGGGAAGGTGCGCGACGCGGTGGCGGAACTGATCGCGCAGGTACCTGAAGCCGATGTCATACCGTTGGCTGCCGACGTCACCACCACCGACGGTGTGGACACGTTACTCGTCGCCCTTCCCTCGGTCGACATCCTGGTGAACAATCTCGGCATCTTCGGGTCGCAGCCTGCGCTGGACATCTCCGACGAGGAATGGCGTCGCTACTTCGAGGTGAATGTGCTTGCCGCAGTGCGACTCATCCGCACCTATCTGCCGTCGATGATCGATGGTGGGTGGGGACGCATACAAAACATCGCAAGCGACTCGGCAATCGTGATCCCCGCCGAGATGATCCACTACGGGATGTCGAAGACGGCACTGCTCGCCGTGAGCCGTGGGTTCGCGAAGGAAGCAGCAGGCGCCGGCGTCACCGTGAACTCGGTGATAGCGGGGCCAACCCACACCGGTGGCGTCGAGGACTTCATCTATCAACTCGTGGACAAAGACCTCCCGTGGGACGAGGCCCAGCGCGAGTTCATGCGTCTGCACCGTCCACAATCATTGCTGCAGAGGTTGATCGAGCCCGAAGAGATCGCGAACATGTGTGTCTATCTCGCGTCTCCGCAGGCTTCGGCGACCACTGGTGCCGCCGTACGAGTAGATGGCGGTTACGTGGACTCCATCGTTCCCTGAACACGGGGTTCGGCGGGTGGTGTGCCTGAGTGCACACAAGTCGTGATCTGATGGCCGGATGTGACGTCTGGGCTGAACTTGTGTGCAACGGGCCCGCGAGAGTGTCTGCGCCAGAACGTGATCGATGGAATTGTCAGACCCTTGATTTAGAATTGGGTCATGTTGTTGGTCGAGGGGGGAACTCGAGCCATACAGTTGGCCGAGGATCTGAGAACTGTTCCGCGTGAGGTGAATCGCCGGTTCGCGCAGACGATCACCGATGTCGTCGAGCTGGCGACACTGCGGGTGAATGAAGAACTCGCCATCTCCGGGGACCTGGACAAGGCCGCACGCATACCGGTTGTCGAGGTGTCCCTGCTGCTCGACATTTCCCGCACGATGGCCGGCGTCTACATCGACAATGGTCTGCAACTCCGCGATCGCTTCCACGGGACACGTGCGGCGTTCGCAGAAGGCGACATCGGGTTCGTTCATGTACGCGAGATCGTCACCGCCCTACAAGCCCTGAGCGATGAACTGGTGGCAGAACTCGAACCCGAGGCGATAGTAATTGCGCAACAGGGACTCTCACGATCCGTACTGCGCAACGAACTGGACCGGATGGTGATTGCGGTCGACCCCGACGGGGCAGCAGAACGACGCAAAGCGATGGAACCGCACCGCGACTACCGCTCCTCCCGCGACCTCAACGGCCTCGCCCACATCTCCGCGACCATCACCGCAGCCGAGGCCGCCGAACTCGACGCGCAGATCAACGCGATCGCGGGCACGGTCTGCACCCGCGACCGTCGGCAACCCGGCCAACAATGCGCCCGACGCCGACGCGCAGGTTACTGGAAACCTTTGCTGACACCACGAACCTGCCCACAGCAGCAGATGACAGCGCACCCGCGGCCCGCAGATTGACCGGAACTGTATGCGGCCCCGCGTTGTCTGGACTGAGGAGCGAGGGAGCGCAGCGACTGAGTCGACGAGGGAAGACGACGCGCTGAGGGCCGCATACCCGCGAGCACCAGCGAGCAGACAACACTGTTGACACCGACAACCCGGCATCACCGCCCCGCCACCGGGACTTCTCCCACCCGACGGCCACGGCGGTCTCGCCGAACCACCACCAGGCGCGTTGACCTATCAACCGTCACAGGCGCTGCGCGAGATGATCATTGCCCGCGATGGCACCTGCCGAACTCCCGGATGCTCCACCCCGGCATCCGAATGCGAGATCGACCACATCATCCCGTTCAACCATGCCGACCCCCGATCGGGTGGCTGGACGATCGAAGAAAACCTCGGCGCCATCTGCCGCCCCGACCACAAACGCAAGACCCTCGGCTACTGGATCGCTCGAATGCACTCAGACCGAACCTTCACGTGGACAACTCAATACGGACAGACCTACGTCACCCGACCACATGGTCTGGGCCGCTAGGGCACGAGGTGCTGGCTGTCGCGCACGTCGGTCATCGAGCCCAATGGAGGCGCACCGACTGGCCGGGACGGATCTGGGCGGCGCGATCGACGTCCTCGTCGATCACCACGGCGACCACGGGATAGCCGCCGGTGACCGGATGATCGGCGAGGAACACCACCGGTTGGCCACTCGGAGGTACCTGAATCGCTCCTCGCACCATGCCCTCGCTGGGCAATTGACGATCGGGATCGCGGTGCGAAAGTCCAGGCGTCATGCCGCTCAACCGCATTCCTACCCGGTCGCTGTGATCGGATGCCTGCCACGTCGCATGTACCAGGTCATCGGCGTCGACAACCCATGTGTCGCGTGGACCGCGAATCGCGTGCAGTTCTACCTCGCCGGCCGCCGGCGCCGCAACGGGGGCGACGTCGACCTCCGGCAGCTCACCGGGCCGGGGCCCGATCTCGACCACCATTCCGGCTGCCAACGGGTTCGGCCCGAGCCCGGACAGGGTGTCGGTACTGCACGAACCCAACGTGGACTCTGCGGCGATGCCACCGCGGACCGCAACATACGCACGAAGTCCGGCACGTGCCATCCCGAGCGTCATCGATCCTCCGGCGTGCACCACAAACGGTGCGTTCATCCCGACCGGGCGAGGTCCTGAACCGTGATCGACCAGCACGTCCACGTCGGCACCGGTGACTGCGAGCCGCACCTCCTCCATGGCCCGAAGCGACAGCCCGCCGAGAGTCACCTCGAAGGCTGCTGCGTCCTCAGGGTTCGACAACAACCGGTTGCCGAGACGGTGCGACCGGCGATCGGCAGCACCGGACCGGCTCACGCCGAGGGAGGCGAGACCAGGCCGGCCACCATCTTGAATGGTGGTGAGTGGCCCGGTGGCCACAACCTCGAGCGCACTCACGAGACGCTCCGAAAACGTACAAAGGTGCCCGGCTGGAGCAGTGCAGGTGGGTCGCGGTCCACATCCCACATCGGTAGGTTCGTATGCCCGAGCAGTTGCCAACCGCCGGGGGACTGCCGTGGATAGATGCCACTGAACTCGCCCGCGAGTCCGACGGCGCCCGCCGGCACCTTGGTTCGGGCTTCGTCGCGGCGCGGGACCTGCAGGCGTGGGTCGCCGCCGATGAGGTAAGCGAACCCCGGTGCAAATCCTCCGAAGGCCACCTGCCATGGAGTGCTGGTGTGTGCGGTGACGACCTCGTCCGGGGACAGTCCGGTGAGGCGCGCGATGTCGTCGAGATCGGGCCCGTCGTAGACCACCGGCACTTCCACCGTTGTGCTGTCCCGACGAGCTTCCCCGGACGTCGGGGTGAGACGTTCGAGTGCAGCGCGCAGCGCGCCTGTTCTCCCCGGGCCATCTGTGGTCACCAAAACTGTTCTGGCGCCAGGGACCACGTCGACGACGCCGGGCAAGTTTGCCTCGTTGATGGCGACCGTCCAGCCGATCGCCTGATCGGTGGTCTCCGCCTCGATGAGCAGAGACCGATCGCCGTACGTCAGGACCATCATGAAAAGGGCTTTACCTCAACACCATTCGCAGCGAGGATGTCTCGGACGGTGCGAGCCATCTGGACCGCGGCAGGGGAGTCGCCGTGTACGCACACCGAATCCACATCGATTTTCACGCTGGAACCGTCAACTGCCTCGACCACTCCGTCGCTGACCATCCGGAGTACTCGCTCGGCCACTGCGCCGGGATCGTGGAGGACCGCGCCGGGTTCACGCCGCGACACCAGCGTCGCAGATGGGGTGTAACCGCGATCTGCGAATGCCTCGCGGATCACCCGCAGCCCCCGCTGTTCGGCCAGCTCGAGGAGCCGCGAGCCCGGTAGCCCGAGGATTGCCAGTCCCGGATCAACCGCGGCCACCGCATCGACCACCGCTGAAGCGTGCTCTTCGTGGTGAACGGCCGTGTTGTACAGCGCGCCATGGGGTTTGACGTACGTGACCGATCCACCTGCCGCTACGGCAAGTGCTTGTAACCCGCCGATCTGGTACACCACGTCGTCGGTCAATTCGGTCCGCGACGCGTCGACGAATCGTCGGCCGAACCCCGCGAGGTCACGATAGGCGACCTGGGCGCCGATCCGGACGTCTCGTTGCACCGACCACCGCGCGGTGCGGGCAATGGTGCTGGGATCGCCGGCATGAAACCCACACGCGATGTTCGCGCTGGTGACCAGGTCGAGCATGGCCTCATCGTCGCCGAGTTCCCACCGGCCGAACGATTCGCCGATGTCGCTGTTGAGATCGATGGTGGTCATAGGTCACCGAGTTCGGAAGCTTCGAGCAGTCCGAACCGCCCGCCTTTGTCGACCCCGACGGCAGCCGCTTCTGCCATGGAGATCTCCTTGTTTGTTGAACTGTGCCGGCGGCGTTGTACCTCGCGCCTCATTCTCGCCGGGCTCACCGGTTCATCCACGTCGACCAGCGATCGGTCAGTAGTCGTCTTCCTTGTTCGGCCGCGTCCGGTCGGTCCATCCCGAGCCGTCGTGATAGCGCTCGAGGCTCGGGTCGTGCTCATCTGGATACCAATCGGCCGGAGTCGGTGGTTTCCTCGCTCGGGCCGCCTGAATCAGGGCGATGATCACGCCCACGACCACTACGACGATGACTATCACCAAGATGATCTGCCAGGGCTCCATCGTTTGAGTATGTCGTGCCGCGGGGCTCGGCGTGCGGGGTCCTGGACAGGGACCGCCGGAAAATGGAACCTCGGGGCAAGTGCATCTGGGAAGAAACCGATTCGATGGCCCGTTTGACCGAGGGAGGCCGGGCGGACGTCGCGGCCGTACCCGTGAACCCTAGGATTTCACCATGTCGAACACCGATGATGTCGTCGAACAAATCCTGAGCAAGTACGACACGATCACCGTGGTGGGGGCCAGTGCCGACCCTGCCAAGGCGGCGCACACCGTGCCCGCCCACATGCAGAACCACGGCTGGCGGATCATCCCGGTGAACCCCAAAGCCGACGAACTCTTCGGGGAACCCGTCTACCGAACACTGGCCGACATCCCCGAACAAATCGGGCTCGTCGACGTGTTCCGTCCCTCAGACCAGACGGCGGAGATCGCCCGGCAGGCTGTGGCCGCCGGGGCCACGGCACTGTGGCTTCAGCTGGGCATCGCCTCGGCTGAGGCTCGCGAGATCGCAGAGAATGCGGGTCTGCTGTATGTGGAAGACCGCTGCCTCATCATCGAACAACGGCGACTGGGCGTGTCGGCGCCACGCTGACCCGTAAGGCGCCTATGAGTAGCGCACGATCCGCGAAAGGCGCTTGGCGTCGGTGAGCATGGTCTCGATGATCGCGCCTGCCACGGTGTCGAACTCCTCTGCTGCGCGGTTCAATCGCTCGGATCCCAGCTCGTCCTCGGCCGCGGCGACATACTCGTCCGAATCGTCGTCGACCACAACGCTGATCACCCATTCGAGCTTTGCCAGCTGACGGTCTACCTGCTCCACACCGGCTCGGTAGCGGGTGAACGCCTCCAGTCGCTGGACAAGCACGCCGAGCCGTTCGTCGTGCACCTGCGACCGCGCAGCGTGGATGGCGGTGAGCTCGGGGTCGTCGCCGAGGTCGTCGGGCGGACCGGCCCCCAGTTTGTCGACGGAGGCACGCAACCGCGCGCAACTGCGACTGATCTCCGCCACCTCGGCATCGAGGTCGACCCTGATCATCTTGTTGTCGAGGATGTCGTGCTTCCAGGAGCGGCTCTGCTCGATCGCCGTCGCCGTCGAACACGCCAGGTAGGCGAGCTTGCCGATGGGATGCGCCCGCATCTCGTCGATGGTTGCCTGGTCGTGCGGCGACAACGTGGATTGGCGCAGCTGTCGTCGCAGTGGTCGCGGGTAGTTGTTCTCGTCGGTGTGGACGGCCCAATCGTCGATCTGTCCGGAGTCGCGGTCGAGGAGAAGATCGATGTCGATGCGGGGCTGGTCGCCGCGCCACGTGTCGACGGCGATGAAGGCGAACCGGATGGCAATCGACTCGCCGGGTCGCGTCCCCCCTTGGTGGTCGATCCAGTACGGCGTGGCCGTGGTCTTGGCCAGATCGGCCAGTCCGTCGCCGCTTTCCGGCCTACGTCGAACCGGCTTGGGCTGTTCGAACCCGGTGACCGGCGGGGCGCTCGAGGTGGGTTCGGAAGTGGCGTCGACCTGAGGTGAAGCGCGCCTCTCGGACTCCGCACGGAACTTGCCCGCCCAGTCGATCGACTTGATCCATTCGGTCCCCACCAGCACCAGTGCACTCGTGGCAAAGACCAGCACGAAGCCGATGATTGCCGAGATGTACACCATGCTCACCCATTATCCGCACCGGCGAAGCGTGGCGCACGGAACCGGTGATGCGGGTGGGCGCGGCAGGCGCGTTGGTAGTCGGTTGACTACCGTGGCGTCGGTGGACACGCTGACCCGGCCATCCGGTGCCGAATCGATCACCCTCGCGGTGCGAACGTCGGGTCCGGTGACAGATCGGCCGGTGGTGCTGGTGCACGGAATGGGCGGTGATCATCAGACATGGCGTCCGCTGGCCAGGCAATTGCGAGCGCTTGGCCGAACGGTGATCACGTACGACCAGCGCGGTCACGGCAGGAGTTCGCGATCGGGCGACTACCTGCTCGACGACTTTCGTGATGACCTGGCCTTTGTCCTCGACGACCTGGGGGTGGGTGAGGTCGATGTGGTCGGGCATTCGCTGGGCGCCCACACCGTGGCGAGGATGGCGATGGCTGCGCCCGATCGGATCCGCCGGTTGGTGCTCGAGGAGATCCCGCCCATGCCCCGTGGACAGGCCGACCTGGACGAGAACATCGCCCCGTCGGCGGGAGGGTGGCCTGAACGGCTCCGAGGTGCCTGGTCGTTCGCCCGCTACCCGAGCCCGGTGATCCGGTTCGACCACCGGATGCCCCAACTCGTCGCGACCCAATTCCAGGTGATCGACACCGACTGGTGGGATTCGCTCAACGCGATCACCGCGCCCGTACTGGTCATCTCGGGTGGTGAGCGAAGTTTCTTGCCGCCCAGGCACCTACGCAGTGTGTGCGAGGCCTTGCCCGACGGCCACTTCACCGCAATCGAGGCCGGCCACAGCGTGCACCGCGACCGCCCGTCGGAATACAACCGCCGGGTTCTCGATTTTCTCGCAGGCTAGACGCGCCCGCTTTCACCGTCGACCCTCCGGACTGATGTCCGACGACGTGCGGAGTCTCTTGCGCCGGGCGCCGATCATCGACGCCGTGAACGGCAGCGCCAACACGGTGACCGCACCTGCGGTCACCAGCACCGATGCGTTCGCTTCGGTCATCTCACCGGCCGCCACGGCAACGCCTGTCACCGCCACGATCAGAGGCAAACCGGTCGCCGAGTACAGGCCCAGTTGCGCGCGCTCGGCGATGGAAAAGTGCGGTTCGGTGCCCGATTGCCCACGATCCCATCGGGTGGCGATGAAGACGGGGACGCCGCGCACTGCGATGATCAGGAGTACCAGCACCACCAGAAGACCGGGTTTCGAGAACACCGCCGCGATGTCGATACCCATGCCGGATGTGATGAAGAAGATGGGGATCAGGAAGCCGAAAGCTATTCCGTCCAGCTTGGTTTCCAGTGACTCATGTCCCTCGGGCAGCAGCCGCCGCAGGATGAATCCCGCTGCGAATGCCCCCAGCACCGTGTCCAGCTCGAACTCGTAGGCCAGCACCATCAGTCCCACGAGCAAGAACATCGTCACCCGCACGGTGGTCTGGGCGGTGGTCTCCGCGCCCGCAGACACCAACTTCCTCAGCCAGGTCTGTTGCCGCAGAACGCGGTCCGACACCAGTCCGACGGCAACCGCAGCGATGGTGAACAGGATGAGGACAACCGTGGATTGGAGCGACCCGCGAGTGCCGAGCAATACCGCCATCGCGATGACCGGACCCACTTCACCGAACGCCCCGTGGTTGAGGACCGTCTGTCCCAGTCGGGTGTCGAGCAGTCCGCTATCACGGAGGATGGGGAGCAGCGTGCCGAGCGCGGTGGAGCACAGCGCGATGGCCACTGCGCTCTCGGCGGTCAACAGGCCTGTGGCACCCAAGGCGAACGTGGCGCCGAAGGCAATCGCCAGGCAGCACATCCAGGTATAGAAGGCCCGACGACCCTCTCGGCCAACAAGTTCCGATGTCTTGACCTCGTATCCCGCGAGCAGGAACAGCATTCCGAGACCGAGTTCGCGGAGCATCTCGATCTCGCTGCCCTCGACGGCCCAATCGAGGGCATGAGGCCCGATCAGGATCCCGCCGACGAGAAGGAGCACAACCTCGGGTATCCGCTTGCCTGGGACCAGCCCGGCGACGAGCGGTGCGAGCACCGCGCACCCCACGATCCAGAAGAACGAGGTGACCACGGTTCCCATGTCGTGTCAGCTCTCTGCGGAGGAACCGACGAGATCGGCGATCACCGTACGGATGGAAGGTGGGATGTCGACTGGTTTGCGCGACGAGCGGTCAACGTACACATGTACAAATCGTCCGGTCGCGGCGATGGCATGGTCGCCGTTCGGGCCGCTACGGAAGATCGCCAACGCGTAGACAACGCTGCGGGAGCCGAGGCGTTCCACCGAGATGCCCACCAGCAGTTGGTCGGGGAAACTCAACTCGCGCAGGTAGTTGCACGACGTCTCGGCCACGATCCCGATGGCCGGCAGGTCACGGATGTCGGTGCCCGTGGCCGACATCAGCCAGGCGTTCACCGCGGTGTCGAAGTACGAGTAGTACGTCACGTTGTTGACGTGACCGTAGTGGTCGTTGTCGTGCCAACGGGTCGGGACCGGCCACAGCACGGGATAGTCGTCGGGCGATGGATGTGGACCTCTGGTCACCGGCCTCGAATCTCCGTTCTCGGGGCTTGCCCTATCGTGGTCGACGTTGTCATGGAACGACCGGTTGGCTGGTTGTCCCGGATAGAGACTACGAGGTGCCTGGTGGATCTGGGCTGTTGCCGAGGTGGAAAGGCGCGCACATGTTGATCACCGGAGCAGTTCTCGAGGAGATCGGGCGGGCGCGACCCTACGCGCAGTCCACACCTATCGCGGTGCGCGAGCTGGAGCTGCAGTCGCCCGGCCCGACCGAGCTACTCGTCCAGATCGAGGCAGCAGGCGTCTGCCATTCCGATCTGAGTGTGGTGGACGGCAATCGGGTGCGACCGGTCCCGATGCTGCTGGGTCACGAGGCAGCCGGCATCGTGCGTGAACGGGGCTCAGAGGTCGCCGACATCGAGGTCGGCGATCGCGTGGTGATGTCGTTTCTGCCGCGGTGCGAGCACTGTGAGGGTTGCGCGGCGGGCGGGCGGCTCCCATGCGTACCGGGATCGGTCGCGAACAACGCCGGCGAGATGCTCCACGGCGGCCGCCGACTCTCGTCACCCGATGGCAGCGGACCAATTCACCACCATCTGGGTGTCTCGGGGTTTGCCACTCACGCGGTGGTTGATGCCGCGTCAGCGGTTGCCGTGGGCAACGACGTGCCCGCGGACATTGCCGCCGTCCTGGGTTGCGCGGTTCTCACGGGTGGGGGAGCAGTGCTCAACGCCGCCAAGCCCTCACCGCAGGATTCGATCATGATCGTCGGCCTCGGCGGTGTCGGCATGGCGGCGCTGATAACCGCTGTGGCGCAGGGGGTCTCGAGAATCGTCGCGGTGGACACGTTGAACGACAAGCTCGAGTTCGCGCGTGAACTCGGCGCGCATGAGATCCATACGCCGCAAGACGTGGTGGACCAGGGTGTGAAGGCGACGTACGTCATCGAATGTGCCGGTAACGCCAGGGCTTTCGAGACCGCGTTCGCGGCCACCTCGGCGGGCGGCACCACGGTGACGGTGGGCCTCCCCGCCCCGGCTGCCAGATCGAGCATCTCGCCGTTGACGATCACCGCCGAGGCGCGAACCATCATCGGCAGCTATCTGGGGTCGGCCGTGCCGAGCCGCGACATCCCCCGGTACGCACAGATGTGGCGCGAGGGGCGCCTGCCCGTCGAACAGCTCATCTCTTCGCGCATCCGGCTCGACGAGATCAACGACGCGATGGACCAACTCGCCGATGGCAAAGCCATCCGTCAAGTGATCATGTTCGACTGACCGACTCGCCGCGTTTCCTCCGATTGCAGCGACGTCCTCCGGTTGCAGTCGGAGGATGTGACTGGAGCCGGAGGGTGTGGGCGCCGAGACCCGTCAACGCCGAACGCGGAAGAGTTCGGCAGGGCGTCCCGTGTCGGCTGTGGCCCGTTCGCCAGTGCCCTCCAGCGCCCCGATGAAACGACGGCGGAAAGTGTCTTTGACCAAAGTGGCGCCAGAGATCGCCTCGTGCAGGCGCCGCAATTCCAAGAGGGTGAACTGGTCGTCCAGTAGTCGGTCAGGGTCGGGATGGTCTGAGTAACGAGCCCGAATATCCTGCACCGCTTGCGAAACCATGGTGTTGTGGTCGAAGGCGAGGTCGACCTTCGGCGTCTGGCCGGTGATCCTCACAAGCAGCGCATCGTCGGGCAGACGCCGGCGTGCCACCGCCGCGCCGTGCGCCATGGACAGCACCCACCCGCGATCGTCTCGTGACGGATCGTCGTACATGCCGAGTTGATGGAAACCCAGGCCGCTGATGCCTGCCTTGGTCCGCAACGCGCGGCTCGCCGCGTCGGCGAGGGTCTCGCCGGGATGCAGAAACGTGCCGGGCAGTGCCGGGCCGCGCCCGGATTCGACGGCCAGCACCGCGAGTTCGTCGTCGATCACGGTCAGCACGGCGACATCGACTGCAACCGAGGGTCGCTCGTAGTCGCTCAAGGCTTTGCCCGTGTCATCCCGCCACATCATGCCTTGATGTTAGCGCAAGAGTGAGCTAACCTTTAGCTCAACTTTGATCTAAGGAGAGTACGCGATGATTCTCGACAACCAACAGCTCGAACGAGCACTGGGAGTGCTGCTGGGCACCGCAGCGGGAGACGCACTCGGTGCGGGGTACGAGTTCACCCAACCCGCAGCGCATACCGAGATTCGGATGAAGGGCGGCGGTCCGTTCGACTGGGCCCCGGGCGAGTGGACCGACGACACCTCGATGGCGATCTGCGTGACCGACGGACTGTCGAACGGTCACGCCGATCTCGATGCGATCGCCACATCGTTTGTGCGCTGGTACGACTCCGGCCCACCTGATATCGGGACGCAAACCCGGGCAGTACTCAGTGGCCGGGACCGGTCTGCGGCCGCGATGACGGACAGGGCTGCGCGGCTGACCGGACGCACCGGCGGCAACGGTTCCCTGATGCGCACGGCGCCAGTGGCCCTGGCGTTTCTCGACGACCCCGGGGGCTGTGTGAACTTCGCCGGTGCGATCAGCGACCTCACGCACTACGACGAACGCGCACGAGAGGCGTGCCAGATGTGGAGTTGTGGAATCCGGCACGCGGTGCTGGCCGGCTCGCCCGACGGGGTACGACTCTTCCTGGAGGGCGCGCCGTCGTCAACCCGTGCCTATTGGGAACCGCTGCTCGACATCGCCGAAACCGGTTCTCCCGCAGACTTTCCGAACAACGGGTGGGTGGTGCACGCTCTGCAGACGGCGTGGTGGGCGCTGACGAAGTCCGCCCGCGACCTGCCCACGACGTTGGAGTACTGCGTACGCGCGGGTAACGACACCGACACCACCGCGGCCATCGCAGGCGGACTGGTGGGAGCCTGCCGAGGAGCCTCGGCGATCCCATCGGAGTGGAAGCCCCTCCTGAACGGATATCCCGGCCACACCGCCGACGACCTCGCCGCGACCGCCCGCCGGATCGTCGGCGCGACAACCACTTCTGCTGCGCCCATCAACGACAGGGGTGCGGCGACACGAGGGGGCGAACAATGACCATCATCGACGTCGTCAACGGCGACATCACCACCACACGAGCCGACGTGATCGTCAACGCGGCGAACTCCTCGCTGCTCGGCGGGGGTGGTGTCGATGGCGCCATCCACCGTGCGGGCGGATCGGACATCATCGACGAGTGCAGGCTCCTCCGGGCGACAACACTCCCGGACGGCCTCGCTGTGGGAGCGGTGGTGGCGACCACGGCAGGCAGGCTCTCGGCGAAGTGGGTGATTCACACGGTGGGGCCGCGCTACTCGATCCGTCATGATCGGTCGGCTGACCTGCGGGCGTGCTACCAGCGCAGCTTGCTGCTGGCCCGGTCATTGGGGGCGACATCTGTCGCCTTCCCCCTGATCTCCGCGGGCGCATACGGATGGCCCGTTGCCGACGCGGTGTCTCGTCAGGTGCAGGCCATCACCACGGCCGAAGTGAACGTGGACTTGGTGACGCTGGTGGCCTTCTCGCGTGAAGTCGGCGATCTGACCAGGCGATACGTGGGATAACCGGCTAGGCGAATGAACACTCGGTAGCGAGGTTAAGCTGTCAGACTAGGTCATAGTGACCGGCACCACAGGAGGCCTCATGAACCGGTACGCAGTGCGCACCAAGACCAGCCAGCTCGACCCCGAGAAAGACTTCGAGGAGATCAACCGCCTGCTGGCGACCATCGAGTTTCCTTGGGACATCAATCAGGCGTTGAGTTTTGCGCTGTTCCGGACGTATGCCGTCCCGTCGGTGGGGCAGCTGTTGTTCGACACCGGAGAGTTCACCGACAAAGTCCAGAAACGCTACGACGACACCACCCTGCTCCTCGACGGCGTGCTCGAACACGGACTCGACAGCAAGACCGGGCGGACGAGCATCCGCCGCATCAATCAGATGCACGGCGCCTACGACATCTCGAACGACGACATGCTTTATGTGTTGGCGACATTTGTGGTGACCCCGGTGCGCTGGATCGAGGACTACGGCTGGCGGCAGCTCAATCACAACGAGGTGGTGGCAGCCACGAACTACTATCGCCGTCTCGGAAATCTGATGGGGATCAAGCAGATCCCGGCCACCTACACCGAGTTCGCGCACTTCCTCGACGACTACGAGCAGAAGAACTTCGCCTACAACGATGGTGCGCGAAAGGTCGCCGATTCGACGCTGGCTTTGATGACCACGTTCCCGCCGAACGACAAGGCTCCGGCCTGGCTCATCAACATCTTCGCGCGCTCGTTGATGGACGACGCCCTACTCGACGCATTCGGTTACCGGCATCCGCCGCGGGTTGTCCGTGCGGTGTCGCGTGCGGCGCTTCGGGCACGGGGCCGGATCATCCGGTGGTTCCCGGTACGCAAGGCGCCGCTACATGCCCGCGACCTCCCGAACATCCGAACCTACCCTGATGGCTACGACGTCACCGCGCTCGGCACATTCCCCCGTGGATGCCCTGTGGCGCACGGCGATTCGTCTCCGGTGGCTTCGGGGCAGGCAGCTGCGGCCACCCTCGCCAAGTGATCGGTCATGTCACGCAGGCATCTTGACGTCTTTTGCGGCGAGGAGAGCTGACAGCGCCTGAGGCACCAGGGCAAGACTCAGCACGCCCATGGCCAGCGGCCACGAACCGCTGACGTCATGCAAGGCGCCGATGGCCAAGGGGCCGGCTGCGGCGAGGCAGTAGCCCACGGCCTGTGCCATTCCCGATATCTGCCCTGTCTGGGCGGGACTCGAGCTGCGCAACACCATGAACAACAGCGCCAAACTGATCGACGCCCCCGGCCCGGCAGCCACACAGATCACCCAGAACGCGGTCCACTGGTCGGTACCGATGAGTCCGGCGAATCCGACCGCGCTCACCACGCACGCCAACAGGGTGATCACCCGCTGGCCGCGGAAATGCCCGGCGATGATGGGAACCAGCAGCGACATGAGCAGCGCGACGGTCTGGGCCAGCGCCAACAAACCGCCGGCTGCGGATTTGGCCATGCCCCCATCGATCAGGTACTCGGGAAGCCACGCGGTGAACGTGTAGAAGATCAGCGATTGTGCACCCATGTAGATGGTGATCGCCCAAGCGATCTTGTTGCGCCACAACGAAGGAAGTGCGGGTCGGGCGCCCATCCGGTGCTTGCGTGAGAGTTGCGGAATCCACAGGACGAGCCCGACGACGGTCAGCAGCGACCACGACGCCAAGGCGATGCGCCACTGGTCATCGACCGCCGTGTAGATGGGAACCGTCAGGCCCGCTGCCAGGGCCGCGCCGCCGGACAGTGTCATCGAGTAGAGACCGGTCATCAAACCCGATCGGTGCGCGAAGTCCCGTTTGATCAATGCCGGTAGCACCACGTTGCAGATGCCGATCGCGACGCCGGCCAACGCCGATCCGGCAAAGAGCGCCGGGACCGAGGGAACGAGACGGAGCAGGATTGCACTGAGCAACAGAAGCATTGCGCCGAACACCGTGCGTTCGATACCGAACCGGCGGGCGAGCCGCGGCGCGATCGGCGACACCAGTCCGAAGAACAACACCGGAAGGGTGGTCAGCAGCCCGGCCGTGGCACTGCTGAAGCCCTCAGAGGCCTTGATGTCGTCGACCAGGGGAGCGACGGCCACCACGGCAGGGCGTAAGTTCGCTGCCACCACCATGATCGCGAGGCCGGCGAAGATCGCCGCGGTGCGGCCGGGCCGTCGCGGGGACGTCGACGGAGGACCCACCGCGACAGCGGTACTGCCCGAATTCGTGAGAGGGCCAGTCATGAGAGGACCTCGATCGAGCGGTCGAGGTAGCAGGCGACAGCCGCCTCTGCCGCCGCCGGGTCGCGGTCCCGGATGGCTGCGACCACTTCGGCATGTCCGGTCGGATGTGGGTGTGATTGGGCGTCGGCCGCGATGACGGTCGCATGGGTGCGTGCCATCACCTCTGCGACTCCGGCATAGAGCTCACCGAGGAGCCCGTTGCCCGAGGCCGTGATGATGGCGGTGTGAAAAGCGATGTCCGCGTTGATGTACCGATCGAGGTCTTCGGCGTCGAATGCCTCGCGCATCTCGGTCAGGAGTCGTTCGAGTTCCCGTACGTCATTGTCGTTCCTGGTGGACGCTGCCGAGCGGGCGGCTTCGCGCTCGAGGGCGCGTCGCACCTGGAGCAGCTCCAGGATCTCGGAGTTCTCCACGCACCGGCCGATGGCAGCGGCCATGAGATTGCGGCTGCGCACGTATGTACCATCGCCGCGCCGGGGCTCCAGGAAGCCTGAATGTTCCAACGCGCGAACGGCTTCCCGTACCGTGTTGCGCCCGACGCCGAGCTGGGCCACCAAGTCGGGCTCGGCCGGGATCCTCGCGCCGACGGCCCACTCACCCGACCGGATCAACTCCTGTATGCGCTCCACGACGAGTTCGCTTGTACGTCTCGGCCGAGTGATGGACGCCGCCTCGGCGGGTACCTGAGTCATCTCCGTTCGCATGGAAAGAACCTAACATCCCATGTTTAAAGGGGCGAGCGGCCCATGGTCGGAAAGGGCGGGCTATTCGCCTTCGACGTTGTTGTCCAGCGAGAACATCGACAGCGCCGTGAAAATCGTCAGCCGCCGCTCCGGTTCATTCATTAAAGGGCCGGTGATCTGCTCGATCCGGGCAATCCGGCTTCGGAGCGTGTTGGGGTGGATGTACAGCTCACGTGCGGATTCGGTGATGTTGCAGTCGGTGGACCGCAGCACCCGCAGGATTCGCCGTTGATCGAGACCGTCCGGTGTCGGACCGGCAACCGAGCCCAGTGTCTCGGCGACAAAACTGCGGCGTGCGTGTTCGGGCAGTTGGTACAGCAGGCCGAGCACACCCAGGTCGCGGTATCTGGTCACCCGGTTGATCGCGCCGACGCGTCTGCCGACCGCCACGGCACGGCCGGCCTGCCGGAACGAACTCGGATAGCTGCGTGGATCGTCGACCTCGTCGCTTGCGCCGACCGCCAGCGGAACCTGCACCGACCGATACAACGCACGGGCCAGGGCATCGAAATCGATTGTCGCACGGATCATCACGACCACGGTGCCAGAGTTGACGATGGTGATCGAGTCGGGATCGAAGCGCAGGGCCACGGGGGTCATCGCCGTTCTGAGCTGCTGCAGCCCGTTCAGGTCCACCGAGATGCCGAACGGTTCGATGCCCAGACAGACGACGCGATGGCGCGGGAACAGCGACAACCGCCGGCTCTTGCGCAAGCTCATCTCGCGCTGCACGAGGTCGTCGCCCAGGATGTGTTTGAGGTTGCGGGCGATTTCCGCGGCGGCTTCGTCGGTGGCTGTGTCGGCGAGCCTGGCGTGCAGGCGAAAGACGGGCGCGAGCGTCGACAGGATCAGGAGTTCGTCCGGCGTGAGGGCGTAGTCGCGGCGGACTTCCAGTACGGGTCCGCCCACCGACGCCGCAGACAATCGCACCGAGGTGACGTCGGGATCGGCCGGGCCCGCGACGTCGGAGAGGTGTAGGTCGGCGCCGAGGAACCGGCCCAGACGGTCGAGCAGCTTGTCGAGGTCGTCGGCTGCGGCAAGGATGTCGTCGGGAACGGACGCAGCGCGTGGCCCGGTCTCGGAACGAACCTCGCCCGATTGCTGCAGCTGCCGTTCGAACGACACGACGAGATCGGCATGCGGCACCAGTGCGCTGTTCCACAGCAGGCACACACCCGCCCGCTCGGCGCGAGCCACCAGCTGCCGCGGCGGATTGACCGGGCGGATGGGGCTGACGAGTACTGCCACAGGTTTCTTCACCAGCACCGGGTCCAGGATCGGCAACAGATCTGGAAGTGGGCCGCTGGGCCGGGTGGGCTTCCATTCCACCGTCACAACGGCCTGGTCGAGCGTGAGGCGGTCCCGTGTATCGGCCAGGTCGATCACCGACGTGATCGAGGTGTCGATTCCGGCGGGTGAGGTGGCCATCTGGACGCCGGTGACCCCGGCGAGCCCAGCCGGTGTGGCTCTCCCGTTCGGCACGTCGATCCTCCTCTGGGAACCACACTGCAGGTTCGTCAGGCAGAGTAGTCGCGTGCTCGCCATCCCGCTGGTCGACCTGTTCGAAGCCTCCCGCGACCCCGAGTCGAGGGCGCGTCAGATCGAGCTGCTCGACACCGCCTGCTCGCGCACCGGCTACGCCTTGCTCACCGGTCACCGCATCCCGACCTCGTTGCTCACCGAGCTGTACAGCGTGAGCAGGCAGTTCTTCCTCTTGTCCGACGAAGAGAAAGCAGCCGTGAGGCAGCCGGCGCCTGAGCAGGTTCGCGGCTGGACGGGACTCGGTTCCGAGGGGATGGCCTACTCGCTCGACGAGGAATCGCACGGCGACCTCAAGGAGAAGATGGACATCGGCCCGGTGTCGGGCCCGACGGTGGGGCAGCCCGGCGCCGGCCCGATGGCCTATCCGAATCTGTGGCCGCGTTTTCCCGAGCGGTTCCGAGCGGTGTGGGAGGACTACTACCGCCACATGCAGCGGGTCGGCGCCGAACTGCTGTCGCTGGCGGCAGAGGGGTTCGGTCTGCCGCCGGATCATTTCGCGCCGATGTTCGACACCGAGATGAGCATGCTCCGCGGGCTGTACTTTCCACCCCAACCCGAACCGCCGCTGGCCCACCAGGCACGCGCCGGCATCCACACGGACTACGGCGCGTTCACGGTGGTCTCCGCGGAGTCGTCGCCGGGAGGCCTTCAGGTGCTCGACCCCGACGGCGAATGGCTGGAGGTCACCACCACTCCGGCCACGCTGGTGGTGCTCACCGGTGACCTGCTCGCGGAATGGACCGGTGATCATTGGCCGGCCACCTTGCACCGCACGGCCAATCCGCCGCGGTCGGTGGCGTTCGACAGCTCGCGCCTGAGTTTCGCCTTCTACCAACACCCCAATTTTGATGTGTCGGTTGCGGCCTTACCTCCCTTTGCGGCATCCGATCCGACGGCCGTACCGGACCCACTGCGTGCCGGCGACCACCTTGCCGAGAAGTACGTACGGCAGACCACATTCGGCCGGCGCACCGCCGATTGACACCGATCGCGGTGTTACGTCTCGAGTGCGGCAGGAAACGTCCACGTAATCCACTGTTACGCATGTGTTTCCGATGTGGTGATGTGACAGGTGGCGGCGCGAACTATCGGTGATCGGTGCTCTTGTTGGCTGCATGCATCGCAAACAGACTTGAAGCAGACGACAAGTGAGGAGCCTGCAGATGTCTGTAGTACCGGTGATCGACATTTCCGCACTGCACGGAGACGACGACAACGCCAAGGCCGCGGTGGCGGCCGAACTCGACCATGCATGCCGGGAGATCGGGTTCTTCCAGATCACCAACCACGGAATCGACGCCCAGGTGATCGCCGACATGTACCGCACGTCCGACGAGTTCTTCTCGCTGCCCGAAGCCGAGAAGCGGCATGTCGCGCAGCCGAGCCCGGACACCGTGCGCGGTTACTCGTCCATCGGGGAGCAGGCGTTCTCCTACAGCGAGGATGTCCACCAGCCGCGTGACCTGCACGAGAAGTTCGACGTGGGCCCAGTCGACTTCGATCGCGACAACCCCTACTTCTCGGTGGAGAACGCAGGTCCGCACTTCCTGCCCAACCAGTGGCCGCAGCGTCCGGCGGAGATGGAACAAGCCTGGAGCACGTACTTTCGCGCGATGAACGA
Source organism: Williamsia sp. R60 (assembly GCF_054063855.1). NCBI lineage: Bacteria > Bacillati > Actinomycetota > Actinomycetes > Mycobacteriales > Nocardiaceae > Williamsia > Williamsia sp. R60. The sequence continues at coordinate 897,103 of NZ_JBSSGR010000002.1, forward strand.
CCTCTCCCGCAACCTGATGAGTGCCTTCGCCCGCGGACTCGGACTCGACCCCGACTACTTCGTCGACACCATCGACAAGGACATCAGCATGCTCCGGGCCATCAACTACCCGCACATGACCACACCGCCCCAGCCGGGTCAGATGCGCGCAGGCGCCCACACCGACTACGGCAGTCTGACCATCGTCAGGCAAGAAGAGGCGCCCGGTGGACTCGAGGTGTTCACCATGGACGGGGACTGGATCCCGGTGCCGGTTGTCCCGGGCGCACTGGTGGTCAACATCGGAGACCTGATGGCGCAGTGGACCAACGACCAGTGGACGTCCACCCGGCACCGCGTGCGCACGCCGCGGCCCGACGCGACCGGCGACACCCGCCGGATGTCCCTGGTGTTCTTCCACCAGCCGAACTACGACGCGATGATCGAATGCCTGCCCACCTGCCTCGCGCCGGGGGAGGAGCCGAAGTACCGGCCGATCAGCTCCGGTGACCACCTCACCGAAAAGTTTGCCAAGACGATCGCCCTCACGCCTCGCTGATGTCGGGCTCGAGCTTCGAGATCGAGCTGCGGCGCACCGGACGGGTGGTGACGGTACCGGCCGACCGGTCCGCGTTGGCCGCGGTCCGCGACGTGGTGCCCACCGCCGAGTTCAACTGTCTCCAAGGCGAGTGCGGTGCATGCGTGGCCACGGTGCTCGAAGGCACCCCTGACCACCGCGACACCGTTCTGTCCGAGCGGGCAAAAGCCGCAGGCAAGCGAATCATCCTCTGCGTCAGCCGATCCCTCTCGGATCGACTGGTGATCGACCTCTGATCGAAAGGCCCCGACAATGACGACAACCAGCCTGTCGTTTGCCAGTGTGTTCAGCGCGGACATCGAGAAGCTCAGCACCTTCTACCGCGAGCTGCTCGGACTCGACGAGGTACTCGAGCTGCGCTCGGAGCACTTCCGGGGACTGCGCATCGGCGGCACCATCCTGGGTTTCAGTGCCCCGACTGCCTATTCGATGCTCAATCTCGTTGCCCCGAAACATGATCAGGACGGGGTGAGCAGCTTTCTGACGTTCGAACTACCCACCGATGCCGAGGTCGACGCCGTCACCGCGGCCGCAACGGCGGCCGGGGCAACCTGCGTGAAAAAGCCTGACCGGACGTACTACGGGGCGTGGCAATCAGTACTGCTCGACCCCGACGGCAACGCCTTTCGGCTCAACCACCTGACGCTCGAACAGCCTTCCTGACGTTCTCTCCATCCCGCCCCACCTCGACAGTGCCGTCGAATCATCAGATCCGCACGGGCGCAGGACTTCTCTGCGCCGAAAGGAAGCCCGCATGTCCATATTCGACTGGCAACTCAAAACCGGTGACGCCGTCGTGGCGCCCCACGAACGCCTCAGCTGGCCGCGCACCGTCGGCATCGGACTACAGCACGTGGTCGCGATGTTCGGCGCGACATTCCTGGTCCCGGTCCTCACCGGTTTCCCGCCGGCCACCACGCTGCTGTTCTCCGGTATCGGGACCATCCTCTTCCTCATCATCACGCGTAACCGGCTACCCAGCTACCTGGGTTCGAGCTTCGCGATCATCGCCCCCACGATCGCGGCCGGCGCCTCACACGGCCCGTCCGGTGCACTCGGCGGAATCGTTGTGGTCGGTGCGTTGCTGATGATCATCGGTGTGGTGGTCCACTTCGTCGGCATCGGCTGGATCGAAGCGTTGATGCCCCCGGTGGTGACTGGCGCGATCGTGGCACTGGTCGGTTTCAACCTGGCTCCCACAGCCAAGACCAACTTCGAAGAAGACGCCATCACCGCCTTCATCGTGCTTGTGCTGCTGCTGTTGTCGTTGGTGCTCTTTCGGGGATTGCTCGGTCGACTGGCGATCTTCACCAGCGTGGTGATCGGTTACTTCATCGCCCTGGCGCGCGACAAGGTCGACACCGATCCCATCGGTCAGGCGGATTGGTTCGGTCTGCCCGACTTCACCGCACCCACCTTCCACCTTTCGGTACTGCCGATGTTCATCCCGGTGGTGCTCGTTCTGGTCGTCGAGAACATCGGGCACGTCAAATCCATCAACACCATGACCGGCATCAACAACGACCACCGGATCGGGCGGGCGCTGGCGGCCGATGGCCTCGCGACCGTGCTGGCCGGTAGCGGTGGTGGTTCTGCCACCACGACGTACGCCGAGAACATCGGCGTCATGGCCGCAACCAAGGTGTATTCCACCGCGGCCTACTGGGTGGCAGGAGCCGCAGCCATCCTGCTCGGCCTCTCGCCGAAGGTGGGTGCGGTCATCGCGTCCATTCCGCCGGGTGTTCTCGGCGGTGTGACCACCGCGCTGTATGGCCTCGTCGGTATCCTCGGCGTCCACATCTGGGTCACCAACAAGGTGGACTTCTCCAAGCCCATCAATCAATTCACCGCAGCAATCGCGCTAGTCATCGGCATCGCCGACTTCTCGTGGAAGATCGGTGATCTGAGTTTCGGTGGCATCGCTTTGGGCGCCATTTCAGCGGTGGTGATCTACCATGTGATGCGTCTGGTCGGACAGTGGCGTGGCACCGTGGTGGTGGACGAACGAGTGCCTGCCACAACCGGGCCCACCGATCCCGAACGTCCGCACAGCGCGGAGAAGCAGGAGATCTGATGGCGATCACACTCATCCGCGGCGGCACGGTGGTGTCCTCGACCGGCAGACAACTCATCGATGTGTTGATCGACGGCGAGACGATCGTCGCGCTCGTCGAACCGGGCGCCACTGCGCTGGGCGCCGATCTCTCCGCCACCGCTGACACCGTCATCGACGCCACCGGCAAGTACGTCATCCCCGGCGGTGTGGACGCGCACACCCATATGCAGATGCCATTCGGTGGCACCACCGCGTCGGACACCTTCGAAACAGGTACCCGTGCAGCGGCTTTCGGTGGCACCACCACCATCGTCGACTTCGCCATCCAGACACCCGGGGAGCGCTTGCAGGACACCCTCGGCGCGTGGCATGACAAAGCGGCGGGCAACTGCGCGATCGATTACGGGTTCCATCAGATCATCGGCGATGTCAACGACGAATCCCTCTCGGCGATGAGCGAACTGGTGGCCGAAGGGGTTACCAGCTTCAAATTGTTCATGGCGTACCCGGGCGTCTACTACTCCGATGACGGCCAGATCCTGCGGGCGATGCAGAAGTCCGCCGACACCGGCGCACTGATGATGATGCACGCCGAGAACGGCATCGCCATCGACGAATTGGTGGCCCAGCACCTCAAGCGTGGAGAGACCTCCCCGTACTTCCACGGCGTCTCACGGCCGTGGCAGCTCGAGGAAGAGGCCACGCACCGGGCCATCATGCTCGCCGATGTCACCGGAGCGCCGCTCTACGTGGTGCACGTGTCCGCCCGGCAAGCACTCGAGCAGATCGCGACCGCACGTGGCAAGGGCGCCAACGTGTTCGCCGAGACATGCCCGCAATACCTGTACCTCTCGCTGGAGGAACAACTCGGCGCCGCGGGCTTCGAGGGTGCGAAGTGGGTGTGTTCGACGCCGCTGCGCTCACGTGCCGAGGGTCATCAAGACGAGCTGTGGAAGTTCATCCGGACCGGCGATGTGTCCGGTGTCGCGACCGACCACTGTCCGTTCTGCATGGTGGACCAGAAGGAGCTCGGAATCTCCGACTTCTCGAAGATCCCCAACGGAATCGGCGGTGTCGAACACCGGCTCGACCTCATGTACCAGGGTGTGGTCGACGGACGCATCAGCCTGGAGCGGTGGGTGGAGGTGTGTGCCACCACGCCGGCCCGCATGTTCGGGATGTACCCCCGCAAGGGAGTGATCTCCCCGGGAGCCGATGCCGACGTGGTGATCTATGACCCGGCAGGTCACACGAGCATCGGTCTGGGCAAAACGCACCACATGAACATGGACTACTCGGCCTGGGAGGGTTTCGAGATCGACGGCGCCGTGCAGACGGTGCTCTCCCGGGGCAAGGTCATCGTCGATCACGGTAGCTACCTCGGTGCCAGGTCAGACGGGCGGTTCGTCCGCCGCGAGCTGTCGCAGAACCTGCTCTGACACGGCGGCTCCACCGGCATTTTCCGACAGCGGTCCCGGTAACGGTCAACCACCGCACTCAACGATTGGAGACACCGCATGGATTTCGGTGTTGTCATGCAATGCAATCCGCCGGCATCGCGGGTGGTCGAACTGGCCGTCTCGGCCGAAAACCGTGGTTTCAGCCACGTGTGGACCTTCGACTCCCACGTGTTGTGGCAGGAGCCGAACGTGATCTACAGCCAGATCCTTGCGGCCACCCGCAATGTGATCGTCGGTCCGATGGTCACCAATCCGCTCACGCGGGACGCAACGGTGACCGCCTCGACGTTCGCCACGCTCAACTCGATGTTCGGAAATCGCACAGTGTGCGGTATCGGCCGGGGCGACTCGGCCGTGCGGGTGCTCTCGGGCAAGCCATCCACACTGGCGACTTTGCGCGAAAGCATCGATGTCATCAAGGAACTCGGCAACGGGCGTAGTGCCACGATCAACGGCACGTCCGTGCGCTTCCCTTGGGCGGGCAAATCGCGTCTCGACGTGTACGGCGCCGGGTACGGACCGAAGGCGCTCGAGATGATCGGTCAGGTCGCCGACGGGTTCATCCTGCAACTCGCCGATCCCGCCATCGTCCGATGGACGGTGGAACGGGTGAAGCAAGCAGCCGAGGCGGCGGGGCGTGATCCCGCGGCGGTATCGATCGTGGTTGCCGCCCCGGCGTACGTCGGAGACGATTTGGACCACCAACGCGATCAATGCCGCTGGTTCGGCGGAATGGTGGGCAACCACGTCGCAGACCTCGTCGACAAATACGGCGGTGACGGTGCGCAGGTACCGTCGGCCCTCACCGACTACATCAAGAACCGGCAGGGTTACGACTACAACGAACACGGCCGAGTGGGCAACAGCCACACCGCATTTGTGCCCGACGAGATTATCGATCGGTTCTGCATCCTCGGTCCACCGGAGCGTCACGTCGAGCGACTGGAGGAACTGCACGCCCTCGGCGTCGACCAGTTCGCCGTCTACCTCCAGCACGACGGTAAGGACTCCACACTCGACGCGTACGGCGAGACGATCATTCCCGCCCTCGCGCCCACAGTCGCTGCGCGGTCATGACCGGCGCGCACCAGAAAGGACCGTCATGACATCTTCCGAATCGCACGCCTCGGGGTCCGTTCGGGTCGAACCGACGCCGGCGTCCGACACCGCCTTCCTCGACGACTTCGCCACCATGTCGACCTTCGGTGCCACCACGGCAGGCGGTGTCGAACGTCAGGCCGCGACAGCTGCCGATGCCGACAACCGGCGCTGGCTTGGCCGGTGGCTCACCGATCGTGGGTTCACCGTTCTCTATGACCGCGTCGGCAACATGTTCGGCCTCTACGAACTCGTACCGGGGGCGCCCTACGTGCTCGCGGGTTCGCATCTGGACAGTCAGCCACGCGGCGGACGCTTCGACGGTGCGTACGGTGTGCTGGCCGCCGCCCACGCGATGGACAGGCTGCGCCGTCACTACACCGACCATCCGGAGCGAGCCTTGTACAACCTGGCGGTGATCAACTGGTTCAACGAGGAGGGCTCCCGTTTCAAGCCGTCGATGCAGGGCAGTGGCGTCTTCACCGGGAAGATCGCCCTGCAGGCTGCCCTCGACACCACCGACGCCGACGGGACCACCGTGGCGCAGGCGTTGGGCGCGTGGGACATGCTCGGCGACAGCGACGTCTTCACCGTCGGTGACCACCACACCGCCGGCGGCCGCGCTGTCGCGTCGTACGCCGAGATCCACATCGAGCAGGGCCGCGAGCTGGACAAGGCCGGTGTGCTGATGGGTGTGGTGCCCTCCACCTGGGGAGCCAACAAATACGAGATCTCGGTGCTGGGCGCTCAATCCCATACCGGGGCCACCGCCATCGCCGACCGTCAGGATGCCCTGTACGGAGCAGCGAAAGTGGTTGTGGCACTGCGCGAACTCGCCGATGAGTACGGTGATGACCTGCACACGTCCTGTGGTCAGCTGACCGTGTACCCCAACTCGCCGGTGGTGGTCGCCCGCGAGGTGGACATGCATCTCGACCTGCGGTCGCCGTCCGATGAGTTGCTCGAGGAGGCCGACGCCAAGTTGACCCGGGCGTTCGCCGAGATCGAGGTGGCCGCCGACGTCAAGATCGAGCGACGATTTGCACACACCTGGAAAGGCCATACCTATCAGCCCGAGGGCGTGGCGCTGGCCGAAGACGTGATCGATGCCCTGGGGCACAGCCACATGCAGGTGCGCACCCGTGCAGGCCACGACTCGACCAACATGAAGGACATGGTTCCCACCGTGATGTTGTTCATCCCGAGCGTCGACGGGGTATCCCACGCCGAGAACGAATTCACGCACGACGGCGATCTCACCGCGGGGGTCGACGTGCTGACCGAGACCGTGGCGCGGATGGTGGAAGGCAAACTGTGACCGATACATTCGAGAACACACCGTTCGGGGGCCGAGACACATTCGACGAGGCCCGCGAGGCCGGCCGCCGCGCCCACGAACTCGACCGCGCCCACGTCTTCCACTCATGGTCGGCGCAGGCCCAGATCTCACCGATGACGATCCTCGCGGCGTCGGGTTCACACATCTGGGACGGCGATGGCAACCGGCTGTTGGACTTCTCCTCGCAGATGGTGAACACCAATGTGGGACACCAGCATCCGAGAGTGGTCGAGGCCATCGCCGAACAAGCACGGACGCTCTGCACCATCGCACCCCAGCACGTCAACGTGGCACGGTCCGAAGCTGCACGCCTGATCGCCGAACGCACCCCCGGTGACCTCGACCGCATCTTCTTCACGAACGGCGGCGCGGATGCCGTCGAACATGCGGTGCGGATGGCGCGACTGCACACTGGACGGCGCAAGGTGCTGACCCGCTTCCGGTCCTATCACGGTGGCACCGACACCGCGATCAACATGACCGGCGACCCACGTCGCTGGCCGAACGACTACGGCGCCGCGGGAGTGGTCCACTTCTTCGGCCCGTTCCTGTACCGCACGCAGTTCCACTCGGTCGACGAGCAGCAGGAGTGTGAGCGCGCGCTCGAACACCTCGAGGCCGTCATCTCCATGGAGGGTCCACAGACCATCGCCGCGATCGTCCTCGAACCGGTGCCCGGAACCGCGGGGATCATGGTCCCACCGCCGGGGTACCTGGCCGGTGTGCGTGAACTCTGCGACCGGTTCGGCATCGTGATGATCGCGGACGAGGTGATGGCGGGGTTCGGTCGGACGGGGGAGTGGTTCTCCATCAACCACTCCGGAGTGGTACCCGACCTCATCACGTTCGCCAAAGGAGTGAACTCGGGGTACGTGCCGCTCGGCGGTGTCGCGATCAGCGGTGCGATCGCCGAGACGTTCGCCGACCGTGTGTACCCGGGCGGGTTGACCTATTCCGGCCACCCGTTGGCGACAGCGGCTGCGGTCGCGACCATCAACGCGATGACCGAGGAAGGCATCGTCGAGAATGCAGCGGCCATCGGACGCGACGTCCTCGGGCCCGGGCTCGCCGAGCTGGCGGCACGACATCGCAGCGTCGGAGAGGTGCGTGGGATCGGCGTTTTCTGGGCGGTGGAGCTGGTCAAAGACCAGGGCACCCGAGAACCGTTGGCGCCGTATGGTTCCACCAGCGCAGCCATGAACGACGTCATAGGCGCGTGCAAGAAGGGTGGGCTATTGCCGTTTGCCAACTTCAACCGCCTGCACATGGTGCCCCCGTGCACGGTGAGCCCGGCCGAGGTCGCCGAAGGCCTGGAGATCCTCGACGCCGCACTCACCGTCGCCGACGCGTTGGTCGGCTGACGGCGAGCGGCCGGTCAAAATCGGCTGGTGTGCTGTCCGGCGTCGTTACCCGGTCCGCTTACTCCTCGACAGCGGCGGTGAGTGCATTGATGTCGTCCTCGGACAACTCGATACCGGCCGCGGCCATGTTGTCTTCCAGGTGGTCGACGCTGGACGTCCCCGGAATGGGCAGTATCACAGGCGATTTCGCGAGCAACCAGGCGAGCGCGAGCTGCGAGGGGGTGGCTTGCTTCTGTTCGGCGATGGCGGCGAGCTTGCTGCCGGGGCCGGCGAGTTCGCCGGTGGCGAGCGGGAACCAGGGGATGAAGCCGATGTTCTCGGCGGTGCAGTGGTCGAGGAGCGGTTGCGCACTGCGGTTGGCGAGGTTGTACAGGTTCTGCACGGTGGCGATCTCGGCGATCTTCTGTGCCTCGATCAACTGGTCGACGTTGATCTCGGAGAGGCCGATCTGATTGATCTTGCCCTCCTCCTGCAGCAGCTTCAGTTCGCCGATCTGGTCGGCGAGATCGACCTTCGGATCGATGCGGTGCAGCTGGAACAGAGGGATCCGCTCGATGTCGAGGATGCGCAGACTCATCTCGGCCTGCTGGCGTAGGTATTCGGGCCTGCCGACCGGCCGCCAGTCACCCGGACCGCTGCGCGTCAGGCCTGCCTTGGTCGCGATGACGAGGTCATCGGCATAGGGGTGGAGGGCTTCCTTGATCAGCGGTTCCGCGATCGCCGGGCCGTAGGAGTCGGCGGTGTCGATGAGGTTGACCCCTAGATCCACGGCTCGACGCAACACCTTCACGGCTTCTTCGGGGTTCGCGGGCGGTCCCCACACGCCGGGCCCGGTCAACTGCATCGTTCCGTAGCCGAGTCTGTTGACATTCAAGGATCCGCCGATGGCGAATTGTCCGGATTGCTGTGCGGCTGTGGTGTTGCTGGTCATATAGGCACTCCCGATTGGAGATCGAAGACTGGATTGGACGGGTCATTTCACGGTAGACCCGATCGGCGCGGGGCGCTTCTGGGGTTCATGGCGTCCGAGGTGTCGCGGGCTAGCCTGGTGCTCTGACGTCCGAACGAACACCGTGAAGGGATCCGAGTGCCGAAGCTCAGTGCCGGGATCATGCTGTACCGCAGTCGTGATGGACGCACCGAGGTGCTGATCGCGCACCCTGGTGGTCCGTTCTGGGCCCGCAAAGACGAAGCGGCGTGGTCCATCCCGAAAGGGGAGTACACCGAGGACGAAGAGCCCCTGGACGCCGCTCGCCGGGAGTTCCGCGAAGAGCTCGGTCTGGACGTACCCGGCGGTGAGGTCGCAGAACTCGGGGTGATCAAACAGTCGGGTGGAAAGATTGTCACCGCGTTTGCGATCGGGGCCGACCTCGACATCACCGGCGCGGTGAGCAACGAGTTCGAGATGGAATGGCCGCCGCGGTCGGGGACGATGAAGTCGTTTCCCGAAGTCGACCGGGTTGCCTGGTTCGACGTGGAGACCGCGCGCGTGAAATTGCTCAAGGGGCAACGCCCGTTTCTGGATCGGCTGCTCGACCTGCTCTGAGAATGCGAACTGCGGCGGGTCAGTCCGGCATGGCGCGCGACACCTTGCGCAGCAGCTGAACAAGAGTGGCGCGCTCTTTCGCGGTGAGTCCGGCGAGCACCGCGGTGTCTCGGGCCAGTCGCCTTGGGAACTGGGCGTGGACCAATTCTCGGCCGGTGTCGGTCAGCTCCAGCAACACCACCCGGCCGTCACGGTCGGATTTCCTGCGCGCCAGTAGACCGAGCTCGGCGAGGCGCTCGGTGAGTTTGGTGATGGATGCGCCGCTGAGCTTTGTCGTCGACACCACCTCGCTGGCACGCAGCGGGCGGTTGGCGCGGGCCAGTGCGCCCAGGATGTCGAACTCCGACCGGGTGATGGCATGGGCGTCCAGATCGCGGTCGAGTTGGTGGGCGAGGACCGACGAGATCCGGTTGATCCGTCCGATCACTTCCACGGGTTCGGTGTCGAGATCGGGATATGTCCTGGCCCATTCCTGCCGAACCCGCTCGACGACGTCCGACGGCTCATTCTCTTCGACCACCGGCACAGCTTATCGGCCCCAGGTATTTAGTTCACTAGTAAAATAGTGATAAATTACTTTGGTGCCTCTTACCGTTCCCGTCATCGACCGTGTCCACCGGAGCAGGTCGGCGCTGCTGCACTCGGTTGATCCGCAGACCTGGCGGTCCGCCGTGGTCACCGTCGAGACCGGCAACACTGCGATTGCTTCGGCAGTCCGGGTGGGACTGGCGGTGGCCTTGGTGCTGGTTGTCGGTGGGCTCACGGGCCACCGAGACGTCGCGGGATTCGCCGCGCTGGGTGCCCTCACCTCGGCCTTCTGTCGCCCCGATCCTTTTCGGCTTCGTCTGCCCCGACTGGTGGTGACGGGGGTGATGGTCACCGGGTACGTCGCATTCGGTGCGGCGCTGGGGGCAGCGGGGGTATCTCTCGCCGGAGAGGTGGTGGCCATCGCACTCGCCGCAGGTTTCGCCGCGCTGATACTGGGAGCGTTACGGGTGGTCGGCCCCGGCCCGGTCGTGATGGTCTTCGCTGCGGCAGGCGCCGCAGATTTTGCCGACAGCGCCGACGACGTCTGGAAAGCGTCGACCGCCGCGGTGATCGGCGCGGTGGTGGGCGTGGTCGCCTCGCTTGCGCCGTGGCTTGTGATGTGGGTTCGGCGTGAACGTCCACAGCCCCACCCGTCACCCGCTCGCGCCTCCCTGGTTCAGGAGTTGAATCGGATCGGGGACACGGAGCTGCTGTCGCGGTCGCTTCGGATCGTCGTGGCCGGCGGTGTCGCGGCCGGCATCGTCGCGGCGGCCGGTCTGCAGCATCCGATGTGGGCGGCCATGGGTGCCGTTGCCACGCTGCAGGGCGTCAACTACCACCTGACCGTCACCAGGGGAGTCCAGCGACTGCTCGGGAACGTCGGGGGCGCTGCGATCGCCGCTGGATTGCTGGCACTGCCGATCGGCTACTGGGGCGCGGTTGTTCTCATCGCCGTTCTGCAAGTGCTCGCCGAGACACTGGTCACCGTCAATTACGCACTGTGTTCGCTACTGGTCACGCCGATGGCGCTGATGCTGACCGCTCTCGGCGCCGGACTTGCGCCCGAGGTCGCCGTCGACCGGGTGCTGGACACTGCGGTCGGAGTGGTGATCGCGGTTGTGCTGGCTGCGTTCACCATCGCCCACCACGACGCCACCGTCTGATCAGCGCCAGCGCAGATCAACGCCCGATTCCCTCGGTCAGGAGGTGGGCGAGTTCGAGGTACGCCTGAGAATCATCAAGCCCGACAGCAGCTTTCACGCCCCGCTGCTGGATTCGAACCATCGCCGAGGTGGCGACATCGGCGACGAAGTCGGCGTGCACATCACGTACGTCCCCGGTGGCAACCCCTTCGTTGATGAGTTCGCGGACTCGGCCCGCGGCGGCACGCGTGTTCTGCTCGTACAGTTCTCGAGCCGGCGCGAAGGCGGCGAGATCTTCCATGAAGGTCTCACTCGCGCGGCTGAGCGCCGCTCCCACGGCGGTGAGGTACGCGGTCAACCGCGCCTTGGTGCCGGTGATGCCGACCAGTGCTTGTTCCACCTCGGCCGTGGCCGACCGGAAGAAGTCGACGGTGACCGCTCGCACCAGATCGTCCTTGCTGCCCGCGAGTGTGTAGAGGGTGGATTTGGAGCAGCGTAGTTGCGCGGCGATCTGGTCCAGCGTGAGATGCGCGAAACCGTCGGCGAGGAACAGTGCCGCCAGTTCGTCGAACAACTCGGCCCGGCGGGCGGTGGCGTGGGTCGGCGCAGCGGGAGTGGCCATGCGTCGATAGTACTGGCGAAGTGAATCTAGTACTGTCAGCAGTACTACAGTGCGGCTTCCAGTACTGTCGCCCCCGTCCGACCAAGGAGACACCCATGCCCGTGGACCGGCTGCTGCCCACCGACGAAGCCCGCGACCTCGTGCAATTGGCAGGAGATGTCGCCGACAAGACCCTCAAGCCGATCGCCGATGAGTACGAGAAGGCCGAGAAGTACCCGGCTGAGGCATTCACGGTGCTGGGGCAGACCGGGCTGCTGAGCCTTCCGTACCCCGAGGAGTGGGGTGGTGGTGGCCAGCCGTACGAGGTCTACCTGCAGGTGCTCGAGGAGATCGCCGCCAGATGGGCGGCAGTTGCCGTTGCGGTGAGCGTGCACTCGCTGGCCTGTCATCCCATGATGGCGTTCGGAACCGACGAGCAGAAGAAACGTTGGCTGCCGGGAATGCTCAGCGGCGATCAGATCGGGGCGTACAGCCTGTCGGAGCCGCAGGCCGGATCAGATGCGGCAGCGCTCAACTGCAAGGCGGTGGTCGCTGACGGGGGCTACCGGGTCACCGGCGCGAAGGCGTGGATCACACACGGTGGGATCGCCGACTTCTACAACCTCTTCGCGCGTACCGGCGAGGGGTCCAAAGGAATCTCGTGCTTCCTCGTCCCGGACGGCACCGACGGACTGACCTTCGGCAAACCTGAAGAGAAGATGGGCCTCTCGGCCGTTCCGACCACCTCGGCACACTACGATTCCGCTTTCATCCCGGAGGAACGGCGCATCGGCGCGGAGGGCCAGGGGCTGCAGATCGCCTTCAGTGCACTCGATTCCGGACGGTTGGGTATCGCTGCGGTGGCGGTCGGAATCGCTCAGGCGGCGCTTGACGAGGCGGTGGCGTACGCGAAAGAACGAAAGACATTCGGCAAGAAGATCATCGACCACCAAGGGCTCGGGTTCCTCCTGGCAGACATGGCTGCAGCGGTCGACTCGGCCCGGGCGACATACCTTGATGCAGCGCGGCGCCGCGACGCCGGGTTGCCATACTCGCGCAACGCATCGGTGGCCAAGCTGGTCGCCACCGATGCGGCGATGAAGGTGACCACCGATGCCGTTCAGGTGTTCGGCGGCTATGGCTATACCAAGGACTTCCGGGTCGAACGGTTGATGCGCGAGGCCAAGATCACACAGATCTTCGAGGGCACCAACCAGATTCAGCGGCTGGTGATCAGTCGGTCGCTGGCAGGTTGATCCGCCGGGTTCAGGGAAGTCCGACCATGTCGCGTCGGTAGATCAGCGCCGCTGCCCCGGCGAGCGGCGCGTCGTCCGGCAGCCCGGCGTCCAGGATCTTGACCCTCGAGATGTATTGCAGCGGATGGCGATTGATCACAGATTGGATCAGCGGCAGCAGATCGGGAGTCACTCGCGAGAATCCGCCGCCGATGGCCACGGTATCGAGCTCGACCAGCGCCGCGGCACTGCAGATCGCCTGGCCCACAGCCTCTGATACCCGGAGCACCGCGCTGTAGGCGATGTCGTCGCCGTCGCGGTATGACGCGGCAAGGTCTTCTCCCGACTTGCCGGTCCACCCCTGAGCGCGGGCCCACGCCACCGCATGGGGTCCGGATGCCACCGACTCGAGGGTTGTCCGGCTGCCGATGCTGACCTCGCCCGTGAACCCTGACACCTGAATCTGTCCGATGTGGCCGCTGTTGCCGGCGAGCACCCGACCGTCGACGATGAAACCCCCACCGATACCGGTGGAGAGCACCATGCCCATCAGATTGCGGGCACCGATCGCGTTGCCGAGCCACTGCGCGGCCAATACGATCGCCACGCCGTCGCGATGCAGGTGAACGGGGATGTCGCGCAGCGGATCCGGGAGACGATCGCTGATCAGTTGTCGAAGTGGATGACGACGCCATCGGGGCAGGTTGATGGGGGAGACGGTTCCGTTGTCCTCGTCGACGGGCCCTGCGGCGGCAATGCCCACGCCGACCACCCGTGTACCCGCCGGAATCTGCGCGAGTGCAGTGTCGACGACGCGCACAACGCTTTGTTCGAGTTCGGAGCTGGTGGCATCGGGCCCGGTGGGTGCGCGATTGCGTCCCGCCTCGAACACCTGCCCGGAGGAATCGACCCACGCGGCTTCGACCTTCGTTCCACCGAAGTCGACGGCCAGGACAACATCATCGGACACCCGTCCCAGGGTAGTGCGCGGGTCACCCGCACGGTCCAGTTGCGCAAAGACGCGCAACCCGGGTGGGGGTGGCGCGTCATGCGTTGATGGTGGACAACCGAGTTCAGAGCCGTTCGATGATCGTTGCGTTGGCGAGCCCACCGGCCTCACACATCGTCTGCAGTCCGTAGCGGCCGCCGGTCTGCTCGAGGGCGTTGACCAGGGTGGTCATGATGCGTGCTCCGCTGGCCCCGAGGGGATGGCCGAGTGCGATCGCGCCGCCGTTGACGTTGGTCTTGCCGAGATCGGCCCCCGTGTCCTTGGCCCAGGCCAGCACCACAGGTGCGAAGGCTTCGTTGACCTCGAACAGATCGATGTCCGAGATCTGCAGACCCGCTCTCTCGAGGACCTTCTGCGTCGCTGGTATGACACCCGTGAGCATGTAGATCGGGTCGGAGCCCACCACGGAGAAGCTGTGCAATCGGGCCAGCGGCCGCAGGCCCAGCTCCTTGGCCTTGGCGCTGCTCATGATCAGTACCGCGGCGCTGCCATCGGAGAGTGGGCTCGAGTTCGCCGCCGTGATCCGCCAGTCGATCTGCGGGAACCGTTCTTTCATGGCCGGGTTGTAGAACGCGGCCTTGAGTCCGGCCAATTGCTCGACGGTGCCGCCGGGGCGGATCATCTCGTCGGTCGACACGCCCGCGAGGGGAGCGATCTCTCGCTCGAATCGGCCGGCCTTGGTGGCCTCGGCGGCCTTCTCGTGGCTGGCGATCGAGAACTCGTCGAGCTCGGTGCGCGAGAAACCCCAGTCCGCCGCGATCAGTTCTGCGCTGTACCCCTGGGGGATGAACCCTTCTGGGTAGCGGCGCAAGAGCGCTTCACCGAATGGGTTTGCCCCGTCTCGGACATCGGACAACATCGGTACGCGGCTCATCGACTCCACGCCCGCGGCGACCACGATGTCCTGCACACCAGACATCACGGCCTGTGCTGCGAAGGAGATGGCCTGCTGGCTCGACCCGCATTGGCGGTTCACGGTGGTGGCCGGAACGGTCTCGGGGAAGCCCGCGGCGAGCACCGCATTGCGGCTGATGTTCTGGCCCTGCTCGTCGGCCTGTGTGACGTTTCCGGTGATCACGTCGTCGATCAGGGCCGGATCGATGCCGGTCTGTTCCACCAGGGACGTGAGGCTGTGGGCCAACATGTCCACCGGATGCACGCCGTGGAGCGCACCGTTTGATTTGCCCTTACCGATCGGGGTCCTGACTGCCCCGACGATGACAGCGTCGACGATCGAACTCATTGCGGCCTCCTGTTGTCTGACTATGGTCTATATAAGTCAGGTATACCCCTGGATATTCCGGGTTGTAAACCCTCCGACGGTGCCCCTGTTACAGCCGGTCGAGGGGAGTGGGGCGGGGAGAGGCAAGGTCGGTCCCGGTCAACCACCCAACATGGCCGGTAGTGTGTGCTTCCGTGGTGCGTCTTCCCAATCTCATGACCGGTCCAAGGCTTCTGACCAGTGCGGCAACAGCTGGCGTAGCGCTCACCGCGGCCGGCGTCGGCGCCGGGTCCGAGGTGTTCCGAGCGATGGGTGCACCCAAAGACCTTGTGCTATCCCACATCAGCCATTCGCCGCATCAAACCGGCGGCAACTTCGGAAACGTGGAGCCGCCGACACCCGTGCAAGGGGATCGGGCAGCCGCGCTGGCAATGCTCCGTCGCGGCGACATCGGCAAGCCGCGGCGACCGCTGGAGTTCGATGTGACGCCTCTGCCTGATGTCGCAGCCGAGCTGGCGGCGACCTGGATGGGGCACGCGTCGGTGCTCGTGGAACTGGACGGATACCGCATCCTCACCGACCCCGTCTGGAGCAAACGGTGCTCACCGTCGAGTCTGGTGGGACCGGCGCGTATGCACCCGGTACCCCACGCGCTGGCGGATCTGCCCGCGCTGGATGTGGTGCTCATCAGTCATGACCACTACGACCATCTCGATACGGCCACTGTTCGCAAACTCGCGGCCACCCATCCCGAGGCCGCGTTTGTCGCTCCCATCGGCGTCGGGGCGCACCTCGAGTACTGGGGCATCAGCCCCGAACGTATTCACGAGGCTGACTGGGGTGACTCGATCACGATCGGCGAGCTGACCTTCAATTGCACTCCCGCACGCCACTTCTCGGGACGCGGGCTGCAGCGCAACACCACCCAGTGGGCCAGTTGGGCGGTCGCCGGACCTCGACACAACTTCTTCTTCTCCGGCGACACCGGAATCACCGATGCGTTCGAGCAAGTCGGCACCGACCACGGTCCGTTCGGGCTGTCCCTGATCGCGATCGGCGCCTACGACCGGCTGTGGCCCGACATCCACCTCAATCCGGAAGAGGCGGTGAGAGTGCACCGAATGCTCAATCGCGCCAATCTGTCCGAGTCGTTGCTGCTGCCGATTCATTGGGGCACCTTCAATCTGGCTCTGCATGAATGGGCTGACCCGGTCCAACGTCTGCTGCCCGCCGCTCAGAGCGAACACATCCCCGTGATCACGCCGATGCCCGGTGCGCGTTTCGACGTACCGTCGCGGTCCGGCCACGGATTCGACACCCAGTCCTGGTGGGAAGGCGCAGCGTGACCACGCTCGGCGAAACACACGCCACCCCAGGCCTGACCGCCGCGCAGGTGGCCGAACGCGTCGCCGCCGGCCAGGTCAACGTCTTGCCGGACCGCTCGGGTCGCAGTGTCCTCGACATCGTTCGCGCCAATGTCCTCACCCGCATCAACGCCATCTTGGGTGTGCTGTTCATCATCGTGATGACCACCGGCTCGATCATCAACGGCGCCTTCGGTTTACTGATCATCGCCAACAGCGGCATCGGCATCATCCAGGAGATCCGGGCCAAGCGAACACTCGATGCGCTCGCGATCGTCGGGCAGACCCGGCCCATGGTGCGCCGGGATGGGGTGGCCGCCGAGATCGCGCCGAGCGAGGTGGTGCTCGGCGACATCATCGAATTGGGGCCCGGAGACCAGATCGTCGTCGACGGAGAGACCGTGGAGGCGGGAGCACTCGACGTCGACGAATCGTTGCTGACCGGTGAGGCCGACGCCGTCTTCAAGTCGGTGGGTGATCCGATCCTGTCCGGCAGCTTCGTGGTGTCGGGGTCGGGTGCCTATCGGGCGACCAAGGTCGGCCGCGACGCGTACGCGGCGCAGCTCGCCGAGGAAGCCAGCAAGTTCACCCTCGTCAACTCAGAACTCCGCAACGGGATCGACAAGATTCTCCGGATCATCACCTGGCTTCTGATCCCGGCTGGGCTGCTGACAATCGTCAACCAGCTGTTCATCAGTGAAAACGGCATCAAGGCAGCCCTTTTGGGCATGGTCGCCGCGCTGGTGCCGATGGTTCCCGAGGGCCTGGTGCTGATGACGTCGATCGCCTTCGCCGTCGGGGTCGTGCGGTTGGGTCGTCGACAATGTCTGGTGAACGAGTTGCCGGCCATCGAGGGCCTCGCCCGGGTCAACGTGGTGTGTGCGGACAAGACCGGCACGCTCACCGAGAACGGTATGCGGCTGGCGCAACTGGTTCCGCTCGGCGACGATCGCGCCCAGCTCGAAGAGGCCCTGGCCGCCCTCGCGGCGCACGACCCACGCCCCAACGCCAGTGTGCAGGCGATGGCCGAGGCCTACCCCGTCGCGCCGGAGTGGTCGGTGACCCACATCGCGCCGTTCACGTCGGCGAAGAAGTGGAGCGGGATCTCGTTCCAGGACACCACGACCGCCCAGGGCCAGGGCAACTGGTTGCTCGGCGCCCCCGACATGTTGCTCGATCCGGCGAGCGAGACCGCGGCCCGCGCAACGGAATTGGGCTCGGAAGGATTGCGGGTCCTGCTACTCGCCTCCACCGATCAGCCGGTAGACACTCCCACCGACGACGGCCTGTCCGCTCCGGGACACGTTGTGCCACGGGCACTCATCGCACTGGAGCAACGCGTTCGTCCCGACGCCCGCGAGACATTGGACTACTTCGCATCCCAGCACGTCGCGGTGAAGGTGATCTCTGGTGACAACGCCGTGTCGGTGGGCGCGGTGGCGGGTTCGCTGGGCCTGGGAACCGTTGACGACGCCGTCGATGCGCGGAGTCTGCCGACCGACCAGGACGAGCTCGCCGACGTCCTCGACGGCCACACCACCTTCGGTCGCGTACGACCCGACCAGAAACGCGCGATGGTGGGTGCGTTGCAGGGCCGTGGCAACACCGTCGCGATGACCGGCGACGGCGTCAACGACGTCCTGGCCCTCAAAGACGCCGACATCGGGGTGGCGATGGGCTCGGGTAGTTCGGCCAGCCGGTCGGTGGCCCAGATCGTCTTGCTCGACAACAAGTTCGCCACGCTGCCCTACGTGGTCGGCGAGGGCCGGCGGGTCATCGGCAACATCGAACGCGTCTCCAACCTGTTCCTGACCAAGACCGTGTACGCGGTGCTGCTGGCGTTGATGATCGGGATCGCCGGGGTGGCCGGGGAACTGTTCGGCTTCACGCCCATCTCTTACCCGTTCCAGCCCATCCACGTCACGATCTCCGCGTGGTTCACCATCGGTGTGCCGGCGTTTGTCCTCTCGCTGGCACCCAACAACGAACGCGCTCGCGGTGGTTTTGTCGGCAGGGTGCTGCGCTTGGCCATTCCGTCCGGCATCGTGATCGCCGTGTGCACGTTCGTGGCGTACGCACTGGTCTATCCCGGCGGGGAGGGTGTTGCGCTCGGTAGCAAGGACTCGGTCGAGATGACCCCGGAGCAGACACAGGCGGCCACGACGGCCCTGATCACGCTCATCGCGATCGCGTTGTGGGTGCTCGCGGTGGTCGCGCGACCGTACAACTGGTGGAAGGTTGTGCTGCTGGTCGGCTCGGCACTGGCCTACGTGCTGATCTTCTCGCTGCCGTTCACGCAAGAGCTGTTCAAACTCGACCCGACTGACTGGAGCAAAACCGGAATTGCAGTCATTGCATCGGCGATCGGTATCGTTGCTGTGGAAGTGCTGTGGCGACTGAACCCGACAATTGCGGCGTGGTTTAGTAAAGTTAAATCGAATCCGCAAGAGCAAAGATCGCCGGCGTGAGAGCATCGGCGATCCGGAGATAGGAGTGGCATGGATTTCAAGAATTTGGTCAACAAGGGCAAGTCCACGCTGAGCAAGAACACCAAACTCATCGACCAGGGCGCCAGCGCGGTCAACAAGGCCACCAAGGGCAAGTACTCGAACCAGATCCGAAAGGGTGCAGATGCTGCCCGGAAGTTCGCGCAGGACGGGAACAACCCCGGCCACCAGAACCCCGGTCATCAGCCTCCTCGGTAAGGCGATCCCGGCAGCAGCGATTGTGCTGCTGTCGGTGAGCGCGTGCGCCGGCGGCGAGGACGACGGTCGAACGGCCGCGTCCTCGCCGCTGTCGTCTGTCCAGTCCTCGTCTGTTCCGGCCCCGGATTCGGATCGTCCACCGGCTCCGGCGCCCGGCGAGCGCGGCGACATCGTCGAGCAGATGCCTTTCCAGGCGAGTTCCTCCCTGAGTGACGTGGCCGAGGTGACGCGTGTCATCTATCGCTCGACCGCCGGATACCAGGGCGGGTTCGGCACGGAGGTGTCCGGCGTGATCGCCGTCCCGAACGGAGAGCCGCCTGCGGGTGGCTGGCCGATCGTCGCCTTCGGTCACGGAACAACAGGTACCGACGAGAGTTGCGGTCCGTCGGACTACCCAGACCTTCTCGGCGAAGACGGTGCCATCACTCGACTGGTCGGGCGCGGATACGTGGTGGCGGCCAGTGACTACCAGGGGCTGGGTACCTGGGTGAAGGATGCGCCTGGCCACCCGTACCTCGAACCGAAGACGATCGCCTACAACATGATCGATGCCGTGCGTGCCGCTCGGAATCTCGTTCCGGACACCTCCGATCGGTGGGCGGCAATGGGTGCCTCACAGGGCGGCCAGGCCGCGTGGGCGTCGGCCGACTACGCAGACGACTACGGCCAGGGTCTCGAGTTCGTCGGGGCGGCCGCATTGGCACCTGCTGCCGACCTCTCGCCGATCACCGACGCCGGAACGCAGATGGCGTACACCGACGCTCAGAAAATCTTCATCCCCAACCTCATCGAGGGATTGAGGGAGGTGTACCCCGATTTCGACGCGGACGACTACATACGCGGAGGGCTGGCCGACAACGCCGAAGTCTTCACATCCTGCGGTCCCACAGCCATGGTGGACCGATTCAGCGCGGCGATGAGCGTCGCCCCTGGAGACGCGGCCGTCGCCGATCAGGAGGCAGTGGACCGTATCCGCACGATCCTGAAGCAAGACGCGTTGCCTGCGGGCCGGGCAGCCGGACCGCTCTTCGTCGCATTCGGCGACCAGGACTCGATCATCTTGCCCGCATGGACCGCTGCAGCAGTGCAGCGTGCGTGTGCCGGCGGCGACGTGATCGAGGTGGTTCGCAAGCCCGACGGCGGGCACACCAATCTCGGTGTGACAGGCCCGGCGATCGACTGGATCGGCGATCGCTTCGCTGGTGAACCCGCCCCGGACACCTGCCCGGCATGACACCGATGGCTACGGTCCACCGGTTGCCGGTGTCGGAGCGCTAACGTCGCACCTATGGCAAAGGTCAAAGATTCGATCGACGTGAACCAGTCCCCGGAAGACGCGTGGGCGCATGTGCTCGATCTGTCGCGGTATGGCGAGTGGCTCACTCTGCACGATGGCTGGCGTAGCGAGTTGCCCAGCCCCGACGAGATCCAGAAGGGCACGAAGGTGTCTTCGGTCATCGCGGCCAAGAATGCCAAGCTTCGTTTCGACTGGGTGGTGGATGAGTTCGATCCGGCCCGCCGGGTGGACCTGAAGGGCGACGGCAAGGGTGGCGTCACGGTCACCCTGACACTGACGGTGGAGCCCGCCAAGAGTGGGTCAAAGGTAGGACTCGAGGTGAACCTGACCGGATCGCCGATGATGTCGTTGATCATTCGCAGTACCGCGAAGATCCTCAAAGGTGAGATCAACCAATCACTCAAGAACTTTCGCGATCTTTACTCCTGACCGTAGAGCCGTTCGCCAGACCTGAGGCGAGCCGGGTCTGGCGTCTACCCGCCACCATCTGGGGTGTTGGTTCCTGATTCGCTGTGGATAGAATCCGGCGAACCTCGAAACAACAGGGTGGGTGACGCATGGGTCGACATGGGGTCGATAGCAGGGCCGATGACGACTTCGGATTCAGTGAGGGTCGAGACGGCGGTCGGGGTGGCGGTGGGGGCGGCGGCGCCCGCTGGGCGCTTCTTGCGCTGGTTGTCGTCGCGGTGTTGGTGGCCGGGCTGATTCTCTGGCGGACGGTCTGGGCGTCGTCCGGCAGCGACTGTGACTCGCGTGAGGCGGTGTCGGTGATCGCCGATCCGTCGATGGCTGCGACCCTCAAGCCCCTGGCGGCCGAGGCGTCGGCCGACTCGTGTTACGACTTCAATGTGGCTGCGGTCAGCGGTGCCAACGTCGCCGGCCAGCTCACCAAGGGTGATCAGGCGCCCGACCTGTGGATCGCCGATTCGCAGGCTCGCGCCCGCAAGGTCACCGACCAGGCCCGCGTGCAGCGCGACGTGATCGCCGAATCCGTTGCGGCCAGCCCGGTGGTGGTCGCAGGTAAAGATGTTCCGGCGCTGACCAATTGGGTCGACGTCATGAAGCTGCCCGGCCTGCGCCTCGGCAACCCCATCGACTCCAGCACCGGCGACGCGCCGATCGTCGGAGCGCTTGCGGCCGAACAGGCCGGCGCCATCGACCGCAAGCAGTTCACCGATGGAATGACCCTGCTGGCTCTGCAGCAGGGCAACGCCCGCATCGGGGGCGACTCCGACATCGACCGGCTCCAGGTGGCTGCAGGCAGCGAGTCGCCGACAGTGGTCAGCGAGCAGCACTTCATCGAGTTCCAGAACACCAGCGGAAACAGTGGTCTGCGAGCCGCGATCCCCGCCGACGGCACCATGATCCTCGACTATCCGATGCTCAACACCGCGTCGGCAGCTCGGAAAGAGATCGTGGCCGCAGCGGGTGAACAACTGGCCGAACACATCACGTCCGAGGACGGCGCGAAAGCGCTGACCACCGCCGGATTCCGAACGGCCATCGACGCGCCGTCGCCGGAAGGGGGCGTGGGTGCGGTGAAGGTGCTGACGCTCAAAGACCCTGCGCAGGAAGAGAAAGCGCTCAGGCAGTGGGCAGTACTCGGGGTGCCGATTCGCACGCTGGTGGTGGAGGACGCGTCCGGTTCGATGCGTGAACCGGCGGGTACGTCAACCCGGGCCGAGATGCTCGTGGAGGCCAGCCAGAACGGCCTGAAGATCTTCCCGAACAATTCGGCGCTGGGTGCGTGGCTGTTCTCCATCGACATGGGTGGACCGGATCAGGACTGGCTGCCGATCGCTCCCATCGAACGCCTCGACACCGTTGATGCCGATGGCCAGACCCATCGCAAATACCTGGAGTCGCAGATCGTGACGCTTCCGGGTCGGGTTGGCGGCGCCACCGGGCTCTACGACACGACGCTCGCGGCGTTCAAAGAGGTCCAGGACAGTTATGACCCCAACTATTCGAACAGCGTCATCCTCCTGACCGACGGCCAGAACGAGGACGACAACTCGATCAGCCTCCAGGGTTTGCTGGCCGAACTGAAACGGCTCGAGGATCCGGCCAGACCGGTGCTCATCCTCACTATCGGCATCACCGAGGACGCAGACGCCGAATCACTCAAGCAGATCGCGGACGCCACCGGCGGAAGCAGCTACGTTGCAGAGACGCCCGCAGACATCTCGAATGTGTTCATCGACGCGGTCGCGGCGCGGATCGCCGCAGCTGGACGGTAAAAAATTCAGTTCTACAACGAGTCCGCTTAAAGCCGGCTGAGATCTGAGAGTCTGCTGTCAAAGGCCCCTGAAACGGACCACGGTCGACCCTGGAGCGGCAGTATGGAGCCATGACCTCGACATCGACTTCATTCCACAACAGCCGAATCGTCAACGCGGGCAAGGTCGCTGCAGTCATTGCAGCAGCGGGAGCGGCCATCGCCGCCTGTGGCGACGACGGAAGCAGCACCGCAGCAAGCTCCACGACCGCGGCGGCCAACAGCACCGCTGCCGACACCAGCGCAGTGCAGAACGAAGCAGCCACCTCGGCTTACAAGAACGGCGAATACACCGCCGTCGGCTCCTACCAATCACCCGGCGGCGAACAGCAACTCGGCGTCACCGTCACCCTGTCCAACTCGGTGATCACCGCGCTGTCGGTGGACACCAGCCAGACCAAGGGCACCTCGGCCGACTTCCAGGGCAAGTTCAAGAGCGGCATCGACGCACTGGTTGTCGGCAAGAGCATCGACGAACTCGACGTCAGCAAGGTATCCGGATCCTCCCTGACGTCGGGGGGCTTCAACGACGCCATCGACCAGATCAAGACCGACGCCGCGGCCTGATCGACACCCGCCTTGTCGTGACCGATTCGAATGAGTGGGTGTTCACCGCACTGGGCACGGCCTGGGATATCACCCTGTCGCAGGCCGTGCCCGAAGTGTTGCAGGCCTCGGTCCTCGGTGAACTCGACCGCATCGACCGCACCTGGTCTCGGTTCCGGCCCGACTCGATGGTCGCCTCGATTGCCCGCGCGCCCGGCACCTACCCGGTGGAGCCGTCTGACCAGCCATTGCTCGACCTGCACCGCACGCTGTACGAACTGACCGGCGCAATGGTGACGCCCATGGTGGGACAAACCCTGGCAGACGCCGGATACGACGCCGAGTACACCTTGCAGCCGGGCGAGACGATTGCGACCGTCCCGGCCTGGGACGACGTGCTGGGCGGGTGGCAGGGTCAGCTGGAGGTACGGTCTCCGTGCCTGCTGGATGTCGGGGCCACCGGCAAAGGATTCGCGGTGGACCGCGTCAGCGCACTGGTGAAAGCGGCGGGCTTCGATGAGTACCTGGTCAACGGGAGCGGTGACATCAGGGCCGGTGTCGCACCTCATCGCATCGCGCTGGAACACCCCACCGACCCGACCAAGGCCATCGGCACGGTGGTCATCGAGAACAACGCGATCTGTGGCTCCGCGGGCAACCGCCGCGCGTGGGCCGATTGGCACCACATCGTCGATCCCGTCACGTCCGCGCCGACCCGTGAGGTGCTGGCGACCTGGGTGATCGCCGACGACACCATGATCGCCGACGGACTGTCCACGGCGCTGTTCTTCACTCCCGCACAGAAGCTGTTGAGCCACTTTGAGTTCGACTTCGTTGTGGTGCGCGCCAACGGCACAGTCGAACATTCGCACGCCAGAGAACTGGAGCTTTTCCTATGAAGATCGTCCGCGCCGTGGACCGATTGTCGATGTACCGGTTCGTGTTGATCGCGTTGGCGATCCTGGCGGCCTACGCAATCATCGTCGCCGCGTTCGGCGCCGACTTCGCCTACACAGCAACCGAACTGCTCGGATCACTGGCCATTCTCGTGGTCGTCTGTGCCGCCGTGACATACCTCTGTGCCGCCATCGTGCGGGTGCCGCCGGGTAGCGAGTCGTGGTTGATCACCGCCCTGATCCTGTTCTTCATCTTTCCCGGGCTCACCGACACCGACAGTGCATGGGGACTCGTTCTCGCGGCCGCGATCGCCAGCGCCTCCAAATATGTTGTCGCCGTGCGTCGTCGACATATTGTGAACCCGGCTGTAGCCGGCGCGGTGGTGAGCTATCTGTTCGCGTACTTCTCGGTCGGGCCGTTCCTGTACCCGGTCTGGTGGATTGCAGCCGAACCGTTGATGGTCGCGATGATCGTCGTCGGTGCCGCGGTGGTGTGGAAGCTGCGCGAATGGTGGCTCGTCGGGGTGTTCCTGGTGGTGGCCGTCCTGACGATGATCGTGGTCGCGGCTGACAACGGCACACCCGTGGGCGACGCGCTGCAGCTCGGATTCCAGTCCACGCCACTGCTCTTCGTGGCGGCCATCATGCTGACCGAACCCTTGACGTCGCCGACCAGTCGCATCCCCACACTCGTCTATGCCGCTCTTGTCGCCGTGTTGATGTACTGGAATCAGTCCTTCGAGATCACGTCGGAGTACACATTGGAGTTCGTACCGGAGATAGCGCTGCTGGCCGGCAGCCTGTTCACGTTTGTCGTCGGCCGGCAGTGGCGACGGCACATACTCGAGGTCGAGTCCGTGCAGCCGATCGGCGCCGACACATACGAGGTGCTGGCCTCACCGGGGTTGCGGTTCCGGCCCGGGCAATGGGCCCAGATATCTGCTCCCACATGGAGTCCGGCACCCGAAAAGCAGGGCACCCGTAGGGTTCTGTCTCTGGCGGGCGCGCCGGGGGAGGGCACCACCCGCTTCGGATTCACCGTCAGCGGCCGTCCCTCGGAGTTCAAGCGGCGTCTCATCGAAGACGGTGCGGGGCGCCGTCTGTACGTCGACGAGGTCGGCGGCGACTTCACGCTGCCACGAAACCTGCGCTCTCCTATTGTGTTCATCGCCGGCGGTATCGGTATCACGCCATTCCGGTCGATGCTCGCCGACCTCACGGCGCGCGGCGACACCGACCTCACCAAGGTCTCGCTGATCTACGCCGCAAACTCTGAGGACCGCCTCGTGTACGGCGATGTGCTGGATGCGGCGCGCGCCCGTGGAGCCCAGGTGATCACCGTGGTCGGGGGATTGGTGAGTGTTGATGACGTCGCTGCTGTCGCGCGGCCCGGCGCGCACTATTACCTCTCTGGCCCGCCGATGATGCTCTCTGCGCTCAAGCCCATGCTGATTCGCGCCGAACCCGCCTTGCGCTGGCAGCCGTGGCGTCTGCACACCGATCGGTTCATCGGGTACTGAGTTGTCGGGGGTGGGTTGGCATTTCCTCCGGTTGTGGTGAGTTCCTCCGGTTGCAGTCGGAGGGTGTGGCTGATATCGGAGGGTGTGGTGGTTGGGGTGGTGTGCAGAGGTGTGTCGGCACTTCCTCCGACTTTGGTGAGTTCCTCCGGTTGCAGTCGGAGGATGTGGCTGGAGTCGGAGGGTGTGGACCTGTGCACACACTCGAAACTGTCCACAGAGGGCCCTTTTTTGGCGGTACCTGGTCGGCGGGTGCAACGACGATGGGTAGATGCAGTCATCGGAGTTCGGGCTCATCCGGCGAAAGACAGTGGTCCAAGGCGGGTTCGGTAGTGACTCGCAGCTGAGAGCGGCACGGCGGGCCGGAATCATCCAGCCGGTTGTCCGCGGCGTTTCGGCGCCTGCTGATGGCGTCGCCCTCTCACCGGATGACGAGTACCGCCGGCGCGTGATCGCGGTTGCCGGGCGTTCGAGAGTTCGTGTCGTGAGCCATCAGTCGGCAGCGGTGTGTCATCGGATGCAGCTCTTTCGACCGGACCAGCGATACGTCCACTTGATTGCGCGGACCAAGGGCAAGCGGGAGGGCGACGTTCACGTCCACCATGCCCTCCTTGCCGACACCGACATCGTGCTCATCGACGGTATTCGAGTGACCAGCCGAGCAGTGACGGCGTGTGATGTGGCGCGGGCGGGAACGTTTGAACAGGCCGTTGCCGCATTGGACGATGCCCTGAGGTCGGGCGTGACGCTGGCCGAGCTACACACCATCGCGGCGCGAACCCCACACGCCGCCGGTATCGGGATGTTGCGTCGCGCATTACTGACGGCTGACGGGGACGCGGAATCCGTTGGTGAATCGGTCAGTCGAGCCTTGATGGCCGGTTGGAAAGACATCCCGACGCCGACGTTGCAGACGGAGTTCTTCGACGCGGACGGATTGATCGGCCGAACGGATTTCGACTGGGATGGAAAGGTCGTCGGCGAGTTCGACGGTCGAATCAAGTATCTCGGGACCCTTGCGGAAAATGAGCGGCCCGAGGACGCCGTGTACCGCGAGAAGTTACGCGAGGATCGGCTGCGCGCCATCGGAATCGTGGTGGTCCGGTGGTCGTGGGATGACCTCCTCAATCCAGGTCGCCTGCACGCGAAACTGCGATCCGCGCTCATCCGAGGTGGCGTAATCCCCGGTTGAGGGGCCACATCCTCCGACTGTGGTGAGTTCCTCCGGTTGCAACCGGAGGATGTGGCTGATGTCGGAGGGTTTGCGGGGACGGGGCCACATCCTCCGACTGTGGCTTGCGGGCGGCGGGTTCGTTTGTCGCGGTTGGCTGCTCGCGGCGCAGAACCTCCGGTTGCGGTGAGTTACTCCGGTTGCAACCGGAGGGTGTGGCTGGAGCCGGAGGGTTTGCACCCACGGGACCCACATCCTCCGACTCCAGCCGACAGAATCGATCTACCCCCGAGACACCAACGCTCGCAGGAAGAACGCCACGTTCGCCGGGCGTTCGGCCAGTCGGCGCATGAAGTAGCCGTACCACTGTGAACCGAAGGGAACGTAGACACGGACTCGACGGCCCTCGCCGACGAGTCTGAGTTGTTCGGCGCTCCGGATCCCGTAGAGCATCTGGTGTTCCCAGTCGTCGGTGGCGCGTCCGGCGTCGGCGGCCATGGCCGCGGCGGCGGTGATCATGGCCGGATCATGGCTGGCCACCATCGGGTATCCCTGCCCGTTCATCAGCACCCGCAAGCAGCGTTCATAGGCCGCATCGACATCGGTTTTGCGTTGAAACGCCACCTCGGCGGGTTCGGCGTAGGCGCCCTTGCAGAGCCGGATCCGCGAGCCAGGTGCCGAGAACTCATGGCAATCGTCCTCGGTCCGGTGCAGGTACGACTGGAGAACCGTTCCCAGCGCCGGAAAATCGGCACGTAGTTCACGGACAATCCGCAATGTCGAGTCAGTGGTGGTGTGGTCCTCGGCGTCGACGGTCACCCACACTCCCGCGTCCTCTGCTGCGGATGCGATCCGGTGGGCGTTCTCCAGTGCGATCTTCTCCCCGTGCCGAGGCAAGGCGCGGCCGAGCGCCGACAGCTTGAGTGACACCTCCACCGGATGCGAGCCGGCGGCCGACTCGATGTGGTCGCCCAACATCCCGATCAACCTCAGGTACGCCTGCACAGTGGCGTCGGCTTGCGCTTCGTCGGTGGTGTCCTCACCGAGGTGGTCGATGGAGATCATCCGACCAGAGTTCAACAGCCCGACCCCGGCGTCCATCACCTCACGATGCGACTCGCCGGCAACAAAGCGCGACACCACGTTCCGGGTCACCGGGACTCGTTCAGCGGTTCGCTTGATCCGGTCGCTGGAGGCGGCAGCCATGATGATGGTGCGTGCTGCACCCGCGGTCACGCCGGTCATGTCACTCACCGCGCCCGGCGTCGTCGCGCTCCATGTGTGGGTACCCCGCCGACGTCGCCGGGACGAAGGTCTCCTTGATGGTGCGTGTCGATGTCCAGCGCATCAGGTTCTGCTTCGACCCCGCCTTGTCGTTGGTGCCCGAGGCGCGCCCTCCACCGAACGGCTGTTGCCCGACCACGGCGCCGGTGGGTTTGTCGTTGACGTAGAAGTTGCCTGCCGCGTTGCGCAACCCGGTCATCGCGGCTTCGACGGCCGTCCGGTCATCGGCGATCACTGCCCCGGTCAGTGCGTAGCTTGCCGATGAATTGATCTCCTGTACAACAGAATCGAATTGTCCGTCGTCATACACGTGCACCGCGAGGATGGGAGCGAAGTACTCCTTGTGGAAGGCCTCGTCGGAGGGGTCGTCACTGAGCAGCACCGTCGGACGTATGAAGTAGCCCTCTGCGTCGTTGTAGTCACCGCCCGCCGCAATCGTCAATGACGGCACCGACTTCGCCCGTTCTATCGCGGAGACGGCCTTGTCGAAAACCCGTCTGTCGATGACTGCGCCGCCGAAGTTGGAGAGGTCGCGGACATCGCCGTATGAGAGGGCATTTGCTTCTTGGAGGAAGTCGTCGCCCATCTTGTCCCACACCGACCTCGGGATGTACGCGCGCGAGGCTGCCGAGCACTTCTGGCCCTGATATTCGAACGCGCCGCGGATCAAGGCTGTGCGCAGAACGTCGGGGTCGGCCGAATCGTGCGCCACGACAAAGTCTTTGCCTCCGGTCTCGCCGACGAGTCGGGGATAGGCGCGATAGCGCTGAATATTGCTTCCCACTTCCCGCCACAGATTCTGGAATGTGGCGGTTGAGCCTGTGAAGTGGATGCCTGCGAGGTTCTCGTCGGCCAACGCGACATCTGACACGGCGATGCCGTCGCCGGTGACCATGTTGATGACGCCCGGGGGAAGGCCTGCGGCTTCGAGTAGCTGCATGGTCATATACGCGGCGTAGGTCTGCGTCGGCGACGGCTTCCAGACCACCGTGTTGCCCATGAGCATCGGTGCTGTCGGCAGATTCGCGGCGATCGCGGTGAAGTTGAACGGGGTGATGGCGTAGACGAACCCCTCGAGTGGGCGATGATCAAGCCTGTTCCACACCCCAGGGCTGGAGACGGGTTGCTCGGCCAGGATCTCGCGAGCGAACCCGACATTGAACCGCCAGAAGTCGACGAGCTCGCACGGCGCATCGATCTCGGCCTGCTGCACGCTCTTCGACTGGCCCAGCATCGTTGCGGCGGCTATCTTCTCGCGCCAAGGTCCCGACAGGAGGTCCGCAGCCCGGAGCAAAATGGTTGCGCGTTCGTCGAAAGATGTTGCCGCCCAGTCCGGCGCGGCGGCGAGCGCAGCGTCGACCGCTCTGCGCGCATCGTGTGTGGTCGCGTTTGTCAGTGTGCCCAGCACCTCGTGGTGCGCGTGTGGCTGGACCACCGCGATCGCGGCGCCTGAACCGCTGGCATGTGTGCCGCCGATGACGTGGGGGAGTTCGATCGGGTCGGCGGCGCTCATCTCGGCCAGGGTGGCCACGATCCGGGAGCGTTCCGGAGATCCGGGGGCATAGGTGTGCACGGGTTCGTTGTGGGCAGGTGGGGGTGTGGTGATGGCGTCCATGTCCTCAACTACAGCGCCATCAACGGCCCGGCGATATGGCCGATCGGACTAAGATGGAGTGAGTTCTTGGGCCGATCGAACAAGGGGTGCCGATGGCAGATACCGATGGTCGCGGGGCCGTGACACTCGGGCGGTTGCTTCTGGCACTCGACGGAACGCTCGTCACGCTGGTGGAGGCGCCCGAAGGACTCGACTGCCCGGTGACCGCAGCCTCCCTACTCGACGCGGATGACCTGCACCTCGGGGTGGGACGCGGGGCCAGAGCGGCCGAGTTGGCCCTGCTCGTCGGTGTCACGCCAGCGCAGGTGATGGCGTGGTTGGCGAGTCTCGGCAGCCATGCTCCGACGGCCATCCTGCTCAAGGCGCCGGACGGGGACGTCACCCGGCGCGCGGTGTCCGCTGGTATCGCTGTGGTCGCGGTGGATCCGCATGCGCGGTGGGAACGGATCTACAACTTGATCGGGCGGGTCCTCGACCACGCTCGTGCCGAGTCCTCGGAATCGATGGCAAGCGGCACGGCGGGTGATTTGTTTGCTCTCGCGCAGGCGGTCGCAGATCGGACCGGCGGACTTGTCAGCATCGAGGATGCGGGCTCACATGTGTTGGCGTACAGCTCATCTGATGAACAAGCCGATGCCCTTCGTCGGTTGTCGATCCTCGGACGGGAGGGCCCACCGGAGATGCTCGACTGGCTTCGTCAGTGGGGCGTGTTCACTGCTCTGAGAGCGGGGCCAGACGTGGTGTCGGTGGCGGCTCGCGACGACCTCGGGCTGCGACCAAGAATTGCCGTGGGCATCAGAACCCCAAGAGGCAGTGAGTATCTCGGGACCTTGTGGCTCCAGCAGGGAAAGGCCGAACTGTCGCCCGATTCCGGCGACGTGATCGCCGGCGCTGCAGCCGTGGCCGCTCGCATCATCTCCCGCGCTGCAGCGGTCCCTTCCGTGCATGCCGAACAGGTGCAACGGCTGCTGGGCCTGCGCGGTGACACCGTCGACATCCCGTATCTCGCCGACGCCCTGAACATTCCGCGTTCAGGCCCCGCTACCGTCGTCGGTTTGGCACGTCGGTTTCCCGCACAGTTGCCGACGGATTCCGTTGCCGCCTATCTGCCGGCAGTCACGCTGCACGCCAGCGCTTTTCGTCCGGATTCAGTGACTGCCGCGGTCGGTGAGAGGGTGTACGTCATCTTGCCGGACACGGACGGCGGAGCATCGACGGTGCGCTGGGTGCAGAGCACGGTGGCAGCGGCCGACCGCCGGTTCGCCATGCCGATCCGGGGAGTCATTGCCGATTCGCCCGCTGGTCTGGCGGCGGTGCCGGGCCTGCGGACCGAGATCGACCGGGTCCTGGACGCGGCATCGCGGGAAGGCGCGTTGATCGACGTGGTGACCACCGTCGCGGAGTCGCGCACCGGCGTCTTGCTCGGCGAGATCGTCGGACTGCTCGCCGACAACCCGGATCTCGTCGACCCGAGAGTGGGCCGACTGAGGGACTACGACCGCACCCACGGCTCCGACCTGGTGGCCAGCGTCCGCGCCTACCTGGATGCGTTCGGCGACGTGCGCACAGCTGCCGCCACCATGCACGTGCATCCGAACACGCTGCGATACCGGGTTCGGCGAGCCCAGGAGGTGACCGGACTCGACCTCGGCGATCAGGCGTCGCGGCTGGTGGTGTCGCTGGCCCTGCGGGTCTGACATCTCGAACGTCGGGCACAGGAAGTGCCCCCGGCAGGAATCGAACCTGCGACACCCGCTTTAGGAGAGCGGTGCTCTATCCACTGAGCTACGAGGGCGGACCCGACAAACTTACCAACTCAGTTGAGATAACCCTCGACCACATTCGGCGGACGGACTTCGGCGTCGTCAGGGTCTTTGCCCGCCCGACGGAGGGCGTCGCGCTGGCGGAGCAGATCCCAGCACTGGTCGAGCTGAACCTCGATGTCGCTGAGCTGCGAACGCTCGTCGTCGGGGCTGATCTCGCCGTTGGACACCTGGTCACGCAGTTCTTTCTCCTGCGCGATCAGGTCGGTGATCTGCGTATGCAAATTCTTGTCACTGGTCATTTCACGAATTCTAGGCGCGCGCGGGTTCGTGCACAGTTCGGCCCCGCCCATCGGCCGAATCCTGGCGACTCGGACCGGTGGCATCCGTAATGTCACCAACCATGAGCCGAACCATTGTGCCCAGGGAACCCGCGATCGAAGCGCTCACCGCGGTCTGGGCGTCTGTGCACCGATTGGCCGACTCGTTGACCGACGACCAGTGGAAGCACCCCTCGACGCTGCCGGGGTGGTCGGTGGGGGACATCGTGACCCACGTGTTCACCACGGAGTTGATGCTTCTCGGTGATCTGGAGCCCGTGGTCGAGGCCGACGTCACCGCCTATCCGCACGTTCGTAACGACATCGCGGCAATGAACGAGCGGTGGCTGGTGCACTACCGCGCACAGGGGAGGGCCACCACGATGGCTGACTTCGGCGACGCCATCAAGCGCCGCACTGCCGCCCTCGACGCGGCAACCCAAGACGACTTCGACGCCGACTCATTCACCCCGGCAGGGCCGGACACCTATGGCAGATTCATGCGGATCCGGGTCTTCGACTGCTGGATGCATGAACTGGACGTGCGCGACACCCTCGGACTGCCTGCGCCGGATGATGCAGTCAGTGCGCGGTTCGCCGCCGACGAGATCACCCAATCTCTGCCCTACCTCGTCGGAAAGAAGGCGGGGGCACCGACAGGCAGTCGGGTGCGCTTCGACATCACCGGCCTGACTCCCAGAACAGTGAACATTGCCGTCGACGGCCGAGCGGCAATGGTCCCTGAGTTCGCCGAGGAACCGACCTTGGTGCTGCGCCTCGACATCGCAGATCTCGCCCGTCTGATCGGTGGACGGACAAGTGCTGATCCGTCGGCCGTCGAGGTGACCGGCGATTCCGACCTCGCAGATGCTGTGCTCGGCAACCTCGCATTTACGATCTGACTCGGAGATGACCATGATCAGGCGGATTCTCGCGGTTGTTCTCCCGATTCTCGTCGCCGTGGCCGTCCCGGCCGCGCCCGCTTCGGCGCAGGGTGCGGTGCTCGGTGACGACTTCCTGTGGGGCGTCGGTTCGGCAGGATTCCAGTCCGAGGGCAGCTCCCCGGACAGCAACTGGCTGCGCTACTCGAACAGCACACGGGTCCACGACCGCGTCGGTACCTCCGTCGACTTCCGCCACCGCTACGCCGAAGACATCGAGAACGCGAGGTCGATGGGTGTCGAGGTGTACCGGATCAGCATCGAGTGGGCGAGGATTCAGCCTTCACCGGGGGTATGGGACCAACAGGAACTCGCCTACTACGACGACGTGATCCATCACATCCTGCGTGCGGGGATGCGCCCGATGATCACCCTCGACCATTGGGTGTACCCGGGCTGGGCTGCTGATCGTGGTGGCTGGAACAACCCGACGATGGCTGCGGACTGGCTCGCGAACGCGCGCGCGGTGGTCGACCGCTACGCCGCATACGATCCGATCTGGATCACCATCAACGAACCGTTGGTCTACACCTTTCTTCGTGAGGTGAACTTCGGTGGTCTTGCGCCCCAAAACGTTCCGCTGATGATGAACCAACTCGTACACGTGCACCGCGCCATCTACGACTACATCCACGCCCGTCAGCCAGGCGCCTGGGTGTCGTCGAACTCGGCCTATCTGCCGACCGTGCAGCCGGCCCTCGATGCACTCTTCCTCGACCGCATCGCCGACAAGCAGGACTTCGTGGGCATCGACTACTACTACTCCGTGGCCGCAACGGATTTGAATACCTACAACGCCGCGACCGAGGAGTACTGGAAGGCATCCACGTCGGCGGATGGGCTCTACTACGCGCTGCGGTATTACGCGCGAAAGTTCCCTGGCACGCCGCTCTACATCGTGGAGAACGGTATGCCCACCAAGGACGGCGAACCGAGGCCCGACGGGTACAAGCGTGAAGACCAGCTCCGCGACGCCGCATACTGGATCTCCCGCGCCAAGTCCGACGGTATGAACGTGGTCGGCTACAACTACTGGTCCATCACCGACAACTACGAATGGGGCAGTTACGCATCACGATTCGGCCTCTACCGCGTCGATGTGAAGTCCGACCCGTCACTGACCCGGCAGCCGACCGATGCGGTGGCCGCCTACCGCGACATCATCTCCGGTGAAGGCGTTCGGTCAGATTATCGACCCACCCGGCCGGCCCAGTTCTGCTCACTGGTGGATGCTCCAACGAGCTGCAGTCAGCCGGTACGGTGAACTCGCCGGACGAGAAGTCCGCACGATCGCCCCGAAGATTCTCCTCAGCGGAACGTTCGGCTTCTGCCGTTCCGAAGATCGCAACGGCAACCGCGCCGAGTGTGGCGAACGTGAAACCTGCCAGGGCAAGCCATTCGAGCCCCGGCACCGTCGAGTCGCCGAGCCACATGACTCCGACGATGGCCGGTGCCGCGGTTTCACCGACAACCAGCGCCGCGGTCGACCCGTTGACCGCACCGAGCTGCAGCGCCACCGTGTGCAAGTAGAAACCTGCGGCCCCGGCAATGGCGATGACCCAGGCCGCCGGGTCGGCGAGCATGGTGGACATCGAGAACGGGGACACGCCGTCGAGCACTCTGACGCCGATCGCGACCGCACCGAACAGCAAACCTGCTGCGGCCCCGGCCGCCACCGATCCGCCGCGTCCCATACGCCGCACACCGAACAGTGACAAGCCGACAATTAGCAGGGTGGCCAGCAACAGTGCCCAATGCAACGACCTCGACGTCTCGTATGAGGTGTGCGGTTCTGACGCGGCCCCGAGCAGCAGCAGCGAACCCATCACGGTGCCCATGGCTGCCCAGTCGCGGCCATGGAGTTTGATTCCCAGCAACCGGGTGCCCAAGAGGGCGGTGACCACGAGGTTTCCGGCGACGATGGTCTGGGACAGGAACAGTGGCAATGCGCGTGCGGCACCGGCACCGGCGATGAAACCCAAGACGTCGAACAACGCGCCGACGATGAACACGCCGGTGAGTGCGGTGGCGACGGTCGACTGCAACGTGGGCGAACCCGCCGCGGTGGACATGCGGTGGTCATCGGCGTTCTCGCGTGCCGCCTGGCGCGCACCGAGCGCCTGCATCACCGACGACAGTCCGTAGCCGACCGCGGCCAGCAACGCCAACGTGATTCCGACAATCACAGGCCCACACCCACTTCCCACACTCGACCCGGTCCAACAACAAAGGATGCTCAGGTAATTCCCAGGTTCGCCACTGATTTAAATGACCACCCTGCGAGAACTGACCGTGGTCAACCCGAAAACTCATCGTCGGCGGAGGCTTTCGGTCAGCTGTCGGCAACCGCCTACTGTGTTCGCATGACCCGAACTGTGCTGATCACCGGCGCTTCCAGTGGCATCGGTGCCGAAGTAGCTCGTCAATTGGTGTCTCGTGGGCTGACCGTGCTGGGTACCAGCCGTCACCCCGAGTCTGTGACCGATCCCATCCCCGGCGTCCGCTATCTCGAGCTGGACCAGAACGATCCGGCCAGCATTGCCCGATGCGCCGAGCAGGCCGGGGCGGTGGACATCTTGATCAACAACGCAGGCGAGAGCCAGATGGGGCCGCTCGAGGACACCCCGATGGAGGTGATCGAGAAGCTGTTCGCCACGAACGTCTTCGGTCCGATCGCCTTGACCAAGGCGGTTCTGCCAGGGATGCGTCAGCGTGGTCGCGGCACCGTGGTGATGGTGGGTTCGATGCTGGCGAGTTTCCCGCTGCCCTTCCGGTCGACCTACGTGGCCACCAAATGCGCCATCAAAGGTTTCGCCGACGCGACTCGTCGCGAACTCGCGCCCTTCGGCGTCGCCATCTGCACCGTGGAGCCCGGCACCATCGCCACCGGCATCGGCGACCGCCGGGGCTACTTCATCGCCGACGACTCCGCCTACCGACGCGAGTACGACATCGTCGCTGCGGCCGCCCGCCGCAATGAGGATGCCGGTCTCGGCGTTGTCGAGATGGCCGAGGTCGTCGTCGACGCGGCGCTGAGTCCGGATCCAAAACCGCTGTACGCCAAAGGTAATCGGGCGCCGATCGTGTTCGCGCTTCGTCGTGTGCTGCCGCGCCGGGCAATCCTCGACATCACGAGCAGATTCCACAACCTGCCCAAGGCGCGGCCGTGACCGAGCGGACGCTTCTGGTCATCGGTATCGGCCCCGGCGATCCGCGGCAGGTCACCATCGAGGCCATCGAGGCGATGAAGTCGGTGGAGGTGTTCTTCGTCTTGGACAAGGCTCCCGAACGGGGAGTCGAGGTGAAGCAGTCGCTGGTGGGACTGCGTCAGGAGATCTGCGAGCGCTATCTCGAGGGCGGGTACCGGTTTGTCGAGGTGCCCGACCCGCCGCGCGATCGCAACCCCGCCGACTACGCCGCCGAGGTCCGCAGATGGCACGACGCCCGGGCTGACCTCATCGAGCGGGCCCTGATCGACGAACTGCCAGAGGGAGGGGTGGGGGCGATCCTGGTGTGGGGTGATCCGGCCCTGTATGACAGCACCCTGCGGATCGTCGACACGATCATCGGTCGTGGGCACATCGGCCTCGACCATCGCGTCATTCCAGGAATCTCCAGTGTCTCGGCGCTGACCGCGGCCCATCGGATCCTGCTGAACCGGATCGGCGAACCCATCCACATCACCACCGGACGCAAGCTCGCCGACACCCCTGGGGAGGTGGCCGCCAACCAGGTGGTGATGCTCGATGCCGACTGCGCTTTCCTGGACACCGCAGATGCGCTCGACCACATCTGGTGGGGTGCCTACCTCGGAACCGAGAACGAGATCTTGATCGACGGAACCGTCGGCGAGGTGGGGGAGCAGATCCGCGACGTCCGCACTGCCGCGCGTGAGCGGCACGGCTGGATCATGGACATCTATCTGCTCCGCAAACCCCGATGATGGTGGGTTTTGGTGAGGTCGACCTGCGGGTTTGCTCGCCCGAACCCACCAATTCCGGGGAGCTGGGCTAGAGGATCTCGTCGATGGCGGCGAGGATGGGGTCGCGTAGTTCGGTGCGGCAGATGATGAAGTCGGGCATGAACGGGCTGGGCCGGTTGTATTCGAGTTCCGAACCATCGATGCGGCTGCAGTGCAGACCCGCAGCCCGGGCGACTCCGACCGGCGCGCAGTTGTCCCACTCGTATTGACCACCGGCGTGGACGTAGGCGTCGGCATCACCGCGCACCACGGCCATCGCCTTGGCGCCCGCGGACCCGATCGGCATCATCTGCAAACCGAGGCGCCGGGAGACGTGGTCGGCCTCGTACGACGACCACCCGCGTGAGGCCACCATCCGGCCGGTGAGTTCACCCTCGACCACGGGGACGGTGTCGGTGGCGAACACCTGACCGATCGCAGGCAGCGACACCGCGCAATCGGTGGGCTGGCCACCCATCGTCAGAGCAACGTGCACCGCCCAGTCGTTGCGACCGGAAGCGAACTCGCGGGTGCCGTCGAGAGGGTCGATGATCCAGACCCTGTCGGCGCGCAGACGGCCGGCGGAGTCGCGTGCCTCCTCGGACAGGACTGCGTCGGCGGGGCGGTGTTCGGCCAGCACCGCGGCGATCCAGGTCTGCGCCATCGCATCGCCGACGTCGCCGAGCAGTCGCCCCTGCAGCAGGTGTTCGTGGCGGATGTCGACGAGAATCTTCCCGGCGCCTTCGGCCAGTAGTCGGGCCAACTCGGCGTCCGACGCCGAACCAGTAGAGCGCATCTGGTTACTAGAGCACACTGTCTACATGCCTGAGTTACCTGAGGTGCAGGCCATCGCCGATTACGTTGATGGCCGTGCCGCCGGATTGCCCATCCGACGAGTCGACGTGGCGTCGCTGGCAGTGCTCAAAACGGCGGACCCGCCGTACACGGCGCTCACGGGCCGCATCGTGGAGTCGGTGGGGCGAGTCGGAAAATACCTGGTCATCACCACCGCTGCGACCGACCCCGGCGATGTGGACGCCAGGTTGCACCTCATCATCCACCTGTCCCGCGCTGGATGGCTGCGATGGTCGGACAACCTCTCACCCGCCCCGCCGCGCCCCGGGGGAAAGGGGCCGATCGCACTCCGGGTGCACTGCGGTCTGCCCGGTGAGGGTTTCGACGTCACCGAGGCGGGCACACAGAAACGTCTAGCAGTCTGGTTGGTGCGTGACCTGGACGAGGTCGAACGGATCAAGACACTCGGTCCGGATGCGCTTGCTCTCAGTCGTGACGAACTCGCCGCCCTGCTCGGCAAGACGAGCGCGCGCATCAAGACGGTGATCACCGACCAACGCACCATCAGCGGTATCGGCAACGACTACAGCGACGAGATCCTCCACACCGCCAAGCTCTCGCCGTTCGCGACCGCAAAGGGGTTGTCGGCTACCCAGATCGACGAGCTTCACGCCGTGATCCACGACGTGCTCGAAGGCGCCATCGGCCGTCTCGAGGGGCAAGAGGTCGCGCGGCTCAAAGGCGAGAAGCGATCCGGGTTGCGAGTGCATGCGCGAACAGGTCTGCCGTGTCCGGTGTGTGGTGACACCGTTCGAGAGGTGTCGTTCACCGACCGTTCCTTTCAGTACTGCCCCACGTGCCAGACCGGCGGCAAGGTGCTGGCCGATCGCCGGATGTCACGACTGCTCAAGTGACCACATCCGACAGATCGGCCCGTGTTCACCGCGGTGAGAACGGGACGGACCCTCTGCCATCCGGCCTGCGACTCAACGAGATTCAGTTCATGGCGACGCACAACTCGAGTCATCAGCTGATGCCGCCGGACGAACGGTTCACCTGGTTGATGGGATCGAACCTCGACTCCTACCGATATGAACACCTGCCGTTGGGCCGTCAGCTCGGCGAGCAGGCGGTACGGGGCCTCGAGCTGGATCTGTATCCCGACCCACAGGGCGGCTTGTACCGCCACCCGCTGGCCAGGCGGTGGCGCCGCCGTGGTCCACGCCCCGAGAGTCTGTGGGATGAGCCGGGTTTCAAGGTGATGCACGGCCCCGACGCCGACTACCGCACCAGTTGCCCGACGCTGGCCGGCGCCCTGCAGACCATCAGTGCATGGTCCATGTCGAATCCCGGCCATGTCCCCATCGTGGTTCAACTCGAACTGAAAGGGTCGTGGCCGTGGGCACGGCTGACCGGTGGCGCCCGGGTACCACGATGGACGACAACGGTTCTCGACGACCTCGACCGGGAGATCCGGGCTGTGATCGCCGACCACCGGATCATCACTCCGGACCGGGTGCGCGGTGACGCCGAGACGCTGGAACACGGCGTGCTCACAAGCGGCTGGCCGCTACTCGACGATGTCCGGGGGCACGTGATGTTCTTCCTCGACTACGGCGACACCACCTACGTCCGTGACAACTATCGAGCGGGCCGGCCCAACCTGGAGGGGCGGGTGGCATTCACCACTCCGCCTCCTGCCGAGACAGATTCGGCGTTCATCATGGTGAACGATCCACGAGGCGCGAACGGTGCTCACATCACCGACCTCGTGCGCCGCGGATACCTGGTGCGCACCCGCTCCGACGACCCGGTCTCGACTGCGAAGGCGAACCAGCACAACCGGGTGGCTGCCGCACTGGACTCGGGCGCGCACATGATCAGCACCGACTTCCCGCAACCCGGCCTGGCTTTCCGCTGGGGTGACGGCGAGTTCAGAGCGCAGCTTCCCGGTGGTGTGTCGGTTCGGGTCAACCCGTCCGTCGTCACCGGCGCAGGACGGGGCCAGGTAAGTTCACGGCCATGACACGCAACAAGATCCTGATCACGGGCGCCAGCTCGGGATTGGGCGAGGGAATGGCCAAAGCCTATGCAGGGCAGGGTCGTGACCTGGCGTTGTGCGCCCGCCGCATCGACCGCCTCGAAGACCTGCAGACCGAGCTCTCCGGGCGGGGCGGCCGTGTTGCGGTGGCCCAGCTGGACGTGACAGACACCGCATCGGTGCCCATCGCGTTCCGGCGGTTGCGCGACGACCTCGGCGGGCTCGACCGTGTCATCGTCAACGCAGGCCTGGGCAAAGGCGCCCCACTGGGCACCGGCAAGGCACACGCCAACATCGAGACCGTACAGACCAACCTGATCGGTGCGCTGGCTCAGATCGAGGCCGCGATGGAGATCTTCCGGGCGCAGGATGCGGGCCACCTCGTCCTGATCAGTTCGATGAGTGCGGTTCGAGGTCTGCCCAAGGCGCAAGCCGCGTACTCGGCATCGAAGGCGGGTCTGTCGGCCCTGGGTGAGGGCTTACAGGCCGAGCTCGCGGGTTCGCCGATCAAGGTCAGTGTGATCTTGCCCGGGTACATCTCCACAGACATCAATGCGGGGGTGAAGACCAAGCTCATGGCCGACAGAGACAGCGGCGTGCAGGCTCTGGTCGCCGCGATCGAGTCGGAACGCGCTCGTGCCGTGGTGCCGCGGTGGCCGTGGACCGGGATCGATCTGGCGCTGCGTCATCTCCCGGCCGGGATCACCCGCAGGTTGCTCTGACTCGTTTATGCTCGCCCGCAGGCAGTGGCCTGTGGGACACAATCGGGGTCGGAGGTCGGCTAGGTGCGCGTTCTGGTGGTCGAGGACGACGTCCGCGCGGCAGAGACAGTTCGCCGGATGCTGGTCAGTGACGGGTGGAGGGTGGTGATCGCCCGCGACGGGGCCGACGGCTTGTGGCAGGCGACCGAGAACGAGTTCGACGTCATGGTGCTCGACATCATGCTGCCGGAGATGAACGGCTACCAGGTGATCAAAGCACTGCGTGCGCGGGAGATCTGGACGCCGGTGCTCATGCTGTCCGCCAAGGATGGTGAATACGACCAGGCCGAGGCGTTGGATTACGGCGCCGACGACTACCTGGTGAAGCCCTTTTCCGTGGTGGTCCTCAAGGCGCGTCTGCGGGCTCTGCTGCGCCGCGGAGGCAAGGAGCGACCGGCCGTTCTCTCCGCCGGGACCCTGCGGCTCGATCCCTCCGACCACGGGGTGACCCGTGACGGCGAGCCGATCAAACTCACACCGCGCGAATACTCGGTGCTCGAGTTCCTGATGCGCAACAAGGGTCGTGTTGTCACCAAAACGCAGATCATGCAAGCGATCTGGGACGACAACTACGGCGGGGACGTGAACATCGTCGAGGTGTACGTGCGTTACCTCCGCAAGCGCATCGACGTCCCGTTCGGCCTGGATTCAATCCGCACTGTGCGCGGATCCGGATACTGCCTGTCCGACGACCAGTGACGGCTCGGGGCTGCCGGCGGCGGCCTTGCCGGTCTCGGCCGCAATGGTGGTCTCGGTCCGGATCGTGATGCTGAAGGTGGCCCCGCCGCCCGGCGTGTCCGAGACGGCGATGAATCCGCCGTGCGCCCGCGCGATCTCGGCGGCGATGGGCAGACCGAGCCCCGATCCGCCGGAGTGCCGGCCGCGATCATTGCCGTGGCGGTAGAAGCGATCGAAGATCTTCCCGCGAGCATCCGCCGGTACACCGGGGCCGTCGTCGGCCACCTCGATCGTGGCGGTGCCCGCCCCGACGTCCTCGCTCATCGACAGCGTGATCGTGGTGTTCGCGTGGTGAGATGCGTTGTCGGTCACGTTGCGGACCGCGCGGGTCAATTTCTCCGAATCGCCGATCACCCGGATGGGCGTCACCTCCGCGACCACTGTTGCCAACCCGAGTGAGCGGAGCCGTTGAGCCTCGGCGCCGACGATGTCGTCGAGGTCCACCTCGTCGACGATCAACGGGATACCGCGCTCATCCGCACGTGCCAGCAGCAGAAGATCTGCGACCATGGCCTTCATCCGCAGGGCCTCGGGGAGCAGGATCGTGCGAACGGTGTCGACGTCGACGGCGGAGTCGGTGTCATCGGCGAGGTCGAGGATGCCCACCAATGTGGTGAGCGGCGAACGTAATTCGTGGGAGGCATCGCCCACGAACTGCAACTGACTGTCCCGGCTCTGCTCGAGCCGTTCGAGCATCGTGTTCATGGTGGAAGCCAGCCGGGTCACCTGGTCGTCGGTGGTGGGCACCGGAACGCGCCGACTCAGATCCGAACTCGTGATGGCCTCGACCTGCTCGGTGATGCGGGTGACCGGCCGAAGCGCGCGGCCGACGAAGTAGTACACCGCCGCACCCGCGATCAGGATGATCAGCGGGAACTCGATCGCGAGAATCACTGCGGTGCCGCGCAACCCGGACAGGTAGGGCTGTTTCGAGACCGCGGTGATCACGTTGTAGTCGACACCCTGCCACTGGGCACCGGTCACCTGTCCGCAGTACGTCCCGGATCGACCGGGAACCTCGACGTCGAAACGCTCGGTCTTCCACCACCCAGGAGAGACGGGGTAGATGGGATCTTCGTCGGAATCGGGCGAGCTGAACACCACGACGCCGTTCGCGTTCACCACCTGGATGATGTCCACGCCCGTGGTGGGGGCGAGCAACCGGGGAGCGATGTTGCCGATGCCACCTTCATCGATCTGGCGGGCTATCTCGTACGACCGTGAACCCGTCGACTCGTACATCGTGCGGTCCTGGTGGCGGTGCAGCATGTACAGCATCAGGGCGCCGCCGGTCACCAGCGCAAGCGCGACGATGATGGTCGCGACGACGGTGGAGCGCATGCGCACTCCCTGATCGCGGCGGAACATCGCACGGACACCGCGTGTCCTGTCGGCTGACACCTGTACCGATCTCCTTGCTGAGGGCTGCCTCGATGGTAGGTGGGCCGTTCATCGCAGGCCAGCGGGAGCTTTCAGCGGATCTTCAGGCGAACAACCCACACGCGTGGGCAGATACCCCGGAGCTCGGTCGCGACGGTCGATCAGCTGGTCGGAACGGCCGAACCCGAGGGGGGCACCGGGGATCCGTCCGACCACACCACGGGTGCGGACTTGTAGTCGAATGGTCCCTCTCCGGTGTCGGCCCAATAGATCACCCTGCTCAACTGTGTGCCCGGATCGGCAAGCGCCACAAGGCACGTGGCGAACGACTGCCCCTTGGTCAACGTCTGTGGCCGTTCGGCCGCCTGACATTTGGCGAACCCGTCCGGAGGTGTGAGGGTGAGTGCCGGCGTTACGCCGTCGGCGCTGCCCGCGAACCCCGCCGTCGACATCGTGTTGCGCTGACGGTCGACGGCTTGGGTGATTGTGAGGCGCACGTAGAAGGGTGTGCCGCCATGAGTGAACGACTCCGGCAGATCGCCGTCGGCTCCGGGCTCGATGCCGGTGACCGTGAACCCGGCCAACTGCTGCTCGGGGCGAAACGCATCGGCCGGTAGAACTGCTGTCTGCGACCACTGCAGTGAGTCGCCGGGTTCGGTCCGCTCCGGAGGTCCGGCAGGCAGGGTGACATCGGCCGAGACCGGCACGGTGACGCGCGGACTCGCGGGCGCCGGATCTTTGTCGTCACCACTGCTCGAACAACCGGCCAGGGCGATGGCGACTGCGCTGAGGGCTGCAATGACCACAGTGGAACGCACACTCATGCGGTGATCGTAAGTGCTGGACGCCGATGACGGGCGACGTAGGGTGAGCGGTATGGGTAAACGAAAGGGCGAGGTCTACGGGCGCGGCGCATTCCAGCTCTACGGCAGCGAACGCCAGGTACGCATGAGTGATCTGCTCTGCGATGTCTTCGGTCGCGACGACATCACCTGCTACGCGGGCGATTGGCGGGGCATCCTCTACTTCACCCTCGACGAGGAACCGGACGTGGCCCCCGATCAGGTCTTCGGCTTCGACCCGTCGACCGGCGACAGCGGCGAGCTCGCAACGCTTCCCGAGCTGATGGCGTCCATCGACCGCGGCGATATCACCGAAGCCGTTGACGGCGAAGCTTTCTCGGCATGGCTCGCCGAGACGGGACACCGCGAGATACCGATGGGAACCTGCGCGCCGACAGTGGAACTCGAGTTCATCGGCGGGTCTGCCGACGAACGGGTGACCGAACCCCGTGACGTGGTCACCCACGTGGCGCTGGCCGCCGTCATCATGGGTCGCCTCGAAGCCCTTGACGTGCAACCAGGCGACCCCATTCCCGACGAGCTGTTCGATCAGGCCCGCTGGGAGTGACGGCTAGGAGCCCGGAGCCTCGCCGGCGCTGACGAGTGCCGACGGGCCCAGCTCCCGGCCATTGGGGTACGGCAGACGAATGCCGTTCGCCTCGTAGGCTTCCAAGATCTGCTTGCGGACGCGACGCTGCAGCGACCACTGTGCGTTCGGTCGGGTCTTGATGAGCACTCGCAAGGTCACCATGTCAGCCGAGATCTCTTGCACACCGAGCATTTCGGGTGCGCCGAGGACGTCCCGGGCGGTGGATTCGTCAGCCACTGCCTCGTGTGCGGCGTCGAGTGTGACCTGTTCGGCGCGTTCGAGATCGACGTTGTGGGCGATGGGCACCTCGACCCGGGCCACGGCGTAGTCCTGGCTCATGT
This sequence comes from Williamsia sp. R60, assembly GCF_054063855.1. NCBI lineage: Bacteria > Bacillati > Actinomycetota > Actinomycetes > Mycobacteriales > Nocardiaceae > Williamsia > Williamsia sp. R60. The sequence goes on from NZ_JBSSGR010000002.1 coordinate 941,422, forward strand.
TGCCGACCCGGACGATCTCGCCGTTGCGGACGTACCAGAGGGTTCCATCGATGTCCCGGACGGTGGTGACACGCAGCCCCACGGTTTCCACCTCGCCGATGGCTTCACCGAGGTCGACGATGTCGCCGACTCCGTACTGATCTTCGAGCAGCATGAAGACGCCCGAGACGAAATCCCGGACCAGGTTCTGGGCACCGAAACCGATGGCCAGACCGACAAGTCCGGCGGAGGCGAGAAACGGTGCGATGTTCACCTGCACCACGCTCAGGCAGGTGAGCACCACCCACACCAGGATGAGGATCGAGGCTGTGGATTTGAGAACCGAACCGATTGTCTCGGCCCGTTGTTGTCGCCGTTCGATCACCTGGGGATCACGCAGCGCCTTGGGAGTTCGTTCGCGCAGATGGCGCACGATCGCGGGCTTCTGGTGTGCATCACCGTCACCGGTGGCCCGTGGCCGCCGGGTGGCACGGTCGATCACTCGGTGTGCGACATACCTGACGGCCAGGCCCGCCAGGACATAGATCACAATCCGGATGGGGTTCTCGATCAGCCAAAGTCGGTTGGTATCAGTCCATTCGAACGCCGAGTGGACCTCGGAGGCGGAAAAACTCATTGGTCCGACGGTACGTGCTCGTTGTCGTGGGTCAACCCGCAGCGCCGAGTCCGACTCTTTCAACCTGGTGGTTGACTCGCGCGTCCGTAGCGATCTATCTTGGTTTAAATCGAAAGGTTGAAAGCCGAGGAAGGGGGCGCGTGGTGGACGAGCTATCGCGGATCTTTGCCGCGCTTGCGGATCCGACAAGGCGCGACATGGTGACCAGGCTCTCGGCCGGTGATTCGACGGTGAATGAGCTCGCCGACCCTTACCCGATTTCGCTTCAGGCGGTCTACAAGCATCTCAAGGTCCTGGAAAACGCCGGAGTGGTGACACGGCCGCCGGGGCCCCAGCCCCGGCCCGTTCGACTCGAAGCGGAGGTCTTCGACCTGATGGACCACTGGATCGAGCGGTACCGGCGGCGCGCCGAGGAGCGATACCGCCGTCTGGACGCGGTTCTTGCACATGTGAACGACACCGAGTCAGGCAACGTTGAGCAGAAAGGAAACACGGCATGAGCACCACCACCGAAGCGAAGATCGAGGCCGATCCGACCGTGCCGATCATTCGCATCACCCGTGAGTTCGCGGGCACGCCCGAGCAGCTGTTGCGGGCGCACACCGATCCCGAGCTGTTCGCGCAGTGGATCGGACCCAGCGCTCTGGACACACGTATCGACGAATGGGACGCGCGCTCCGGCGGCAGCTGGCGGTTCGTATCCACCCGCGACGGAGAGGAATACGCTTTTCGCGGCTGCTTCCACGACATCCGGCCGGACCGCATCGTGCAGACATTCACGTACGAAGGAGACCCCGATGGGGTGGCCCTGGAAACCCTGTGGTTCGACGACCTCGGCGACGGACGTACCCGGCTGCGCACGCAATCGCTGGTGGACAGTTTCGAGGGCCGAGACGCCTGGCTTCGGAGCGGTATGGAGGTCGGGGTCAACGAGGGATACGCCAAACTCGAGGAGATGCTGACCAGTGACGCTGTCTGATCAACCAGCCGAACGGCACCGTGAGGTCTGCCGGATCTTCAGCGATCGCGTCCGGGGCACGCAGTCCTGGGATGTGCCGTCACCGGTCGCCGGCTGGACGGCCCGAGATGTGGTGCGCCACCTGACAGAGTGGTTCCCACCGTTCCTCGCCGGCGGCAGCGGTGTTCGGTTGCCGTCCGGGCCGAGCGTCGACGACGACCCGGTCGGGGCGTGGCTCACCCAGTGTGACGCCGTGCAGGCGGTGCTCGACGACCCGGCGACCGAGGACTTGGTCCTGAGCAACCCGCACATCGGCGACGTACCGCTCGGCCGCGCGATCGACCAGTTCTACACCGCCGACGTGTTCATGCACACCTGGGACATCGCCCGTGCCACCGGCCAGGACGACCGGCTCGACCCAGCCTTCTGTGCCGCACTGCTGGCCGGAATGGAGCCGGCCGAAGAGATGATTCGATCGTCGGGTCAATACGGCGCCCGCGTGCCGGTGTCCGATGACGCCGATGCGCAGACCAGATTGCTCGGTTTCATCGGCCGGAACCCGGAGTGGGCGCCGCTCTGACCTCGACTACCAGTACGTCGGTGTCAGATCCCATCGAGCAAGGATCTGGTCGATCAGAAGGCGCAGATCCTCGCTGCGCGCGACTGCCGGATCGGGCGTTCCGACACAGAACGTGAGGCAGTCGCCCGTGGTGGCGGCCCAGCCGGCAACTGATGTCCGGGTGTGCCCGCATTGCCGACCGGTGAGTCCGCCGTGAACCGACCGTGCGGCGATGGCGCGGCCGCGATGACCGGCAAGCATCGTCAACATGCCGTCGAGCGCACCGAGATTGGACGCCAGACCATCTCGTGATCCTGGGTCGGGCATCAGCCTGTGGGCAGCCCGATGACCGATCACCTGCACCAATTCTTCGGGCATTCCTGCCGGCGGACCGATGCCCACACCCGTCCCTGCGGCTTGAAACGCGAGACGTGCGCGGGTGCGCAGACCGGCCAGGTCTCGGCACTCGTCGATCGTGGACACCGACACCGTCGCCGCCGTCAGTGAATTCCCGGCGGCACCACCCAGTGAGATCGGAATGATTAACTCGACAGGGCCCGAACCCCGGACCTGCAACACCAGTTCGGCTATCAGTGCCGTGAACAACGTGTTGGCCGTACCGCCGTGTGCATCTGCCATCTCGCGCCAGGCGCCGAGATCGATCGAGAAGATGGCTGTCGGTTCACGCCAGGTGGGAGCACCTTCGGTTTTCGCGGGCATCGGCTCCGATCCAGTTGCCGCCGCGAACAATTCGGCTCGCCGACGCGAGTCGATCATCGCCTTCCACAGACTTCGTGCGACACCCCCGACGACCGTCCGCAGCTGTCTGGCCGCATCACGCATGTCGTCGGACACGGTGGGCAGATCGTTGACCCCATCGACGGGAGGCGCTGCACCCGAGGCGATCTGCACGGCACGGACAAGAGACAGGGCATCGGCGACCACATGTGAACAGAGCAGCGACACCACGCTGCCGCCCTCGGAAAGTCTGGCGACCGAGAGTTCCCACACCGGGCCGGTGTCGATGTTCAGGGTGGTGTCGCCTCGGGAGTCGGCCCACTCCGTGATCCCGCCGGGAGGCAAGGGTCCGCTCTCCGAATGGATCGGGGCAAGGTTTGCGCCGTGGACAAAGCTGCTCCGCGCCGGCCACACCCGCCCGCGCACCACGCGTCGCGTCAGCGGGCCCGCGGCCAGGGCCTGGTACATCGGCTCGAGATCCGCGGGGGTCAGGACGGTGTCGAAGCGCCACAGTCCCTGCATCGAGGTGGGGATACCCATTCCGTGGTGGGTTCGCCAGAAGATGTCATCGGCCACCCCGAGCCGATCGATGCGCCGGGGTGCGCCGATGCGGCGCCCCTGTGCTCTCACGCGGTGCGGCCCCGGTGGGTCCGGTACCAGCGGGCCAGTGAGTCGGTGGACGAATCATCCTGCGGTGCGGGGGATTCGTCATCGGTGATGATCTTGAGCAGTTCTTTTGCCTGCGTCTTGCCGAGTTCGACGCCCCATTGATCGAAGCTGTTGATACCCCAGATCGCACCTTCGACGAACACCTGATGCTCGTACAGGGCGATCAACTGACCGACCACCGACGGCGTCAGCTTCGGGGCCAGGATGGAGGTGGAAGGCCGATTGCCCGGCATGACCTTGTGCGCCACCACATGCGGGTCGACGCCTTCGGCGGCGACCTCGTCGGCGGTCTTGCCGAACGCGAGAACCTTTGTCTGAGCGAAGAAGTTGCTCATCAACAGGTCGTGCATGCTGCCGGTGCCATCAGCCGTCGGCAGGTCGTCGGTGGGCTCGGCGAAACCGATGAAGTCTGCCGGCACCATCCTGGTGCCCTGATGGAGCAGTTGGTAGAACGCGTGCTGCCCGTTGGTTCCCGGCTCGCCCCAGAAGATCTCGCCGGTGTCCGTGGTGACGTGGTGCCCGTGCGCGTCGACCGATTTGCCGTTCGACTCCATCGTGAGCTGCTGCAGGTACGCGGCGAACCGGGAGAGATCGTTCGAATAGGGCAGCACCACACGGGCTCCGGCGTCCCAGAAGTTCGAATACCAGAGGCCGATCAGGCCCAGGATGACCGGCGCGTTCTGGTGCAGCGGCGCGGTGCGGAAATGCCGATCGACCACATTGAAACCCGCGAGGAAATCGGCGAAGGCCTCCTTGCCGATCGCCGCCATCACCGACAGGCCGATCGCGGAGTCCACCGAGTAGCGCCCACCGACCCAATCCCAGAAGCCGAACATGTTCGCCGTGTCGATGCCGAACTCGGACACCTTCTCGGCGTTGGTGCTCACGGCGACAAAGTGTTTGGCGACGGCCTCGGGTCCGGCACCCAGCTTCTCGAGCAGCCAGGTACGCGCCGCCGCCGCGTTGGTGAGCGTTTCCAGCGTGGTGAAGGTCTTGGATGCGATCACGAAGAGGGTGGTCTCCGGATCGAGATCGGCGAGGGTGGCAACCAGGTCGGCGGGATCGACGTTCGAGACGAACCGGCAGCGGATCGCGGTGTCGACGTAGTGACGCAATGCCTGATAGACCATCACGGGCCCGAGATCGGAGCCACCGATGCCGATGTTCACCACGGTCTCGATCGGTTTGCCGGTGTGTCCCTTCCACTCACCCGAACGCAGCTTGTCGGTGAACTCACCCATGGCGTCGAGCACCTCGTGGACGTCATGCACCACGTCCTGGCCGTCCACCTTGAGCGTGGCGTCGCGTGGCAACCGCAGTGCTGTGTGCAGCACAGCACGGTCTTCCGAGGTGTTGATGTGCTCGCCCCAGAACATGGCGTCGCGCTTCTCTTCCAGACCGACCTCCCGGGCGAGGTCGAGCAGCAGATCGAGGGTCTCGCGCAGGACGCGATGCTTGGAGTAGTCGATGTGGAGGTCGCCGACGTCGATGGTCAGCTCGGCACCGCGCTTGGGGTCCACCGCGAAGACCTCCCGCAGGTGCATCGCGTACACGTGCGACTGGTGGGCCGACAGCTGCTGCCAGGCATGTGACCCGGTCAGGTCGAACTCGCGGGCGGACTCGCTCGGGACGCTACTCATTTTTCGACAGACCCCTTCGTCGGTTACGAACTGCACATCTGCACTGAGGATGACCTCGACCGTCAGCCTATCCAGATCGAGCGCTCGGCTCGCAGCGAGCGGTCGAACTGTTCGCGATACGTCGGCGAACACTCCGGTGGTACCGGCAGCCGAATACGATGAGTCCATGTCCTGCTGCACCCCACGGTCCGAAGGAATGCCGGAGTTGTCGGCGACCTCCGTCGAGGGTCGGGGCACGCACCGGGTTTCCCAGGTGAGCATACCGGCCGGGACATTCACCATGGGTGATTCGACGGGCGACGGGTTTGCCGCAGACGGAGAGTCGCCGCTGCACGAGGTCGCGGTCAGCGCGTTCGACATCGACGCCGTCACGGTGAGCAACAACGACTTCGCGGAGTTCGTGGCAACCAGCGGCTACGCGACGGTGGCCGAGCGACAGGGATCCTCGGCCGTCTTCCATTCACTGGTGGCCGAGGGCAGCGATGTGGTGGGCCGGTCTCCGACCGCGCCGTGGTGGCTGGCGGTCGCCGGTGCGGACTGGGCGCACCCGTTCGGCCCTACGTCCTATCTGGACGGCCTCGGCGACCATCCTGTCGTGCACATCAGTTGGCATGATGCACAGGCATATTGCGAGTGGTCGGGGCGCAAGCTACCCACCGAGGCCCAGTGGGAGTACGCAGCGCGAGGTGGGATCGCGGGCGCCCGCTACCCGTGGGGAGACGAGTTGCTGGCGGCCGATGGGACCTGGCAATGCAACATCTGGCAGGGCGAGTTCCCCTCGAACAACACCGGGGATGACGGATTCGTCGGTACTGCACCGATGACAGCATTCGCGCCCAACGGTTTCGGGTTGTGGCAGATGGCCGGCAATGTCTGGGAGTGGTGCGAGGACCGATTCGATCCCCGGTACTACCGCAGTGGCGATGTGGTCGACCCCGTCGGGCCCCAGCGGGGACGCGCGCGTGTGCTGCGCGGGGGTTCCTACCTCTGTCACGACTCGTACTGCAATCGCTACCGGAACTCGGCGCGGTCGCACAACACCCCGGAATCGTCGATGGGCAACGCCGGATTCCGCACCGTCGGCAGATGACTGTCGTCAGATGATTGGCGGCAGCTAGACGTCGCCAGGTGTGCCTCAGGGACGCGGGCCGTCACCGATCACGCTGCGGCCACCGGAAGTCCGCCGTACGGGCGCGCGTGTGCGTTTCCGTCTTCATCGCCGATGATCGCTGCGGCATGATCACGAAGCCATGGCGAGGGGTCGGCGGGTGCCCGTAGAACGTAGAGCCCCGCGGCGTAGGCCATGGCCGCGCTGCCGGCGACGATCGTCATCTGTCCGGCGGCGCCACGTCTGTCACCGACTCGTGCCGTTGCCTGTCCGGCACAGAGCGGGATGCGCACGCCGTCGATGTCGACGGTCCAGGGTTCGTCGGTGCCCCGTCCGCCGGATGGTGCCTCGCCGGCCGTGGCGGCGACAGCGCCGACCCGGATGAGGACACCGCAGCCGAGCTCCCGGGCGAGCACCTCGGCGGCATGATCAGCCAGGAAAGCCCGGCCGGTCGCCATCAGGTCCAGTCTCAGGCCGGCAGGAATTGTGGTCGCCGCGCCGCCGATGTTCACCCGATGCCATGGCGGGACGGGTGAACCCGTCGCCGGTCCCAGGACCGCTTGCGTGGCGCCGTCGGTGAGGTCGTCGTAGAACAGGGCTTCGATGATGACCTGATCGAGCAGCGACGAGACCATCACCGGTTCTCCGTCGGCCAGGTCGAGTGCGATGATCTCGGCGCTCGCGAACCCGCGGTTGATCGTCTCGTCGAGTCGCCGAGCGAGCGACCGGGTGTGCCGCACGGCGCGGTCGAGACAGTTGGGGTCGGTGACCGACACCGCTATATCGGTGTCGAGACCGAAGAGGGTTGCGGAGGCAATCATCGTCGTACCTGCTCTGGTCGGTGTGGCGCTGGTGAAGACAATTTTGCGCGCCGAACCTGGTAAGCGGCTGTGAGCCGACGATGAGCAACCTGACGATCAGGACGTCTGAGCTGTGCAAACGACGAAACCGGGTCACCTCACTGCTGAAGTGACCCGGCCGGCGTGATGGCGGTCAGGCCGCGATCACCACGTCGTAGAAACCGTCGTAGTCGGTGTCGGAGGCGTACTCGTCGACATAGCCGTCGTAGTTGTAGTCGTACTCGGCCTCATCGGCCCAGCCGTCGGCGTTGGTGTCCCACTCCTGGACGTCGACGTAACCGTCGCCGTTCGTGTCGGTGACGATGGTGTCGACGATGCCGTTGTAGTCGGTGTCGAAGTACTGGCTTTCCATGGCGGTCTCTTTTCTCGGGGGAGTGAATCTTCCGGTGCTGCAGCTCGTTTGCTGCATTCGGAGATAAGAGACGGGGCCGTGGTGGATTGTTCCCGGCAGGTGCCGGGAACTTCGTCAGTGACTGTGTTGGGTGTGCCGGGTCGGGACGTTGCGGAGCTCGCGCTCTTCGGCCCGGGTGCGACGCGACGGCAGCGAGCGGTCGGCGTGGTCGACGTCGACCTTGTCGAGCTGGCGCTGGTAGCGGGTCATGAAGTCGTGTGCGATCGAGTTCCCGTCGGTCTCTGACGGGAGGTCGTCACCGGTTTCGGTGCGCCACCTGGTCAACCGCCCGGACAGGTCGGCCACAACATCGGACAATTCGGGATCGTCGATCAGGTTGTTCAGCTCGAGAGGGTCGGTGGTCAGGTCGTACAGTTCCCTCGGCGCGCGGGGCAGGTCCTGCGACCCGTCGAGAGCCCGTGCCGACGGGCTGTCGCGGATGTCGAGTGGGAGGCTCAGCGCAGGGCGACTCGCATAGTTCTCGATGTAGGAGAACCGGTCGGTGCGAACGGCCCGGATCGGGTCGAAATTGTCGTGGTAGGTCTTCTCGGTGAACACCTCGGTCCGTACCGAGGCGATCTCACCCGCAGCGATCGGGGCGGCGTGAGAGAACCCCTCGACGGCCTCGGGAACGTCGACACCGACGAGTTCGAGCACGGTCGGCGTGAGATCGACACCGCTGAAGAGATCGTCGTACACGAACGGCTCGATGCCCCGAGCCGACGGCGGACGGATGATCAGCGCAACGCCGGTGCCCTCGGAATAGAGGGTGGATTTTGCGCGCGGGAACGCCAGTCCGTGGTCGGTGATGAACACGATCCAGGTGGTGCGGTCGAGCCCCAATTCGGCCACCGTGTCGAGAAGCCGGCCCACCGCCGCATCCGCCTTGGTGATCGAGCCGTGCAGGCCTGCCAGATCTTCGCGTACCGGCCGCGCATCGGGCAGGAAATCGGGGACCACGATGCTTTTGGGGTCGGCGTGCTTGTACTCGTCGGGCGGGTAGGGCCGGTGGGTCTCGAAGAAACCGGCCGTCAGCAGGAACGGAGTCGACGCACGTTCGGGGTCGCCGGCGAGGTCACGTAACCATTCCTGAGACTGCGCCACCACGTAGTCGCATTCGGAATCGGAGACGTCGAGTTCGTCGAAGCCGAGCCGGGTGGGGTCGCTCGATTCGTGCTGCATCCCGAACAGCACTGTGCGCCAACCGTTGTCGCCCAGCACCTGTGGGAGGGTCTGGACGTCGTCGTGATACTCGAAGCCATGGTGCGCCAACCCGGCGAGGCCGTTGGAATGTGGGTACCGGCCGGTGAACAACGAGCCCCGGGCAGGGGAGCACAGCGGCGCGGTGGAATGGGCGTTGGTGAACCGGATGCCGTCCTCGGCCAGCGCGTCCATCGTCGGGCTCTCGACACCCTCGGCCCCGTAGCAGGCGAGGTGGCGACCGAGGTCATGCCAATGGATCAACAGAACGTTCTCAGGCATATTCATCCCACCATGTGCGTGCGCGTTTGGATCAAGTCGCCAATCCTGCAAGCAACCCGGAGGCCGGGCCACACTTTTGATCGGCGTGGGTAAAACTCCGCCACCCGGGTGACGGGCAGGGTAGGGCTATCGGCCGAGTGGTCCCCGGCCCAGCCGGAGCAGCATCATCGCCAGCGTGTGACCCTCTTGGCCCAGCTCGCTGAAGCGTTCGAGCACCTTCATCTCGCGGCTGTGCACCAGACGGGTGCCGCCGGACGCCATCCGCGCCTGGCCGATACGCTTGGACACCGCGGTACGCCGCTTGATCGCGGCCAGGATGATGGCGTCGACACGATCGATCTCGGCGCGCAGGTCGTCGATGCTCTCCGGAAGGTCGCCCACGTCAGAGCCCAAATCGAAGCCGGACAAATCAATCGGCTGGTCAGCAGTCACGCAGCCAAGTGTGCCACGCAGTATCGGGGCGCTGGTAAGAGTGGTCCGGTGAATCGACGACCGGGGACCTCAGGTATCGGACGGCCCACCAGGTGCTGACCGTCAAGCCTTCTGCGCGGACGGTCGTGTGGATTGCCCTCGCTCTGATCGCCGTCCAGACCGTGATCCGGATATGGCTCGTCGAGCGCGGATACTTCTACTGGGACGACCTGATCCTGATCGGCCGCGCATCGACCGAGTCGATCTGGTCATGGTCCTACCTGATGCAGGATCACGACGGGCATCTCATGCCAGGGGCATTCCTCGTGGCCGGGGTGATCACCGAAATGAGCCCGCTGAACTGGGCGATACCTGCGGTCACGCTGGTGGTCGGTCAGCTCGCGGTGTCACTGGCCGTGCTGCGCATGGTGGTGGTGATCGCAGGTCGTGTCCGCCCGATTCTGCTGGTGCCGCTGGTGTTCTTCCTGTTCACCCCGATGACCGTGCCGGCCTACACGTGGTGGGCGGCGGGTCTCAACACACTGCCACTGCAATTCGCGATGGCGGTGGTGGTGGCCGACGTGGTGCAGCTCTGTCGCGGGCAGGTTGCCGATCGCCGCCGGGTCATCATCCGATCGCTGGTGGTGTTCGTGGTGGCGCTGGCGTTCTTCGAGAAATCGCTGCTGATCCTGCCGGTTGCCGCGGTCGCCGCGGTGCTGTGGGTTCACGTCAATTCGTCGGCCGAGGGGCCCGGGCTCATCCGCCCCATCCGTACGGCATGGACTGCGGCTCGCGAATTGTGGATCGCGATGGCAGCAGTCGCCGCCGCATGGACGGTCGTGTACTTCGCCTCCACGTCCATCGCCGACGGGCATTCGATCGGCCAGGCGATGTCGCTCACGTGGCGGTCGATCAACCGTGGCCTGGTGCCCGCCGGCGTGGGAGGGCCGTGGTTCTGGACCCGCTGGTTGCCGAGCCCGCCGATGGCCCAACCTCACGACTGGATGATCGCGGCCGGCTGGGTGGTCCTGATCGCGGCGGTCGCCTATGTCCTCTGGACCAGGCGCGGCGCGGCCCTGGTCCTGGTTGCGGTGTTCGCTTACGCCGTGGTGTTGCAGATCCCGCTGTTCTGGAGCCGGACAAGCGAGTTCACCTCCCTCGAGTTGGCGCAGACACTGCGGTATCTGCCGGACACTGCCTTGGTGATCACGGTCGCGATGGCGCTGCTGGTGTCGGCTCCTCGACGTCGACGCTCCTCGGCCGGTGCAGCTGGTCACGCTCGGCGCAGCACTGCCCTTCCGGCCCGGTCAGCGACAATTGCCGCCGCCGTGGTCGGTGTCGCCTACATCGGTAGCTCGTTGGTCTCGACCGCCGAATTCGCCGACGAATGGAACTCGAGCCCGACCGAGGAGTACATGGCCAACGCGCGGGCGTCGCTGGCGCAAGCGGCCGGAACACGAATGTTGGACCATGCCCTCCCACTGCTGGTGATCCTGCCGGTGACCTACCCCGACAATCAGGTGGGCAAGGTCTTTGCTGCGCTCGACCAGCGACCCACTTTCGGCCCGTGGACCGACAAACTGCAGGTCCTCGACGACCAGGGCCATTTGGTGGCAGGCGACGTGACTGCCGCGAGAACCTTCGGCGAAGGCGCCGGGGCATGCGATCGACCCGAGATCACCGGGCCGTCATCGATCCCCCTGAACGGTCCGCTGCTCGACTGGACCTGGGTGGTGGCGTTTCCGTACTGCGCCAACACCGACGGAACCGTGCGGATCGGTCTGGCCGAGGACTCGTCGCTCGAGGTGCCCGTGAAGGCAGGTCTGCACACCGTGTTCGTTCAGGTCGAGGGGTCTGGTTTTGAGATTAAGTTGCGTCCCGTGACGCCGGGCCTGCAACTGCATGTGGGCCAAGGCCGCGTCGGCGAACTCGTGCGTGCGCCCTGATCGGGTTCGTACGCAGTCAGCCCGTCAATCCGTCAGCCCGTCTGCACCGCGACGGTCGTGATACCTCGAACCCCTTGTGACTGGAGGGTTTTCCCGACGGCCTCGGCGGCCTCCGGTTCGGCGAACACCCAGCGGACAGGTGTCGAACCCGCTGCCTCGAGCTGTTGATCCGCATTCTCGAGGAGCACTTCGGTGCCTTCCCAGTCGGAGCCGAGAAGTCCGTCGCGGCCGATGTTGTCGGCGTAGCCCGGGCCGAATGTCATCAACAGGGTGCCGTCGGGCGCCCGGCCATCGAACGCGTACTCGTTCAGCTCGTAGACGAATGTGGACGGGAGGCCGGTGACCTGCCTGCTGTGGTCACGCGCCTGCCGAGTCTCCTTGAATCCCGCTGGTTTCCATGTGCCCACAGTGCCGGTGGTCGCCGACTTCTTGTTGGCGCTGAGCGCGTTCTCGAACGCACCACGATCCTGATCCAGGAAGGTGGTGAACACATAGGTGACGTCGCCTTTGAGCGTGCCGTCCTCGTTCGGGACGGTGAACGGGCAGCGCGACTCGGCACGGCCGTTGAGTGGAACGGTGACGGTATGGGCGCAGGTCCCGCCGACGGGACGGCCGTTGAGGGTGAGCGTCATGTTGCCGACGACTGTGGCCGACCCTGGACCGGTGGGCGACGGGGTGGAAGCCACGTAGGTGACGATGTATTCGCAGACAGGCGGGCTGCACGGCGAGACGGACAGCCGGAAGCCGCTGGCGGCGAAATCGGGACGGATGTAGGGGGCCGGCACGTGAGTCAGGGCCGCGGTCTGCTCGCCGATGGTGTCGTACACCCGGCCGACCTCGTTGGGTCCGGCTTTCTGGGCTTGCAGGTCGACGTCGAACACGTTGCCGCCGCCGGCCGGGAGCGGGCCGCTGACCGACGAGATGCCGCCGTCATCCTGCGTGGTGATGCGGAGCGAGTCCCCGGCCAGCACGACGGAGTCGCTCTCGGCGACTACCGCAGGCAGCCCCGCCGGCCGGTACCGGACGTCAGGTGTTCCGATCAGTCCGTTCGCAGGACCACGCGCGGTGAGGTCGAAGAGTTTGTCGTCGCCCGCCACGGCACCGGCCAGGGTCGGTGGTGCCAGCAGACGGCCCAGATCGGGGAACACGGCCGGGTCGAGCTGCGCCCACCCGGTCGCGACTGCTTCGTAATTGATCTTCGGGGTGTCTTCGAGTTGGCCTTTCCAGAACCCGGCGGAACCCTTGGCGAAGGTCTGGCCGTTCACGCCGATGATCTCGGCGGCCTCGCCGCCGACCTTGATCCGCCCGGACAGGTCGCCCGCGGCCGACACCACGACCTCGTCGAGATTGATCTTGTCGCGGTCGGAGGACACCGACCCGGTGTATTTCGCGCCAGGGTGGGCTGCGAATTGGCCGGCAGCCTCGGTGAGGCTCTTCTGCACGACTATCGGAGCGGGTGCCGACGCGGAGCCATCGGTGGTCCGGGGTACAAAGATCGCCACCAGGACCACCACCAGCCCCAAGACAGCCGCCGCCAAAGCCGCACCGGCCACAGTTCTGCTACGCATGAGCCCCCGCCCGAAACCCCCGCCGCGGGTGGCCTCCCATCGAGACGCCCGCGACCACTGACCATCAGTCGAGGCGATGCTACCCAGGCGGGCCGACAGGTGGTTCGGTGGCGTGAGTTGTCGGGGCGAGCGGGTAACTTTGTAAGACGATGAAAAGCGCTGCTCCCAATCCGTCGCTGCCGGGTCTGGCCACTGGAAACCTGCAGGAAAACACCCGTACGCCCTCGCGGCGTGCTGTTGAGCTGCTTGATGGGCTCAACCCCCAACAGAGGGCTGCGGTGCTCCATGCGGGGTCACCGCTGCTGATCGTCGCCGGCGCCGGGTCGGGCAAGACCGCGGTGCTCACCCGCCGGATCGCGTACCTGCTCGCCGAGCGCGACGTCAGTCCCGGCCAGGTACTCGCGATCACCTTCACCAACAAAGCCGCCGCCGAGATGCGCGAACGAGTGGTCGATCTGGTCGGTCCCCGGGCTCTGCGGATGTGGGTCAGCACTTTTCACTCCACCTGCGTGCGAATACTGCGCGCCCAGGCGTCGCTGCTGACCGGGATGAACTCCAACTTCTCGATCTACGACGCGGACGACTCGCGCCGGTTGCTCGGCATGATCGTGCGCGACATGGACCTCGACCCCAAGAAGTTCAGCCCCCGAGGGGTCGGGATCGCGATATCCAACTTCAAGAACGAACTGGTGGATCCGGACGGTGCGGCCGCGGCCGCCGAGGAGAGCGGGGAGCCGGCCGCGCAGACGATCGCCCAGATCTATCGGCAGTACCAGCAGCGCCTGCGCGCCGCGAACGCCTTCGACTTCGACGATCTGATCGGCGAGACGGTCGGTGTGCTGCAGGCTCATCCGGAGGTCGCGGAGTACTACCGGCGCCGATTCCGGCACGTCTTGGTCGACGAATACCAGGACACCAACCATGCGCAGTACGTGCTGGTGCGGGAGATGGTCGGAACGGGAAGCGTCGGAAACGTGAGCCCTTCGGAACTGTGTGTGGTGGGTGATGCGGACCAGTCGATCTATGCCTTCCGCGGTGCCACCATCCGCAACATCGAAGAGTTCGAGCGCGACTTCCCGGACACCGAAACCATTCTGCTGGAACAGAATTACCGTTCCACACAGACCATCCTGTCGGCCGCCAACGCGGTGATCTCCCGCAACGCGGGCCGACGGGAGAAGAAGTTGTGGACCGATTCCGGTGATGGCGAACTGATCGTCGGCTACGTCGCCGACAACGAGCACGACGAGGCCCAGTTCATCGCCCGGGAGATCGACGCCCTCACCGACACGGGCGAGTTCCGGTACTCGGACGTCGCGGCCTTCTATCGCACCAACACCGCTTCGCGTGCGCTGGAAGAAGTGTTCATCCGGCTCGGAATCCCCTACAAGGTGGTCGGTGGGGTCCGGTTCTATGAGCGCAAAGAAGTCCGGGACGTCGTGGCGTACCTACGGGTGGTCGCCAATCCGGACGACCAGGTCAGTCTGCGTCGCATCCTGAACACTCCCCGTCGTGGCATCGGGGACCGCGCGGAAGCCTGCGTGGCCGTCCACTCGGAGAACGCCGGCATCAGTTTCTACCAGGCGCTGATCGATGGGGCCGAAGGCAAGGTGCCGTTGCTCAACACCCGTGCCACCAAACAGATCTCCGGGTTCATCGAACTCATCGAGGGCCTGCGGAACGACTTCCTCGCGAGTTTCGGCGCGGCCGGGTCCGACGGCGCCGACGTGGCGGCAGTCGATGCGGGTAGCGAGGCCGGCGACATCGGCGAACTGGTCGAGGCGATCGTCGAACGCACCGGATATCGGGACGAGCTCGAGGGCTCATCGGATCCACAAGACGGCGCCCGACTCGACAACATCAACGAATTGATCTCGGTGGCAAGGGAGTTCAGTGCCGAAGCCGCGGCTGCCGAACCGCCGGAGACGCAACTGGACAACGGCGACGACGACGGTCTGACACCCGACGACGGTGAGCCGGAGCCGGGGTCGTTGGCGGCCTTCCTCGAACGTGTGGCCCTCGTGGCCGACGCCGACCAGGTGCCCGACGACGAGGACGGCGTGGTGACGTTGATGACGTTGCACACGGCGAAGGGTCTGGAGTTCCCCGTCGTTTTCGTCACCGGTTGGGAAGACGGTCAGTTCCCGCACATGCGGGCTCTGGGTGACCCCGCCGAGTTGTCGGAAGAACGCAGGCTTGCATACGTCGGCATCACCCGTGCCCGCAAACGGCTGTACCTGAGCCGGGCGATGGTCCGCTCGGCGTGGGGATCGCCGATGCAGAACCCCGAATCGCGCTTCCTGCAAGAGATCCCGCAGCATCTCATCGATTGGCGACGCACCGAGCCGCGGCGTGGGATGGGGCGCATGACCAACGACGGTGGCCGGGATTACGGCGACAACGGCCGCGGTTTCGGCGAGGGTCGTGGATTCGGTGGCCGTTCATTCGGGTCGGGTTCGCGGCGCCAGGAGTCGTTCGGCTCGCCGACCCGTGGTCGCAACAAGCAGGTTCACGTGACCGTTGGCGACCGGGTGACCCATCCCAAGTACGGGATGGGCAAGGTGGTGGGCAAAGAAGGAGCCGGCCCCACCGAGCGCGTCACCTTCGACTTCGGCAGCGCCGGACGGATCACCCTCATGTCACTGGGTGGTCTGCCCGTCGAAAAGCTGTAACCGAGTAGGTACTCGGTCGGCGGTTACGTCGAAAGCTGTTGTGGCGCAATCGTTCACGGGAGCTGTGGGTACGGTGCCGGGGGGTTGGTGAGCGCTCGCGTTACTGGCCCACGCTCGGTCTACGGGCATCGCTTTGACGAGTTTCGCGAGCGGGCTCGGGGGAGCGCTCGCAATACTTGTGCCTGCTCGGCCTACAGATACCGCGTCTACGAGTTTCCCGAGCGGGGTTGCGCGGGCGCTCGGGTTACTGGCCCACGCTCGGTCTACAGACACCGCATCGACGGGTTTGAGCGCACACTTGCGCTCCGACGTAACAGGGAGAGAAGCTCAGCTTCCGGTGTAGGAGGCCAGGCTGATGCCGTGGGCCGCGAGCCATGGAGCTGGGTCGATCTTCATGGTTCCGTTCTTCCACACCTCGAAGTGGAGGTGGGGGCCGGTGGAGAAGCCTTCGCTGCCGACTTCGGCGATCTTCTGGCCGGCGATGATCTTGTCGCCCTTCTTGACGAGCACGCCGCCTGCGGACATGTGCCCGTACATGGTGACCGTGCCGTCTTCCGCCTGGATCTGTACCCAGTTGCCGTACCCGGAAGCGGGCCCGGCCTCGATCACGACGCCGTCGGTGACGGCGTGGATGGGAGTGCCCAGGGGTGCGGCGAGGTCGATGCCGCCGTGGAACGAACCCCAGCGGTTCGCGTACGTGGAGGTGAAGGTGTACGCGCCGGCCGGGATGGGGGCAGCGAACAGCGGGATGCGTGCGGCTTCGTCTTGCGCATGCGCTGCTTCAGCGAGTTCCTGGCCGACAGCCAGCTGCTCGGTGAAGGTGTCCATGTTGGCCGGTGCGGGCGCAGCGGCGATTCCGGCGGCAAGACTCTCGTCTGTGCTGATCGGGTTCACCACGGGCGTAGGAGCCGCGGACTGGGTGGGCTCGGCGGCAGGCTGTGCGAACTGACCTGTGGCGGCGGCGACGGCAGCACCGGCCGCAACAGCCATCAGCGCTGCACGTCCCTTGAGGGCCTGCGGCGGCGCGGCGATGCGGTGTTTACCGCCACTGCGGCGCGGGGAAGTCTGTTTCTGTGGCGACCACGACGTCTCATCGGCTGCGGGTGCAAAATCATCGAACTCGGCGCCGTGGACCTCGAAAGGATGATCATGGAGAATCTCGTCGAGTTCGACCTCGGCGACGATGATGTCTTGCGTGATCTCGACCGGGCGCGGGGCGTCGTAGGCATCGCGGTCGAATCGGCGGGCACCGGCCCGGCGACGGCCGCCGTCAACGCTGGCGTTGCGCCACTGGGTCAGCGGCCCGTCGGCGTACTCCTCGAGACCGAAGTCATCGATGGGAATGATCGACGTGATGGAGTTGTCGTGCGGATCACCGGGTCGTTCGCCGTCGATGGTCCGAGCCGAAGTGCGCGAATGCGCAACATCGCCGGTGATCGAATCGCGAACTACCAACAGCTTGAGCCTTTCTGACAACTGGCCCGCGCCGATGAATGTGATCCGCGCAGGCGGTACGGAAACTCGATGTGACGGATCCGTGACCTTCTGACCTCAGGAACGGTAACGAAATGATTGCGACGACCGCAACCGGACGCGAGAATTGCTGTGATGTTGTGAGGCGCATCACAGATACGTTTAGGTGCTGTTCACGGCTGCGTCGCAGGTCGGCGCGATCGGCAACCGGTGAGCGGTAACAGGCAGCACCCCGAGTGATCTGTGGCACAAGCTGCAGGGAGTAGTGATCGTGGCTGTTCGGCGCGACGCTAAGGTCGCTGTGGTTCGCAACACCAACAGCGGACAAACCTACGAGATGGTGAGCTGAATGGATCTCTTCGAATACCAGGCGAAGGAGCTCTTCGCCAAGCACGAGGTGCCGACCTCGGCCGGCCGTGTAACCGACACGGTCGACGGCGCGCGTCAGATTGCCGAAGAAATCGGCAAGCCCGTGATGGTCAAGGCACAGGTGAAGGTCGGTGGCCGCGGCAAGGCCGGCGGCGTCAAGTACTCGGCAAACGTCGATGAGGCCGTCGCGAATGCCGAATCGATTCTCGGCCTCGACATCAAGGGCCACGTCGTCAAGAAGTTGCTGGTCGCCGAGGCCAGCGACATCGCCGAGGAGTACTACATCTCCTTCCTGCTCGACCGCACCAACCGCACCTACCTGGCGATGTGCTCGGTCGAAGGTGGCGTCGAGATCGAGGTGACCGCCGAGGAGAACCCCGACGCACTCGCCAAGATCCCCGTCGACGCCGTCAAGGGTGTCGACCTCGCGTTCGCGCGCAGCATCGCCGAGGCAGGCAAGCTGCCCGCCGAGGTGCTCGACGCAGCAGCCGTGACGATCCAGAAGCTGTGGGAGGTCTTCATCAACGAGGACGCTCTCCTGGTGGAGGTCAACCCGCTGGTCCGTACGCCTGACGATCAGATCCTCGCTCTCGACGGCAAGGTCACCCTCGACGCCAACGCTGATTTCCGCCAGCCCGGCCACGAGGCGTTCGAAGACAAGGACGCGACCGACCCGCTCGAACTCAAGGCAAAAGAGAACGACCTCAACTACGTCAAGCTCGACGGACAGGTCGGCATCATCGGCAACGGTGCCGGACTGGTCATGTCCACGCTCGACGTGGTCGCATACGCCGGAGAGAAGCACAACGGCGTCAAGCCGGCGAACTTCCTCGACATCGGTGGCGGCGCCTCGGCCGAGGTGATGGCCGCCGGACTCGACGTCATCTTGGGCGACGAGCAGGTCAAGAGTGTTTTCGTGAACGTATTCGGTGGCATCACCGCGTGTGACGCGGTCGCCAACGGCATCGTCGGTGCGCTGAAGAAGCTCGGCGATGATGCCAACAAGCCTCTGGTTGTGCGTCTCGACGGCAACAAGGTCGAAGAAGGCCGCAAGATCCTCGCCGACGCCAATCATCCTCTGGTGACGCTCGCCGAGACCATGGACAGTGGCGCCGACAAGGCCGCCGAACTGGCGAGCAAGTAGGAGCAGCAGATCAATGTCGATTTTTCTGAACAAAGATTCCAAGGTCATCGTTCAGGGCATCACCGGTGGTGAGGGCACCAAGCACACCGCTCTGATGCTCAAAGCAGGCACCAAGGTCGTCGGTGGCGTCAACGCCCGCAAGGCCGGCACCACCGTCAGCCATGACGGGGGCGTGGAGCTGCCCGTGTTCGGCACCGTGTCCGAGGCCATCGAGAAGACCGGCGCCGACGTGTCGATCGCTTTCGTGCCGCCGAAGTTCGCCAAGGACGCGATCATCGAGGCCATCGATGCGGAGATCCCTCTGCTCGTGGTCATCACCGAGGGCATCCCGGTGCAGGACAGCGCATACGCGTGGGCCTACAACGTGGAGAAGGGCAACAAGACCCGGATCATCGGTCCGAACTGCCCCGGCATCATCACCCCCGGCGAGTCGCTCGTGGGCATCACCCCGGCGAACATCGCGGGCACCGGGCCCATCGGTCTGGTCTCCAAGTCCGGAACGCTGACCTACCAGATGATGTACGAGCTGCGTGACATCGGCTTCTCCACCGCAATCGGCATCGGCGGTGACCCGGTCATCGGCACCACGCACATCGACGCCATCGAGGCGTTCGAGAAGGACCCCGACACCAAGGTCATCGTGATGATCGGTGAGATCGGCGGCGACGCGGAGGAGCGGGCGGCCGATTACATCAAGGCCAACGTCTCCAAGCCGGTCGTCGGGTACGTCGCGGGCTTCACCGCTCCCGAAGGCAAGACCATGGGCCATGCCGGCGCCATCGTCTCCGGCAGCTCGGGAACCGCTCAGGCCAAGCAGGACGCACTCGAGGCGGCCGGGGTGAAGGTCGGCAAGACGCCGTCCGAAACCGCCGAACTCGCACGCGAGCTCTACAAGAGCCTGTAAGCAGACAGAACACGAAGCGCCGGTCCTCGAAAGGGGGCCGGCGCTTTGTGTTGTTTGCACTCCATCCGGTGCGGCCGGTCGACGACCATCCAGGAGAGCACGCGAACAACCCCATAAGTTCGGGGGTTCGGCGGCGTGCCCGGCGAGTAGTGTTCTCAGTCACGGCGAGTGAAAGAAGCGCGCGCATGACCGGTGGACCACTGCTGGACGGATTGCTGAGAACGGCGGGCTCGGCCTACTCGCTTGCGGTGCGTGTCCCGGTGGTCGGCGGTGTGCTGCAAAGGCGCACCGAAGATGTTGTCGCGCTGGGTGAACGCGCGCTCGCTGCGGCCATCGTGGTCGCGCGTTCGTCGCTCAAGGTGATCATCCGTGAGGTGATCGATGCCCTGGTCGTCGAGGTGGACCTCACCGAACTGGTGCGTGGCCACGTGGACCTCAATCGGATCGCCGTGGGGATCGACGTGGATCGCATCGCGGCCCGGATCGACATCGACGCGATTCTCGACCGCGTGGACATCGACAGGATCATCGAAACCGTCGACCTCGACCGTGCCGTTGCCGGCGTGGACATCGACGCGGTCGCCGCGAAGATCGACGTCGACGCGATCATCGGGCGTCTCGATCTCATCGAACTGGCGAATCAGATCATCGACGGGGTCGATCTCCAAGCGATCGTTCGTGACTCGACCACCACGTTGACAACCGGTGTGCTCGAAGACGTCCGGACACAGGGGGCACGCGCCGACGACGTGGTGGCAGGGGTCGTCGGACGACTGCTCGGACGTCACGATGGCAAGCGCGCTGCCCGCCCGGTCGAGCCGCCGGCCCGGAACGGCCGGCATCCTGACGCCGGCTCCCTGAACGGAACACCGCCCCCGGCCGAGGTGATCATCGAGGTGCACCGACGTGTTCCCGACAAGCCTGGCGAGCGGTCCGGCGCCGCCACCGAAGTCCCGGCGGACAGGGGATGACCGAGAAGTCGCGTGAGGTCGCCGAACCCCACCACACGGGCAGGGACGAGTTCGAGAGCAGGATCGCCGGCATCGTCAGTCGTGGTGTGGCCGCGGTCCTCGATGTCGCGACAGTCGCCGCGATCCTCGGAATCTTGTACCTGGGGGCACTGCTGCTCGGACTGTTGTTCACCAGCGGGAACTTTGAGACACCAAACCCGAACGTGCTGTTCTCCGGAGTGGCGACGTATGTGGTCGCGGTTGCCTACCTCGCAGGTTGCTGGACGGTGTCGGGCCGCACAGTGGGTTCGGTTGCGATGGGCCTCGAGGTGGTCAACCGCAGGGGTGGCCGGCTCGGTCCGGTTCGCGCTTTGTTACGTGCCATGTTCTACACCACCTTCCCGATCGGCCTGCTGTGGGTTGCCGTGGACAGACGGCGCCGTTCGGTGCAGGACATCGTGCTGCGTAGTCGGGTCATCTACGCATGGTGAGCCACTCGATTGGCGTGATCCCATAAAATCTGCCGGATTTTAACTCCTGGCCCGGAAATAGAGCAGGTCAACGACTTTCGTCTGCCCGGTGTCGCCTCGGCGCTTCCTGCTCGTGTTGTCTCCCGTCGTTACAGTCACTACGCGCGACCGCCGGTCGGTCGCTCATGTGCTCGGCCGCCTCGGCCGTGAGACGAAAGGGAACGGGTTGTCATGCGTTTGAGAAGGCTTGCCCTGCTACTGGTTCTGCCCCTGCTGGCCCTGGGGATGGCCGCGTGCGGCAGCGACGACTCAGACACGGTGAAGATCGGTGTCGCCGACGCCAGTGAAAGCTACTGGAATGTGTTCAAGCAGAAGGCTTCCGATGAGGGCATCGACGTCGAGCTGGTGAATTTCACCGACTACAACCAGCCCAATCCCGCGCTGGCCGAGGGAGAACTCCAGCTCAACGAGTTCCAGCACCTGCTGTACCTCGCCACTTACAACGCCAAGAACAATCAGAACCTTGTGCCCATCGGTGCAACGGCCGTCTATCCTCTGCCGCTGTACTCGACCAAACACGCGTCTCTGGACGAGATCCCGCAGGGTGGCAGCGTGGTGATCCCGAACGACCCGACCAACCAGGCCCGCGGCCTCTTGGTGTTGCAGCAGGCCGGTCTGATCTCCCTGAAGAACGGCGGGTCCGCGTTCTCGACCCTGGCCGACATCAACGAGGGTGCGTCAAAGGTGAAGGTGACCGCAGTCGACGCCGGCCAGACCGCCCAGAGTCTTGATTCCGTGGATGCCGCGATCGTCAACAACAACTATGCGACGTCGGCAAATCTCGGCGCGGACAAGGTGATCGCTCAAGACGACCCGAACGGCGATATCGCCAAGCCGTACATCAACGCTTTCGTCGCACGCGACGAAGACAAGGACAACGCCGACTACCTGAAGTTGGCCGCGCTCTACCACGACCCCGAGGTGGAAGCGGCGGCGAAGAAAGACCTGGGCGCAAGCGGGGTCTTCAAGACGAACCCCGCGTCCGAACTGCAGCAGCTCACCGTCGAACTCCAGGAGCAGGTGAAGTCGAGCGGTGCCTGAGGAACCCGCCATCTCGTTCCGGGGCGCCACCAAGCGGTTTCGCGGCAAAGGAGGCAAACAGCTCGTCGCGGTGGACGGGGTGGACCTGGACATCGCCCGCGGCGACATCACCGGGGTGATCGGATATTCAGGTGCGGGTAAGAGCACCTTGGTTCGGCTGATTAATGGTCTGGAGACCCCCGACGAGGGGCAGATCCTGATCGACGGCGAGGACATCAGCCGAGCCCGTGAACGCCAGTTGCGCCGCGTGCGCGGGGACATCGGCATGATCTTCCAGCAGTTCAACCTGTTCTCGTCGCGCACCGTTGCCGGCAATGTCGAGTTCCCACTGAAGGTTTCGGGCATGACGCGATCGGCGCGTGCCGCTCGCGTCACCGAGCTCCTCGACTTCGTGGGCATCGGTGACAAGGCCCGTCAGTACCCGCAGCAGCTGTCCGGTGGACAGAAGCAGCGGGTGGGAATCGCACGGGCACTGGCGACGTCACCGAAGATCCTGCTGGCCGATGAGGCCACCAGTGCGCTCGACCCGGACACGACAGCGGAGATCCTCGGGTTGCTCAAACGGGTCAACCGCGAGCTGGGCACCACCATCGTGGTCATCACCCACGAGATGGACGTGGTGCGTGACATCTGTGACCGGGTGGCCGTCCTCGATTCGGGGCGGCTCGCCGAGCAGGGTCTGGTGTACGACGTGTTCTCCGGGCCCGCGTCGCCGATCACGCGACGCCTGGTGCGTTCGGCGGTCGGTGATGCGCCATCGGGGGAGACGCTCGTCAGGTTGCGCTCCCGCCACAGCGGTCGATTCGTGACCGTTGCGGTACGGGAAACCGATTCCGGCACGGTCGATGTCACCGGAGCCCTGGCGCGGCCCGGCGTCCGGGCCACCGTGGTCTACGGCGGGATCATCGAACTGTCCCGGCGCCCGTTCGGTTCGTTGACATTTGCATTGCAGGGTGGCGACAGGGAGATCGACGCGGCGCTTGCAGCCCTCCGCGAACTGACCGACGTCACCGAACATCCGGTGAAAGAGGAGGTGTAGCCCGTGTTCCTCGGCGACATCATCACTCCGGAGCTGCGGCCGATCCTGTGGGACGCGGTCATCCAGACCTTCCAGCTCGTGGGTTTCACGCTGGTGATCGGCGGCGTCATCGGGCTGGGTCTCGGTGCCCTGCTCTACGCCACCCGCCCGACCAATCTGCTTGCCAACACGGTTGTCTACAACCTTCTCAACGTGGCGGTCAACATCGTCCGGCCGATCCCGTTCATCATCTTCATCACGGCCATGGCACCGCTCACCAAAGAGGTGATGGGCACCAGGATCGGTACCGAGGCAGCGATATTCCCGATGACGGTGATGGCTGTGTTCGTGATCGGGCGCGTGGTGGAGCAGAATCTCGTGGCCGTCGACCCGGGTGTGGTGGAGGCGGCGCGCGCGATGGGTACAAGCCGGCTTCGCACGTTGCTGACGGTGGTGATCCCGGAAGGTCTTGCGCCGCTTGTGCTCGGCTACACATTCATCTTCGTCGCGATTGTGGACATGTCCGCGATGGCGGGATACGTCGGTGGCGGGGGGTTGGGCGACTTCGCCCAGCAATACGGCTATCAGCAATTCAACTGGAAGCTCACCGTGGTGGTCATCGCGATGCTGATCGTGTTGGTGCAACTGGGTCAGTGGCTCGGGAACCGGCTGGCCAGGCGCGCGTTGCATCGTTGACGTGCGGTATGACGGCTGCGCGAACCCGTTCCCGACCCATGGGTCGGGCGGGTAACCTCAGCAGGCGATGACCACTGCATCAGCCGGAACTCCTGACGGGCCCGCAGAGCCCGCGGATGATGACGTCCACGAGTCGTCGGCAGAAACCCCGTCCGGACCCGCTCCGGTCACGCGCAGGGGTCTGGCGAAAGCGGCGCGGCGGCGGGAGTTGCTGGCTGCAGCGGCACGTCTGATGGCCGAGCGAGGATTTGCGGGGGTCCGTCTCGAAGACATCGGCGCCGCGGTGGGTGTCAGCGGTCCGGCGATGTACCGGCACTTCACGGGCAAGGACGCAGTCCTGGCCGAGATGCTCATCAGCATCTCGGAACGGCTCTTCGACGGCGGCCAATCGGTGGTCGCCTCCACCGACGGACCCGACGAAGCACTGGACGGTCTGATCGACTTCCACGTACGGTTCGCGACCACCGAGCCCGAGCTGATCCGCGTGCAAGATCGGGATTTCTCGTCACTCGCTTCCGAAGCCAGTCGCACGGTCAGGCGGCTACAGCGGCAGTACGTCGAACTGTGGGCCGACACGCTGATCCAACTCGATGGCTCGATACCCCGGCAGGAAGCGCGGACGCGGGTTCAGGCCGTGTTCGGACTGATCAATTCCTCGCCGCGACTCCCGGATCTGGATGCCCGGCGTCTGCACATGATCCTCGCTCGGATGGCTCACGCGGCTCTGCTGAGTTCGTGACCCCGGTGGTGCGACACCGCTGACCAGAGGTGACAGAACGCGAGGACGCCCACGTGCTCCTGGAGCGTCCTCGCGTACTGCGTGGGGTGCCGATGGTTCAGATATTCAGTGCCGCAGTGTGTTCGGCCACTGCTTCGCGGTACCGGGCCACGTTGCGCATCTTGATGTCTTCGTATCCGCGCACCATGTCGGGCAGCTCGGCCACCGCAACAGCCGAAGGCATGTCGTCGGCGGTCAGCCGGCCGTCCGCAAAGGCCTCCAGCAACCGGGTGATGAGTTCGCGGTACTCGACGATCAGTGCCCGCTCGGTCTCGCGGACCTTGGCACGCGCAAACGGATCGAGCTTGGTGCCACGCAGGCGCTTGGCTTTTGCCAGTGACTTCAGCGCAGGCGTGCCCCAGGCCCCGATGGCGATCTTCTTGCGCATGCCCAGCGACCGGAGAGTCGGCGGATGCAGGCGCACAGCAACTTTTGCGTCTTCACCGAACTGGCCGGCGACCTCGGCTGCGAACTGGTGGTCCTGCGTCAGACGTGCAACTTCGTACTCGTCCTTGTAGGCCATCAGTTTGAACAAGTTGCGCGCCACGGCGTCGGTGAGGCCGCCCACCTCGGGCCGGCCTTCGGCGCGTGCGACATCACCGACGAACCGGACGTAATCGGTTGCGTAGGAGACGCTCTGGTAGTCGATCAGTTCATCGACCCGGCGGCGCACCGTGCCCAGCACCTCGGTGCTCACACTGTCCAGCGACCGCGTGAGGGTGATGGCCCGGGTGCTGGGCTGCCATGGTGCGGGCGCCGGGTGTGCGGCCGCAACAGCAGATCTGACCGCCTCGCGATCGGCGACGATCTGCCGGCCGCGGCGAAACGCCTGCAGATTGCGTTCGACTGCAACGCCGTTGAGCTCGATGGCACGCTCGATCGATTCGGCCGTGATCGGCATGGCTCCCGACTGGAACGCCGCACCCACCAGGAGCATGTTGGCGTACTGCTCGTCCCCGAAGAGTTCGAGCGTGAGTTCGCCGGCGTCGAGGTAGATGCCTCGTTGCACCGACCGGTCGATGGACGACGCAATCTGTGCATCGCTGGGGTAGGACACCGAGGTGTCGATGACCATTGCGCCTGTCGGGATCTTGGTGGTGGAGACGATGGCGGTGGTCTTGAGGGGCGAGGCCACCTTCAGGTTCGCCGGGTCCACGCCGACGAGTCCGTCGCACGACAGGTAGAGGTCGCAGTCACCCGACGCGACTTTCGCCGCCTGTTCCACCACGCCCGAGCTGACCTTGACGTCGCTCACCACTGCGCCGCCCTTTTGCGCCAGCCCGGTCATGTCGACCGTGCGTGCCACGTGCCCGTCGAGAACGGCTGCGGTGGCGATCACCTGGGACACCGTGACAACCCCGGTGCCGCCGATACCCGTGACCCGGAGGGTGAATCCGTCGTCGATTAGTTTGGTGGCGGTGGGTGTCGGCAATACGTCGGCGTCGATGTTCGGCACCGTGTGGCGAACCCGAGCGGCCTCGCCGGGGGTGATCGTGACAAACGACGGGCAATCGCCTTTGAGGCAGGAGAAGTCGAGATTGCACGAACTCTGATCGATCCGGGTCTTGCGACCGAACTCCGTCGACACCGGATGCACCGACAGGCAATTGGACTTCTCGCCACAGTCGCCGCACCCCTCGCAGATCCGCTCGTTGATCATGACGCGCGTGGTGGGAGTCGGTTGCTCACCGCGCTTGCGCTTGCGGCGCTTCTCGGCGGCGCAGTGCTGATCGTGGATGAGCACAGTGACACCCTCGATGGCCGCGAGCTCCTGCTGGATCTGCATCATGTCGTCGCGACTGCGCACCTCGACCCCGGGCGGTAGTTGCAGGGAACGGGTGCGAATCGGATCGTCCGAGGTGACCACCACACGCCGAACCCGCTCGGCCAGAAGTAGTTTGGTGATCTGCGGCAGGTCCATCTGACCGACCGGGTTCTGTCCGCCCGTCATCGCGACCGTGCCGTTGAACAGCAGCTTGTAGGTGATGTTCGACCCGGCGGCGACCGCCGAACGCAACGCCAGCGATCCCGAGTGCATGAAGGTTCCGTCGCCGATGTTCTGCACGAAGTGTTTCTCGTCGACAAACGGGGAGATTCCCAGCCACTGCGCACCCTCGCCACCCATCTGTGTGACTCCGGCGATGTCACCGACCTGGTCGGGGTCCATGAGCAAGACCATGGCGTGGCAACCGATCCCGGCGCCCACCAATGTTCCGTCGGCGACTTTGGTGGAGCTGTTGTGCGGACATCCCGAGCAGAAGTACGGGCTGCGCACTGCCAGCGGTAGTTCGATGCGGCCCCGACTGCGACCGCTGGTCTCGAGCCAGTTCGTGGCTTCGGGGATCTGGTGGTGACGGGCGAGTCGGTTCGCGAGACCGCGGGTGACCGAGTCGATGTCGAGTTCGCCGAACCGCGAGAACAGGGTGGATCCGTCTTCGTTGGACTTGCCGACGATGTTCGGTACGTCCGGGCGGCGGAACAGGATGTCGCGCATCATCGTTTCGAGGAAGTCGCGTTTCTCTTCGACCACGATGACCTCGTCGAGCCCGGCGATGAACTCGGTCATGATCTCGCGCTCGAACGGGTACACCATGCCCATCTTCAGGATCCGGATGCCCAGGCGGCCCAGGTCGGCGTCGGTGATCCCCATCAGCCGCAGCCCTTCGCGGACATCGAGGTAGGTCTTGCCCGCCGCGACGATGCCGATCCTGTCGTCCGGGGTGCGCGAGACGATCCGGTTGAGCCTGTTGATGCGTGCGTATTCCATCGCGCGGGGCAGACGGATCGTCAGCTGGTTCTGTTCGAGCTCCATGAGGTTGGCGCCCAACAGCTTTCCGCTGGGGACATGTGGACTGGTACCGAGATCGCCGTAGATGGGGAGGATGCGGTCGGGGTGCACATCAGCGGTGGATGCCCCGTCGGCGACATGGGCGGAGATCTTCATCGACGTCCACAGGCCGGACACCCGAGACATGATCGCGGCGTGGACTCCGAGGTCGAGGATGTCCTGGGAGTCGGCGGGATAGAGGATCGGCATGTACAGGTCTGCCAGCGCCATCTCGGAGGCGCAGGGGACGGTGGAACTCTTGGCACCCGGATCATCGCCGACCAGGGCGACGGCGCCGCCGGTGGGGTGGGTGCCGATGATGTTGGCGTGCCGGAGGGCATCGGTGGCCCGGTCGAGGCCTGGTGCCTTGCCGTACCAGTAGCCGACCACGCCGTCGAGCGCACTGTTCTCTCCGCGGTTCGACAGTGTTCCGACCTGGGCTGCCACCTGCGAACCCATCACTGATGTCGCGGCGATCTCTTCGTTGAGTCCCGGGCGATGCACCACGTCGAAGGGGTCGAGGTACTTGGCGCGACGGGCGATCTCGAGGTCGTAACCGGCGAGCGGAGAACCCTCGTAGCCGGAGATGAAAGACGCTGTGCGCAGATTCTGCCTACGGTCGAGGCGGGCCCGGTCACGCACCATCCGGACCAGTGCCTGGATGCCGGTGAGGTAGACGGTCCCGGACTCGCGGGTGTAGCGGTCGTCCAGTGAGAAGGACTCGACGGAAGCGGCTGCTCCGCCCAGTGGATCGCGGTCGTGGTCGCCGTCGTGGTGGTTCTGCGTAACGAGGGTCATGGCTGTTTACCCGGCTCTCTATTGTGTTGTGCCGACCCGGGGGTGGTGGGTCGGAGCTTGTTCTTCGGTACCGCGATCGTACGTCAACCTGTGATGCGGGTCACGACGGATCTCAGCGCGTGCGGATATCGGGGGCAGGCGGTGTGTGTGGGCGTGGGCGGGATCGGTGAAACTTCGGCCGTGATGTCGCCAATCGCGTGACAATGGGTCTGCCAGCACTTACAGTGACTTCAGTTAATCGTTCCTAACTGAAAGGCGGTGGACGCCGGTGTCCACGACCGCAACCGCACCCCGGTGGCGTGCAACGCATGAAGCCAACGTGGCGGCTCTGCGTGCCCGACTGGATCGCGTGGCCCAGGGCGGCGGCGAGAAGGCGCGGGCCAGGCACCTGGACCGCGGGAAACTGCTGCCTCGTGACCGGGTCGACACGCTTCTCGATGCCGGGAGTCCGTTCTTGGAGATCGCGCCGCTGGCAGCCGAGGACATGTACGGGGGCAAGGCGCCCGCGGCGGGGGTGATCGCCGGCATCGGGCGGGTGGCCGGACGTGAGTGCGTGGTGATCGCCAACGACGCGACGGTGTCGGGCGGCACCTACTACCCGGTGACCGTGAAGAAGCACCTGCGAGCCCAGGAGGTGGCGGCGGCGAACCGGTTGCCGTGTATCTACCTGGTGGACTCCGGCGGCGCGATGTTGCTGCAGCAGGACGAGGTCTTTCCCGACCGCGACCATTTCGGGCGCATCTTCTTCAATCAGGCCAACATGAGTGCGGCAGGTATCCCGCAGATCTCGGCTGTGCTCGGGTCGTCCACAGCCGGTGGTGCCTATGTGCCGGCCATGAGTGACGAGACGGTGATCGTGCGCGATCAGGGCACCATCTTCCTCGCCGGACCGCCACTGGTGAAGGCCGCAACCGGAGAAGATGTCAGCGCCGAGGACCTCGGTGGCGGACTGATGCACTCGACCGTGTCCGGGGTGACCGACCACCTCGCGGACAACGACGAGGACGCGCTCGAACGGGTCCGGCGGATCGTCGCCACGCTCGGGCCGGCCGACCCCCCGCAATGGGACGTGCAGCCGGTTCGCGAACCTGTTGCGGCGCAGACCGATCTCTACGACGTGGTCCCCACCGATGCTCGTACCCCGTACGACGTTCGCGCGGTGATCGAGATCATCTGCGACGCCGGTCAATACGATGAGTTCAAGGCGGGATACGGGACGTCGCTGGTCACCGCATTCGCCCACATCCATGGCCACCCTGTCGGCATCATCGCCAACAATGGTGTGTTGTTCAGTGAAAGTGCGCTCAAGGGAGCGCATTTCATCGAACTGTGCGACAAACGCAAGATTCCTCTGGTGTTCCTGCAGAACATCACGGGGTTCATGGTGGGACGGGAATACGAGCAGGGCGGGATCGCCAAGAACGGCGCCAAGATGGTCACCGCGGTGGCTTGCGCTCGGGTGCCCAAGTTCACCGTGATGATCGGTGGATCGTTCGGTGCCGGCAACTATTCGATGTGTGGGCGTGCCTACTCGCCACGGTTTCTGTGGATGTGGCCCAATGCGCGCATCTCGGTGATGGGTGGACCGCAGGCTGCGGACACCTTGGCGACCGTGCGGCGCAACCAGATCGAGCGTGGCGGTCAGGAGTGGTCTGCGGAGGACGAGGAACAGTTCAAGTCGCCGATTCGCGAGCAGTTCGAATCACAATCGGACGCCTATTACTCCACCGCACGGCTATGGGATGACGGCGTGATCGATCCCGCCGACACCCGCACCGTGCTCGGGCTGGCGCTTGCCGCTGCGCGCAACGCACCGCTCGCGCCGGTGTCCTACGGCGTCTTTCGGATGTGATGTGGCGATGAAACAGATAGACACGGTATTGGTCGCCAACCGCGGGGAGATCGCCTGCCGGGTGATCCGCACTCTGCGGCAGGCGGGAGTCCGCAGCGTTGCGGTGTACTCGGACGCAGATTCTGATTCGCTGCACGTGGCCATGGCCGACGAGGCCGTCCGACTCGGCCCGGCCGCCGCGACCGAGAGCTACCTGAAGATCGACGCGGTGATCGCTGCCGCGCGAAGTGTCGGCGCCGATGCGGTGCATCCCGGATACGGATTCCTCTCGGAGAACGCGGCGTTCGCACGTGCACTGGCGGAGGCGTCGATCGTCTTCCTCGGCCCGCCGGCAGCGGCGATAGAGATCATGGGCGACAAGATCGCCGCGCGGGAGGCTGTGTCGGCCCGCGACGTCCCCGTGGTTCCCGGCATCTCCCGGCCCGGGCTCACCGACGACGACCTGATCGAGGCAGCGTCCGACATCGGGTTCCCCGTGCTCATCAAACCGAGCGCGGGCGGTGGCGGCAAAGGGATGCACCGCGTTGCCGATCCGGTCGACCTGCCCGCCGCGCTGCGGACCGCCCGGCGCGAGGCCAAGGCGGCATTCGGCGATGACACGCTGTTTCTCGAACGGTTCGTGGACACCCCGCGTCATATCGAGGTCCAGGTACTCGCCGATACCCACGGCAACGTGGTGCATCTCGGTGAGCGCGAATGTTCCCTCCAGCGACGGCACCAGAAGGTCATCGAGGAGGCGCCCTCGGCGCTGCTCGACACCGCCACGCGTGCCCGCATCGGCGCGGCGGCCTGCGACGCGGCGCGGTCGGTCGGCTACACCGGCGCCGGAACGGTGGAGTTCATCGTCTCGGCACACAAACCCGACGAGTTCTTCTTCATGGAGATGAACACCCGTCTGCAGGTGGAACACCCGGTCACCGAGATGGTCACCGGCGTCGACCTCGTCGACTGGCAGCTGCGGGTGGCCCGGGGGGACAAACTGGATTTCGCCCAGGACGACGTGACGATGACCGGCCACGCAATCGAAGCCCGGGTGTACGCCGAAGACCCTGCTGCCGGATTCCTTCCCACCGGTGGGTCCCTGCTCCTCGTGGACGAACCCGCCGGCCCTGGTGTCCGGGTCGACTCGGGCATCGTCACCGGAGACGTGGTGGGCAGCGACTACGACCCGATGCTCGCGAAGGTCATCGTCCACGGCGATGATCGAGCCGACGCCATCGCCCGTCTGGATGCAGCGTTGGCGCGCACCCACGTGCTCGGCGTTCGCACCAACATCGGGTTCTGCCGCCACGTGCTCGACCAGCCCGATGTTCGGGCCGCAGAGCTCGACACCGAGCTGCTCGACCGCCTCGTCGTCGACTACCGCGAACCCCCGCCCCCTTTCGAGGCACTGGCATTGGTCGGGCTTCACCGGGTGCGAACCGGTCGCAGCGGTGAGACACCGTGGACCTCGCAGGTCGGCTGGCGCATCGGTGGACCAGCACCTACGAGGACACGCCTGCAGGTCGGGGACGATGTGGTGACGGTTGCGGTGACCGGACCGGAGACCGACGCCCGCGTCACCATAGGTGACCGGACAGCCACAGCGTCGGTGTCCGGCGAGCGACTCACCCTCGACGGCATGACGTCGCGATGGCTGATCGTTCAGGCACCACCGAAGCCGGCCGCAGGCCACCGGACCGACAGTCCGGGGCATTACTGGGTCAGCGGCCCGGCCGGTACCTGGGAAATTGCCGAGTCGAAGATCCTGCGGTCGTCCATCGATGCCGAGGAACTCGGGGAGATCACCAGTCCCATGCCGGGAACCGTTGTCGCCGTGCTGCATCCAGGAGGCGAGTCGGTGGAGGCCGGTACGCCCGTACTGGTGGTCGAGGCGATGAAGATGGAACACACGCTGACCGCTCCACGTGCCGGTGACCTGTCGGTGGTGGTCGCAGTCGGCGACAAGGTCACCAGCGGCCAGCGGCTGGCAACGATCATCGACCACTCGGAAGGAAATCCCACATGACCATCACCGACGACCTGACGGTCGAGTACGACGAACTGCGCAGGACAGTGGCCGACTTCGCACAGTCGGTGGTTGCCCCGGTATCGGCCAAACACGATGCCGAACACACCTTCCCGTACGAGGTGGTGCGCCAGATGGGGGAGATGGGCCTGTTCGGTCTGCCGTTCGGTGAGGAATACGGCGGGATGGGAGGAGACTACTTCGCGCTGTCGCTCGCGCTCGAGGAACTGGGCAAGGTGGACCAGTCGGTGGCCATCACCCTCGAAGCCGGTGTGGGCCTCGGCGCCATGCCGATCTACCGGTTCGGTACCGAAGAGCAGAAGCAGAAGTGGCTGCCGGACCTGATTGCCGGCCGCGCGTTGGCAGGGTTCGGACTCACCGAGCCGGGCGCGGGCTCCGATGCGGGTGCCACCGCCACCACGGCCAAACAGGACGGCGACGAGTGGATCATCAACGGTGCCAAACAATTCATCACCAACTCCGGCACCGACATCACCTCGCTGGTCACCGTCACGGCCGTCACCGGAGCGCGGTCACCGGGGCCGGACGGGTCGGCCCGCAAGGAGATCTCGACGATCATCGTGCCCAGCGGCACAGAGGGTTTCACCGCCGAGCCCGCGTACAACAAGGTGGGGTGGAACGCGTCGGACACCCACCCGCTCAGTTTCAGTGACGCGCGGGTGCCCGCGGAGAATCTGCTCGGTGAACGCGGCCGCGGCTACGCCAACTTCCTGTCCATCCTCGACGAGGGACGGATCGCGATCGCGGCGTTGGCGACCGGGGTGGCGCAGGGCTGCGTGGACGAGAGTGTGAAGTACGCCAAGGAACGTCACTCATTCGGCAAGGCCATCGGCGAATACCAATCGGTGTCGTTTGCCATCGCCCGGATGGAGGCTCGCGCACACACCGCGCGCACCGCGTACTACCACGCGGCATCGAAGATGCTCGCCGGCAAACCGTTCAAGAAAGAGGCGGCGATCGCCAAGCTGGTCTCGAGCGAGGCCGCCATGGACAACGCACGCATGGCCACGCAGATCCACGGCGGCTACGGCTTCATGAACGAGTATCCGGTGGCACGCCATTACCGGGATTCGAAGATCCTGGAGATCGGCGAGGGCACCACCGAGGTGCAGTTGATGCTGATCGCGCGCGAGCTGGGTTTCGCATGACCGGCGTGAGCGAGACGGACCGCCAGAGCGAGGACTCGCCGCAGCCACGTCGGGTCACCCAGCGCGGCTTGTGGTTTGACGAGTTCGAGGTGGACACGGTGTACGAACACCGGCCAGGGCGCACGGTCACCGAGGCCGACAACGTCTTGTTCACCACCCTGACCATGAACACCCAGGCGCTGCATCTCGACGCGGCGTACGCCGCCGAACAACCGGGTTTCGGTGGGGAGCGACTGGTGAACTCGATGTTCACCCTCTCGACGATCGTCGGATTGTCGGTGAGTCAATTGACGCAGGGAACCCTGGTGGCCAATCTCGGTTTCTCGGAGATCGCGTTCCCCGCACCGCTCTTCCACGGTGACACGCTGTATGCCGAGACCGAATGCACGGGAAAACGGGAAAGCAAATCCAGACCCGGCGAGGGCGTGGTGTCATTGCGTCACATCGGAAGAAACCAGCACGGCGACGTGGTTGCTGTAGCTCAGCGGTCCACGCTCGTGCGCAAGCGCGTCACGTGAGGTCCAGACAGGTGGCGCACCGAGACATAGGAGGAGCACCGGTGACCAACTGGAGTCCGCCCGGCCCGGCCATTCTGTTCTGCCCCGCAGATCGTCCCGAGCGGTATGCCAAAGCTGCAGAGCGCGCCGACGCGGTCATCATCGACCTCGAGGATGCGGTGCGCCCTGAGGCACGCGAGGCCGCTCGCGAAGCGCTGATCAACAATCCGATCGACCCGAACATCACCATCGTGCGGATCAATGCCGCCGGCACCGGTGACCACTACCGCGACCTCAAAGCCCTCGCGCAGACGGCGTACCGCGTTGTCATGCTGTCCAAGAGTGAGACCGCCGAGGATCTGTCACAGGTCGGGTACCAGGTGATCGCCTTGATCGAGACCCCCGCCGGTGCCCTGGCCGTGGAGCAGATCGCCTCGGCGCCGAACTGCATCGGGCTGATGTGGGGCGCAGAAGACCTCGTCGCCGCCATGGGCGGGCGGTCGAGCCGGTTCAGCACCGGCGAAGCCAACACCGGACGTTATCGAGACGTGGTCAGGCAGGTTCGCGGAATGGTTCGGTTGGCCTGCGCAGCCCACGGGCGCTTCGCCGTCGACTCGGTACACATCGACATCGCCGACACCGACGGTCTACACGCAGAGGCGCTCGACGCGGTGAACCTCGGCTACGAGGCCACCGCGTGTATCCACCCGTCGCAGGTGGATGTCGTTCGAGCGGCCTACCGGCCCACTGACGACGAGATCCGTTGGGCGGAGCAAATTCTGGGTGCCGACAAAGACAACACCGGCGGGGTCTTCCAGGTCGGCGGGCAGATGATCGATTCACCCCTGTTGGGACAGGCGGAGGCGATCATGCGCCGCGCCGAATCACACTAGGAGCGCTTTCATGGCAACACCTGAGCCCTCGCACGCAGAGGGGCTGCCGCAACCGCCGCTGCTCACCGTCACGATCGGGGAGTCGTTGCGACAGACCGTCGAGGGATTCGGTGACAACGAGGCCCTGGTCGACGTCCCGACCGGTCGGCGATGGACCTACCGCGAGTTCCGTGATCAGGTGCGTGCGTTGGCTGCCGGCCTGGCTCGCAGTGGCCTGGTGCCTGGCGACCGAATCGGGTTGTGGGCCCCCAACTGTGCGGAATGGGTGCTGACTCAGTACGCGGCGGCGGAGTCGGGTCTGATCCTCGTCAACCTGAATCCGGCCTACCGCCAGACCGAGATCGAGTTCGCGTTGCAACAGTCGGGAACGCGCACCGTGATCGCTGCACCGCAGTTCCGCGACGCCGACTACGCCGGGATGCTCACCACCGCCATCGACAACTGTCCCGACCTCGCATCGGTGGTGCTACTCGGTTCCGATGAATGGTCCGAACTGCTCTCGACCGCAACACAATCAGAGTTGTCCGCACTCGACGACATCGCGTCGACGCTGACACCCGACGACCCGATCAACATCCAGTACACCTCCGGCACAACAGGTAATCCCAAGGGTGCCACCCTGTCCCACCGGAACATCCTCAACAACGGCTATCTGGTGGGGGAACTGTGCAATTACACCGACCAGGATCGGATCTGCATCCCTGTCCCGTTCTACCACTGTTTCGGCATGGTGATGGGAAACCTGGCGGCCACCACCCATGGGTCGGCGATGGTGATTCCGGCACCAGGGTTCGACGCCGCCAAGACGCTGGATGCTGTTGCGGGCGAACGCTGCACCAGCTTGTACGGCGTCCCGACGATGTTCATCGCCGAGCTCGCGCTGGCCGATTTCGACACCTATGACCTGAGCTCCCTGCGCACGGGGATCATGGCCGGATCGCCGTGCCCGGCGGAGGTGATGCGGCAGGTGATCGACAAGATGCACATGTCGGAGGTGTCCATCTGTTACGGCATGACCGAGACGTCGCCGGTGTCGACGCAAACGCGCTCCGACGACACGTTCGACCGGCGTGTGGGCACCGTCGGCCGGGTTGCACCACACCTGGAGATCAAGGTCGTCGACCCGGCCTCGGGGGACACCGTGCCCCGCGGCGACGTCGGCGAGTTCTGCACCCGTGGTTACAGCGTGATGATCGGATACTGGAACCAGCCCGACAAGACGGCCGAGGCCATCGACGGCGACGGCTGGATGCACACCGGCGATCTGGCCGTCATGGATGAGGACGGTTATGTCCAGATCACCGGCCGCATCAAAGACATGGTGATCCGCGGCGGTGAGAACATCTACCCCCGCGAGATCGAGGAGTTCCTCTACACCCATCCCGACATCCTCGACGCCCAGGTCATCGGGGTGCCGGATGAGAAATACGGCGAGGAGTTGATGGCATGGGTGCAATTGCGTGACGGCGTCAGCGATTTCACCGTCGACGATCTCCGCGCGTTCGCCGACGGAAAGATCGCGCGCCACAAGATCCCCAGATACGTTCACGTGGTCGAAGCGTTCCCGATGACGGTCACGGGTAAGATCCGCAAGGTCCAGATGCGGGAGAGTGCCCTGGACATCCTCGGAATCGGCCGATGAGTCGAATGGACGAGTTCGCCGAAGCGGTCGGTGCTGCCCGCGGACTGACGTTCAACGGGTACGACGATCTGTGGCAGTGGTCGGTGGACCGGCCCGAGCAGTTCTGGCGCGTGGTGTGGGACCACTTCGGCGTGCGAGCGACCGGCGGTAGCACGCTCGGCGACGCCGACTCCGATGTACTGCGCGATCCCGAGATGCCGGGTGCACGGTGGTTCCCAGACGTCTCCCTCAACTATGTCGACCAGATCCTGTCGCACACCGACCAGGGCGGTGTCGCCATCGTAGGGCTGAGCGAGGACGGTCGCCGTACCGAGATCACGTGGGGTGAACTTCCACAGCAGATCGTCGGTGTTGCAGCGACATTGCGTGAGATGGGCGTCGGGCGAGGCGACAGGGTGGTGGCCTACCTGCCGCATGTGCCCGAGGCCGTGATCGCGTTCCTGGCCACCGCTTCGCTCGGAGCGGTGTTCTCGGGCTGTGGCCAGGACTACGCGCCGGCCGGTGCTGCCGGCCGCTTTGCCCAATTGGACCCGCTGGTGATGATCTGGGCCGACGGCTATCACTACGGCGGCAAGTGGATCGACAAACGCGGCGACAGTGCGGAGCTGGCCGGAATGCTCCCGACGCTGACCGGGCAGCTGGTCGTGCGTACCGCCGAATCCGACCCGGAAGATGAGGATTCGGCCGACGGAGCCGTCGAGTTCTCCGTCGCCGCAGGCCGTTCGGCAGACCTGAAGC
Organism: Williamsia sp. R60; assembly: GCF_054063855.1. Classification (NCBI taxonomy): domain Bacteria; kingdom Bacillati; phylum Actinomycetota; class Actinomycetes; order Mycobacteriales; family Nocardiaceae; genus Williamsia; species Williamsia sp. R60. The sequence continues at coordinate 978,367 of NZ_JBSSGR010000002.1, forward strand.
CTGAACCGGTACCCTTCGACCATCCGCTCTGGGTGCTGTTCAGCTCCGGCACCACCGGAAAGCCCAAAGGCATCATGCACGGCCACGGTGGGGTGGTGCTCGAACACCTCAAAGCCGTTGGCCTGCATGGTGCGATGAACCGCGACGACGTGTTCTTCTGGCAGACGGCCCTGAGCTGGATGATGTGGAACTACCAGGTCGCCGGTCTGCTGGTGGGGGCCAGGATCATTTGCTACAGCGGCCACCCGCTCAATCCGGATGCCGACAGGCTGTGGGGCTTGGTCGAATCGGAGAAGGTCACCTACTTCGGTACCAGTCCCGGACAGCTGCAGGCCTCTCGTAAGGCCGGGCTCCATCCAGGTACAGATCACGACCTCAGCGCGCTACGTACCATCGGCAGCACCGGTTCCACGCTCGCGGCAGATCTGTTCATCTGGGTGGATCAGAATGTGAGAGAGGGTATTCCGGTGTCCTCGATCAGCGGGGGGACCGATGTGGTGACCGCCTGCGCGGGCGGCTCGCCAGGCGTCCCGGTGGTGCCGGGCGAGCTGTCGGCGCGGTATCTCGGTGTCCAACTGGCCAGTTGGAGTGCGCACTGCGAACCGCTGATCGGCGAGGTCGGAGAGATGGTGATCACCACCGCCATGCCGTCCATGCCCGTGGGGTTCTGGAATGACCCTGACGGGGAGCGTTACCGGAAGGCGTATTTCGACCACCGGTGGGCCGCCGGCCCCCGTCCACATGTGTGGCGACACGGCGATTGGGTCACCGTCACCGAACGCGGATCCATCATCATCCACGGTCGTAGTGACGCGACGTTGAACCGCAACGGGATCAGGATGGGCTCGGCCGAGATCTACGAGGTGGTAGAGGGCATCGACCAGATCGCCGAGGGATTCGTGGTGGGGGTCGACGGCCCCGGCGGCGCGTACTGGATGCCGTTGTTCGTCACCCTCACCCCGGGTGCATCCCTCGACGAATCACTCGTCGCGCAGGTGCGTTCGGACATTCGGCACAGGCTGTCGCCGCGACACGTCCCCGACGAGGTGATCGTGGCACCGGGCATCCCACACACCCGGACCGGCAAGAAGCTGGAGGTACCGGTGACCGCGATCTTGGCTGGTCGCGCCGATGTCGCGGTGGACCCGCGGTCGGTGGACGCACCGGAATTACTCGATTGGTATCGACAGCAGGGCCGCGAACACAGCTGGAAGTGACGTAGTCCGTTTGTTGTCGCAGTCGAAATCAACGGTTGTCGTCACCAGTGGATGTACTAGCGTAAGGCGCGACATATAAATCCGCCGAGCAGCACGCGGGACGAACACCCTCAACAGCAGGAGTGAACATGAGCTATCAACCCGGTGGGTCCGGCTACGGTTCGCAGCAGCCGTACCAGGGCTCGCAGTACCCCGGCGCGGGGCAGCACGAATCAGGACAGCCGTCGTACAACCCCGGCTATGGCCAGCAGCCCGGTGGCGAGCAGGCGCAGAATCCCGGTTACGGCCAGGGCTACGGTCAGCCTGCACAGGGTTACGGCCAGCAGCCCGCCGGCCAGCAGCCCGCCGGTCAGCAGGGCTACGGGCAACCGTCGCAGCCATACGGTCAGCAGGGTTACGGCCAGCAGCCGGCCCAGGGCTACGCCCAGCAGGGCTATGGACAGCAGGGTTACGGACAACAGGGTTACGGCCAGTCACAGGGGCCCAAGGGGCTGCCCGCCGATCTCGCGAAATACCTTGCCTATGCCGTCGGCGCACTGGGCCTGATCAACTTCTTCCTCGGCTTCGCACCCGCGTTCGACGCCGAAGGCTTCGACGTCGACCAGAACAACCTGTTCCTCAGACTCCCCACGGCCATCGCGCTTCTCGGGGCAGCCGGTCTCATCGCGCTCACCACAGCGCTCCTCCGGCAGAACGCCAAGCTCAGCGGGATCGTTGCCGCGCTGTCGGTCATCGGCGCATTGGTGTTGCTGTTCCAGTTCTTCACCAAGGGTGACATCGACGCCGGAATCGGATTCATCCTCGCGATCGTCTTCGCCGTCCTCCAGGCCGCCGTCGCCATTGCGTGGCTCCTCACCGAGGCCGGGATCATCAAGACCGCTGGTTCTGGCGCCTCGAACGCCAGCGCGGACACCGCGTCGAACAGCACGGGTCAGCATTCGAACAGCAGCCTGACCGGCGACCAGGGCACCAGCTACGGCCAGGCAGGCGACCAGAGCACCGGATACGGCCAGGCAGGCGGATACGGCGCGGCCTCCTCCTACGGCCAGAGCAGCGGAGCCACGGCTGCCGGCTCAGGTGACCAGCATTCCGGTGGTCACCAGGCTGCGCCCGGTCAGAGCAATCCCTACGCACAGTCGGGTTACGGGCAGCAGGGCACCGACTCGGGTTCGATCGGACTGGGCAAGTCCGATTCCGGGCCTGCCGGATCGTCGGATGCCACCACGGTGGTCCCGTCGAGCCCGTCGTCGCCGTCCACGGCTCCAGGTCAGCCGAGCACGCCGTCGTCGGCTCCGGGAACGAGCAGCTTCGGCGCTCAGCCCGGTGCTTCCGCGCCGTACGAGGCCCCATCGACGCCGTCGGGTGAGCAGCAGAACCCCTACGGCGACCAGACCACGCAGTTCAAGTCGCCGGAGCGCTGACCAAGCACTTCGGTCCAGGTCAGGAGGAGCCGGCCATCACACGATGTGTGGTGGCCGGCTTTTTCGTGTGCCCGTGACGTCTGCCACCGCACGGGTGTAGGGGAGGCCGCTCGTCTTGCCGACCGCTCGGCGCGCCTGACCATCTGTTCGCCGGGCAAATGACACCCTGACAAGGGTGGCCAGCTCTACAGCGGAAAATCTCGCCGCGCGTCTGCGTGAGATGCGCCGGACCCGCCGCGCCGACGAGGTGGGCGCCGCGGACTCGGCACGGGCACTTGTTCGCCTGGCGTTCGGGACCACTGCGATCACCCTCGCGATCCTGGTTGTCATCGCCGCGCTGACCCTTGTTGCGGTCGGTGACGGGCTCGGCAGTCTGCCTGCCACCGTTGCGTCCATGTGGCTGGGCATCCATCAGATCCCACTCACCATCGGCGAGGTCACCATCGGGGTCCTGCCGTTGGCCCCGACCCTGCTGATGGTGGCTGCGGTGGCGCGGGCCACGACGCGGGCAACAGATGTCGACCGTCCTCACAGCGAGGTGACGGCCGTGATCCTCTCGGCCATCGGCGGGCCCCTTCTCGCCACCATCCTGTCCCTGGCGGTGGTGATGGACGCATCCACCGTGATGACCATCCAGAGCCCGGATGCGTTGCTGGCCTTCGCCTGCACGTTCGCAGTGCATGCAGTCGGCGCCGGAATCGGCGTGGGCCTCAAATGGTGGTCCACCCTGGTCGTGCGCGCAGGAGTTGCGGACTGGGTCCTCAAAGGACTTCGCTGTGGAGTCGTTGCGGTGACCGCACTCATGACGCTCGGCGCGATGGTGGTGGCAGTGCGGCTGGTGATCAACTGGTCGGTGGCCGGCGACCTGCTCGCGGCCGGGAACGGCTGGATCGGTGGTCTCGGACTGACGTTGCTCTCCATCCTGTACCTGCCGAACATGGTGATCGGTGCGGCGGGCGCCTTGGTCGGGGCGCCGGTGGCCGTCGGCGGGGCAACCGTCGACCTGTTCGGATCACAGGGCGGTCAGGTTCCGCCACTGCCGGTACTCGCCGCGCTTCCCGATGGCGGAGCCGGGCATTGGACAGCGCTGCTGCTGATCGGGATCGCGGGCACAGCGCTCTTCGTGGGCCGGCTCTGTCTGGACAAATCGCTGCTGCGCAACATCCGGATGGTGGTGGTCGCGGCCGCGACCTCATCGCTCTTCCTGGTGATCGCCAGCGTGCTGGCCGGTGGCGAGTTGGGCGTTCTGGGCAAGGTCGGCGCCAACCTGCCGGTGGCCGGGGTGTTCATGTTCGGGTGGATCGCCGTGATCGGATCGGTGACGGCCCTGGTGTACAGCGCGTTGCCGAGCAGACGCCGCGCGCGGTCGAACATCATCGATGATGACTACTACGACGACGACGGCCGTGGCGAAGAAGGCCGTTCGGACACCGACGACGAGGGCGTCGAGTCTATTCCGGTGGTCGACGAAGCAGCCATCGAATTCATCCCCGTCGACGAGCAGACCCCGCTCGACGACGACCACGAGTTGTCGCCGGAGCCGGGCCGACCCGAGGTGATTGTGGACGGCTGGGACCCGGAGGACTGGGCCCTGGACGAGGTGTGGGACGACACCGGCAGTGTGGTGGTCGACGAGCCCATCGACGCCGCCGAAGGCGAAGAACTGGTGTCGACCGACGACTTCGGTACCCGGCGCACCCGCTGAATCGGAGGCCATTAGGCTCGGTCCGAGCGACGCAGCCGCCCGCCCGAGGTCCTGTTTTCAGATGGCGGACCCGGCTACGCCCCACCGAGTTCGAGGAGAATCACCCTGGACGCCATGCCGTCAGCCACACCGGTGACCGTCGTGATCCTTGCGTCGGGCGCCGGCAGCCTGGCGTCGGCCCTGCTCGACGCCGCAGAGGACGACGAGTATCCGGCCGACGTGGCGGCGGTCATCTGCGACCGTGACTGTCCTGCTGAGCAATCCGCGCGTCGGCGAGGTACCCCCACCGCAGTGGTGGCCCTGGAGGGCGACCGCACCGAATGGGACCGCCGGCTCACCGACACGGTCGCGGGTTACGCGCCCGACCTGGTGGTGTCCGCCGGGTTCATGAAGATCCTGGGCACGCACTTCCTGGAACGCTTCGGCGGCCGGACGATCAACGCGCATCCGGCGCTCCTGCCCTCGTTTCCGGGCGCGTATGCTGTGGCCGCCGCGTTGGAGCACGGCGTCAAGGTCACCGGTTCCACGATCCACCTCGTGGACGGCGGGGTGGACACCGGCCCGATTCTCGCCCAGGCGCCCGTCGCGATCAGCCCAGGCGACGACGAGATCACGTTGCACGAACGAATCAAGATGGTCGAGCGAGTGCTGCTGGTAGCGGTTGTGCGTTCGATTGCCACCAAAGGTGTTGTCATCGAAGGACGAAAGGCCCACATTCCGTGAGTAGTGACCTGCAGCGCAAACCGTTCCGACGTGCACTGGTCAGCGTGTACGACAAGACCGGGCTCGCGGAGCTTGCCGAGGGGCTGCACGCCGCCGGCGTCGAGATCGTGTCGACCGGTTCGACCGCGAAGAAGATCGCCGAGTCCGGTGTACCGGTGCTCGAGGTCTCCGAACTGACGGGCTTCCCGGAATGCCTCGAGGGCCGGGTCAAGACGTTGCATCCCCGGGTGCACGCGGGCGTCCTCGCCGACACCCGCAAACCCGACCACCTCGACCAGCTCGAGGAACTCGGCATCGAGGCCTTCGAGCTCGTGGTGGTGAACCTGTACCCGTTCACCGAGACGGTGGCATCGGGCGCTAGTCCGGACGAATGCGTCGAGCAGATCGACATCGGCGGTCCGTCGATGGTGCGCGGTGCCGCAAAGAATCACCCATCGGTGGCCGTCGTGGTGGATCCAGGGGACTACGCGACCGTCCTGACCGCGGTCGCTGACGGCGGGTTCACGTTGACCGAACGGCAAGCGCTCGCGGCGAAGGCATTTCGGCACACCGCCGACTACGACGTGGCCGTGGCCTCATGGATGAGTTCGGTTGTCGCGCCCGAGCCCGAGGGCTCGTTGCCGACGTGGATCGGCAAGAGCTGGGAACGGTCGTCGGTGTTGCGGTACGGCGAGAACCCGCACCAGTCCGCGGCATTGTTCGTCGGTGGCTCCGAAGCCCCCGGGCTGGCGCAGGCCGAACAGTTGCACGGCAAAGAGATGAGTTACAACAACTACACCGACGCCGACGCTGCGTGGCGGGCCGCGTACGACTTCGGTGAACCTGCGGTCGCGATCATCAAGCACGCCAACCCCTGTGGCATCGCGGTCGACGACGACATCGCGGCGGCGCACCGTAAGGCCCATGCCTGTGACCCGGTGAGTGCATACGGCGGCGTGATCGCCGCCAACCGCCCGGTGAGCATGGAGATGGCCGAGCAGGTCGCCGAGATCTTCACCGAGGTGGTGGTTGCGCCCGGTTTCGAGGACGGCGCACTCTCGGTGCTGACCCGCAAGAAGAACGTTCGTGTACTTCTGGCGCAGCCCCCGCAACGCGCGGGCCTGGAACTGCGCCCCGTGTCGGGCGGGTTGCTGGTCCAACAGCGCGACATCCTCGACGCGAGTGGCGATTCGCCCGAGAACTGGCAGCTGGTTGCCGGTGACCCGGCCGATGACGCGACCCTCGCCGATCTGGTGTTCGCCTGGCGCGCATGCCGCGCCGTCAAGTCGAATGCGATCCTGCTGGCCAGTGACCAGGCGTCGGTCGGTGTCGGGATGGGCCAGGTGAACCGGGTGGATTCGGCACACTTGGCGGTCAAGCGAGCCGGCGAACGAGCGATGAACAGCGTAGGCGCGTCCGACGCCTTCTTCCCCTTCCCGGACGGTCTGCAGGTGCTGATCGACGGGGGAGTGAAAGCCGTTGTGCAGCCCGGTGGTTCGATCCGCGACAACGAGGTCATCAGTGCCGCACACGATGCCGGCATCACGCTGTACCTGACAGGTGCGCGGCACTTCGCCCACTGACGAACGACGCGGCGCCCTCGTGGCGGTGCTCCCAGATCGGGACCGCCACGAGGACACCGCATCGACGTGATCAGATGGGCAGCAGGATGTTCTTCACCTGAGGGTCGGTGGCCAGGTACTTCTGTACCGCAGGGTCTTTGAACACCTGCACCAGCTTCTTGATGTTCTCGGTGTCCTTCCACTTGGTGCCGATGGTCAGCTGGCCGGCGAACTCGTCGGGTGCCGGCGGCGCGAAGATCTGCTTCTTGATGTCGATGTCGGCGGCGAGGTAGTACTCGGTGTAGCCGACGGCGGCATCGATGTCGGGCAGTGCGCGCGACTGCGCCGCGAAGTCGAGCAGTGTGAACTGCAGGTTCTTCGGGTTGGAGACGATGTCCTTCTGGGTGGCCTTCCACTTGTCTGCCGCCGGGTTCAGCTCGATCAGACCGGCACGCTCGAGCAGCCACAGGCCCTGCGCCTCATTGGCGGGATCGGAGTACAACGACACGGTGGCGCCGTCGGGCAGCTGCGCGGGGTCGGTGTACTTGTCCGACCAGATGCCGAATCCCCAACGGAAGACCGGGGTTGCGGCTTCTTCCTTGAAGTCGGGGTTGGCTTCCAGTACCTGACCCAGCCACAGCTTGTGCTGGTAGATGGTTCCGGCGACCTCGCCGTCGCTCACCGCTCGGTTGATGGTGGTGCTGTCGGCCAGCCCCTTGAACTTGATCTTCAGGTCGTACTTCGGGGCGACCTCCTCGGCGATGAAGTCGACGAGCGCCTCCTCGGCGGCGTTGCCTTCGGCCGTGGCGATCTCGAGAGTCGCACCGGCGGTTTCGTTGGGTGACTTCGAATCCGAACCACCCCAGAACCGCCATCCGACGAACGCGAGTACCACCGCGACGACAACGCCGATCGCGATGTACAGCGGAAGTCGCCTGCGGGACTTGATGTCGAAGCCGCCGGGATCGCCGCTTCCGGTGGGGCGCTCAGTTGTGGACGTCATGGTCATCTCCTCATCGGTGCAAAATCAGGGGTGGGCGAAATCAGTGGGTGTGCAGATGAAAACGGCACGGCCGTGCGCGCAGTGGGTGTTGCTTCCCGCGACAGGGTGGTCGCGGTGGTCGAGCGGGTACGGTGTCAGGCGTGCGACCGGGCGCGGATGGTCTGTCCCGGCGTGAGGTGACGGACCAGCGCATCGCCGACGATCTGGATGAGTGCCACCGTGATCACCAAGGTCACGATGGTCGCGATCATCACGCCGTGATCGAAACGCTGATAGCCGTAGGTGACGGCGATGTAGCCGAGACCGCCGGCGCCGATCGTCCCCGCGATGGCCGAGTATTCGATCATCGCGATGGTGTTGATGGTGAGGCCGCCGACGATGTTCGGAAGTGCCTCGGGTACTTGCGTCTTCCAGATCACCTGACCGTTGGATGCGCCCGACGCGCGGGCCACATCGATCACCGCTCGCGGCACCGACCGCAGCGAGTTCTCCACGATTCGGGTGAAGAAGGCGATGCCCGCCAATGACATCGGGACAACGGCAGCGGGTATGCCGATGTTGGTTCCGGTGATCAGGCGGGTGAGCGGGATGATCGACGTCATCAGGACAAGAAACGGCAACGAGCGGCCGATACTGATCACCCACGACAGCGGTGAGTGGAAGACCTTGTTCTCGAACAGGCCGCCAGGCGCCAGGTTGTGGATCGTCGCGCCCAGTGGCACACCCACAAGCAGCACGATCACCATCACTATCGACACCATCGTGAGGGTGTCGACGAACGCCGGGATCAGCAGATCCGGGATCTCGTCGGTGGGTACGGTGATCGCCGCGAGGTGCGTGATGTCGCTCATGCCGCGACCTCGACCACGGGCTTGGCGGGCAGGCTCGTCGAGAGCCCATGGCGGGCTGCGCTTTCCAGGAATGCTCCGGCGAGCTCGTCCGGTACCGAGACCGTGATCTCGCCGACGGACACACCGTCGACCACCTGTACGGCGGCTCCGAGGATCGAGATCGGCACGGACAGCTCGGATCCGATGCGGCTGATCCAGTCGGCAGGCACCGATGCCGAGTTGTAGGTGAGTTCGAACGAGCGTTGGCCCGGCTCGGGATCGGCAGAGGTCCCCCGTGGACGCAGCGATCGCCCTAGGACGGAGGTGGAGTCGGTGAGAAGGTCCACCAGCGAACCTTTTTCGACGATCCGGCCCGCATCCAGGCGGCCGACGCTGTCGGCGACCTTCACGATGGTGTCCATCTCGTGGGTGATGAACACCACCGCCAGGTTGAGTTCTTCGCGCACCTCGCGCAGCAGTTCGAGGAAGGAGTCGGTTGTCTGCGGATCCAGACCCGACGTCGCCTCGTCGGACAGCAGCACCGAGGGGCGCAGGGCCAGGGCACGGGCGATGCCCACACGCTGTCGTTGCCCTCCGGACAACTGGTGGGGATACAGGTCCGCGCGGTCGGTGAGGCCGACCCTGTCGAGGAGCTCGGCCACGCGGTCGCGTGTCTGTCCTTTGGTGACGCCGAGGAATTCCAATGGCAGCGCCACGTTTTCGGCTGCCGTCCGCCGCGAGAGCAGGCTGGACGACTGGAAGACGGTGCCGATGCGCCGGCGGGCATCGCGCAGGGCCCGGGTGCTCAACTCGGTCAGGTTCTGGTTGTTCACGACGACCTTGCCCGACGTGGGCCGTTCGAGGAGGTTGAGGCAGTGCGCGAGGGTGCTCTTGCCGGCGCCGCTCGGTCCGACGATGGCAAAGATCTCGCCGGGGTCGACGGTGAAACTGACGTCGTCCAGCACGGTCGCGGCCGTCGGCCCGGTGCCGTAGATCTTCCCGAGCTTTTCTACTTCGATCACGAGGTGGTTCTTTCCAGGAGACAGGGACGGGCGTCCCCGGCACACGGATGCGCCGGGGGCGTCGGGTATGACGGAAATGGTGCGCAAGGGTGCGTGTTTGGCACAGCTTTGCGATCATCGTGACTCCAAGTGGACTGCGGACAGTCCGATGTGCCGGGGTGCTGGCCGGTACCCGCGAGGGCAAGGCGGAGTAGATTGCCGCTGTGGCAGAACTGGCATTCCTGATCGCCGCCGGTTTCCTATCCGGTGTGGTGGGTTACGTGACGGGGATCGCCTCACTCGTCAGCTATCCCGCATTGCTGATTGCCGGACTGCCCCCGCTGACCGCGAACATGACCAACACGGTCGCGTTGATCCCCGTGGGGGTCGGCAGCACTGCTCAGGCGCGGAACTCGTTGACCTTCGACAGGCGTCTTGGCCTCTGGTGTGTTGCCGCCGCGGTCGGGGGAGTGCTGGGATCGGTTCTGCTCCTGTTGACCCCGGCGGGGGCCTTCGAGGCGATCGTCCCGTACCTGGTGGCCACCGCCGCCCTGGCAGTACTCGGCCAGCCGCTGATCCGGCGGATCGCCGGCCATCGCGACGCGCCCCGGGTTTTTGTGGCGGGCATCGTGGTGATCGGCGTCTACGGCGGCTACTTCGGGGCCGGCGCGGGCATCATCTTCACCGCACTCGCCCTCATCCTCACCGCGCAGCCACTCGGCCAGGCGACATTGATCAAGTCGGTGTTGTTGTGTGCATCGAATGCTGTTGCCGCATTGGGCTTTGCCATCTTCGGCGACGTGGACTGGTCCTCGGCAGCGGCGATGGGGCTCGGTTGTCTCGCCGGCGGTTGGATCGGCCCACCCGTCGTGAACCGGCTGCCCGTCGCGGTGCTCCGGGTTGCCATCGCGCTGGCGGGTTTCGGTCTGGCCGCCTGGCTCGGACTGCGTTGACGAGCGCCGAACTCGGCGCTTGAGTGGCGACTCAGACAACGCCTTCGTCGTGCAGGGCCGCCACTGCGTCCGGGCTCAAACCCAGTAGCGCGCCGAGGACTTCGCTGTTGTGGTAGCCGGGAACGGGAGCGCCGGCGTTACGGATGCTGCCAGGGGTGCCCGTCAGGTGCGGCACGATACCGGGACCCAGCACGGTGTCGTTGATGCGCTCATCGAAGTGCTCGGCGATCATGCCCCTGGCGATGAGTTGCGGATCACGGATCACCTCGGCAACCGTATTGATCGGCCCCACAACCACTCCCGCGGCGGTGAGGAGTTCGATCAGCGCGTCGCGCGGCTGCTCGGCAGTCCACTGGGCGATCAGCTCGTCGAGCTCGTCCTGGTTCTCGCCGCGCGCACCGTGTGTGGCGAAACGGGGTTCGGTGCTGAGTTCGGGCCGGCCCATCGCCGTGCACAGCCGGGCGAACACGGTGTCCTGATTCGCGCCGATGACAACAAGCGAGCCGTCTCCGGTGGGGTAGATGTTCGACGGCGCGATGCCGGCCAGTCGGGTGCCCGAGGGCCCACGGACCACGCCACCCTGGTCGTAATCGGGGATCGTCGATTCCTGGATCGCCAGGCATGCCTCGTTCAGAGCCGTGTCGACGATCTGGCCCTCCCCGGTGACGGTGCGGCGGTACAGCGCCGCGAGAGCCCCGTGCACCGCGAACATCCCTGCCAGGGTGTCGCCCAGTGACAGCGCGATCCGTGGCGGAGGCTGATCGGGATATCCGTTGAGATGGCGGAGGCCGCTCACCGCTTCGGCCACGGACGCGTACCCGGCCCGTCCTGCGTCCGGTCCGGTCTGCCCGTAGCCCGACACCCGCACCAGGATGATGCCCCGGTTGCGCTCGCGGAGGACGTCGTAGCCGAGGTCGAGCTTCTCCAGGGTGCCCGGACGAAAGTTCTCCACGATGATGTCGGACTGGTCGACCAGTTCGAGGAACAGTTCGCGTCCGCGTTCGCTGCGGAGGTCGAGGGTGATCGCACGTTTGTTGCGCGCGTACACCGTCCACAGGAATCGGTGACCATCGCGTTCGGCCTGACCCCACCCGCGCAGCGGGTCGGGCAAGCCGGGCGCCTCGATCTTGATGACGTCGGCGCCGAGGTCACCCATCAGGCGGGCGCCGAACGGCCCCGCGATGAGGGAACCGAGTTCGAGCACCCGGATACCGTCGAGAGCGCCGGCGGGCGGGGTACCACCGCTGGGGGAAGTGCTCGACTCTTCGGCCGGTTCCGACGGTGTGGGTGGCGTCATCGGTCAAGTGTCGCCAATGGCCGCGAACCCACACCCAATGGGGTGCGCCGGAGGCCGCCCCGTGTTCCTCTGCGGGCGTAAACAAGTGCACTCCGGCGACGAGGCTCGTAGCGTGGACATGGTGAGCACACCCCACACCACGAACACCCGCTCTGCCCACCCCTCTCCACGGACCCTGGGGGAGTTGCGTGCCTCCGGCCACGTACAGCGCAGCGTCAAAGACGAGATACGCAACAACCTGCTGTCCGCACTCCGGTCGGGCACCGATCCCTGGCCCGGGATCCTCGGGTTCGAGACCACCGTCCTGCCCCAGCTCGAGCGTGCGCTGATCGCCGGCCACGACGTGGTGATGCTCGGTGAACGCGGCCAGGGCAAGACGCGTCTGCTGCGCACGATCGTCGGCCTGCTCGACGAGTGGACCCCAGTCATCGAAGGCTCTGAGCTCGCCGAGCATCCGTACGAGCCCGTCACTCCCGGCTCCATCCGCAAGGCTGCAAACCTGCAGGAGGACCTACCCATCGGGTGGCTCCACCGCAGCGAGCGCTACAGCGAAAAGCTCGCCACCCCTGACACCTCGGTGGGCGACCTCGTCGGCGACGTCGATCCGATGAAGGTCGCCGAGGGCCGCAGTCTCGGTGATCCCGAGACCATCCACTTCGGGTTGATCCCGCGCGCGCACCGCGGCATCGTGGCGATCAACGAGCTGCCCGACCTCGCCGAGCGCATCCAGGTCGCCATGCTCAACGTGATGGAAGAACGCGACATCCAGGTCCGCGGGTACAGCCTCCGGCTGCCGCTGGATGTGGTGCTGATGGCCAGTGCCAACCCCGAGGACTACACCAACCGCGGCCGCATCATCACGCCTCTCAAGGACCGTTTCGGCGCCGAGATCCGGACCCACTACCCGATCGAGTTGGTCGACGAGATCGCGGTGATCGAGCAGGAAGCCGATCTCACCGCGTCGGTACCCACGTTCATCGTCGAGATCATCGCCCGCTTCACGCGGTACGTGCGCGACCACCCGTCCATCGATCAGCGTTCCGGCGTCTCCGCGCGGTTCGCCATTGCGGGTGCCGAAACGGTTGCCGCCGCCGCTCTGCACCGCGCCACCATCCTGGGCGAGGACCTCGCGGTCGCGCGCGTCGTGGACCTGTCCTCGGTGATCGAGGTGCTCCGCGGCAAGGTCGAGTTCGAGTCGGGTGAAGAGGGCCGAGAGATCGAGATCCTCGAACACCTGCTGCGCAAGTCGACGGCGGACACCGTGCGTGCCCATCTCGGTGGTGTCGACCTGGCCACGCTCGTCACCGCGCTGGAAGCCAGTGACCCGATCATCACCGGTGACCGGGTGTCGGCGAGGGAGTTGCTGACCTCGATGCCCGAGGGCACCGACCCCGTCGTGACAAAGATCGCCGAGCGCCTCGAGGCGACGGACGACGGTGAACGGGCCAGCGCGCTGGAGCTCGCCCTGGAGGGATTGTTCTTGGCCCGCCGGATCGGCAAAGAAGCCGACGAGGCAGGCCGGACCGTGTACGGCTAGGCCGACACCGGGTTCCGCGGCCGGTCCGCGGAACCGGCGTCGGTCGGTTATTCAGACATATTGGACGGGAAAAAGCATGGCCCGCAATAATTTCCATCGCGCTCGGTATCTCCGCTACTCCGGGGGGCCGGACCCCCTGGCGCCGCCGGTGGACCTGCGTGAGGCACTCGACGCCATCGGCGACGACGTGATGGCCGGTGGGTCACCGCAGTCGGCGATGCGCGAGTTCCTGCGGCGCGGCAGCGACAGCATGCGCGGCCTCGACGAACTCCGCGAGATGGTGAACAAGCGTCGCGAAGAACTGCTCAAATCGCGCAACCTCAACGGCACCTTCGAAGAAATCCGTGAGCTGCTCGACTCGGCAGTTCTCGAGGAACGCAAGCAGCTCGCCCGCGACCTCGACGACGACGCCCGGTTCGCCGAGATGCAGATCGAGAACCTGCCTCCGTCCACCGCTCAGGCGGTGCAGGACCTGGCCAATTACGACTGGCGCAGTCCGGCGGCCAAAGAGAACTACGAGAAGATCAAAGACCTGCTCGGTCGTGAACTCCTCGATCAGCGATTCTCGGGTATGAAGGAGGCGCTCGAGGGCGCCACCGAAGAGGACCGGCAACGTATCGCTGACATGCTCAAGGACCTGAACAAGCTGCTCGCAGCGCACAACAACGGCGAGGACACCACCGAGCAGTTCGGTGAGTTCATGGACAAGCACGGCGAGTTCTTTCCCGAGAACCCCCGCAACACAGACGAGTTGATCGACTCGCTGGCCGCTCGCAGTGCTGCGGCCCAGCAGTTCTACAACTCGCTGTCGGAGGAACAGCGCGCCGAACTCGATCAGCTGGCGCAGCAGGCATTCGGTTCGCCCGACCTGATGGACCAGCTCTCGCAGATGGATTCGCAATTGCGAGCCGCCCGGCCCGGGATGGGCTGGGACGAAGGTCAGAGCTTCGAGGGTCAGCAGGGCATGGGGATGGGCGAGGGTGCCGGCGCGCTTCAAGACCTCGCCGAGCTCGAGTCATTGTCGGAGCAACTGGCGCAACAGTATTCGGGCGCCCACCTCGACGATGTGGACCTCGACGCACTGGCCCGTCAGCTCGGCGACGATGCCGCTGTCGACGCCCGGACACTTGCCGAACTCGAGAAGGCACTCAAAGAACAGGGTCTCCTCGAACGCGGCAACGACGGTCAGCTCCGGCTGTCTCCCAAGGCCATGCGTCAGCTGGGTCAGTCGATTTTCCGGGATGTCGCCGAACAGTTGTCGGGTCGAGGTGGCGACCGCCAGACCCGGCGTTCGGGATTGGCCGGCGAACCCACCGGTTCCAGCCGGGAATGGGAGTTCGGTGACACCGAACCCTGGGATGTCACCCGCACGGTGTCGAACGCGGTGTTGCGCACCATGTCCGAGGATCGCGACAAGCTGCACGCAGGCAATGCGATGCTCCGGGACGGCGTCCGTATCGACGTCCGCGACGTGGAGGTCGGTGAGACGGAGGCCCGCAGTCAGGCCGCAGTCGCCCTGTTGGTCGACACATCGTTCTCGATGTGGCTGGAGAACCGGTGGACGCCGATGAAGCGCACAGCGATGGCGCTCAACCACTTGATCTCCACACGCTTTCGCAGTGATGAACTGCAGTTGATCTCCTTCGGCCACTACGCCAAGACGCTGGAGATGTCCGAATTGATCGGGCTCGACGGGATGCGGCAGCAGGGGACCAATCTGCACCACGCATTGCTCCTGGCGCAGCGGCACTTTCGTCGCCACCCCAACGCGCAGCCGGTGGTTTTGATCGTCACCGACGGCGAGCCGACAGCACATCTGCTGCCCGGTGGCGAACCGTTTTTCTACTACCCGCCGCACCCGGCGACGTTGTCGGCGACGGTGCGAGAGTTGGACAACGTCGCGAGGATGGGTGCCCAGGTGAGTTTCTTCCGGCTGGGTGACGACCCCGGGCTGGTGCATTTTGTGGACCAGATGGCACGACGGGCATCGGGTCGGGTGGTGGCACCGGATCTCGATGGTCTCGGCGCCGCCGTGGTCGGCGACTACCTGGGCACCAAACGGCGTCGCGGGCGTCGCTGATCACTGTCGCACCGATGAGATACGAGATGAGGACGCCCCGGCTGTAGCCGGGGCGTCCTCATTTTTGGATCATGCAGGTCGAAGTCAGGTCGCGTCGTGTGGACGGCGTCGCACCACTTCCACCCCACCCATGATGGCCAGGCCGCTGACGGTGATGATCGGGCCTCCCGGAATGCCTTTGCCCTCGGCGTTGCGACTGCCTCCGAACCCGCCCATGATGCCCATCCCGGTGATCCGGACGGTCGCGTCGTGCGGAACCACGATCTCGATCCCGCCCATGATGGTGTTGGCGCGGATGGTCAGGTGGTCGGCCGTGAACTCCGCGTCGCGCAGGTCGATCTCGACACCGCCCATCAGGGCGAATGCGTTGAGATGTTCCCCGACCGCAACCGGACCCTTGAGTTCCGAACCGCTCATGATGGCGATGCGGCTGGTGATCACCTCTACACCTGCCGACGGGGTGGTGACTCGCCGGCTGGTCGCGACCCCAGCGGTGGTCAGCTGGTTGACCGGCAGATCGTCGGTGAGCTCGTCGAGCTCTCCGAATGTCTTGGCGGCAACAGCCTTGGCGGCCCGCTCTTCGTATTCGACGGGACTGAGATGACCGGAACTCATTGCAGATGACAAAATGTCATGAACGAAGTTTCGGTCGGCGTCGCTGGCCCGGAGGCGACTGCGGCCTTCGCGCTCATCATCATTCGGTACCAGATCACTCACCGCTACGAGGTTAGTCCCACCGGTGGCTGCGGCCAACCGCCACAGGATCGTTCGTCGTGCGAAGGGCTGGTCCGGTGCCCGTGACCATGGACCGGTTCAGGCGAGCAGAAGCGCGATGAGCATGATCGCCGGGATCGAGAGGAGGGTGGTCACCAGGGCGGAATCGCGTGCGAGCACCACGCCCCGTTGATAGCGGTTCGCGTACACCAGAACGTTTTGTGCGGTGGGCAATGCGGCGATCACCACCAGCGCGAAGAGTTCGTGCCCGGTGGCGTGGAAGGCGTAGCGAGCGACCAGGTACACCAGCACCGGTTGCACCACCATCTTGAGCACCGATGCCAGCGCGACGTCGCGGCGTGGGCTCTCGCCCTTCTGCAACACGGAGACCCCGGTCAGTGAGAGACCGAACACCAGGAGTGCGCCAGGGACCGAGGCGTCCCCGAGCATGTCGAACGGTTCCATCACCGCCTCGGGCAGTGTCACACCGATCAGTGACACGACGAGACCGGCCGCACCGCCGAGCACGATGGGGTTCGTGAACGGGGTGACCACGGTGTCGCGCAGTGAGATTCGGCGACGTGAGCCTGATTCGTCTGAGTCGCGCAACGCGGTCAGGTCGAGTGTGGTCAAGGCCAGCGGCGAGTACACCATGATCTGAAAGAGCAGCAGCGGCGCCACAAACGATGCGTCGTCGAGCACAAAGATGGCGATCGGTATCCCGAGATTCGCGCTGTTGACGTAGGAAGCAGACAACGCGCCGATCACGGCTTCGGGTATCGCGCGACGCAGCAGCAGTCGCGCCAGGGCGAAGTAGATGGCGCCCACCACAAATGCGCTGCCACCGGCGACCACAAGGGTGGTGGAGAACACGTCGGCGAGGTCGGCCTTCGCGAGGGAAGAGAACAGCAGTGCCGGCGTGCAGACGAAGAACACCAAGCGCGACAACACCATCACCGCGCCCGGGCCGAGCGCCTCGGTACGGCCGAGGACATATCCGACGGCGACCACGATGAAGATCACCGTGAACCCTTGGATGACGCCGGACATCCGGGCAGTCTATGGACCCCGAAGATGTGCCCTTTTGGTGGGGGTCACCAGGGTTTGGCGTCGCCAGAAGGGCACACTATCGGGGGTCGAGCAGGGTGCGGAGGGCTTTCGAGTGTGCCTCGTACGCCCGCCGTCCCGTGGTGCTGACCCGGTAGGTGGTGCTGCTGCCTCGTCCGAGGCCCTCTTTCGACGCGCGGACGTACCCGGCCGACTCCAGTGCCGACATCTGTTTCGAGAGATCAGAATCAGTGAGGCCCAGATGTTCTTTGAGGAAACGGAACGACGTCGACGAGCTGTTGACGAGAATCGCCATGGCCGCCAGTCGTTTCGGGGCGTGGATGACCGGATCGAGACCTTCGATCATGAGTGCCGGGTCATCATGAGAGCCGGGCTCGGGTCGCCTCCGCGGCGAGCTCGTACCGTTTTTCGTAGATCACCAATCCGCCGGTCACCAGCACAAAAGCCACTGCGGCAGCCGTCGCGACACCACCCAGCCACCACGACACCGCGACCAGCGCCGCAACCGCAGGCAGCGCCATGAAGTATCCGCGCCAGACGACGCCGATCTCCGCAGGCGGTCGTCCGCGGCCGGGCTGCGGCAGAGACCCGTGACGGCGTTGCATCCAGTTGATGAACACGATTTCGAGGACGATCAGGATTGCCAGCGTCCCGACGAAGAGCGGAATGCTCTCGCGCCACCAGGCGAACGCACCGATCATTCCCGCCGCCCAGGCGCCGATCACCGGGTAGTACCACCAGGGCGTCGGGGGGTAGTCGAGATAAGGGGCGGCCTCTGCTCGCTCGGCCACCCGCAGCAGCTCGCGTGCCTCTTCACTTTCCATGATGGAAAGTTTAAGAATCGCTTTCCACTTGTGCAAGTGGAAAGCGATCCGTCGGACTATCGGGACGAACCGGGGTAGGGGAGCAGCGCCATCTCGCGCGCGTTGCGGATGGCGGTGGCCACCTGACGTTGCTGCTGGGGGTCGAGTCCGGTGATGGACCGGCTGCGGATCTTGCCGCGGTCGGACAGGAACTGGCGCAGCAGTGCGGTGTCCTTGTAATCGACCGTGGTCACACCAGCGGCCAGCAACATGTTGCGTTTGCGTTTGGCCGGGAGGTCGGTTTTTGCGGGGCGTCGTGCCATCGATCAGGTCCTGTCGTGAGAGTGATTGTCACCAGCTGGATTTGGTGATACCGGGCAGTTCCCCGTTGTGCGCCATCTGACGCAGCCGGATTCGCGAGAGGCCGACTTTGCCGATGTAGCCGCGGGGACGACCGTCGACGGCGTCGCGATTGCGGACCCGGGTGGCGCTGGAGTCGCGGGGCAGGCGCTGCAGGGCCAACTGAGCGTCCGCTCGTTCCTGGTCGGTGGACGACGGCCGACGGATGATGTCCTTGAGCGCCGCACGGCGTTCGGCGTAACGGGCGACGATCACCTTGCGCTGTTCGTTGCGCTCGATCTTCGATTTCTTTGCCATCAGCGTTCCTCTCGGAAGTCGACGTGACGCCGGACCCGTGGGTCGTATTTGCGCATCACCATGCGGTCGGGGTCGTTACGGCGATTCTTGCGCGTGACGTAGTTGTATCCGGTCCCGGCTGTCGACTTCAGCTTGATGATGGGCCGTATCTCATTGCGTGCCATTCAGATTCGTTCTCCTCGTGCTCGGATCTGGGCGACTGCCGCCTCGATTCCGATTCGATCGATGGTCTTGATGCCTTTGGCGGACACGGGTCAGCGTGACGGTGCGGTGTTCGCTCGGCAGGAAGTAGCGCCGACGCTGGATGTTCGGATTCCAGCGGCGATTGGTGCGCACATGCGAATGCGACACCTGTTTGCCGAAACCTGGTTTGCGGCCGGTGACCTGGCAGTGCATGGACATGGGCGCGCCTCCTGTCTCTAATGGGAATCATTGTCGACAACGTGCGAATTGGACTGTACATTCAACCTCGACCAAATGAAAACCATTCCCGATAGGAGCTGCCTGTGACCCGCCTGGTCAACAAGACCCCGCTGGTGATCGTGACCGGCTTCGACCGCGAGGCGACGGTGCGCAGTGCGGAGGCGCTCGGCCTGCCGGGGACGACTGTGGTGCACCACGATCTAGGCCTCGTGGACGCCGGAACCATCGTCCGAACGGTCACCTCGATCGACTTCAACGGTGAGAAGACCTCGCGCACAACACAAACCGCACTCGATCACGGATGTCTGTCGTGTGCACTCCGCGAAGACGTGCTGCCCTTGCTGCGGGCCCTGCACCGCCGCTCCAACGTCGACCGGATCGTTCTGGCCCTCGACCCGGCCATCGAACCCGAACCCATGGCTTTTGCAATTGCCAGCACGGTGGTGGCCGGCGTCCCCGGTCAGGTCGACGGCCCGGCCGGTCTCGACGTGGAGATCGAGGCGGTCATCGGGTGCGTCAACGAAGGTGAGTGGCTGCGCGACGCAACCGGCGACGAGGCCCTCGACGAGGACGATCGGTTCCAGACCGCCGACGACGAGCGGTCCATCGCCCAGCTCGCGGTCGGGCACGTCGACTTCGCCGACGCCCTGGTGGTCCACGGACAGGCTGACAACGGATGGGCCGGGGCGCAGCTGTTCGCCGTTCTCAAGCGGCTCAACCCGACAGCGCCCATCATCATGGAACTGCCGAGGCGTCCACTGACCGCCTCGATCATGCGCAACCTGATCTCGGCCATCCCGCCCGGCGCGCGCCGAGGCCGGATCACCGGGCCGCACGACCCGCTGCTGCGCGGGCAGCCGCCCCTCGATGCCGACTGCGGAGTCGCGGTGGTCGAGTTCCATGCCGATCGGCCGTTCCATCCGGAACGCCTGCACGACGCGATCGACATACTGCTCGACGGTGTTGTCGCCTCCCGCGGTCGGCTGTGGCTGGCCACCCAGCCCGATGAGGCGCTGTGGCTCGAGAGTGCGGGCGGCGGCCTACGCATCGCGACCGGTGGCACCTGGCTCGCGGCGATGTCCGACGACGAGGCCGCTGCGGCCGACCCAGAGCGCGTCGCGATGGGATCACTGCGTTGGCATCCCCTCTACGGCGACCGCAGCAGCTCGATCGTCGCGATCTCGTACCGCGCCGAACCCGCGCGAATCCGATGGGCGCTGAGCAGCGCACTGCTGACCGACGACGAGCTGTCGGAGGGTCAGCAGGGCTGGGATCGGTTCACCGATCCGTTCGGTGTGGCCCACGCCGACCCCTGCCAGGACGTGCTCGACGAGCGCGCTCTGCTGGCGGGAACAGACCCACCCATCGAATGGTTCAAGCAGGCAGAGGGCTCGGCTGGACAGCAGACGAACCCGGAACGGAAGGACAAATCATGAAGGCGAACATCCACCCCGACTACCATCCGGTGATCTTCAAGGACTCGTCGACAGGCAAGGCGTTCCTGACCCGTTCCACACTGACGTCCGACGTCACTTTGGAATGGGAGGACGGTAACCGGTATCCTCTAGTGGTTGTCGATGTCACGTCCGACTCGCACCCGTTCTGGACTGGTGCGCAGCGCGTGATGGACACCGCAGGACGTGTGCAGAAGTTCGAACGCCGATACGGTCGCCGGACTCGCGCGAACCAGGGAACTTAAACGAAGAAATGAAGGGCTGAATCATGGCTGTACCGAAGCGCCGGATGTCGCGGTCGAATACTCGTAGCCGCCGTTCGCAGTGGAAAGCGGACAACCCCGCCTTGCAAGAGGTGAAGGTCGGTGGCGTCGCTCATCGCGTGCCCCGTCGCCTTGTCAAGGCGGTCAAGCTGGGCATCGTCGACCTCGACAAGCGCTAACAGCCACACAGCCGACAACAGGGACTGGCCGTCGATCGACGGTCAGTCCTTTGTTGTGTCCGGAAGGTACCCCGGAGAGCATGGTGACTCGTCGGGGCCGCACAGATCGAGAACTGGGAGTCCGCGATGCTGCAGGACGTCCTGAACTACGCCGGCGTTGCGGTGTTCGCCTGCTCAGGCGCACTGGTCGGCGTCCGCAAGGACTTTGATCTGTGGGGCATTCTCTCGATGGGTGCGGCCACGGGTGTCGGTGGCGGGATAGTGCGCGACCTCCTCCTCGGCATCACCCCACCGACCTCGGTCCAACACTGGCCCAACCTCACCATCGCCGTGGTCGCCGGTCTGATCACCTTCTTCTTCCATCCTGCGTTCCGGGCGTTGTTCCCGGCCGTCCTGATGCTCGATGCGGTCGGGATGGGTGTATTCGCGGTGTCGGGCGCGTTGTTGGCGCTCGAACGAGACTCGAGTTCGATGGCTGCGGTGCTCATCGGGATCACCACCGCGGTGGGTGGTGGCGTGATCCGCGACGTGCTCGCCGGTGAGGTCCCCCTGTTGCTTCGACCCGCCGACCTCTACGCCGTCCCCGCGATGTGCGGAGCTCTGGCCGTGGTGATCGCCGACGGCACAGGTCTGCCGATCTGGACCGGTCTGGTGGCGGGGGCGACCCTGGCCTTCCTGTTGCGCGTGGGAAGCCTGCGATTCCGATGGCGACTGCCGATGGCCCCGACGCGCCGGGTCGGGGGATGAGTGCGCGACGGGTACGAAGTCCGCGTGCGACGGCTTCAGAACAAGAAAACTGGCGCGTCGCAGGGGATTACTTAGCGCACTCTCAGTCGTGGAAGTAAGACTGTTGTCATGCGCATACTGGTTGTGGACGACGATCGTGCCGTTCGCGAGTCTCTGCGCCGGTCCCTGACGTTCAACGGGTACACGGTGCTCACGGCGGGGGATGGCGTCGAAGCCCTCGAAAAGATCAATTCCGACCGTCCCGAGGCGGTGGTGCTGGACGTCATGATGCCGCGCCTCGACGGGCTCGAGGTGTGCCGTCGCCTCCGAAGCACCGGCGACGATCTCCCCATCCTGGTCCTCACCGCTCGCGACTCGGTGTCCGAGCGGGTCGCCGGACTCGATGCGGGGGCCGATGACTACCTGCCCAAACCCTTTGCGCTCGAAGAGCTGCTCGCACGTCTGCGGGCCCTGATGCGCCGCGCGACAGCCGAACCGCTACCGGACTCGGAGGCGATGACCTTCGAGGACCTCACGATGGATCCGGTCACGCGCGATGTCACCAGAGGCGAGCGCCCGATCAGTTTGACCCGCACCGAGTTCGCCCTGCTCGAGATGCTGATGGCCAATCCGCGCCGTGTGCTCACCCGCAGTCGCATCCTCGAGGAGGTCTGGGGTTACGACTTCCCGACGTCGGGCAACGCACTCGAGGTGTACGTGGGATACCTCAGGCGCAAGACCGAGGCCGAAGGCGAGTCGCGCCTCATCCACACCGTGCGGGGCGTGGGATACGTCCTGCGGGAGACTCCTCCGTAAATCGTGAGCTTCTATCACCGTCACCCGCCGGTCCCCGGCGAAGCCCCGCCGGCAGGCGTGGTGACCGCACAGCGGCCGATACAGATGGCTTCGGCCCCGGATCTGCCCCGGCAGATGCGTAAGCCGACGCCGTTGACCCGGACCATCTCGCTGCGTTGGCGCATCACGATCCTGTCCGCCACGGTGGTGGGCATCGCGGTTGCCGTGATGGCTGCCGCGGCTTTTGCGGTCGTCTACCGGGCCATGTACGCCGACGTCGATTCGCAGCTCACCAACCGGGCCAACGGGATGACCGAACTGGCCCGGATCGGGGTCCTCGACGACTCGCCCGAATCACTGGTGGCCGGCACGGTGTTCTCCACAGACATGTCGGTGGCACTGGTGATGCCCGGGGGCCGTGGATTCCAGATCGGCGGCGTTCCCTACGGCGAGTCCGAACGCGATGTGGTGGACGGGAAAGCGGAGTCGTCGCTGCGGACCGCGAAGAACCAGCGGGTGCTGGCCCGCAAGCTCAACGACGGCAACACCCTGATCATCTCGCAGAGCCTTCGCGACACCGACGACGTGCTGCACCGATTGGCCTGGGTGCTGGGGGTGATCGGTGGCTGCGGGATCATCCTGGCCGCGGTCGCCGGGACGACCGTGGCGCGTGCCGGACTGCGGCCGGTCGCGCGGTTGACCCGGGCCGCCGAGCGAGTGGCGCGCACCGACGACCTCACGCCCATCCCGGTCATCGGCAACGACGAATTGGCCAGGCTCACCGAGAGTTTCAACCTGATGCTGCGGGCGCTTGCCGAGTCGCGAGACCGGCAGAGCCGGCTCGTCGCGGACGCCGGCCACGAATTGCGCACGCCGCTGACGTCATTGCGCACGAATCTGGAGTTGATGATCGCGTCGAGCCAGCCGGGTGCGCGGGCGGTGCCCGAATCGGACATGGCCGAGCTGCGAACGGACGTGATGGCCCAGATCGAAGAACTCTCCACGCTCGTGGGCGATCTCGTCGATCTCGCGCGTGAGGATGCGCCCGAGGTGGTGCACGAAGAGGTCGACCTCTCCGAGGTGGTGGACCGCTCTCTCGAGCGTGTCCGCCGCCGGCGCAGCGACGTCGACTTCGAAGTGCACGTCACGCCCTGGTTTGTCTTCGGTGAGAGTGCCGGGTTGTCGCGGGCCGTGCTCAACGTGCTCGACAACGCGGCGAAGTGGAGTCCGCCCGGCCGGCCCGTGGAGGTCCGGCTGGCTCAGATCGAGCCGGATCGCGCGATTCTGACCGTTGCCGACGCCGGCCCTGGTATCCCGCCCGAAGACCGGCAACTGGTCTTCGAGAGGTTCTACCGGTCCACCGCGTCCCGATCCATGCCCGGCTCGGGGCTGGGGCTGGCGATAGTCCGTCAGGTGGTGGACCGCCATGGCGGCACGGTGACCGCCGGTCAGTCCGAACTCGGAGGCGCCCTGGTGACGATCAGCCTTCCCGGGTCGCCGGTACCGGCCGAGATCGCGCCCCAGGTGGTCCAGCAATAGGTTCTGATCGAGCGGTGTCGACCGTTCGGCGGTCGTTCGAAGGGTCTGACTTCTCTGTCCGTCGATCGGCGGCTTTGTTTGGCGAAGCCCCTGCGGGGAACAATGAAGGGGAAACAAACAGCACTGTCTCAGCCCCGTCTCAGGCCGACACAGCAAGGTATTCCTCAGTGCCGGTAAATGTTGCGGCATCGGGGAGCGCAGGGTGCGCCTGGCAGAAAGCAAAAATCGACATGGTCGGCAGCAACGATGACGAGCGCGGGACGAACCGCGACACCAGTTCCTTTCCGGGAGAGGGCATCTCGCAATCACCGGGACAATCGCATCCCAGCGGGTCCGCTGATCGGCCTGACGGGCCGAGTAACGCCGGACCGCAGGACAACCCCTATGGACGAACCTCGGCGTTCGAGCCCCGACAGCAGGATTCGTCGGGTGAGCAGACGGCACAGTTCGGTACCTCCGGCATGAACGGACCTTCCGGACCTTCCGGCCCCTTCGGGCAGTCGTCGGAGGGTGCATCCGCAAGTCGCGGTCCGGGTGGTTACGGCTATGGCGCTCAACCTGATCCGTATGCTCCGTCCGGGCGATTCGCGCAGCCGAACCCGTATGGGGCCTACTCCCACGGCGGGGGGACGGGTACCAACCCCACCAGTCAGATCCCGGCTCCTGGGGCCGGCCAGAACCCGTACGGGAGCTCGCCACAGCAGTTCGGCTCCCCGCCGCCCGCACGTAGCGGACGTTCGGGCGGAGCCAAAGCCGGATTGGCGGCTGCCGCAATTGCTTTGGTGCTCGTCGGCGGTGGCATCGGAGGTGTGGTCGGAGCCAATGTGGCCGACGATTCATCGGGATCGAGATCAACCACCAGCGAGAGTGTGCTCGGTGGCGACCGCGACAACAGCCAACCGGTCCAGGCCCCCGCCGGCTCGACGCAGGAAGTCGCGGAGAAGGTCACGCCGTCGGTCGTGTCGATCGAGGTGGAGGGCAGCCAGGCGTCCGGGTCCGGCTCCGGCATCGTGCTCACCGCGGACGGCACCATCATGACCAACAATCACGTGGTCGCCGGTGCGGGCAACAATCCGGACCTCACCGTCACGTTCAGTGACGGCAGCACGGCAGCCGCGCAGATCGTGGGTGCCGACCCGATCTCTGACATCGCCGTGATCAAGGTCGACAAGTCCGGCCTCACCCCGATCGCCGTCGGTCGCTCCGACAATCTTGTGGTCGGTCAGGAGGTCATCGCGATCGGGTCGCCGCTGGGGCTGAACGGCACGGTCACCACGGGAATCATCAGCGCACTCAACCGTCCGGTGTCCACACAGGGTGAGCAGGGTGGCCAGGCGTCGGTGATGGATGCCATCCAGACCGACGCGGCGATCAATCCGGGCAACTCCGGTGGTGCGCTGGTCAACGCCAACGGCGCCCTCATCGGCGTCAACACCGCGATCGCCAGCCTCTCCCAGGGCGAGACCGGCGGAAGCATCGGCCTCGGGTTCGCCATCCCGGTGGACCAGGCGATGCGCATCGCGGACGAGCTCGAGAAGACCGGTAAGGCGACACAGGCGGGGCTGGGCGTCACAGTGCGGTCGGGGGCACCGTCAGCTGACAGCCCCGGCGCGCTGATCAACGAGGTGACGTCGGGTGGAGCCGCCGCGAAGGCAGGCATCCCGAGTGGTGCGCTGGTCACCAAGGTCGACGATCGTGTGATCGCCTCCGGAGACGCGCTGATCGCGGCGGTGCGGTCGCACGCTCCGGGCGACCAGGTGACCATCACGTACGTCACCAACGGACAGACAAAGACCGCGCAGGTCACCCTCGACACCCTGGACACCGGAGGACGCTAGACCGTGAAACACATCGACGATCACATTGGTACCCGACTGCGGGCAGTCATCCCCATCCCGACCGATAGAGTTCCTGACGGAGATGGTGCTATCTCAGTCCTGGGTATCGGCGAGGCAGATGTCGTCGCCGCGGACGCCGCGGCGGAACAGCTCGCCGTCCGCACAGGGGAGATCGAAGCGGAAGGACAGCGCATGAGGTCACTGAACTTGGCCGAAGAGGATCTGGGTCGGGCCCTGGTGGTGATCGTCGATGACCGGGCCGCCCATGGTGAGGACCAGGCCTTGATCGGTCCTCTGGTGGGGGAGTTGCTCGAAGAAGCCGGTTTTCACGTCGACGCGGTGGTGGCGGTGGAGTCCGACGAGGTGGAGATCCGCAACGCCCTCAACACCGCGGTCATCGGCGGGGTGGACTTGGTGATCTCGGTCGGCGGCGTGGGGGTCGGTGGTCGTGATGTGACTCCCGAGGCGACCGCGGATCTACTCGATCGCAAACTGCCGGGTATCGAAGAGGCCTTGCGCAGTTCCGGATTGGCTGCCGGCGCGATGGATGCCGGGCTGTCACGCGGGCTTGCGGGTGTCTCGGGGCAGACGATCGTCGTCAACTTGGCCAATTCGCGGGCCGCTGTTCGTGACGGCATGGCCACCATCACCCCGATGGCGAAACACCTGATCTCGTCGATCAGCAACTTCTGATCGGGTCCGATGAGCGACTCGAAAGACGGTAAGCGAACCAAGACTCGGGCCGAGTTAGAGAAGGTTTTTGGCGAGGAATTGCCTCTGACCAGCAGTGATGAGCGACCGATCGGTCGAAGTGATGAAGGTCACAGTAACGCCGATATGCGTGGGGACGAATGGTTTATCGAGAATCGCCCGCCACATCACGGCTGAATCGCGATTCGGTCACGGCCCGGTTCCTGGACTTTTCCTGATAACTCACTGAATTTGCTGCAACATCAATAATTATTCATTCGCTTGAGTGAAGTTCCCTTTCCAGACACGACTGCTGCGAAGTGTTGCCCGCCCCTGTTCCTGGGGCTAACGTTCCGCTCGATACGGCCAGTACCAGTGCGGGGGTTGGGCGTATCCCGTGCGACGTCCCCAATGGCGACCGCGGTGTGGGCAAGGTGTTCGGCTGAGATTTACCTACCGGAAACTACGGGCATCCAAGCCCGTTAACTGCCCGGGTAGAAGATTCCGCTGAACCTTTTGGTCACTTCGAGCTCACGATTTGGTTGAGCTTGGATTACACAGCAATCCTGTGAGAGGGAACGAATGAGCAAGATCAACATGTTCGGTCTGCGCCGCGTTGTCGGCGTTGGTGCGATTACCGCGGTTGCCGCCATTGGCCTGGCCAGCATGGGCGCAGGAAACGCCGCCGCAGGACCCCTGCCCAGCGGCAGCAAGGTGACCCAGGGTGTCGACGGCACCGTCGTCAAGATCAGCCGCACCGGCGAGGCCGCTTACCCGGTCCCGTCTTTGGCGAACAACGGCGCAGGCCGCGCCGCAGAGGTGTCCGGCCTTGTCACCGTCACCGCCGGTGGCGCCAGCGGTACCCTGACCACCGGCTACATCGTCGGCTGCCAGGTCGACATCACCGGTCTCGAAGGTGGCCTGAACGCCTCCATCGATTCTTCTTTGAGCCTGGGCCTCGACGGCTCGCTCTCGTTCCCGCTGGCACCCGGTGAAGCGGCTTTCGTCCCGCTCGGCACCAAGACCTTTGAGGGCGGCGTTGCAAGCGTCCAGTACAAGCGTCAGGGCATCGAGGTGCAGCAGTGCGGCGGATACGCCCAGGCTCGCGCCTTCACCACCGTGCAGACCGAGGGCAACTACGTCATCAAGTCGACCCTCTACGGCGCCCCGTTCAGCCTGAACTGATCGTCGGCAGATAAACCAACTAGTCTGAAATCTCATCTGCCGCAAGCAGATTCATATTCCTGAAGGGGAATCATGCGCAACAAACTCTCGCGTCGTCTCGCCGCGGTGGCCGGCATCGCCGGTGTCTCGGCCATCGCACTGTCCTCCATGGGTGCCGGCGGCGCAGCTGCCGGCGCTCTGCCCGGTGGCGTCGCCACCCAGAAGCTGATCGACGGCTCCAACGTCACCGTCACGCTCAAGGACGAGTTCGTCAACATCCAGCCGTCGACCGTGGCGGTTCCGACCAGCCGCAACGTGTGGCTGTCGGGCAAGGTGCTCGTCACCGTCGACGGCGAAGCCGAAGGCGCCACCGTCGAAGCCGGTTACGTTGTCGGCTGCCAGCTCACCTTCGGTGCCG
The DNA here is from genome assembly GCF_054063855.1 of Williamsia sp. R60. Taxonomy (NCBI): domain Bacteria; kingdom Bacillati; phylum Actinomycetota; class Actinomycetes; order Mycobacteriales; family Nocardiaceae; genus Williamsia; species Williamsia sp. R60. Next base: position 1,006,406 of record NZ_JBSSGR010000002.1, read on the forward strand.
GCGGCAAGGCCGGTATCGGAACCTCGCTGGATCTCTCGGCTCCCGGCACCCCGTTCACCACCCCCGAAGCCGGCCTCAGCGGCGGTCTGACCCTCGGACCCGGTGAGGCCACCTACGTGCCGATCCTGTCGTCCGACGACGCCACCGACTTCAGCTTCGAGGGCAACGCCGGCGGCATCGCTTACAGCCAGGAAACCGTCAAGATCGACGGCTGCGCCGGATACGCCGAAGGACAGGCGTACGTCAAGGTCACCGTCGACACCCCGTCGGTCACCGGCATCGTCACCCTGTGGGGCTCCAAGTTCAGTCTCGGCTGATAAAAACATCCCTGCTGCTTGACAACTGAACAACCCGAAAGCCGGACCACCGCAAGGTGTTCCGGCTTTCGGTGTTTCACCAGGATGATGAAATCGCTGGTGTTGGCCGGGTAGGCGCCGAGGCGGCGGGCGAGGAGAGTTCGAACATGTGTTCGACAATCTGTGGATATTGGGCTACATTGGTTGTAGGGAATCGTCCTGACAACAGAAGCACTCCGCATCTGTTGTCAGCGTTCGCTTTTCGGTTGACTGGGGGGTCATCATGTCCGACGGTGCTGTCATCGATTCGCCTGTGGTGGGCGCGGTGTCGGGTCTGGAGTCGGCGATCGATCAGCTGGCCGAGGTGAGTTTGACGGGTCTTTCCGACGAGGATTGTGTACGTCTGGTCGACCGGTTGGAGGTCGCGTCGCGGCGGTTGCAGTCCGCAGGTCTGCCGGTGTTGCGGGAAGTGGTTGTGCGGCGTGCGTATTCGAAAGTTGGATGCTCTTCGCCGGCTGCGATGTTGACCTCGCTGGCACGGCTGCGCCCGGGTGCTGCCCGAGCTCGGGTGGAGGCGATGGACGCGTTGACGCCGTCGGTGACTCCCAGCGGTGAAGTTGTAGATGCTCGGTTCCCGAACACAGCAGAAGCGTTGCGCGAGGGTGTGATCGGACTTGATCACGCCGGGGTGGTGGCGAGGGTGATGGCAAAGATTCCGCACAAGGTCGATGCGGAGAAGCGGACAAATACGGAGGTGGCGCTGGCTGATCTGTGCCGCAAGCACACTCCTGGCCAGGTAGAGGCGATCGGTGAGCGCATCGTCGAGTACTTGGATCCCGACGGGACGTTGGTCGATGACACCGACAGGGCCCGGAAACGTGGATTCAGCGTGGGGAAACCGGCCACGGATCTCATGTCGACGGTAGCTGGGCATCTGGACCCGGTGACCCGGGCCTTGCTGGATGTGATGCTCGCGGTGTGGGCCGCTCCGGGGATGAACAATCCTGATGATCCGCTGTCGCCCTCAGGTGCGGCCGATGATCCGACGGTGGACAAGGACCTCTTGCAAGCTGCGGCAGACAACGACACCCGCAGTGCGGCGCAGCGCAATCACGATGCGGTGAAGTCGATGCTGATGTACCTGCTCGAATCGGGGCAACTGGGCAAGACGCATCACGGATTGCCCGTGCAGGTCATCATCAACATGACCAAAGACCAGCTCGATCAGTACATGCTCGACCAGGTGCCGCCAGAAGGCGTTCACGGAGAGGACGTTTCGGGATCTGAGTTTGAACCCGGTCGAGCGCCGGCGTTAGCAGCAGAATCAGGCCGTGAACCGGAGCCAGGCTGCACGCCGGAGCCAGACCGCGAGGTGGAGCTAGCCCGCGAGGTGGAGGGCACGCCAGAGCCGGCATCAGAGCGGGATCCAGACCGTGAAGCGGAGGGCGTTCACCCGTACCCGGAGACCCGCTGGGAGGATCCGAGCTGGTTGCCTTCGGTCACTGGTGGGCCGACGCGACCGTACGGGTCGGGGCTGGTCTACACGGCGACCGGTGCGGTGTTGCCGATCGCTGATGCGTTGAGGCTTGCAGTGCGTTCCGACAAGACGTTGGCCATTTTTGCGAACCATTCGAATGAGCCGTTGTTTCTGGGCCGAGCACGCCGGTTGGCCAGTGAGGCGCAACGTCTGGCGATGTTTGCCGCGTACAGAGGGTGTTCGCATCCGGGTTGTTCGAATCCGCCGTTGTGGGCCGAGGCGCACCATGTTCGCGAATGGGCGCAGGGCGGGTTCACCGACATCACTCACCTGGCTCCGGCATGCCCACAACACCACCAACTCGTCGGACCGGGGGAGCATCAGTGGCAGACGGTGATGATCACCGACGGGCCCGACGCAGGGCGGTGTGCCTGGATCCCACCAGCACTGCTGGATCCGGAGCGACAACCCCGGGTCAACCGTGCCCACCACCCGGACGAAGCCATCATCGAGGCCCGTCAGAGCATGCTCGCCCGCCGCAAAGCCGAACTCGAACAACGCAATCGAGAACTCAGTCCTCAACCACCAGATTCACGACCCACCAGACCGTCGGAGAACAACCCTCCGCCTGAAGCCCCGCTCCCTCCAGGTGCTCCTCAGACCGCGGATGTCCTCGTGGAATAGGGGCAGTGGAAAATAAGAACAGCGAAGCAGCAGGAACGGCGTGCCGTGATCCGAGATCGCTGGGCCCTCGACAAAAACTATCGCCCCGGCCTGAGCCGGGGCGATAGTCGATCTCGAAATGTTTACGGGCTGCTGTGCCTGCCGCCGCCGTTGTGGTCGTCGCGACGTCCCGGTGGGGGCCCGTAGTTCGGTGGTGGACCGGTGAGCGGGTCGTAACCGGGTGGCGGGCCGGTCAACGGATCGGGGCGGTAACCCTGCCCCTGATCTTGCCCCTCATGCTGCGACGGGTTCGGGCGGGGCGGCGGCGCCGGGTTGTACCCGGGCGGCGGGCCCGGCGGCTGCTGATAACCGGGAGGCGGTCCACCAAGCGGCGGCTGGCTACGCGGCGGCAGACCGCCCTGGGGCGGCTGTCCCTGCGGCGGCTGGCCGATCGGTCCTAAGCCACCGGTAGGCGGACCCTGCGTCGGATAGACGTTCGCGCCACCGACCCGGTCCGACTGCTGCGAAGAGAACTGCTGCGTACCGGCAGAAGACGCGCCTGCGCCGGCGGCGGCCGGACCCGAGTAAAGCGGACCGGACTGCGGGCCGTCGTCGCCACGCCGGTCGATGAGAGCCTGATCCTTCTCACTCGTCGCGCCGGCGATCTTGGCCTTCTCCTCGGCGGGATCCTTGCCTTGGAGAATGTCGCGGATCTCGGCGAGCAACTCCGACTCGGTCTGGGCCGCGGCGTCGTCGCCGTCGCGCGCTGCGAGCGTCTTCAACTTCTCGTACGGCATCACGATCAGGAAGTAGACAACCGCGGCAACGATCAGAAAGTTGATGGCGGCGGCGATGAGGGCGCCGATGTCCACAAACGTTTCCGGATTGCCGGACCTGATGGTGAATCCCAGCCCCTGCGCGGAATCGGTGCCACCGATCGAGTTCACCAACGGTTGGATGATGTTGGTGGTGAACGCTGTGACGATCGCGGTGAAGGCAGCACCGACGACCACGGCGACAGCGAGGTCGATGACGTTTCCCCGCATGAGGAAATCTTTGAAGCCCTTGAACATGTAGTGACCCTTCCCACGAGGGAAACGAGCTCTAATTGCAGTCCGCTGATCCTAACCAGCGGTCGCGGAATTTGCCGTTCACAACATGCAGTTCAGTGAAAAACGAGTGTGATCGGAGCAGTGAGGGTGGCCGCCGCGACCACGTGCGCGTCGCGCTCCGGCAAGGCGAGAACGGCAAGTCGGGCATCTGACCCCGTCCGCGAACCTGACTCCTGCGACACGAGTGCGACCACTGCTCCCTTGGTCAAAACCTTTGTCGCCGATGACTCTTCAGTGGTACCGGAATCGTCGATGCTCAGCACGTCGACCACGTCTCCTTCGCGGAGGAGATCGATCACCGCTGTGTCGGCCACCTTGACCGGAACCAGGCGCGCATCGGGACGCTGCATGATCTGAGCTGGCAGGCGACTGGTGAGAACGCGCGAATCGGTCAAGATCTCGCCCGCCCGTACCGGGCCGGTCACCGTCTTGTCCAGGAAGTCGGCTGCGTCGTCGACTGTGCCTGCCGGGAGGTCGCCCGGACGGAACTCGCGCGTGGTCAGGTCGCCGATCGTGAGGGGTTGCCCAGGGCTGATGTCATGGGCCGCGATCACCGCCTGCCGCAGTTCCTCGGTGCGGCCCGCCGTCAGTGCGGCCACGAGCGCGACCGCCAACAGCACGATGGCACAGGCGCGGCGGAGGAGCAGCGACCGTGTCCATCCGGGCCTGACGGCATGACGGACACGGTCGGAGAGTGTTGGGTTCAGAGCATTGCGCGCGGCCATGGGCGAACGTTATGGCGATTGCCATCCGTCGTCCGCTTGGTCAGGCACCGATATGAGGTTGCCTGTGCACAGTCCACTGTGTGTGGACAGGTGTCAGGAAGCAGCCTTGGCAGTGGTCGAACTGCTGGACGTGCTGCTCGACGAGCTGCTGCCCGAATCCGTCGACTTCGCTGCAGGCGCCGATTCCTTGCTGCCGGAGTCGGACTTCGACGAGTCGCTCGAACTCGACTCGCTGCTCGTGGTGGTGGAGCGGCTGTCGTTGCGGTAGAAGCCGCTGCCCTTGAACACGATGCCCACGCTGTTGAACAATTTGCGCAGCTTACCGGCGCATTTAGGGCATTCGGTGAGCGAGTCGTCGCTGAAAGATTGCACGATGTCGAAGCGGTTGTCGCACTGTGTGCAAGCGTACGAATATGTGGGCACCGAAAACCTCCGAAGGTGTTAAGCCGAGAACGTTGTGGATTCTACCGTCGAACTGGCACTCTTCGTTAACGAGTGCCAAGGTCAGCTTGTTCCCAGTCGTCTGAACCCCTCGCCGGGTGTCAGGCTCCAGCCCATCGGCACGTCGAAGTCGTCCGATGGCAGCTCGTCCACCAGCTCGTCGTCGAACACCACGGCTACCAGTTTGTCTGTGTCCACCTCTGGTATCGACCGGTCGTAGTAGCCGGCTCCACGACCGAGTCGAATACCGTGGCGGTCGACCGACAGCGCCGGGACCAGGATCAGAGCGGCATCGCCGAGCGCGTCAGGTGAGGCGCAGTCCTCACCGGGCTCCAACAGTCCAAATCGTCCTTCATGCAATGACTCCGGTCCGTCGTACCAGGCCCAACGCAGCGGGGCAGGCGGGCCCGCCGCCACCTTCGGCAGCAAGACCCGGAAGCCTCCCTCGCGCAACACCTCCAACATCGCAGTGGTGCCCGGTTCGCTCCCGATCGGGACGTAGGCCGCAATGACGGCGCCCGGCTCCACCCGCGGACCGCCCTCGGGGAGGTTCGCGATCCACGTCACAATCGAGGCATCCAGGCTCGCCTTAACCTGGGGAGACAGGCTGTCGCGACGCTCGAGGGCGAGCTTTCTCCAGGTTGCTTTGTCGATGAAAATCGGTACGCCCCTCTCATGTTTGGCGATCAGCCGATAGGTTTACTCACACACCAGTGTGATCAACCTAGGGTGGGAAAATGACTGAAGCGCAGACCAGCCCGGCCAACGAGGTCGAATACGAGTCCGTTCCGGGCACGCCGCCCATTCCGCGAACCGCAATTGTGCCGGCCGCCGGCTTGGGTACCCGTTTTCTTCCGGCGACCAAGACAGTGCCGAAAGAGCTCCTTCCCGTGGTGGATACACCCGGTATCGAATTGGTGGCCGAAGAGGCCAAGTCGGCCGGTGCCGAGCGACTGCTGATCATCACGTCGCCGGGTAAAGACGGTGTGGTCGCGCACTTCGTCGAAGACCTGGTGCTTGAACACACCCTCGAGTCCCGCGGCAAAGACACCATGTTGGCCAAGGTGCGGAACGCGCCATCGTTGCTGGAGGTCGCGTCGGTCATCCAGGAGAAGCCTCTCGGACTCGGTCATGCGGTCGGATGCGTCGAGGCCAAACTCGACGACGACGAGGATGCTGTCGCGGTGCTGTTGCCCGACGACCTGGTGCTTCCCAACGGCGTCCTGGAGGTGATGGCCCGAACACGCGCCAAGCGTGGCGGCACGGTGCTCTGCGCCATCGAGGTCCCGACCGAGAAGATCAGCGCGTATGGCGTATTCGACGTCGAAGAACTTCCCGATGCTGCAAATCCCAATGTGATGAAGCTGAAGGGAATGGTCGAAAAGCCCGAGGCAAAAGACGCACCCTCTAATTATGCGGCAGCAGGGCGTTACATCCTCGACCGCGCAATATTTGATGCATTGCGACGAATTGAACCCGGCGCAGGCGGCGAATTGCAGCTAACCGATGCCATCGCTTTGTTGATTGACGAGGGTCATCCGGTTCACGTCGTGGTTCACCGCGGAACTCGCCACGACCTCGGGAACCCGGGCGGGTACCTGAAGGCGTCGGTCGACATCGCCCTCAACCGTGAGGATTACGGTCCCGAATTGCGCGAGTGGCTGGTCGAACGCCTCGGGTGCAACTGACCTCCGACCCACAACAGCACCCGGTTCAATGCGCTGATGCGATGGCGCGCGGCGATCCCTGGATGCGAGAGAACGGAAATCGCCGGCAAACCAGCTAACGTCAGTCGTCAGAACTACGACACGGCGACCCGTTGGCATGGCGAACGAGCACTATCGCGCCGCCACGGCGATTGAAGGAGGCGATCGGTGCGTTCGGTGGAAGATCACCTGAGCCGAGTGACCGCCGCGGCAGTGGCTCCCAGGCCGGTGCGCGTCGCGATCTCGGAGTCACAGGGCCTGCTCTGTGCCGAAGAGGTTGTTGCCGACAAGCCGTTGCCCGGGTTCGATCAGGCTGCCATCGACGGATATGCCGTTCGCAGTGTGGATGTCGCCGAAGCGGGCACCATCGCCGATGAGGAGTCGGAGTCGCCGGGAGACCAGGTGATCGTCGTCCTGCCGGTGGTGGGGGAGTTGAAGGCGGGTTCGCGGACGCCCACGCGGCTCCAGCCAAGGCAGGCGGTCAGGGTGGAGACCGGAGCTCCGTTGCCGACACTCGCCGACGCCGTGGTGCCCAAGCGGTGGACCGACGGCGGACTGCCCAAGGTCCGAATCGGTCATGCCGTACGCAGCGGGCAATACGTCCGGCACGTCGGCGATGACGTCCAGCCCGGTGACGTAGCGGTCCGAACCGGAACGATCATCGGTCCCGCGCAGGTCGGTCTGCTTGCCGCAGTCGGTCGCGACCGCGTGCTGGTGCATCCGCGGCCACGACTTTCCGTCATCTCCATCGGCGGCGAACTGGTCGACATCGACCGGACGGCCGGTGGCGGTCAGGTGTACGACGTCAACAGTTACGCGCTCGCCGCGGCTGCTCGTGACGCCGGCGCAGACGTCAACAGGGTCGGCATCGCCGACAGCGAGCCGTCGCAACTCCGTGAACTGGTCGAGGGGCAGCTGATTCGTTCTGAGATCGTCGTGATCACCGGCCCGGTCGGTGGGGCGGCCTCGGAATCGATTCGCGAGGCCCTCTCGGAGCTGGGCGAATTGGAGATCGAACGCATTGCGATGTACCCGGCCTCGGTCCAGGGTTTCGGCCAGCTGGGCCGCGACGAGGTGCCCACCTTCCTTCTTCCGGCGAACCCGGTCTCGGCGTTGGTGGCTTTCGAAGTGATGGTGCGACCGCTGATCCGGATCGCGCTCGGCAAACGCCAACCGATGCGGCGAGTGGTACGTGCCCGCACGGTCAGCCCCATCACCTCGGTGGAGGGAAGGCGCGGATATCTGCGTGGTCAGCTGATGCGCGATGAGCAGACGGGCGAATACCTAGCTCAGGTGATCGCAGCCGCAGACGGTGGATCACATCTGCTCGCGGGCTTGGCAGAGGCGAACTGCTTGGTCATCATCGAGCCGGAAGACGTTGAATTACGCGCCGGCGATGAGGTGGACGTCGCATTCCTGGCTCAGCGGGGGTGAGAGTGCACCGTGCGCGCCTGGAGCAGGGGTGACACCGGCCGCCGTGGATGGCCGGCCAAGCTCGGGCCGATATCCGTTGCGGGAGGCGCGGTTACGGTACGTCCGGTCCGGCTGCGTGACGCCAGGGTGTGGAGCAGGCTTCGCATCGAGAACCAGAATTCGCTGTTGCCGTGGGAGCCAACGGGCGTCGGCTTGTGGTCGGCCCGGCACAACCCGGCGGCCTGGCCGGGTCTGCATTCGGTCCTGAGGGCCGAGGCAAAGGCAGGGAACATGCTGCCGTTTGTCATCGAATTGGACGGCGAATACTGCGGACAACTGACGGTGGGCAACATTCAGCGTGGCGCGCTGCGCAACGCATGGATCGGATATTGGGTGGATGCCGCGGTCACCGGACGTGGAGTGGCAACGGGCGCACTGGCACTCGGCGTCGACCACTGTTTCGGACCGGCGGGTCTGCACCGACTCGAGGCCACCGTGCAGCCTGCCAACGCGGCGTCGCTGGCGGTACTGCATAAGGTGGGATTCCGTGACGAAGGCCTGCTCAAGCGCTACATGGACGTCAACAGCGCTTGGCGGGACCACCTGTTGCTCGCGTTGACCACCGAAGATCTCACCAGCAGTGCCGTGGACACATTGATCCGCAGCGGCCACGCCACGGCCTGAACCCCTGCGCCCACATGCCTCTCTGCTCGCGCTGGGAGGCCGCTCCTCTCCGATCACCGCGTGATCACCCACAGATGGAACGAATCGGCCGGGACATCGGCGCGTCGGCGCTGGTTGGGCAGCGGTGAGCCATAGCCTGATTCCTATCGTCTGTTACAGGTGTGACTGACGCGTACTCGACCGGCCGGTCGGGGCGAGATTGCCGACAGGAAGGAGCTGCCCATGCCGAACTCGTTGCTGTGGGTGTGTCTGGTGGCGATCTGGCTCTTTGTTCTGGTGCCGATGGTGGTGAAGTCGCGTCCCACCGTGCGCAAGACCACCGATGCCGCAATGTCGACACGGGTGCTCTATCGAGGTGGCCGGGCCATCGCCAAGACCCGTCGTCGTATGGCTGCAGGCCGTCATCCGCACGATCCCGACTGGGAACCCCCGGCGCGTGAGTACCGCAAGACCGCAAAGGCAACGGCTGCAACAGATGCCGTTGACGTCGAGGACGCCACGAAGACCAAGGTTCCGGCCGGCAAGTCCGAGCCTGCTTCGGTCTCGGTGAAAACCGTTGCAGCTGCGGCTCAGACAAAGACTGTCGACACCAGTGACAGTGATGCCGACGCGACCACGGACGACAAGACGGTTGTGGCTGAAGCTGCCGACCTCAAGTCATCCGACCACCGCGACGCCGTTGCTGAGCGCGATGACGAAGATGCAGACGCAGATCGCGATGATCGGGGCGTCGAGGACGCTGAGCTCGTTGATGCAGAGCTCGAAGACGCGGACCATGACGACGCAGACCATGATGACGCGGAGAACGACGCAGATTACGAGGACGCCGACCACGAGGACGCGGACTACGACGACGGCGACTACGAAGACACTGACCACGCCGACGACGACTACGACGACGATCTCACCGACGAGGACATCAGCGCCGACGAGGCTGCGGATCAGGCGGAGCAGGACGAGGTCGCCCGGCGTGCACGTCGCGGAGGCTTCGACCCCGAGGCCGATCGCGAGCGCAGCGACAAGCGCTACCGGTTCCGCCAGCGTGTGATGGCCGTGCTCGGGGTGCTGGCGCTGCTCGGCATCGCGGCCGGCTTCTTCCTGGGTTCGGTCGGCTGGATCATCGCCGCGGCCACGGTTGTCGCGCTGGTCGGCTACCTTGCCTTCTTGCGCCGCGCGGTGCGGAACGAACAGCGCATCCGTCGTCAGCGGATGCAGCGGCTCGCCCGGGCCAAGCGCCTGGAGGAAGAACGCCGCGCGCACCCCGAGGTCGACCCCCGGGCCGAGGTGCCCCGCAGACTCCGTCGGCCAGGCGCCATCGTGCTGGAGATCGACGACGAGGACCCGATCTTCGACCACCTGCCGCGGTTCGAGCACCGCGAAGAGGTTGTCCGTGAACCCTCGTACCGGCGGGTGGTGGGGCAGTAGTCCCGCCCTGTTAATCTTGTCGAGTCGCTCACGCGGCAAAGGGGCTATAGCGCAGTTGGTAGCGCGTCTCGTTCGCATCGAGAAGGTCAGGGGTTCGATTCCCCTTAGCTCCACAGAAACACCGGGCCGAATATGCGCCAGTTACCCAGAAACGCTCCACCTACAGGTGGAGCGTTTCTGCGTATGTGGAGCGTTTGGCTCGGATCAGCCGCTGGAGGAGTGACCAGGACTCTTTCGGGGTATCCGAAGACAAGCAGCGCCGGTCCAGACAGCGTTTTCTCGGTTGTGCGCATGTCCGGAGGGGACCAAAAACTTCTTCTGGTCGTAGTCGTCCGCTCTGTGAGCGGTTCCGAATACCAGGAGAGGAACATACACACCCGAAAAGACGAGGTATGCATGACCGACGACTTGGTGGTTTTGGCAAGCGCTGACGGACGTCCGTGTGGGACGGCTGACCGTGCGACCGTGCACACCTCACATACCCCCCTGCATTTTGCATTCTCGTGCCATGTGGTCGACGAGGGCCGCCTGCTGATGACCCGGCGTGCACTTAGCAAGCGGACATGGCCCGGCGTGTGGACCAATTCTTTCTGTGGGCATCCGCGGCCCGGTGAATCCGTCGAGGACGCGATCTACCGTTATGCGCAACGCGAGCTGGGCATCGATGTCGAGGATCTGCGTTGTGTGCTACCCGACTTCCGCTACCGGGCCGTCGATTCCAGCGGCGTGGTGGAGAACGAGATCTGTCCGGTGTTCGTCGCGAGCCCGGTGGGGACGCTGCGGCCGGACCCGGACGAAGTCGCCGAATACGCATGGTCCGACATCTCCGATGTGTGGGCAGTTGTCGAACGTGCCCCGTGGGCCCTGAGCCCGTGGCTCGTCGAACAGATCCGGTCGATGCCCGCACCCGACCCCTACGGTCTCGACGCACATCCCAACTGGCTGCGGGCGCAGATGGAGGTCAACCGATGACCCTGCGAGCCGGTGGACCGAAAGCGAGGGCGAGTCGAATGGTGCAAACACGTGGGCGCATGGATGCGATGGCGCCGTATCTGCGGTACGACGCGGCAGCCGACGCCAGTGCAGCGTTGGTGATCCGTTGCTACTCTTCGTCTTTCGGGCTCGCGACCCGAATGCTCGGTGGGCAGGTGCGGCAAGACGTCCGCAACATCTACGCATTGGTACGGATAGCAGACGAAGTGGTGGACGCCCCTCGGCCTGGTCAGGACGGCGTCGACCGGCTGGTGGAGCTCGACAAGCTCGAACAGGACACCTTCGCGGCGATCGAAACGGGATCGAGTGCCAATCTTGTTGTTCATGCGTTCGCGAGGACCGCTCGTCGAGTCGGGATCGACAAGGAACTCGTCGCCCCGTTCTTTCATTCGATGCGCACAGACCTGCAGCGCACGAAGCACGACTTCGCGAGCCTCGGAAGCTACATCTACGGCTCAGCTGAAGTGATCGGCTTGATGTGCCTGTGCGCGTTTGTGGCCGGAGAACCCAACCCCTCCGGTCGCTACGCGGAGCTGGCGCCCGGCGCCCAGCGCCTCGGTGCCGCATTCCAGAAGATCAACTTCCTCCGGGACTTCGGCGACGACAGCGACGGACTCGGACGGCAATATCTTGTCGGCCTCCAACCCGACGACCTCGACGAAGAGATCTGGAGCAGCTGGCTCGACGACATCGAGATGGACCTGGCCGCGGCCGCGGAGGTCATTCCACGGCTACCGCGAGGCTCTCGCGTGGCAGTGTGTACCGCGCACGACCTGTTCGCCGAACTGACCCGGCGCCTGCGGGCGACGACGGCGGCGCAAGCTCGGCTGACCAGGGTGCGCGTGCCCACGCCGGAGAAGGCGCGCATCGCGGCGAGAGCAGCCCTGCGCCGTGGGCGGCCTCACGACATCGATACGGAGAACAGCTTCAAGTGACCGCACCATCGAAAAAAGTAGTCATCATCGGCGGCGGTGTTGCGGGGCTGGCCACCGCTGCCCTGTTGGCCCATGACGGCCACGACGTCGACTTGGTCGAGAAGAACGATGATCTCGGTGGCCGTGCCGGCTCCTGGGAGCACAAAGGATTCCGTTTCGACACCGGACCGTCGTGGTGGCTGATGCCCGAGGTGTTCGACCACTTCTTCGATCTGCTCGGGACGTCCACCGAAGAGCAGGTCAACCTGGTTCGTCTCGAACCGGGCTATCGGGTGTTCTTCGAGGGCGCCGACGAGAAGATCGATGTCGAAGGTGACGAGGAACGTAACCGGGCACTGTTCGAGAGCATCGAGCCAGGTGCCGGAGCGGGCTTGGGCGATTACCTCGACTCCGCCCGGCATGCCTACGACATCGCCGTCAAACGTTTCCTCTACACGAGTTTCGATTCTCCGCGAGCCTTCCTCGGCCGAGACGTGTTGCGCAACGCGCCGAAGCTGGCCGAGCTGCTCACCAGGTCCTTGCAATCGTTTGTCTCGCAACGATTCTCGGATCGACGACTGCAGCAGGTTCTCGGCTACCCGGCGGTGTTCCTCGGTTCTTCTCCGGAACGCACCCCGGCCATCTACCACCTGATGAGCTGGCTCGATCTCGCTGACGGGGTCCGTTACCCCGACGGGGGTTTCACCACGTTTGTCGAGGCGCTGTGCAGGCTGGCCGCCGACAACGGGGTGCGATTGCACACCGGTACGGCAGCGACCGCCATTCTCACCCGGCCGCGGGCCGACGGCAGGCGGGGTCGCCGGGTAATCGGGCGACGTCGCGACGAGGTTGTCGGGGTGCGGGTCGCTGACGGCCATGGCACCCAACGGGATATCGCGGCCGACATCGTCGTGGGCGCCGCGGACCTGCACCACGTGGAGACCCGGCTGCTGCCGGAGCATCTGCAGACGTTCCCTCAACGGTGGTGGGACAAGGCGACTTCGGGGCCCGGCGCTGTCCTGGCGTATCTGGGTGTGCAGGGGAGTCTTCCTGAACTGGCTCATCATTCGCTGTTCTTCACCGACGACTGGACAACCAACTTCGACGCGATCTTCGAGTCCCCGACGCACATGCCGGATCCCGCATCGCTGTACGTGTGCCGCCCGTCCGCGACGGACGACTCGGTGGCGCCCGTAGATCACGAGAACATTTTCATCTTGGTGCCCTCGCCTCCGGATCCCGGTCTGGGACATGGGGGCATCGACGGTGCCGGCGCACCCGACATCGAGAAGGTCGTGGACCAGGCTGTTGCGACGATCGCCTCGTGGGCGAACATCCCGGATCTCGCCGAGCGGATCGTCGTCCGGCGGTCGGTGGGGCCGGCCGACTTCGTCGACAACGTCAACTCGTGGTCGGGTGGTGCACTCGGTCCGGCGCATACGTTGCGGCAGAGTGCTTTCCTGCGCGCTACCAACCGCTCCCGCAAGGTGGAGGGCCTGTTCTATGCCGGGTCGAGTACCCGCCCCGGTATCGGTCTGCCGATGTGTTTGATCAGCGCGGAGCTCATCCGCAAACGCCTCATAGGAGACCGGACCGTCGGTCCGTCCCACTGACGCGCCTTGCCGAAGAGCGCTCAGGCTTGGCGCCAGACACACTTCTCGATGAGGGTGGTCAAAGCCTGCCGGGTGACGGTGTCCACCGGCAGTGCCTCGACGATTTCCATTGCGTCGCTGGTGAGTTCACCGATCCGCGCTTCGATGGCCTGATCGGCGCGGGTCTCGGTGAGCACCGAACGCACGGCCTCGAGGTCGGCGTCGGTCAGTTCGGGATTGCCCAGCGAGCGCCTGAGGATGTCTTTCTGCGCGTTGTCGGCACGCGACTCGGCGACCGCCATCAGCAGGGTGCGCTTGCCTTCACGAACATCGTCGATCGCTGGTTTACCGGTGATCTGAGGGTCGCCGAACACGCCCAGGAGATCGTCACGCAGCTGGAAGGCTTCGCCGGCGGTCAGCCCGATCTGGTCGTAGAGGTGCAGGAGCGTGTCATCGGCACCGGCGATCGCGCCACCGAGTCGGAGCGGATGGCTGATCGTGTACTTGGCGCTCTTCAATCGCAGGATGAGGTCGGCGCGGCGGCGGGAGGTGGCGGCCTCGGTCTGGCTGAGCATGTCGAGGTATTGGCCCGCATAGGCCTCGTCGCGCATCTGCGACCAGATGGCCCGAACCGCGCGGCGTGACCTCGGATCGAGAGCGTCGGTGGCCATCGCGGACAAGTCGTCGGACCACGACAGACACATGTCGCCGACCAGGATGGCAGCCGCCGAGCCGTGTTCGTCACCGTCGCCGAGTCGTTGCTGTCGCGCGTGTTCGGCCGTGAAGTGGCGGTGCATCGTGGGCAGGCCGCGCCTGGTGTCGCTGTTGTCCATCAGGTCGTCGTGGACAAGTGCGGCGAAGTGGAAGAGCTCGATCGCCGCTGCCATCTCGGCGACGCCGGCAGCCAGTTCGCCTCCGGTCACACCGTATGAACCCCACATGCAGAACTGAGCGCGTAGCCGTTTCCCGCGGTCCAGGCTGTCGGTGACGGCCGTGGCCAGGGGCGTGACCTCCGCGCTCAGATCACTCATCGCGGCCGAGTGGTCGGAGACATGGGCGGTGAGCACGGCGTTGACAGCAGTGACGATCTCGTGGCTTCGGTCCTGGAGCAGATCGTTCGAGATCGGCGCCTCGGTGTGGTGATCTACTGACGTCATGTGGCGTTCTCCGTCCCCGAGCGGCGATCAAACTGTTGAGTCGTTGCATTGGTTGCTTCGGAACAGAACACGAATCGGATGGGTGGTCGGCGCATCGACTGATGGCCGGTTTACACAGGCACCGTTCCCGCAGGCGATCAGGTCACTGAGCTTCGGGCACGCGGGCCGTGACGAGCCAGGCCCGCGCGTCGAACCAGACACCGTCTGCACGTTGGTGGCTCGCCAGCATGTCGCGCAAACGCCCCGTCGCCTGTTCCGCTTCGGGCGGACTCAGCCGTGCCATCGTGCCGGCAACGTTCGCGAAGCCACCGACCCAATCGAGGGCGGCGTGGACATCTCGGCCGTAGAAGACCGGCTCATGGACGCCGTCGACGACGCCGTCGACAAACCCGGCGTCGCTCATGATCGCCGTGACGGTTGATGGATCGGCGAGTGAGAACGCATCGGGTACCTGGCCGGGGCCCGAGGGGCCGGTCGCGGCGAGGGCACGGGCGATGGCCGAGCTCCATTCGTTGTGCTCGCGTGCCTGCCACACGAGCATGGCCAGTCGCCCGCCCGGCCGTATCGCGCGTCCGATGTTGGTGAACGCTGCGACCGGGTCGCCGAAGAACATGGTTCCGAAGCGACTGATCGCCACATCGAACCCGCCCGGTGTGAACGGATGGGTCTGTGCGTCCGCGACCTCGAACGTCACGGTTGAAAGTTGCTCGGCATCAGCGATTTCGCGGGCTCGCTCGATGGCGGATTCGGAGATGTCGATCCCGAAGGCATTGCCGGCGTGAGCTGTTCGCGCCGCCTGGCGCGTGGAGTGTCCGGTTCCACACCCGATGTCGAGAACGCGGTCGCCGGCTCTGACCGCGCAGGCCCGATGCAGTGGTTCGTCGTAGAGCGACAATTCGGCGTCGTAACCGTCGTAGATGTCTGTCATGGCAGCACCTGGCCGCCGTTCTCCTGCCCGACGCTCGCAGGCGCCAGGCCCTGCTCGGCCGCGTAGGTGTGGAGGCGGTCTGCCAGGTCGAGTGGTCGACTGAGCGCGGGGGTGTGTCCGCCGTCCATCTCGTCAGGGGTGATGCCGAGTCGCTCGGAGACCACCCGGCGTAGGTAGGCAGCAGGGAACACCCGGTCCTCCCGGCAGATCAGCACTCGGGTGGGGACATCAGGCCAGGCGCGCAGAGGTATCGGTTCCTCGGCCCGCGCCTCGGACTCATCGCGACCTTTCGCCACGGCCTGCGCGGCCAACTCCGGCGGCACGTCGTGATAGAACAGCGCGACAACATCGTCGTAGTGCGTGCGCTTTTCGTCGCCGAGGCGGGTGTTGGTGAAGTAATCGCCGGGTGCCTCACCGGCGGTCGGGATCATCGGCGCGACCAGAACGAGCAACTCGACGGCGACCCGCTCACAGACGAGGGGAGCGGTGAGTCCGCCCGCCGAATGCGCGACGACAACGATGTCGGACCGATCGCTCACCGCAGTGGCAATCGTGTCGGCATACTCGGCGACGCCGGCTGAGTCGTCCTCGCAAGGCAGATCAGGCGCCACGGTGTCGTGTCCCCGCGTGCGTAGATCGGATTCCACGAGGTGCCAATACCAGCCGACATCCCCGGCCCCGTGGATGAACGCAAAGGTGGCCACGGCTTCCTTCCTCGGCTCGATCGAAGTGCGTCCCGGCCCTGCACCCACGTTGCCGGTTCATGGCGTACGCCACGGTGCGGTCGGGTTTGCGAGTCGCAGATCGGAGGTATCAGTACTCATGCGGCCCGTGTTTTCCCGTGAAGAAGCGTATGCCGGTTGGTCGCGTCTGCACGGCGGTATCGATCCCCGGAGTTCGATGTGGATCAGCGGCTGGGTTCGTATCGCTCACATATGCGCCACCCCGTTGGTACGCGCAGGTGTCAGCCCCAGCACGGTCACGGTCGCGGGAGTCGCGGTCATGGCGGCCGTTCCGCTGATCGCCTCGGCCGGTGCCGCGTGGCCCATGGTGGCCATGCTCGTGATCCTCGTCGGCGCTGTGCTCGACGGTGTTGACGGCGCGATCGCGGTACGCGCAGGCAAGGCGTCGCGGTGGGGCCGGGTACTCGACCCGTTCGCCGACCGCTGTTCAGACCTGTTGCTGATCCTCACCTTGGTTGTCCTCGGTGCCCCTGCGTGGCTCGGGGTTTCCCTCGCCCTGCTCACGTTGCTGCTCGAATCCGTGCGCGCGCACGCGCAGGCCACCGGGATGGAGGGGCCCGGAGTGCTGACATGGTGGGAACGTCCGTCGCGGGTGATCGTCGCATCCTTCGCCACCGCGACCAGCGCCATCGAGTGGGGTGCCAGGCGCTCGGGGATCGACGTGTTGCCCGCACTCGACGGCATCACCCTCGTGACCATCTACTCCATCATCGCAACCGTATTGGCCGTTGCGGGCCTGGCCCAGTTACTGGTCTCTGTTCACTCGGAACTCGAGGACTGACTGCCCTCAGCGTCCCCGATCATGTCGGCCACGATCTTGGCCGACATCATCACCAAAGGCAGGCCGCCGCCCGGATGGGCCGAGCCGCCGACGAGGAACAGGCCAGGAACGGGCGATCTGTTGGCCGGCCGCAAAAATGCCGCCATCGCACCATTGGACGAAGTGCCGTAGATGGAGCCACCCGGTGTCATCGTCCGTCGCTGCAGATCGGCCGGGCTGATGATCACCCGGTTCCTGACCTCGCCACGTACATCCAGCCCGCGGTCGGCCATCAGGTCCAAGATCTGGTCGGCGTACCGGTCGCCCAGCCCGGGGGCGTCCCAATCGGTACCCGATTCGGGGTCGTGCGGAGGCGCGTTGACAAGAACGAACCACGCACCCGCGCCCTCGTGCGGAACGATCGCCGGGTCGGGGGGAGCGCTGACATAAATCGTCGGACGAGGAACCGGACGGGCACGACCATGACGGCCGAAGACCGCGTCGAACTCGTCGTCGTAGTCTTCGGCAAACATCACATGGTGGTGTGGCTGACCGGCAGGGGCGTTCTGCAACGCCAGCAGGATCACGAAGCCGGACAACGAACGGGTGGTGCGACGCAGGCGCCATCGCGCCTGCCGGATCGGCCAACGGCGGGCCGTGAGCAACGTGTTGTAGACCTGGTGTGCATCAGCGTTGGCCACCACCGCATCCGCGGAGATGAACCCGCCGTCGTCGACCCGAACACCGGTGACACCTGTTGCGTGCGAGACGATCTCGGTGACCTTCGTACCAAGACGCACGTCGACGCCCAGGGTCAGCGCGCGATCGAGCAGCGCGGCAGCGATACGCCCCAGACCTCCGGCCACGTACCAGGAACCGAAAGCCTGCTCCGCGTACGGCACGCTCGCGAGTGCGGCCGGGGCACGGCGGGGATCAGACCCGGTGTACGTCGCGTATCGGTCGAGCAACATCCGTAGGCGGGGATCGGACAGGTACGACTTGCCGATCCCGCGCAATGAGCGCCACGGTGCCACCGCCGCGAGCTCATCGAGGTGGCGGGAGAGTCCGAGCATCGTGCGGACGTCGATCGGTGATTCCAGGAACGGGATGCGGGTGACGTCCCAGATCCGTTGGGCACGCTCGGATAATGCACTCCACTGTGCGCCTCGGCCATCGCCCAGTGCCGCGTCGAGCGCGGCGGGGATGTCGCGCATGTCGCCGGGGAGATCGAGGACGGCGCCATCGGGGAAGGTGTACCGGCAGGCGATGTCGAGGCGTTGGAGTCCGAGTTCGTCGGATGCCGAGCCGCCGCCGGTTGCGGCGAACAGATCGTCGAGGACCTGGGGGAGAGTCAACAGGGATGGGCCCGTGTCGAACACGAAGTCGTCGATCTTCTCCACACCGAGCTTGCCGCCGACCGTGGCGGCTTGTTCGACGAGGGTGACAGCGTGCCCCTGTGCCGCCAGACGTGTTGCCGCGGCCAAGCCGCCCACACCCGCTCCGACAACAACGATGTGGCTCAAGCCTTCTCCTCCGGGTCATTGTTGGTGTGGTCGGGTTCGGCCCCACGCCGGCCGTCCACCACGGTGTCGAGGGATCGTGTCACCGCCCACCCCATGATCACCACCATATGCAGGATCCAGAGCCACAGACCGACCGCGACCACACCACCGATGACATCGAGACCCGCGTAGGGGATCCCGACGTCGATGGGCAGCGACAGGAACAATGCGAAGCCCTGGAGGAATCCGGCCATGAACGACGCGGTGGTGACTGCGCCCACCGCTGCCACCCACCATCTCGGGTTGCCCGGTGTCACAGCGCGATACACCCAGACGAGTGCCACCGAGAGCACCAGCCACGTGGCGAGGAAGCCGATCCAGGTGCGGAAGATCAGGTCGCCCGCGCTGCCTGTGCCCCCGCCCTCGGGTGCGAAGGTGACGAGTTGCTCGCCCACGGTCCGGAACACCAGTCCGAAAACCGGTATCGCGACGAGCAAGGCCAAAACGCGGGCCCTGGCCCTCCAGCCGGTGAACCGGTCGGGTTCGGGTGAGATCGCGAGACACGCGCGCCGCAGACCTTCGCCGTAGAACGATGCCGGGAACAACAGGACAAGTGCTTTGAGTGGGTCCATCTGTACCCCCGCCTCGACCAGTGCGTCGTACGCCGGTCGTGCCCCCATGTCAGGCGGGATGAGAACCCGCAGCGCCAGCAGCTCCTGCTGGGCCTGTAGGTCGGGTTCGAACCACGTGGTGCTCCACACCGCGAGCAGGAACCAGGGGACGATCGCGATCGCTGCGAAGTAGGTCAGCGTGGCAGCAGCACCGGCGATGTCGCCGCCGGCCAGACGTCGTCTCGCTCCGCGGAGAACAACGGCGGTCTCGCCGGTCAGTGTGCGCAGATCGATCACGGCGACCACTGCGCGGCTCGAGTGAACGGCTGCACATCCACCCTGGTCAGCGAGGCGTGATGGGCGGCTCGGTGGACCAGGGGAAGTTGATCCAGCGGTCGGTGTACCGCCAGGTGTAGTCGGCCTTGATAACCGATGCGGGCTTCTCGTACAACACCGCCGTCCGTACCTCAGCGGCGTGGTTGCGACAGAAGGTGTGTACGAGTTCCAGTGTCTTTCCACTGTCCGCGACATCGTCGACGACGAGTACGGTCAGGCCGTCCAGTTCGGTGGCATCGAGGATGGGCGGGAGTATCACCGGCTCGTCGAGCGTGGTGCCCACACCGGTGTAGAACTCGACGTTCATCGTGAACAGTGATTTGCAATCGAGCGCGTACGCCAGCGCGCCGGCAGGCACCAGGCCCCCGCGCGCGATACCGAGCACCACGTCGGGCGCGAATCCGGAATCGGCGACCGTCTGAGCGAGGTCACGACTCGCCGCCCCGAACAGGTCCCAGGTGAGTACTTCGCGTTCGCTCATCGAGACATGGTCGCACGCAGGCGCAGGCGATGTCAGCGCCAACCGAGGGCGGGGGCGACGTGCGTCAGGATCGATTCGATGACGTGTGCGTTGTGGTCGGCGCCGAGCTGATTCGGCACGGTGAGAAGGAGGGTGTCCGCTGCTGCGATCGCCTCGTCCTCGCGGAGCTGTTCGATCAACCGGTCTGGTTCGTCGGCATAGCTCCGGCCGAATCGCGCCGTGGTCCCGTCGATGATGCCCACCTGATCGGCATCCTGTCCGCCACGCCCGAAATAGGCGCGGTCCCGATCGTCGACAAGAGCAAAGATGCTGCGGCTGACGGACACTCGCGGCTCGCGCTTGTGTCCGGCCGACTCCCAGGTCTCGCGGAAACGCTCGATCTGTTCGGCCTGCAGTTGATGAAAGGGCACTCCGGTGTCTTCGGTCAGCAGGGTTGAACTCATCAGGTTCATCCCTTGCTCGGCTGTCCACTCCGCGGTGGCGCGTGTACCGGCGCCCCACCAGATGCGGTCTCGCAAGCCGGGCGATTGGGGCTCGATGCCCAGCAGGCCAGGGGGATTGGGGAACATCGGCGACGGGTTCGGTTGGGCGAACTTGGCGTTGTCGATGACCTTGAGGAAGACATTGGTGTGCTGGCGGGCCATGTCCGCGTCCGAGGCGTCCTCGTTCGGCGCATAGCCGAAATACCGGTAGCCATCGATCACCTGCTCGGGCGAACCACGGCTGATCCCGAGCTGCAGTCGGCCGCCCGAGATGAGATCCGCAGAGCCGGCGTCCTCGGCCATGTACATCGGGTTCTCGTAGCGCATGTCGATGACGCCGGTCCCGATCTCGATGCGACTGGTCCGCGCGCCGACTGCGGCAAGAAGTGGAAATGGCGACGCCAGCTGACGGGCGAAGTGATGCACACGGAAATAGGCGCCATCAGCGCCGAGTTCCTCGGCCGCGACCGCGAGATCGATCGACTGCAGCAAAGTCTCCGCGGCTGACCGGGTCTGCGAACCGGGTGAATCCGACCAGTGCCCGAACGACAAGAATCCGATGTTCTTCATGACAATGTAAATGAAACCACGGTCCGTTTAATTCCGTGCCGTGACCCCGTCAAGAAGACGCCGACAACAAGACGCCGGCAACGACGGGCTGTCGGTCTCTCCGACCACTCGTCGTTGCCGGCGCCCATGCACCAGTTCCAGGTCAGCCGAGGTCGGCGAGGATCCTCTGCGCAAGCGGAGCGGACGACGCTGGGTTCTGGCCCGTGTAGAGGTTGCGATCCACGACGACCTTGGGTACCCAGGGCTCGCCCTCCTGGTAGTCGACGCCGAGATCGATCAGCCGGTCCTGGAGCAGCCAGACGGCCTTGTCGGCCAGGCCTGCCTGGGTTTCCTCGGCATTGGAGAACCCCGTCGCCTGGTAGCCGGCGAAGGTGAACGATCCGTCATCGCGGGTGGCGGCCAGCAGTGCTGCGGGAGCGTGGCACACCACGCCCAGTGGTCGCCCGGAATCGATGGCCTCGGTCAACAGTCGACCGGACACCTCGTCGACCGCGAGGTCTTCCATGGGGCCGTGACCACCGGGGTAGAAAACTGCCACGTAGTGGCTCAGGTCAACGTCGTCGAGAGAGATCGGATGCTTCAGTTCTTCATTCGACTCGAGTTTCGCGGCGATCGCGTCGGCGTTGTCCTGTCCACCGTTGGCGTCCGCGGCCAAGCTGCCCTGGTCCACCACAGGCACCTTGCCGCCTGGGGTCGCCACCACCACCTCGTGGCCGGCGTTCGTGAACTCCTCGTAGGGCGCCACGAACTCCTCGGCCCAGAAACCGGTCGGATGCTTGCTTCCGTCCTTCAGGGTCCAATGATCGGCGGCGGTCATCACGAACAACACCTTTGCCACAACATGCTCCTTTGCACTTTTGTCCGGTTCAGCCGTCTGTTCATCGGCCTTGTGGTGCAAGTCCGGACCCCCGGCGGGTTATTCCACGGGTACCCGCGTCGCGAGTTGTGAATCGCTCTTGAGCCGCCCGCCCATGTTGACCGCCACCAGCCCCGACAGCAGTACGGCCGCGCCCGCAAGTTGGGCGACCGTCATGGTCTGGCCCAGCAGCCACCACGACACCACCGCGGACGACAGCACCTCGATGAGCGCCACGAACGACGCGGGAGTGGCGCCGAGGAGCCGAACGGCATGTACGCCGGTGACGTACGCGAGGCTGGTGGAGATCCCAGCTATCGCCAGTGCGACCACCCACCAGGGCACCGAGGTGTCGGCGAGCACGGTGGACCCGGTGCCCGCGGCCATGGGCAGCAGACCCAGCGCGCCGGCGATGCCGATCACCGCTGTACCGAGCAGCAATCCACCGGTGGTCAGGGCCAATGGCTCCACGCTCTGACCCGATGTGCCGAAATCCTCGGTGGCCAGGATGAAATAGGCCGCGAGCCCGACGCCGGCGATGACGGCCCACACGAACCCGACGGGGTCGATGTCACCGATGTCGCCCCCGCCGACGATGACCATCACAAGCCCGGTAAGTGCGATGACACAGCCGATACCGGTCAAGGTCGTCGGCGTGCGTCCTCGGATGAGCCAGTCGTACGCCACGACCAGGATCAGCCCCGAGTATTCGATGAGCAGGGCAACCGGCACGTCGAGGTATCGGACCGCGTTGAAGAAGCTGAGTTGGACGACGGCGACGCCGAGGATGCCGTAGGCGATCACGAGCATCGGCGATCGGGCCCACTGGGCAAACAGGTTGCGGCGCAGCAATATCAGCGGAACGAGGAGTAGGAGCGAACCGGCGCCCAGCCGTACGGCCGTCACCGCGGCCGAGGACCAGCCGCTGTCGATAAGACCCTTGGCGAGCGGTCCCGAGGTGCCGAACGACACGGCCGACGTCACGCCCATCACCAAGCCGAACCCGGGCAGGGTGCGCGCATCAACGAACTTCAAGATTCCTCCGATGAGGGTGACAGGAGTAAAACTGCTTACACTCATGACAGCTAAACGGATCGCTGGTAAGGAGTCAAATGCTATTTGCTCATGACACCGATGTTGCGCTGGTGGCGACAGCTGCTCTGATCAACACCGGACGGGGCGACACGGACACCTTGGCGACCACAGATCAGCTCCGCGGCTTTGTCGAGGAGTTCGTCTACACGGGCCGTCGTGACGGTGACGCCGCCGAGCTCGATGCCGTGCGAGCACTGCGCACCCGGCTCGACACCCTCTGGCAACTGGAGGTCGACGACGCCGCACGTGAGGTCAACGTGATGCTCCGCGAGTCGGAGGCCCGGCCATATCTGGCCCGCCACGACGGCTGGGACTGGCACATCCACGTCACCGAACCCGGCGCGCCGCTGGCCGACCGCATGGCCGCAGAGAACGCGATGGCCTTGATCGACCTGATCCGCACCGATCAGCTGGGCCGACTGAAGACATGTGCAGGAGAGGGCTGCCGGCTCGTCTTCGTCGACTTGTCCCGCAACCGGTCTCGCCGGTTCTGCAGTGATGGGGGATGTGGCAACAGGGCCCACGTCGCGGCATACCGCAGGCGCCGGGCCGAACAGGACTGATCGGGTCGATCAGAGGCGGAACAGCATCGTCTCCGCAGTCAGGCCCGGCCCGAATGCCATCGCACTTCCCATCCCGGTCGGACCGCCTGCGGCTGCCCGTCTCATCATCTCGGCGAGCACGAACAGCACGGTGGCCGACGACATGTTGCCGTAGTTGTCGAGCACGTACCGCGACACCTCCAAGGCGGAGGGCTCGAGTTCGAGTGCGTTCTCCACCGCGTCGAGAATGGTGCGGCCCCCCGGGTGGATCGCCCAGAGATCGATGTCGTCGGGAGTGCGCCCGGCGAGGATGAGTTTGAGGTTCTCCTGGTTCAGTGCGCGGCCCAACTGTCCGGGGACCTTGCCGGAAAGAACCATGTCGTAGCCGGCGTTGCCGATGCGCCAGGTGATCAGCTCCCGCGTATCGGGAACCATGACCTGTTTGAACGAGTCGAGCTCGATGCCCGATCGATCGGCCGAGATGACGGCGGCGGCACACCCGTCCCCGAAGATCAAGAACGACAACATCGATTCCAGGCTCTTGGGCTGCTGCATGTGGACCGAGCACAGTTCGACGCTCACGAGCAGGACTTTCGCCTGTGGGTTCGCGCGGACGATGTTGTCGGCGGTCTTGAGTCCGGTGATACCGGCGAAACAGCCCATGAAGCCGATCTGGGTGCGGTCGACGTTGGGGCTGATGCCACAGGTCTTGATGATGTCGTAATCGATTCCCGGAGAATAGAATCCGGTACAGGTGACGATCACCAGATGGGTGATCTCGTCGGCCGCGTCACCGAGATCGAGGCCTTCGACGGCCTTGCGTGCCAGTTTCGGGGCCTTGTCCTCGTACTCGACCATGCGTGTCTCGGTGTCGACCGAGCTCGGGTTTCCGCCGTAGAAAGTGATCGGGTCCTCCACCGCGGACCACCGATGAGAGATCTGGGCACGCTCTGCCATCCGCCGGAACAACAGCATCTTGCGCCGTTCCTCGATCAGTTCGGGCGCGTGGTCGACGAAGATGTTGTGGACATCGAGGTCGGGTACAGCGGTGCTGATCTGGTTGACAAAGGCAGTAGCCATGAGATGAAGTCCGAATCTTGTCTCAAAAGAACTGGGGCAGTCGTTTTCTCGCATCCGTGCGAACGTCGTGACTGACGCAAACGTAGGTCCGATCGGGTGCCACCGCAACCGTGTGACACCGGTTCGACCGTGATTTTCAGGAGATCTTCAGGGCGTGTCGTTCAGCCGCTCGACCTTTGGGCTGCCGATCCGTCGCGGAGACGTCGACGATGGTGCTCTTGTGGCAACATCGGGAGTTCGGTGGGGCTGGAAGGACGAGGTTCGCAGGTGCCCGGTGTCTTGTTGTGCAGTGCGCCGCTGACAGGCCATGTGGCGCCGATGATCGCCATCGGCCGACAACTCCGACTGGACGGCTGGACCGTTGTGGTTCTCACCGGCAGCCGGTTTCGCCGCCGCATCGAAGAGGCGGGACTGGCACACGTCCCGCTTCCTGCATCGTGTGACTTCGATGACCGCGACCTCGACCGGGTCTTTCCCGGCCGCCACCGGATGCCCGGCGTCCTTCGGTCGCGTTTTGACCTCGAGCATCTGTTCGCAGCAAAGATCGCCGACCAATACCGAGCGCTGTCGGCGCTCGTGGACGAGACCGACGTCGATGTGGTGTTGGCCGAAAACCTGTTCCTGGGTGTTCTCCCACTGCTCCGGCGGGCCGGCCGGCGGCCGAGAGTCGGTTCGGTCTGTACGTCGCCGTTGATGGTGAACAGCCAGGACACGGGTCCGTTCGGGCCAGGGATTCCGCCGTCGACCACACGCCTGGGCATGATGCGCAACCGAATGCTGACCGTGGGCGCCGAACACCTCGTGCTGCGCCGGGTGCAACACCTCGCCGAGACCGCGGTGCGTGAGTGCGTCGGGCACGGTGCCGGCGCGTTCATCCTGGATTGGCCGCTGCTGGCAGACGACATCTTCGTGCTCACCACGCCATCGTTCGAATACCCGCGACGGGACCTGGCCGGCCGACTCGATTTCGTCGGACCGGTTCTCGATCCGGTTGGCAGCCAGCATGATCCGCCGGAATGGTGGCCTGAGGTGACCAGCTCGAGGCGAGTCGTGGTGGTGACGCAGGGCACCCTCGACAACGGTGACCTGAGCAAGCTGGTGGAACCGACCCTGGCCGGTCTGGCGGACATGGATGCCGTGGTGGTCGCTGCAACAGGTGGCAAGCAGCAATCCTCGGTGCGGGTTCGAACGGCCAACTCGATCGTCACGGAGTTCGTTCCGTTCGATCTCATGCTGCCGAAGGCAGACGTGCTGGTCACCAACGGCGGCTGGGGCGGGGTGCACTACGCCTTGAGGCACGGCGTTCCGATGGTGGTTGCCGGGACAACCGAGGACAAGAACGAGGTCGCCGCCCGAATAGTCCGGTCCGGGTGTGGGATTCGGCTCCGATCAGCGCGACCGCGAGCGATTCGTCGCGCGGTCGAGACGGTGCTCTCCGCACCGGGGTACCGTCGGCGTGCTCGTGAACTGGGTAATGAGATCGCGCAGCTCGATGGGCCGGCCAACATCAGCCGGGCGCTCACCCGGCCGCCTCGGGGACAAGCGCGGTCGGCCGGATGACAACGGTGCCGGCGGTGGTGGTCGGGGCCGGACCGACGGGTCTGACCGCGGCCTGCCTGCTGGCCGCACACGGCGTTGATTGTGTAGTCGTCGAACGACGGCGGGGTGTGCATCCGTTGCCTCGCGCTGTCCACTTCGACGACGAGGTCTACCGGATACTGCAAAGTGCCGGTGCCGCAACCGAGTTCGCGCCCAGCGGGCGAGCCGCACATGGCTTGCGCTTGGTGAATCCGCGGGGCCGGGTGTTGATGGAGTTCGCACGTGATCGCACCGTGGGTCACAGCGGCTGGCGTGAGACCACGATGTTCGATCAGCCGGACCTGGAACGGGCACTGCGCTGCGCCCTGGCCGAACACCCGGGAACCCAGGTGATGGAAGGTTCCGTCGTAGAGGCGATCACACCCGGAACCGACGGGGCGGTGGTGAGCGTCCGACGGGACTCTGGTGCCCGCGCCACGCTGCACGCACGCTATGTCCTCGGTTGCGATGGCGCTTCGAGTGCGGTGGCGCAAGCCATCGGAGGGATATGGCGCGACCTGCGATTCACCCAGGAGTGGCTGGTCGTCGATGTCCGTACCTCCCACGAGGTGACGATGTGGCCGGGCGTGCACCAGGTCTGCGCCGGGTCTGGAGCATCGACGTTCATGCGAATCGGAGCTGACCGGTACCGGTGGGAGTTCCGGCTCCCGACCGATCTGGACCGCGAGCCGGACGCGCTATGGGCACTCGGTGAGATACGGAGGTCGCTGCCCGACAGCTGCGACATCGAGGTGGTCCGGACGGCGCGATACCGGCACGCCGCGCGGGTGGCACGGCGTTGGCGCGCAGGCCCACTGTTCATCCTGGGCGATGCCGCACATCTCACCCCGCCCTTCATCGGTCAGGGACTCGGCGCAGGACAACGCGATGCGATGAACCTCACCTGGAAGCTCGCTGCCGTACTCGACGGCCGCGCAAACGACCGTCTGTTGGACAGCTACCAGACCGAACGCGCACCGCACGTCCTGCGGTCGGTGGTCGCGGCAACAGCGCTCGGCAGGGCCATGTCCATCGAGCCCGGACCGGGCAGAGCGGCCGTGGACGCGGTGTTGCGTGGGCTCGGCGGTGCGCCAGGTGCCGCGACCATCGGGCCGCGGCTGATCTATCCGCGGGTCGGCAGAGGAGGCCTGCCCGCACGGGAGCGCATCCGACGGCGCAGTGGTCGACTCGGCGCGTTGTTCCCCCAATTCGTTCTGCGCTCCGGCCCCGACAGTGAGATGGTGGCCGGCTCCGACGACGTGCTGGGGCTCGGCCCGGTGCTGGTGCACCACGGTCGGTTCACCGACGAGCTGGCCGACCACGCGGATGCCGTTGGCGCACGCAGAGTCGTGGTCGGCGAATTCGGCCCGGCCGCACCCCAACTCACCGAGTGGCTTCGCAGCGGCCAGCTCAACGCCGTTCTCGTTCGACCGGACCGGGTGATCGCTGCCGTGGAGTCGACGTCCGGCCGGGTCACCGCGTTCAGGACATGCGCGTTCGGGACATCATCGTGAATGTCGCAGCCCGCGGCGTGCACTGCGCCCATGGGTGTCGCTGGTAAGTTCCTGCCGTGGGTTTGACGAGGCGAGCGGTTGCACTCGCCGCACTGGTTGTGGCCCTTGTGCTCGCCGGCTGCGGCGGCGAGGCGACCTCGTCATCGAACGGCGAGGAGACGAGCTGGACCAACCCGGCGCATCTCCCGTTCCCGGGCCCAGGTGACGTGGTCGAGGTGACGGACTGGGTGTCCGGTGGCGCCGAGGCTACGCAGGTGTCCGGCAAGCGGATCCTGTACCGATCCACCGACATCGAGAACCGGCCGATCGTCGTCTCGGGAACCGTGTTCGTGCCGTCGGGGGAGGCGCCGGAGGGCGGTTGGCCGATTCTTGCGATCGGCCATGGGTCCACCGGGATCAACGTCGACTGCGCACCTTCACTCACCCCGGACCTGTACGGCCTGCTCCGATTGGTCCGCAACTACCTGCGTGCGGGGATGGCCGTCACCTTCGCCGACTACTCCGGGCTCGGAACGCCGAGTGGACCCCACCCCTATCTCGACCCGTATGCGGCGGCCCGAACGGTGATCGACTCCGTACGCGCCATCCGACACGTCTTTCCCAACATGTCGTCGACATGGGCGACCTACGGCATATCTCAGGGTGGAGCAGCCAGCTGGGCGGTCGACGAGCTCGCGGCGGACTATGCGCCGGAACTCCGCCTTGTCGGAGCTGTTGCACAGGTTCCGTCGACGGACAAGACCCCGATGGTGGATCTGGCCGCTGCCGGCACCTTGACTCTCGAACAACAGGGCATCCTCCAATGGCTGGAGGAGTCGTTGGCGCGCAGGCATGCCGATTTCGACCTGAACAACTACCGCCAGGGTGGCCTTGCGGAGCGGTGGACCGATCTCAGTGGCTGCGGGCGGTCGAACGCGCGCGAGCGGGCGCTACGGCAGATCTCTGCCTCCGAGTTCGCGCCGTCGAGTCCTGCCGCCGCCGAACGCTTGCGCACGTTGCTGCAGTCGATGGCGTTGCCGCGCACACGGTTGTCGGCCCCGCTGTACGTCTTGTACGGCGGCGCCGACCGGTTCAATGCCCCCGAGTGGATCACCGCCGGAATCCGGAAGGCGTGCGAACTCGGTGGCCCGATCACCATCACCTACAGCCCCGGGGCCGGGCACGGCAATGTGGACACGAGCGGCATCGCGCGGTATCTGGCCGACCGGGTCGCCGGCGTGCCGGTGCGCGATGATTGTCGTCGATGACCACCCTCTCGAACATCGCGACGAACAAGTGGCTTGTCCTCGGCTGCGCCATCGTCAGCGAGGTCAGTGCCACCCTTGCCCTGCGCGCGTCGGTGGACGACGCGCGGTGGCTGGTTCTGGTGGTCGCCGGATACCTCGGCGGGTTCGCCTTCCTCGCGCTTGTCCTGCGGGCCGGGATGCCGGTGGGGGTTGCCTACGGGATCTGGGCGGCCGTGGGGGTCGCACTCACCGCGGTGCTGGCCGCCCTCATCTTCGGTGATGCGTTCACCGTGGGCATCGGAGTGGGTATCGCGATCGTGATCGGTGGAGTCCTCCTGGTCGAATTGGGCTCGCACGGCGGCCATGAGACTGCGGACGAACTCGAGGCGCCCGAATGACATGGACGTACCTGGTGGTCGCAATCGTCTTCGAGGTCGGGGGCACGCTCTCACTGCGAGCGTCGGACGGCTTCCGCAAGATGATCTGGCTGATTCCGACCGTTGTCGGCTATCTGGTTGCGTTCGGTGCCCTGTCGCTGACCTTGGCCGGCGGCATGCCCGTCGGTGTGGCCTACGGGATCTGGGCCGCGTGCGGCGTCGCATTGACCGCGGTCGTCGCGAGGTTGGTCTTCAAGGACCCGCTGACCTGGGTGATGGGTGCAGGCATCGTCCTGATTGCCTGTGGCGTCCTGGTCATCGAACTGAGTTCTGCGCACCACTGACGGGTCGCAGGCCTTGCGCCGCCGGGCCTTTCGTCGAGGACGCGGCCCCGGGCATCGAACCCGGAGCCGCGCTGTGACCGCGCGCTGGAACTACGCGCTCGAACTATTTCGCGAAGTTCGCACTGATCCGCTGGTGCAGATAGTCCTTCGCGGTGATCGGCGGGTACTTACCGCTGGGTCCCTCGATGACAACCTCGCTGTTGGCCTGGGCGAAGAAGGCGATGGAATACCGCGCACCACGGTCGTCCCCGGCCCCGGGGCTGCGCACCCGATGAAAGTTGGACGGTAGTACGTCGTCGCTCCACCGCATCAGCATGTCCCCGATGTTGCAGGTGATCGCATCATCGGAGGGTTCGACCGACGTCCATTCCTGTGAATCCATCTCCTTGCCCGGGCACACCTGCAATCCGCCCTGACCGTTTCGCTGGAAAAGCAGTGTGAGGCAGTCGAAATCGGTGTGCGCTCCCGCTCGCCACATCCCGGTCAGCTCTGCGTCCTGCGGGACCGCGAAGTAGTGCAGCAGACGCAGGGTGCTCTGGTAGGTGGCCGATGTCGGGTCGTGGGCCGCCGCGAAGAAGTCACGGTGGAAACCCATTTTCTCGGCGAACAGCGACAGCAGATCCATCGCCAGGCGCCAGCATTTGGCTTCGAAACCTTTGATGGTGTCGGTGAACCCGACGAGTTCGTCGTCGGAGGGCCAGAGTCCATCCATGTTCGAGAGGGTGACCTGGTAGGACTCCTTCTGGTCCGGGGTTCCCACCGACGGCCGAACCTGGGTCATGCTCTCCCAACCGGAGTTGAATCGTTTCGGATAACGGGCCTTGACCTCGGCCGGCAGTGCGAAGAATGCTTCTGCCATCGCGAAGGCCCGGCGTACCTCGGTCAGGTCGATACCGTGGTCGACCACCTGAAAGAAGCCGATGTCGGTTGCTGCCGACCACAATTCATCGGCGATCTCGGCGCGTCTGGTGCTGAGGTCGGCCAGCGAGATGCGCCGCACCTCGCGTGTGCTCTCGGTGCCGATTGCGCCCATTCGGCGTTCGCGCTGCAATTCGGTCATGTCGTACGTCATGAGCTGAGGACTTTCCGTTCTGAGGTCTGAGGTCTGAAGGAACACGCTGAGTTCGCGCTGCTGCTGGTCAGGGAATGGCGATGGCGGGGTCGGTGAACTGGTTGCTGAACATCTGCTGCGCGGTCATCGAGGCGGGCACACTATTTCCCCCTGCGGCCAATACCGGTGTCAGTTCTGCGACGTTGCGGCTGGTGCGGGCGTCGTCGTACACACCGAACGCGCCGTTGTCCTCGTTCGCGAGCAGACCCTTCTCCTGTAAGAGATCAGCACTGAAAGCGGCTTCGCCCTCGCTGTAGGGCGAGTAGGTCTGGTCTTGCGACACCACGTCGACGATGACCTTGTTCGTCGCCTCGGGCGAGGTGATGTAGTCGACGCCCGCTTGCTGGATGATGGGCACCAGCTTCTCGAGGCACGGCGAGAACTCGGCGAGTTTGTCAGCTCGCACAGAGACATTCGAGGCGTAGATGTCGTAGCCGGCATCCTTGATCAGGCCGTAGGACACCGGTTTGTCCCACGCGGGCGTCTCCTCCTCGTACGTGTACGGCTCCGAGTTCGCGAACCCCTGCTGGGCGATCGCCGGGTCACCGACGAACCTCGATGGTGCGCCGTCGTAGCTGGTGTCGATCTGGGACGGCTTCAACAGACCTTTCGCCACCATCCACTGCGGGAAGATCTGGTCCTTGGAAACCACCACGGTGGCATCGCCGGTGCCCACATCGCTGACGGATTTCCATTCGGGATGCGTCTGCGGATCCCACATCAGAATCGCCGGGCTGTATTTGAGCAGTGGGGTCACCCCGACCACAGGTTGGTCGGCGGCCGCCGACACCAGCTGATCTCCGTGCACCACACCGAGCATCGCCGAGTCGTCCACATACAGCTGCGAGGTGACGGACTGGAACCCGATCGCCGGTCCGCCGGACTTCAGTGTGATGTCCACTCCCGTGTCCTTGCCTCCCGCCACCAGCGGGCCGGTGACCGATTTGTCGTCGGTGTTCACCTGGTAGCCCGGGCCGAGCATGGCAAAGAGAGCGCCCATGTCGGACTGTGGCTGCCACTGCAACTGCACGCCGACGTTTGCCGGACACACATCGGCGAGACTTTGCTCCGCTGCCGCCGGTTCGATCGAGACCGTTTCTGCCGCGTCGTCGGACCCGAATGCGCAGGCGGACAAGGTCAACGTGGTGAGCGCTACGGCAGTGATGCCGAAACGCCGGCGGTGCGAGAACGTCATGGTTTCTCCTCGAGAGATGGTTGGGGGTGGTCGCGGACGCTCACCTGGATTGCGATCGAGCATGTGCTCGCGCCGCCCGGTCGCCTCGTGCGCCGGAACAATTACATGCAATCAGTAGCGTGTTGCGACGTTGTTACCGCCTGTTAAAACCGTAGGCAGCATCCGATGGAACTTCAAAAAGCCAGTTAGACAGCCCGCAGGGGAACCGATGTCATGAGAACGTAACTGCGTGCAACTCGATTGTCATGCATGTAATCCACCATGGTGAGGAACGAACAGCCCACTGTTACATGTACAAGCCGATCGTATGGAGGTCGAGATGAGACTCGCGGACACAGTGCGGGACGCAGACGCGCGCAGGCTCACGAAGAACACGCAGATCGTCTTCGCCGATGTCGGCAAGCAGTTCGACACCGGGACGGTTGCCGTGGAGGGAGTCGACCTCGAGGTGCGCCGCGGGGACTTTGTGGCGGTTGTCGGGCCGTCAGGGTGCGGGAAGTCCACGCTCTTGCGGATGGCAGCCGGTCTCGAGGAGCCGACCGCGGGATCGGTCGCAGTGGCTGACGATTCGGTCGGCTTCATCTTCCAAGAACCCACGTTGCTGCCGTGGCGAAGTGTTCGGGCGAATGTCGAGTTGTCGGCCGAGTTGCGTCGCGAGAATCGTGCCGCCGTCAAACGTCTTGCCGCCGAGTCGATCTCCGCGGTGGGCTTGGAGCACTTCGCGGATCAACTACCCAAAGCACTTTCTGGTGGCATGAAGATGCGTGTGTCGTTGGCGCGGGCGCTGACGCTGTCGCCGGCCACGATGCTGCTCGACGAACCGTTCGGCGCACTCGACGAGATGACCCGGCTGGACATGCAGGTCGAACTCCAAAGGCTCTACGCCGAAAGGCAATTCACCGCCATGTTCATCACACATTCGGTGTCCGAGGCGGTCTACCTCGCCAATCGGGTGGTGGTGATGACCGCACGACCGGGACGCATAGCCGCTCAGTTCGACATCGGCTTTCCTTATCCGCGCAGCCCCGAGCTGCGATTCGACACCCGCTTCACCGACCACGTCTCCGAGATCTCGGCGACCCTGCACAGGAGCAACCGATGACCCAGCTCGATGCCACGCTCGCCCGGCCAGGCAGGACATATACGGCGACGGCACGGCCGGGCGCGCCGTCCGGTCGACTGTCCAAGCGGCGGATCCGCACGGCAACAACCGTTGTGCTCGGCCCCTTTCTGTCGTTCCTCGGCGCTCTGGTGCTGTGGTCGATGGTCAGCTACTGGGTGCTGTCGCCGGAGCGGAGATTCCTGTTACCGCCACCGGGTGATGTGCTGAGGAACTCCCTGATGGACTGGACGCACCTGCGGCCCATGCTCGAAGCGCTGGCGGTGACGGCGCAGGTGGCGATGGTCGGATTCCTGGTGGCGGTTGTGGTGGGTGTCGGCACCGGAGTGCTGATGAGTCAGGCCAAGTGGATCGAGCGCATCATCTACCCCTACGCCGTAGTGATCCAGGTGATCCCCATCCTCGCCATCGTTCCGCTCATCGGTTTGTGGTTCGGATACGGGATGATGTCGCGCACCCTGGTCTGTGTGCTGATCGCCGCCTTCCCGATCATCACCAACACCCACTTCGGGATAAGGTCGGTCGACCGCGGACTGCACGAGCTCTTTGCGCTCTCTCGTGCGTCACGGTGGGACCGGTTGGTCAAACTCGAACTGCGGGCCGCACTTCCGGCCATTCTCACCGGTGTGCGCACCGCGTCGGGACTGGTCGTGGTCGGCGCCATCATCGGGGACATGTTCTTCGCCAAGGGACAGCCGGGAATCGGCACACTGCTCGACGTCTACCGCGGCCGTCTGCAGTCCGATGACCTGATCGCGGCCATCGTGCTCGCGTCGATCTTCGGAGTCGCGGTGTTCGGTGTCATGGGGATCGTGTCGAAGTTCGCAGTCGGCAGCTGGCACGAGTCCGGGCGTGACTCGTGAACGATCCGTATCCCGAGACCACAGAGAATCGATCATCGACAAGGGAGCATTCCGTGCCCGGCACACCGTTTGAGGTACCCACCATCGACATCAGCCCGTACCGCGACGACAAGCGCCGCTCGGATCCGTCGGCGCGGGCAGAGGTCGCGTCCGCGCTCGACCGTGCGTGCCGCGACGTCGGTTTCGTCCAGATTGTCGGTCACGGTATCGACACCCACACCATTGCGGGACTCGCCGACGCGCTCGATGATTTCTTTGCCCTGCCTCTGGCGGTGAAGAAGCAGTACCGACGGGACCCGGCGACCAATCGTGGCTACTCTCCGCCCAAGTCGGAGTCGCTCAGCATGAGCCTGGGCATCCCGACAGCAGGACAGATGAACGACTTCTACGAGGCATACACGGTGGGCACCGAAGCGGCGGACTTCATGCCGCTCGAACTACCCGAGACCAGCTACGCACCGAACAACTGGCCCGACGCCGCGCCAGGGTTCGCTCCCGCGATCCAGGCTTACTTCGCTGCAGCACAAATACTCTCGCGCATTCTGATGGGCGCCTTCACCGATGCGCTGGGTCTGCGACCGGGGTACTTCGAGAATCTGATCGACCACTCGATCGAAGCGCTGAAGATGAACAACTACGCCTTGCCAGAAGGCGACACCGAGTTCACCGGTGACCTGACGGGGATGGGGGCCCACACAGATTTCGGGATCCTGACCATTCTGTGGGCCGACCGCGTTCCAGGTCTGCAGGTACTCGACCGCGAGGGACACTGGCACGATGTCCAGCCGGCCGAAGGTGCGCTGCTGATCAATCTGGGAGATGCGATGTCGCGCTGGACCAACGACCGCTGGATGTCGACCATCCATCGCGTCGACCCTCCGGTGGTCGACGGTCAGATCGCGCGGCGTCGTTCGGCGGCCTTCTTCTTCGACGGCAATCACGACGCGGTCATCGAAGCTCTTCCCGGGACGTTGGCAGAGGGCGAGACGGGCTACCCTCCGATTACGATTGCCGAGAACATCGCCATGAAGGTTGCCGGCCTGCGTACCGGTGTGGCACCTGCGACGCAACTTCGCGAGGCCGCGCGCGTTGCCGCGGCCGAGAAGTAGGGAGGGGAGCAGAGGTGACGGCATCTGAGCGTGCCCTGCTCACCGACTCGGTGCACGACGCGCTGCAGGAGATGATCTTCTCCGGCGAATTGGAGTCGGGGAGCCCGTTGAGTGTGCCCGCATTGGCCGCTCGGCTGAAGGTGAGTCGGACTCCGGTCCGAGAGGCGGTGCAGCAGCTCATCTACGAAGGTCTTGCGTCCCATACGCGCAACGCCGGTGCCCGGGTGGCCTCACTCGATGCCCAGACGCTCAAGTCCGTGTTCGAGGTCCGGGAGGTTCTGGACGGACTGGCGGCGTACAACGCCACCCTCACCGCCACACATCAGACGGTGGCGCACCTGCGCAAGATGGTCGAGGTGCAGCGTGAATTGCTCGAGGATCCGGCCGACTCCCGGCGGGACGCCTCCCTCGACCTCCAGTTCCATACCCTCATCCGTGAGACGGCGAACAATCGTCCACTGGGCGAAGCGCTTTCGCGGCTCGATGGCCAGTCGCACCTCTTCCGGTCCGACGTGTGGACCGCCGACCTCAATCGCCGTCTCGCCGTGACCGAGCACGAACGGATCGTCGCGGCGATCGAAGCAGGAGACGCCGAGGGTGCCCGCACCGCCGCGTGCGCCCATGTGGCCGGGGTGTTCGTGCGTACCCAGCGGGTGTGACAGGCGCCTCCGCATCACTTCTCGCCCCATGTGCAGATCAGAAGGTTGAACAATGAATCTCTCTTTGCCGCAATCGCTCTCGCAGCTACGCGGCGCCGTGCTCGCCGACGGATCCGTGGTCGACGTCGACATCTCGAAAGTCGATGGTCACGCGGTCGTGACGGCTGTGCGACCCACAGACGAGCGCGCGGTTGCTCCGGACCGAGCCGACGTACTCGACCTGCGTGGGTACGTTCTGCTCACCGCACCTGCCGAGCCTCATGCGCATCTGGACAAGGCACTTTCGTGGGATGTGTTGCGGCCGCCCCTCGGCGACCTGCACGATGCGATCGCGAACTGGAAGGAAGGCAGCGCCGGTCTCGACGAGGAGTCATTCCGGACACGCGCGCGAACGGCCGCCCTGGCCTTGCTGCGCAACGGCACCACCGCCGTCCGGTCGCATGTCGACATCCTGCTCGGCCCCGACCCCCTCCGGGGGATCCGGGCCATCGACCGGGTTCGAAGGGAACTCGAGGGGGTGATGGACATCGAGATCGTAGCGCTGAGCAAGGTGTACGCCACCGACGAACTGGTGCATCAGGCACTCGACGCAGGCGCCGACCTCGTGGGCGGCTCACCGCACAGTGCGCCGGACCCGCTGGGCGACCTGGACCGCCTGCTGGCGATCGCCGAGGCCAGGGGAGTGGGCGTGGACCTGCACACCGACGAGTTCCTGGAGGGCGATCACCACACCATCGGGGCATTCGCCGAACGCGTGGCGACATGGCCGGCGGGCCGGATCCGCACCGCCGGACACTGCACCCGGCTCGGCACGATGAGCAGAACAGAACTCGCAGGACTGTTGCCGGTCATCGCCTCGAGCGGCATCGGGGTGGTGGCCAACCCGATCACCAACCTCTATCTGCAGGGCAGAGGTCACCCGGTCTCGACTCCGCGGGGAATCACCGCCATCGAACCGCTCCGAGAAGCGGGCATCCGGGTGGCGGCCGGTGCCGACAACGTGCGGGACGCGTTCAACCCGGTTGGGCGCAGCGACGCACTCGAGACCGCGATGCTGGCCATCACGGCAGCGCACGTACACCCGGACATCGCCATGGCGATGGTCACCGAAGACGCGCGGGCAGTGATGGGGCTGCCCGAGGCAGGCCCACGCGTGGGGGCACGCGCAGAGTTCCTGGCCGTCCGAGGAACGAGTGTTCTCGACGTCATCGCCAACGCCCCCGCCGATCGGGTGGTGATCCACGACGGCAAGCTGGTGTCGGTGAGTGAGACCCGAACCCAGATGGCAGTTTCCGCACACTGACTCGGACATTCCGGGCTCATCCGGCCCCCGCGGAAGATCGTGAGCGTTGCTGACGTTGAGGTGCCCGTGCGCACCAGCGAGACTCACCGACCGAAAGGCTCTGCCATGACTGCTGCCGGTGCCGGAGTCGACACCCACACCGGACATCCGGCGCCGGGCCGAGGACTACGGCTGATCGCCTTCCCCGCGGCGGTGTACGCGTTCGCGGTGGTGATGATGGGCACCACGTTGCCGACCCCGCTCTACCCCGAATACCAGCGGGAGTTCGGCTTCGGCAGCTTGATGACCACCGTAATCTTCGCGACGTATGCGGTCGGGGTCATTGCCGCGCTCATCGGGGTGGGACAGTTCTCGGACACGATCGGCCGCCGCCCGATGCTCTTCGCAGGCGTGGCGCTGTCACTGGTCAGCGCGGTCTTGTTCCTGATCGGTGGCAGTGTCGAGATCTTGTTCGTCGGGCGCTTGGTCTCGGGATTTTCCGCGGGCATCTTCACCAGCACGGCAACTGTCGCGGTCATCGAGGCTGCGCCTGCGACTCGACGCCGGATGGCACCGGCGATCGCCACCGCCGCCAACATCGGCGGCTTGGGCCTGGGTCCTCTGGTCGCCGGCGTGGTCACCGAGTTCGCGCCGTATCCGACGCGGACGGTTTTTGTTGTGCATGCCCTCCTGCTCGTGATCGCTGGTGCCGGCCTCGTCACCGTTCCCGAGACGGTGAAGGTGCGCAAAGGGGCTCGGCCGACATTGCAGCGGATCAGTGTGCCGCCCTCGGTGCGCGGGATCTTCCCGCAGGCCGTGATCGGAGCGGTAGCCGGGTTTGCGGTGTGTGGTCTGTTCACCGCGGTCGCCCCCAACTTCATGACCAAGGTCCTGGACATCTCGTCGCCCACGATCACGGGGCTGGTGGTCTTTGTCCTCTTCGCGTCCTCGGCTGCCACACAGATCGTCTTGTCGAATGCACCGGTTCGCCCATCACTTGTCGCCGGATACATCTCACTCACCGTGGGTATGGCCGTGTTGATCGTCAGTCTGGAGGCTGCGTCGCTGGCGGGATTGATCGTCGGCGCCGTGATCTCCGGGGCGAGTCAAGGCCTGTTGTTCAGCAAGGGGATCGCCGCCATCGCCGCCCGGGTGGAGCCCGAGCGCAAGGCCGATGCCACATCCGCCTACTTTGTTGTTGCCTACCTTGCCATCTCGGTACCGATCATCGCGGATGGCTTCGCCGCGCAGGCGTGGACGCTGACCACCGCCGGCGTGGTGTTCGCCTCGGTCATCACCGTGATGGCTGTGGGCGGACTGATCGCCCTGCTGATGCGTCCGCGTGACGCGATCTGACGGGCGTCAGCTGAACGTGTCGTCCAGAGCCGCGGACAGGTCGGCGATGATGTCGGCGGGATCCTCGAGCCCGATGGAGAAACGCAGGTGACCCCACTCGCGGAACTCGCTCGGGTAGTTCGCGACTCGCGCGCCTTCGGTGCCGACGTGCACGATGAGTGATTCGTCGTGTCCGAGCGAGACCGCCGAGGTGATCATCCTCAGGTTCGCAACAAACCGGTTCTGGGTGTCGGAGTCCCCACGGACGGCAAACGCCATCATCGCTCCGTGACCTCGACCGCCGAATTGGCGAGAGGCCAACTCGTGCTGGGGATGTGAGGCCAGTCCCGGATAGGCGACGTAGGCCACCCGATCGTCGGCCTCGAGGAACTGCGCCACCTGCTCGGCCGAGGTGAGATGTCGGGACAGCCTCAGCGGCAGCGTGATCGAACCGCGGCTGATCAACCACGCATTGAACGGCGAGATCACTCCTCCGACATCGACCATGGCATGAGATTTGATGGGATCGATCAGACTGCGTGCGCCCACCACGGCACCGCCCATCGCGTCCCCGTGCCCGTTGTAGTACTTCGTCAGTGAATGCACCACCAGGTCGGCCCCGTCGGCGAGGGGCCGATACAGCGGGGGCGGGGTGAATGTGGAGTCGACGACGAGCAACGCTCCGCCGTCGTGCGCGATGGCGGCGACCGCGGCGATGTCGGTGACCTTGGTGGTCGGGTTCGCGATGGCCTCGACATGCACCAGACGAGTGGTCGGGAGCATGGCCTCTTCGACCGCTCGCGGATCGGATGCGTCGACGAAGGTCGCCTCGATGCCGTATTTGACCGGGAGTAGTTCGGTGAACAGTTTCCACGTGGCCTCGTAGGTGACGTCGGCGACCACCACATGGTCACCGGTGTTGAGATACGTGAAGAAGACCGCGTGCAGCGCGGCAACCCCCGAGGCCAGGGCGACTGCGTCTTCCGCCTCTTCGAGCGCCGCCAACTTCTTCTGCAGCGCAATCTGATTGGCGCCCGAGTTGCGGGTGTACAGCGGGATGTCGGTCCCGGACCAGCTGACGTTCGACGGGTCGTCGGGCAGGGCGTACGAGTTCGCCATCACGATCGGCGTGCGTACGGCGCCAGAGCCCTTGTCCACCGAGTTGCCCGCGTGCACCGCGCGGCTGTCGAAGGACAGGGTGGACGGGTCGTCGTTGTCGGGGCGGCTCATGAGCTCAGATTACGACGCGGGCACCGATGTCACGCGGGCACCGATGTCGCGGAAATGGCTTTGCGTAGGCTCCGCAGTGTCATCGTCTGCACCTTCATGCGGGTGCCGGATGCACGATTGACGTGATCAACGCTGGCATAGAGCAGTGCCCACATCATGTTCACGATCCACTCCGCTTCGAGTTCGGCGTCGATCGAGCCGTCGGATCGTCCGCGTTCGACGGCTTCTATGACCGTGCCGTCCGTGAAGGCGATGTCCTGATCATTCACCCCGGAAGCGAAGAACAAGACGGCGAGCACATCGGTGAGTTCGAAGTACTCCTCGCATAATCGCAAGATCGCTTCCAGACCCGTGCCCCGTGCGAGGTCGGCGCGCTCGCCGGCGTCCGCGACGGACTGCTCGGCGAACCGCGCAACCGCACCGAGCAGATCGGAACGTTCCGGAAAATAGCGGTGCAACGTGGTGCGGCCGACTCTCGCGCGATCTGCGATTTCCGCGAGCGGCGCAGTGGGGGACTTGGCGAGTGCGGCCACAGCCGCGTCGAGAATTGCCCGGCGAGTACGCTCACGCGCTCCGGACTCCTCGGCGGTTGAGGTCGCGACCATGACGTGAGCATAGTCGCGCTGTCATCAACGACGGGTTGTCGCCGTACCGCGACGAACAAGTCGGTTTCCAAAATGGAACATGTGTGTTCCACTTGGGCATGGACACTTCGATCGCAGAGAACAGCCCTCCCGCGGCGGCATCCGGTGACCTGAAGAACATCAAGGTTCTCGCCGGGTTCGCGCGTCCTCACCTCAGATCGATCGTCCTGGGCCTCGTGCTGGCGCTCAGCGGTTCGGTCACCGTCCTCGCGACGCCGATGGTGACCAAGTGGATCCTGGATTCGCTGGGGAACGATTCCTCGATCGTCACCCCGGTCCTGGTGCTCGTGATCTTCCTGGTGGTCGGGGCGGTACTCGGCTGCGCGCAGTGGATCGTGCTGGGAACCGCTGCGGAGTCGATCGTCTACGACGCTCGTTCGTCACTGGTACGCCGGTTGCTCGGATCCAGCGTTCCGTCGGTCCAGGCCCGGCCGGTGGGCGAGTTGGTCACTCGCGTCACCTCCGACACGGTGTTACTGCGCGAGGCGGCGTCGAGCGCGGTGGTCGGGGTCATCAACGCGACCTGCGTCGCCGTCGGGACCATTGTGCTGATGGGTGTGCTGGACCTGGTGTTGCTCGGGGTCACCATGGTCGCGATCATCTGTGTCGCGGCGGTGTTCACGGTGCTGATGCCACGAATTGCCAAGGCGGAAGCGCGCACTCAGGAAGCACTCGGGCATCTCGGCGGTGTCCTGGAAGGCAGTCTGCGCTCGGTGCGAACAGTGAAGGCGGCCGGAGCGGAAGACCGGGTGGGCGCGGTCATCGGCGACAACGCCGCTCGTGCCCGCGCGCATGCGGTGGCCGCGGTGCGTGTCTCTGCCGGCGCCATGACGGCCGGGTGGACCGGCGTGCAGGGCGCGATCATCGCCATCCTCGCACTGGGGGCGTGGCGTGTGGAAGCCGGCTCGATGGATGTGTCGACACTGATCGCTTTTCTGTTGTACGCCTTCACCTTGATGGGGCCCGTGTCGGAGTTGACGCAGAACATCACCGCGCTGCAGTCCGGGATCGCCGCAGCAATCCGTATCCGGGAGATGGAGAGCCTGGAGTCGGAGGTCTCGGCTCCGGCGGTGAAAGTCCCACTGCCCCAGCATGGTGGTGCAGACAGCGGGGGAATCGTGTTCGACGACGTGACATTCCGGTACGGCGACGACCTGCTGCCCGCGCTCGACCGGGTGTCGGTCGAGATCCCCGCCATCGGTCACACTGCCATCGTCGGACCGTCCGGTGCAGGCAAGACCTCGCTCTTCTCGGCGATCCTCCGCTTCATCGAACCCGACAGCGGCGTTCTGCG
This sequence comes from Williamsia sp. R60, assembly GCF_054063855.1. Lineage (NCBI taxonomy): Bacteria > Bacillati > Actinomycetota > Actinomycetes > Mycobacteriales > Nocardiaceae > Williamsia > Williamsia sp. R60. Next base: position 1,047,871 of record NZ_JBSSGR010000002.1, read on the forward strand.
ACTCGGGGGCTTCGGGTATGCGGAGATGACGGTGGCAGAGGTGCGAGAGCAGATCGCCTACGTCGAACAGGAATCGCCGCTCGTACCGGGCACGGTGGGTGACAACCTGAGGTTCATCCACCCCGAAGCCGATGACAGCGAACTCGCAGAGGTGCTCACCTTGCTCAAACTCGACTCGACCATTGCCGCTCTGCCGGCGGGTGTGGACACGCCGATCCGTGACACGGACCTGTCGGGCGGACAACGCCAACGGATAGCGATGGCGCGCGCGATGATTCGTCCCTCGCCCATCTTGTTGCTCGACGAGGCGACATCACAGGTCGACACCCTCACCGAGGCGGTGATCGTGGACTCGATCAGACGACGCGCCCACACGGGCGCCGTGATCACCATCGCCCATCGCTTGTCGACGGTGCGACATGCCGACACGATCATCGTCATGGACGAGGGGCGGGTGAGCGCGGTGGGCAGTCACGACGTGTTGATGAAAACCGATGATTTGTACGGGCGAATGGTGCGAGCCGGAGGATTCGAACTCTCTCACGACGTACATCCGTCGACTCTGAGCTGATGCTCAGGGGAGTAGGTTCATCCGTCGTGCTGCGACTACCGCTTCGTGCCGGGTGTGGGCATCCAGTTTGCGCATGGCACTACGCAGGTAGCTCTTCACCGTCTCGGGACGTAACGACAGTCGCTTGGCCACATCGATGTTGGAACCGCCGAGCGATATCGCGGAGAGGACGTCGATCTCACGGGGGGCGAGTGCCACATCGCCCGGGGTGTCCATGTCAGAATTGATGATTCGGGCGAGGCGTTCGGACATGTCTCGCAGCCGGGTGGCCGCGCGGTTGTCGAGCGTTGCGCCCAACTGGCGCAACTCGGCATGGATGCTCCGGAGTTCCTCTGTGGCAACAGGATCGGTGTGTTGCGGGATGGCGGCGACCGCGGTCATCATCGCCACACGTCGGTCCACCTCGTCGCGGATTGCGATCTCTGCCGCAAGTCGTCGACAGGCCTCGACCACCGCGTCCGTGGTGCGCCCTCCAATGGGTGCGGCGTCACGCCGAGCTGCGTACAGGACGGCGCGCGGACGGTTGTCCACCACCACGGGCACGGCCAGCACCGATCGCAGGCCTTCGCCCAGAACCGGCCGGTCGTAGTGGTGGGTGATGGCGGAGGCGTTGCGGTAGTCCGAGACCGACGCCGGACGCAGTCGGTCGACCACACGGCCGCCCAGCCCCGACGACGAACTCACGGCCAGACCCCGCAGCCCGTTGGTTCGGGTGCCGACGAACTCGCTGAGGATCAGGGTGCCCGCGTGGACCTCACCGCCGAACAGCACCGGCGTCTCCGACCGCGTCGCCACCTGACGCATCTCGCTGCGTAGAGCGTCGGTGTCGCGTGGACGGAGTACGGGGGACGAGCTGGTCATGTGTCACCCCTTTTCGGGGGTAGCGGGCGGACAAGTGTGACCTGGATCCTACTCGTGTGTGGAACGAGCGAGCGAGAAGAGGACTCCGCAGATGAATGCCATCGATGACCGAGTGGCCGAGTTGCTGGCCCAGTACGACAATCCGCAGGCGTGTGCTGCCGACCTGCTGTGTGATCGGCACCCGGGTGATGCGATCGCGTTCACCGTCATCGACTCCGCAGGCGCCGGAAACGTGACGTCGGTGGACCTCACCTATGGCCACCTTCGGGAACAGTCCTCGAGATTCGCGGCGGCCCTTGCCGACCTCGGCGTCGAGCCGGGGGACCGGGTCGCGACGCTCATGGGGAAGTCCGCCGATCTCATCGTTGCGGCACTGGGCATCTGGCGTCGCGGAGCGGTGTATGTCCCGCTTTTCACGGCCTTTGCTCCCCCCGCCATCGCGTACCGACTGCAGTCCAGCGGTGCCAAGATCGTCATCTCCGACCTCGACCAGCTGACCAAGCTCGCGCCCGGCGAGGACATGCCGGCCGACGCGCCGTGGCAGGTGATCGCCGCCGGTAACACCTCCGACGACCGACTCCAACTGTCTGCGCTGATCGACGCGCACACGTCTGACGAACCGGGTGCGGCCGCGGTGACGGTCGGCGGCGACGGCCTGCTGGTCGAACTCTTCACCAGCGGCACCACCGGCACACCGAAGGGCGTCCCGGTCCCGGTGCGTGCACTGGCGTCGTTCCACGCCTACCAGGAGTTCGGCCTGGACGTGCGGCCGGAGGACGTGTTCTGGAACGCCGCCGACCCGGGCTGGGCCTACGGGCTGTACTACGCACTTCTCGGGCCGATGGCCTCGGGCACCCGAAGCCTGCTGCTGCACGCGGGATTCTCGCCTGCCTTGACGTGGCAGGTGCTCCGAGAGTTCGAGGTGACCAACTTCGCCGCGGCGCCGACCGTCTACCGCGCACTGCGAGCGGGGGATGCGCCGCCGGAGAAGATCACGCTGCGCCGGGCGTCGTCGGCCGGTGAGCCGCTGACCCCGGACGTCGTCGGTTGGTCCAGCGATGCTCTGGGTGTGGCGGTGCGAGATCACTACGGGCAGACCGAGCATGGCATGTTCATCGTCAATGCCTGGCACGATTCGCTGCGCACCGATGTACCGGCCGGCTCGATGGGACGGGCACTGCCGGGCTGGTCATGTGCGGTGCTGCAAGAGGATTCGGATGACGTGGCCCCCGCCGGAACGCTCGGGCGGGTGTCGATCGACACCTCATCCAGTCAATTGCTCTGGTTCAACGGCTATGTGAACGCGCCGGAGAAGACGGCGAGCCGCTACACCGGCGACGGCCGGTGGTACCTGACCGGGGACTCGGGGGCGGTGGACGGTGACGGCTTCTACTTCTTCTCCTCGCGCGACGACGACGTGATCATCATGGCCGGTTACCGGATCGGGCCGTTCGATGTGGAGAGTGTCCTTGTCATGCATGACGCGGTCATGGAGGCGGCAGTGGTCGGCAAGTCCGACGAATTGCGCGGCGAGGTACTCGAAGCGTATGTGGTGCTGCATGATTCGGCCGAACCCTCGCCGGAGCTCGAGGCAGACCTGCAGCAACTGGTGAAGAGGAAGTTCGCGGCCCACGCCTATCCGCGCAAGGTTCATTTCATCGATGCTCTGCCCAAGACTCCGAGCGGAAAGGTCCAGCGATTCGTGCTGCGGAAGCGGTGAGAAACGGTCGGAGCCGATCAGGCCTCTGAGCGCGCTCCTCCGCGCGGTTTGGCCGCGGGTGTCTTGGCGATCGGCAGGGCGCCGTGAATCTGCTTGGTCGCCTCGCGGACGATCCGTCTGGCCGAAACCCGCGCCTTGGCCGATGCGTTGCCCGCAGAGGCGATGCCTGCGGACTCGCCGAGAATTGCCACGGCCAATGCGGGCGATGTCCGGTAAGGGATGACCAACAACGTCGCGGTGCGTTTGAGACCGGTCAGGCAGATGATTCGTTGGGCGACCGGGATCAGCGAGTTCCTGATGCCGTCGTAGTCGACGGCATCGAGATCCGGGAACGAGTCGGAGCGCGACCAGTTCACCGACACATCCCGAACAACTCCGAGCAGCGGATTGAGGGCACTGACCAACAACGGCAGTTCGTTGCCGACGCGGGCGGTCTCGGGCCACCAGGCTCCGTCGATGTTGGCGCCGCGCTCGCGGGCGAGCGTGAAGCGGATCGGCGCCGACATCGGTTTACTCATGGTCAGCCACGGTCCGATACGAATGTGGATTGCGCTTCTTGGCGTTTGGCCTTCGGGTCGATCACGAGATCGGAGAACACCGGTTGAGGGATGTCGCCCGACGGGGCTGCTTTGTGCGAGTCATCAGAATGGCTCAGTTCGCGGTGCGAGAAAAGGTCTCGATCCTGCATGTTTGTCTTCTTTCTGGTGTGAGTGCCGATTGTGTGGCGCTCGAGTTTGTGGGCCGCGGCGAGGGGAATGGATCCAGCGGTCGCCGTCGGCGGTGAAGCATGAACACGATCTGCGAGACGAGCCGGGCATCCGGCTGCGATCTAGGGAGTGAACGAGCGGTGTATCGGTTTCAGGTCTGCTACCCGACACCGCAGCGGTATGGATCGGCCTTTCGTAGCCGCTAGCCATTTCATGCCGCTCACCTGGGCTGATGGCCCATTCCGACGCCTTCTCAGGCCAGGTGGGAGAGACGGCGGCCGGTGGATGTTCGAGCACGAACAGCGTTCGTAATGTGTCCGACGTCTCTAGTGTACGGGTACCCCGGCCACAATCGCGGCTGTGGGGCCCGCCTGTCGGCCCGCGCAGTTCACCTGCATGTGTCGCAGTAGACGCGCGCCGCGCGTTGACGACGAACAAAAGGAGAGAAGGATGGTCGGGGAACGCGAAAAAGGAGGTTCAATGGTGAGCTCGACAATTGTTGTCGGAATCGATGGATCGGAGTCTGCCCTCGAGGCAGCGGTGTGGGCGGCACAAGCTGCCGAGCGGCAGGGAAAGTCGTTGACGATCCTGGCCGCCTACGAGACACAGGCCGCGGCGTACGCGCCGGCGTTGGTCATCCCGCAGGACGTCATCGACATCATCCGCAAGGAAGCCGAAGAGAACGTACACAAAGCAGCAGCGAAGGCGCGTGAAACCGCTCCGTCTGTCGACGTGACCGGAAAGGTCGTGGAGGGCCGGCCCAGCCCGGTGTTGATCGACGCCTCGCATGACGCGGCTCTGGTGGTTGTGGGCAGCCGCGGCCTCGGTGGCGTTCGTGGTCTGTTCCTCGGATCGGTCGGTGTGGATGTCGCAGCTCACGCGACGAGCCCGGTTGTGGTCTACGCGGGCCCGGGTGGCCCCGGCCCGGTGGTGGTCGGGATCGACGGCTCGGAGTTGAGCGAGGCTGCACTGTCTGCCGCCTTCGAGCAGGCATCTCAGCTCGGGACAAAGCTCAAGGTGGTGCACACCTGGACAGACCTGGCATCGGACGCGCTGAACGGGTACGGACTCGATGCGGACCAGTTGCAGCGGCTCGCGGACGAAGCCCACGAAGTCGTCGCCGAGCGCATCGCCGGATTCGGCAGCGATTACCCGGACGTCGAGATCGAACGCGTCGTGGTGCCGGACGGCCCGGCCAACCAACTGATCGAACATGCCACCGACGCTCAGTTGCTCGTGGTGGGTAGTCGCGGCCGAGGCGGGTTCCGCGGGCTGCTGCTCGGTTCGACCAGTCAGGCCGTGTTGCACAAGGCCACGTGCCCGGTGCTCGTGGTCAAGCCGGCGCGAACAAAGTAGTCCTCTCACCCGGACAGCCGGACTCCGAGGTTCATCGTCCCTTTGCCGCGCGGTGGCGAAAACCCGTGGCAGATGTGGTGATCTGGGCCTAACGTATGCAGCTGTGCAGGTCATCTTCCGTAGAACAGGTCAGCGGCAATACGCCGTGGAAGCGCGTCGTCAACACGCCGACGATGTGGTGATGAAGCCGGCCCCCGGCTACGACGACCATCTGCCCCATGACCTCATCCACCTTCTGGTGGAACGTCATTGGCGGATCCAGGACGGCATCTTCGGACAATTGGCAGCAGGCGGCGACGCGCGCACCTTCGTGCCCCTCGATGCCCAGCGTGACAAACGATGGGCGAAGCGAAGTTCGAAAAGGAACGTGACCGCAGGACACGGTGTTCAGCGTTCGGAGTCGCTGGCTTTTGTCATTCATGTGCGGTGGCACCAGCGTCATGACGGACATCTGGTGCCACCGCGGCTGGATGATCGGATCGAGATCGCCGGCGCCACCGCGCGCCAAATCGATGACTGCCTCACCGAAGCTGATGGCCTGGCCCGCCGCTGGCGGCAGCTCGGCGTCGGCGGCGAACTGCAGTTCGATTGGCCGTGGCCCGAGCGCGGTCGTGTGAGGCGTGTCGTCGCCTAGCGGTGTTCAGCCCGTTTCCGCGGCGAGTTCGGTTCGTTCGGCGGGCTCGGCCGTTCTGAGCGGGACTGCTGTCCGCGGGAGAAGGAACGACGTCACAAGCGCCGCGACGAGCAGGCCCAATGTCAGCAGGTAGGTGTCGGCTACGGCGTCGGCGAGTTCCGGCCCTGCGTCCGATCGTTCGGCTCCCGAGAGCCCGAGCGCCGCGGCCATACCGCCGTGGTCGAGCAGGGGCACCCGATTGTTGAGGTGAGTCGTGAGCACTGTCGCGGCCGCCGCCGCGCCGATCGCGGCGGCGAACTGGTTGCCGGTCGTCAATATCGTTGTACCCGAGGGCATGTGATCGGCCGAGACGCCACGTAGGGCGGCAGTCATCACGGGCATCAACGTGGAACCGATCCCGATACCCATCACCACGCCGATCAAGGCGACCACGACGTACGAGGTGTTGTCGTCGAGGATCGTTGTCATCAACGACATTGCGACCACCGTGGCCGAGATCCCGAACCACACCACCATTCGCGGGTCCACACGATCGACCAGACGGGTGGCGATCTGCACCACCACGCCGGTGGTGAGTGCCTGGCCGATCATCAGTAGGCCGGCAGTGGTCGCGGTGTCTCCCCGAACTGCCTGGACGTAGATGGGCAGAATCATCATCGAACCGAAATACGCCCCGGCCACCAGCAGCATGGTCAGCGCGCCCGTCGACAACGACCGCTCGCGAAGCAACCGGAGGTCGAGCAAGGGACGTTCGGTGTTCAGTGTTCTCCGCGCGAAAAACGCCAACAGCAGTGCCCCGGCCCCGGCAGGGGCGATGACAGCGAGCGTGAGAGGGTCCCCGTGGTCGCCGGCCTTGGCCAGGCCGAACACGAGCAGTGCGCCACCGGGTGCCAGCATCAGCAGGCCCGCCCAGTCGAGGGGGCGTATCTCTGTTCCCTTTGTTCGCGGGAACACCTTGATGGCCAGGATGATTGCCGCGATCCCGATCGGAACGTTGATCAGGAACAGCGATCGCCAGCCCACGCTGTCGACGAGGAACCCACCCGCAGTGGGGCCGAGGACCGGCCCGATGAGCAACGGGAGGCCGAGCCAGCCCATCATCTTCCCTCGGTGCCGTTCATCGACGAGCTGAAGAGCTATCGTCATGCCGACCGGTTGCAGGAAACCTCCGCCGAATCCCTGAACCGCCCGAAAGGCGATGAGGCTCTCCACATTCCAGGCCAGACCTGCCAGGGCCGATCCTGCCACGAAGATGGTCAGTGCGCAGATGTACACGCGTGCGGCACCGAATCGTCCGATCATCCATGCCGCTGTCGGCATCACGGCGACAAGTGCGAGAGCGTAGGCGGTGGTCACCCATTGCACGGTCGCGAGATTTGTGTCGAACGAGTCGGCGAGCCCGGGGATCGCAACAACGGTCACCGTGACGTCCAGCATCACCATCAGGGTGCCCAGCGCGAGAATCGCTGCCACCTTCCTTGCTCGAGCATCCATGATCACGCCGCCCCTTGATCCGCCACGCGTGCCGATTTCAACAACTCGGCCCACCAGGTCAATTCGTCCATCGCCGCCCCGGCGGAGGTGACGGCGGCATCGTCGAGTTCGAGCGTTCCGTCGACCAAGTGGTCCCACGGCGCGTGGATCACCACGCCATTGCGGGTGCCGACCGAATAGAGTTCGGCGAACACGGCGCGAAGATGTTCCACGGCACGAAGACCGCCCGACATCCCGCCGTAGGACACGAAAGTGACGGGCTTCTTCTTCCACTCCTCACGGTGGGCATCGATGAGGATCTTGAGCTCGCCGGGGTAGGAGTGGTTGTACTCGGGGGTGACCACGACGAAGCCGTCGGCGGATGCCAAGACGGCGCTCGTCCGGGTGTCGCTGGGGTGGGCGAGGTCCACCATCTCGAAATCGGCGTCGCGAGAACGCATGTGCTGTAGGAACCACTCCGCGACCTTGAGGCCGATCCGGCCCGGACGGACCGAACCGACGATGAGAACGAACTTTGGCTGTGTGTGCGTCATGGAAAACGAGTATTCAAGTTCAAGTGAACTTGAAGTCAAGCTACGATGTGGTCATGCCACCGAAGAAATTGGAGATGACGGTCGGGGAGCTGGCCATCCGAGCAGGGGTCGCGCCATCGGCGGTTCGATACTACGAGGATCGCGGATTGATATTCAGCAGGCGCACGACAGGTAATCAGCGCCGCTACCACCGGGCGATGTTGCGCAGGGTCGCGTTCATCCGCGCATCGCAGGCGGCAGGCATTCCGCTCGCCACCATCGGCTCGGTACTCGAAGCTCTCGGGGAGCACGAGTCGCCGACCAAGTCGATGTGGCACCGCGCGTCACAACGATGGGTCGACGACCTCGACGAGCGAATTGCTCTGCTGCAACGTATGAGAGACCTGATGGACTCGTGCGTGGGGTGCGGCTGCTTGTCGATGAAGGCGTGCATGCTGCTCAATCCCGGAGATGCCTATGCGCAACAGGGGTTGGGCAACAACCGGCTGATCACCGACTCCTGCGAACGCAAACTCGAGGCGACCGACTAGCGGCAGCCGGCCCACGGCGTCGCCGGGCGCGTTCGGCTCCGGATGGCTGGCCGTCCCTGTTGCGGTGTGCGCAGCGGTGTTGCGCACTACGCTGTTGTTACCGCAACGAGCATTGACCGGAGGGCGGACTCATGATGAGTGCACAAACGCACGCCGATTGGACACCTCGAACCCCGTGGCCGACCGTCCGGCGCAAGTCGGTTGCCGGCAGTCGCGAGGTCGTCGAGTTGATTGCCCAGAACATCACCGCCGACCCCCTGGACGACCCCCACGCGTTCGCGCGCCAGAGCCGTCTCGCGACGGCGCTGCTACCGGCCGAACTGAGGGAGTTGCTGTTCGACTTCCTCGTCGACGGCGACGGGGGGCTGTTGCTCAGCGGGCTCGAGGTCGGCCCGATTCCGCCGACTCCCGACAATGCGGTGGGTGCGAACACACGCCACACGCTGATGGCCAGGCAATCGGCCCTGCTGCTGTCGAGCATCGTGCATCTCGTGGGTTACCGGCCGGAATGTCGCGGAGAACTGGTCCAGACGCTTGTCCCGGTGCGTCGCCATCTGCGTCGGCAGACGTCCACCGGGAGTGCCGTGGACCTCGAGAGCCACACCGAGCAGTGTCACAACCTGCGCACCCGCCCGGACTTCATCGCGTTGGGCTGCCTGCGCGGCGACCCCAACGCCTCGACGTACCTGCTCTCCGCGCGAGAGTTGCAGCGCAGACTGCCCGCGGAGACCTCGCGACTACTGCGCGATCCGGTCTATTTCACGCGCGTCGACAGCTCGTTCATCGATGGTGGCGTCCCAGACGAGGTGCGTGGTCCCATTCCGGTGCTGAGTGGTTCCTGGGACGACCCGGTGCTCACGTACGACGAGGACCTGATGTCGACGGCCAGTACGGAACATCGGAGTGCGCTGGCGGCCGTCCGGGACGTGTGGATGGCCCACCGCAGCGAGGTGGTGCTGCATCCGGGTGAACTCTTCATCCTCGACAACAGTCGAGCAATCCACGGCCGCAGCGCATTCACCGCACAGTGGGACGGCGGCGACCGATGGCTGTGTAGGACTCAGGGGCTGTGCAACCTGGCGACATCTCGCTTCGCCCGGCGTGAGGGATCGCCGATCATCGAGATCGAGGGTTGCTGATCAGTTCGGCGCCGGGCTGAAGATCCGGCGCGCGGACTCGCGAACGATCGATCTGCGGTGATCGACGACAGCGGGGGAGACATCGGCGTGGCCGTCTGACCCCGGGGTGGTGACCCAGCTCGACACCAGCCCGAAGATGATCGTCAGTACGTCTTCCGGATCCCAGTGCGGCTCGATCTGCCCCGCTTGCTGTGCGGCACGGATGGCGTCGATGCGGATGCGCCATCGCGGATCGGATGTCGCGAGCTCACGCAGTCGCGGAGCGCGGCCCTCGAGTTGGCCCCACAACAGCAATCGCTGGGTCTGGGGTCTGGCGACGAGGTCGTCGAAAAGGGCCACCACATAGGCGGGCACATCCTCGGCGTCGAACGGGACCGCATCGAGGAAGCGATCAAAATCGGCGTCGAGGATCGCGTGGAACAAGGCCACTTTGTCGCCGAAGTACGCGTAGAGACGCTCCTTGCTGGCGCTGGCATTCGAGGCGATGCGATCGATTCTGGCGCCGGCCAGTCCATGGACCGCGAACTCGTCTCGCGCTGCGTCGAGAATTCGCTGCTTTGTCGCCGTCACATCGGTGGGGGCCATCGATCAAGCATAGTCAGTCGAACTAGTTCGTTTGATTTTGGGGAGAAACAGGATTACCGTCGCTTCTCATGACCACATCCCCTGTGGGTACAAACGTGCCCGAAACCGGTTCCGCCGCGATCGACCCCGGACCCGCCAATCCCAATCACCAACGCCGCTGGCTGGTGCTGGCGATCGTGGCCCTGGCCCAGCTCATGGTGGTCCTCGACAGCACGATCGTCTCGATCGCCTTGCCGGACGCCCAGGCCGATCTGGGCATCACCGACGGCGACCGCGCGTGGGTGGTCACCTCGTATGCGCTGGCGTTCGGAGCGTTGCTCCTACTCGGCGGTCGCATCGCCGACTACTGGGGGCGCAAGCGCTCGTTTGTCGTGGGCATGGTCGGCTTCGCGGTGATGTCCGGCGTCGGTGGCATCGCGCAGAACGGCATCGAGCTGTTCATCGCCCGCGCCGGTCAAGGTGTGTTCGCGGCGCTGGTCGCACCGGCCGCGCTTGCGATTCTCACCACCACATTCACCCGAGATGAAGAGCGTGCCAAGGCATTTGCTGTCTACGGCGCTATCTCCGGAGGTGGCGCGGCCATCGGACTGCTCCTGGGTGGCGCTCTGACCCAGTATGTCGACTGGCGCTGGTGCCTGCTGGTGAACATCCCGATCGCAGTGGTCGCGATTGCCGCCGCCGTTCCGGTGGTCAAGGAGACCAAGGCGCACGGCGACACCAGTTATGACCTGCCCGGGGCGATCCTGGTCGCCGTGGGACTGGGTTCCCTCGTCTACGGTTTCACCCGCGCCGAGCACGGTTGGCTGGAACCCGACGCCATCGGGTTCATCGTCGGCGGACTCGTTGTGCTCGCGTTGTTCGCGGTGGTGGAACACCGGTCGGCCAATCCGCTGCTGCCCCTGTCGGTTCCGTGGCACCGCAACCGTGGTTCGGCACTCATCGGTATCGCACTCGCCGGCGTCGCGCTCGTCGGGAGCACGCTGTATCTGGCCATCTACCTTCAAGCGGTTCTGGGTTTCAGTCCGATGATCGCCGGTGTCGCCTGTCTGCCGATCACGGCGTTCATCGTGCTTGCGTCGGGCATCGCCGCGAAACTGGCTGTGGCGGTGGGGCCCAAGGTCCCGATGGCCATCGGCCCGGTGGTCGCCGCCGCGGGTCTACTGTTGCTCGCCCAGGTCGACGTGGACAGTTCGTACTGGACCGGTGTCTTCCCGGCCCTGGCCGTCTTCGGATTCGGTATGGGACTGCTGATGGTGCCGGTGCAGAACGTGGCGCTGATCGGTGTACGTGACCATGACGCCGGCGCCGCCAGTGCACTCTCGAGCGCGGGCCTGCAGGTCGGCGCGGCACTGGGTACCGCTCTTCTGACCACGGTGTACACCTCGGCGAAAACAGATGCACTGCCGTCGAATCCGGCCACATCCGATGCGACAGCGTTCCTCGCCGCCGAGGTGTCGGGTTACACGTCCGCGTTCGCGTGGGCAGCGGGTCTGCTGGTCCTGGTGACACCGGTGGTGCTGATCCTGGCCCGGGTCAAGAAGCACGACCTGCCTGCGCAGGGCGCGGTCCACATGGGCTGACGCCCGGGCCTCGTCAGACGGCGGAGACGGTCACGGGCACGCCATTGAGTACGGCGTTGCCCGAGACCGCATCCAGCAACTGCGGGTCGGTCACGTCGTTGGCGCTCGGTGCGTCGATGAGACCGGCCACCGCCAGTTGGACGCCGCTGCGGTTCTGACCGAAGCCGTGGGGCAGGCTGACCACACCCGGCATGATGTCCTCGGTCTCGGCGACCGTGACCGTGGTGCTGCCGGCGCGTGAGCGCAACACAGCCTTGTCGCCGGCACACAGTCCGCTGTGCGCCAGGTCTTTGGGGTGCATCAGAAGATGATGACGCTCTTGGCCTTTGGACAGTCTCTCGGAATTGTGCATCCAGGAGTTGTTCGATCGGAGATGCCGCCGTCCGATCAGTAGGAGCTCGCCGTCGTGTGTACCCACGAGGTCGCTGTGGACCCGCTCGAGATCGTCCACGATCAGCGAAGGAGCGACGTTCACCGTTTTGGACTTCGCAACCAGTTTGCGTCGGAGGCCGGGACGCAACGGCCCGAGGTCACGACCCGAGGGCGACTTCAGGAGGTCGCGCATCGTGAGATCACCGGGCCCGGTTCGCAGCAGCAACGCGATCAACATCTTCGGGGTTGCATGGATTCGAGCCGACGATGTGGCCGAGGCGGGGACGGCACGAAGCCGCTCACGCAGGCTTCGCTTGGTGGTGCGTGCCCGCCCGAGCGCCAGGGTCAGGTCACGGAAGATTTCCCAATCATGCTTGGCGCCAGCACTTTTCTTGACCACCGCGGGTGAGAACCGGGCGGTGTTGCGGACCGCGAGCTGATGGAACACCAGGTCGTAGTGGTCTCGTTCGAGGATCATCGTCGGCGGCAGGATGATGTCGGCATGGCGCGTGGTCTCGTTGACGTAGAAGTCCAGCGAGACCATGAAGTCGAGGTTCTCGAGGGCGTGGTCGAGGCGGCTTCCGCCGGGGGTGGATGACACCGGATTGCCGGCGAGGGTGATGAGCGTCTTGATCTGCCCGGCGCCAGGGGTGAGTATCTCGTCGGCGAGGGTGGCCACCGGCAGTTCGCCGCCGAACTCGGGCAGGTCTCGGACGCGGCTGCGCCACTTGTCGAAATGCCCACGACCGCTCAGCTTCCGGGCCACCAGGTCGATCTCGGGATCGGTCAAAAGAGACCCGCCCACGCGGTCGAGGTTGCCGGTGACAGCGTTGATCGCCTGGATCGCCCACTGGCACACGGTGCCGAACTGCTGGGTCGACACACCCATCCGGCCGTACGCCACGGCACGATCTGCCTCGGCAAAATCACCGGCGATGCGACGGATCTCGCCAGGATCGATCCCGGTGATCGGTCCGGCCCAGTCCGGTGTGGTGGTGGCGCACGCATCGCGCACGCCGTCCATGCCCGACAACGGGAGATGTTCGATGCGTGCGTTGTCCACGCCCCGCTCATGCACCAGCACATGCAGGATCGCCAGCAGCAGCGCCGCATCGGTGCCGGGCCGGACGAAGTGGTGCTCGTCGGCGATGGCGGCGGTCTCGGTGCGGCGAGGGTCGATCACTACCAGCCGCCCGCCGCGACGGCGCAGGTCGCGCATGCGGTTCCGGAAGTCGGGTGCGGTCATCATCGAGCCGTTGGACACCACCGGGTTTGCGCCGAAGACCAAGAAAAGATCGGTGTTGTCGAGGTCGGGAATGGGGATCTGGAGCTGGTGTCCGTACATCAGATGCGCCACCAGCTGGATGGGCAGCTGGTCGGCCGATGTCGCAGAGAACATGTTCTTCGAACCCAAGGCACCGAGGAAAGACAGGCCGTGGGTCGCGAATCCCAGGCTGTGCACACTCGGATTGCCGAGGTAGAGGCCCACCGCGTCGCGGCCGTGGACACGTTGTGTTGCCGAGATACGTTCGGCCACCAACGTTGTCGCGTCTTTCCAGCTGATCGTCTCCCACCCGCCGTCGGCGGTCTTGCGGACCGGGGTGCGGAGCCTGTCGGGATCGGCATGCAGATCGGTCAGTGCTGTCGCCTTGGGACAGATGTGCCCGCGCGACAGTGGATCGTCGCGGTCGCCGCGGATGTCGGTGACGCGGTTGTCTACCACGGTGACCTGCAGTCCGCAGATGGCTTCGCAGAGGTTGCACACGCCGTGCGTGGTGAGGGGCAGCATGCGTGCCGAGCCTAGCCCCCGATCACCGGCTTGCGGTCGCGTTCGGGACAACCGGTCAGAAGACACGGATGCCCAGTTTCCGGCGCGTGCGCAGTCCCGCCAGCATCAGTTGGTTGTAACCCTTGAGCATGCCGGGATTGACCCGGTCGAAGCGGCGGTGCATGGCGATGGCCTTGCGGTAGCGGCGGTCGTCGTCCGCTGTCCAGGTGAAGCCCATCGCATCGCGGAACTCGGGCGGCAGGGCGCCCTTGGTCATGAACAAAGTGCGTTGACCGAGGACCCGCTGCATCACCACTCCGGCCCGTCCGAGGGGCCCCGGCAGAAAGCTGAGGTCGGCCAGCGACACGAGCATCTCCCGCACCGGCGGGTCGATGGAGATCTTCTGCATCTGCTCGGCCCAGTAGGCCTCGAAGGCGGCTCGGTCGGCGGGCCACATGTCGGGACGCACGTTGAGTGTGGTGCCGAGCCGGGCGGCATCGGCGTAGATCGCGTCGGCGGATGCGTCGCTGAGCCTGCCGTACATGAACTCGTACTGGTCGACGAAGTAGCGGAAGAGGCAGGCGGCCACCCACAGCTGCAGGTTGGGGTTGTTCGCGCTGTAGCCGACCGGGCTCTGCGGTGTGGAGGTGACCTGAGAATGGATCGCCTGGATCGCAGTGCGGACGTACTCGGCATCGTCGTCGGTGCCCTGGATGGCCACCGCGAGGTACTGCCCGGTCGTGCGCGCCCGTTTGAACGGGTGCTTGAAGGTGCTGCCGCTGTCTACCCGGCTCTCGAGCACCCCATAGCCCACCCCGGGCAACGACAGCTGCATGATGACGTTCGCCACACCCATGGTGGAGCCGAGTGTGGTCATGAGATCGGCCGTGCGGGTTGGGTTCTTGTGCATCGTGGTGTGGCTCCAGGGGTGTGGAATTGTGGTTACGCGTGTGATCAGATCGTAGACCTTTCGGCCGACTGCCGGCGCAGAACGGGGCCCGGCTCGTTCGCCGGGGCGCGGTTGGGGTCCGGTCAGGCGTCGGCGGTAACTTGGGCGGTGTGAAGCAGATACCCCGCGAGATCTGGGTACTGCTCAGCTCGAACTTCGTCATCGCTCTGGGTTTCGGACTCATCGCGCCGGCGCTACCGACATTCGCCCGCAGCTTCAACGTGGGCATCACCGCTGCGTCGATCATCATCTCGGCGTTTGCATTCATGCGTCTGGCCTTCGCGCCGGTGAGCGGCCGGCTGGTGCGGGTGCTGGGGGAGCGGCGGATCTATCTGGCAGGCCTGCTGATCGTCGCAGCGTCCACCCTCGCGTGTGCATTCGCGCAGACCTACTGGCAACTGCTCGTCTTCCGCGGTCTGGGCGGTATCGGCTCGACCATGTTCTCGGTGTCGGCGACCGCACTGATGATCCGGCTGGCGCCACCCGACATCCGCGGACGTGTGTCCGGCTACTTCAGTGCCGGATTCCTCGTCGGCAACATCACCGGCCCTCTTGTGGGGAGCGCGCTGATCGGCTTCGGGCTGCGGATGCCGTTTGTCGTCTACGCCATCGCGCTGCTCGTCGCCTCTGCAGTGGTGGCCACCCAGTTGCGCGGCGTCGGCGGCCGACCGCAGCCGGGTGCGGCCGCCCAGGCGGCGATGCCGTTGCGAGAAGCGTTGCGCGACTCGGCCTACCGGGCGATTCTCGCGTCCAGTTTCACGCAGGGGTGGGCGTCGATGGGCGTGCGGGTGGCGTTGGTGCCCCTGCTCATCGTCGACGAGCTGGGTGAATCGGCGGCGATGTCCGGTGTGGTGCTGGCCATCTACTCGGCGGGCAACGTACTCGCGATCATGGTCGCCGGGAGGCTGTCGGATTCATGGGGTCGCCGGCCGATCATGTTGCCGGGCCTGGCTCTGATGGGCGGGGCCACCGTGGTGCTCGGCTACAGCGGGAACATCTGGATCGTGGGCGGACTCACTTTTGTCGCGGGCATCGGCTCCGGCCTCTTCGCGCCCACCCACCAGGCCGCGCTCGCCGACGTGCTGGCAGGCAGGGGCCAGGGCGGGCCTGCGTTGGCGACCTTCCAGATGACCACCGATCTGGGATCCATCAGTGGGCCGGTCATCGCCGGGGCCATCGCCCAAACCTGGGGTTTCGGGCCGGCGTTCGCCATGACCGGGGCGATCGCCTTCGCCGCGTTGATCGTCTGGGGCTTTGCCCGGGAGACCGCGCCCGCGCGCACCGGTGTACAGATACCGGCGAAAGAGCCGCGACCGAACTAACGTTGACGGCATGTCTGAGGAGTCCGGTCCCGAGCACCCCGAGTCGGGTGAAGGACCAGCATTGGGTGCCAATTCCGAGGTTGGCCGACTCCGCGCCGTCATGTTGCATCGCCCTGGCGACGAATTGCGGCGTCTGACCCCGCGCAACAGTGACCAACTCTTGTTCGACGGCTTGCCGTGGGTGGACCGCGCGCAGGAAGAACACGACGCCTTCGCCGAGGTGTTGCGTGGGCGTGGCGTCGAGGTACTGCTGCTCGGTGACCTGCTCACCGAGACGATCGCGAACAGCGGCGCCGCCAGGATGCAGGGGATCGCCGCGGCGGTCAGCCCCCGCCGCCTCGGTCACCATCTGGCCCATGACCTCGCCACCGAGTTGCGCAAGTTGTCGCCGACCGACCTGGCGGGCGTCCTGATGGCGGGGATGACCTTCGACGAGATGCCCGAGTCGGCGGCCTCGGCCCGGTCATCTCTGGTCTGGCGAATGCACCACGGGACCGAGTTCGCCATCGACCCACTTCCCAATCTGTTGTTCACCCGCGACAGCTCGTTCTGGATCGGTGATCGTTTCGCGATCACCTCCCTCGCCTTGCCGGCCCGTGTCCGCGAGACGTCGTTGACTGACCTGATCTACGCCCACCATTCCCGGTTCCTCGGCGTCCGGCGTGCCTACGAATCGCACACCGCGCCGGTCGAAGGTGGTGACGTACTGCTGCTCGCACCCGGGGTGGTCGCCGTCGGTGTCGGTGAGCGCACCACTCCAGCAGGTGCGGAAGCGTTGGCGCGCAGCCTGTTCGAGGATGGTCTGGCGCACACGGTGCTCGCCGTCCCGATCGAGCAGCGACGCGCGTCGATGCATCTGGACACGGTCTGCACCATGGTCGACACCGACGCGGTGGTGATGTACCCGGTGATCCAGGATTCCCTGTCGGCGTTCACGATCGCGATGACAGACGGCTCGGTCTCGGTGACGGGGCCCGCCCCTTTCGTCGAGGCGGCGGCCGACGCCATGGGAATCGAGAAGTTACGGGTGATCGACACCGGTCTGGATGCGGTGACCGCCGAGCGTGAACAGTGGGACGACGGTAACAACACCCTGGCCCTCGCCCCGGGTGTTGTCGTTGCGTACGACCGGAACGTGGAGACCAATCGCAGACTCGAGGATTCGGGCGTGGAGGTACTCACCATCGCGGGCAGTGAACTCGGCTCGGGACGCGGCGGTCCGCGGTGCATGTCGTGCCCGGTGTCGAGGGATCCGCTGTGACACACACAGGCGCGGTGCCGGGATGATCGAACTGTCCATCGATCCGGAATCCGACGTCGCACCCTACGAGCAGGTGCGCCGGGGCATCATCGAACTGGTCAATTCGGGCAGGCTGCTCGCCGGCAGCCGGATTCCCACCGTCCGCGCATTGGCCGAAGAGCTCGATCTGGCCCCCAATACCGTCGCCCGGTCATACCGTGAACTCGAGGCCGAGGACGTCATCGAGACCAGAGGGCGACAGGGGTCGTTTGTGAAGGCGCACGCCGATTCCTCGGTGCAGCGGGCCGCGCAGTTGACCGTGGAGCATGTTGCCGCCCTGAGACAATTGCGTGTCGACGACACACAGATCGAGGCGCTGCTCAAGCAGGCATTGCGCAGCTAGGGGCCATTTAGGTCGGTTGCGCAGGGTGAACCCGGTGGTTACGACCAGGTAGCAAATCGGTTGTGAAAGTTGAACAATCGAGGTGAATCCTGTTCTAGTTAGGTTCATGGCATTGACCACTGAAACCACCGATGCGGTTCCGACTCCGGATGTTCGGGGTCCAAAACCGCGGATCGACCTAGTTGTCTTCGGGGTCACCGCTGCTGCAGTGATCGCGTTTGTCATCTGGGGTCTGGTCGACAAAGAGAGTCTGAACACCAGGACGCAGGACCTGCTGGCCTGGATCACCGACAACCTCGGTTGGGTGTTCATCCTGTCGGCCACCTTCTTCGTACTGTTCGCCATCTTCCTGGCGGTCAGCAAATACGGCAAGATCCCGCTGGGCCGTGACGGGGAGAAACCCGAGTACAACACCGTCAGTTGGGTCGCGATGATGTTCAGCGCCGGCATGGGTATCGGCCTGATGTTCTACGGAGCGAACGAGCCCCTCACCCACTTCGTGACCGCACCTCCCGGAACGTCGCAGAACGACGTGGGTATCGCCATGGCAACCACGATGTTCCACTGGGGTTTCCACCCGTGGGCGATGTACGCGGTGGTCGGCCTGGCCATCGCCTACAGCACCTACCGGTGTGGCCGAGGACAATTGGTCAGTGCAGTCTTCGCTCCCATCCTCGGCCACCGTGCCAACGGCTGGGGCGGCAAGGTCATCGACATCCTCGCGATCTTCGCGACCCTGTTCGGTACGGTCGCCTCCCTGGGACTCGGTGCCGCGCAGATCGGTTCGGGCTTTGTGGAGGTCGGCTGGATCAACGACCCGTCGAAGTTGTTGCTGGTGGCCATCATCGCGGTGCTGACCGCAGCATTCGTCGCATCCGCGGTATCGGGCGTCGCGAAGGGCATCCAGTGGCTGTCCAACACCAACATGGTCTTGGCGATCGTGTTGGCGCTGTTCATCTTCGTCGTCGGGCCCACGGTCTTCATCCTGAACGTGCTGCCCACCAGCATCGGCACCTACCTCAACGACATCACCTCGTTCTCGGCTCGATCAGGTGCCACCGTCGACAGCGAGGGTGAGACCTGGCTCGCCGGCTGGACCATCTTCTACTGGGCGTGGTGGGTGTCCTGGACGCCCTTCGTCGGCATGTTCCTGGCCAAGATCAGCCGTGGCCGCACCATCCGCCAGTTCGTGATCGGCGTGCTGCTGGTCCCGACGATCGTCTCGCTGCTGTGGTTCGCCATCTTCGGTGGGACGGCGATACGACAACAACAGGACGGCAAGGGGCTGGCCGACGCGAGTTCGGCGGAGAGTCAGCTCTTCGACATGCTCGGCAACCTGCCACTGACCGGCATCGCGTCGGTGCTCGTGATGGTGCTCGTCGCGATCTTCTTCGTGTCCGGTGCGGACGCGGCCTCACTGGTGATGGGCACCTTGTCCGAACGGGGAGCGCACGAACCGAGCAAGGGCGTCACCATCTTCTGGGGCGTATTGACCGGAGCTGTTGCCGCACTGCTGTTGTGGGCCAGTGGCGACGACGCGCTCAACGGCATCAAGACGATGGCCATCATCGCCGCGCTGCCGTTTGTCATCGTGATGATCTTCATGTGCGTGTCTCTGTACATGGACCTGCGCCGCGATCCGCTCATCGTTGCCCAGCGCAACTACGACACCCAGGTCGACCACACGTTGCGGACGCACGCGAACATCCTGGCCGGCGACGACGAGGCCAACGACGTGCTGCCTTCGGATCAGTTCCCGGCGATCACACCTGACCAGTTGCGGAAGTCTCCCGACGAACTGAAGTGATCATCAAGATTCAGATGTGAACGGGCCCCCTCTCGAGGGGACCCGTTTGCGTCTGGGGGCGGTAGCAACGCGTTTGCCATGGCAGGTTCGATCATGTCCAGCTGGGCAACCACATCTGCATGTTCCACATCTCGCGGGAGATGGGTTCGCCGGTGAGGATCGGCCACATCCACATGAAGTTGGCCACCGCAAGACCCAGATAGATGCTGACCGCGACCGCACCGACCAGCCGCTTCTCGTACGCGTAGTTCTTGGCGCGGCGACTCGCGGCCAGCACGTCCCCGACGCAGAGAGCCAGACCCATGATGAGGAACGGCGCCATCGCGGTGGCGTAGAAGAAGTACATCTGGCGGTCGAGATTGGTGAACCAGGGCAGGTAGGCGGCGCCGTACCCCACCAGAACGACGGCGTACCGCCAGTCACGCCGGATGAACATGCGCCACAGCGCCCACGCGAGCATCGGTAACGCCAGCCACCACATGATCGGGGTGCCGATGAACATCATGGCCTTGACGCACTCGGACTCGCCGCACTTCTCCGGGCCGTACTCGATGTAGTAGAGCATCGGGCGCAGGCCCATGGGCCATGTCCACGGCTTTGATTCCCACGGGTGGTGATTGCCTGCCGAGTTGGTGAGATTGGCGTGAAACGAGAGCACGCCCGACTCGTAGTACCAGAGTGAACGCCAGGCATCGGGAATCCACGCGAAGGGCCCACCGGTGCCGATCTGCCTGCCCACCTCGTACCGGTAAACCGCTGTCTCGGAACTGAACCACGGAGCGAACGTCGCCAGGTAGATCAGCACGGGGGTGACGCCGAGGGAGAAACCGGTGGGGATCACATCGCGGAGCAGCACCCCCCGCCACGGACGCTGCACCAGATAGGCCTTGCGTGCCGCCACGTCGAAACCGAGCGAGAGCACGATGAAGAAGATGACGAAGTAGATGCCCGACCACTTGGTGCCGCAGGCAAGGCCCAGGGCGATGGCAGCAGCAAAACGCCACCACCGGAAACCCAGCCGCGGTCCGTACGGCGAGTCGTGGATCCGGCCCTCGGAGTAGACCTTGTGCATCCGGGACCGCATCTGGTCGCGGTCGCAGACGATCGCGGCGAGCGCGGCCAGGATGAAGAAGATCTGGAAGATGTCGAGCAAGCCCGTCCGCGAGGCCACGAAGGTGACCCCGTCGACGATCATCAGCACCCCGGCGATCGCGCCGACAAGCGTCGAGCGGGTCAGTCGACGGACCAATCGCACGACGATGAGGATCATCAGCGTGCCGCACACCGCCGACATGAACCGCCAGCCCCAGGCGTCGTAGCCGAACAGCCACTCGCCGATGGCGATCATCCACTTGCCGACGGGCGGGTGGACAACCAGACCGTAGGCCGGGTTGTCCTCAAGCCAGTTGTCGCCGGTGAGCACCTGCCAGGCCTGCGGCACGTAATGCTTCTCGTCGAAGACGGGTGTGCCCTTGTCGGTAGGGCTGCCCAGGTTCGCGAAACGAGTGATCGCGCCGATCGCGGTGATCATCAGAGCGACGATCCAGCCGCGCCGACGATCGGTGGGGCCGAAGACAGGCGCGGGGACCTTACGCGCCGCGCCAGGGCTGGTGCCCAGGTCCTCGGCGTGGACGCCGGGTAATTCGTCCGAGGATTGCCACCCGGGAAGGGACCGTCGAGCGTTGTCCGAGGCCTCCGGAACGGAGTTCTCGAGCGGCGGGGCGAACGTCACCTTGCCAATCGTAGGCTGTGCGGTGATGAACTCTCCGCAGCCACAAGGCCAACTCGTACTCGCCGCGACCCCGATGGGACGCATCGACGACGCGTCCCCCCGACTCCGGGAGGCACTGGCCGCTGCCGACGTAGTGGCCGCGGAAGACACCCGCCGCGCGAAGGCGCTGGCTGCGGGGCTGGGCGTGACCATCGGCGGCCGGGTGGTGAGCTATTACGACCAGGTCGAGGTGAAGCGAACCCCGGCCCTGGTGGACGAGGTGCGGTCGGGCGCCACCGTCCTGGTGATCACCGATGCCGGCATGCCGTCGGTCTCCGACCCGGGCTATCGGCTGGTGGTCGCGTGTATCGAGGCGGATCTACCCGTCACGTGCCTGCCTGGACCGTCTGCAGTGACCACCGCGCTGGCGGTGTCGGGTCTGCCGGTGGAGCGCTTCTGCTTCGACGGCTTCGCTCCCCGCAAGTCAGGGCAACGTCGATCGTGGTTCACCGAGTACATCGACGAGGCGCGCACCGTTGTCTTCTTCGAGGCACCACACCGGCTCGCGGACTGTCTGCTCGATGCGGCGGCAGTGCTGGGGCCCGACCGGCGCGCCGCGGTGTGCCGCGAGCTGACCAAGACGTACGAAGAGGTGCGCCGTGGGTCGCTCGGCGAGCTCGCGGAGTGGGCGGCCCAGGGTGTGCGCGGCGAGATCACCGTGGTTCTCGACGGCGCGGTCGCGGGCGAACCGGACATCGAAGCGCTTGTGGCGCGCGTCGAGGAGGTTGTCGCCGGGGGAGTGCGCCTCAAAGATGCCTGTGCCCAGTTCGCGGCGAAGACAGGTGCCTCGCGCCGCGAACTGTACGAGGCGGTGCTTGCGAGCCGCGAGAGCTGATGTCGGCCCTCGCGCACGGGTCGCGGTCTCGCGCACCGGAACGACCGGTGCGCCGTGCACCGGAAAGTGCGTCAGGCGGGCTGGATACCGAGGATGGCCGCGGCTTTGTCCAGGCACTCCTGCCATTCGCCGTCGGGGTCGGAGTCGATGGTGATCCCCCCGCCGACGCCCAGGAACGCCGCGCCATCCGGGGCGATCTCCACGGTGCGGATCGCCACGTTCAGGTCGAGTCCGGAAATGGGGGAGACCACTCCGACTGCCCCGCAGTACAACCCGCGGGAGTTCTGCTCCCACTTCGAAAGCAATTCGCGAGCACGGGCTTTCGGCGTACCCGTCACCGAGGCGGGTGGAAACGTGGCGTCGATCAGCGCCGAGTTCGACACCGACGGCGGCACCGTTGCCTGCACCGTGGACACCAGATGCCACACGCCGGGCGCGGGATGCACGTCGAGCAACTCGGTCACTGCGACGGTGCCGGTGAGCGCCACTCTGCCCAGGTCGTTGCGCACGAGATCGACGATCATGATGTTCTCTGCGACATCCTTGGCGGAGTCGAGCAACAGCTGTGGGTCGAGGTCGATGGGCAGGGTGCCCTTGATGGGGCTCGAGGTCACCACCGATCCTCGTCGATGAAGAAAGGTCTCGGGCGAGAACGAGACAACAGATCCCCAATCGCCATGCAGCAGAGCTGCTTTGCGAGGGCGGGTGAAGTGCACGCCGTCGGCGAAATAGTTGGCCGCCGAACCTGCGAACCGGCCGGCGAAACGGGTGCAGATACAGGCTTGATAGACCTCGCCGGCACGGATGGCCTCGAGGCACTGCGCAATGGCCTCCACGTGTGGTCGCTGCGCGGGCGGCTGCCAGGTGACCGACCATGTGCGGCTGTGATGCTCGCCGAGACTGGCGCGTACCCAGTCCGGACACTCCTGACCGTTCAGCGACGTCCACCACCAGCTGCCCGTCCGGTCGAGTTCGAGCACATTGTCGGTCTCACCGCCGGCAGCGGGAGGCAACGGGTTCTCGCTGACGCGATCCGGGAAACCCTGGTAGCCGAACCAGAACCCTTGCGGGTCATCGGGTATCGGGACTCCGGCCCGAAGGTCGATCGACGGAGCGATGACGGCATCGGAGTCGAGCCAATCGCCGATCAGCGCCGCCGGACCGGGTATCCCGAGTCGCCGGGTGTGAAAGTCCAGGGCGCGCACCACATCAGACGCCGAACCCGGACCGAGTTCAACGCTTCGCAACACCAGTCCGCGCCCTGATCTCGTCAGCTCTTGGGGAGTTCGTACCGGGGGAAGACGGGCGTCGGTTTCGGAAGCGCCGTTCCGGCGGTCAACCGCTCTCCGATGGACTCGAATGTGCGCGAATCCTGCTTCACGGCAAGGAGATCGAGAAGCGTGCCGGTTGATTCCGGCATTGCCGGCTGCGCCAGCAGCGTGGTGATCCGTACGACCTCCGCGCAGACGTACAGCACGGTGCCGGTGCGTTCGAGGTCGGTCTTCGCGAGCTTCCACGGCTGTTCGACGGAGATGTACTTGTTGGTGTCGCCCAGCACCTCCCAGATCACCTCGAGCGCGGTGTGGATGGCTTGCTGATCCATTTCCGTGCGCACGCGAGCGAGCAGGCCGTCGGCCTTGTCCAGCAACGTGGTGTCGGCGTCGGTGAGGGCGGCGGGTGCCGGCAGGACACCGTCGAAGTACTTGCCGACCATGGACAGTGTCCGCTGGGCGAGGTTGCCGAGCTCGTTCGCCAGGTCGGCGTTGACCCGCGCGATGATGGCCTCGTGACTGTAGGACCCGTCCTGTCCGAACGGCACCTCGCGCAGGCAGAAGAAGCGGATGGGGTCGAGACCGAACTCGTTCACCAGCACGTACGGGTCGACGACATTGCCGATCGATTTGCTCATCTTCTCGCCGCTGTTGAGCAGGAATCCGTGCGCGTACACACGTTTGGGCAGTTCGATGCCGGCGCTCATCAGAAAAGCGGGCCAGTACACACAGTGGAACCGGATGATGTCCTTGCCGATGATGTGCAGATCGGCGGGCCAGAACTTCTTCCATCGCTCCGAGTCGGTGTCGGGGTAGCCCGCAGCGGTGATGTAGTTGGTCAGTGCGTCGACCCAGACGTACATGACGTGGTCGTCGTGACCGGGGACCTGCACGCCCCAGTCGAAGGTGGTGCGCGACACCGACAGATCGCGCAGACCGCCGCGGACAAAGCTCGACACCTCGTTACGGCGGGTTCCCGGGCCGATGAATTCCGGGTGCTTCTCGTAGAGATCGAGCAGTTTGTCCTGGTAGGCGGACAGTCGGAAGAAGTACGCCTCTTCTTCGGTCCACTCCACCGGCGTCTGGGTTTCGGTCGAGACCCTCGTACCGTCCTCGTTCACGGTGGTGTCCGACTCGGAGTAGAAGGCCTCATCCCGGATCGAGTACCAACCCGAGTACTTGTCGAGGTAGATGTCGCCATTGGCGACCATTCGTTCCCAGATGGCCTGCGACGCGACATGGTGGTCGGCGTCGGTGGTCCGGATGAACCGGTCGAAGCTGCTACCGAGGGTTTCCTGCAAGGTGCGGAACGCTGCGGAGTTCCGATCGGCGAGGGCCCGGGTCTCGATGCCTTCCTTCTCGGCGGTCTGCTGCATCTTCTGGCCGTGCTCGTCGGTGCCGGTGACGAACAGCACGTCGTAGCCGTCGAGTCGTTTGAATCGGGCGATGGCGTCCGCAGCTATGTACTCGTACGCGTGCCCGATGTGTGGTGCCCCGTTGGGGTAAGCAATGGCCGTGGTGATGTAAAACGGCGGTTTCGATGCAGAAGCCATGGTGGGTGACAGCTTATCGCCGATGTGTCGAGGCCATCACCGGGCCTGACCGGCTCATCTCACTGCTCGGTCAACGGGACTGTGGCGTCTGATAGACGTCCGGGATGCCATCGTGGTTGTCATCGACGCTTTCTTCGGCACAGATGGCCCGGTAGTGCCGATTGCGGATGCGCAGCAGGACGGCCGCGAGTACGGCGGCCAGCAGTGACCCGGTGAGCACGCCGATCTTCACGTGTTCGTCGCGTTCGGAGCCGATGCCGTAGGCCAGGTCGCCGATGAGCAGGGACACGGTGAATCCGATTCCGGCCAACATCGCGATGCCGAGGACATCGATCCAGCGAATCGCCGAATCGAGGCTCGCGCGGGTGAAGGCCGACAGCAGTCGGGTGGTGCCGAAGATCCCCAGCGGCTTACCCAGGACAAGTCCGGCGATGATGCCCAGTGCGATCGGATCTCGCAGGGCGTCGGTGAACCCGGAAAGACCGCCGATGGCGACGCCCGCGGCGAAGAACGCGAACACCGGGACCGCGAAGCCGGCGGAGATGGGCCTGATCCGGTGCTCGAAGTGTTCGGCGAGGCCGGGCCCTGCGTCGGGGCCTCCGGCTGCCTTGCTGCGGATCACCGGAACGGTGAACCCGAGGAGCACGCCGGCCACGGTTGCGTGGATGCCCGACTCGTGTACAAACGCCCACGTCAACGCGGCGAGTGGGAGGAGGACCCACCAGGACCGGATGCGTCGCTGAACACAGACCGCGAACAAGGCGAGCGGCAGCACCGCGAGCGCAAGCGCTCCCACGTTGACGTCCTCGGTGTAGAACACCGCGATGACGGTGATCGCGAGTAGGTCGTCGACAACGGCGAGGGTCAACAGGAACGTGCGTAGCGCGGAAGGCAGATGGGTGGAGATGACGGCCAGCACCGCGACAGCGAAGGCGATGTCGGTGGCCGTGGGGATGGCCCACCCTTCGACGGCGCCGTCACCGGCCGGCAGGGTGATGGCCACGAAAATCGCTGCGGGCACCACCATCCCGCCGACGGCCGCGGCGATCGGGAGCGCGGCACGCGCAGGATTGCGGAGATCGCCGGCGACGAACTCCCGTTTGAGTTCGAGGCCGACAACAAAGAAGAAAATGGCGAGCAGCCCGTCGGCCGCCCAGGTCGCCAGACTGAGGTCGAGGTGCAGCCCCAGCGCGTCCGACCCGACGGTCGTCTCACCCAGCGACGTGTAGGCCTCGGACCACGGCGAGTTCGCCCACACGAGCGCTATCACCGTGGCGACCAGTAGCAAAGCCCCGCCGACGGTCTCTTTTCGGAGAATCGACGAGACCCGTGATGCCTCCGACCACGACCCCCGGGCGAACATGGGGAGGGCGGGTCCCCGCGCGGGTGGCCCGGCCGAACCTGGCGGTGTCGGGCCGGTGGGCTCGGGAGATTGGTTGTCAGACAACGGGATACCTCACATCTGTCGGTGATGACATGACACGGCACGCAGATGCCTTACGCGTTGCACGTGGCCGACCAGACTTCCCGGCACTCCTGGGGTGTCACCTTACAAGGTCTGCGCAGGCTCTGCTGACGGCTCAGTGCGCATCGCCGTCCCCGTGTCCCCAATCGGCGATCTAGGGTGAGTCGTGGCCGTCTCCGACCCGAAACAGTTCTTCGCGAGTGCACCCGTCGCCCGGCTGGGTACGGTGTCCGCCGACCACCGACCCCATGTGGTCCCGGTGGTGTTCGCTGTGGCCGGCGACCTGATCTACACCGCGGTCGACGGCAAGCCGAAGTCCGGCAGACCCTTGCGGCGCCTGGCGAACATCGCCGAATGCCCGGACGTCAGCCTGGTGGTGGATCACTACGAGGATGACTGGAGCCGACTGTGGTGGGTGCGGGCCGACGGGTGTGCCCGCGTTCACGAAAGCGGCCCCGAAATGCATGACGCATTGAGGATGCTGCGTGCCAAATACCCGCAGTATCAGACTGTTTCGCTCGACGGTCCGGTCATCGCCGTCACTGTGCGGCGTTGGAGTTCGTGGACCGGCTGAAGTTGGCCACCAACTCGGAGATGAACTGAGGCCAGAGCGGTTCGGGCAGATCATGGCCCATGCCGTCGATCAACACGAGCTTGGAACCCTTGACCGCCCGCGCGATGGCCTTGCCGCCTGACGGGCGCATCAAACCGTCGGCCTTACCGTGGATCACCACGGTCGGTGCCGTGATCGCGGTGGTGTACTTCTTCAGGCTTCCGGTTCCCATCACTGCGCAGGTCTGACGCACCACGCCGGCGGGGTCGTGCGCGCGGTCGTACGCTGCGGTCGACCGTCGCAGGGCCTCGTCCCAGCTGAGTTCGTACTTCGGGCTGCCGATGGCCCGGATCGCCTTGGCTGCGTTCTCGATGTAGGCCTCGCGGGTGGAGCCTTTTCCGGGTCCGGACAGCAGCGCCCACAATTTGCGCGGATCCGGAGGTGGCAGGAAGGCCTCGTTGGTGCTGGAGAAGAAGATCGCCAGCGACAGCACCCGCTCGGGGTGTCGGCCCGCGAGGACCTGGGCGATCATGCCGCCCATCGATCCGCCGACCACGTGCGCCTTCTCGATCTCGAGGGTGTCGAGCAGGCCCACGGCGTCCTGCGCCATGTCCACGAGGGTGTAGGGGACATCGCTGGGAAGACCGAGTTGGTGGCGGGCCATCCTGGTGAGCATCGAACCGCCGACGCGTACGCCGTCGAGGTGCGTCGATAGGCCGATGTCCCGGTTGTCGAAGCGGATCACCCGATAACCCCTGGCGGCGATGGACTCACAGAAAGCGGTCTGCCAGAACGTCAACTGCGCGCTGAGACCCATGATCAGCAGTACGGCCGGATCGTTCGGGTCACCCATGTCCTCGTAAGCGATCGTGATGTCGCCGACCTGCGCCGTGCCTACCCGGTTCTCGATCTCACTCATCGTCACGACCTTAGTACCCGGCCCCGCGGGCGGAGGGTGAAGTCTCGTCGTCGAACCGCAGGGATTTCGCGTAGCAGCGGCTCAACGGGCTGCCCGCGTAGTGGCCGTAGTTCTCGATGAGGGAGTACCCCAACGACTCGTACAGCGCCATCGCCTCCGGTTGGCGTGTGCCGGTCTCGAGCCGGACCACGTCGGTCCCACGTGTGGTCGCCCGATGCTCGAGTGCATTCATCAGTGACCGCGCCACGCCTCGCCCGCGCTGCCCGGGCTCGACGTACAGCCGCTTGACCTCGTCGAGTCCAGGGCGCACACCGATCAAGACGACAACACCAACCGCTACTCCGTCGACAACGGCCACGAAGTGGTCGCCGGTCGTGGGAAGGGGTTCGAGCTCCACGTCACCGGGGTAGCGGACATTTAGCTCGGCGACGGCAGCGGCAACCAAGCGCTGCACATCGGAGTCGTCGGCCGGCCGGGTCTCGATGTCCGTCCGGGTCCCGCCATCGCGGCCCATGTCCATATCCATTGGAAAACGGTAAATCGACCAGGGCACAATTCACACATGCCCCTGCGCCCCTTCCAGCAAGTCGACGTCTTCGTGTCCGGATCCCTCTCGGGGAACGCTGTCGCCGTCGTCTTCGACGCCGACGGCTTGACCGATGCGTCGATGGCGGCCTTCGCGAACTGGACGAATCTGGCGGAGACGACGTTCTTCCAGACCCCTGACGACCCGGCGGCGGACTACAAGCTGCGCATCTTCACCACCGCCGAAGAGCTACCGTTCGCCGGCCACCCCACCCTCGGGTCAGCTCACGCCTGGTTGCGTGCGCGTGGAGTCCCCAAGGGCGACAACATCGTTCAGGAGTGCGGCGCCGGGCTGGTCACGATCAGGTCCGACGGTGACCGCCTGGCTTTCGCGAGTCCTCCGCTGGTCCGGTCGGGTGCTGTCGACAACTCGGATCTGGCCACGATCCACAAAGCCCTGGGGCTCGCGCCCTCCGATGTGGTCGCCTCGAACTGGGTGGACAACGGGCCACGGTGGATCGGCCTGATGCTCACCTCCGCGCAGCGAGTACTCGATGTCCGCCCGGATTTTGATGCACTCGGGTCGCTCAACGTCGGTGTGATCGGCCCGTATCGGGGAGATGTGCCCATGCCCGCCGATCGGCCGGATTTTGAGGTCCGGGCGTTCATCCCGGGGGTCGCCGCGCCCGAGGATCCGGTGACGGGGAGTCTTAATGCCGGCCTCGCGACGTGGCTGCGCGGTGAACAGCAGGTACCGGCGTCGTACGTGGCCTCGCAGGGGACCGTGCTCGGCCGGGCGGGCCGGGTCTACATCGACGATGACGGCACCGACATCTGGGTCGGTGGCCGCAGTGCCACGGTCATCAGCGGCGAGGTGGACCTGTAGCGATGGCAGACCACCAGAGCACCACCCCTGACGGCAATACCCCTGACGGAAACATCACAGACGGCAACGACTCCTCGGTCAGCAACAAGGAGTTGAAGAAGCAGCGTCGCCGGACCCCGCCGCCGGATCCCGAGCCCCTTGCACCGTTGATCGATTCCCACACCCACCTGGCTGCCTGTGGCGGCCGCGACGCCGATTCGGTGACCGCCATCCTCGACCACGCCGAATCCGTCGGCGTGCGGGCGGTGGTCACGGTTGCCGATGACATGGTCGACGCCCGCTGGGCAGTCTCCGCAGCACAGTGGGACCAGCGGGCGTACGCCGCGGTGGCCCTGCATCCCACCCACGCCCATGAGCTGGACGACGCCGCCAAGGCGGAGCTCGAGCAGATGCTCACCGATCCCAGGGTCGTCGCGGTCGGGGAGACCGGCCTCGACTACTACTGGCCGGGTCGATCGGACGACTGCGCCACGGTGCCGCAACAACACGAGGCGTTCGCCTGGCACATCGACCTCGCAAAGAGGGTCGGCAAGCCGTTGATGATCCACAATCGTGAGGCCGATCGGGATCTGCTGGACATGCTTGCTCGGGAGGGGGCGCCGGACACGGTGATCATGCACTGCTTCTCGGGAGACGAGCAGATAGCGGCTGAGTGCATCGAGCGGGGCTATCTGCTGAGTTTCGCCGGAACGGTCAGTTTCAAGAACTCCATCACGTTGCAGGCGGCCGCCAAGTTGGTGCCGGACCACCTGCTGCTGATCGAGACGGACGCGCCCTTCCTGACCCCGCACCCGTACCGCGGGCAGCCGAACCAGTCGTACGTGCTCCCGTACACCGCGCGAGCGCTGGCGGAGGTGCGAGGACAGGACGCCGCTGAGGTCGCCGGGGCTATCACTGCCAACGCCGCGAGGGCCTACCGTCTCGACATCTGAACAACGGCCTGAACAGGCGGTTTACCTGTCGCTTTGCACAAAACACACCATCCCGTTATCTTAACGTGATCATGTCTGTGCTCTCTCGTATCAACTCGTCGACCTCCCGCACCCCGCGTATCGCTGTCGCCCTTCTGCTCATCGTGCTCATCGCCGGCGGCATCATGGGCACCGCGATGTACAAGAACGTCACCATCGACGTCGACGGGGAGCTCAAGACGGTGGCCACTATGCGCACCTCCGTCGAGGGCATCCTCCAGGAACAGGGCTACGACCCGTCTGGCGGAGATCTGGTCCAGCCGGCCCCGGACGCGGGTGTCGGCGACGGCGAGACCATCACGTTCCACCGGCTCAAGACCCTGACCGTGAACGTCGACGGCAGCCCCCGGGAGATCAAGACCAACGCCACCACCGTCGAGCAGGCACTGGCGCAGGTGAACCTGGTCTCGGACTCGATCGAGATCGAAGGCCCCACCACCGACCAGCTCCCCGTCTCTGGTGGCCTGGTGAACGTGGTGCTGCCCAAGAAGGTGCACCTGACCGACGGATCCGAGAAGGTCACCAAGGACATCGCGGCCAAGACCGTCGCCGAACTCCTCGCGGACACGGGTAAGCCTCTCGCCCCCACCGATGAGGTGACCCCGGCGGCCGACACCCCGGTGACCAACAACATGGACATCACGGTGACGCGTATCCGCACCGAGACGATCACCGTCACCGAACCCGTCGCGCCGCCCGAGAACAAGGTCGACGACCCGAACCTCGTCAAGGACCGCAAGGTCGTGAAGAAGCCGGGTACCCCCGGTTCGCAAGAGGTCACCTATGAGGTGACGACGGTCAACGGCAAGGAGACCGCGAAGAAGCAGGTCGATGCCGAGGTCAAGGTCGAACCGGTTGCCGCAGAAGTTGCCGTGGGCACCAAACCGGGTGCGCCGTACGTGCCGCCGGGCTCGGTGTGGGATGCGTTGGCGCAGTGCGAGGCCACCGGTAACTGGGCGATCAACACCGGCAACGGCTTTTACGGTGGCGTGCAGTTCGACCAGAACACCTGGGACCGCTGGGGTGGCCAGGAATACGCCCCACGTGCCGACCTCGCGACCCGTGAAGAACAGATCGCAATTGCCACCAAGACCCAGGCCGCGCAAGGATGGGGCGCGTGGCCCTCTTGTTCCTCGAAACTCGGCTTGCGCTGACCGCGCATGCACCCGTTGATCGGGCAGCGCTCTGACGAACTCGCCCGCGTTGCTCGGCCCCGTCGAAATTCGGGAACTCGCAGCCGCTCTCGACATCCGGCCCACCAAGACGCTGGGGCAGAACTTCGTTCACGACGCGAACACCGTGCGGCGGATCGTCGCGGCGTCAGGAGTCGGAGGCGATGACGTCGCCCTGGAGGTCGGCCCGGGGCTCGGCTCGCTGACCCTGGGGTTGCTCGGCGCGGCACGATCGGTGCTCGCCGTCGAGATCGACCCTCGCCTTGCCGGTCGTCTGCCCGGCACTGTTGCCGACCGCGCGCCCGATCAGGCAGGTGAACTCACCGTTGTCACCGCCGACGCACTGCGGGTCACGGCAGCCGATCTCCCGCAGGCGCCCACCGCGCTGGTCGCCAACCTCCCGTACAACGTCGCGGTGCCGGTTCTGCTGCACCTGATGTCGGAGTTCCCGAGCATCACCTCGGCCCTGGTGATGGTGCAACTCGAAGTGGCCCAACGTCTCGCCGCGGGGCCAGGCGGCCGCGTCTACGGGGTCCCCAGCGTCAAGGCGCGCTTCTTCGGAGAGGTCGGGCAGGCCGGAACCGTGGGGCGCAGCGTGTTCTGGCCCGAACCCAAGGTGGAATCGGGACTCGTGCGGATCCGCCGATACGCCCAGGCGCCGTGGCCGATCGACGAAGTACATCGACGTCGGGTGTTCTCGGTGATCGATGCGGCTTTCGCCCAGCGACGCAAGACATTACGTGCCGCCCTCTCGGGACTCGCCGGCTCTGCCGCACAGGCAGAGAGCATGCTGGTCGCCGCCGGGATCGACCCAGGTCTGCGCGGTGAGCGGCTGGCCATCGAGGACTACGTCGCGCTCGCCGCGCAACTCGATTAGTAGGGCCGCATAGACTTGAACACCGTGTTGTCTGTCGTCCCACGCCCCGTCACCGTTCGGGTGCCTGCCAAGGTGAATCTGCACCTGGGGGTGGGTTTGCCGCGTCGTGACGGCTATCACGAATTGACCACCGTCTTCCAGGCGCTGTCGCTGTCGGACACCATCTCGGTGGTCCCGGCCGACGACCTGGCGATCACCGTCACCGGCGACAGCGCCGGCGCGGTACCGCTCGATGCAACCAATCTCGCCTGGCGCGCGGCGGAGCTGATGGCCCGGGTGGCCGGTCGCGAGCCCGCTGTCGCCATCAGCATCACCAAGGGGATTCCCGTCGCCGGCGGGATGGCCGGGGGAAGCGCCGATGCCGCCGGGACACTGGTGGCCTTGGCACGGTTGTGGCGACTGGACATCGGTCGCGACAAGATGCGCGACCTCGCGGCCGAACTGGGCAGCGACGTCCCGTTTGCGGTGCGGGGCGGTACCGCGCTCGGCACGGGGCGTGGCGAGAAATTGACCACCGTGCTCTCACGCGGCGAGTACCACTGGGTGCTGGCCGTGGCCAAGGAAGGACTCAGTACCGCCGCCGTGTACCGCGAACTCGATCAACTCCGAAAGTCGTATTCCTCAGAAGAGGACACCGGCACCTACACCGAATCGCCCGACGAACTCTTGCAGGCGCTGGCGTCGGGAGACCCCGTGCGCGTGGCAGCCTTGCTGCACAACGACATGCAACCGGCCGCGCTGTCGATGCGACCGGCGCTACGCAGGACACTGCGCGCTGGCGTCGACGCCGGGGCGCTGGCCGGGATCGTGTCCGGGTCCGGACCGACCTGCGCGTTCCTGTGTACCGATGAGACGTCCGCCGTGACCACCGCCGCCGAGTTGTCGGGAGCCGGGGTGTGCCGCGCAGTCCGGACCGCATCCGGACCGGTTGCCGGCGCCCGCCTGATCGAAGGGGCCGCATGACCACCGCAGCACGAAAGACGAACGGCGCGAACCTCATCAGCGTCGAGAACATCAGCAAGTCGTTCGGGGTGAAGCCGCTGCTCGAGAAGGTGAGCCTCGGTGTGCAGGAAGGCGACCGGATCGGGGTCGTCGGCCTCAACGGTGGTGGCAAGACCACGATGTTGGAGATCCTGGCCGGTATCGAACCCCCCGACGAAGGCCGTGTCGCCAGGGGTACCGGTCTGCGGATGGCGGTGGTGACCCAGCGCGGACATCTGCCGCCGGAGGAAACCATCGGCCAGGTTGTGCTCGGACCCCTCGATGTGGCCGAACACGAATGGGCCGGCGACGCCCGGATCCGTTCGGTGCTGGCCGGAATCGGCATCGGCGCACTGGGTCTGGACACTCTGGTGACCGACCTCTCGGGTGGACAGCGGCGCCGGGTCGCGCTGGCAGCCGCACTGGTCCAGGACCTCGACCTGTTGATCCTCGACGAGCCCACCAACCACCTCGACCTCGAGGGCATTGCCTGGCTCGCAGACCATCTGGTCTCGCGGCGCAGTGCACTCGTGGTGGTCACGCACGATAGGTGGTTCCTCGACCGCGTCGCCACCCAGACATGGGAGGTGCAGAACGGCAACGTCGAGAGTTACGAAGGCGGTTACAACGACTGGGTGTATGCCCGCGCGGAACGGTCGCGGTTGTCCGACGCTGCCGAGGAACGCCGGCAGAACCTGGCCCGGAAAGAACTCGCCTGGCTGCGGCGCGGCCCCCCGGCTCGCACGTCGAAGCCGAAGTATCGGATCCAGGCCGCGGAAAAGCTGATCGCCGATGTGCCGCCACCGCGAGATTCGGTGGCACTGGCCAGTTTTGCCAAACGGCGACTCGGCAAGGTTGTCATCGAACTCGAAGATGCACGCCTGACGACCCCGGACGGACGCGTCCTGCTCGACGACCTCACCTGGCGCCTGGCGCCGGGGGAGCGGATCGGACTCGTCGGTATCAACGGCTCGGGTAAGACAACCCTGCTCCGCACACTGGCCGGTGAGACACCGCCTGCCGCGGGCAAGAGGATCGAAGGTCAGACCGTCTCGATCGGCTGGCTGCGCCAGGAACTCGACGACCTGCCCGTCGACATGCGCGTGATCGAGGCGGTCGAAGATGTGGCGGGCCGGATCACCCTGGGTGACAAGGAGATATCGGCCGGGCAGTTGGCCGAACGGTTGGGCTTTACCCCGGCCAAGCAGCGCACGCCGGTCGGTGATCTCTCCGGTGGGGAGCGTCGCCGACTGCAGTTGACCCGAGTCTTGATGGCGCAGCCCAATGTGTTGCTGCTGGACGAGCCCACCAACGACCTCGACATCGACACGTTGCAGCAACTGGAAGATCTGCTCGACAACTGGGCGGGCACGCTCGTGGTCATCAGTCACGACCGGTTCTTGATAGAGCGGATCTGCGAGAGCACCTGGGCACTGTTCGGTGACGGCCGACTGACCAACCTGCCGGGCGGTATCGAGCAGTACCTCAAGAAGCTCGCGGCCGGGCCGGCGCCGACCTCGGCGGCCCCGTCACGCCCCGGCACGACCCCGGCAACGGGTGCCGGTGCGGCAAAGGGCTCCGGCAGCGAGCGGGACATGCAGAAGTCGCTCAAACGCCTGGAGAAGCAGGTGGTGCGGTTGGTCGACCGCGAGAAGCAACTGCACGAACTGCTGGCCGCGGCCGCAACCGATGCAGACCAGTTGATGAAGCTCAATGCCGAGCTCAAAGACGTTGTCGCAGAGCGGGAAGCGGCCGAGGAGTCATGGATGGAACTCGCCGACCAGGTCGGCTGAGAAGGAGGAATCGATGTCGTTCATCCGTACACAGGTCTCAGGTGGGGTCGGCGAGATCATCCTCGACCGCCCCAAGGCGCTCAATGCCCTGGACCAGACGATGGTGGACGACATGTTTCCCGTCCTCACGGCATGGGCTGACGATCCGGCCATCGAACTCGTGCTGGTCACCTCGGCCAGCGACCGGGCATTTTGCGCGGGTGGCGACATCCGTGCGATCCGGGACGCCGCCGTTGCCGGCGACCACGCTTCTGTCACAAGGTATTTCAGCGCAGAATACGAGCTGGACCAGCTGATCGCCGAGTACCCCAAGCCTTATGTCGCGCTGATCGACGGTGCTGCGATGGGTGGCGGACTCGGCATCAGCGTGCACGGTGAGGTTCGCGTGGTCAGTGAAAAGGCCATGATCGCAATGCCCGAGACGGCAATCGGGTTCATCCCGGACATCGGATCCACCTACTTCTTGCCGCGACTGCCTGCCGGCGTCGGGCTCTGGCTGGGCCTCACCGGCGCGCGGGTGCGTGGCGCGGACGCGGTGGCGCTCGGCCTGGCCACCCACTTCGTGCCGAGCGATCTTTTCGAGGGCCTGGCGGACGACATCCGCTCGGGAGTGCCGCTGGGACAGGCGTTGTCGGGACGCGCGGAGCCCGTCACCGGGACCGAGTTGCCGCTGGCGAAGATCGCCGAGTACTTCAGCGACGACCCGATCGAGGCGATCGTCGGCGGGTTGCGCGGCGCCGTGGTCGACGAATGGGCCACCGAGATGGTTGCCCTGCTCGACAAGGCGTCACCCACCAGCCTTGCCGTGACGGCTGCCATGATCGACCTCGGTGGCCGCTCAACACTTGATCAGTGCCTCGAACGAGAGCTCAACGCCGCCGAACAGATCACCCGCACTCACGACTTCGCCGAAGGGGTTCGGGCCGTGCTGGTGGACAAGGATCGAAACCCGCGGTTCGACCCGGCCGACCTCGCCGATGTGGATCCAGCAGTGGTTGCCCGCATCGTCGGCTAGCGGTCACCTGACCGGAGGTCGAGTCCGACCCCGCGGCGGTGGGTTGTGCGTGACCATGCTGATTCTGGTCGACCTGGCCATTCGTACAGCGCGGTGACTTCCGGTGCCATACTCTCGACACCACGAGTGGGTCATCTGACCCACTCACTCGGTGGCGAAAGGGTGGTCCGTGGCGAGGATGTCCGTGGAGACCCGCAGGGATCTGCTGGTCCAGGCCGCATTCCGGGTGATCGCCGAGCACGGGGTCGAAGCCGCTACCACCCGGCGGATCAGTGCTGCTGCCTCGATGTCACTCGCCAGTTTCCACTACGCGTTCGAATCGCGCGACGAACTACTCGCCGAGTTGGTGGCGCGTGGAACCTCTGACGAACTAGCCACCTTCATCGCGCCCTTGAGTCTTCCGTCGCCGAGTCCCGGGCCGGCCGATTCTGAGCGTCGCACCGAAGGTGCTAGGACCGAACAAGCAGCCGAATGGGTTCTGCCGGCCGACATCGGCGACCTTCTCAAAGCCGGGCTGATGTCGTATCTGGAGAGCATCATCGCCGACCCGGGGCGTGAATCGGCGATGATCACACTGGCTCAATATGCCAGGCGGACAAAAGGACTCGAGCACTTCGCGCAGCGCCTCTACGACCGGTACTACGAAATAGCGCAGACGACGCTGGAAGCGGCGGCCGAAGCGATGCATGTCCAATGGGCCACCCCGCCCAGCCATCTCGCACCGCTGGTGGTCGCGGCCACCGACGGTCTGACGTTGGCGTACCTCAGCACCGGCAACCGTGAGATCGCAGAGCGGATCATCGATGCCACCGTGACCATGTTGCGTTCACATCTGGTGTCGCCGTGACCATCACGACGCAGCCCAGGGTGTCGAGACGGTGGGTGGCGTTGTTCGCGCTGGCCTGGGTGGGTATCTGGATGGCGCAGCTGGCGCCGTTCCAGTTGGCGCTGCCCGAACAGATCAATGACTGGCTGGGCGTGGGAGACGTACTGCAGCAGAGCAACTGGGAACGCAGCGTCACCACATTCGGAACGATCTCGGGGATGTCGGCGGTGTGCGCTCTGGTGGCGTTCCCGCTCGCCGGCGCCCTGAGTGACCGGACCACCGGACGATTCGGCCGCAGGCGCCCCTGGATCCTCGCCGGCACGGCGGTCTTCGCGGCCGCGCTTGTCATGCTGGGCCCGCAGCACACCTACTGGGGGCTGGCCCTCTTCTGGTGCCTGGCGCTGACCGGCTTCAGCATGGCCGCAGCGGCACTGACCGCACTCATCAGCGACCACGTGCCCGTCGAGCAACGCGGGGTGGTGTCGAGCTGGGTGTCGGCGCCGCAGGCGATCGGCACCATCGCCGGTATCGCTGTGCTCACCGCGGTGGGCGCACACTACGCCGCCGGGTATGCCTTGCTGGCGCTTTTGCTTGTCATATTCGTTGTGCCCTTTGCCCTTTGGGTTCCTGACCCTCCCGTGCAATCGGTCGCGACACGGCGCCTGAGTGTGGGCGCGCTGTTCGCCGAGCTGTGGATCTCGCCGCGAGAACAACCGGACTTCGGCTGGACACTGCTGGGACGGGTGCTCGTCAACATCGGCAATGCGCTCGGGACATCGCTGTTGTTCTTCTACCTCCAGTTCGGGCTCGAGGTGTCCGAGCCCGAAGAGTCACTGCTGGCTCTCACCGCGGTCTACATGGTGTTCGTCATCGCGTTCGCGGTCGGATCCGGCGCCCTGAGTGACCGGATCGGGAGGCGCAAGCCGTTTGTTCTCGTTGCCGGTGCGCTCCAAGGCGCTGCTGCACTCGTGATCGCGGTGGTTCCGGGCCTCGCCACAACGATCGTCGCGGCCGCGTTGTTGGGTGCGGGATTCGGGTGTTTCCTCGCCGTCGACCAAGCGCTGGCCACGGAAGTGCTGCCCGACGCCGACCACTACGGAAAGGATCTGGGGATCATGAACATAGCGATGGCCGTGCCCCAAGCGCTGGGCCCACTGCTCGGGGCCTTCATCGTCCACCTCACGTCCGGGTTCACCGGGCTGTTCGTCGCGTCGGCGTTCTTCGGGATACTTGGCGGTCTGTCGGTGCTCCGGGTCAGGAGTGTGCGATGACCGAGCTCGGACTGGACGGAGCCGTGATGCGACCGGAGTGGCCGTGGGCAGCAGAACCTGAAAGATACTGGCGTGCCATCGATCAGGCAGTGCGCGACCACGGTGCGCCCGACGGGCCGGTGGCAGTACTCGAACTGACGGCGCTGCGGCACAACGTGGCAGACCTGCGTGCGCGAGCCGGCGGAGTGCCGATTCGGATCGCCTCCAAATCGTTGCGGGTGCGTTCGGTGATCAGTGAGATCCTGGCCACCGATGGCTTCGCCGGTGTACTGGCCTACGACGTCGCCGAAGCCCACTGGCTCGCCACCGAGGCGGCTGTGACCGACGTACTGGTGGGTTATCCGACAGCCAATGCGCACGCGATCGCAAAACTCTCGACGGACCCGGTGGCGGCCGAGAGGGTCACCCTCCTGGTCGATTCGGTGGACCACCTCGACCTCATCGCGCGTGCAGTGCCACCGGGCGCTGCTGACGTCAGGGTCGCCATCGACCTCGACGCGTCCTACTCCTCCCGACTGCTCGGCCACATCGGTGTTCGGCGATCGCCGATTCGCACGGCGGCGCAAGCCAAACGGCTCGCGCACGAGGTGGCTGCGCGGCCTGGTGTGAGGTTGGTCGGAGTGATGTCGTACGAGGCCCAGGTGGCCGGTGTGGGCGATGCAATTCCGCGCAAGCGCTTGCGTAACAAGATGATCACCGAGATGCAGCGGCGGTCGATGGCCGAGTTGATCGATCGGCGGGGGCGGGTGGTCGATGCCCTGCGCACGATCGCGGACCTCGAGTTCGTCAACGCCGGGGGGACCGGTTCGATCGAGGTCACCGCCACCGACCCGTCCATCACGGACATCGCTGCAGGTAGCGGTTTCTTCGGCGGCCACCTGTTCGACAACTATGCCTATTTCAAGCCGGCCCCGGCCATGTCGTTCGGCTTGTCGGTTGTTCGCGTCCCGGCACGGGGCATCGTCACGTGCCTGGGCGGTGGGTGGGTGGCGTCCGGACCGCCGGCCCGGGACCGGTTGCCGCTGCCGGTGTGGCCGGCAGGACTCGACTACCTGCCGCGCGAGGCGGCCGGGGAAGTGCAGACGCCACTGACCGGCAAGGCCGCACAACAGATGCAGGTCGGCGACCGGGTGTGGATGCGGCACACCAAGTCCGGCGAACTGAGTGAACACGTCAACTCGATCCTCGTGGTCGACGGCGGCAGGGTGGTCGGTGAACTGCCGACCTATCGCGGCGAAGGGAAGTGCTTTCTGTGACGGCGGTGTGGCGGAATTGGGGCCGGACGGAATCGGTGAACCCGGCCGAGGTGGTGACGCCACGAGACTCCGATGAAGTTGCCGATGTGGTGGCGAGAGCTCGTACCCACGGTGTGACCGTCAAGGCCGTGGGGTCGGGGCACAGCTTCAGTGCCATTGCGATTGCTCCCGAGATTCAGCTGGACATGTCAGGTCAACGCGGACTCGTCGCCGTCGACACGGCCACGGGCCGGGCGACACTGCGAGCTGGTACCACCTTGCGCGAGATCCCCGGTCTTCTCGCGCCGTACGGGTTGGCCATGGCGAACCTCGGCGACGTGGATGCCCAGACGATCTCAGGTGCAACATCGACGGGGACTCATGGCACCGGCCTGCGCCACGGTGGGATCAGCACACAGATCACCGCAGTGCAGTTGGTCACGGGCAAGGGCGACGTCCGCACAGTGGACACCTCCGAGCCCCAACTGCTTTCGGCCGCCGCGCTTGGGCTCGGTGCACTCGGTGTGATCACCGAGGTCACACTGCAGTGTGTACCCGCATTCACCCTGCGCGCCCAGGAAGGTCCGGAGCAGGTGGACGACGTCATCGACTCGTTCCTCGAGAAGGTCGCGCTCCACGACCACTACGAGTTCTACTGGTTCCCGCACACCGGCTTTGCGCTGACGAAGACCAACACCCGGCTTCCCCCTGACACACCCAGGTCCGGCCCGGGCGTGGTCCGGCGGTTGATCGACGACGAGGTCGTGAGCAACGGGCTGTTTCGCGCCACCTGTGAGGTCGGGGCCCGCTTTCCTGCGGCGGTTCCGAGGATCAATTCACTGGCCGGGAACGCTTTGTCGGCTCGGACGTACACGGATACATCGACCAAGGTCTTCGTCTCACCTCGTCGAGTTCGATTCCGGGAGATGGAATACGCGATCCCGCTGGACCGGGTACCGCAGGCGCTGAACGAGGTACGCGACATGATCAACCGGCGAGGGTTCAGGGTCAGTTTCCCGATCGAGGTTCGTGCGGCGGCCGCAGACGACCTCATGCTGTCGACGGCGAGTGGGCGGGACAGTGGGTACGTTGCCGTCCACCGGTATCACGCAGACCCGGTGGACGGTTACTTCGACGAGGTCGAACGGATCATGGCCGACCACGGTGGGCGCCCCCATTGGGGGAAGATGCACACCCGCGACGCTCGGCACCTCCGGTCGGTGTATCCGCGGTTCGGTGAATTTCTCAGTGTGCGTGAAGATCTCGATCCCGATCGCGTTTTTGTCAACCCCTACCTCGCCTCGGTACTCGGCGACTGAACAAACGGATCGGTGACCATGAAGTTCGACGGACCAGAAGTCTCCCGACGCCGCGTTCTCGGCGGCGCCGCCGCGACCACCGTGGCGGTCGGTGCCTCCCGAGTACTCGGTTCCGCACAAGCGGGGGCCGCGCCGGCGCAGACCGGCTATCTCGTGGGAGCCGGACGTGCCGACATGACGGGCGCGGTGGCAGGCCAAGGAATGATGGGCTACTCCCAGCCCCAGCAGGTCGCCGCGGGATTGCACATGCGTTATCACGCAAGGGCATACATCATCGCAGACAGCGCCTCGGGTCAGCGGGTGGTCTTCGTGACGGCTGACTCCTCGTGCGTGTTCGAATCGATCCACATCGGAGTGCTGGCCAAGCTGCGGGCACGGTACGGCGATCT
The DNA here is from genome assembly GCF_054063855.1 of Williamsia sp. R60. Lineage (NCBI taxonomy): Bacteria > Bacillati > Actinomycetota > Actinomycetes > Mycobacteriales > Nocardiaceae > Williamsia > Williamsia sp. R60. Next base: position 1,089,069 of record NZ_JBSSGR010000002.1, read on the forward strand.
GTACACCGAGAAGAACGTCAACCTCAACGCCACCCACAACCACAACTCGTGTGGTGGTACCGCCTGGGACTACGCGTATACGTTGGCCGCGTTCGGCTTCAAGAAGAATTCCTACGACGCCGAGGTCAACGGGATATTCGCGGCGATCTGCCGCGCACACGACTCTCTTGCACCCGGCACGGTGAAGCTGGGGCGAACCGAGCTGCACAATGCGAGCGCGCAGCGCTCGAGAGTCGCCTTCGATCTGAACCCGCTCCAAGACAAGAATGCGTTCCCCGACGCCATCGACCCAGCAGTGACCGTGCTCCGGCTGGCGCAGGCAGGCAAGGACATCGGCGTGATCACCTGGTTCTCCACGCACGGAACCTCGATCGCCGACCACAATCGCCTGATCACGGTGGACAACAAGGGTTATGCCAGCCACCGATGGGAGAGTGATGAGCCGGGCGTGATCGCGGCGTTCCCGCAGACCAACGCCGGAGACATGACCCCGAACCTCGATCTGGTGCCGTTCAGTCCATCTGGACCCACGGCCGACAACCGGGCCAACTGCGCCATCATCGGTGAGCGTCAATATCAGGCGGGCCGTGAGGCATCCCGCTCTGCCTCGCCGATGACTCGCAGCGGGGTGGAATCTGTGGTGCACTACGTCGACTTCTCCGACGTCGCCATCGACGGTACGTACACCCCAGATGGAAAGCCCGCGCGCACCAGCCCGGCGATGATGGGCGCCGGCGCGGTGGCAACCAGCTCGGAGGACAACTTCGAACAGCCCTTGCCGTTCTTCTATGAGGGACAGGTCAATCCCTTGGTGGCCGCGGTGGGTGGGCTCGACGCCGAGGTGTCGCCATGGGTGCGAGACGTGCAGGCTCCCAAGCTCATCGCGTTTCCGTTGGGGCTGCTGCCACCGTGGCCATGGATACCTCAGATCATGCCGGTCCAGATCATCCGGATAGGCGATCTCGTGCTTGCGGCTGCCCCTGCCGAGTTCACCATCGTCTCAGGGCTCCGGGTGCGGCAAGTCGTGGCACACGCCTTGCAGATCTCGGCGGACAACGTACTGCTGCAGGGCTTCGCCAACGGATACAGCCAGTACGTCACCACCCCGGAAGAGTATGTGTCACAGCAGTACGAGGGCGGGGAGACGCAGTTCGGCCGGTGGACACTGTCGGCGTATATGCAGAGTTTCGACGCCCTCGCCGGGGCCATGGCGAGGGGTTCCGATCTCGGACGGGGACCGGCGCCCCTGAACAAATCCGGCATCCAACCGGATCTCGTGCCGCCTCCACCTCCGGACGTCCCGATCGCGGGGCACCGTTTCGGAGACGTACTGAGGGGTCCTGAGCCTCGTCATCGAGGCGGGAGCACGGTGGCCGTGGAGTTCGTCGGTGCCCATCCCAACAACAATCTGCGTACGTCGGATACCTACGTCGAAGTGCAACAGTGGACGGACGGCACGTGGGACCGGGTCTACGACGACAACGCATGGTCGACCGAGATGCATTGGGCGCGACCGGCCAACAGTACCGACACCTCGGTGATCACCGTCCTGTGGAACATTCCTGCCGGGACGTCCGGCAGGTTCCGCATCCGCTACTTCGGCGACTCGAAGAATCCGGCGGGCACGATCACCGGCTTCACCGGTACATCGGCGGCTTTCGACGTCTCGCGCTAGCCCGCGTCCGGAGCGACGGTGAACCAACCCGACACCGCGACCGTCGGCAAGGGTGACGACTGGCTCGGTTCGGGCTCGGTGTCGTCGAGCGGAGCAAAAGGGTTGCCGAAGATGCGAGTTGCGGTCGGGCAGTTGAACTCACCGGCGACGGCGGTGCTGGACAGGGCGGTCACCGTCGTCGCACAGGTGTCGGCACCGTAGGCGGTCCCGTCGACGACAACCGTGATCCGCGCATTGAGTGCAGTGCGGGTGGTCAGGTCGCCGACGAGCATGTCGATGGTGACGCCGTCGGAGCCTTCGTCTTTGAACAGGAACAGCAGACTGTCGATCGGGACCGCCGGATCGGCATTGCCCCACCGCGCGAAGCGATAGCAGCCTTGTTGTGGTTCGGCACCCGTGATCGCGACCGTGGCCTGGCCGGTGGCGAACGAGAGATTCTGCAGACTGTGATCGATCGGGCCGGTCGGCGGTGTCGATCGGCACTGGTCATCGGCGACTCTGGCGTTCTGCGGGGCCGTCGGCGTCGGCGCGACCGTCGATGAACTCACGGGGTCCTCGGACGAGTTCGACTGGCCACCGCATCCGGCCGTCACCAGAGCGCATGCGGCGACCGCCATTGCGACCCGGTGGAACCGTGACCGCATCAATCTGCCGCCGCCACCAGGGGTTCGAGAGTCAGGTCGCCGTGTTCCTTCTCGATGTACTGCAGCCGCCACTTGTCGCTGACGAGAGCCAGGAGTGCCCCGTCACTGCGGGTGAACACCTCCACCCCTCGCTGCCGGTTCAGTTCGTCCACGCTCTCGGCGTCGGTCCGACGGGCCAACTGGTAAGGCAGGCCCTGGAAGCTCGTCTCGACCCCGAACTCGGTCTTCATCCGCGCCGTCACGACCTCGAACTGCATCGGACCGACAGCGGCGAGCACCGGGGAGGCATCGCCGCGAATATCGTTGCGCAGCACCTGCACAACACCTTCGGAGTCGAGCTGGTCGATGGCCTTGCGGAACTGCTTGTACTTGCCTGCCGATTCGGCACGGCACACCGAGAAGTGTTCGGGGGCAAAGGAGGGGATGGGCGGGAATTGAACCTTCGGACCCGAGTAGAGGGTGTCGCCGGGGGCCAGCGCCATGGCATTGACCAAACCCACCACGTCGCCGGGGTAAGCGGTGTCCACCGTCGAGCGGTCTCGGCCGAACACGGCTTGGGCGTACTTGGTGGCAAACGGTTTCCCGGTTTGAGCGTGGGTGACCACCATGCCCCGCTCGAACTCTCCAGAGACGATGCGCATGTAGGCCAGTCGATCTCGATGCGAGGAATCCATGCCCGCCTGCACCTTGAAGACCACGGCGCTGAACGCGTCGGTGACCTCGCGGACCGTGTGATCGATCGCCTCGCGGCCCGTGGGCGGCGGTGCCAACTCGATCAGGGCCTGAAGCAGTTGGCGTACACCGAAATTGAGCACAGCGGAGGCGAAGATCATCGGCGACGTCTGGCCGGCCAGGAACATCTCCTGGTCATGGTCCTGGCCCATCTCCGAGAGCAGTTCGCTCTCCTCGACCGCGGTGGTCCAGTCGTCCTCCTCGCGAGCGAGTGCATCCTCGGGTTCGATGAGCTCTTCGGGTGCGATCGTCGCGCCACCGGCGGTGCGGGTGAAGTGGATGTACTTGCCGGTCCGCCGGTCGAGCAATCCGCGGAAGTCTCCGGCGATGCCGACGGGGAAGTACAGGGGGGTGGGGGTCAGGCCGATGCGGTCGCTGATCTCGTCGATCAGCTCCAGGGGAGTGCGTCCCGGCCGGTCCCACTTGTTGACGATGGTGATGATGGGAATGCCGCGGTGGCGACACACCTGGAACAGCTTGAGGGTCTGTGGCTCGAGTCCCTTGGCCGCATCGATGAGCATCACGGCGGCATCGACGGCCGTGAGCACCCGGTAGGTGTCCTCGGAGAAGTCGGCGTGACCGGGCGTGTCGACGAGGTTGATCACATTGACCTCGTCGACACCGCTGCTGGTCTTGTCGAGGCGGTAGTTGAACTGCAACGCGGTCGAGCTCACGGAGATACCGCGAGCCTTCTCCATCTCCATCCAGTCCGACACGGTCGAGCGCCTGCCGGCTTTGCCGTGGATGGCGCCCGCTTCGCTGATCATCCGCGCATGCAGGGCCAGCGCCTCGGTCATCGTCGACTTACCGGCATCCGGGTGCGAGATGATCGCGAATGTGCGACGGCGGGCCACCTCGCGGGCCACCACGGCCTTGTTGGCGGTAGGGGTTTCGGCAGGTGTAGCGGTCGGGTCGGAACTCACTCAGAAAAGGCTACAGACCAGCGCGTTCGGGTACCAATCGCCGCCACCGCCAAGCGGCCCGCTCGGTGGAGGTGCTACTCGAACGGGACCGGCGGGAGGGTGACGACCTGCGCGGCGTAGCTGAGGCCGGCGCCGTAACCGAGCAGCAGTGCGGTATCGCCTGGCTTGGCCTTGCCGTTGGACAGCAGGTCCTCCATGGCCAGCGGGATCGAGGCGGCAGAGGTGTTGCCGGTGGTCTCGATGTCGCCGGCGACAACAGCGTCGTCGCGGAGTTTGAGGCCGCGGGCCAGCAGGTCGTTGATCCGTGCGTTCGCCTGGTGTGGGACGAAGACGTCGAGTTCCTGCGCGTCGATCTTTGCGGCGTCCAGCGCCCGCTGAGCTGCCTTGCCCATCTCGAATGCCGCCCAGCGGAAGACGCTGGTGCCCTCCATCCGCAGGTAGGGGCGCTGTTTGCGGTCGCCTTCGATGAACTCGAGCCAGTCGATGTCCTGGCGGATCGCGTCGTACTGCGAACCGTCGCTGCCCCAGATGACCGGGCCGACGCCCTGGGTTTCGGTGGCTCCGAGGACAACGGCGCCGGCGCCGTCACCGAAGATGAAGCAGTTGCCGCGATCGGTCATGTCGAGCGCGATCGACAGCTGCTCGGATCCGATGACAAGAACGTTGGTGGCACTGCCTCCGCGGATCATGTCGGCGCCGATCCCCATCGCGTAGCCGAATCCGGCGCATCCGACGGTGACGTCGAAAGCGGGCACCCCGTTGGCGCCGAGCGCGGTGGCGACCGCGGTGCCGGCACCGGGGGTGAGCAGCAGGTGGGTGTTGGTGGCGACGATGACGGCGTCGATGTCCGAACCGCTCAGCAGCGCATTGGCAATGGCCTTGCGTCCGGAATCGATGGCCATCGTGGTGACGTTCTCGTCCGGCCCGCAGAACCGCCGGGTCTTGATTCCGGTGCGGGTGTAGATCCATTCATCGCTGGAGTCGATCTTCTCGCAGATCTCTGCGTTGGTGACCACGCGATCCGGCCGATAGGCGCCGATGCCGAGAATCCCGACGTTGTTGATCCCGGTTTTGTCAGCGATGACAGGCATGCGTTCCTCTTTTCATTGCGGCTTCTTCGATGTATCGGTCGGCCGGCGAAGCTTGTAACAGGCTAGCGAGTGCCACCTCACAAATCGAGCTTCTCCGGCGCGACGGCGCGGTTGTCAGCTCACCACGCGTGCACGCGGTTCTGAGCGTCTTCCAGGGTGTTCGAGATCAGCAATTCGATCGCGTCGGACGCGTTCTCCAGCAGCAGTGGCACCTCGGTGCGTTCGGACGTCGAGAACGGCTTGAGGACGAAGTCGGCGGGATCCTGACGACCGGGAGGTCGGCCCACTCCGAGCCGGACCCGGAGGTAGTCCTTGCTGCCCACGGCCTGCGAGATGGAGCGAAGGCCGTTGTGGCCCCCTTCGCCGCCACCCTGCTTCAGGCGGACCGCTCCGAAGTCGATGTCCAATTCGTCGTGGACCACCACGAGTGTGTGTGGTCCCGAGAACTGCGGACCTGCGGAATAGAACGACGCCAACGGCCCGACCTGGCGGCCCGATTCGTTCATGAAACACGTCGGGACGGCCAGGACAACGGGAGTGCCTGCCAACCGTCCGACCGCGATCTGGGCCCCGGACTTCTTGTGTACCTTGAACTTTTCGCCGAGCTTGTGCGCGAGGTGTTGTACCGCCATCGCCCCGACGTTGTGGCGGGTCTTCTCGTAGCGGGTGCCCGGATTGCCCAGGCCGACAATCACGATGCTCTCGGTCACGCGCTCATTCTGTCATCCGTGCCCATCACGACGGTTCGCCCACCGGAGCGTCCAGCAGCACCTGCGCGGTCAGCTTCGCAACCCGTGATGCATCGTCCTGTGCCCCCGCGGTCCGGGCGACGATGCTGCCCTCGTGCAAGAGCGTCAACTGCCCGGCGAGGAAATCGGGCTGCGGATAGCCGGCTGCGGTACATGTGTGCGCGAACAGGTCACGCACCCACGCCTTCTCCTCGACGATGATCTCGACGCCGGGATGGTCGGTTCCGCCGAGTTCGGCGTACGCATTGATGAAGCCGCAGCCGCGCACCCACGACGCCATCCATTCGTCGGTGGCGTCGAACACGGCCAGGGCCTGTGCGCGCCCCACCGGAAGGGGACGGATGAAGTCGAGCACGAGGCTGCGCCACCGCAGACTTCGGCGATGTAGATAAGCGACGATCAGCCCGTCCTTGGATCCGAACCGGTCGTAGATCGTCTTCTTGGTGGTGCCGGCGGCCTCGGCGATCGAGTCGACACCGACCGCTCGGATGCCGTGGGTGTAGAACAAGGTCCCCGCGGCGTCGAGGATTCGCTCGGCTGCCGGGGTCATGGGCGCCTCGGTCGGTACGTCGAGGACAGCGGGAACGGTCATGGATCTCCTCGGTCGGTGGCTCGGTACACTGCAAGTATACCGACCGGTGTGTTTACCTGTCGCCATGATCAAAGCCTCGACGGTTCTGGTGCTCACATGGAGCTCGGGTTATCTCGGAGCAGAGCTCGCCGCCCGCTATTCCTCCTGGCACATGCTGCTCAGCTGCCGGTTCGCGGTTGCTGCCATCCTGCTGATCGGATTCTGTGTGGTGAGGCGGCTGCGCATCACCCGCGCAGGCGTGATGCGACAGGTGGGCCTGGCGATCGTGATGCAGGGTCTGTACCTGGGGGCAATCAGCGCCTCGGTGGGCGCGGGGCTGAGTCCCGGCATCACCGCATTGATCTGTTCACTGCAGCCGTTGGTGGTGGCGGCGTGTGCGGTGCCCGTGCTCGGTCAGCGGATAGGAGCCCGTGAGTGGCTGGGCCTGGCCGTCGGCATCGCGGGTGTCGGACTTGTGGTCGGGGGCAAGATGCACGCCGGCGGCGTTCCCTGGTGGGCTTACCTGCTGTGCACGTTCGGGATGCTCGCCCTGGTCGCGGCCACACTCACCGAGCGGCGACTGCGGCCGCCCGAGCCGATGGCGGCCGCCCTGGCCGTGCAGTGCGTTGTGGGTGCGGTCATCTTCTGGGCTGTGAATGTGGCTGTCGGGGAGGTGATTCCGCCGATGACGTTCGACTTCGCGTGGTCGCTGGGATGGGCCGTTGTCTTTGCGACGTTCGGCGGCTGGGGTGCCTACCTGTGGGTCAATCGAGAGGCCGGACCGATGCACCTGAGCACCCTGCTGCTGCTCGTGCCGCCCACCACCATGGTGATCGCCTGGCCGATGTTCGGCGATCAGCTCGGGGTGTGGGAGGTGGCCGGCGTCGTGGTCAGCGCGGCGGGAGTGACCATCAAGCTGCTGGGAACGTCGGCAGGCGCGTCGTCGAGACCGGCGCCGCAGACGACTCCGGCCCGCGACACCGAAGTGCGCGGGCCGGAGACGGCGGAATCCTTGCGGCGCTGACTACTCGCCGGCGGAGTCGCCCTCGGCGGCGGAATCGGTCTCGGCCGGCTCGGAAGCGTCGGTGTCCGATTCGGTCTCGGCCTTCTGAGCCTCGTTGACGGCGATGATCAGCGTCTCGGGATCGGAGATCAGCGTGACGCCCTCGGGCAGGTCGAGCTCGGCCGCGCTGATCGAGTATCCGGCTTCCTTGCCCTCGACCGACACGACGATCTGCTCGGGGATCGACAGCACGTCGGCCTCGATCTCGATGACACTGGCGTCCTGGGTGACCAGGTTGCCGGGGGCGGCGTCGCCCTCGACAACGATCGCGACCTCGACGGTGACCTTCTCGCCGCGGTTGATCACGACGAGGTCGGCGTGCTCGATGTAGTTGCGGATCGGGTGCACGTCGACCTGCTTGGTCAGTGCCAGCTGGGTCTCGCCCTCGATGTCGAGGTCGATGACGGCATTGAGACCGTTGTTACGCAGGATCGCGGCGAACTCACGGGCCGGGATGGTGAGGTGCCTGGGCTCGGTGCCGTGGCCGTAGAGCACGGCGGGCACGTTGCCTGCGCGACGGGTACGACGGGCTGCGCCCTTGCCGCTCTCGGTGCGGATCGAAACGCTCAGATTGCTGGCCTGATTGGCAGTGGCCATGATGGGTGTTCTCCTCGGTGTTACGGGTGGTGGGTCTGTGGGTCACGACAACATCGACAGACAGCCACAGTGCACCCGTAGGGGAGAACCACGCCGCGCCGATCACGGTGACAATCGAGATCACCCTCGCCGAGACAACGGGTCAGACTATACCGCACCCGTGCCGTGGCTCCGATTCGCGCTGATGGGCGGCGCTGTGACCGGCTCGCCGACTTCGGCGACCACGCCGCGCCACCGGCGGGTAGCGTCGCCGGTATGACAGACGATTTCGACACAGAGACCGACAGATCTGAGGCGGAGATCGCCCGGTCGTTCCTCGAACTGCTCGCCCTCGGCGACCTCGGCGCCGCGATGGAGCTGGTTCACCCCGACATCGACTACACCAACGTGGGCGTCTCGACGGTCCGCGGCAAGTCCCGCGTCGCCAAGCTCTTCAAGGTGATGGAGAACCCTCGCGCGGGCTTCGGCGTGCAGTTCATCAACGTCACCACCGACGGTCCCGTGGTGCTGACCGAACGCATCGACGAACTCACCTTCGGCAGGTTCTCGATGCAGTTCTGGGTCTGTGGCCGGTTCGAGATCGCGGATGGCCTGATCACCGTCTGGCGCGACTACTTCGACTTCTTCGACATGACAAAGGGCGTACTTCGCGGCCTGGCCGCCATCGCCGTGCCGCGTGTGCAGCGACCGCTGCCGAAGCCCACCCTGACCGCCATCGCGCCGTTCGGCGGTTAGGCGGCCGGCCCTCTTCTCAGAGGATGTCGTCGATCGATTCGACCGGACGCGCGAGTCGCGTGCCCTTGTCGGTCACCACGAACGGCCGCTCGATGAGGATCGGGTTGGTGGCCATCGCGTCGAGCAACTCGTCGTCGGTCGCGTCGGCGAGATCGAGTTCGGTGTACAGGGACTCGCGCTTGCGAACTGCCTGACGGACCTCGATGCCGGCGTCGGCGATCATCTTCTCCAGGGCGACACGGCTCGGCGGTGTCTCCAGATATTTGACGATCGTCGGCTCGACCCCGCCGTCGCGCATCCGCTGCAATGCCTTGCGCGACGTCGAGCACTTGGGGTTGTGGTAGATGGTCGCCACCGGAGTGCCTATGCGCTTCCGTTGAACAGGCTTGTCACCGAACCGTTTTCGAACACCTCACGGATGGTGCGGCCCAGCAGCGGCGCGATCGACAGCACGGTGAGGCTGTCGAACTGCTTTTCCGGCCCGATCGGCAACGTGTCGGTGGCGATGACCTCACGGGCTCCGCAGTTGGCGAGTCGCTCGGCAGCGGGGTCGGAGAAGACGCCGTGTGTGGTCGCGATGATCACGTCGCCTGCGCCGGCGTCCTTGAGGACCTGGACCGCGCCGGCGATGGTGCCGCCGGTGTCGATCATGTCGTCGATCAGCACGCAGGTGCGTCCCGAGACGTCACCGACCACACGGTTGGACTTCACCTGGTTGGGCACCAGGGGGTCGCGTGTCTTGTGGATGAAGGCCAGCGGCGCACCGTCGAGCGAGTCGGCCCACTTCTCGGCGACGCGGACACGTCCGGAGTCGGGGGAGACCACCGTGATGTGTTTGGTGCCGTACTTGTTCTTGACGTACTCCGACAGCTGACCCTGCGCGTGCATGTGGTCGACCGGTCCGTCGAAGAACCCTTGGATCTGGTCGGTGTGCAGGTCGACCGTGATGATGCGGTCGGCGCCCGCGGTCTTCAGCAGATCGGCCACCAGACGAGCCGAAATGGGTTCGCGCCCACGATGTTTCTTGTCCTGACGCGCATACGGGTAGAACGGCAGGATGGCGGTGATGCGCTTGGCCGACCCACGCTTGAGGGCGTCGATCATGATCAGCTGTTCCATCAGGTGCTTGTTCAGGGGATACGGGCAGCTCTGGAGCACAAAAGCATCTGAGCCACGGACCGACTCCTCGAAACGCACGAAGATCTCACCGTTGGCGAAGTCTCTGGCGGTTTGCGGGGTGACCTTGATGTCGAGTTCCCGGGCGACCGCGTCGGCCAGCTCGGGATGTGCACGACCAGAGAACAGCATGAGGCTCTTCTGGTTGTCTGTGGTGGTCCAGGTCACTGATCTTCACTTTCTTGTTGCACGTGATCGGCGACGGTGAGTGCGTCGGCAGCCGCCCGGGCTGCGGGCGTGCCGGGCCGTTTGGCTTGCACCCAACCGTCGATGTTTCGTTGTTTGCCACCGGAGATCGCCAAGGCGCCCGCGGGCACATCCTGCGTCAAGACGGTACCCGCTCCGGTGTAGGCGCCATCACCGACGTTGACCGGTGCGACGAACATCGTGTCGGACCCGGTGCGGCAGTGTGAGCCGACGACAGTCCGGTTCTTGTTCACACCGTCGTAGTTCACGAAGACGCTCGAGGCGCCGATGTTGGTGCCCTCGCCGATGGTGGCGTCGCCCACATAGGTCAGGTGGGGCACCTTGGCGCCGGGCCCGATGTCGGCGTTCTTGGTCTCGACAAAGGTCCCGATCTTGCCGCCGTCGCCCAGCACGCTGCCGGGTCGCAGGTAGGCGAAGGGACCGACCTGGGTGTCGGCGCCCACCACCGCGTCGGTCGCGTGGGTTCGGACGATCGAGGCGCCGGCCCCCACGGTGACGTTCGCAAGGGTGCTGTCGGGCCCGATCTGCGCCCCGGTCGCGACGTCGGTGGTTCCGAGCAGTTGGGTGCCGGGCGCGATGGTGACGTCGGGCTCGATCGTCACATCGACGTCGATCCAGGTGGTGCCCGGATCGATGATCGTGACGCCGGCCAGCATGTGGCGGGCGAGGACCCGGCGATTGAGTTCGGCGCCCAGGGTGGACAGTTGCAGCCTGTCGTTGCAGCCGGCGACCAGGGCGGCGTCGTCGATGTGCTTGGCGCGCACCACTTTCGAGTGCCGGTTGGCGATCTCGATGACATCGGTGAGGTACAGCTCGTGCTGTGCGTTGTCGGGCGACAACTCGGCCAGGGCCCCCATCAGGGTCTGCGCGTCGAACGCGTAGACGCCCGAGTTGACCTCGGTGATCTCCCGTTGCTGCTCCGTGGCGTCCTTCTGTTCGACGATCGCCGTGACCGCACCGTCCTGGGTTCGCAGAACCCGGCCGTACCCGGTGGGGTCTTCGGCTGTGGACGTGAGCACTGTCACCGCGGCACGGGGCGACGCGGTGTGGTCGCTGATCAGCGCATGAAGTGTCGGTCCGTCGAGCAGGGGGACATCCGCCGCGGTCACCAGCACGGTGCCGTCGAAGCCGTCGGGCAACGCCGACAGACCGGCGCGCACGGCGTCACCGGTGCCGTTCTGCTGCTCCTGCACCGCCGTCACCACCTGGCGGCCCAACGTGGTGGCGATCTCCGAGCACGCGGTCTCGACCCGGGCGCGGTCGTGGCCGACGACGACCACCAGGTGGTCGGGAGCGATGTCGTCTGCGGCGTGCAGCGCGTGGGACAGCAGCGTGCGGCCGGCGATGGTGTGCAGGACTTTCGGGGTCGCGGACTTCATCCGGGTGCCTGCGCCTGCGGCGAGAACCAGAACTGCGGTCGGTCCGGACGACGAAGGCGCGGATGCGGGGGCCGCGGACATAGAACTCCCATGCGGTTGGAAGCGGGGGAACGGCCCGATCCTACGCACCTTCGGAGGGGTCTTGATACAACTGGGTGAGTATCGACCGGGCAGCGCAGTGATGGTTCGGGCCGGCCGGGTGGACGAATCAGGTTTCTTCGACAAGGAGTTGTTTGTGAGCGAACAGAGAACGGCGATCGTGACCGGAGCGGCCCGCGGCATCGGCGCGGCGGTGGCCAAGCGTCTGGCCTCCGACGGCCTGGCGGTGGCAGTGCTGGACCTCGACGAGGGCAGTTGTGCCGACACCGTCAAGGCGATCACCGACGCCGGTGGCAAAGCGCTGGCCGTGGGCGCCGATGTCTCCGACGAGGACTCGGTGGCCGCCGCGGTCGAACGAGTCGCGAACGAACTCGGTGCCCCGACCGTCCTGATCAACAACGCCGGCATCACCCGTGACAACCTGCTCTTCAAGATGCCCGTCTCGGACTGGGACGCGGTCATGAACGTGCACTTGCGCGGTGCTTTCCTGATGTCGCGTGCGGTGCAGCAGCACATGGTCGGCGCCAAGTTCGGCCGGATCGTGAACCTCTCGAGCACCTCGGCCCAAGGCAACCGTGGCCAGGTCAACTACTCGGCCGCCAAGGCAGGCATGCAGGGCTTCACCAAGACCCTGGCCATCGAGCTGGGCAAGTTCGGCGTCACCGCCAATGCCATCGCCCCCGGATTCATCGAGACCGAGATGACCGCGGCCACGGCCGAACGCGTCGGCGTTCCCTTCGAGGACTTCAAGAAGGCCGCTGCTTCGCAGATCCCGGTCGCGCGGACGGGTGTGCCCGATGACATCGCCCACACGGCCTCGTTCTTCGTCAGCGAAGGTGCCGGTTTCGTGTCCGGACAGGTGATCTACGTCGCAGGCGGCCCCAAGGACTGAGCTGTGCGCAGTCCGGACCTGTTGCGCTCGGGGTCCGGACGCGTGGCACAATCGTGAGCGCAATCCGCCATGGTGTAATCGGCAACACTCCTGATTTTGGTTCAGGCATTCTAGGTTCGAGTCCTGGTGGCGGAGCAACGAGTGACAGGAGGGACCGAGGTGACTGTCGACCGTCCCACCGCACACGAAGAGAAGGTGCAACGCGCCCCGCGAGCCCGCATGACGGGAACACAGCGGCGCCACCAGCTGATCGAGGTGGCCCGTGGGCTGTTCGCCGAGCGCGGTTTCGACTCGACCTCTGTCGAGGAGATCGCTCAGCGCGCAGGCGTCTCCAAACCTGTTGTGTATGAACATTTCGGCGGCAAAGAGGGTCTCTACGCCGTGGTGGTGGACCGCGAGATGGAAACCCTGTTGGGGATGATCACGTCCTCGCTCACCCAGAACCGGTCGAGGTTCCGGATCCAGCAGGTGGCCTTGGCCTTGCTGACCTATATGGAAGACCGCACCGAGGGGTTCCGGATCCTGGTGCGCGGTACCCCCACAGCGGGCGAGACCGGTAAGTACTCGAGCTTGCTGACCGACGCCATCAGCCAGGTCGAACACCTTCTGGCCAGTGATTTTCAGCGCCGCGACCGCGACCCGGCACTGGCGCCGCTGTACGCACAGGCCCTCGTGGGAATGGTGACCGTGACCGCTCAGTGGTGGCTCGACGTCCGTGAGCCGTCCAAGGAGGTGGTGGCCGCCCACCTGGTGAACCTCTGCTGGAACGGGTTGTCGCACTTGGAATCCGACCCACATCTCGTCGGTCCGGACTACACCGACAAGGGGTAGCCCCAGGCTGCTGTCGAGGACCGACTCGTCAGCTCAGCTGCAGGCTCCGTTTGCTCAGGCCCATCCAGAATCCGTCGATGATCTGCTGACCCTGCTGCTCCGGGTCGTCGCTCGCGCCCAGTGCCACGAACAGCGGCGACCAGTGCTCGACCGTCGGATGGGCGTACGGCATGCCCGGCGCCTCGGTCCGAAAACGCACCAGTGACTCCACGTCTCCCGCGGCGAATCGTTCTGCGGCCCAACTGTCGTACTCCTTCGACCAGGTGGGTGCAGGGGCGTCGGGGCGTGGGTCACGCAGGAACGGCAGCCCGTGTGTGGTGAACCCGGACCCGATGATGAGGACGCCCTGGTCGCGCAACGGGCGCAGTCGCCGGCCGAGGTCGAGCAACTTCTCGGGGTCGAGTGTCGGCAGCGACACCTGCAAGACCGGGATCTGCGCCTCCGGGTACATCACGGTCAACGGCACATAGGCGCCGTGGTCGAGTCGGCGGTCAGTGTCGTGGTGGACTGCTTGTCCGTCGGGCATCAACGCGGCGACCTGGGCGGCGAGGTCGACGGCCCCGGGTGCGTCGTAGCGCGCGCGGTAGTAGCGCTCGGGGAAACCGCCGAAGTCGTAGGTCAGCGGCACGGTGGGATCGGTCGAACCGATGGTCAGCGGAGCGGACTCCCAGTGCGCCGAGACGATCAGGATCGCCGACGGCCGGGGCAGATCGCCGGACCACGCACGGAGTTCGGAGACCCATCGGGTGTCATCCACCAACGGCGGCGCACCGTGGCTGAGGAACAAGGCGGGCATGCGCGACACAGACATGACACTATCAACGCGGACCGCGGTCCGTTTAATCCCGGTGCTGGGTATTCAGGTAGGCGGATCGTCCGATTCGTTCACGTCCAGCTGCATCTGCACGCAATCGACCCACGCGCCGTGTTTGTAGCCGATCCGCCGCAACCTGCCGACGTCGTAGAAACCGGCCTTGGTGTGCAGTGCGATGGAGCCCGTACCGGGCACGTCGGCGATCACCGCGACGATCCGTCGGATCGACGTCGATCGCACCGCGTCGAGAAGCCCGTTCATCAACGCGGTTCCATAGCCCTTCCCGGTGTGGTCGGGGCTGAGATAGATGGTGTTCTCCACCGTCCAGGCGTATGCCTGTTTGACGCGATACTGCGCCACGTACGCGAACCCGACCACCGCGCCGGTCTCGTCCGAGGCGACGACAAACGGCATCCGCTGGGCGTTCAGATCCGCACGCTTGGCCTTCCAGTCGGCTGCGGACGGCGAGTCGTAGTCGAACGTGATCACCGTGTTCTCGACGTAGTGGCGGTAGATGTCGGCCACCGCAACACAATCCGGCGCGGTGGCCGGTCGGATCAACACACTCACAGACCGAACTCCGTGCCGGTCTCGCGCTCTGCGAACTCCCACAGCAGGCCGGCTGTCCGGAAGTCGCAGGCCTTCGGGGTGCGCCCGACCAGAACCGGATCGCCGCGCAGGCCGAATCGACCGTCGGGTCCGACATACGCCCCCGAGGGCACATCGGGATTCATCGCGTACAGCGTGACGGCCGCGCCCTGTTCTGGCGTATTGGCGAGCACAGCGCCGGCGGCCTCGATCACCTTGTCCAGAGGTGCGATCCCGGTGACCCCGAGGATGCCGGTGGTGGCCCACCCCGGGTGAGCAATGGCAGTGGTGATCGTCGAACCAGCCTTGCGCAATCGACGATCGAGTTCGAGCGCCCACAACATGTCGGCCAATTTGGACTGGGAGTACGACGTGGGGCGTGTCCACGTGCGGCGCTCGAAATGTGGGTCGTCCAGGTTGATCTCACCGGTCTTGTGCGACGTGGATCCGACGATCACGACGCGCTCGGCGATCTGGGGCAGCAAGAGGTTGGTGAACGCGAACGGTCCGAGGAAGTTGGTTCCGAGCGCCATCTCGAACCCGTCGACGGTGGTCCGCCGCTCCGACGCCATCACGCCCGCATTGTTGACGAGGATGTCGAGCGGTCCGAGACCGTCAGCGCATCGACGAACGGAGGACAGATCGGCGACATCGAGTTCGACGACCTCGGTGCGGGCGCCGCTGGTCTCGTCGGCGATCTGCTCGGCACGCTCCTTGCCGCGATCGAGATCGCGTACCGCCAGCACCACATGGGCCCCGACACGCGCCAGTCCACGCGCGGTTTCCCATCCGATGCCGTTCGTGGCACCGGTGACGACAACACGCTTGCCGTCCATACGTGGCAGGTTGGCCACCGACCAGCGGGTTTTCATGCGGCCTAGCGTAACTGCCCGGTCTCCGGCGACGAGGCTGTTGCCCGGGTTTCGTTCCGGTCCACGACGGTCCCGGCCCGGCGGCCCTTGTTCGCACCCGTAAACTGTTCGTGTGACTGGGCCCTCTGCTGCATTTTTCACGGGACAGCTGTCGGGTTTGGCGCAGATCGCGGCGTCGGACGTGGCCCTGACCGGAGTGGTGGCCCAGCTGGGAGCCCCGGAATTGGAGCTGGTGGGCCCACCCGCCGCCCGGCCGTTCCTGATCTCGGCCATGGCCGCGGCCTCCCCGGATCCCGTGCTCGTCGTCGCGGCGACCGGACGCGAAGCCGATGAGCTCACGGCCCAGCTGCGGGACATGATCGGCAAGAGGGTCAGCAACTTCCCGTCGTGGGAGACGCTGCCGCATGAGCGGTTGTCGCCGTCGGCTGACACGGTCGGCCAGCGGCTGCGAGTGCTGCATCGCCTCCGGCATCCCGAGGACAGCAGCTACGGCCCCCCGCTGAGCGTGGTGGTCACCACCGTGCGTTCGCTGGTGCAACCGATGGCCCCGGGACTCGGCGACCTCGACGCGATCACCCTGCGTGAGGGAGCGGAGGTCGACTTCGATGCATTGATCGAGAAACTGGCCGAACTCGCCTACGCCCGTGTCGACATGGTCGGCAAACGAGGCGAGTTCGCGGTGCGCGGCGGCATTCTGGACGTGTTCCCGACCACCACCGATTACCCGGTGCGCGTGGAGTTCTGGGGCGACGAGATCACCGAGCAGCGTGCCTTCTCGGTTGCCGACCAGCGCAGTCAGCCCGAGGTGGACATGAAGCTCGTCCACATCCATCCGTGCCGGGAACTGCTGCTGACCACCGGGGTCCGGACTCGTGCGGCAGAGCTGGCAGGCGAGATAGCCGGGACCGGCAACGATGTCGAGCGTAGTTCGACCGGTCCGCTGGTGGAGATGCTCACCAAGCTCTCCGACGGGATCGCGACCGAGGGCATGGAAGCGCTGATCCCCGCACTTGTCCCAGGGCAGATGCAACTGCTCACCGAGGTGATGCCGGCGGGCACGCACGTGTTGGTCCTGGATCCCGAGAAGGTTCGTACCCGCGCCTCGGATCTCGCCCGCACCGGCGCCGAGTTCCTCGAGGCGTCGTGGACTGCTGCCGGTGGCGGGGCCGACGCCCCGATCGACCTGGGAGGCATCCTGCACCTGGAGGCCAGCGCATACCGGTCACTCGGTGAGGTCCACACGCAAACCGTCGAGGCCGAACGGCCGTGGTGGACGTTGAGTCCGATGGGAATGGGCACCGAACTCGCGGTCACGCCCGGGCCCGCACCGCGCGGAGACCGCGACGAACTCACGAAAACCTTTGCCTCCCTGCGTCTACACATCGGCGCAGGTAACCGCGCCGCTGTGGTCGCCGCCGGCGCCGGAACAGCCGAGCGCCTGGTGGAACGACTGGGCGAGGCCGAGGTGGCGGCGCGGCTGGCCGAACCCGGCTCCGTTCCCGAGCCCGGCGTGGTGTCGGTGCTGCGAGGCGCGCTGACCTCGGGACTGGTGCTGCCCGATGCGGGCCTGGTGGTCGCCACCGAAGCCGACCTCACCGGTGCGCGGGTGACCGGCGCCCAGGACGGGCGACGACTTCCGGCCAAGCGCCGCAACCAGGTCGACCCACTGGCATTGAACGCCGGCGACATGGTGGTGCACGATCAGCACGGCATCGGCAAGTTCGTCGAGATGATCGAGCGAACGATCGGCGGCGCGCGCCGCGAATACCTGGTCATCGAATACGCACCGAGCAAGCGTGGTCATCCCGGCGACAGACTGTTCGTCCCGATGGACTCGCTCGATCAGCTGTCGCGGTACGTCGGCGGTGAGGCGCCCTCGCTCTCGAAGCTCGGTGGGTCGGACTGGCAGAACACCAAACGCAAGGCGCGCAAAGCTGTTCGCGAGATCGCCGGCGAACTGGTGCAGCTGTATGCCGCCCGGCACGCCGCGCCCGGATACGCGTTTGCACCCGACACCCCGTGGCAGCGGGAGATGGAAGACGCCTTCGGGTTCACCGAGACCATCGATCAGCTCACCGTGATCGGCGAGGTCAAAGGCGACATGGAGCGGCCCGTCCCGATGGACCGTGTGGTGGTCGGTGACGTGGGCTACGGCAAGACCGAGATCGCGGTCCGCGCGGCGTTCAAGGCCGTGCAGAGTGGCAAGCAGGTTGCGGTGCTGGTGCCCACAACCATTCTCGCGCAACAACATCTGCAGACGTTCACCGAACGCATGTCCGGGTTCCCGGTCACGGTGGCCGGCTTGTCGCGTTTCACCGACACCCGCGAATCGCGCAAGGTCACCGACGGACTGGCCGATGGCAGCATCGACATCGTGGTCGGCACCCACCGATTGCTGGCCTCCGGTGTGCGGTGGAAGGACCTCGGCCTGGTCGTGGTCGACGAAGAACAGCGCTTCGGCGTCGAGCACAAGGAACACATCAAGGCGCTGCGTACCCACGTGGACGTGCTGACCATGTCGGCCACGCCGATTCCGCGAACGCTGGAGATGTCGATGGCCGGTATCCGCGAGATGTCGACCATCCTGACCCCGCCCGAGGAACGGCACCCGGTTCTCACGTATGTCGGTGCCTATCAAGCGAAGCAGGTTGCGGCCGCGATCCGGCGTGAGTTGCTGCGTGATGGTCAGGTGTTCTACGTGCACAACCGGGTGAGCACCATCGACAAGACCGCGGCGTCCATCAAGGAGATGGTGCCTGAGGCGAGGGTCGTGGTGGCACACGGCCAGATGGGCGAGGACCTTCTCGAGCGCACGGTCACGGGTTTCTGGGACCGCGAATACGACGTCCTGGTGTGTACCACCATCATCGAGACCGGTCTCGACATCTCGAATGCGAACACCCTCATCGTCGACCGCGCGGAAGTGCTCGGACTGTCGCAGCTGCACCAGTTGCGTGGCCGCGTCGGTCGCAGCCGCGAACGCGGTTACGCGTATTTCCTGTACAACGGCGACAAGCCGCTCACCGAGACTGCCTACGAGCGGTTGTCGACCATCGCGCAGAACAACGAATTGGGCGCCGGCATGGCCGTCGCCCTCAAGGACCTCGAATTGCGTGGCGCCGGAAACGTTTTGGGTGCCGAACAGTCCGGCCACGTCGCGGGGGTCGGGTTCGACCTCTACGTGCGACTCGTCGGCGAGGCGGTGGAGGCCTACCGTGCGGCCGCGGACGGCCGGCCGATCGCGACCGAGGAAGACCGCGAGGTGCGAATCGATCTGCCGGTGGATGCGCACATCCCGGTCGATTACGTCGATTCGGACCGGTTGCGCCTGGAGGCATACCGCAAGTTCGCCGCCGCGGACTCGGCCGAGGAGATCGGCGGGGTGGTGGACGAACTGGTCGACCGTTACGGTCCGCTACCCGAAGAGGTCGCACGGCTGGTGTCGGTGGCCAAGTTGCGGATGCTGGCGCGCGAACTCGGGGTCAAAGAGGTGGGTGTGGCCGGCAGCCAGATCAAGATCGCGCCGCTCAAACTCATGGATTCTCAACAGGTCCGACTAAAGCGGATCTACCCGAGCGTGGTCTATCGCGCGACCACCGGCGTGGTCGGCCTGCCCATCCCACGTACCGGCGGCATCGGCAGCGACCGGGTCCGCGACGTCGAGTTGGTGCAGGTGGTCGCAGACCTCCTGCTGGTTGTCGACGGTCG
This sequence comes from Williamsia sp. R60, assembly GCF_054063855.1. Lineage (NCBI taxonomy): Bacteria > Bacillati > Actinomycetota > Actinomycetes > Mycobacteriales > Nocardiaceae > Williamsia > Williamsia sp. R60. Next base: position 1,108,415 of record NZ_JBSSGR010000002.1, read on the forward strand.
CACCCCGGGCTCGGTCAACATGCGTGCGGCCGTTCCTTCGGCGGCTGGCACGGCAGGTGGCACGTGACCGAACGGCCCAGCGGCTGGGAACTTCTCGCGGCCGTCGAGCTGATGGACCGACTGCGTCGCGACGGCCCGTGGGAGCGGGAGCAGACGCATGAGTCGCTGCGCCGGTACCTCGTCGAAGAGACCTACGAACTGCTCGACGCCATCGATTCCGGCGACCGCGACCACCTGCTCGAGGAATTGGGCGACATCCTGCTGCAGGTGCTCTTCCACGCCCGGATCGCGGCCGACCGGTCCGGTGACCCCTTCGACATCGATGATGTGGCACGAGCTTTCACCACGAAGATCTCGGCTCGCACCCAGGGTGTGCTCAGCGGGAGCGACATCGACCTGCAGACCCAACTCGAGGAATGGGAGACCCGGAAGGCGGCGGAGAAGGCCAGGGGATCGGTACTCGACGGCATCGCCACCGGTCAGCCGGCCCTGGCGTTGGCGCAGAAGGTACTCGAACGTCTTGCCGCTGCCGGTTTTCCGGACGACCTCGTTCCCGACGCAGTACGTTCTGTCCGGGTGGTTGCCGACGGGCCGAGTGTCGAGGACGCCCTGCGCGCAGCGGTTCTGCAGTTCATGGCCGACATCCGCGTTGCCGAGGCCGCAGGGCCCGGGCCGAGAACACCGGAGTTCTGGCGCACCAACCTCCCCCGATAGCCCGATTTTGGTGGGTTAGGGTGAGCCCGACCTGCGGATTCACTCGCCCGAACCCACCATTTCCGGAGGGGCTGGGTTATTCGAAGAGGCTCTGACCCCAGTATTCGCCCTCGTTGACCCCGGGTGGGCAGGCGAACAGTGCACTGCCGGTGTGCATCAGATACTCCATCATCGCGTCCTTGGTGGAGAGCGCACGCTGCATGGGGACGAACTGCTTGTGCGCGTCGCGGCAGTAGGCGATGAAGAACAGACCGGCGTCGAGGTGTCCGAAACCGTCTGAACCGTCGGTGAAGTTGTAGCCGCGGCGCAGGATCCGCACGCCGTCCAGGTTGTTCGGATGTGCCAGGCGCACATGGGCATTGCGGGCGATGAGCGGTCCGGTGCCGTCGCCGATAGCGAAGTCGGGTTCGTCGAACTCGTCTACTTTGCCCAGAGGGGCGCCGTTGCCTTTGAAGCGTCCGACGATCTGTTCCTGTTCCAGGAGCATCGCCCGGTCCCACGGTTCGATGTCCATCCGGATGCGCCGGGCCACCAGGTACGACCCGCCGGTCATCCACTGTGCGCCGGCGGGGTTGTCGCTCTCGGCCACCCAGACGTGCTCGTCGAGCGCCTTGGTGTCGGTGGCCTTGATGTTGGCTGTTCCGTCCTTGAAACCGAACATGTTCCGCGGTGTCGCCTGCGATGTGGTGGTCGACGACGTGCGACCGAACCCGAGCTGCGACCACCGCACACTGACCACGCCGAACCCCATCCTCGCCAGGTTCCGGATTGCGTGTACCGCCACCTGTGGATCGTTCGAGCAGGCCTGCACTGCGATGTCGCCGAAGCTGCGAGTGCGCTCGATGGCATCGGCGACAAAGGGTGGGAGGTCAACCAGCGCAGCGGGTTTGCGGTCGGCGATGCCGAAGCGGTCCACCCCGGCGGGATTGGACGCGCTCGGTCCGAACAGTCCGGGCCCGAAGCCGATGGTGAGCGTCAACGATGCAGCGGACAGGCCGATGGCCTCGCCGGTGTCGGCCGGGGGTGTGTAGTCGCCCATGTCGAGTGCACCGCCTTCGACGGTGTCGAGACCTCGGGTCATCCGCTCGGCCGCGGTGGTCCAGCGCCGCAGCATGTCCACGAGCTCTTCTCGGGAGTCGGTGATCACGTCGAACGAGGCGAAGTGCAGGCGGTCCTGGGCCTCGGTGATGATGCCGGCCTGCCGTTCGCCGTAGAACGGGACGATGTGGGCGTTGGCGTCGGCCTGCGATTCGGCTGCGGTGGACCGTCCCACCGCAGCGCCGCCGACGGCCGCAGCTGCGACCGCACCCACGCCGGCAGCACCCAGCACCACCCGGCGGGTCACGCCGGAATGGTGTCGGGGCTGCTCGGACGGGGTGTCGGCCGGCTTGTCGGCGGCCCGCTTGTCGTCGGGTCCGTCCACTACTGACCCATCACAAGCCCCGGAACCAGGCTCAGGCTCTGCGACAGCGCATCGATCTGGTCGGAGAACGCCTTGCGCGCTTCTTCGGGCACTTGGTCGTACGACTTGTATCCGTCACCTTCGCGGTACTGCTCCACGGACTGCCGGACGGTGGCGAACTGTGCCGTGATCTTGTCCATCAGTTCGGGATTCTTGGCGGCGATGATGGGCTGCATCGCAGCGATCAACGTCTCGGAACCATCGACGTTGGCTGCGAAATCCCACAGGTCGGTATGGCTGTAACGATCTTCCTCGCCCCCGACCTTCGTGGCCGCGACCTCATCGATGAGCGCTTGCGGACCCTTGACGAAAGAGCCTGTCTCGAAGGTGAAGTCGGGCTTGTCGACCTCGGTCTTGAGCTCGTTCACGTTTGCCAGCAGTTCGTCCGCGGCCTTGTCTGCCTCGGTCTTGTTGTCTGTCTTCTGGGCGTTGTCGAAGTCGGCCTGGGTCACATCGCCGGGGTTCTCGCCCACATCGGACTGCTGCGGCGGCCACAGGAAACGCTCGAGACGGTGGAAACCGGTGAACGGCTGGGCGCCGTCTTCGGTGTCATCCCACCGCATGTCGATTGCGGGGTCGAGGTCGGGGAACGACTCGGCAACCGGCTCGATCCGCTCGAAGAATGTGCGGGTGAGGCCGAACTGCGCCTTCGCGGCCTCCAGGTCACCGGACTTCACGGCCTCGACGAAGGTGGCGGTCTGCGCGGCGAATCCGTTGACCTGCCCGCGCACGTAGTCGAGGTAGCTGGCCTTGGCCTGTTCGACGTCGGCCGGGGCCTTGGCCTTTTCCTTCGTCTCCCCGGTGACCTCGAGTTGCTTGCGGATACCGGTGCCCACCATGCCCGGTTTGCATGCCGTCTCGTACGTGCCGGGTTCGACGATCTCGACCGTCAGCTTTCCGGTCAGACCGGGACCGATGTTCTCGACCTCGCCGAGCACCCGATTGTTGTTGCCGTACACGTAGAACTCGGTGATCTTGTTGCCGTTGTTCGTCACGTTGAACGACACGTCGCCGGTCTGGGCGTCGGTGGCCGCGAGGTCGCAGCTCTCATCGGTGGAGGTCACCGCGATGTCACCTTCGGACGGCTCCGACTTGTCGGTGCATGCCGCGAGGAACACGGGGCCGGCGACAGCCGCGCACATGAGTGCAACGACTTTCGTGGCTCGGGTGGGATTCTTCAAGGGGGTGCTGCCTTTCTTGGGTGGCGCGAGGAGGCCGGGCGTCGATCAGACGGTGGCCGAGGTGGGGGTCGGTGCCGGGGGAGTGGCGGGATCCTTGCGCCTTGTCGGCCACAGGAACGCGGTCATGACGATGACGAGGTAGGCCGCCCAGCCGACCACCTGGAGCACGGTGGGATCGGGCCGGAAGTTGAAGATGCCGGCCAGAACCGTGCCGTACCAGGACGTCTGGTCGTAGTGGTCGGTGATGTCGAAGGCGATGTTCGACAATCCCGGGATCCAGTTGACGGTTTGCAGTGCACGGATCGCATAGGCGAGCATCCCGGCGGCCACGAACACCAGGAACGCGCCGGTGTAGGTGAAGAACTTCTGGAAGTTGATCCGGACGGTGCCCTGGTACAGGAGGACGGTCAGCGCCACCGCCCCGACCACGCCGATGATCAGGCCGATCAGGGGCCAGTTGCTTCCCGATGTGTTCTCCGCGTACCCGACCATCAGGAGGGCGGTCTCGACGCCCTCGCGACCGACGGCCAGGAACGACAGCAGGACAACCGCGCCGGCCCCCACTTCGAGGGCCCGGGTCATCGACTGCCTGAGTTCACCGGAGATCGACGCCGCGGCCTTCTTCATCCACAGCACCATGAACGTCACGATGACCACTGCGGCCAGTGACGTCACTCCCGCGATCGCTTCAGCGGTGAGTCCGGTGAGGGTGGAGGTGCCGTAGTGGATGGCCGCGAAGATGATCAGCACCATGGCGACCGCGGCGCCCACCCCGAGCCACACCCATTTCAGGGCGTCGCGGCGGTCGGACTTCACGAGGAACGCGACGAGGATCATCACGACGATCCCGGCTTCGAGGCCCTCACGTAGACCGATCAGCCCACTGCCGAACAGCTGTGTCCCCACCGATGGTGCCGAGCCGGTGTCAGCCAGGTTCACGGTGCGGACTCCTCGTGCGTCAGATTAGGGTCGCGTTGCCTAATTCGGCGATCGTACAGCCAGATTGCAGGAACTCCGAGCGGCTCCCGAGAGTTGGTTGGCTGGGTGTCCATGCGCGTTACCTGCGAATACGGACATATCGGGCATAGTGGCCGGGGCGGGTGCCGGGGCATCGGCGATTCGTTGCCCTGTCGCCGGAGATGTGTCGGGCACAGTGGGTGAGTGACCGGTGAGCGGTTGACGAGGACGGAAGTGAGGATGACGGTGGTGCCTTCGCGGCGGCGAGGATTCCGAATCGGTGTGCGGTCGACTGCCGGACGGACAGTGGCTGTCACGGCCATCGCCTCGGCGATGTTCCTGACCGCGGGCTGCCTCGATCTGCCGTCGAAATCGAAGGTCGCCATCCCGGAGGGCATCCCGCCCAATCCGGGTGCGCCCGTTCCCTACATCGACATTAACACCCCTGGACGCACGGCAGAACTGCTGCGCGACTGGGCGACTCCCATCTCCGAGCAGACCCGGATCCCGTTGGTGGCACTGGAGGCGTACGGCAATGCCGCGGAGATCCAGCGCCAGCAACACCCCGAGTGCGGCATCACCTGGACCACTCTCGCCGGGATCGCCGGGGTCGAGAGCAAACACGGGCGCTATCGCGGAGCCGACATCGCCGCGAACGGGGACGTGTCCCCGGAGATCCGTGGTGTTCCTCTCGACGGGACGCAGGGCAACGCGACCATCAACGACACCGACGGCGGCGTGCTCGACGGAGACGACCAGCTCGACCGCGCGATGGGGCCTTTCCAGTTCATCCCCACCACGTGGGAACGCTTCGGGGTCGACGCCAACGGTGATGGGCGTGCCGACATGGACAACATCGACGACGCCGCGCTGTCTGCGGCGCGCTACCTCTGCGTGTCCGGCGGCGACATGACCACGCCCGAGGGTTGGGAGAACGCGGTCAAGGTCTACAACAACTCGATGCAGTACGTACTCGATGTCCGCGACCACGCCAACGCCTATTCGGTCAACGTCGCCTACTGATTCCCCGCCGTCTCGATTTCCAACCCTCCCGGTCGGTGAGTCAAGTCGGTATGGCGAGGGGTTGGGCACTAGTCTTTGTAGCGATACTCGCCGCACCCGCGATGGTGCGTGCGCTGAACGTGGAGTGACATCCCAACTCGAAGGAGATATGCCGTGGCCAGCATCGATCAGGTCGGAGCGCGCGAGATTCTCGACTCGCGGGGCAATCCCACAGTCGAGGTGGAGGTGGTACTGGACGACGGCACCTTCACCCGCGCTGCGGTGCCTTCCGGCGCATCGACCGGTGAGCACGAGGCAGTCGAGCTGCGCGACGGCGGCGACCGCTACGGCGGCAAGGGTGTCACCAAAGCGGTCGAGGCCGTCCTCGGGGAGATCGCTCCCGCTGTGATCGGCATCGAGGCAGACGATCAGCGTCTCGTCGACCAGGCGCTGCTGGACCTGGACGGCACGCCGGACAAGTCGCGACTGGGCGCCAACGCGTTGCTCGGAGTGTCGCTTGCCGTGGCCAAGGGCGCCGCCGAGTCTGCCGGTCTGCCGCTGTTCCGCTACCTCGGCGGACCGAACGCCCACATCCTCCCCGTGCCGATGATGAACATCCTCAACGGCGGCGCACACGCCGACACCGGCGTCGATGTTCAGGAATTCATGGTCGCGCCTATCGGTGCAGCGACGTTCAAGGAGTCGCTGCGCTGGGGCGCCGAGGTGTACCACTCCCTCAAGTCCGTGCTCAAGGCCAAGGGCCTTGCCACCGGGCTGGGCGACGAGGGCGGCTTCGCCCCCGACGTGGCCGGAACCCGCGCGGCTCTGGAGCTCATCAGCGAGGCCATCGGCAATACGGGCCTCAAGCTCGGCACCGATGTGGCTCTGGCCCTGGACGTGGCGGCCACCGAGTTCCACACCGAGGGAACGGGTTACGCCTTCGAGGGCAAGACCCACACTGCTGCCGAGATGGCCGACTTTTATGCGGCACTGATCACCGAGTTCCCGATGGTCTCCATCGAGGACCCCCTGTCCGAGGATGACTGGGACGGCTGGGTCGCCCTCACCGAATCGATCGGCGACAAGGTCCAGTTGGTCGGCGACGACCTCTTCGTCACCAACCCCGAGCGCCTCGAAGACGGCATCAACCGCGGCGCGGCCAACGCACTGCTGGTGAAGGTGAACCAGATCGGCACCCTGACCGAGACCCTCGACGCTGTCGCGCTGGCACACAACAACGGCTACAAGTCGATGATGAGCCACCGTTCCGGCGAGACCGAGGACACCACCATCGCGGATCTGGCAGTGGCGTGCAGCTGTGGCCAGATCAAGACCGGCGCTCCCGCCCGCAGCGAGCGCGTCGCGAAATACAACCAGCTGCTCCGCATCGAAGAAGGCCTCGGCGACGCCGCCCGGTACGCCGGTGACCTCGCCTTCCCGCGGTTCTCCTTCGAAGGCTGATCGGTACAAAACGGGTTGATGGATCGATGATGATGGCCGAGAGACGAAACCGGAGGCGGGGCGGCTCCGATGCACCCCGCGGGAACCGGAGACGGACCTCGGCCGACGTGAAGCACGGGCCGTCGCGCTCCGGGTCACGAGCTGCGCCCAGTCCTGGGCCCGCCCGTTCCCGGAGCGCGAATAGGCAATCCGCGGCATCGTCGACGGCATTCCCTCGTACCGCGTCGGCACTCTCCTCGCGTTGGGAGAACATCAACCCGAAGCGGGCAGTGGTACTCGCGGCGGTTCTGAGTCTTCTGGCGCTGACCTTGGCGGTGCCCATGCGGACGTATTTCTCGCAGCAGACCGAGTTCGACGAACTCCGCGCCAGCAACGCTCAGCTGCAGGTGCAGGTGCAGGAGTACGAAGAGAAGGTGGCCGAGCAGAACGACCCGGCCTACATCGAAGCGCAAGCCCGCGAGCGTTTGCAGTTCGTGATGCCGGGGGAGAAGCCGCTGCTGATGCAGTACCCGGTTCCTCCGGAGAAGACAGACGAAGAACGTGAAGCCGAGCGGGTGGCGGCCAACCCTTGGTACACGAGCCTGTACAACTCGATCTCGGGTGCCGAAAATTGATGGCCGAGTCCGAACAGGGGCCAGAAGCGGATTCGGCTGTCTCGCAGGAGGATCTGGGCGCCGTTGCCGAGCAGCTCGGCCGCGTGCCGCGCGGGGTGCTGGAGATCAGCTACCGCACCCCCGACGGCCGGCCCGCCGTGGTCAAGACGGCGCCGCGACTGCCCGACGGCACGCCGTTCCCCACGCTGTACTACCTCACCGACCCGCGGCTCACAGCCGAGGCCAGCCGTCAGGAGTCGGCCGGGGTGATGCGTGACATGACCACGCGTCTCGCCGAGGATCCGGAGTTGGCCGAGCACTACCGGCGAGCGCACGAGTCCTATCTCGCCGAGCGTGATGCCATCGAACCGCTCGGCACAGACTTCACCGGCGGCGGGATGCCGCAGCGCGTCAAATGCCTGCACGTCCTCATCGCGCACTCGCTCGCGAAGGGTCCGGGGGTGAACCCTCTCGGCGACGAGGCGGTCTCCCTTGCCGCAGACGCCGGCCTGCGAGGCACCGCAGTACCGGCGGATTGGCCGCGGACGCCGGCAGGGGACACCCCGGGATGACCCAGGTTGTCGCCGCGGTCGACTGCGGCACCAATTCCATCCGCCTGCTGGTGGCGCGCGGCGGCGATGGCGGTCTCGTGGACCTCTACCGCGAGATGCGTGTTGTCCGTCTGGGCCAAGGGGTCGACGCGACGGGCTCATTCGCCGCCGAAGCCATCGAGCGCACGCGGCAGGCTCTGGCCGAGTACGTGGATGTGATGAAGGCGCATGGCGTGAGCGCTGTGCGGATGGTCGCCACCTCGGCCACGCGTGACGCGGCGAACCGGGATGACTTCTTCGCGATGACCCGGGAACTGCTCGGCGAGGTGGTTCCGGGCGGTGTGGCCGAGGTGATCACGGGCGACGAGGAAGCCCGATTGTCGTTCGCAGGGGCTGTGGGCGATCTCGATCCGGCACAGGGTCCATTTGTTGTCGTCGACCTCGGTGGCGGTTCCACCGAGGTGGTCGTCGGCGACGAGCAGGGAGTGCATGCCGCGTACTCGGCGAACGTCGGTTGCGTGCGGTTGACCGAACGGTGCCTGCACAGCGACCCGCCCACGAAATCCGAGATCGACGAGGCCCAGAAGGTCATCAAAGAGCTTCTGGCAGAAGCGTTTACGCACGTATCGGTGGCCGGTGCGCGCACCTTCGTCGGTGTCGCGGGCACGATGACCACCCTTGCCGCCCTGGCTTCGGGTTTGCCCGAGTACAACCCGGAGATCATCCATCTGTCCCGAGTGGGCTTCGACGACCTCGCCCGTGTCTGCTGGGATCTGATCGGGATGCCGCGCGCCGAGCGGGCCGCTCTGGGGCCGATGCACGAGGGCCGGGTCGACGTCATCGGTGGCGGGTCACTGGTGACACTGGAACTGGCCCGGGTGATCGCCGAACAGAGCCCGATCCGGGAGATGGTCGTCTCCGAGCACGACATCCTCGACGGAATCGCGTTGTCGCTCCTCGCTAAGAGCTGACCTGTTCACCGGCGGGTCGCCGGAGCGAGATGTTGTTGCACGCCTCGCAGACACTCTCGGGGATGACGCCGCGGCGTTGCAGGAAGCCGAAGATGGTGCATCCGAGGCAGAATCCGAGCGCCGATTCGAGCAGGGCTGCGACGATGAGAATGCCGGTGACGATCTGCGCGGCAAGCCCGAGTCCGAGAAGCGACAGGATCAACGCCGCGCCGCTGACGACAAGCCCGATGGTCTGGGCGAATCGTTTGGGTGGCCCGGGGACCAGCTTTGTCCTCTTGATCAGATACGGCACGATCACCCGCACGGACAACTGACCGAACGGTGACAGAGTCGGGCCGGACGCGACACGTAAGGCGAACCCGATCGCCAACAGCGCGTAGACGACGGGGTTGTTCACCGCGACGGCGACGACGGCCAGGACCACGACCAGCCCAGCGGTGGATCGGGCAGCGTAGTCATTGACCGGATTGGGAAAAGTCAGCACAGAGAACAGGCTACGGACCCATCACCCGATCGCCCACCATTGGACTCACCCCGCCCGAAACCCCGAATTGGTGGGTTCTGGTGGGCGTGACCTGGTCAGACGCCCGCCCGAACCCACCATCATCATCGGGCTTCGGCGGCGAGCCGGGCTTCCTCGAGCTCAGCGATACGCTCCTGCTCTTCGGCATGCTTGCGCACCGCACCCAGCCCGGGCAGCAGGAAGCTCGCCGCGGCACACAATGCGTAGCCGCAGATGGGAACCCAGGCAGCAATCGACAACGCGTGCAACAACTCTGGCTGTGAGTAGCGTCCAGCCTCCCCGAAGAACAGCACACCGGTGACGGCGACGCCGACTGCGCCGCCGATCTGCGCGAACGTGTTGAGAGTGCCTGACGCCGCTCCCGAGTCCTCCACGTCGACAGTCGACAGCGCGATGTCGAGCAGGGGAACCAGCATGATGGTCAGGCCCAGCCCGGCCAGACCCATCGGGATCACGGTGTCCCAGCTCGAGAAGCCCTCGTCCGCGGACCGGATCGTGGCGATGGTCCAGGCGGTTCCCGAGCTCATCATCAGCCCCCCGATCAGCGGAAGGTTCCGGCCGAGACGGGTGGTCAGTGCGGCTGCGACACCGGCGGCCAACACCGCCCCGATGCTGAAGGGCAGTGTCATCGCGCCTGCCGCGATGGCCTCGAATCCGAGACCCACCTGCACGTAGAGGGCGAGGATCAGGAAGAACGAGGTGATCGACCCCTGGAAGAGGAACTGGATGGCCGATCCGCCCACGAACCCGCGGTTACCGAACAGGCGTAGGGGGATCAGCGCGTCGGTGATCGTCCGCCGCTTCTGCTGGAAGACGAACGCGGTCAGCACCACAGGCGACAACGCCATCAGAACGAATGACCAGGCGGGCCAACCGAGCTGGCGGCCCTCGACGAGCGGGTAGACGAGCAGCAGCACGCCGCCCACCGCCAGCACCACACCCACGATGTCGAGGTCGCGGACTTCCTCGGATTTGGTGTTGGGGACCAGGAAGTACCCGGCGATCGCGATGACGATGCCGATCGGCAGGTTGATGAAGAAGATGGAGCGCCACTCGCCGCCGATGGGGTTGTTGGTGACCAGCCAGCCGCCGAGGACCGGCCCGATCACCGCTGCCATGGCCGTGATGGTTCCCAGGATGGCGAAGATCGGTGCCCGCTCTTTGGGGCGGTACAGCGCCTGCACGCTGGCGAGCACCTGAGGAACCATCAATCCGGCGAAGAATCCCTGCAGTACACGCGAGGCGACCAGGATGCTGCCGGTCTGGGCGGTGGAGGCCAGGACAGACGCGAGGGTGAATCCGATGATTCCGATGAGGAAGATCCGTTGGCGGCCGTAGCGGTCGCCGAGCCGGCCGGCGGTGATCAGAACGCCCGCGAACGCCAGGACGTACCCGCCGACGAGCCACTCGATCTGTGCCGGGCTGGCCCCGAGATCGTCCCGGATGGACGGAATGGCGACATTGACGATCGTGACGTCCATCAGATCCATGAACATCGCGAAGGTCAATATCGCCATCGCGAGATTGCGGCGTTTATACGTCGGGTTTGTCATCCCGAGCTTTCTTCGCCGCTTCCCGCATCTCGATACCGTCGGAGATCAGGTCGCCGATCTCCCGTGTCACATCGATGACCGCCCCGGTGATGATCGAGGCGATCCGTCCCACCCGGTGGGCGGTCGACTCGATCATCTCCTGGGCTGTGTCTTTGTTTCGCTCGAATCGCGAGACCATGGGACCCTTCCGTGTCTGCGCTGACAGCGGCCCAGCCCCTGGTGACGGGTGCTAAGCGGCGACTTTGGACTCGACCTTAACACTGAACTGGGCGTCATCTGCCACCAGGAAATTCGGAAGGGACAGACGCGCGATCTTGCGCCAGGTCGAGCCGATCTGGTGGCTGAAACTGCCGGTGTTGTAAGGCAATCCGTATCGTTCGCACAGTTCCTTGACCTCGCCTGCGATCTGCGGGTACCGGTTGGCCGGGATATCCGGGAACAGGTGGTGCTCGATCTGGTGCGACAGGTTGCCGCTCATGATGTGGAACAGGGGTGTGCCGGTGATGTTGGCCGACCCAAGCATCTGCCGCAGGTACCACTGGCCGCGGGTCTCGTTCTCGGTCTCTTCCTGGGTGAAAGTCTGTACGCCCGAAGGGAAGTGGCCGCAGAAGATGATCGAGAAGGTCCACAGGTTACGGATGAGGTTGGCGCTGACGTTGCCGACCAGCGTGGTGACGAAGAACGGTCCGGTGAGCGCCGGGTAGACCACGTAGTCCTTGAGGACCTGGCGGCGGGCTTTGCGCCACATTCCCTTGGCGAGACCCTTGATGTCGGTCCACTTGCGCTTGCCCTGGACGATGTTCTCCACCTCGAGGTCGTGCAGCATCACACCCCACTCGAACAGGACCATCAGGGCGCTGGCCCAGATCAGGTTGCCCAGGTAGTAGGGGTTCCAGTTCTGGTCGCGGTCCATGCGCAGGATGCCGTAGCCGATGTCGCGGTCCTGGCCGACGATGTTGGTGAAGGTGTGGTGCATGTAGTTGTGGCTGTGGCGCCACTGGTCGGCGGGACAGACTGTGTCCCACTCGAATTCGCGCGAGTTCAGGCTCTGCTCGCGCATCCAGTCGTACTGGCCGTGCATCACGTTGTGGCCGATCTCCATGTTGTCGAGGATCTTCGACACGCTCAGTGCCCCGACTCCGGCGAGCCAGGCCGGCGGGATGAACGGGAAGTACATGAGTGCGCGGCCGGCGACCTCGAGGGTGCGCTGAGCCTTGATGATCGAGTAGATGTATTCGCGGTCGGCTTCGCCGAGGTCGGCGACGACCCGTGCTTTGAGGGCGTCGAGCTCGCGACCGAGCTCGTCGACCTGATCGTCCGTGAGAACCAGTTGAGTACTTGTCATGAGGACTCCTGAATGTGGTGGGTGGGCGTTGGCGGGCGGGCGTCAGATGTCGATGACGCAGTCGCCGACCGGCGCGCTGATGCAGAGCTGGATGTGCTTGTCGGTTTCGCTGTCGGTCTCACCGGTGAGGATGTTCTTCGTCAGCCCGGACTTCTTGACCGCACTGCAGGAGAAGCAGATCCCCATCCGGCAGCCGAACTCGGGTGACAGACCGGTGTTCTCTGCCTGCTCGAGAATCGACGAGCCGTCGTTGTCGGTCTCTTTGCCGCTTCCGGCGAATTGCAGCCGACCGTGCGCCGGAGCGCCGTCGTCGGCTGCCGGGGTCACCAGTACGAACTGCTCGGTGTGCAGCCGTTCCTCGGCGCCGTTGGCACCGAGGTGATCGGTGACGGACTCGTGCAGTGCCGGAGGCCCGCAGAGGAACACCTCGGTGGTGGCGAGATCCACAGCGGAGAGGTGTTCGGCGCAGAAGTACGTGCGCGCCGAACCCGCGGCCGACTGCTCGTCGCCGGGTCGGGTGAAGTGGGTGGTGATCGTCCAGTCGGGGCGGGCAGTGGCGATCGAAGCCAGCGCGTCGGCGTACGGGTGGTCCTGCGGACTGCGCGCATAGTGGACGAACGTGACGTTGCCCTGGTGCTTTTCGTCAACAAGTGTTCTCAACATTGAGAGCACGGGTGTAATGCCGCTCCCGCCGCTGATGAACAGCATCGAATCGGGACGATCCGACGGCATCGTGAACGTCCCGGTGGCCGGCTGGAGGCCGAGGACCTGGCCCGCCTGCGCGTTGTCGCGCAGGTGCTTGGAGACGAATCCGTCGTCGTGCGCGGTCAGGGTCAGCTCGATGACATCCTGGCGTTTCGCGCTGCTGGCGGGTGAGTAGCAACGGCTGTGCCGAACACCATTGATCACGGTGCTGAGCTGCACGAATTGCCCCGGTTCAAAGCCCGTCCACTGACGGGTCGGCCTGAGGGTGAGGGTTACCGATCGCGGTGAGCGGCGATCGACCCGTAGTACTTCGGCCCGAAGATCACTCCAGGTGATGCGAGGGTCGAACAGTTCGAGATAGCGGTCCACAGGGTGGGGCGTCAGGGCTACTTCGAGCACCGAGCCGAGAATTCCGGAGAGTGACTTCGGCATCCGCACTTCCTTCCGTTCAGTGAACAACTGTACACAAACAGTGTCGCATCCCAGGGGTCGGCGAAGTCAAGGGTTCTCGGTGTAACCGCCATCACCTTCTGCAGGTCTTTCGCAGCGCGGGCCGGACGCGGTATCCGAATCGGCCGGTGCACGGACGTACACTGACCTGCGTGTCGCGGAGTTCGAAACACCACAGTTCGAGTAGCCGAAGTGCTGCACGTCGTGACTCGGCCTCCACCGAACGAATTGCCGACGCGACGCGGACGCGAGCCGAACAAAAGAGCCGCACTCGACAGGCATTGCTCGATCAGACCCTGGAGTTGGTGGGAGAACGCAGCTTCTCCTCGATCAGCCTGCGTGAGGTCACCAAACGTGCGGGCATCGTTCCGACTGCGTTCTATCGCCACTTCGCGTCGATGGAAGAGGTCGGTGTCACGCTCGTCGAAGACGCGATGCGGACCTTGCGCAGGATGTTGCGAGAAGGACGTCGTGACCTCGCAGCTCGAGCAGCGGTGCCGACGGCGAAGGAGTCGCTGGCGGTGCTGGTCCGGCAGGCGCACGCCAACGAAGCACAGTTCCGGTTTCTGGTCCGCGAACAATACGGCGGTATCAGTGAGGTCCGCCGCGCCATCGACACCGAACTCAAGTTGTTCTCGCGCGAGCTCGCCATCGATCTCTCGCGCATCCCGGAGCTGTCCGAGTGGCCCGCCGACGATCTCGAGCTCGCCGGCGACCTGATCGTGACGGTGATGCTGCACGCGGTTGCCGAATTGGTCGAACTCGATCGCCGCAACACCCAAGAAGAGGCCGACCTCATCGAGCGGACCGAGAAGCAGATCGTGATGATCTTCTTGGGGATGGGGAGTTGGCGGCCCGCGGAGACGGAGCGGAGCGGAGCTCGACCGTTGGAGGAGCTCGGCGAAGCTGGGCCGTCGGCAGAGGCGGAAACCGACCGGGACGAACCAGCGACTGCTGATTCGTAGCAACGGACCGTTACCAACGCCCGCCCCAGCCATATGTGGCACGTTCGGACCACAATCCTGTTTTTTGGCCACGACGCCGAACTAGGATGATGGTTTTCAGTGGTCGCGGGGGATCGCACCTGGTAATCGGAGGCGAACAATGACCGAGGGCACTCGGACAGGCACACAGTTCGGGGTCTACCGGCTTGACGCTTTGATTGGTCGGGGCGGAATGGGCGAGGTCTATCGGGCGTACGACACGGTGAAAGACCGTACGGTCGCGGTGAAGCTCCTCAATCCCGAACTTGCTCAAGACCCGACGTATCAGGAGAGATTTCGGCGCGAGTCGCACGCTGCTGCCCGGCTGCAGGAGCCACATGTCGTCCCTATTCACGACTGGGGCGAGATCGACGGGGTTCTGTACATCGATATGAGATTGGTCGCCGGCGCCGACCTACGTGCCGTGCTTCGTGGCGGCGGCGCGATGAATCCTTCCCGTGCAGTCTCGATCGTCGAGCAGGTGGCCGGCGGGAAGTCGCAGGTAACCAACAGTGGGGTATGCACATGGTTGAGGGCGCTGCCGTCAAGGGCGGTTGGGGGCCGGGTGTCGGCAGTGGTTACCTCGTACGGCAGCTTGCGATCGTGCCGACAGCCAACGGCGACGTTGCGATCGCGATGGCCACCACTGCCGATTCCGGCACTTTCGAGGCCGGAACGGCGATCCTCGATACTGTCAGCGCATGGCTGTCCACTCGTCTCGACCAACTTCCCGCCGGCGTATGCGATCAGGCCGTCCAATAGCGCGAGTTGGCTGTGCCCTGACCAGCGCCGCTCTGGTGCTCGCGGTCGCTGTGGGATGTGGCAGCGACGAACCGTCCGATCCCGGGAACCAGAGGTCGGTGACGGTTGTCGGCAACGGCGAGGTGAAGGGCGCGCCGGATACCCTGCGTGCCGATCTCGGGGTGGAGGCAACGGGCGACGACGTGTCCGGTGCCATCAACGCGGCCAACGCGAGCATTCAGGCACTGACCGACGCGGTGGTCAACGCCGGTGTACCGCGGGAGGACGTACAGACCCAGCAGGTCACCCTCACCCCGGACTACTCGACGCCCTCTCCAGGCGGTTCCAGTGCGATCACGGGCTACCGGGCCACCAACTCACTTCGAGTCGAGATCCATGATCTGGCAAAAGCTTCCGACGTGTTGACGGCAGCGGTCAATGCCGGAGGTGATGCAACCAGGATCAGCAACGTGTCGTTTGTGATCGACGACGACTCAGAGCTCGTGACCAACGCGAGAGAGCAGGCGTTCAACGACGCGCGAGAACGCGCTCAACAGTACGCCGGGTTGTCCGCAGACGAGCTGGGCAAGGTGTTGACCATCGACGAAACCACGAGTGGCCAAGAGGTTTCGGCCTCCGATCAGATGCGGTCGGCGATGGTCGACACTGCAGTGCCGCTGGAACCCGGACAGCAAACAGTCAGCTTCACCGTCACGGTGAAGTGGCAACTGAAATAGCCGTTACCCCTGCGATGCCCTATCTGGGCGAGCCCGGAACCCAGCATCCGTGCAGGCCCGCGGGCACGCGGATGGGAAGGTCGATGGTGCAGAGCGGACCGGTCTCCGGACTGTCTTCGGGGAAGATGTAGAAGGCAGACATCATCGTTTCGATGTCGGTACCGATGGTCCCCCAGTAGTTGTTGCTGTCCCCGGACATGAAGATCGGTTCGCCGACGCTGACCGATCCGGAGTCCCAGAACGTCTGGCCACCCGACGTCAGGTTGTCGAAGAACACAGTGTTGATGCCGTCGGCCGCACCCGGCAGCTGTCCGGCGGTGGCGATGGCGCCGTGTGGGCGGGTCAACAAACGGTCGTCGACCCTGGGGAACTCGACATCGGAGTCGCTCAAGATGGTGTGCGTGCACCGCCCCTTCGCCGGGTCGAGCACTGTGCGCGTGATGTTACCGACGGATGGATCGTTCGTGATGCCAAGGGCTTCCGGCTGATTCCACCAGACGTAGTCGATGACCACCTCTCCGGTGGGGGTGTCGTAGGCGTTCGCGAAGTGCCACACCCAGAATGCCTCTGTCTCGATCCATTTCACCGCTGAACCGTCCCGGGGAACAAGCGCTATCCGGGTGCCGTGTTCGGGCTGCCATTCCAGTGGCGACCCTCCGGTGGCGAATGCCCCGAAGATGTCGAACTTCAGCGGGCAGACGAAGATGACCGCGTACTTCTCGGTCAATGCCATGTCGTGAATCATCATCGGTGCGTTCACGCCGTCGATGGCTGTGGGCGGGCGGGTGCATGTGCCGTCTGCGGACACCACCGACCAGGTGAGGTAGGGGGCCTCGAACGCGTAGTTGAAGAGGACCATCTCGCCGTTGGACGGATCGATCTTCGGATGAGCTGTGCTGCCGACAAGCATTGCGCCATCGCATGTCTCGCGGCCGATCGTGCTGAGGTCGCCAGGGTCGAGTGCATACGGCGGAGCGGTCTCGGCCATGGCCAGCAACCGACCCCCGTGTTTGACGACGTTGATGTCGGGGAGATCGCGCCCGGTGTTCGCAACGCCCGGACCGAGGTCGTCGGCGGTGGGGGAATAGGGGTCGAAGATCCCGGACCAGAGGGCGCGGCCGGCCTTCTCCTCAGCGATCACCGCCGGGGTTCGGACGAAACGGTTCCGGTATCCCGCTGTGGTGCCGTCGAAGTCGACCTGATGGACCATCGCGTCGCCGTCAAGCGGGTAGTTGTAACTCCCGATCGGATCGAAGCGAGGGTTGGGCCCGTTGCGGAGATAGCTCCCCACCAGGTCCGAGGGGAGCTCACCGGTGATGGGGAGACCGGTGACGTCGACTTCTCGGCGCTGCGGGGCAAACACTCCCGACAGGTACGGGTGGTTCGCCATGTCGACCACCGCGGGCCGGGGAACGTGGGGCGAGGTCATTGCGTCGGCGGCTGGCTGCGATCACGGGCAGCTGCGAGGCCGGCGAGTAGTGCGTCGACCTTGTCGCGATTCGCCGCCTGTGTCATCAAGCCGACAAAGGGAGGGCGATCGAAGGTCAACGTGATCTGGATGAGCTGTTCCCGATCTCCGCCGAACAGCTTCTTACGGCGATCGATCTCTTTCACTTCGGCGGATACGAAGGACCCCGCCGGGAGTCGCGTCTTGGACGTGCCTCCCCGAAGTTTCTCGAACCATTCGCCGTCGAGTACCACTGTCTCGTTGGACAAACCACGAACCTCGATCATCGGTCGCCTTTCTGCAGCCCGGTCGATGGGCGCAGAACCGATGAGCGAACACCACGACGGCCGCGCCGCGTGAATTGTAATACGCGGACACGGCCGTTCGGGGGCTATCGATCATGCATCGGGCACAGTTCAGTCGTCGGTGACAACCAGGTTCACGTCGATGTTTCCGCGGGTGGCGTTCGAGTAGGGGCACACTTCGTGAGCCTTCTCGGTCAGTTTCTGCGCGGTGTCGTGGTCGACGTTCGGCAATGTCACCTCTAATTCGACGGCGAGCCCGAAGCCGCCGTTGTCGAGGCTGCCGATGGAGACCCGTGCGCCCACGGCCGAGTCAGACACATCCGCCTTCTCCTTGCCGGCCACCAACCGCAGGGCGGAGTGGAAGCATGCGGCGTATCCGGCTGCGAAGAGCTGTTCGGGGTTGGTGCCGACGCCGTTCCCGCCCATTTCCTTGGGGATCGAGAGTTCGAGGTCGACTTTGCCGTCCGAGGTGCGGGCGCGGCCGTCGCGACCTTCTCCGGTGGCGAGTGCCTCCGCGGTGTAAAGAGCTTTCATCTCAATGCCTTTCGTTGTCGGTTGTTCTGATTGCCGGCTTGAGCGGCGCCGGCCTGTCGTAACGCGGCGGTCAGCATCTGAGCCGCGTCACGCAAGTTCGTCAGTTCGAGCTCTGTCAGATCGGTTGCCGCGAAGAGATTTTCAGGTATGCACTCCGCGCGGCGTTCGAGGTCGCGGCCCTTGTCGGTCAACGTGATCTCGACCGATCGCTCATCGGCGGGTGTCCGTTGACGCACCAGGAGGCCGGCGGACTCGAGGCGTTTGAGCAATGGGGACAGGGTTCCTGAATCCAGTTGGAGCCGTTCACCGAGCCGTCGGACCGTGATGGGTTCGTCCTCCCACAGGACCAGGAGGACCAGGTACTGGGGATAGGTCAGACCGAGCTCATCGAGAATCGGCCGGTAGGCGGCCGTTGTTGCCCGCGACGCCGAATACAGCGCGAAGCAGAGTTGCTGATCAAGCCGAAGTGCGGACATGCCGAAATGGTAGACCACAATTCAGTTGTGCACAACCAAGCCATGTCAGGAAGTGGTCGAAGCCCGGTCGAACAATCCGGCGATGTACGCGGCCTGCCCGGCGTGCTGCAGGTCATCTGAGATGACGCTGATGAGACGCACCGCGAGCGTGACCGGCGGATCCCAGTGATCGTCCACGATCCGGTCGAGATCGTCGGAGCCGATGGTCTGCAGATACGACAGCGTGCTCGCATGCACTGCATCGTGATAGCCCAGAAGGTCTTGTGCGCTCGCGACGACCCGCCCGACCTCGTCTGACGTCTGCCCGTATCCGATGGCGCCGGTGTCGAAGGGCAGCGCGAACCGCGCCTCCCACCCGTCGCCGGTCCACACCTGTTCGGTCCCGGCAACTTCGGCGACGTGGTCGTCCTGCACCCGGGTGAGGTGCCAGATCAACCAGGCGATCGAGTTCGCCTCCGGATCGGGCCGATAGGTGAGGGCTGACTCCGGCAGATCCTGGAGTGTCTCGTGGACGATTTCCTTGATCCGGTCGAACGCGTCGGTCAGGAGTGCAGATTCGTTCACGGTGTTCCTTCCGTCAAGTTCTGATGGGCGTACTCCACATCTACCCCGCGAAACCGTCTTCATGGGCACCGGCGTGAGCGCGTGACCTCAGAAATGGTGCACATCGGACCAATCGGTGGAACCGTGTGGGTGTGAGCAATGAAATGCCGACCCTCGTTCTCGGACCCATCCTTCGCTACGTGGACAACACGCGGGCCACAATCTGGGTGGAGACCGATCGTGAGTGCACTGTGGAGGTGCGGACCTCGACCGGCCAGAGCGGTGCCGAGAACACGTGGTCCGTACACGAGCACCACTTCGCCATCGTGCAGTTGGTCGATCTGCCGTCCGGCACTGTTGTCGACTATTCGGTGACGTTGCGATCGTCTGCGGATCCGGTGGTGGAAGCCTCTCCCACGGTGGCCGCAGGCGGTACCTTGCGGACCGCGGCCGAGGACGACGCCCTGACGGTTGCGTTCGGCTCGTGCCGGCGCGGCGATACATACGACGAGGACCGGCTCAAGGCGATTGGGGCCGACGGGCTCGCCGGTCTGGCCGCACGGGTGAAGGATCAAGACGCCGAGCAGTGGCCGCAGTTGCTTCTCCTTCTCGGGGATCAGGTGTATGCCGACGACCCGTCCCCTGAGATCAAAGAGCGACTACGGACTCGTCGCGAGACCCAGAAGGACCCGGAACTGGGAGAGGAAGTGCTCGAGGAGATCTGCGATTTCGAGGAATACACTTGGCTGTATCGGGAGTCGTGGGGTGCCGAGCAGGTCACCGGGTTGATGGCGACCATCCCGAGCTGCATGATCCTCGACGACCACGATCTGCGCGACGACTGGAACTCGTCGCTCGACTGGCGAAAAGACATCGAGCAGAAGCCGTGGTGGCACCGGAGAGTGGTCGGGGCATTCTCGTCCTACTGGATCTACCAGCACCTCGGCAATCTCTCCCCGGACGAGCTGCAGAACGACGAGCTCTACCTGGCCGTGCGCGGGGCGGCCACGGCCGAAGACCGTGAAAAGCTGCTGTCCGACTTCTCGCTCCGCGCCGACAGCGAGCCGACATCGGCGCGGTGGAGTTATGTCCGCGATCTCGGGAACACCCGGATCATCATGATCGACTCGCGCTGCTCACGTGATCTGACCCCCGAACGGCGTGCAATGCTCGACGAAGCCGAGTGGAAGTGGTTGCGCGAGCAGGCACTTGGGACCGATGCACGCCACATCGTCTTCGGGACGTCTCTGCCCTACCTGATGTTGCCTGCGCTCCATCACCTCGAGCAGTGGAATGAAGCCGTCGCGCAGGGCGCGTGGGGTAAACGCTGGGGCAAGGTGGGGGAGAAGCTGCGGCTCGCTCTGGACCTCGAGCACTGGGCCGCCTTTGGCAAGTCGTTCGAAGACATGGTCGGCCTGGTCGAAGAGATCGTCGATCGTCCCAATCCGCCCGCGAGTGCGTTGTGGTTGTCCGGCGATGTGCACTGTTCCTATGTCGCCGAGGCCGAGCTGACACGCACCTCGACCGACTCGACGGTGCTCTACCAACTGACCATGTCGCCGTTCCGGAATCCCCTTGACCTGCCCATTCGCGTGGTGAACCGTCTCGCGATCCGGAAGCCGATGGTCCGGTTCCTGCGATTCCTCGCCCACCGGGCCGGGCTGGAGGACCATCCGATCACCTGGCAGGCCGAGGCGGGGCCCTGGTTCGACAACGGCGTGATGTCGCTGCGGCTCGAGGGTGACACCGCATCTGTGCGGGTCGACCACGCGCAGACCGGCCCGGGAGGGTCGCAGAAGCTGGTGCAAACCCACCAGATGCAGCTCACGACCTGATCGCTCGGCCGGACGGAGTTGTCGTCCGGCTGCGCATCGCTACCCTCGGATACATGAGCATCAGTAAGAACGACTCAGTGGCATGGAATACCCCGCAAGGCGAGACAGAAGGGAAAGCCGTCGAGAAGAGAACAAAACCTTTTACTTTTTCAGGTCAGAAATTCAATGCAAGCGATGACGAACCCTATTGGATAGTGGAGTCCGCAAAGAGCGGTTCGAAGGCCGCCCACAAAGAATCGTCATTGAAGAAGAAATGACATACCCATACTCGCTCGCGGTCAAACATCCATGAGGGAGTGTCGACGGCGAAATGCCTTGCCGGAGAGGTCTGCGCGGCCGAGCTCAGCGGCAATGAAGACAAAAAAGTGGGTGACCGGCGATTTCTCGCTGGTCACCCACTCTTTGGAAGTCTGGCGATCTCAGATCGCGGTTACTCCGGTGGCCTGCGGGCCTTTAGCGCCCTGGCCGATCTCGAACTCGACTCGCTGATTCTCTTCGAGGGTGCGGAAGCCGCCGCCCTGGATCTCAGAGTAATGAACGAAGACGTCATCCGAACCGCCGTCGGGGGCGATGAAGCCGAAGCCTTTTTCGCCGTTGAACCATTTCACAGTTCCCTGTGCCATATTAAAGTACTTCTCTCTTTTTTCCTGCAGAACGCATGAACACGCCCCTGCACATAGTGTTGCACGGATTGGGCGAAAGCGATAGCGCAGGGGCGAAAAATGTTTGCGCGTCGTCGCTCGGGCACTGGGCGGGGCTGATGAACGCGGTGTTCGTGGCTATTGGCCGCGGCCGGTCTCGCTCTGCAGCTTGTCGATCATCTCTGAGGCCTGGGCCTTGTTGAGGTCGTCCGGGACCTCTTCGCCGGCTTCCTGGGCGAGGGTTTCGAGGTAGCTCTGTTGCGGTCCGGTGGCGGGCTCATCGCCGGTGACCCAGTCGGAAGGGTCTTTTTCGGGATTCTGCTGGATGTTTGATTCGCTCATGTGTTCGACGGTACCTGTCGGCCGCGGATCGGGCCACCGAAGATTCGAGATCGGGCGCGGTGAATCGCAGTTGGTCGGTCAGTGGTTCGGCAACACGCACGCCGTGTCGATGCCCAGCACGCGGTTGAGGCGACCGAAGGCGAGCCATGAGCCGAGACACATGCTCAGCTCGACTATCTCGGCCTGGCTGTAGGCGGCGGTCATCCTCTTCCAGAAGTCGTCGTCGAGTCCGTGGTGGTCGAGGGCGTATCGCTCGGCATACTCCGCGGCCAGCCGCGTACGGGTGTCGAACGCGTCGGTGGTGCGCCACTCGGTAACTGCCTGGTCGAATGAGTCCTCGACCGTCGTCCCGTCCCGTTCGGTGCGCCAGTCCTGGCAGAACACACATCCGTTGATCTGCGCAATCCGGAGTCGGGCGGCTTCGAACTCGCGGAGTCCCAGGGTGCTGTCGGAGTACACCTTCATCGCAAAGGTGGACGCGGCGACTCCGATGCCGGGCACCATCTCACCCCATACATAGGTAATCGGGTCTTTGTCCTGGGGAACGTCGATGATCATGACGGCGCCATCCTTGCGTTCGTGTCGACCACGGCATCTACCGCGTCGTCCGAAGTCCAGAATAAGGAACACGTTTCAGTTTTCGGCCCGATCGACGTAGCTGGCGTGCTGAAGGTGTTTCACTCATCGTGATTTGAAGGCTTGCTCAGCCGCGCCGGGTGGCCACCACGTGCAGGTTTGCCGCAGCTGCAGTGGAAGCTGAGGGCCCTTTTTCCGAGAAGCGATGTTTGGCGCGGTCGTGGTCGGACAACATAATGACCGAACACGTTGCGGCGGCTCCACGCCGAGACGGCGGCGATGTCGCTTGTTGGCCGAACGACCGAGGGAAGCGGGGCATCGCTTGGACGCGTTGTGGGACTACATCACGTCGCACCAATCGCAATTGGTCTTCGACTCGTATCAACACGTCAGTGCGGTCATGCAGAGCGTTGTCATCGCGACGGTCATCGGAGTGGTGATCGGATTGCTCACCTACCGCAACGACATCGCATCCAACCTCGCAACATCCATCTCCAGCGCCGTGTTGACCGTGCCCTCGTTCGCGCTGTTGGGCCTGCTCATCCCGCTGGTCGGGCTGGGCGTCATCCCGAGCATCACCGCGCTGGTGCTGTATTCGCTGCTGCCCATCATCCGCAACACCATCGTCGGCATGAACAACATCGAGCCTGCGCTCATCGATGCGGCACGGGGCATCGGTATGGGCCGGCTGATCACCCTCGTACGGGTCGAACTCCCGTTGGTCTGGCCGGCGATTCTCGCAGGCATGCGGCTGAGCACGCAGATGGCGATGGGTGTCCTGGCGATCGCGGCGTATGTGAAGGGACCGGGGCTGGGGAACCTGATATTCGCGGGCCTTGCCCGCGTCGGTAGCCCGACCGCGGTTCCGATGGCACTGAGCGGCACCTTGCTGATCGTCATACTCGCCCTCGTTCTCGACGCTCTCTACGTACTTCTCGGACGACTCACAACGTCGAAAGGCATCCGGTGACAGAACATCCAGCGGCCGCACCGCAGTCCGCCACGGCTTCCAAGGCCCTGCGTACCGAGAACCCGACCGGCGTGCAGATCACGCTCGACCATGTCTCCAAGACCTACCCGGGATCCAAAACACCTGCGGTGGACGATGTGTCGCTGCATATCCCGGCCGGTGACGTCGTGGTGTTCGTGGGCCCGTCGGGGTGCGGCAAGACCACCACGATGCGGATGATCAACCGGCTCAGTGAGCCCACGTCTGGGAAGATCACGATCGGCGACAAGGATGCGTTGTCGATCAAACCCACGGAGTTGCGACGTTCGATCGGCTACTCGATCCAGCAGGCCGGTCTCTTCCCGCACATGACGATCCGGCAGAACATCGGCCTCGTTCCAGGACTGCTCAAGTGGGACAAGAAGCGCATCGCCAACCGCGTCGACGAGTTGCTCGACCTGGTCGGACTCGATCCGGCCCAGTACGCGAGCCGGTACCCGCGGCAGTTGTCCGGCGGCCAGCAGCAGCGGGTGGGCGTCGCCCGTGCCCTCGCGGCAGACCCACCCGTCCTTCTCATGGACGAGCCCTTCGGTGCCGTCGACCCGATCACCCGAAGTTCGCTGCAGGACGAACTGCTGCGTCTGCAAAGCGAATTGGGTAAGACGATCGTCTTCGTGACCCACGACTTCAGCGAGGCGGTCAAATTGGGCGACCGCATCGCGGTGCTCGGTCAGCAGTCCAAGATCTTGCAGTACGACACCCCGCAGGCGATCTTGGCCAATCCCGCCGACGACACGGTCGCCGGTTTCGTGGGAACCGGGGCTTCGCTGCGGCAGCTGGGCCTTGTCCGGGTGAAGGACATCGACCTCGAGACCCGGCCCACCGCACACGTCGGGGAGACAGTCGACACGCTGCGATCCGAACTCGCAGCGAGTGAACATGATTGGGCTGTCATCCTCGACAACCGCGAGCGGCCGGTGAGCTGGGTGCGGCAGAACCGTCTCCAGCAGGCCCGCACCGTCGAAGAGTTCGCCGAACCGCTCAACGAGTGGATCAGCATCCAGGCCACCCTGCAGGACGCACTCGAGGCGATGCTCGCCGAGGATCACGCCTCGGCCGTGGTCACCGGAGCAGGCAATCGATACCAGGGGGTGGTGACCCTCGAAACGCTCATCACGACCATCACCAACCTCCGTAAGGCGTCGGCCGATGGCGCGCACACCGACTCGGACGCCCCAGGCGCCGCGGGCTCGTCGGACGCCGCGCGATGACCACTGCCGTCGAGGCGCCGGCGCCCTCCATCAGCGTGGCGGACAAGCTCCGCCTGATCATCCAACCGATCCTCGTGGTCATCGTCGCAGCCGCCGTCATCGTCTGGGCGTTCAGCCGTGACCTGACGGCCACGCAGAAGGTGAACATCAGCGCCGGCAACGTGGCGACACTGGTGTGGCAGCACCTGCTGATCACCATCACCGTCACACTCATCGTGGTCCTGGTGGGGGTTCCGCTGGGGATCGTGGTCACCCGCGGGCGCGCGCGACTGCTTCGTCCGCCGTTCATCGGCGTGGCGAACATCGGACAGGCGGCTCCGGCAGTCGGTCTGCTCGTGCTGCTCTTCCTGTGGACAGGGGAGACCGGGTTCTGGATCGGGGTACTGCCGATCGCGGTGTACTCGCTGCTCCCGGTGTTCAGCAGCACGATCCTCGGCATCGACCAGGTGAACAAATCGCTCATCGACGCGGGTCAGGGACAGGGTATGTCCCCGTCATCGATTCTCTTCCGGGTGGAACTGCCGCTGGCGGTGCCGTACATCCTCGCCGGCCTGCGGACGTCACTGGTGCTGGCCGTCGGAACCGCGACACTCTGTTTCCTCGTCAATGCCGGGGGGCTCGGAGTGCTGATCGACACCGGATACAAACTCCGCGACAACGTCACCCTGATCCTCGGCAGTGTCCTCGCAGTCTGTCTGGCACTCCTCGTCGACTGGCTCGGTGCCTTGGCCGAGCACTACCTCGGACCGAAAGGGGTGCGCGGATGACCACAACGCCTCGTTCGGCGCGTGGGTTTCGCCGTCTCTTTCCCTCGATCGTCTTTGCGCTCGTGTGCGCGGTGGTCCTGGGGGCCTGTGGCCTGTCGTCGGGCGGCGCGGTCCCGCTGAAGGTGGGCCCGGGTTCGATCACGGAGAACGAGGGGCTCAAGGGCGTCAAGATCACCGTGGGATCGAAGGAGTACACCGAGCAGGTCATCCTGGGATACATCCTCGAGTTCACCCTCGTGGCAGCGGGCGCCGACGTGCGGGACATGACCGGCATCGTGGGCTCACGCAGCACGCGCGACGCGCAACTGGCGGGTCAGGTGGACGTGGCGTACGAGTTCACCGGTAACGCATGGATCAATTACCTCGGGCACGAAAAGCCCATCGCCGATACGCGTGAGCAGTTCGAGGCCGTTCGGGACGAGGACCTCGCGGCCAACGACATGATCTGGCTCGAACCCGGGCCGATGGACGACACCTACGCGCTGGCCGCCAGCAGGAAGGTCATCGACGAGACCGGTGTGACGACGCTGTCCGACTACGCCGAGCTCGTCAAACGCGATCCGGCCGCCGCGGCGACGTGTGTCGACACCGAGTTCCGCGCCCGTCAGGACGGCTTCCCGGGGATGGCCGCCGCCTACGGTTTCGACCCGGCTCAGGCTCAGACGCCGATTCTGCAGGTGGGCATCATCTACCAGGCGACGTCGACGGGCAGCCAATGCAAGTTCGGTGAGGTGTTCACCACGGACGGTCGTATCGCCGGTCTGGGCCTGGTTGTTCTCACCGACGACAAGCAGTTCTTCCCGCACTACAACCCGTCGGTGACGATGAAGGAGAGCTTCTTCGAGAAGCATCCCGAGATCGCGCCGGTCACCGCTCCGGTCACCGCGGCACTCACCAACGAGGTGATCACCGATCTGAACAAGCAGGTCGACGTCGACGGCCGGGATCCGAGCATCGTCGCGCGCGACTGGATGGTGTCCAAGGGGTTCATCACCAAGGAATAGGGTGCCCCCAGTCGGATTCGAACCGACACTTGACGGATTTTAAGTCCGGTGCCTCTGCCGATTGGGCTATGGGGGCGTTCCCGGACGCAGGATCCCGGGCGAGACCAGAATCTCACGGGAGCTCAGGGCCGCCGCGGGGCCCCCGGCCGAGTCGGGGCGGAAGCCGGTCTGAACGCTCCCGAGCGATCGGCGGCCCAAGAGCTGACCGCGAGACAAGCTGTTTCGACCTGCACAAGTGGACGGGGACGGCCGGCTCACTCGCCGCAGGCATGTGACGAATCGCCGTAATTGACCTCGGGCAACTATGTGAGGCAAGGAAAGTGGCAAACTGAACGACATGTCTGACGGATCCACTCGACGCAGTCGCGGCCGACCGCCTGGCCCCGGTGTCGATCCTGGGGCACGGCGCGAGGAATTGCTTGATGCCGCTGAGGCGGAAATCATCGAAAACGGGGTCGATTTCGGTCTCGCCGGTGTCGCGAAACGAGCTGGCTTGACCCGCTCGGCCGTGTACGCGGCGTTCGCCGACCGCAGCGATCTCCTGGCCGCGCTCGCGCAGAGACACACCCAAAACCTCGTCTTAGAGGTCGGGACCATGGTGAACACCCTGCACGACCCCAAGGAACAGACGCGGTCGGTGATCGACATCCTCGCCCGGTGGATGGAGGACAACAGCAAGCTTGCAGCTGTTCTGGCTCCACGCATGCAGGTCGGCGTCGGTTCGGCCGAGGTCACCGGATTCATCGAGCAGGTCCTGGACATAGCCCTGGCGCAGCTCGGGGCCGACACCCGGGCGTCCGGGCCGTGGGCGCGTGCCCTGGTCGGAGCCATCTGGACCGCCGTGGACTGGTGGAGCAAAACGCCCACGATGGATCGTGCCGAACTCGTCGACCACATCACCGAACTGATCTGGGCCGGCTTTGCCGGCGTGGGCGGCGAACGGGTGCGACTGCCCGAGGTCGAGCTGCCGGTCGAGACAGACGAAGCCGGAGAAGTGGTCAAGGGTTGACCTCGAGCACCTGTTAAATACACCATGATTCATGGGTGCATCGGAGATCACAGGCGCAGCGAATTGGGACGTCGTCCGCGAACGCCATCCTGACCTCGTCGATCGGCTCGAGGCCGGGTTGCATATGGGTGACCCGCTTGCCCAAGCCGCCATCGAGGAGATGTTTGCCCTCGAAGGATATGGCTGGCGAGACATCCTGCGAATCCTGGACGATCCGCTCGGTCTGATCGACGACGCGCCGCACTGTTTGCGGGCTCTGCTCGATGCTGCGTCGACGCCGCCGCCGTGGTTCGACTCGGCCGTCGCTCAAGCGGGTGGTCGAGCGTGGTGGAAGTTCGGAACCCTCCAGTCCAGCACGCTCTATCAGTCGTTGATCTACGGCTATCAGGCGCGCGGATTCGTCCGGCCGCTCGCGGCCACCGGCCGGTTCGAGGAGCACACCTACGACCGTGTGCTGGGTACCGGTCGCTGGATCGCGCTGGCGACGGCACCGGGTCAGATGCTTCCCGGCAATGCAGGTTGGGTGCAGACTCTCCGGATCCGCCTGGTCCACGCGATGGTCCGACACCATCTGATCACCGAAGGTGGCTGGGATGTGACCGAGTGGGGCGTCCCGATCAGCCAGACGTACAGCGCCCTGACCATCGGTGGGGGGTTCTTGGCGTTGCCGATGAAGGTGGCACGCGACCTCGGCATCCAGTACTCGGCAGCCGAGCACGAAGCGATCGCGCATCTGTGGCGCTGGATCGGCTGGGTCATCGGGGTGGACGAGCAGTTGCTGCCCAACAACTTCGGCGCCGCCAACGAATTGTTCGATGTGGGAGCACAATTCGACCTCGAACCAGATGAGGCGTCGAAGACCTTGACCCGGGCATTGCTGCGGGAGGGCTACCGGATAGACATCCCGCTGATGCCGGGTCCATTGGCCACGATGATGAACTCGGTACTGCGGCCCATGTTGTCCGTGTCGTTTTCATCGATCTCGACGCGATGGATGGACAAACCGTCCGCGGGAAAGATGGGCCTTCGCCGCACGCCGTTGCATCACCTCGTCGATGTGGCCAGGCCAGCGGTTCGCGCCCGCGAGGTGGCACGGGTGATCGGATTGCTCGGCGACGAGGATCGGGTGGTCCGGCGCGAGATGCGGGTTGTCATGTGGGGCCTGGGCATGGACGCTCAACAGATCGCCCACGTGGACTCGGTTGCGTAGTGCCCGTGCTCTGGTCGGGCATGGGTTGCAGACCTTTTCCCGATCATTAGCGCTGGTAAATGGCATTGACCCCGCTAAGATAGTGCTGATAACTTAACGGCGATCACTTGAGAATGACTCGAAAGGATCTGCCGTGTTGTCCTCGTTGGCCCGTGGCGTCATCGCCGCCCCGAAGCGCGTCCTGGCCGGAGCGCTGCTGTTGCTCATCATCTGCGGGGTCCTCGGCTCGTCGGTGTCCGGTCAGCTGGCCGCCGGCGGTTTCCAGGACCCGGATTCCGAATCTGCCAAGGCGATCGAGGTGATGAGCGACACCTTCGAGC
Source organism: Williamsia sp. R60 (assembly GCF_054063855.1). Lineage (NCBI taxonomy): Bacteria > Bacillati > Actinomycetota > Actinomycetes > Mycobacteriales > Nocardiaceae > Williamsia > Williamsia sp. R60. The sequence continues at coordinate 1,137,573 of NZ_JBSSGR010000002.1, forward strand.
GCGGGGGCCTGCAGGTGGTCATCCGCCTGCACGAGCCGGGAACACCCAACATCTCCGACAGCGATACTGCGCGGACCGCGGCAGACGCCGTGGTGCGCGAACTCGAGTCGTTGAGTTTTGTCGAGAGGCCGATCATCTCGGCGTGGAACAACCCGGAAGCAGCAGCCGCGCTCATTTCCGAAGACCGCACATCCGGGCTGATCACGTTCACGGTCGCGGGGGGCGACAAGGACGCTGCGGGCAACGGCAGGATGATCGAAGATCGTTTCAGCGCCCCGTCTTTCACCGGCCAGTTCCCCGGGATCGACGTTCTCGTCGGGGGACAGGCGATGGTCTACTCACAGGTCAACGAACAGACCAGCCGTGACCTGTTCGTCGCTGAGGCAGTGGCGATCCCGATCAGTTTCCTGCTTCTCATCTGGGTGTTCGGAGGACTCACCGCGGCAGTGCTACCGCTGGCGATCGGTATCTTCGCGATCATCGGAACAACGGCTGTGCTGCGAGGTTTCACACTCTTCGCCGACGTGTCCGTCTTCGCCCTCAATCTGACGACGGCCATGGGGCTCGCGCTGGCCATCGACTACACACTCTTGATCATCAACCGCTACCGAGAAGAAGTGCAGGCCGGACGGAACCGGGATGACGCCCTTGTCGTCACCGTCGCGACGGCAGGCCGCACAGTTCTGTTCTCCGCTGTGACAGTGGCCTTTTCGCTCGCTGCGATGGCGATCTTCCCGATGTACTTCCTGCGCTCGTTCGCCTATGCGGGACTGGCCGTGGTGGCGCTGGCCGCCGCTGCCGCGCTCGTGGTGGCACCGGCAATCATCGCTGTGCTCGGCCCGCGCATCGACTCACTCGATGTACGCAGGCCCATCCGGAGGCTCCTCGGCCGAGACGAACCGCGTGTGCCCGAACCCGAAGAGTCGATGTGGTACCGCTCCACACAGTTTGTCCTGCGTCATGCCGTCCCGGTCGGGTTGGCCGTCGTCGCGTTGCTCCTCGTCCTGGGTGCCCCGTTCCTCGGTATCAAGTTCGGCTACCCGGACGACCGTGTGCTCCCGGAGTCGGCGTCTGCGCGCGTACTCGGTGACGAACTGCGAGAAGACTATTCGCAGAACGCATCCGCGTCCGTCAACATCGTGATCCCGGAGGCCCGCGACCTCGACGAGCCCGCGATGTCGCGGTATGGCCAGGACCTCTCCCAGGTGGCCGACGTCACCGCGGTCACCACCCCGGTCGGAACGTTCGTCGACGGACAACGGGTGGGCAACGGTGGCAACAACATGACCGCCGACAACGCCGCCTATATCACCGTCTCCTCGACCGTCGATCCGTTCTCCGAACGCGGTCAGGACCAGCTCGACGCGCTTCGTGAGGTGCCGGCACCCGCCGAGACGTTGTTCAGCGGTCTGGCACAGCAGAACATCGACAACGTCAACAGCATCATCGACCACCTACCCGAGGTGTTTGTTGTCATCGTCGTGACGACGTTCATCCTGTTGTTCCTGCTCACCGGTTCGGTGCTGCTACCGGTGAAAGCGCTGGTGCTCAACGTGTTCTCGCTGACGGCGACATTCGGCGCGATGGTCTGGATCTTCCAGGATGGCAATCTCGGAGGGCTCGGAAGCACCACCACCGGCACGCTCATCGCCAACATGCCCGTACTCATGTTCTGCATCGCTTTCGGGTTGTCGATGGACTACGAGGTGTTCTTGCTGTCGCGGATACGGGAAGAGTGGCTCAAGTCCGGCAGGACCAGGGCGGACAACGATCACGCGGTCGCGTACGGCTTGGCCCGAACCGGCCGGGTTGTGACGGCCGCCGCGCTGCTGATGGCCATCGTCTTTGCCGGAATCGCCTTCTCGCAGGTGTCTTTCATGCGGATGTTCGGTGTCGGTCTCGCGTTGGCGGTCTTGATGGACGCGACGTTGATCCGCATGTTCCTCGTTCCTGCATTCATGAAGATCGCCGGACGGGCAAACTGGTGGGCACCGGCGCCCCTACGCAAGTTCCATGACAGGTTCGGTCTGAGTGAGGAAGGTGGCCATGACAGTCGAGCGACTGAGGCGCCGCAGGTCCCCTCGCGGCTCGGGTGAGCAACTGCGCGCGGAGATCCTCACCGCTGCAACCGAATTGCTTCTCGAGAGTGGAGACGAGTCAGCGGTCTCGATCCGTGCTGTCGCCAATCGGGTAGGGGTCACGCCGCCGTCGATCTATATCCACTTCGCGGACAAGGACACACTGATCGACGAAGTGGTCGCGCAGTACTTCACCCGACTGGACGAAGTGATGCGGGCTGCCGGGGCCGAGCACGAGGACAGCTGGGAAGCGGCACATGCGCAGGGGATGGCCTATGTGCGTTTTGCGGTCGAGAACGCGGAACTGTACCGGGTGGCGACCATGAAGGTCTGCGCCGAGGGCACCGATGCCGACGCCGTTCTCGGGCAGTCGGCTTTTGTTCATTTCGCCGAGACGATCGAGCGTTTGATGGACGAGGGGTTCGTCGACAAGGGCGACCCGACCCCCGTGGTGCTCGAGTTGTGGACCGCCGCACACGGAGTCGCCGCGTTGATGATCGCAAAGCCTTACATTGCGATCGGCGAGGATTACGAACTCGCCGAAAGAGTCCTGACTTCTGTGTGCCTCGGGCGGGCCACCAAGGACTTGATCGGTGGAGACGTCGGGCCCACGAAGATCCGCGACTTCATCGTCGAACAGCGAAGCCGCCGAGGTCCCGATTCGTGACTCCATTCGCGGGGTGAACGTGTTCTAGTTTCGCTAGTGTCTGCTGCATGGGAGTTCTGGACGGCAAGGTTGCGTTGATCACCGGCGGCGGCAAAGGGGTGGGCTTCGGCATCGCTTCGGCACTGAGCAAGGAAGGTGCCGACATCTTCATCTGCGGCCGTCACGAGAATCCGTTGGCCGCGGCCGCCGAGAAACTGCAAGCCAACGGTGTGCGGGCAGAGTACCTGGTGGGCAACGTCAGCGAGGCCGACGATTGCTCCACCATCGTCGAGGCGTGCGCAGAACGGTTGGGTGGGGTCGACATCCTGGTGAACAACGCCAACGATGCGATGCCGATCCCGCTGCTCGACGTGTCCGACGACGACTTCACCAGGTTTTTCCGAACCGGGCCGCTCGCCGTGTTGCGGTTGATGAAGGCCTGTCATCCGCTGATGGTTGCCAGAGGTGGGGGATCGGTGATCAACCTGGTGACGTCGTCGGCGGTCCGCTGGGACATGGCCACATATGGGCCCTATGCCGCCGTCAAGGAGGCGACGCGCTCGTTGACCCGGGCGGCGGGCTGCGAATGGGGTAAGGACAACATCCGCGTCAACGCCATTGCGCCGCATGCCATGACGCCGTCGTTGCAGTGGTGGACCGAGACGTACCCGGAGGAGGCCGAAGCGTTTGTCAAGAGCATCCCGCTGGGCCGGATCGGTGATGCCGAGCAGGACATCGGTCGAATCGCGGTGTTCCTGTGCAGTACGGATGCGGCGTATCTCAGCGGTGTGACGATTCCCGCCGATGGCGGTCACAGCCGGTGGGGCTGACCAGATCGATGCTCTGAGCCGACTTTTCGGCCCGACAGCTGATCCCGCAGGGGAGTCGACTGCACCGAAGTTCAAGAGAAGGTAAAGTCGGAACTCGATAGCCACGCCGCTCGTTGAGCGTGCATAAGTGGGATCACTTGATGAAGGGACCAAAACGGTGCGTGAAAGCAGCAATCCGGTGATGCGCGGAGTAGTGCGCAGCAACCAGGGACCCGGCGGCTACGCCGGCTTTGGCGCTGGTGCAGCCGGCGCCGGCCAGGGCGCGATGTGGAATCAGCAGACGGGGCAACCGCCTGCCGATCCGTTCGCCCGTCCAGGGCAGCAGGTCGGATCGCGAACCCTGACCATCGACGACGTCGTGATGAAGACAGCCGCCACCCTCGGTGTCCTCATCCTCTCGGCGGCCGTCTCGTACTTCCTGGCCAGCCAGAACGAAGCATTGGCGATGCCGCTGATGCTGGTCGGCGCGCTGGGTGGGCTCGGCCTCGTCCTCGTCGCGACATTCGGTCGTAAGCAAGACAATCCGGCCATCGTGCTCAGTTACGCGCTGCTCGAAGGTCTGTTCGTCGGTACGGTGTCGTTCGTCTTCGCCAATTGGGTTGTTGCCGGCGACGTCAGCGCCGGTGTCCTGATCGGCCAGGCGGTGCTCGCGACATTCGGCGTCTTCGGCGGCATGCTGATCGTCTACAAGACTGGCGCCATCCGCGTCACCCCGCGGTTCACCCGGATGATCTTCGCGGGCCTGATCGGCGTGCTCGTGCTGATCCTCGGCAACCTCGTCATCGGGTTCTTCAACGGTGGCGACGGACTGGGCCTTCGTGACGGCGGACCGATCGCGATCATCTTCTCGCTCGTCTGCATCGCGCTTGCGGCATTCAGCTTCCTGATCGACTTCGACGCCGCGGATCAGCTGATCCGTTCGGGCGCACCGGAAAAGGCGGCCTGGGGCATCGCTCTCGGACTCACCGTCACCCTGGTCTGGCTGTACGTCGAGATCCTGCGCCTGCTGAGCTACTTCAACTCGGACTAGTTCGACAGCGCTTCGGCGACCAGAACCACCAAAGAGCCCCGCGACCACAGGTCGCGGGGCTCTTTGGTGTTCTGCTGAGTGATCAGCTGAGGCGTTCGAGCACCATCGCCATGCCCTGTCCGCCGCCGACGCACATGGTCTCCACACCCAGGCTCTTGTCGTGGGTGCTGAGGTTGTTGAGCAGCGTCGCGGTGATGCGGGCACCGGTCATGCCGAACGGGTGGCCGAGGGCGATCGCGCCGCCCGAGACGTTCAGCTTGTCGTGGTCGATGCCGAGCTCGTTGGCCGAGCCGAGCACCTGGACCGCGAAGGCTTCGTTGATCTCGAACAGGTCGATGTCGCCGATGCCCAGGCCGGCGTACTTCAACGCCTTGCGCACGGCTTCGATCGGTCCCAGGCCCATGATCTCGGGGGAGAGGCCCGTGGCCGCGGTGGAGACGATGCGGGCCAGCGGGGTGAGGCCGAGCTCCTTGGCCTTGGTGTCGCTCATGACCACCAGCGCGGCGGCGCCGTCGTTGAGCGGACACGCGTTGCCGGCCGTGATGGTGCCGTCGGGACGGAAAACCGGCTTGAGCTGACTGATCTTCTCGTACGTGGTTCCGGCGCGGGGACCGTCGTCGGTGGTCACCTTGGTTCCGTCGGCAAGGGTGAGCGGCTCGATCTCGCGTTCGAAGAAGCCCGACTTGATGGCTTCCTCGGCACGGTTCTGGCTGCGCACACCCCAATGATCCTGGTCTTCGCGGGAGATGCCGGTGTAGGTGGCGACGTTCTCGGCAGTCTGGCCCATCGGGATGTAGACGTCGGGGATCAGGCCTTGCTCACGCGGATCACTCCATGTGCCTGCGCCACCGGCGGTGGCCTTGTCGGTGCGTTCCATCGCTTCGGCGAACATCGGGTTCTTGGTGTCGGGCCAGCCATCGGCGCTGCCGGTGGCGAAGCTCGACACGCTCTCCACACCGCCGGAGATGAACACGTCACCCTCGCCCGCCTTGATGGCGTGGAATGCCATGCGGGTGGTCTGCAGCGACGACGAGCAGTAGCGGTTCACCGTGACACCGGGAACGTGGTCGAGGCCGAGTTGCACGGCAACTGAACGCGCGATGTTGAAACCGGCCTGCCCTGCGGGCTGCCCACTGCCCAAGTGCAGATCATCGATGTCTGCGCGGTCGAGCGATGGCACCTTGTTGAGCACGGCTTCGATCATCTGGCGGGCCATCTCATCGGGCCGCAGATCCTTCAGTGACCCCTTGTTCGCGCGCCCGATCGGTGAACGGGCGGTGGCGACGATGACTGCTTCTGGCATATGGACTCCCTGTCGAATCAAGTTGAACACGCAAGTGTTTAAGGGTTTCTGATCGAACGTTACGCCAGCTGGAGAACACGCTTGCCGGGACCTGACCGCTCGCTGTGATCAACGATGCCGGGCAGCGCGTTCCACGTACTCGCGCATTCGGCGGCTCCACCGGTTGTCCTCCGCGATCGCGGAGACCTCGGGTGGGTCCGGTAGCGGCCCGCTGCCCCATTCGCCGACGGCCGCGAGGACGGCGGGCAGCAGAGTGCGCGCGGCAAGTTCGTATCCCGCTGCCGACGGGTGATAGTTGTCGGCCGACAGCATCCGATCGGGCGCGGCCAAGAACTCGCGGGCAAGGAGATCGGCGAGGGGCACCGGCTTGCCGCCGGCGGCGGTGGTCTCGACGGACTGCGCCGCGGCCAGACGCAGGCCCCACTGGCGGATCACCGTGCGCAACGGCTGCGGGATCATCGCGACCACTCCGAGGTCGGGACATGTGCCGACCACCACATGCGCGCCCGCATCGCGCAGCCGCCGTACCGCGGAACCCAGCCGTTTCGCCGAGGCGCGGATCCCGCTGGTGCTGGTGACGTCGTTGGCCCCGATGAAGATCACCGCGACGTCGGGCGGGGGGCCGGCGATGAGCATGGCGTCCACCTGACCGGACAGCCCACGTGACGTCGCACCGACGATCGCCTTGGTACTCAACCGGATACGCCGGCCCGTCTCGTCGGCGAGCATTCGCGTCAACTGGACGCCGGGTGTCTCGTCGGCGACCTCGGCGCCGAGACCGGCCGCCGTCGAGTCGCCGAAGATCATCAGGTGCAGATCAAAAGGTTCGCTCCGCCGGAAACGGATCGGTCCGACGCCGTCGGGGCCATAGATCCCGTCGCCGTTGGGCGCGTTGTCGGTGCGGTGCGGGATGACTGTGCGCGCTGCTCGCGCCTGGCCGTTGAGGAAGGTCCACGCACCCCACCCGGCACCTGCCGTACCCGCCGTGGCGGCCGCGGTTGCTGCGAGGTCGCGAATCATCCGCTGCCTTGATCCGGACACAGCTCCAACATAATCGAACGCGTCTGGGACCATGGAGTCATGCGCATCGCAAGTCACGTCGTCGATCTGATCGGGAACACACCTCTGGTCCGGCTGAACTCGGTTGTCCAACCGGGATCTGGCCTGGTCGCCGCCAAGATCGAGTACCTCAACCCAGGCGGTAGCTCCAAAGACCGCATCGCCGTCAAGATGATCGACGCCGCCGAGGCGTCGGGCGAGTTGAAGCCCGGAGGCACCATCGTGGAGCCGACCTCCGGCAACACCGGCGTGGGGCTCGCCCTGGTCGCCCAGCAGCGGGGCTACCACTGCGTGTTCGTGTGCCCCGACAAGGTCGGCGAGGACAAGCGGAACGTGTTGCGTGCCTACGGGGCCGAGGTCGTGGTGTGCCCGACTGCGGTTCCGCCCGAGCACCCCGACAGCTACTACAACGTCTCCGATCGCCTCACCAGGGAGATCGAAGGCGCATGGAAGCCCAACCAGTACGCCAATCCGGCAGGACCGGAGAGCCACTACGAGACCACCGGCCCCGAGATCTGGAACGACACCGACGGCAAGATCACCCACTTCGTCGCGGGCGTGGGCACCGGCGGAACGATCACCGGCACCGGGCGCTACCTCAAAGAGGTGTCCGGCGGGAAGGTCAAGATCATCGGTGCCGACCCCGAAGGATCGGTGTACTCGGGCGGCACCGGTCGTCCGTACCTCGTCGAAGGTGTCGGTGAGGACTTCTGGCCCACCGCCTACGACCCGGCGATCCCCGACGAGATCATCGCGGTCTCCGATGCGGACTCGTTCGAGATGACCCGGCGGCTCGCCCGCGAAGAGGGACTGCTCGTCGGTGGCTCCTGTGGCATGGCGGTTGTCGCCGCACTCCAGGTCGCCGAACGTGAGGGCCCGGACGCGCTTGTGGTGGTACTGCTGCCCGACGGTGGACGTGGCTACATGGGCAAGATCTTCAACGACAGGTGGATGAGCAGTTACGGCTTCCTGCGTACCCCGCTCGACGGCAACGCGAAGAAAGAACCACTGGTCGGCGACGTGCTGCGCGGCAAGTCGGGAGCACTGCCCGACCTGGTGCACACCCACCCGTCCGAGACGCTGCGTGACGCCATCGAGATCCTGCGCGAGTACGAGGTGTCGCAGATGCCCGTCGTCGGGGCCGAGCCACCGATCATGGCCGGTGAGGTCGCCGGCGCTGTCAGTGAACGCGAGCTCCTCAGCGCCGTGTTCGAGGGCCGGGCAAACCTCGCCGATCCGGTCAGCGCTCACATGGGCGAGCCGTTCCCCCTGATCGGCTCGGGCGAACCGGTGTCGGCGGCCACAAAAGCACTCAGCGACACCGATGCCCTGATGGTCGTCGAAGACGGCAAACCGATCGGCGTCATCACGCGGCACGACCTGCTGGCCTTCGTCAGCTCGATCGGTTAGCCAGACCAGGTCACCCAGGGCGGAAACCGGTTCGCATCGGCCGAACTGCAGGCCGGGCGGGCCGGGCTCTACCCTGGATGTCATGAGTGAGCAGCGCAGCAAGACCGACTCGCACAACTGGCAAGGATTCTCCACCAAGGCGATCCACGCCGGTTACGAACCCGACCCCGCGACCGGTGCGGTCAACGTACCGATCTATGCCAGTTCGACCTTCGCCCAGGACGGCGTGGGAGGCATGCGCGGCGGCTTCGAATACGCGCGTACGGGCAACCCCACCCGTCAGGCACTCGAGGCCAACATCGCGGCCCTGGAAGAGGGCAGCTTCGGCCGGGCCTTCGCCTCGGGCATGGCCGCCACCGACGCCCTCCTGCGTGCAACGCTGCGTCCCGGCGACCACCTGGTGATCCCCAACGACGCCTACGGCGGCACGTTCCGATTGATCGACAAGGTGTTCAGCCAATGGGGCATCGAGTACTCGGTCGCGCCGGTCACCGACGTCGACGCCGTGCGTGCCGCGATCCGACCCAACACCAAACTCGTCTGGGTCGAGACACCCACCAACCCGTTGCTGAACATCGGTGACATCGAGGCGCTCGCCGCAGTGGCGCACGAAGCGAAGACAAAACTGGTGGTGGACAACACCTTCGCGTCGCCCTACCTCCAGCGGCCTTTGACACTCGGCGCCGATGTGGTGCTGCACTCGACCACCAAATACATGGGCGGGCACTCCGACGTGGTGGGTGGCGCACTGGTCACCGACGACGAACAGCTCGACGTCGACATCGCGTTCCTGCAGAACGGCGCCGGAGCAGTACCGGGACCGTTCGACGCCTACCTCACCATGCGGGGCATCAAGACACTCGGCGTCCGGATGGATAGGCACAGCGACAACGCCGAAAAGCTCGTCGAGTTCCTCAGCTCCCATCCCAAGATCGACTCGGTGCTGTACCCGGGCCTTCCCAACCACCCCGGACACAAGGCCGCCGCCAAGCAGATGACCCGATTCGGCGGCATGATCTCGGTGCGCGTCTCCGGCGGATCGGAAGCAGCACAACAGTTCTGCGACCGCACCGAGGTGTTCACCCTCGCCGAGTCACTGGGCGGCATCGAATCCCTCATCGAACACCCCGCCGCGATGACCCACGCCTCCACCGCCGGCTCACTGCTCGAGGTCCCCGCCGACCTCGTCCGCCTGTCGGTCGGGATCGAAGACATCGGTGACTTGATCGGGGATCTCGAGAACGCGCTCGGCTAGTCTGCTCGCTGTGTTGGTCTGGCTCGCTTCGCTCGCGGGTGAGCGGCCCCCAGGTCGCGTGCTCTTCCTTCGTCGACTCAGTCGCTGCGCTCCCTCGCTCCTCTGTCCAGAGCACGCGGGGCCACTCACGGGTTTGAACAACACTTCGTTGCTCGCTCGAATGCCACGGGCGCGCCAAAACTAGACCATTATTGTCAGATGGTGAGTGCACAGCCGCTGGTGGACCTGGCCCACATCGACCGGGCGGTGCAACTGCTGGCACCGGTGATGCGCCGGACTCCGGTGGTCGCGTCGCGGGCGCTGTCCGAACGTTGTGGTCATGATGTCTGGTTGAAATGCGAAAACCTGCAGCGCACCGGATCATTCAAACCCCGGGGTGCTTATCTGCGGATTGCCGGACTCGACGAGCAGCAGCGGGCACGAGGTGTGGTCGCGGCCAGTGCCGGCAATCATGCCCAAGGCGTGGCCTGGTCGGCGGGCACGCTGGGGATCTCGTCGACGGTCTTCATGCCCACCGGTGCCTCACTTCCGAAGGTGGCGGCCACCAGGGCGTACGGCGCAGACGTCATGATGCACGGTGCCACGGTCGATGAAAGCCTGGATGCCGCAATTGCTTTCGCCGACGAGACGGGGGCCGTGCTGATCCACCCGTTCGATCATCCGGACATCGTGGCCGGGCAGGCCACCATCGGCATCGAGGTGCTCGAACAGATGCCTGATGTGGGAACAGTGCTGGTTCCGCTGGGTGGTGGGGGTCTGCTCGCCGGCGTCGCAGCCGCGATCAAGCTGCACAACCGCGCCATCCGGGTCATCGGGGTGCAGGCAGCGGCCGCTGCGGCGTGGCCGGATTCGCTGGCCCGCGGCGGCCCGGTCAAGGCGACGTCGATGAACACGATGGCCGACGGCATCGCGGTGGCCAAACCCGGAGTGGTGCCGTTCGCCCATGTGTCCGAACTCGTCGACGAGGTGGTCACGGTCAGCGAAGAGGCGATCTCCCAGGCGCTCGTCCTGGTACTCGAACGCGCCAAGCTGGTGGTCGAACCGGCAGGCGCCACAGCGGTCGCTGCCATCACCAGCATTCCCGACCTGCGGCTCGACGGGCAGGTGTGCGTGGTCCTCTCGGGCGGCAACATCGACCCGCTCCTATTGACCCAGGTCACCACCCACGGCTTGCGGGCGGCCGGTCGATACCTGACGATCACCGCAACAGTTCCGGATCGTCCCGGCGGCCTGGTCGCCCTGCTGGAGCTGCTGCGGGACATCGGGGTGAGCGTGGTCGACGTCATCCACTCCCGCGTCAGCGGCGAGCTGAGACTCGGCGAGGTGGAAGTCACCGTGAGTCTGGAGACCAAGGGGCCCGAACACCAGGCACGCGTACGCGCGGCGCTCACCGAATCCGGGTACTCGTTCACCTGACCGCACGCGCGGGTGTCCGAATTTCCCTAGGCTCAACCCATGGCCATCGACTACACCAAGCGTTCCAAGCCTTCGCAGGCACCGTCGACCCCTGCGCCGGTGCCTCCCGCGACACCGGCACCAGCGGCCGCGTCGGCGGTGAACCTCAGCAAGATCGCGCTCACCAAGCAGGCGCCGTCGGTGAACCTCGCCAAGCCCGGAGCATCCGGCGGCACGATTCGGATCAACCTGAACTGGGCGCAGGGGGAGTCGTCAGGAGGGCTGTTCGGCAAGCGCAAGAAGGGCGTCGACCTCGACCTGCGATGTCTTTATGAACTGGCCGACGGCTCCCGTGGCGGGATCGGTGCGCTCGACCGTGTCTTCGGCTCCCTCGAGAGCAGGCCGTTCATTCAACTGGACTCCGACGACCGATCCGGTAATTCGGCGGGCGGTGAGAACATGTTTGTCAACCTCGCCAATCCTGCTGTGTTCCGGCGCATCCTGGTGTTCGCCGACATCTACGCGGGAAGCCCGAACTGGGCCGCAGTTGATGGCGTGGTGACCGTGGAGTCGCAGTTCGGACCCCCTATCGAGGTCCGGATGGACTCGGCCAAGAACAACCTGCGTACCGCATCCATCGCGCTCATCGAAGTCGGCGCTCAAGGAGTGACCATCACGCGAGCGGTCGAGTACTTCTCCGGCGGAGACAAGATGGACAAACATTTCCGCTGGGGCCTGAACTGGGGCCGAGGTAGCAAATAGCCTGCACCCCAGTCCCTCTCAGCTCGTCGACGGTTGCGCGTCGGCGGCCATCACCGACAACAGTTCGTACGCCACATGTGCGGCGGCGATACCCGTGATCTCGGCGTGGTCATACGCGGGCGCCACCTCGACGATGTCGGCACCGACGATGTCGAGCCCGGACAGCCCGCGCAATGTGTTCAGCAATTCGCGCGACGTCATGCCGCCCGCTTCCGGAGTGCCCGTACCCGGTGCGTGCGCGGGGTCGAGCACGTCGATGTCCACGGACACGTACACCGGGCCTCCGGCGACGCGGCGATGGATGCGCTCGATGATGCTGCGCACCGTGTCGAATTGATAGTCGTCGGAGCGGATCAGCTGAAAGCCGAGCACGCCATCTGCTTCGAGATCTTGCGCGCTGTACAGCGGCCCCCGGATACCCACGTGCATCGACCGTTCCATGTCGATGAGACCTTCTTCGCTGGCCCGCCGGAACGGGGTGCCGTGTGTGTACGGCGCCCCGAAGTAGGTGTCCCAGGTGTCCAGATGGGCGTCGAAGTGGAGCACCGCCAGCTTTCCGCGCTCACGATGCAGCGCCCGCAGCAGCGGGAGTGCCAAGGTGTGGTCACCGCCCAGCGTCAGCAGCCGCGCCCCGTCCGATCCGAGGTGCGTCACGGCACGGTCGACCGTGTCGAGGGCTTCGACGATGTCGAAAGCGTTGACCGCGACGTCGCCTGCGTCGGCAACCTGGTGCACGGCGAACGGCGAGATGTCCATGGCGGGGTTGTAGGGCCGCAACAGCTTTGACGACGCGCGGATGTGGCCGGGGCCGAAACGTGCACCGGGGCGGTAGCTGACTCCGGTGTCGAACGGGACACCCACGATCTTGACGGCGGCCGACCGGACATCATCGAGACGCGGCAGGCGGGCGAAGGTGCCGGGTTCGGTGTAGCGGGGCACCAGACTTGCATCGACTGGGCCTTGAATCGAGTTCAACGTCACTGCTTTTCCTCAGTCCTTGTAGTCAGGTGCAATGCGCTCGACCAACCGCACCATGGCGGACCAGGCGAGGTCGATGCCGATGTCGTCGGTGAGATCGTCGCCGGTGTCTTCGGCGTTCAGTTGACGTGCGGTGTGTTCACGGATCGCCTCGTCCGGGACGATGACCTCTCCCGCCCGGGTGGCGGCGACCTGTATCTCGCAGGCCTTGTTGAGGTAGTACATCCTCAGAAAAGCTTGCGCGGGTGTGGAACCCACGGTGAGCAGACCGTGGTTTCGCAAGATCAGCGCTGGATGGTTGCCGATGTCCCGAACCAGCCGCTCTTGTTCGTCGAGGTTGAGAGCGACGCCCTCGTAGTCGTGGTAGCCGACGCGGTTGTGGAACTCCATCGAGATCTGGTTCAGGCCGAGGAGGCCGGTTGCCGAGGCCGCCACGGCGCAACCCGCCACCGTATGGGTGTGAAGTACACAGTGCGCGTCTGGCCGGCTCCGATGAATGGCACTGTGGATGACAAACCCGGCCGGATTGACCGGCGGACCAACGGGTTCGGTCAACTGACCGTCCACATCGATGCGGACCAGATTCGATGCGGTGATCTCCTCGAACAGCAGCCCATAGGGATTGATGAGGAAATGCTCGTCCGGGCCGGGGAGTCGAACCGAGATGTGTGTGAAGATTAGATCGGTCATCCGGAAATGCGCGATCAACCGGTACACAGCGGCCAGTTGTCTGCGTACTTCGAGTTCCTCGGCCGGAATGGTCGTGAGATCCGGCATCAGTAGCCGACCTTTGCGGACACCAGCTTCTGGAACATCGCGGTGATCTGATCCCAGTGTGTGACCAGATTGGTGCGGTCCGCCGCGGGGGATCTGCGACCGCTCTGCAGCTTGTGCAGGATTGGCATGTCCTGCTCATTGACCTCGAACAATATGTCCGTCAATCGCTTTCGCTCGGTGCTGAACCGCTCGCCCGTCGCCGTCTCGTCGACAAACACGGCCATGTGCTCGACGGTTCGTTCCGGGCCGGCGGCGTCGAATCCGATCACCTGGAACCAATCCGCTTCCAAGAACAGCAGGGCGTTCGGGAACACACAGAAGATGTCCTGGCTCTCGGTTCGAGCGGGGGGAACGTCGCCGAGGAATGGCAGCGCCTCGTCGGTCTTGGCGGCCTTACCGGCTGCGCCATGCGGGTAACAGCCCCCGAGGATGTGGTCGGCCAAACGGACATCGTCCACGTCCAGCGACGCACTGACCGGCCCGACCTGCGGGTGGATGAACGGCAGGTGGTAGAAGTCGAGGAAGTTCTCCACCACCAGTTTCCAGTTCACGGCGATGTCGAACCGGCGCTCCTCGGCCAAGTGGATGCGGTTGAAGTCGACGTGGTCCCATCGCGCCAGGATCGGTGCGAGCATGGCGGCGAAATCGGCATCGATCTGGTCCGTTCCGCCGGCCTCGGCGCTCTCGAGTGCCAGATTGACGAAGACCATGCCCGCCCACACCTGGCCGGCGACAGGCAGCAGACCCAGGTGCTCGGCACCGTCGGGTACCGCGCGCGTGCGCTCCCGGGTGAAATACGGTGTGGCGTGCAGACTTCCGTCGAGGTTGTAGGACCAGCAGTGGTACGCGCACTGAATCCGCTTGCGAACCTTCACCGGCTCGTCGGTCATGGCCATGCCACGGTGTCTGCAGGAGTTGTGGAACACCCGAATCTGGTCGTCGTCGCCGCGGATGATCAGAAGGGGCTTGCCGCCGATGTCCACCGGATGCACCATCCCTGGTTCGTCGACCCAGTGCGCGTAACCGGCCCACACCCAGCCGGACGAGAAGATCCGCTCCTGCTCGAGTGCGTATTCGGCCGGCCCGCTGTAGGCGCGCGCCGGGATGAGCGCGTGTCCGGTGGTGTCCGAGGACAGTGGGCCCGGCAAAACCTGGTTGCCGGTGGCGGTGACCGGGTTCGGGCTGTGTGTGGTCATCAATGACTCCCGTGAGGTGATGGAACGGTGATCGGCGAAGTGGCCGGGGGAGAGGAGGGTTCGATCGCCGAGGCAGCGAACGCCTCGTGGGCCCAGCTCTTGAGGATCAGGGCCTCGGTCCACCGGTCCGACAGTTCGGCTCCTGCGGCGTCGGTGATCGCGTAGGGACGCGTACCGAGCTCGGTGCAGAACATGATCTGCCGGCCTGGGGAACTCCGCGCCCGAATGGATCGGAAGCCCTGTTCCCACCATCCACGGAACCGTTGCTCCCAACGCTCACCCGCTGGGGTGCCGAGGGGGATCTGGACCTGCGCGCGGGTGGCGATCCTGCCCTGAAGTGATCCGCAACGGTCCAGGATGGCGGTCACCAGGTCTTCGTATTCACGCGTGGGTTCGTCGGGCATCTCGTTGGCGCACACATAATGGGAGAGATCTCCGGCAAGCTCGATGCGTGGGTCCAGGTGACGCAGGAGCAGCTCGCTGAATCGGATGTCGTTGGTGACGGTGTTGCGGTGTGTCTCCAACTGCATGTCGATCTGCTCGTCACGGCACAGCTCGTACCACCTCGCCACGGTGCCGGCGAGGGCTTCGGGATCGAACCCGTAGATCTGCGCGCACACGACCATCTGGCCGGCGCCGACCTGGTGGGCGTAGTCAATCGCCGCACGCAGATCGTCGATGGTGTGAACAAAAGCGAAGACGGCGGCGTTCAGGTCTGACCCCTGGATGAGTGGGGCGAGCTCAGCGGCAGCAGGCGCCCGCCGTGCCCCGAGATCCACCGCAACGCCGTTGAAACCCGCGGCGGCGATGAGATGGATCTGCTCCGGAAGCGACCACTGATCTGCGGTGTTGGGTAGGTCCTCCATAGCCCACATTGACTGGAAGACAGCGAGTTCCGCGCTCATGGCACCGGCACCACGGGGTCGTTGACGGTCAGCACGGGTGTGCCGGTCTGCATCCACCGGACCACGTTCTGCGCCTGAGCGACGATGTACCCACGCGTCGTGGCATCCGACAGGTACGCGACGTGAGGGGTCGAGAGCACATTCGGGTGCCCGATGAGGGGATCGGCGGGATCAGGGGGCTCGGTGTCGAAGACGTCGAGTGCGGCCGCCGTGACACGCCCGGTGT
Source organism: Williamsia sp. R60 (assembly GCF_054063855.1). Taxonomy (NCBI): domain Bacteria; kingdom Bacillati; phylum Actinomycetota; class Actinomycetes; order Mycobacteriales; family Nocardiaceae; genus Williamsia; species Williamsia sp. R60. The sequence continues at coordinate 1,153,423 of NZ_JBSSGR010000002.1, forward strand.
CGAGAGCACGACGCAGCGCCGCCGAATCGATGAGTGTGCCGCGCGCGACGTTGATCAGATGGACTCCCTGACGCATCCTGGTAAATGCGTTGTCCCCGAGGAACTCCCGGGTGTCCTCGGTCAGCGGGAGGTGCAAGGAGATGACGTCGGATCGGCTCAGCACGGTGTCGAGGTCTGTCACCCGCGCGCCGTCGATGCCTACCAGCCCGTTGCCTGCGGCCGGTTCCGGACGGTCGGTGCGGATGTCGAAGCCCAGCACCTCGCGCACCGTCGGTGCCGCAAGGGCAGCATATCTACGACCGGTGCTGCCCAGACCGAGTACGCCGACCGTCATCTCGGACAATCGCCGCGGCAGAGGGGTGGGACGGTCCAGCCAGCCGCGTGTGGTGGGGAACCCGGAGAAGAAGGGGAGCCGGCGAATCAGTGCAAGTGTGAGGGTCCAGGCATGAGTGGCCACCTCCTCGGCCGCGACATCACCCACCGTGCACACCCAGATGCCCAACTCGGCTGCGGCATCCACATCGACGTTGTCGTGTCCACGCGAGAGCAACGCGACGATCTTCAGGTTCGGCAGCCGCAGCAACAGATCTCGGTCGATCGGTGCGTAGCCGACGAGTAGAGCGGTGGCCCCGGCGGCGTCGCGGGCGATGACGTCTGGGTCCCGTGTCTGCAGTACTTCGACCCGAAAGCCATTGTCTCTCAGCAATTGACACCCGATGTCGGGGTCAAGGTCGTCGGTGTCGGTGTAGACCGCGAGCGGTCCGTTGTCGGGCATCGATGCTCCAGGATCAGCGCAGACGTTCAGCGCAGGTGCGAAAGGAATTGTTGCGTCCGTCGGTGTTGCGGGTCGTCGAAGAACGGCCCCGGCGGTCCGGCTTCGACGATCATCCCGTCGTCGAAGAGAGCGACCTCGTCGGCGACGCGACGCGCGAATCGCGTCTCGTGGGTGACCACCACCATGGTCATTCCCTGTTCGGCGAGCTGTTCCATCACCTCGAGCACTTCTCCCACCAGTTCTGGGTCGAGAGCCGACGTCGGTTCGTCGAACAGCATCACCGACGGGTTCATCACCAGTGCACGGGCAATTGCCACCCGCTGCTGCTGACCACCGGACAGTTCACTCGGAAAGTGCCTGAGCCGGTGTGCCATACCGACCCGTTCGAGCATGGCGGTGGCCTGTTCTCTGGCCTCGGTCCGTCGTATCCCGCCGACCTCGGTGAGCGCCAGGGTGACGTTGTGGAGCACATCGAGATGTGCGAACAGGTTGAACCGCTGGAACACCATGCCGATGTCGCGGCGCTGACGGGCCAGCTGGGTCTCCCGCAGAGACCGCGTCGCCCCGGTTGATCCGACGGACACACCCAGTTGTTTGCCGTGTAGCAAGATCTCACCCTGGTCCGGTGTCTCGAGCAGAGCCATCAAGCGCAGGATCGTGGACTTGCCCGAACCCGAAGGGCCCAGCAGGGCTTTGACCTCACCCTTGTTCACCGTCAGGTCGACTCCCTTGAGCACTTCGGTCTGGCCGTAGGAACGGTGCAGGTTGATCGCCTGCAGGACTGGGCTGCTCATACTGGGACCTTCTGCACGGTCGGGGTGATGCCGGATGTGTTGTGACCTTTGGAAATCCATCGGTATCGAGCCTCGATGAAGTACTGGATGACCATGGCCACACTGACGATCACGAGGTAGTACACCAGGGCGGCCGAGTAGTACTCGGCGTAGCGGAAGGTCACAGACACCTCGGCTTGCGCGGTGGTCAGCAATTCTCGTAGTGAGATGACCGATGCGAGTGACGTGTACTTCAGCATGGCGATGAACTCGTTACCGCTGGGCGGAATCGCAACCTTGATGGCTTGAGGGAGAACCACTTTGAACAACACCTTGTGCGGCGGAAGGCCCAGTGCCCGCGCCGCGATGTGCTGGCCGTCGTCGACGCTGAGCAGCGCCGACCGCAGGATCTCGGCCATGTATGCGGCCTCCACCACCGCGAAGCCGATGAAGGCCGCAAGGAAGGGGGTGAACCAGTTCTCACGAAGGCCGGGGAACAGCTGTGGTCCGGCGTTCCAGATGAGCAGCAGGACAAGCAAGGTGGGTATGGCCCGAAAGAACCAGACGTAGACCCAGCCCGCAGCACGGGGAGCGGGATTCTTGGCGATGCGCAGGAGGGCAACAAGGAACCCGATCACGGTGGCTGCGATCATCGCGCTGATGGCCAGGCCAAGCGACAGCAGCGCGCCGCGGAAGAATGTCCCGGACGTCAAGGCGTCGGTGAAGACGCTCCACTCGAAGACCATCGCGGTCAGGTGACTATTCGGTTGGGATCGAGACCATACTGCTCGGCGAGCTTGCCGAGTGTGCCGTTGGCGTCGAGCTCTTTGAGGCTGGTGCTGACCGCTGGGCTCAGCGGCGAACCCTTGAGCGTGAAGACGCCGAACTGGGTGTCGGCGGGGAACACATCGGGGATGGACTTCAGCTTGCCCTGGGACTTCTCGACCATGTCGACGACGGCAACATCGGTCTCAATGAGAGCGTCGGCCTTCGAATTGGAAAGAGCAGCAACAGTTTCTGATGTCTTGGGGTAGGGCTGCACCGTGATTCCCGGCTTGCCCTCGGACTCGAATCGGCTCGACAGATCACGCAGGGTCTGTTCGTTCGACCCGCCGCCCTGCACCGCGACCGTCTTGCCCGAGAGATCGTCGGCCGTGGTGATGTCGCTCGTGTCCGTGCGCACGATCAACCCGGGGCCGGTCTCCATGAAGGGTGAGCCGTCGGCGACCTCGAGTCGCTCGGGACTCATGTAGAGCGCGGCCCAGAGGATGTCGCACCGTTTTGCCTGCAGGGCCGGCATCAGTCCGTCGAAAGCCGTGTTCTGCCACTTGATGTCGAGTTCCCAGAGATCCGCGAGTGCCCGCGCCGCGTCGGGATCGAAGCCGACGGGACTGGAGGTGTCGCCGTCCTTGAAGTACTCCATCGGCGGGTACTCGGGGTCGGTGCACACCGTCAGTTCGCCGCTCTTGAGAAGTCCCGCAGGCGCTTTGCCGGAGGCCTCGGTGCTTTCCGCACCGCCACCGCAGGCGGCGATGGTGGTGGCCAGCAGTACTGCGGCCGTAGTCGCTAGAACTCTTCGCATGTGTGGATCCTCAGGGTGTTGATTCATGAGCACCGGCGATGGTGCGGAACTGTCGGGTCTCACCGTAGGATCGCCGGCATAGGTCAGCAAGGCGAAATCTGCAATCAAACCCGGATCGATTGAAGGAAAGCCCAATTATGTGTGCATTTTGTAAACAAAGATCTACTGATTATGCACCCACCTGCAAAAACGTCCCGCCGACGATCGGACCGGTCAATTGTTAAGTTCTCGTGAGCAGAGTCGATCGGGCCCGATGCCCGAGGTCGACATGCGCATCGTGGAGGCTCTCCGTCGCGATGGCAGGGTCTCTACCCACGAGCTCGCCGACCAGCTGGGCCTGTCCAGAACCACCACGGCCAGGCGCCTGAGCCATCTGCTCGATGGTGGATTCGTCAGCGTGGTCGGTCTCGTGCACCCGCTGACCATCGGGATCAAATCGCTTGCCCACATCTCGATCTCGGTGGACCGGCCCGTGCGCCGAGTGGCCGAGGCCATCGCCGCCATGCCGGAGGTGCCTTTTGTGAGTCTGGCCTCGGGTGCCTTCCCGCTCATCGCCGAAGCCCGTGCCTACAGCGATGGTGATCTCGCGACTGTGCTCGATCGGGTGCGCTCGGTGGACGGGGTTCGTTCCACGGAGACACTCTTCTACACAGAGTTGGTGGTCGACGTGCTGCGCCCGACCCGAGCTGACGCTGTCGAGATCGACCGGGTCGATTCGCGGCTTCTGATGCAGTTGCAGATGGACGGCAGGCTGTCGTACACAACCCTGGGCGAGCGGGTCGGGGTGTCGACCGGCACCGCCAGGACACGGGTGCTGCGCATGATCGACGAAGGAGTCGTACGGATCGGCGCGATCGCGAGGTCGGGCCGCGATACGGAATTCGATGTCGGGGTGGGTATCTCGTTGCGGGGCCCCGCCTCGACCGGGGGCGACCTGCTGTCGGAGATGCCCGAGATCCGCTTCCTGGCAGCCACTTTGGGGCGCTATGACCTGCTCGCCACCGTGCACGCGGATTCGCTGGCCGACATCGTCAGCGTTCTCGACCGGTTGCGTGCGCTGCGACCCGTGCTCAGGCTCGACAGCTGGGTCCACCTCGACACCGTCAAAGAGAGCTACCACTACCCGGTGGAGGCGATGAAGCCGTGAGCGCGCGTGGGGCGTCGTGGCCGACGCCGTCAACCTCTGGTCCGGTGCGGGCACGTGTCGTCGCTCCGCAGGCGACCTCGGGACGCGTCGACCCCACGGTAGCGGCCGGGTTCGCAGCGGCCGGACTGATCTCCGGGGGCACTGTCCTCATTCGCAACTGGCCACGGGAACGCGGACCCGGTGAAGCCATCTGCGACGTCTTCGCCGAGATGGACGGCTACGTGGTGACGTCGGATGCCGGTCTCACGGTCACCTCGCGGTCGACCAGCGGGGTACTCGGTCCTGTCGACGTGGCGGTGCGCGACGCCGCGGGTCTCATCCCGTTGATCGCCGTGCTGGCCACGCGAACAACGGGGGTGAGCCGCCTGAGGGGCGTCACCGAAGACGACGTCACCGGCGTCATCGACAACGTACGCAGACTCGGAGGTGTCGCCGCCGTCGTCGATGAGGAGCTGATCATCGAGCCTCGACCACTGGCCGCGGGTGTGTGGGATGCCGAGGGCAGTGCCCCATCGGCCATCGCGGGCGCGGTCCTCGGGCTGGTCACTCCGGGCGTGCAGGTGGCGGGCTGGAACGTTGCGGAGGATATGTATCGGGGGCTGACCACCGAGTGGCTACGCATGATCTCCGCCGACGAATACCTCGTTCCGGGCAGCGCGAAGCTGCCTCATGAGTACATGCACTGAAAGTTCGTGTCGCCGGCAACCGGTTCGCGTCACGAGCGGGAAGTTCCTGCTCAGGGCGGGTCGATCAGCCAGATGACATTGTGGGGTGTGCCAATCGTGGTTGATTTATGACAACGGACGTTGACAAGCTAGGGCGTACCCCCTAGCGTTCGTCTAGAACACGTTGCACAGGCCAGGAGAGTCGTTTTGACGAAAGCGCTGAAGTACGTCCCGGAACACACCCGAGACACCGATGGGCACGACTACGGCCAGGTCCTCGACGACCTGTCCAGCGCCTCGGTGCACAGGAACTTCGACCCGTATCTGGACATCGACTGGGACGCGCCGCACATGGCGATCACTGAGAACGATCCGCGGTGGGTGCTGTCCAAGGTCGTCGACCCGATCGGCAGGCATCCCTGGTATCAGCAACAGCCGCTCGACAAGCAGATCAAGATCGGCATGTGGCGTCAGGCCAACGTTGCCAAGGTGGGCCTTCAGTTCGAGTCCGTCCTGATCCGCGGTCTGATGCAGTACAGCTTCAAACTCCCCAACGCAGCCAAAGAGTTTCGCTACACGACTCACGAGGCCAAAGAGGAGTGCAACCACACCCTCATGTTCCAGGAGTTCATCAACCGCACCGGGGTGGACGTTCCCGGCGCCAAGCTCGGTTACCGGTTGATCTCGCCCCTGGTCCCGTTGGCCTCCACCATCTTTCCCACGATCTTCTACTTCGGCGTGCTCGGTGGGGAAGAGCCCATCGATCACATCCAGAAGGACTTCCTGCGCAATCGCGACGAGATGCACCCGACCATGATGGCCGTGATGCAACTGCACGTCGCCGAGGAAGCCCGGCACATCTCCTTCGCCCACCACCTGCTGCGCGAGACGGTGCCCCGCAAGTCCTGGGTGCAGCGCTTCCTCCTGTCGCTGATGCTGCCGATCGTCATGCGGGTGCTGTGCGGGGCGATCACCGTGCCACCCAAGTCTTTCGAGCGCGACTTCGACATCCCGCGCGAGGTCATGAAGGACATCTTCTGGAAGTCCGAGAGCTCCAAGCAGTTCCTCCGGAACGTCTTCGGTGACGTCCGGATGCTCGGAGAGCAATGTGGCCTGATGAACCCGGTGTCGCGTGTGTTGTGGCGACTGCTCGGCATCGGCGGACGTCCTTCGCGCTATCGCAGCGAACCGACGTACACGGCGGCCTGAGAGTGCCCCATGTGGTGACGCAGGCGTGTTGCGCCGATGCGTCGTGCGTCTACGCGTGTCCGGTCAACTGCATTCATCCGACTCCGGACGAGCCCGATTTCCTCACGTCGGAGATGCTGTACATCGACCCGGCCACCTGCGTGGATTGTGGTGCATGCGTGAGCGCCTGCCCGGTGGGCGCGATTGTTCCGGGCAACCGGATCGAGCCCGCGCACGAGCGCTATCCGGCCATCAACGCCGACCACTACTCCGATGCAGCAACCCCGGCGGTCCGATTCCCGGTGGATCCGGGACTGCGCCTGCCCTTGGCGCCCATCTCGAAGCCCAAGCCGATGGCGTCGCCCGGCGGGGAACCGGTGCGCGTGGCAATCGTCGGCTCAGGCCCGTCTGCAATGTATGCCGCCGACGAACTGCTCCGGTACCCGAACGTGAGCGTCACCATCCACGAGAGACTGGACAAACCGTTCGGTCTCGCCCGTTACGGCGTTGCGCCCGATCATCTCTCGACACGCAAGGTGATGGCGCTCTTCGACGAGATCGCACGAGACGATCGGCTCGACATCCTTCTCGGAAGCGAACTCGGTCGCGACATCACCTTGGACGAACTGCAGCGCGACAATCACGCCGTGATCTATGCCGGCGGAGCCGGCACCGACCGCCGATTACAGGTTCCCGGCGCGGATCTGCCCGGTGTGGCCAGCGCGACGGAGTTCGTCGGCTGGTACAACGGCCACCCCGACTTCGCCGACCGTCGATTCGACCTCTCATCGCGGCGGGTGGTGATCATCGGCAACGGCAATGTCGCTCTCGACGTCGCACGCATCCTCGCGACCGACCCGCAGCGGCTGGCTCCGACATCCATCTCACGGACCGCGCTCGAGGCGTTGCGTTCGTCAAAGGTCGAAGAGATCGTCGTCGCCGCGCGCCGTGGTCCCGATGGCGCCGCCTTCACCCTCCCCGAACTGATCGGGCTGGCCGACGGGGGTGTCGACGTCACACTCGACCCCGGTGCGCTGGACGCTGTGAAGGCAACCGCGCCAACCGATTCGACTGCGGCGGCCAAGCTGCAACTGCTGGCCGAGCTGGCAGGTCGTCCCCGTCGCACCGGCCCGAGCATCAGGCTTGCGTTCCTCCGATCGCCCGAACGCTTCGAGTGTGACGCGGCCGGGATGCTCGACGGCGTCACTTTCGGGATCAACCGGCTCGATTCGCAGAGGGGTGGAATCGAGCCGACCGGTCAGGTCGAAACCGTTGCCGCCGGAGTGGTTCTCACGTCCATCGGATACCGAGGCGTGGAAGTTCCCGGCTTACCCTTCGACCCTGTGCGCGGGGTGATCCCGAACGAGCAGGGCAGAGTGGTCGCGTCGGCGGGCCCGATCCCCGGCCTGTACGTGACCGGATGGATCAAGCGAGGCCCCTCCGGTTTCATCGGCACGAACAAATCGGACTCGGCCGAGACCGTCGCCCGTCTACGGGAAGACCTCGAAGCCGGCCGACTGGTCGGACCGGCGAAGAAGAGCCGTCGCAAGCGCCTGTCGGTCCACTGAGCAACCTTCATCATCGCCTGCGGCGAGCAGGGTCAGGTGGTGGCGTCGGGCGCCGAATCGCGTTGCGCCCCACCGGCCTCGAGTACGTCTTGGACAGCCTCTGGGGTGGTGGTGCCGCCATTGATGACGTAGATGCGCTCTCCTTGGTGGGAACCGTTGGCCCACGTGTCGTTCTGCTGCCAGTCGATGATTTTGCCGTCGTTGTCGAACGCGATGGCGTCGTAGTCGGGATGCTCTCCCGCGAAGTGGGCGATCTGACGGGCTGTGGCGCTGACTTCTTCAGACATGGCGCCCGAGTACCCGGACTGCAGCCGTTCGACACATTGTGTGGCCCGGCCGGTGTCGGTGGCCTGCACACAAAAATGCCCTACCGGCGACGTCCTTCGTGGACGCCCCGATAGGGCACTCGAGTGCTTGCTCAGGCGTGGTACGGCTCCGCGCTCACCAGGGTCACCGAGATGGTGGCCCCGCTGGGCACGGTGTACTTACGGGTCTCGCCGACCTTGGCGTCGATCAACGCGCCGCCCAATGGCGACTTCGGTGAATAGACCTCGAGCTTCTCGTCGGACGAACCCTGTTCGCGGGTCGCGATCAAGAAGGTCTCGGTGTCGTTCTCGTCGCCGTCGTAGTACACCTTCACCACGGAACCGGGCAGTGCAACCCCCGACTGCGTCGGCGTCTCGCCGACCTTTGCGGTGTTGAGCAACTCCTGGAGCTGACGGATGCGGGCCTCTTGCTGACCCTGCTCGTCGCGGGCGGCGTGGTAGCCACCGTTCTCCTTGAGGTCACCCTCTTCGCGGCGCTCGTTGATCTCGGCGGCAATCACCGGACGATTCGCGATGAGGGCGTCGAGCTCCTCTTTGAGCCGATCATGGGACTCCTGGGTAAGCCAGGTCACCTCGGTGTCGGTCATGCTCGTCACTCCCTCTCGTTAAATACAGCAACACGGCCCCTCTCGGGACCGTGTATCAGCCAAGAGTAGCAGGACATATGGACACGGCTCGAATTCTTATCGAATTGTGCCCTGCTGGGCGAGGGCTGTGCGGTAGGTGGGTTCACGGCTCTTGAGCCACCCGACCACCAGGTACGTCAGCGGCATGATGGCCAGCTCGACCAGCGTTTTCCACACGAATCCGATGAGGGTGTAGTTGATGAAGTCGGACCAGGTCGAGATGCCCAGGGCCGACGCTGCGATGGAACAGAAAACCAGGGTGTCGAAGAACTCGCCGACCACGGTGGAACTGAAAAGCCGGGCCCACAAACGTTTTTCTCCCGAGCGCTCTTTCATCTTCACGAGAACCCAGGAATTTAGGAATTCACCCACGACATATCCGGCGAGTCCGGCGGCGAGGAATTGCGGAACCACTCCCGCAACGGTCTCGAACGATTCTTGACCGTCGTAGAAGTCGGCGGCCGGCAGGTGGACGGTGAGCCAGAAGCACAGGGAAGCGATCAGGAGGACGGCGAAACCGGTGAGGATCGTGCGGCGCATCGCCTTGAACCCGTACACCTCGCTGATCACGTCGCCCAGCACGTAGGCGAGGGGGAATAGGTAGAACGCTCCGTCGGTGACCAGGCCGTCCATGGACAGTGGCCCGAAGTCGAAGTGGAGGTCGGGGAACAACACCACACCTTTGGTGCCGGTGATGTTGCTGATCATCATCACGCCGACGAAGAGTCCGACGAGTGTGGGGAAGTAGTGACTGGTGATGGTGGCGAACGCCGGGCCCGTTCCCTTGGCGGTGAGCGGGTCCGGCTGCCCAGACTGTGTTGTTGGTGTCATGGGTGCCGATTATGGGGCACGTCCGGACCGGCCGGTGCGCCGGTCACGCGCTGCGCTGAGCGTCACGCGTCGGTGTGAACCGGTGCGCGAGGCACAGGGCCGTGCGCACTATGGAGAAGTCAGGGGGCCACGAGGTACGGCGGCACGGTGTCACTGCATCCGTAGACCTCGCCGACCGCGGGAGGGGCAGAGGTGCGGACCACTGCCGACATCGGCAGCCGGGTGTCCTGGGATGCCGGGACGTACACCTCGCGGCGCCCGGTCTCGGACCCGTCCTTGGATCTGGCCCGCACCACACAGGTGGCGGGAATGGTCGGGTCCTTGCGGTTGACGGTGAACTTCACCTCCACCGAGGTGTCGTCGAGGATGTCGTATCCGGTCGCTTCGCCGGAGATCTCCGGATCGGCGAATCGCTGGTAGGCGACCCAGGCGATCAATACACCGATGATGATCACCAGGCCGGTGAGCGCGAGGAACCAGCGTCTGCGTGATCGAGGTGAGCGTTCGGCCGGATAGCGGCCCTGCGGGAGGCTGCGGGCGCTGGTCATGGGTTCATACCTACCATGGAGTGGCAGAACCGAGACCGGCGCGGCGCGAGCCCGGGGTGCGGTGGGAGTATGGACAGGCGATTGACGACGGTGTGAAGGTGAGGACTACGCGTGGGTGGACTACGACTCATGGCGGTGCATGCGCACCCTGACGACGAGTCCAGCAAAGGTGCGGCCACCATGGCCAAGTACGCAGCCGAGGGTCACGACGTGTTGGTGGTGACCCTCACCGGTGGCGAGCGCGGGGACATCCTGAATCCGGCGATGGATCTGCCGGGCATCAAGGATCGGATGCCGGAGGTCCGTCGCGAGGAGATGGCCAAGGCGGCCGCAGCTCTCGGTGTACAGCAGACCTGGCTCGGATTCGTCGACTCGGGGTTGCCCGAAGGTGACCCGCTGCCACCGGTACCCGAGGGCTCGTTTGCCACGGTCCCGCTCGACGAGGCCACCGAGGCGCTGGTACGGGTGATCCGGGATTTCAAACCGCACGTGATGATCACCTATGACGAACTCGGCGGGTATCCCCATCCCGACCACATCCGGTGCCACGAGGTGTCGATGGCGGCGTACGAGACGGCGGGCGATCCGGACCGGTTCCCTGACGCCGGCGAACCGTGGACGGTGTCGAAGATCTACTACACGCACGGCTTCATCCGCGACCGGATGGTGTTGTTCTCCGACGAGTACGCCAAGATCGGCAAGGAGAGCCCCTTCAAGGAGTGGCTCTCGAAGTGGGATCCCGAACGCGGCAACCTGATGGGCCGCGTGACCACCCAGGTGACATGCGGCGAGTACTTCCCGCAGCGCGACGAGGCGCTCCGGGCCCACGCCACGCAGATCGACCCCAACGGCGTGTTCTTCGCGGTCCCGATGGACTGGCAGCTCCGACTGTGGCCGACCGAGGAGTTCGAGTTGGCGAAGACCAGGGTCAAGACCGCAATCCCCGAGACCGACCTGTTCGCGGGTATCGAACCCGATGCAAATGAAGGTGAGGCGTCATGAGTGCCACTGCATATGCTGCGGCGCAGCTCACCGACGTGTTGGCCAAGACCGAGGGCCCGGAGTTCGGCAAGGCGTCGCCGCTCGGCCTCTTGGTCATCTTGTTGCTGCTGGTGGGAACCGTCTTCCTGATCTGGTCCATGAACCGGCACATCCGCAACCTGCCCAAGAAGTTCGAGCGGGACCATCCTGAGGCCGACCAGGCCGCCGACGACGGGACCGACCTTGACCCGAGACACCAACAGCCTCGCTGAGGCCACCAGTCCCTACCTCCGTCAGCACGCCGACAACCCGGTCCACTGGCAACAGTGGAGCGCCGACGCGCTCGCCTGGGCGCGCGAACGTGACGTGCCGATCCTCCTCTCGGTCGGTTACGCGGCATGTCACTGGTGCCACGTCATGGCGCACGAGTCGTTCGAGGACAACAACACCGCGGCCGTGATGAACGCGAACTTCGTGTGCATCAAGGTCGACCGTGAAGAACGCCCCGACATCGACGCGATCTACATGAACGCCACCGTCGCGATGACAGGGCAGGGCGGGTGGCCGATGACGTGCTTCCTGACTCCCGATGGCCGTCCCTTCTACTGCGGCACCTACTTCCCGCCACGGCCCGGTCGCGGTATGCCGTCGTTTGTCCAACTGCTCGAGGCGATCACCCAGACGTGGGAGCACAAGCGTGACGAGATCGACCGTGTCGGTTCTGCCGTTGCAGACCAGTTGCAGGCCAATGCTTCCGGCCTGCCCGAAGCTCAGGTGCCCATCGACCCGGAGCTGCTCGACCATGCGGTGACCACGATCCTCGAGGACGAGGACCGCACCAATGGTGGATTCGGTGGCGCACCCAAGTTTCCGCCATCCGCTCTGCTCGAAGGGCTGATCCGGGAGACCGAGAGGTCCGGTGACCTCCGGGCGCTCGACGCTGCTGTGCGGACCGCGTCGGTGATGGCCCGGGGCGGTATCTATGACCAACTCGGCGGGGGTTTCGCGCGGTATGCGGTGGACCAGAACTGGGTGGTACCGCATTTCGAGAAGATGCTCTACGACAACGCGCAATTGCTGCGGGTGTACGCGCATCTTGCGCGCATCACCTCGGATCCGTTGGCGCAGAGGATCACCGAGGAGACGGTTGCCTTCCTCGAAGCCGACCTCAAGGTCGTCGGTGGTTTTGCTTCCGCCCTTGATGCCGACACCGACGGTGTCGAGGGACTCACCTACGTGTGGACGCCCGCGCAACTTGCAGAGGTTCTGGGGGCCGACGACGGTGCCTGGGCCGCCGACTTGTTCACCGTGACGCCCACCGGAACCTTCGAAGAGGGGGCGTCCACGCTGCAACTGCGGCACGACCCCGACGATGTCGAGCGATACCGTTCGGTGCGGGCGCGGCTTTCGGCGGCACGGGCCGAACGCCCGCAACCCGCGCGTGACGGCAAGGTGGTCAGCGCGTGGAACGCCATGGCCATCACCGCGCTCGTCGAAGCGGGCGCCGGACTGAACCGGCCGGACTGGGTGGATCTGGCGACCTGGTGCGCCGAAGAGCTGTTGCAGCGCCACATCGTCGACGGACGGCTGAGACGCTCCTCGCTCGACGGGCACGCGGGTGCCCCGCTGGCCGTCCTCGACGATCATGCGGCGCTGGTGACCGCTCTGCTGGCGCTGCATCAGGTCACGGGCGAAAGGCGTTGGCTCGAGGCCGGACTCGACTTGCTCGACACCACCATCGACCTGTTCTCGGATCCGGAAGCGACCGGTTCGTGGTTCGATGCAGGCGTCGACGCCGAGGGCTTGCTGACCCGACCGCGCGATCCGATCGACGGCGCGACCCCCTCGGGCACCTCGTTGATCGCCGAGGCGCTGCTGACCGCGGCCCCGCTGTCGCCGGTGCAACGCCGCCCGCGTGGATCGGGTGAGTACGCCGCGCTCGTCGATGCAACGTTGGCGCGCGGAGGCGTACTGCTGGCCAAGTTGCCGCGGTCGGCCGGACACTGGCTGGCAGTGTCGTCCGCAGCGGTCGCAGGTCCGGTGCAGATAGCGGTGGCCCAGACGGACACCGAGCCGACCGCACTGCTGACCCGGGCTCGCGTTCTAGCACCAGGCGGCACCGTGGTGGTGGGAGGAACGCTCGACTCGGCGCCCCTGCTCGAGGGCCGACCACCCGTGGACGGCAGGGCCGCGGCCTACGTGTGTCGTGGGTCGGTGTGCGGCCTACCGGTGACCTCGGCGGAAGCGCTGGCCGAGCAGCTGGCCAGTACGTCCGCGAATTGATCCATCGCCCAATCGATCTCGTCGACCGTGATGACGATGGGTGGGGCGAAGCGCAAGGTTGATCCATGAGTGTCCTTCACCAGCACACCCCGCTGGGCCAGTGCGGTGCTCAGTTCCTTGCCCGTTCCCAGAGAAGGGTCGACATCGATGCCGGCCCACAGCCCGAGGCCGCGAATGCCGGTGAGGCCCTTGGTGCTCAGCTCGTGTAAGCGGCGATGAAGATGGTCTCCGAGTAGGGCGGCGCGCTCTTGCCAGTAGCCGGTCTCGAGCATGCCCACCACAGTCGAACCCACCGCCGCGGCAAGCGGATTGCCGCCGAATGTGGAGCCGTGCTCTCCCGGGTGCAACACTCCCAGCACCGAGCTGTCGGCCACCACTGCCGATACGGGCAGGACACCCCCGCCGAGCGCTTTGCCCAGGACGTAGAGATCGGGGACCACCTGCCAGTGGTCGGAGGCGAAGGTCTTCCCTGTTCTTCCCAGGCCGGACTGGATCTCGTCGAGGATGAGCAGAACGTCTGTCTCCGAACAGATCCGGCGAACCGCCGGCAAGTAGTCGGGCGGTGGAACGATGATGCCCGCCTCGCCCTGGATCGGCTCGAGCAGGACCGCGACGGTGGTGTCGTCGATGGCTGCGGCCAAGGACTCGGCGTCGCCGAAGGGGACGGTACGAAAACCCGGCGTGAATGGGCCGAAACCGCGGCGCGCGGTCTCGTCGTCGGAGAAGCTCACGATCGTGGTGGTCCGCCCGTGGAAGTTCCCACTCGCCACCACGATCGAGGCTGTCTCGGCGGGTACGCCCTTGACGTCGGTGCCCCATTTGCGAGCGACCTTGATGGCCGATTCGACGGCTTCGGCACCGGTGTTCATGGGTAGGGCCATGTCCTTGCCGCACAGGTCGGCAAGATCGCGGCAGAAGGGGCCGAGCCGGTCCGAGTGGAGCGCGCGACTCGTGAGCGTCACGCGTGTGAGCTGATCGGACAGCGCGGCATGGATCTCGGGGTTGCGATGTCCGAAGTTGAGCGCTGAATAGCCTGCGAGGCAGTCGAGGTATCGCGCACCTGCGACATCGGTGATCCAGGCACCTTGTGCCGAGGCGGCGACCACCGGCAGGGGCGAATAGTTGTGTGGGACATGGCGGGCGGCCATCGCGATGTGCTCGGCAGCGGCGAGACCGGGACGGGGGATCGGCGAGGGGATGTCGGTGTCGAGGGTCATCTGCTCAGGGCCGGATCGAGCGGCGGCAAACGTGAGCAGGAGGGCTTCATTCATCAAGGGTAGGGACACCATCTGACGCAAGCAATGCTCGTGCATTGCGCACAGAGAGCATATTTGTTGTCGTATCTGGCAAAATGGGGCGATCCGTTGCGTCGGGTCAGCGGACCATCGAGCGGAAGTGACGACTGGCTGTGTTGGACAACCTCGACGAGGCGATCCTGGGATGTCTCACCAAGGACGCACGACAGACCTACGCCCAGATCGGCGAGCAGGTCCGGTTGTCGGCACCGGCGGTGAAACGCCGGGTCGACCGGTTGGTGTCGTCCGGTGTCATCCGGGGTTTCACCGTTGTGACCGACCCGGCGGCACTGCAGTGGACAACCGAGGCGTACGTGCAGGTCTTCTGCCGCGGAACCGTCGCCCCGGACATCTTGGCGCGGTCGTGGGAACACATCACCGAGGTGGTCAGCGCCGCGACGGTGACGGGGAAGGCCGACGCGATCCTGCGTGTGGTGGCCCGCGACGTCCAGCATCTCGAGGAGGCGCTCGAACGGATCCGCTCGGCGGAAACGGTGGACCACTCCGAGAGCATCATCGTGCTGTCACGAGTGATCGACCGCGGCCGGCCCTGATCGCTCCGGAGACCGCGCCTGACATGCGACATTGGGCACCGTGGCATTCCCGTGCTACTTTGGCCGACGTGAACATCAGTGCGCGCGTGTATTGGCGCTTTATCGAGGCTCCGGGTGGAGCCGCCGATACAGCGCTACGCTGACGCGTCCACACACCCGGAGCCCCGAGCAGTGACCACCTTTGGTCGCTGCTTTTTTCTTTGTCAGGGCACCGGTCAACAGGTGATGGTGCCCTTCGAATCAGGAAGGCACACAACATGACCAGCGGACTCCACGGACACGGAACGTTGTCCGGTCCCAACACCTCGGACCGCAGGATCCGCGCGCTGCGCGAGATCCCTTCACCCGACACCGTGCGCGCCGAACTGCCGCTGACCGGCCGTCGGGCCGAAGTGGTGCAGCGCGACCGCGACGAGATCGCCGACATCCTGGCGGGTCGCGACGATCGGCTGCTCGTCATCGTTGGGCCGTGCTCGGTGCATGACCCGGTCGCCGCGATCGACTACGCGCGCCGGCTGGCACCCATCGCAGCCGAACACGCCGATCGGCTGAAGATCGTGATGCGGGTGTACTTCGAGAAGCCGCGGACCACGGTCGGGTGGAAGGGCCTCATCAACGACCCCGGCATGGATGGCAGTTTCGACGTGGAACGCGGACTGCGCGTCGCCCGCGGCCTGCTCCTCGACCTCATCGATCTCGGCCTGCCCGTCGGTTGCGAGTTCCTCGAACCCACCAGCCCGCAGTACATCGCAGATGCGGTGGCGTGGGGCGCGATCGGCGCCCGCACAACGGAGTCGCAGGTGCACCGGCAGCTGGCCTCTGGCCTGTCGATGCCGATCGGCTTCAAGAACGGTACGGACGGGAACGTCCAGGTGGCCGTAGACGGTGTGAAAGCCGCTGCAGCGCAGCACGTCTTCTTCGGAGTCGACGACTTCGGTCGCGGTGCGATCGTGGAGACCGAGGGAAACACGGACTGCCACATCATCTTGCGCGGCGGCACAGCGGGTCCCAACTTCGATGTCGGCTCGGTGGACGGGGCGCTGGCATCGCTCGCCAAGGCAGGTCTTCCCGAACTCGTCATGATCGACTGCTCCCATGCCAATTCCGGTAAGGACCACATCCGGCAGGCAGAGGTTGCCACCGAGGTCGCCGCGATGATCGCAAGCGGTCAGCGCGGGATCAGCGGGGTCATGCTGGAGAGCTTCCTCGTCGCCGGTGCCCAGGCCCCGGACGCCGAGCCCCTCACCTACGGACAGTCGGTCACCGACAAGTGCATGGACTGGGATGCGACGGTGACTGTGATGCAGGCGCTTTCGGCGGCCAAGACGCGGATCTGACCGCAGCGGGTGGCTGGTCGGTGACCTATTCGAACAGGACCAGCCACACGGCGATGTAGTGCACGATCGCCGCGATCACCGTGCATGCGTGAAAGAACTCGTGATGTCCGAAGGTGGTCGGCCACGGGTCGGGCCAGCGGGTGGCGTAGAGGACGCCGCCGATCGTGTAGAACAGGCCACCGACCGCCAGCAGCACCACCACCGCCACCCCGACGGAGTCGATCAGCTCGGGGATGACGGCCACGATGGTCCAGCCCAGCAGGATGTAGAGCGGGACCCCCAGCCATCGGGGTGATCCCGGCCAGAGGACCTTGAGGGTGACGCCCGCCAGGGCGCCGGTCCACACGACGACGAGGACGGCGACCTGTTCGGGGGGTTCGAGCCCCATCACGCAGAACGGGGTGTAACTGCCCGCGATGAAGATGAAGATCATCGAGTGATCGGCCCGCTTCATCCAGAGCTTTGCCGTGTCGGAGGTCCAGTCGACGCGATGGTAGGTGGCGCTGACGCCGAACAGACCACAGACGGTCAGGGCGTAGATACCGCACGCCAGTGCTGCCATCGGACCAATCAGTGCCCACGCCACCGCAACCAGGACGAGGCCCGTGATGATGGCGACGAAACCTGCGTACAGGTGGATCCAACCGCGCATTCGGGGCTTGAGCTCGGCCAGCAGCGCCAGTTCGGAATCGATCACAACTTACGGTACCGAAGGTTCGGGCTGACCTCCATCGTCGCCGCGTAAGGTGTAGCGGGTGAAGCTCATCCCCGACGCCATGCGCGGACCCATGTATCGGGTCTACGAGCGTCGGCTGACTCACTATCTGGATCCGTCACAGAACCCCAGGCACATTGCGATCATCTGCGATGGCAACCGGCGATGGGCTCGCGAAGCCGGATTCGAGAACGTCAACCACGGGCACCGGGTCGGGGCGCAGAAGATCGCCGAGGTTCTCCGGTGGTGCAGTGAACTCGGCATCGAGACCGTGACCATCTACCTGCTCTCCACCGAGAACCTGAATCGTGATTCGGCCGAGCTCGGCGAGCTGCTGCAGATCGTGCCCGACATCGTCGAGGAGATCTCGGCGCCGGGCCAGCCATGGCGGGTACAGATAGTCGGCGCGCTCGACCAGCTGCCAGACGAGGTTTCCGCGCGGCTCAAGGCGGCGCAACAACAGTCCTCCGGACGTACGGGACCCAACGTGAACGTCGCCGTGGGCTACGGCGGCCGCCAGGAGATCGTCGATTCCGTCCGGTCCCTGCTGGCCGACCGCATCGCGGCGGGCGACTCACCCGATCAGCTCATCGACGCCGTCACGGTGGAAGCCATCGACCAGAACCTCTACACCCGCGGCCAGCCGGACCCTGATCTGGTGATCAGAACATCAGGGGAGCAACGGCTCTCGGGATTCCTCCTGTGGCAGAGCGCGTATTCGGAGATCTGGTTCACCGACGCCTACTGGCCGGCGTTCCGGCGCGTGGACTTCCTGCGCGCACTGCGGGATTACGCCGCCCGCAGCCGACGCTTCGGCAAGTGATCTGAGCCGGGTCGGCGTCTGGCGTCAGATCTTGCGCAAGCGCACGCGGTTGATGGCGTGATCGGCGTCTTTGCGGAGTACAAGAGTGGCGCGCGGCCGGGTCGGGAGAATGTTCTCCACGAGGTTCGGCCGGTTGATCCCGTTCCAGATGTCGCGGGCGGCAAGGGTGGCCTGTTCGTCGGTCAGCGACGAGTAGTGGTGGAAGTGCGAATGTGGATCGGCGAATGCGGTGGTGCGCATCGCGAGGAAACGATGGATGTACCAGTCCTCGATGTCCTCGATCCGGGCATCGACGTAGATGGAGAAGTCGAAGAGGTCCGACACCATCAGCCGTGACCCGGTCTGCAGTACGTTCAGCCCCTCGACGATGAGGATGTCGGGTTGTTGCACATGGTGTTTCGTGTCGCGGACGATGTCGTAGGTGAGGTGGGAGTACACCGGCGCCGAGACATCGGCGGCCCCTGATTTCACCTCGGTGACGAACCGGAGCAGAGCGCGGCGGTCGTACGATTCCGGGAAACCCTTGCGGTGCATGATTCCGCGCCGTTCGAGTTCGGCGGTGGGGTAGAGGAATCCGTCCGTGGTCACCAGGTCGACCTTCGGATGACTCTCCCACCGCGCCAGCAACGCCTGGAGCACACGCGCGGTGGTCGACTTCCCGACGGCCACACTGCCGGCGACCCCGATGATGAAGGGCACCTGGCGTTCGGGCTGCCGCTCGCCGAGGAATGTCGCCGTGGCCGCGAACAACCGTTGCCGGGCGGCGACCTGGAGATGGATCAAACGGGACAGCGGCAGGTAGACGTCGGCGACCTCGGTGAGGTCGATCTGCTCACCGAGCCCTCGCAGGTCGCGCAATTCACCCTCGGTCAACACCATGGGCATCGACTGACGAAGGTCGCGCCATTGCCTGCGGTCGAGTTCGATATACGGACTCGGCTCGGTCATTCGCGACATGTCAACAATCGATCCGTGGGACCCATGGCATGTCATCAGTCTTGCGAACGCCTGGCAGGCAGGTGACTTCGGGGTGGTTTCGGTACCGTTTGACCCCATGCACACCAATGCTGTCGTCGAGCAGTATCTGCGGCTCGGGCTCGCTTTCGATCGCCTTGAACCGGGCTTCGTCGATGCCTTCACCGGCGATCCGGCCTTGCGCCGAGAGGTCGAGAACGCGGCGGCGCCCGATCCCCGGGAACTGGCGCGCCGAGCCGCGACGCTTCGGGCCGAAGCGGGCGGGGCGGGTCTGACTCCTCAGCGTGCCCAGTTCCTGACCTCCGCTCTGCGTGCGCTCGAATGCTCCGCCCGAAAGTTCGCCGGCGACGAGATCACCTTCGTCGACGAGGTGCACAACTACTTCGACGTCGACATCGAGATGGGCGACCCCGAGCTCTATCGGCAGGCGCATCTCGATCTCGACGCGCTCCTGCCCGGTGGTGATGACCTCGCGGATCGTTACGCCGCGCATCGCCGCTCCGAGGAGATCCCAGCCGACAAGATCGCCGATGCGGTCTCGGCCTTCAGCAGCGCCCTGCGCGACAAGGTGCGCGGCACCTACACATTGCCGGACACCGAGGTCGTCGACTTCGAGGTCGTCGCGGACAAACCGTGGTCGGGTTTCAACTATTACCTCGGTGACTACCGCTCCCGCGTCGCCATCAACGGCGACCTCACGCAGTACATGTCGTCGCTGCCACATCTGATCGCGCACGAGGCCTACCCGGGACACCACACCGAACATTGCCGCAAAGAGCAGATCCTTGTGGGTGGGGGACAGATCGAGCAGACGATCTTCCTCGTGAACACGCCCCAATGCCTCATGGCCGAGGGCCTCGCCGACCATGCGCTGGTCGCCGCGGTCGGTCCTGACTGGGGTACGTGGGCGCAGGAGATCTACGCCGACCTCGGCCTGCGTTTCGACGGCAGGCGCGCCGAGGCGATCGGCAAGGCAACCGGGGGACTGCTCGGTGTGCGCCAGGACGCGGCGCTCCTGCTGCACGACAGAGGTGCCGACCACGACACCGTTGCGGCGTACCTGCGGCAATGGTTGCTGGCGACAGACGAGCGGGCCAGGCAGATGCTGCGTTTCCTGTCGTCGCCCCTGTGGCGCGCGTACATCAGCACCTACGTCGAGGGCTATCGGCTGCTGCAGACGTGGCTCGAAGCCGGTGTCGCGGAGGGCGCAGACACTTCGGTTCCTGCCGGTGGCCACCTCGCTCGGTTCGGCCGCTTGCTCGACGAACCCCTCACCCCGGCGGCGCTGCGCGCCGAACTCGCTTTCCAGAGCTGATCGGCTCAGGCGCAGTTTTCACCACGTCGTACCCGTCTCCTAGACTGGCGGACGAGTACTCACCACCTCTTACGCTGCTTCGCGCGCCCAAGGAGAACAATGACCGACGTCAACACCGCATCCCTGGCTGAGCTAGATCCGGATGTGGCGGCCGCGATGAACGGGGAGCTGACCCGTCAGCGGGACACCCTCGAGATGATCGCGTCGGAGAACTTCGTACCGCGCGCGGTGCTGCAGGCGCAGGGCAGTGTGCTCACCAACAAGTACGCCGAGGGCTACCCGGGTCGCCGGTACTACGGCGGATGCGAATACGTCGACGTCGTCGAGGACATCGCCCGCAACCGGGCCAAAGAACTGTTCGGTGCCGAGTTCGCGAACGTGCAGCCACATTCGGGTGCCCAGGCCAACGCTGCCGTGCTGGCTGCCCTGATGGAACCCGGCGAGACGCTGCTCGGGCTCGACCTCGCCCATGGCGGCCACCTCACCCACGGCATGCGGCTGAACTTCTCCGGCAAGCTCTACGAGAACGCTTTCTACGGCGTGAGCAAAGAGGACTTCCGGGTGGACATGGACGAGGTGCGCAAGATCGCCCTCGACACCAAGCCGAAGGTGATCGTCGCCGGCTGGTCGGCCTACCCCCGGACCCTCGATTTCGAGGCCTTCCGGTCCATCGCCGACGAGGTCGGTGCCCACCTCTGGGTCGACATGGCCCACTTCGCCGGGCTGGTCGCCTCGGGGCTGCACCCGTCACCCGTGCCGTACGCCGATGTGGTGTCGTCCACGGTCCACAAGACTCTCGGTGGCCCGCGGTCGGGGATCATCCTCGCGAAGCAGGAATGGGCGAAGAAGCTGAACTCGGCCGTGTTCCCCGGTCAGCAGGGCGGCCCGCTCATGCACGTGATCGCCGCGAAGGCCGTGGCCTTGAAGATCGCCGCCAGCGACGATTTCAAGGAGCGACAGGAACGCACTCTGGTGGGCGCGAAACTGCTCGCCGAGCGGCTCACCGCCAAGGACGTGAGCGACGTCGGCGTATCGGTCCTCACCGGTGGTACCGATGTGCAC
This sequence comes from Williamsia sp. R60, assembly GCF_054063855.1. Classification (NCBI taxonomy): domain Bacteria; kingdom Bacillati; phylum Actinomycetota; class Actinomycetes; order Mycobacteriales; family Nocardiaceae; genus Williamsia; species Williamsia sp. R60. Next base: position 1,174,792 of record NZ_JBSSGR010000002.1, read on the forward strand.
CTCGTGCTCGTCGATCTGCGCAACAGCAATCTCGACGGTCAGCAGGCCGAGGATTTGCTGCACCAGGTCGGGATCACCGTGAATCGCAACGCTGTGCCGTTCGACCCGCGACCGCCGATGGTCACCTCCGGTCTGCGCATCGGAACCCCGGCACTTGCGACACGGGGCTTCGGTGAGGATCAGTTCCGCGAGGTCGCCGACATCATCGCGTCCGCGCTTGTCGGTGGTCAGTCGGCCGACGTCACCGCCCTGCGTCAGCGGGTGTCCCAGCTCGCTCTCGACTTCCCGTTGTACGAGGGCCTCGAGCAGTGGGGTCTGCTCAGCACGACACGCTGAGCGTCGACGGCCGAGCGCCCGCAGTGCGGACCCGCCGGGCATTTCGCATATCCCGGGTCGGCCTCTAGTCTGTCCGGGTGAATGATTTGACCCAGGACGAGCTGCTCTACGCCTTGGAAAAGGCGATTCCGGAGATCATGGAAGAGCACCACGCTGCTGCCGAGGCATGGAACCCGCATGACTGGGTGCCGTGGGACGACGGCCGCAACTTCGCCTTCCTGGGCGGCGTCGATTTCGACCCCGATCAGCCGGCGCCGCTGCCTGCCGATGCCGCAGCCGCAGTGCTCGCGCTGCTGCTGACCAAGGACAACATGCCGTCCTACCACCGGTTGATGGCACAGAAGGCGTCGATCTTCGGTGCCTGGCAGCAGGTCATCGGTTCGTGGACGGCCGAGGACAACCGGCATTCGATCGCGTTGCGCGACTATCTGGTGGTCTCGCGTCTGGTCGATCCCGAGGTCGCCGAGAATCTTCGGCTGCATCACATCACCAAGGGCAAACTCCAAAGTCCGGTCTCGCTGACCGACTATCAAATCCTCGACGTGATGGCGTTGCTCGCCGTGCACGAGTTGCAGTGCGTGGCCTTCGAAGAGAAGCTGCTCGCCGATTCGGACAACGAGGTGCTCACCGCCATCGTCAGCCGCATCCTCCACGACGACCGCGTTCAGGCCAAGACGTTCACCAACTTCTTGAACGCCGGCGTGGACGCCAACATCTCCGAGTTGGTCACCGCCGTCGACAAGGCGATCTCCGAGATGGAACTGATCGGTGCCGACGTGGACAATTTCGGTGATCTCGACCTCATTGCCAAGTACAACGCGGATGCATCAACCTATGTCGCGTCGACGTTGGTCGCTGACCTCAAGCTGCAGAGCCTCGGCGGGCTGAGCGACAAAGACGAGGCCGCACGGCTACGGATCCTGGCGGCCGCGGGCCTGTAGGCCTCCGGCACAGAGCCGGCCGGAACCGATCTGGTTCAGCCGCCGCCGTTGCTCGTCCCTGCGGCGGCAGCCGCGATCGTGGCCGTCGTGATGGCTGTCGTGGCGGCGGCAACCGCGTCTCTCACGGCATCGGCAGCCCAGGCGCCCTCGGCGACCTTTTTCGCGCGCTTCTTGATCTCGCGCCCGGGTACGTCCGAGCCGTCCACCGTCTTGTGTGCACGGTCGACCGCCGACAGCAACGCGATGAGGGCGCCCGCGCGGTCGTCGGGCGGGACCTGACGCACGAGAACCGTGGTGATCGCCTTCTTCAGCTCGTTCTTGTGACCGGTGTCGAGTGCGGGAAACCGGGTGCGGCGGATTCCCAGCACCTCGGTGTCGTGGCGGTCGAGGAGCCCCCGTTTCACCATGCGTTCGGCAAGCTCGGTCTTGAGTCCCTTTCCGATCTTGTTCACCAAACTCTGCGCAGTCCGGTCTTTCTCCGCGATTGTGCGAACCGCCCGCGCGAGAAGCGGGTCGGTGACGCGCGCAGCATCGACCACGTGCACCTTGGGTTGCTTCCAGCGACTCCGTTTGCCGGCATCCACAGCACCGGCGAGGGCCAATTCGAGGAGAACCGCGCCGCCGAGAGCTGTGCTCACGGCCGTACCGGACGGGGTGGTGCCCTTGTTGTCATCGAGCAGCAGAAGCAGAAGGTCTTCGGCGATGAGGGTGCTCATGTCCATCGACGTCAGCAAGATGGCGTCCGAAATCGGGCAAGGAACAGCCTGCTGTCACCCACTGGACAGTTAACCGATTATTCACGGACACGCGTCGTTTCCGACGAGCCGACACGCCGCACTCGGCGTACTTTGACGAGTGACGGGCCGCGGGGAAGTGGTTCGTCCGGGAGGTTCGATCGTTGACTTGCTTGCGTGAGTGCGAGGGGACCGGCCCCGGTCCTTGTGGACGTGGCAACCCTGCCACTTCTGCCAGAACCGACCGGTCCAGCAACACCAGTCGAAGTGGTGCCACTTCGTCTTAGGAGCCCTTCGTGACCACACGCGATGCTCGTACCTATGTCCTCGACACCTCGGTGTTGCTGTCCGACCCTTGGGCGGTAACACGATTCGCCGAACACCACGTGATCTTGCCGCTGGTGGTCATCGGTGAACTCGAGGGCAAACGCCATCATCATGAACTGGGCTGGTTCGCCCGCGAGGCGTTGCGGATGCTCGACGACCTCCGCCTCGAGCACGGCCGGCTCGATCAGCAGATCCCGATCGGGGATCTCGGTGGCACCGTCCAGGTAGAGCTCAACCACACCGATCCGGCAGTCCTGCCGGCGGGCTTCCGCACCGACACCAACGATTCGCGAATCCTGGCTTGCGCGTTGAATCTTCGTGCAGAGGGCAAGGATGTGACGCTGGTGTCCAAGGACACCCCGTTGCGGATCAAGGCCGGAGCGGTGGGGCTGGCTGCCGACGAGTATCACGCTCAGGACGTGGTGACGTCCGGTTGGTCGGGTATGACCGAACTGGATGTCGATTCTTCGGTGATCGACACGTTGTTCGCCGACGGCGTCGTGGATATCGATTCAGCACGGGATCTGCCCTGCCACACCGGAATCCGGTTGCTGGGAACCAATTCGAGCGCCCTTGGTCGGGTGAACCCGCAGAAGCAGGTGCAGTTGGTCCGGGGGGAGCGTGAGGTGTTCGGACTGCGTGGTCGCAGTGCGGAGCAGCGTGTGGCCCTCGATCTGTTGCTCGACGACAGCGTGGGCATCGTGTCGATGGGCGGCAAGGCCGGCACCGGCAAGTCTGCTCTGGCCCTGTGCGCAGGTCTCGAAGCGGTGCTCGAGCGGCGAACCCAACGCAAGGTGGTCGTCTTTCGGCCTCTGTATGCCGTTGGTGGACAAAACCTCGGCTATCTCCCGGGCAGTGAGTCCGAGAAGATGGGGCCCTGGGCGCAGGCCGTGTTCGACACCCTGGAGGGGCTCGCGTCCACGGAGGTGATCGAGGAGGTCCTCAGTCGTGGCATGCTGGAAGTTCTTCCCCTGACCCACATTCGGGGCCGTTCACTGCACGACTCCTTTGTGATCGTCGACGAGGCGCAATCGCTGGAGCGCAATGTCTTGCTGACGGTGTTGTCGCGCTTGGGATCTGGTTCGCGTGTGGTGCTCACCCACGACGTGGCCCAACGCGACAATCTCCGTGTCGGTCGGCACGACGGCGTAGCTGCGGTGATCGAAAAGCTCAAGGGTCATCCACTTTTCGCGCATGTGACGTTGACGCGTAGTGAGCGGTCGCCGATTGCGGCCCTCGTGACGGAGATGCTGGAGGAATTCGCGCCGGGAGCGTAGCGAGCGGGCGAAGTTCGGGCGCAGCGCGCCGGGAGCGTAGCGAGCGGGCGAGTTTGGACTCAGCGCGCCGGGAGCGTAGCGAGCGGGCGAGTTTGGACTCAGCGCGCCGGGAGCGTAGCGAGCGGGAGAGGTGCGGCAGATCGCAGTGATGCGGTCTGCCGCACCTTTGTTTGTGGCAGGGTTGTCCGGCGGTGGGCGTCAGCAGTTGTCGGGCGAGATGGGAATGTCGGGGTCGCTGGTGGTGTCGAGCACTTTGCCGTAGCGCTCCGGGTAGGCGGGGAGCGCGGCGCAGACTGCCGATCGTCCTTGTCCGACAACCACATAGGCGGCATAGATCAGGTTTCCGCTGTCGTCGCGTGGTCGCAGTGACGGACACGACTGGTCGGTGCGTAGGTATCGCGCGCCGGGGTGGTTGTCCAGGGCGGCGGCCATGTCGCTGCGGTATCCGGCTGGATCGGTGGAGTTGGCGACCACGATGATGCCGGTTCCGTCGCATGCCGGAATGCTGATCGGTGTCGACAGTCCGAGGTCGGCAGCGTTGGTTACCTGCTGAACCGAGGGCGTCGAGGTGGTGGCCCGCACCCGCTGCGACTGTTCGGCCTGCTGTGGGGGAAGTGGTGCCGGTCCCAGGGCGGACTGCGTGATGGTGGTGACACTCGTTTGCGGTCCGGGATTCTGCTCCCCGGCGGCGGCGGGTTCGTCGTCTGACTTCGGCCAGAGGACTGTTGCCGCCACCACCGAGGCCGCGATGACGAGGACGGCGAGCAACCCGATGATCAATGGTGTGTGAGACCGGCCGGTCGAGGGTGAAGGCGGGGGTGGTGGTCCCGCAGGTCCCGGGTACCCGGGGCGCTGCATCACGGTCGGCGCCGTCGCGGCGGACGAGATGTGATCCGGCGGTGGGGTGGTGCCCGGTGGGTTCGTAGGCGGTACGGAGGGCAATCCGAGCAGGGTGGGGGCGTGCTGGGCGTCGTGTTGGGTGTGCGCGGCGGGGGGCGGAGATCCGGGCGTCGGTGGAAGATTCATGGCGGCGCTCAGTTCGTGAGCGAACTCGCCACACGAGTTGTAGCGGTCGCCGGGTTCGGTGGCCAGAGCCCGATCGAGAACGGGACGGATGGCGGGAGGGATCTCGCGACCGGCGCCAGGAGGCGCACCGGTCAGCAGCGCGAACACAGTGCACCCTAGAGCGAACACATCGGCTCGGGCATCGACGGGTAGGCCGCGGAGCTGCTCGGGTGCGGCGTAGGCCATCGTGCCCACCACAGCGCCTGTCGAGGTGAGTCCGGCGACGTCCGAGGCCGGGCGCGCGATGCCGAAATCCATGAGCATCACGCGGTGCGGGATGGATTCGGTGAGCATGATGTTGCCGGGTTTGACGTCCCGGTGCAGGAGCCCCCGTCCGTGCGCGTAGTCGAGTGCGGCGGCCACCTCGGTGGCTATCTGGACAACCAACGCCGGCTTCACGCCGCGCGGGTAGATGGCCAGCAACTCCGCGGCATCGGTCCCCGGCACGAAGTCCATGCTGATCCATAGGTTGCCTTCGAACTCTCCGCGGTCGTGCACGGTCACGATGCCGGGATGCCAGAGTTGGGCCGACAGATCGGCTTCGCGGATGAAGCGACGCCTGAACTCATCGTCGGAGGCGGTACTCGAGCCGGGAAGGGATGCCGGGAGGACCTTGAGGGCGTCCGACCGCGGCAGCCGTGGGTGCTTGGCGAGGTAGACCTCGCCCATTCCGCCGGCACCGAGCTGACGTTCGATGGTGTAGCCGGCAAAGACGCTGCCCGATGCGAGCGGCATGAAGACCCCCGATTTTCTCCTGTGGCGACCGGCATCGAAGCACTTTCCCCTCGTGCACACGGTCGGCAGTGATCAGATTAGTGCAACCTTGTGATCGGTCTGAGACGCACTACGAAGAACCGCCCTGGCATACTCACGTGGTGCTGATGTTGTCTGTGAGGCGTATGTGGTCAGTGTTGTCACTGCTCGCCGCCATATGTGTCGCAACCGCGATGGTTGCTCCCACCCGTGCCGGTGCTGTCGAGGTGGTGACCCCGCCGGCGTTCCCGACGTCGACCCAGATGATCACGGTGAGTTCGGCGACCGTGACCGACACGACGGCGACCCTGACGGCTTGGGAACGCGACGAGGCGGGCACCTGGACCGCGGTCATCGGACCAACCGAGGCTTATCTCGGTGCGGAGGGAATCGGCATTCCCCGCGACAACGTCTGGCGGACGCCGATGGGTGTGTTCGCGCTCGACCAAGCCTTCGGCAATCAGCCGAACCCCGGTACTGAGATGCCCTATTTCCAGGCCGACGACCAGGATTGGTGGGACGCCCTGCCAGGGTCGCCGACGTACAACACCCATGTGCGTGCACCGCAGAGCCCGGGTGGCGACAGTGAGCACATCCGGTCCACCGGTGACATCTACGACTACGTGGTGAACATCGCGCACAATCCGCAGCGGGTACAGGGCTACGCGTCAGGCATCTTCCTGCACGTCACCAATTACGAGCCGACCTGGGGCTGTGTCGCCATCGACCGCGACATCATGCGTCAGATCGTGCAATGGCTCGACCCGTCCCGTCAGCCCGTCATCAACATCGGGCTCGCCTGACCCTGATACCGAAAATGTGCCCTTTTGGCGAATGAAAGCCCAGGTCGGGCTCGCCAAAAGGGCACATTTTCGGGATGTGGAGAGCTACCGCTCGCGGTCGAGGTTGGCCATCTTGAGCACGTCGAGGCGCTTGTCGAGTTCTTCCTCGCTGAGCTTGTCGCCGATCAAACCGCGATCGATCACGGTCTGACGGATGGTCTTCTTCTCTTTCAATGCCTGCTTGGCCACCGCGGCGGCCTCTTCGTAGCCGATCGCGCTGTTGAGTGGGGTGACGATCGAGGGAGACGATTCTGCGAGGGTCTTGAGGCGCTCTTCGTTGGCCTCGAGGCCGATGATGCAGCGATCGGCGAATAGCCGGGACACGTTGGCGAGGAGTTTGACCGACTCGAGTACGTTTCGCGCCATCATCGGGATGTAGACGTTGAGTTCGAACGCCCCGTTGCCACCGCCCCATGTGACCGCCGCGTCGTTGCCGATGACCTGCGCGGCGACCTGCGTAACAGCTTCGGGCAGAACCGGATTGACCTTGCCGGGCATGATGGAGCTGCCGGGCTGCAGATCGGGCAGCTGGATCTCACCGAGACCGGTCAGCGGGCCCGAACCCATCCAGCGGATGTCGTTGGCGATCTTCGTGAGCGAGACCGCCACGGTCTTGAGTGCACCCGACAACTCGACCAGCCCATCGCGTGCGGCCTGGGCCTCGAAGTTGTCCTTTGCCAGCGAGAGTTCGTTGACACCGGTCAGATTGATCAGTTCGGCGACGACCTTGGTCCCGAACCCGTCGGGAGCGTTCAGACCAGTACCCACCGCGGTTCCACCGATGGGCAGTTCACCGACCCGGACCAACGTGGCCGAGACGCGCTCCGCCGAAGCCTCGAGCTGGCGGGCGTACCCACCGAACTCCTGGCCGAGGGTGACCGGCACCGCGTCCATGAGGTGGGTGCGACCGGACTTGACGACCTCGCGCCAAGCAGAAGCCTTGTCGGCCAGGGCTTCCTGCAGATGCTGCAGGGCCGGGATCAGATCGGTGACCGCGGCTTCGGTGGCAGCCACGTGGGTCGCGGTGGGGAAGGTGTCGTTGGACGACTGCGACATGTTGACGTGATCGTTGGGGTGGATCGTGACGCCGTTGTTCTTTGCGATCGAGGCGATGACCTCGTTGGCGTTCATGTTGGAGCTGGTACCCGACCCCGTCTGGAACACGTCGATCGGGAACTGACCGTCGTGCTTGCCGTCGGCGATCTCTTTTGCTGCCGAGATGATCGCGTCGGCCTTGTCACCGTCGAGCAGACCGAGATCCTTGTTGACCTGAGCACATGCCGCCTTCAGCAAACCCATCGCGCGGATCTGGGTGCGCTCGAGTGGCCGGTGGCTGATCGGGAAGTTCTCGACCGCGCGCTGGGTTTGTGCTCGCCACAACGCGTCGATCGGCACCCGGACCTCGCCCATGGTGTCGTGCTCTATCCGGAACTGTTCGGCAGGTGAGTCGCTCATGCCTCGATACTTTGCCACCTGTGGTGAGGGTGCCCGAAGGGCACCCTCACTGTGCTGCGGCTCCGCAGTGCGGAGCGCAGCTCGGCGGGATCAGTCCTGGAAAGTGTTCGCGGCGATCTCGGCGACCTTCTGGCGGGTGTGGCGGCCCTCGACTGTGCGAATGGTGCCCGAGCGCGAGCGCATCACCAGCGAGCGGGTGGTCGCCCCGTTCGCCCGGTAGCTGACACCACGGAGCATGTCGCCGTTGGTGACGCCGGTGGCGCAGAAGAACATGTTCTCGCCGCTGACGAGGTCTTCGGTCTTGAGTACCCGATCGAGATCATGGCCGGCGTCGATGGCCTTCTGCTTCTCGGCCGCGTTGCGTGGCCACAGTTTGCCCTGGATCTCGCCGCCCATACATTTCATCGCCACGGCGGTGATGATGCCCTCCGGGGTGCCTCCGATGCCCATGAGCATGTCGACGGAGCTCTCCTCCTGCGCCGCGGCGATCGCGCCTGCGACGTCGCCGTCCGAGATCAGTCGGACCTTGGCGCCCGCGGCGCGGATCTCGCCGATCAGACCCTCGTGGCGCTCGCGGTCGAGGACCACGACGGTGAGGTCGGCGACCTCGATGCCCTTCGCCTTGGCAACGGCCTGGACGTTGAACTCGACGGATTCGTTGATGTCGACGACGCCCGCCGCATCGGGACCCACGGCGATCTTCTCCATGTAGAAGACGGCAGACGGGTCGTACATGGTGCCGCGCTCGGACACTGCGAGCACGGCGATCGAGTTGGGGCGACCCTCGGCCATCAGGGTGGTGCCGTCGATCGGATCGACGGCCACGTCGACCTCGGGACCTTCGCCGTTGCCGACCTCTTCGCCGTTGTAGAGCATCGGCGCTTCGTCTTTTTCGCCTTCGCCGATCACGACGACACCGCGCATCGACACGGTGGACAGCAGTTGCCTCATCGCGTCGACCGCGGCGCCGTCGCCGCCGTTCTTGTCGCCTTTACCAACCCAGCGGCCCGCGGCGAGAGCGGCCGCTTCGGTCACGCGCACCAACTCCATTGCCAGGTTGCGGTCCGGGGCCTCGAATTGGTGGGAATCGGCTGACATGGAGGGCCTCCTGGAATCGCGGCGAATACTGTTGAAGGCCATCCTTTCATGCCCGTTACTGCAGGTGGTGCACCGGTGCCTGGCCGTAGACGTGCACGTTCATCCCTGCCTCGCGGGCTTTGAGCTGCAACGCGAGGTAACGCGAGTAGTGCCGGGACTGGTGCAGATTGCCGCCGTGGAACCACAGGTTCGCCTGTGCGGTGGGCTTCCACATGTTGCGGAGCTCGCCTTCCCAGGGCCCCGGGTCCTTGGTCGTTCCCGATCCCAGCCCCCAGCACTTGCCGACCTTGTCGGCCACCTCCTGCGAGATCAGCTGTGCGGCCCAGCCGTTCATCGAGCCGAACCCGGTCGCCATGACGATCAGATCGGCGTCGAGCTCGGTGCCGTCGGACAAGATCACCGAGTGCGAACGGATCTCGGTGATGTGGGCGGGTGCCTTCAACGCGACCTTGCCGTCGGCGATGAGTTCGGAGGCGCCGACGTCGATGTAGTAGCCCGAGCCGCGACGCAGATACTTCAGGAACAACCCCGATCCGTCGTCGCCGAAGTCGAGCATGAACCCGGCGGCCTCGAGACGGTCGTAGAACTCCTTGTCCTGCTCCCGGATCGTGTTCCATGCGGGGATCTGGAAGTCGGCCAGCAGGCCGTACGGAATGGACCCGAAGATCAGATCGGCCTTCTCGTGGTCGATGCCGTTTGCAAGTGCCTCCTCCGAATAGAGCGGACCGAGCACCTCGCGCATCAGCGACTCGGACCGCACGATGTGTGTGGTCGACCGCTGGATCATCGTGACGTCGGCGCCGTTCTCGTACAGGTCAGCGCAGATGTCGTGTGCGGAGTTGTTGGCTCCCAACACAACAGCCTTCTTGCCCGCGTACTTCGCGCCACCGGTGTGCTGCGAGGAATGCACCAGATCACCCTGGAAGGTCTCGGCGCCGGGAATGTCGGGGATGTTGGGGATGCCCGACATTCCGGTGGCCATCACCAGCTGAGTCGGCTTGAGCGTCAAGGGTTGTCCATCACGTTCGAGTTCGACCGTCCACTCCTGGGCCGCGTCGTCGAACGAGGCGCGGTGGCACACGGTGTTGCTCCAGTAGTCGAGCTCCATGATCTTGACGTAGCTCTCCAGCCAGTCGCCCATCTTGTCCTTCGGGGTGAACACCGGCCAGTCGTCCGGGAAGGGCAGATAGGGCATGTGGTCGTACCACACCGGATCATGAAGGGACAGTGAGTAATACCGGCTTCGCCATTGGTCGCCGGGCCGGGGGTGCTTGTCGATGACCAGTGCCGAGACCCCGAGGCGCCGGAGCCTTGCGGCCAGCCCGATCCCGCCCTGCCCTCCGCCGACGATGAGCACGTACGGCTGGGCGGTGGTGCCGAGCGATTGCTGCTGTTCGGTTCGCCGGTCGAGCCAGTTCTTACGCCCGGGGACCACACCGTGTTCAGCCCCTTTGATGCGCCGGTTTCCCTTGCTCTCGGGGAACTCGAGGAGTTCCTGCGCCGAGGTGAGGAAGGTCCAGCACTTGCCGTCGCGCAGGCGCATCAGACCCTTGCCCCGCAGGACCGGGGTCGTGAACGTGTACCAGGCCTCCGTCACCCCGTCTGCTTCGGTTGCCTCGCCGTCGAGCCGAAAATTGCTCGGAGCCGACGTCGGCAACGTCGCCGAGAGCATCGCGGCCAGATCGTCCTTGCCCTCGGCGGTGGTGAGGTTCCAGCTCAACGCCACCAGATCGCGCCAGTAGCAATCGTCGACGAACAGTTCGGTGACAGCACTGACGTCGCCGGTGTCGCGGGCATGTGCAAGGGCGCGTTCCAGGTCGGTGAGGAAAGCCTGCGCCGTCTGAGTAGGCGAGACGGTGGTGGTCATGTACAACTCCTTCGCGTGAGGTGGATCACACCTGACGGTAGGGGTCGATGTGGACGCCCGGGAGGGTTGCAGGGGGTTGCAGCGAGGTCACATGACCGAGGCGGGGACCGTCAGCCGATAGGGCCGGGTGGCCAGAAGTGGGCCGAGCGTGCGGCGGATCCGCGAGATCTCGGCGCGAACGCTCACCGTGTGATCACCTGGCCCGTACAGCCGGGCGGACAGCTCCCTCGCGCTGAGCCCACCGGGATGCGCTGCGAGAAGCCGCAACACATCGAACTGCCGTGGGGTCAGCGGGTGCGAGGTGTGGTCGTTGTCGTCCACCGAGATACGGGCACACGGTGGTTCGGCGGTGAGCTCGAGGGTGGTGAGGCGTTGGGTAGATCGCTCGAGCTGCCACAGATCTCCGACCGGGAGGCTGTCGAAGTGCCCGAGGCTGGGGATCCAGACGGTGCCGGGGCGCAGTCCGCCAGGGACGAACAGCCGTTCACTGACCGCGAGGCCCCGGGTGGCGACGACCCAGCCGCCGCGGTCGAGAACCAGCGCATCGACGCCGCCGGGCTCGAGCAGGCCGGCCGCGGCCTGGCTGTGGGTTCGGAGGCTCTCAAGGTGCAATGACCGTAGTTCGGCATTGATGGCATCAAGCGTGGAGCACACCAGCGACAGCGTGTGCGGGTGTGCTGTGCGCAGGCCGCCGGAGAGCGTGACCGCTCCGAGCACCGAATCGTCTCGTGGGTCGATCAACGGCCCGCCCGTGCACACCCAGCTGTGGTGGTCGGGGTGCGCGTGCTCGGACCCGAAGATCTGCACTGGTGACCGGTCGGCGAGGGCGGTGCCCAAACCATTTGTGCCGACGGCCTTCTCGGTCCACGACGCGCCCTCGACGAAGCCGAGCGTCTCGGAGCGCCGACGCACCTGTGGTGGGCCGGCCACCCACAGGACCACACCGTCCCTGTCGCAGAGCACGAGTTCGGTGGCGGTGTCGGTGCAGCTGGCCAGCAACCGTTCGCGTAAGGCGTCAGACGCGTGGGTGAGCAGTGGGTCGGCCCGGCGCCGATGGGCCACCTCGTCTGCCGGTCGATGGTCGGGATCCTGGTATCTGGGCGGCTGCCGCTCCCACGATCTCGCCACCTCTTTCCGGACGCCGGTCGGGATGGCACCCGTCGCCGACCACTGCTCGAACATCGCGTCGAGCCGTCGCATGTGGACACGCGGGTCCTGGTCGATACGCAACGCGCTCGACGGGCGGGTCAACGGTGACGACACAGGGTTTCTCCGGCTCTGATGGACACCGTGATTCTACGTGAGCCGGGTCACACAACACTCACCCCCGTGGACACGTGTCGACGGGGGTGAGGTGGCCGGTGACGCGAGATCAGTCGGCGGAACCGACGGTGGCAGGCTGCGGCTTGTCGTCGCCGGCGTCCGAATCGATCGGGATCTTCCGGATCGCAGTGCCCTCCATGTCGACATTGGGCAGGACCTTGTCGAGCCACTTGGGCATCCACCAGGCCTTGTCGCCCATGATCGTGATCACCGCAGGCACGATCACCATGCGCACCACAAACGCGTCGAAGAACACGGCCGCCGCGAGAGCGAAGCCCATCATCTTCGAACTGGTGTCGGGTGCCAGCATGAACGCCGCGAACACGGCGATCATGATGACGGCTGCCGATGCGACCACGCGGGCACCGTGCTTGTAGCCGATGATCACCGACTCCTTGGCGGACAAACCGTGCACGTACTCCTCACGCATACGGGTGACCAGGAAGACCTGGTAGTCCATCGCCAAGCCGAACACCACACCGATCATGAAGATCGGCAGGAACGAGATGATCGGCTGGGTGTGCGTGATCAACCCGAAGTGGCCGAGCTGGAAGATCGCCACCGTGGCACCAAATGTCGCGCACACCGAGAACAGGAACCCGATGGTCGCGGTCAGGGGGACCAGGACGGAACGGAACACGACCATCAAGATCAGGAAGGCCAGCCCGACCACCAGGACCAGGTAGGGGATCAGAGCTGAACTCAGCTTGGCCGAGATGTCCGACATGATCGCCGTCTGCCCACCCACGTTGAGGGTGACGCCCTCGGCATCCGTGGTCGAGGAGTAGTCGCGGATCTGTTCCATCAGATCGTGGGTCTGCGGACCGCTCGGTGACTGCTGCGGCGTGACCGAGATGAGGGCTGACGTCGCGCCGGCCTTCGTGTCCTGTTTGTTCGGACCGTTGCCCGTCCAGGTCAGCTGACCGGGATTGGCGACGTTCTGCAGGGTCTTGATGTGCTCGACCGTCTGGTCGGCCGCAGCGGCGACGGACCCGCCGTCGGTGTCGTTAAGCACCACCAGGAGTGGGCCGTTGATACCTTCACCGAATCCTCGCTGCAGCAGTTCGGTCGCGGGCACCTCAGCGTCGGTTGTCGATGACAGCCCGAGCTCCAACTTCGACATCGGCAAGGCGACCACAACAAGCGCGAGCAGCGACACGACCGCGATCGGCCACGGGTATTTCGTCACGAACTTCGCGAAGCGATGGCCGTTGGACATCGAGTCCTCGGGCTCGTCGCCGTGACGGACCTTGGGGATGCGCGGCGAGAAGGCGAACCGACCGAACGCCCCCAGCAATCCCGGGATCAGAGTGATGGCGCCGAGCACCGCGATCAAGACCGCGAGTGCCGCCGCCAGGCCCATCTGCGAGATGAACGGGATGCCCACCACCGACAGTGCGGCGACGGCGATCATCACCGTGAGACCCGCGAACACAACTGCCGAACCCGCGGTTCCGACGGCACGGCCCACGGCGGCCTCTCGAGATCCGCCCAGGTTCAGTTCACTGCGATAGCGGGAGACGATGAACAGCGCGTAGTCGATGGACACCGCGATACCGAGCATGGTGATGATGCCGGTTGCGCTCTCGTTGATGTTGAACACGCCGGCGCCCAGGGTGACCAGCATGATGGTGATCATCACACCGAGGATGCCGGTGATGATCGGGATGAATGCCGCCACGATGGCACCGAAGGCAACGATCATCACCACGAACGCGATGACGAATCCGAGCATCTCGGCGGTGCCGCCCTGCTCGAAGACCTGCATCAGGGAACCGGTGCCCTGGACATCGAGACCGCCGACGCGGAACTCCTTGAGGATGTCCTCGAATTGCTCTTTGTCCTCGAGGGTAAGGTCTTCGACGTTGATGTACTGATCGATCTGCATCAAACCGACCCGGCCGTTGTCTCCGAGGACGTTGGGGGCCAACGCCGGGTCGGCCGCGGCCACCTCGACCGGGTTGACGATAGTGTCGGGCGCGACCAGATCGGGCAAGGTCCTGAGTTTCGCGACGAGTGCGTCGATGTCCGCGGTGTGCGCTTCGAGCCCGTTGTCCGCGGCGACGAGAACACTCGTGGACGCCTTGAACTGCTCGTCGTTGATTGCCGGGAAGTTCTCCTTCATGAGGGACATGGCTTTGTCCGAGTCGGTACCCGGGAGCTCAAAGTCCTTGGAGAACTTGGGATTCAGACTGCTCACCAGTGTGATGACCAGGGCCGCAAGCAATAGCCAACTGACGATCACCCACCATTTGTGCCTAAACGAGAATCGTCCGAGTCGATACAGAAACATTGCCATAGCGCCAGAGCCTATAGCCCTAGGGCGACAACAGTCCTCACCCGGAAGATTGATATTCAGGGAACATTCCCGGCCGACGGGTCGGACAACTATCCGGTGGGGAGAACCCGTCCGTTCGAGTTGGCGCCCGGCAACGGCGAGGCGGCCAGTACCGCCGATGCCAGTGTCGAGAAGTCGTCGTCCTTCGCCTTGTTGGACTTCAGTCCGATCCGGACGTCGCCGAGGTCGGTGACCCACACCGTCCGGCCACCGTCGGGTTTGCCATAGGCAACCCATTTTCGGCCGCCAACATCGCGGGTGCCCGCGCCGAGCAGGGTCTCGTCGTCCGAGAGGTATCCGACCACGGCATCCTGGGTCGCATTCGTCTGACTGAGCTGAATGTAGACGCCGTTGGCCGTGATGTAGCCGGCATTGGAGACGACGGTGTTCTCCAGGGCGACGGTGGTACCCGAGTTGGGCTTCCAGTCCGCCGGTGTCTGGGGCAGCCGGATGGGGAACGTGACCGATCGGGCATCGGCACGGAGCCCGTTCGCGACGTCGTACGCCGGGACCTTGTCGTCGCCGGAACCGCCGGTCAATCCGACCGAGCAGTTACCGGACACGACCGCGATGAAGGCACACAGCAACAGCAAGGGGATCAACGACCAGATCATGTCCTTGTTGTTATTGAGGATGCGGGGTTTTGCGGCCACGATCCGAGTATTGCAGGCAGCGGCGATCGGTCATAAACGCCGAGTACGGGGCAGTGGTGCACGCTCAGTCCTGATCGTCGAAGTCGTCGTCTTCGTCGTCGGCGTCTGCAAGGTCCTCCTCGGAGCCCAGGACTGCCTCGATGCGTGTGCGTGCGCCCTCGAGGTGTTCTTCGCACCGGCGTGAGAGGGCCTCCCCACGCTCCCACAGTTCCAGGGACGCATCGAGGTCGAGGCCGCCCTGTTCCAGGGTGCGCACGACGACGATCAACTCGTCGCGTGCCTGTTCGTAACCCAATTCCGATACCGGGACCGGTCCTTCGATGTCCTGCTTCTTCGCTGCCACGTCTGTCCTCTACTTCTCCACGCCCATCACCGCTGCACGGGTGGCGCCGTCGGCGACCCGGACACGGAGCTGGGTGCCGATCGGCATGTCCAGCACCGAGCTGACCACGTGTGGGTGGTCATCCGGTGTGTTCGTACTAGCCGAGCCGGGCACCCGCTGAACGACGGCGTATCCACGCGCCAATGTCTGGGCCGGACCCAAGGTAGCCAATCGCGCCGACAGATGTTCCACGCGCTGGTCCTCGTGGGCGACGAGCCGCGCCACGTCACGGCGGATGTCCGAGGCCGCGCGATCAAGCCATGCGCTGCGCTCATCGATCATGCGGAACGGGTGCGCGAGCACCGGGCGTCCACGCATCGCATCGAGGCCGCGGACCTGTGTGGTGACCCAATTACGCAGTGCTCCTGCACTTCTGGACCGCAGGTCGCGGATCATCGCGAGCTCCGAGGCGACGTCTGGCACCACTCGTTTGGCCGCATCGGTGGGCGTTGCCGCCCGAAGATCGGCCACGAGGTCGAGCAGGGGCGAGTCGGGTTCGTGCCCGATCGCGCTCACCACCGCGGTGGTCACCTTGGCCACCGCGCGGCACAGGGCTTCGTCGGAGAACGGCAGCAGGTCCTCGACACTGCCGCCACCCCGGGCCAGGATGATCACGTCGACGTCCGGGTCGGCGTCCAGCTCGGCAAGATGGCGAAGAATGCGGGGGACCGCGGTCGGCCCCTGGACCGGCGCGTCGCGGATCTCGAAACGCACTGCGGGCCAACGACTCTGCGCGACCGAGACGATGTCGCGCTGAGCTGCGCTGGCGCGGCCGGTGATCAGTCCGATAGTTCCGGGCAGGAACGGAAGTGGTCGTTTGCGAGCCGTATCGAACAGGCCCTCAGCGGCGAGGAGTTGTCGTAGCCGCTCGATGCGGGCCAGGAGCTCGCCGATCCCCACCGGCCGGATCTCGGTGACGCGGAGCGAGACGGTGCCCCTGCCGGTGTAGAAGACCGGGCGGCCGAGCATCACCACGCGGGCGCCCTCGGTGAGTGGAACCTGGGCGCGGGTGAGCAGATCGGGGTTGCACGTCACCTGGATCGAGATGTCGGCAGCGGGATCACGAAGGGTCAGGAAGGCGGTACGCGTGCCGGGTCGCCGGTTGATCTGGGTGAGTTGACCCTCCACCCAGACCTGCCCCAGTCTGTGTAGCCAGTCCGCGATCTTGGTGTTGATGGTGCGAACCGGCCATGCCGTGTCGGGCGTATTGCTCACCCGGGTACTACTTGCTCGCGGCGGTCACACGATTGTCGAGCATCGTCAGGAACGGTGCCCGCGAGCGGTGGGACCTCTCATACGCCGCAAGGTCCTGCAGTTCGCTCAAGCCGACCGTCTTCAACTTCGCGCGGAGTTGCGCCAGGGTGAGGTCGTTGTAGTCGAGCAGTTCGACGATTTCCGGGACGTCGTCGGACGGCGTCGTCGAGACCAGTTGCACATCGTCGGTGTCGATGTCGGGCGCCGAGCTGTACAAGGCGAACCGTCCGGCTCCGGCAGCCGGTGCGGCACTCTCGCCGGAGTCATCGGAGTCGCCACCGGGAACCAATGTGGGCGCGGACGGATGTGCGAGATCGTCGTCTTCGTCGAAGGTCGCCCACTCCGGCTCTTCTTCGTTGTGCCCCAGCAACGCGTCGAAAACATCGTCTCCCTTGATCGCCATCTCGGCGATCTGCTGCTGGAAACGCATCAGAGTCTGGAGAGTCTGACTCACGGCGGTCATCGGAAGTGTGATCGCGGTGGTCGGCAGTTTTCGAGTCTCTTCCAGCACCGTTACAACAACCCCGGCGGCGACCCTTGCGGCATAAGGTGGTCGGATCATCCCATTACTGTGCCTCATGCCACCGGTCGTGACCACCAGGAGGGTCGTATTGCCCGTACCCTGAACATCATGAGTTCGGCCGAAATCAGCCCTGGAGGCAAGACAGTCCTGCTCGCCGAGCCGCGCGGTTACTGCGCCGGTGTCGACCGAGCCGTCGAAGCGGTGGAAAAAGCGCTCGAGAAGCACGGTGCGCCGGTGTATGTGCGTAAGGAGATCGTGCACAACCGCCACGTCGTCGAGACGCTCGCCGACCGCGGCGCGGTGTTCGTGGACGAGACCGACGAGGTGCCCGAGGGCGCACTCGTCGTGTTCTCCGCGCACGGTGTGTCACCGGCGGTCCACGAGTCCGCCGCGGAACGCAACCTGCGCACCATCGATGCGACATGCCCGCTGGTCACCAAGGTGCACCAGGAGGCCAAGCGGTTCGCACGCGACGACTACGACATCCTGCTCATCGGCCATGAAGGCCATGAGGAGGTCGAGGGAACCGCCGGAGAGGCGCCCCAGCACGTCCAGTTGGTCGATGGACCCGACAGCGTCGATGCCGTGACGGTGCGTGACGAATCGAAGATCGTCTGGTTGTCGCAAACCACGTTGTCCGTCGACGAGACGATGCAGACGGTGTCACGGTTGCGGGAGAAGTTCCCCCTGCTCAACGACCCACCGAGCGACGACATCTGCTACGCCACGCAGAACCGTCAGGTGGCGGTGAAGGCGATGGCGCCGAAATGCGATCTGGTCATCGTGGTGGGTTCGAGGAACTCGTCCAACTCGGTGCGGCTGGTAGAGGTGGCCCTCCAGGCCGGGGCACGCACGTCCTACCTGGTCGACTACGCACGTGACGTGGATCTGACCTGGCTCGAAGGGGTCGAAACCGTCGGTGTGACGTCGGGTGCATCGGTGCCGGAGGTGCTGGTGCGGGGTGTTCTCGATCTGCTCGGTGAGCACGGATACAACAACATCGAAAAGGTCACCACTGCCGAGGAGACGCTGACGTTCGCGTTGCCGCGTGAGCTTCGGCCGGCGCGCGCGAAGTAGCGGCCCAAGCTCGCGAACATCTCACGCACGGGCGCGGTGGCGTTCAACTTCAACAGCACCGAGTACGGTGGCGACGTCGCTGTGTTCCGGGGCACCGCCCGGTTGGACCCGGAAGGGCCGACACCCGAGGAATGGGAACAGTACGTCGCCAAGTACCGTGGCGGCTTCGCTTCGCTCGAGACCTCACCGGAGGAATTCCGCGATCAGTATTCAACGCTGATCGAGTGGTGCTGGAGCATGTGCGGGGCTGGTGAGCCCGAGCTCAGTATTCTTCCGGTTCCAGCCGCCGTAGTCGTCGGGCAGGCAGGGACACCGCCCATCCTGCGACCAGTATCACCGCGCAGACACCGCCGCCGATGATGGCCACCGTGCGTGCGGAGTGGTCGGGCGCGGGTGGTCGCAGCGGAGGCGGAATCGCTTGCGACGCAGTCCAATCAGACTTCTCAGGGGGTAGTTCGTACGTCAGGGCGGCAACCGGGTCGACAACGCCGTGGCCCACCGTGTTGTCGCGTCCGGTGCCCGGTGAATGCGCCGTCCTGGTGATGCGCTCGATCACCTCTGCGGCACCGAGTTCGGGAAACCTGGATCTGACGAGTGCCGCCACACCCGCGACGTAGGGCGCAGCGAAACTGGTGCCCTCCACTCGTACGGGACCTTTCTCGGTGGACTGGGCATCAACGATCCGTCTGGATCCGCGGGCGCTGTCAAGACTGACGATCGCGGTTCCGGGAGCGGCGACGCCCACCCATGGTCCGGCCAGACTGAATGGCGCCGGCGCCCCGCCGACCGAGTCGACCGCGGCAACGCTCAGCACATAGGGCGTGTACCACGCTGGGCTGGCGACTGTGGTGACCGTGTCCCAGCCGGCGAGGTCGGGGTCTGCCGGGTCCGGCAGAGGATTCTGCTGCGCACACTGGGAATTGCTGACGAGGTTGCCCGCCGCCGCGACCACCACGACATCGCGGTCGAACGCGTACTTGACGGCGGCTCCCAGCTGCGCGTCGTGGAGGTCACCACCGGCGGGGCCGCAGGCCACCTCGGAGATGTTGATGACGTCGGCGCCGAGGTTGACCGCACGCACAACGGCATGTGCGAGGGTCTGCACCGTGCCGAATCCTGTTCCGACGGTTGGCTTGTCGCGGGTCTCCGAGCGTCGGTCCTTGGCGACGAACGCGGCGCTGGACTGCCGGATCGCGATGATCGAGGATTCGGGGGCAACGCCGCTGAAGGCGTCATCGGGGGACGGGACCGCAGCGATGATGCCCGCCACCAACGTGCCGTGGCCGTCGCAGTCCTCAGTTCCGTCGGTGCGGGCGACGTAGTCGCCACCGGCGGTCAGTCGCGGCAGCCGCGGATGCCGGGTGACGCCGGTATCGATCACCGCGATCTTCTGCCCGGCTCCCCGGCTGAACCGCCAGGCGTCGGGTAGTCGCATCATCGTCTGTGCCGCCGACGGGACCTGCGGATCGGTGCCGGGCGACAGCACCGGTTCCGCGCACAAGGTGTCCTGCTCCGTCGGTTCGGGCGGACCCACGGGTGCGTCGCGGATGACGGCACGCGGATCGATCGAGGGCGGCGTGATGCCTTGTGCCGGGACGGGCATGCTCGCCAGCACCACCAGGAACCCGACGGCCGACAGCGCTGCGATGCGAACGCGCTTGGATGGGGGGCGAGGATGACAACGGGTCGATGCCAACGCAGTCACAGGTCGCGGACCGCTGCATAGAGATTCATGATCCAGAACATCAAGGGGACGATGGTCGCGATCAAGAGGTACTCGATGATCTCCACTGTTCGCCGCACCACGGGCGAGAAGCTGGATCTCGGGGCAACCACGCCGCAGAGCAGCGCGGCCACGCTCACCGCCGCTGCCGCGCCGGCGGCCACGACGACATGATCGCCCGGTCCCAGGGCCACTTCGCCTACCACGGCGGCGAAGCCGACAGCTCCTGCGGCGATGAGGACCGCTGCCTGGGCGAGGTCGGCGTGTGATCTGCCCCGTAAGCACAGGACCGTGGTGATGATGAGGGCGAAAACCGTGCAGCGCCAACTGAAGTCGTCTGCAGGGTAGGCGACCAGGGCAATGCCCGCGACCGCTGCGACCGCAGTGCCGGCGATGATGCCGGTGAGATAACGACCGGCGGTGTGCGCGCGGAGTTCCAGTGCGGCTGCCGACGGCAACGCCATCGCCCCGATCGCGCCGATGCCCTCGATGGCCGGGCGAGGCGCTGAATCGGCCGGGTCGATGGCGGCCCCGGCTGTGGGAACCGGCGGCAGTGGCAGTCGGGCGAGGGCGATCGTGAGGCGGGGCGCCATCGAGATGGCCAGTACCGACCCGGCGCAGAGCGCCGCCCCGACCCGCACGGTGCCGGGCGACCACAGCAACTGGGCCGCTGCGGCGGCGGTGGCGAAGGCGGTTGCCGTGACAATCGCGGAATGGATCAGCGGCCCGGCTGTGGAGATCCGGTAGGACAGCACCGCGACGACGGCGGCGACGCAGCCACCGAGGGTGAGGTGGGCGGCGCCGAAGTCGCCGGGAGGCAACATCATTCCCGTTGCGAATGCGAGAGGAAACGAGCACAGCGAACACATCGCCGCCGTCGAGCGGTCGAGGTAGAAGCGACCCACGACAGCTCCGGCGACAACAAACGCCAGCGCCAGCAACCCGGTGACGATCGCAGGCCACAGGTCGCCGTACGCATTCCGTTGCTGGAGGAGGGCGAGAGCGGTGAGGGTGGACGCGCCCACGGCCACCGCGTAGCCCATCGCCTGTGCCGCGCCCGCCGACCACCCGCTGGACTGGGCTCCACCCAGGCGCGCCACCGCATCGATGACGTCGTCGAACAGAACTGCGGTCTCGCGCGCCGGAACGGACCGGAGGATCAGCAGGTCCCCGTCGCGCACACCTGCCTCGGCGAGACTGCGTCCGGGCGCGATGGGGTCGTGGCCGACCCGGGAGAGCGTCCAGTGGTCGCGAACAGGTCCGGGACGTGCCTCCGAATCGTCGGTCTCCGGTGCCCGGGAGGTGATGAGCGACACCAGATCCGGGATCAACGCCGCGACGGGAACCGCGGCGGGCAACCCGACGTCGAATTGGGTTGTGCCCCCGATGACGGAAACACGTGCAAGCGCCGGTTGGATGCCGGCAGCAGCATCCAACTCGGCCAAAAGATCGGCAGCGGTCATGAATTTCCCCCCAAGGTCCCCACCAGTACCGAAGACCATAGCGAATGAGACCGACAACCGTTGCCGTCGGATGACGTTTTCGCACCCTTGCGGGTGCCGCCGACGGAGTAATGGTGAATGATGGGCGGCCGGGGGAAGTTTCTGTTCCAGGGGTGGGGTAACAATCCATGATGTTCAGGTGACGGCAGGCACGACCGAAGGGTTTGTGCGGCGGGCACGCGTGCCTGCTCCACGCGCGCCCGGCGGCGAGGTCAATATTCAAGTGCCACCGGATGTTCCGCGTGTGGTTCCGGGCAGTCTGCTGATGAAGATGATGCCTGTGGTGATGGTGGTCGCCGTGGTGGGCATGATCTCGATGATGGTCGTGACCGGCGGCCGGAACATGCTGTCCAACCCGTTGTTCATGATGTTCCCGATGATGATGCTGATGTCGATGTTCGGCATGTACGCGGGTTCGGGCAATCGTGGTGGCAAGCGCGCCGCGGAGCTGAACGAAGAGCGCAAGGACTACTTCCGGTATCTGTGTCAGGTACGCGACGAGGTCCACGACACCGGAGCTGCTCAGCGTGAGGCACTGGAATGGAGTCATCCCGAACCGGCCGCTCTACTGGGTGTCGTCGGCGGCCGGCGGATGTGGGAACGCCGGCGCGCCGACAGCGATTTCGGCCATGTTCGGGTGGGCGTGGGATCGCAACGTCTGGCGACGCGTCTGATGCCGCCGGAGACGGGCCCACTCGAAGACATCGAGCCGGTGTCGGCGGTGGCGCTACGACGGTTTGTGCGAACGCATTCAGTTGTCCACGGCCTCCCGACGGCGGTGTCGCTGCGGGGCTTCCCGGCGATCAACATCGAAGGTGCCCGGCAGGAGACCCGGCAACTCGCGCGGTCGATGGTTCTGGAACTGTGCGCGTTCCACGGCCCCGATCAGCTGATGGTCGCGGTGGTGACTGCCGACCCCGGCGCCGAATCGTGGGATTGGTGCAAGTGGCTGCCCCACGTGCAGCACCCATACGAGCGCGACGGTATGGGCTCGGCGCGGATGATCTACCGGTCGCTGACCGAGCTGGAGGACGACCTGGCCGTCGACCTCCTCGAACGTGGCCGGTTCTCGCGTTCGGCCCCACCGAGCGCCGGCCGGATCCAGCTGGTGATCGTGATCGACGACGGGTTCGTCTCGGGAGACGAACGGGTGGTCGGTGACGCGGGCATGGAGGCGGTCTCGATCCTCGATCTGTCGGCACCCCCGGACGGACTCGCGGTCCGCCGGGGCCTACAGCTGGTGGTTCGGGACGGGAAGATCGGCGCGCGAAGCGCTTTCGGAGTCGAAGAGTTCGCGGACATGGATTCGCTGACGGTCGCCGAAGCGGAGGCCTTCGCCCGATCGATGGCCCGCTATCGCCTGGCGACCGCAGCACAGATGGTGAATCTGGAACAGGAGGTCGCTCCGTCCGACCCCGGTCTGATGAGTCTGCTCGGAGTCGCCGATGCCACCCGCCTCGACCCACATCTGACATGGGCACCCCGCAGCGCGCGGTCGCGGCTGCGCGTCCCGATCGGTTACTCCACCAGCGGTACGCCCGTGGAGATCGACATCAAGGAGGCAGCCGAAGGCGGGATGGGTCCGCACGGGCTCTGCATCGGTGCGACGGGGTCCGGCAAATCGGAGTTCCTGCGTACTCTGGTGCTCTCGCTCGTCAGCTCCCATTCGCCTGAGGCACTCAATCTCGTTCTGGTCGACTTCAAGGGTGGGGCAACGTTTCTGGGCCTCGACTCGTGCCCGCATGTGGCAGCCGTCATCACCAACCTCGAAGAAGAGTTGTCGATGGTCGACCGGATGCGCGACGCGTTGTCGGGGGAGATGAACCGGCGTCAGGAGGTGCTTCGCGCGGCGGGGAACTTCGCGAACGTGGGGGAGTACGAACGTGCGCGCGCCGCGGGTGCGCCGTTGGAACCGCTCCCGGCGTTGTTCATCGTCGTCGACGAGTTCTCCGAACTGCTCGCGCAGAAGCCGGATTTCGCGGACCTGTTCGTGGCCATCGGACGACTGGGCCGGTCGCTGCACATCCATCTGCTCCTTGCTTCGCAAAGGCTCGAAGAAGGCAAGATGCGAGGCCTGGACAGTCACCTGTCCTACCGCATCGGACTGAAAACCTTTTCCGCCAACGAGTCCCGATCAGTACTCGGTGTACCCGATGCCTACCACCTGCCCAACGTGCCGGGATCGGGCTACCTCAAATGTGATTCGGCGGAACCGATTCGATTCAACACGTGTTACGTGTCGGGTCCGTACTCGCCGCCGGTCGCGGCGGGCGCCGAGCACATCGCGTCGTCGGGCGGCCCGGTGGGCCTGAAGATGTTCACCGCCGGCCCTGTGCCACTCGACCCCATCGTGCCCCCGGTTGCGGCCGAGGTGGCCGGCCCCGACCCCGCCGGTGATCCGGAACCGCCCGCACCCAACTCCAGAACGCTGCTCGAGATCGTGGTGGACCGCATCGCCGGGCAGGGACGTCCGGCACATGAGGTGTGGCTGCCGCCGTTAGGTCAACCGCCGACCATCGACATGCTGGCCCCGCACTGGCGGACCCCGCAGATCGGTCGGCTGGTGTTCCCGATCGGCATCGTGGACCGCCCGTACGACCAACGGCGCGACGTTCTCACCGTCGATGTCGCCGGATCGCGCGGCAACGTGGCGATCGTCGGTGGACCGCAATCGGGTAAGTCGAATGCGGTGCGCGCGTTGATCGTTGCGGCGGCTGCCACCCACAGTCCGGCGCAGGTCCAGTTCTATTGCCTCGACTTCGGCGGCGGCAGTCTGGCCGGGATCGCCGGCCTGCCGCATGTCGGATCGGTTGCGAGCCGCTCGGACATGGATGCCGTGCGGCGGACGGTGGCCGAGGTCGCAACGGTGATACGGCAGCGGGAACTGCGCTTTGCCGAACTCGGCATCGAGTCGATGCGCGACTACCGCCAACGCCGCCTTGCCGCTGACGCATCGGTGCAGGCGGATGTCTTCGGTGACCTGTTCCTGGTCGTCGACGGCTATTCGGTGATCCGCGGCGAGTTCGACTTCCTCGACGAGCAGATCAACACCATTGTGGCGCAGGGGCTCTCGTATGGGGTCCACGTGGTGCTCACCGCTGCGCGCTGGGCCGAGATCAGGCCGGCCGTCAAAGACCTCATCGGCAGCCGCCTCGAACTGAGACTCGGTGACCCACTCGACTCGGAGATGGGCCGCAAGGTCGCCGGACTCGTGCCCGAAGGCAGGCCCGGGCGTGGTCTGACCGCCGAGCACCTGCACATGCTGATCGCTCTGCCGCGCACGGATTCCGACACCTCGCTCGATTCACTGAGTGCGGCCGTGGCGCAGACGGTGCAGCAGCTGGTGGCCGTCTACCCCGGTCAGCAGGCCATGCCGGTCCGCAAACTCGCCGCTCATCTGGAACGGTCCGAGGTGGTGGCACGTGTGCACGACGCCGGGATCGAGCTGACGGCCGGTGAAGTCGCGATCGGTGTCGGCGAAGCCGAGTTGGCCCCGGTCATCCTGGACTTCCGGGTTCAACCACACTTTCTGGTCTTCGCCGACGTGGAGCACGGGAAGACCACGCTGCTACGCAACATCGTCGCTGGTCTGGTCGAGAACAGCACGGCGACGCAGACGAAAATCGTCCTGGTCGACTATCGGCGCACCATGCTCGGTGTGATCGACACCGATCACCTCGCCGGGTATGCGAGTTCGGCCCAGACCCTCACCCCGATGGTGAACGAGTTGGTGGCGTTCTTCACCGCCCGGATCCCGGGGGAGAACGTCACCCAGCAGCAACTCCGTGACCGCAACTGGTGGTCGGGGCCGGACGTGTACATCGTCGTCGACGACTACGACATGGTGGCCACCGGAAGCGGAAACCCGTTGAGCCCGTTGCTCGACCTGCTGGCCCAGGCCCGCGACATCGGCCTGCACCTCATCGTCGCGCGCCGTTCTGGCGGCGCCGGACGAGCTCTGTTCGATCCGATCATCGGGCGTCTCAAGGACCTGTCCACCGATGGGCTGCTGATGAGCGGTGACCGCGACGAGGGGTACCTGCTGGGCCGGGTGCGGTTGCAGCGCCTGGTACCGGGTCGGGGAGAACTGGTGTCCAGATCGCGACCGCAGCAAATGATCCAGGTCGCCCACATGCCGCCGTTGTGATGACACCCGACGTGAGAGACAAAGACCCCGAGGCGTCGCCGACGGTTCGACCGATACGGATGGTGGTCGCCGACATCGCCTACGACGACGTGGTGGTTGCCGGGCGTGAACCCTGTTCCGTCAAAGCCCTTGTCCGCGGCATCAACGGATCGTCGGTGGCCGTCGACGGGGTGAGGATTTCTACCGCGGCGGCATGGTCAGAGGTGTTCGCCCGAGCGCTCGAAGGCCTCGGGGCCGTGGAGTTGGCACACCCGACGACATGGGGTGTCCGACGCACCGAGATCTTGCGGCAGGCGGCGCAACCCCACTGTGGCCAACTGGTGCTGACACCGCGTGCTGCGGTCATCGCCGAATCGCATCTGGGATCTTCCACGCAGCGGGCACTGGTAATGGAGGTCCACTCCCGGATCGACATCCATGAGATGGATCGGTCCACCGGCAGGTGGACCGTTGTCGGGACCTCGGTGGCCACTGCCGAGACGGTCGCCCTTCGATTGGGTGACATCGTCGACAACCGCGTCGAGGCAATCCTCGTCGACGGCACCGACCCCGCGGCAGTTGCGGAAATTCTGCGGTGTTGCGAAGTCCACACAGTGGTCGGTCGGGTCGCGGCCGTGCAGCGATCACTGATTCACCGCTTCGGCGGCTCCGCATTGCCGGTGGACGAGGGCATTCGCGAACCGCCGACCGTCGGCCGGACCCCGATGCGCCGGCGCGTCGCCGGGGCGATCGCAGCGACTGCTGCAGTGCTGATCGCAGTGGCGGTGATCGCGTTGATGGTCGACAACGGACGCGAGGGTGTGTCGCCGTCTGCGGACCGCGAGGCCCAGCTCGGCCGCGTCGCCGTCACAGTCCCCGCCGAGTGGCGCGAGAGCTCGGAGCCGGCAGCCGAAGGAGTTGTGTCCCGCACCACCTTCGCCGCACCCGGCGACGACCGCCGGATCATCGTCTTGCAGAACACGGTGCGCAACACGTCGACCTTGGTCTCGGTGGCGGGTAGCCTCCGCAATCGCATCGGGCAGCGCGGCGACGACGTCGTCCAGGAGTTCTCGGCCAGCACGCGTTACGCAGGCCGGGAGGTGATCAGCTACCGCGAGGTGCCCGTCTCCGGAGGGCCGATCAGGTGGTACCTGCTGGTGTCGGCGGGGTTGCAGGTGAGCGTGGGATGTCAGGGCGGATCCGCAGGTGAGACGATCGACGAGCAGTGCCGGGTCGCGGTGGGTGCGGTGCGGATAGGAGCGCCATGACGTGCGAGTCCGCCGCACGGCCGGCGCCGCTCGGCGGCGTTTTGACCTGTTGACTGCCCGGCCGGTACTGTTGACCGTTGGTGCGCGACCGCCTGTAGCCAGGTGTAGTCGAGGCCCGGGTCCCCACTGGTCGCCGGGAACTACCTCTGCCGCGTTCCAGACCAGCTCCAGTTCACCAGACATGAGGACTATCTGTGCCTACTTACACCCCGAAGGCCGGTGACATCACCCGTACGTGGCATGTCATCGACGCCACCGACGTGGTGCTCGGCCGCCTCGCTGTGCAGAGCGCGACGCTCCTGCGCGGCAAGCACAAGCCGACCTACGCACCCCACATGGATGGTGGCGACTTCGTCGTCATCATCAACGCCGAGAAGGTTGCCGTCAGCGGAAACAAGCGCGACGACAAGCTTGTCTACCGCCACTCGGGTTACCCGGGCGGCCTGAGGTCCCGCACTGTCGGTGAGTCGCTGGCAACCCAGCCGGAACGCCTCGTCGAGAAGGCGATCGTCGGGATGCTCCCGAAGACCAAGCTCGGGCGGGCCATGGCCTCCAAGCTGAAGGTCTACGCAGGCCCCAACCATCCCCACACGGCGCAGCAGCCCGTGCCCTTCGAGATCACCCAGGTTGCCCAGTGACGGCGCCGGAGGAGCAGAACGTGTCCGATGTGAACGAAGCCGAAGCAGTGGCTCCCGAAGTGGTCGAGGCCGAGGTCGGCGCTGACGACTACACGGTGGACGACACCACCGCAGACGTTGCCGACGAGCCGGCCGTCACCCGCGCGCCGATCGATCTCGATCGCCCGATCCAGACCGTGGGCCGTCGTAAAGAGGCCGTCGTCCGCGTCCGGATGTCACCGGGCACCGGTGCCTTCAAGCTGAACGGCCGCACCCTGGAGGAGTACTTCCCCAACAAGGTGCACCAGCAGCTCATCAAGGCGCCGTTCGTCACCGTCGAGCGCTCCGACACTTTCGACATCGCTGCCAATCTGCACGGTGGCGGACCTTCGGGACAGGCCGGAGCTCTGCGTCTGGCCATCGCTCGTGCCCTCATCGAGGTCACCCCAGAGGATCGCGGAGCCCTCAAGAAGGCCGGCTTCCTCACCCGTGACCCGCGTGCGGTGGAGCGCAAGAAGTATGGCCTCAAGAAGGCCCGTAAGGCTTCGCAGTACAGCAAGCGCTGATTTCTTCAGCCCGCAAGAAACACCAAGTCGAACTTGGCACAGGCAGGCGTTCAGTTTCACTGGACGCCTGCCTGTGTATTTAGAGCGAAGGATGTCAATGGGGCACCTGTTCGGTACCGATGGCGTACGTGGTCTGGCAAATGCCGACCTGACCCCCGAGTTGGCGCTGTCGCTGTCGCAGGCGGCGGCACGTGTACTGCCGCAGGATCGGTCCGGGTCCGGCCGTCCCACAGCGCCGGCCTCTGGCCGGCCCATAGCGATCGTGGGCCGGGATACGCGGGCGTCGGGGGAGATGCTCGAAGCCGCCGTCTGTGCCGGTCTGACCGCGGCGGGTGTCGATGCCCTGCGAGTCGGCGTCGTTCCCACCCCGGCTGTTGCG
The DNA here is from genome assembly GCF_054063855.1 of Williamsia sp. R60. Taxonomy (NCBI): domain Bacteria; kingdom Bacillati; phylum Actinomycetota; class Actinomycetes; order Mycobacteriales; family Nocardiaceae; genus Williamsia; species Williamsia sp. R60. Next base: position 1,203,218 of record NZ_JBSSGR010000002.1, read on the forward strand.
TATCTGACCGACTTCTACGACGCTGCCTTCGGCGTGATGATCTCGGCCTCGCATAATCCCATGCCCGACAACGGGATCAAGTTCTTCGCCGCTGGTGGGCACAAACTCGCCGACGCCGCCGAGGACGCGATCGAGTCCGCGCTGGACACCGTGTTCGACCGGCCGACCGGTGCGGATGTCGGCCGCGTTCGCGATGCGCACGATGGACTCGACGCGTACCTGACCCATCTGTCCGCAGCTGTGGACGTCAACTTGAAGTCGGTGACCGTGGTGGTCGATTGTGCCCATGGCGCCGCCTATGCGGCCGCGCCGCGTGCCTATCGCGCTGCCGGTGCCACCGTGATCGCGATCAGCGCGGACCCCGATGGCGAGAACATCAACAAGGATTGCGGCTCAACACATCTCGACCGGGTTCAGGCAGCAGTTCTGGAATACGGGGCCGACCTCGGACTCGCCCACGACGGCGACGCGGACCGCTGCCTCGCCGTCGATGCCGCGGGACAGGTCGTCGACGGCGACGCCATCATGGCCGTCTTGGCCAGTGCCATGAAAGATGCCGGCCGCCTCAAGGACAACACCCTCGTCGCCACCGTGATGAGCAACCTCGGGTTGCATCTGGCGATGACCGATGCCGGGATCACTGTGCGTACCACCGCTGTCGGTGACCGTTACGTCCTCGAGGAGCTCCGTGCCGGCGGATTCTCGCTCGGTGGTGAACAGTCGGGACACGTGGTGATCCCTTCGCACGGCACCACGGGAGACGGCATCCTGACCGGGCTTGCGTTGATGGGCCGGATGGCCGAGACCGGTAGGTCGCTGGCCGATCTGGCATCCATCATGAGTGCGTTGCCGCAAGTGCTCCTCAACGTGCGGGTTGCCGACAAAAACGTTGTGGCCGAGGCAGCTTCGGTCAAGCAGGCAGTGACCGACGGCGAGGCCGAACTCGGCGCCACCGGACGAGTGCTGCTCCGGCCCTCCGGTACCGAGCAACTCGTGCGTGTCATGGTGGAGGCAGCCACCACAGAGCAGGCGCATTCGGTGGCCACCAAGATCGCAGCCGCTGTCGAGTCTGCCTGACTTTGCCACCCGTGAGCGCTGTCCTGTTCGACTTCTCGGGCACCCTTTTCCGGTTCACCGAACGGTCCGAGTGGTTCACACGCCTGCGCCAGGAATCCGGGGAAGAGTTCGAAGGAGAGGCGCAGTCCGAGATCATCCGAAGGATGACCGCTCCGGTCGGGATGCCGCCGGGTCTGCCTACCGAAGACGAACTCGCATGGGAACGAAGAGATCTGGACCCGCTACTGCACCGTAGGGCTTACTTGTCGGTTCTGAGGGCATCCGGACTCACGTTGCCCGGTCATGCGGAATTGTTGTACGAGCGGGTGGTCGATCCGTCGTCGTGGGAACCGTATCCGGACACCGGAGACTGCCTGCGGCGACTCCGGGAACGCGGAATCAAGGTGGGGGTCGTCAGCAACATCGCGTTTGATGTCCGCGCGGTGTTCGACATACATGACATGGCCGGACTCGTCGACGACTTCACCCTGTCCTATGAGGTCGGTGTCACCAAACCCGATCCGCGAATCTTCACTCTCGCTGCGGGTCACCTGGGTGTTGACCCCGTCGATGTGTTGATGGTGGGTGACAGCGAAGAGGCTGACGGTGGTGCCCGGGCAGTGGGATGCCGGTTCGCGCTGGTCGAACCTGCGCCTGTCGAACAGCGGCCACACGCACTCCTCGACGCGGTGTCCGGCTTGCTCGCGCAATAGAACGGAACCTCTCCATGCCCCGCAACGTCTGATTTCGGGGAGGCATCATGAGCGAGCAGACGTGGATGGACACATCCGCAGTACAAGGGGTCGGCGAGGTATTTCGGAGTGGTGCCCGGGCGGTCGAGGTCGCTGCGGGTGCTGTCGCCGACTGCTCGTTTGGCTCACATGCGGGAACGCGGTACGCGACCCACGGCGAGCAGTATGCAGCTGGACTGCTTGCGGTGGTGTCATCGGTGAACCGCTTCGTCGAGTCGTCGCGGAGCATCGCCGGGGGACTCTTCGATGCAGCCGCAACGCTGACAGGCGAGGACGTGGTGAATGCTGCGACGTTCGAGGCCGCGACAACCGGGGATGGCGGCCTCCATGGGTGAGACACCCGGTCTCGCACAACAATTGACGGACCAACGGTGTGCGGCGGAGAACAGCGTCCGCTTCTTCGACAACGTCGGCCCCCTGGCGCGGCGGCTGGGGATGGAAAACCTTCCCTCCGGTGACGTGTGCCGGAATCGCCTGCTCGAGACCGAGGACCTGGACACCGACAGGCTGCGAGCCGACGGTCGAATCGTGTTGGGCCTTCAGACCGTCGCGGCGGCCGAACTGCAGAATCAGACCGGCCAGGACGCCGTACTGGGAACCTGTTGGCCTACGGGGTCCGGCATCGTCGCCCGCACTCGCCTTCAGGACGCGCACATCCCGCGCGCGACGGTTGATGTGGCGGCGTTGGCGGACATCGGCTCTGGGATGGTGGTGGCTGCCGACGCCATCGAGGCGGCCCGGTTGGCCAAGTTCTGGTGCGTCGCCGCCATCACACCCGACGCTCTGCTCGGGATCCCGATCAGTTCATGGCTGACACTGGTCACCACCCCGGGTTCGCCCGCTGCCGAACTGACAGCTGCGATCGACAGCACCGTCGCGTTGTTCAACACCGCCGTCACCTTGTGCGACGACGCCATCGATGCAGTTCTCACCGGGCTGTGTACGGCGATGGCACATGTGGACGTCTCGGACTACGCAGGCGGCGACTGTGAGAGGGGACAGCTGGTGTCCTCGGACGAGACACTGGTGCGATGCGCCGCTCACAACTCTGAACCGATCGCCTCCGAGCGCGATTGCCACGCTGCGGTAGAGGTTTCTGGACCAGCCGGCGGGGTTCGCGAATCTCCGGGCATCACAACGGTGTCCGCACCGGCACCGGACTCCGGGCCGGTGAACTCGACCTCGGCGTGCGAACCGGGGGCGCAGTCCGTGAAGGCGCAGCCGGTGATGACGGCACAGTCGGGGGTGGCGAGCCCATGGACGCCCATGGTGGGTGGTGCCGATCTCTCAGCGGTACTCGGGTCCGTCGCTGTGGCAGTCGGTTCGGCTGTGGCAGGCTCGATCACAGGTGTGATCGAGATGGTGGCGAACGCAAGCGGCGCAGTGATGCCGCCTTCGGCGAGCCCCGACGGCACCGAGCATGCGGCGGACGCGGGCGGTGAGACAGCTGAACCGCCGGCCTCGACCCCGTTGGGAGACAAAGGGTTCGACCTGAAAGGGTCATCCGACTCGGGCGCGCCCGAGTGTCCGGACCCTCAGTTGTCTTTGGCGCCATCGGATGCCGTCCCGCCGGAGGAGCGAGCGTGCGAGACCACCACCGGGGACGGCCAGAGCAAGGTCGGTGACGACCTGACTTTCGAGGAGCAAGCGCCGGTACCGGCGACTCCCGGTGACCCCGAACCGCCAGACGCGCCCGAGACGGATCGAGACCCTCTCGAGCAATGTCCGACTCCTGGTTCCCCGCGGATCCAAGCTCCGAGAAGCAAAGACGATGTCGATACCCCCGGCGCTCCTGGCAATCTCGATGCGACACCGGTGACACCGCAGGCATCGGAGCGCGACGCGGTGACACCGCCCGACGACGGACTCCTGGCTCTGGCCGGTGAGCAATGAGCCTTTCCGACCTGTTCGACAACATCGCCGCCAGAGTCGGTACTCACAGTGCCGAGGCCGTGGCCGGCTACCGCAAAAGCCAGCAGGCACTCGGTGAGAAGGTCCGGACGAGTGTCGAGAACGCAACGCACGGTCGCGGTGTCACACGGGCATCGGTGGCTGCGGGCGGCGCAATCCTGCTCCCTGCGAACGACATCGACCTCAGTCCCCACACCTCGTACCCAGCCCCGGGTGAGTCAGCGGACACCCCGACGATCGGGGCGAAGGCAACTCTGGGCACCGGTGCGAAGGACTCATCGACGCCGCTCCCCGGTCAGTCCGGCGTAGAGGTGGAGGACTGTCAGGACACTGCGTTCTCGTACACATCCGGTTGGCTGTCCGACCGCTGAACGCCGGAGCTCGGTGTGGTGCCAGCCGTTGGGCAACAGCGTTGGACCTCGAGCAACCGCGCTAGCCCTTGAGCAGCTTGGTGAGTGGGTCGACGATCTCCTCCATGCCAGGCGCGAGTGCATCAGGGTCGATCGTCATCAGCTTGCCGAGTTCGGCTGCCGGGTCACTGAATGCGGCGTACGTGACGTCGCCCGTCAGTTGGTGCAACAGGAATCCGGTGAGTACCGCGCGCGTCAGCTTCTGCGTCTTCTTGTCGTTGCCCCCGGCACCCAGCCTGGCCCGAACACTGAAGCCTTCGGCCAGTCCTCGGTTGTCGGATTTGGGGACGAGGCGCAACACCGACTGTCCGGCCAGAGCACGACGCAGCGCGAGCGCATTGGACGTCATCGATTCGAGTTCGCCGGGCGCGGCAAGGATCAGCGCGGACTGCCGGACCTCCGCGGCGGCGGGGAGCACGGCAGAACTGGTCGGCGCCGGGTAGAGGGCAGCGAGTGCCTTGGCCTTGCTGCTCCGTGATGCGGCCAACGTCGCGGCCGATGCGCCGAAGCCATGACCGGCGACCGCCAGACGCTGTTTGTGCACGGTGATGTCGCCGGCACCGAGGCGGACCTCGGTGATGATCGACAGGGTGGTCTCGAGATCAGCGGCCAGTCCTTGATCGGAACCGAGCATGCCCTTCTCGGTGGTGGGCGCCGCGGCGACGATGCCCCAGGAGGCCAGATGCGCGAGGGTCTTGTTGTACTGCTTGGCGCCCGTGAGCCAGCCATGACCGAACGCCACCCCGGGCAGGTCCTTCCCGGCGGCGGGCGCGTAGACGGTGCCCGGCAATCCGACAATCGCCATATCGCCGCGCAAGACCTTGTGCGGTCCTGTCTTGGACAGCTGCGAGAGGAGCTTCTTGGGGTTGGCCACGAACTGACTCTAAGCGATCGTGTTGCCGGCCGACATCACCCGTTGCCCGTATCGGAGACAATTTTCGGGCCAACGCGCCGATTCGGCGCGCACACCGGCCGTGATCTTGGGACAGTTACCGGATGGATGCCAACGAAATCCGCAGCGCCTACCTCTCGCTGATGCAGGAGCGCGGCCACGCCCTCATCAACAGGGCCCCGCTGGTGCCGAAGGACGACCCCACCACACTCTTCACCGGCAGCGGGATGCAGCCGTTGCTGAGATACCTGTTGGGCGCCGAACATCCGGACGGCAACCGGCTCGCCGATTCGCAGACCTGCCTTCGGTCGCAGGACATCGAGGAAGTCGGCGACAACCGGCACACCACATTTTTCGAGATGCTCGGCAACTGGAGCTTGGGCGATTACTTCAAGTCCGAGCAGATCCCGCTGTTCTGGCATTTCCTGACCGAGATCGTCGGACTCGATCCGAACAGGATCTACGTGACGGTGTTCTCGGGAGACCCCGAACACGGCGTCCCCCGCGACGATGAGAGCGCGGACATCTGGACCGAGTTGTTCACCAAGGCCGGTGTCTCGTCGGACAGGGTGGTGTTGCTGACCGAAGAACAGGGCAACGAGCAAGGAAACCAGGGCGCGCGGATCGCGTATTACAGCGACAAGAACTGGTGGTCGCGGTCCGGCGGTCCGGACACGATGCCCGTCGGCGACCCAGGCGGACCGGACAGCGAGGTCTTCTACTACTTCCCACAGGTGGAGCACGACACGGCTTTCGGCAAGTACCCGCATCAGAACTCCGATGGCGGTCAGTACATGGAGATCGGCAATTCGGTGTTCATGCAGTATTGCAAGACCGACGACGGGTTTGCGTTGCTGCCCAAGCAGAACGTCGACTACGGCGGCGGTCTCGAGAGGATCGCCGCGGCATCCATCGACAGTCCTGACGTGTATCGCATCAGCCTCCTCTGGCCGATCGTCCAGAAGATCGAGGAGCTCTCGGGTGTGAGCTACGACGACAACACGGTTGCGATGCGAGTGATCGCCGACCACATCCGCGGTGCGGTGTTCCTTGCGGTGGACGGTGTGGTGCCGTCGAACAAGGAACAGGGTTATGTGATGCGACGGCTCGTTCGGCGGGCTATCCGTTTCGCCCATCAACTCGGTGTTCAGCAGAACCTGCTGACGGAGTTGGTCCCGGTCGTCGCCGGTCTGTACGCCGAGGCCTACCCGGAGGTGGCCGATCGGCGTGACGTGGTGATCGCCGTGCTCGAGAAGGAGGAACGGGCCTTCCGGCGCACCCTCGGCAAGGGCTTGCGAGAGTTGAAGCGACTGGGCAAGACCGGTGACACCGTCAACGGTGACGACCTCTTCAAGCTCTACGACACATTCGGATTCCCGGTGGAGCTGTCCACCGAAGAGGCCGTCAACCGAGAGCTGCCGCTGACCGAGAACTGGCGAGCAGAGTTCGATGCTGCCATCGAGGTGCAGCGGCAGCGGTCGCAGGCCTCGACCAAACTCGGTGCCGGGACCGCCTGACCCAACCGAACTGCTGGTCAGCCCCGTCGGTGTGTATCCGCCGACGGGGCTTGCCTCTGTTCGCTGATGCCCTTACTCCCGTGTGCGGCCTTACTCCCTTGTAGTGGCCAACTTCAGCATCTGACCTGGGGTGGCGTTGGGCAGGTACGCCCTGGTGAGCGCTAGTCCGATCCGTGGCAGATCGCCTTCATCGCGGAAGCACATGTACACCGGCTCGTACCTCGGTTGGAACTTCATCTTGAAGGCGTGCAAGGAGCGAAAACCGTAGAACGGTTCCATTGCTGCTCCCAGCATGTCCAGCAGACGGTCCATGGCTTCCACCTCGCCGGTGTCGTCGGCGGCACGGGCGAGCGGAGCGCCCGAGAGTGAGAGAATCTGCGCGCCTTCGGCTTTGAAAGCCAACGCAGAGCTCGCGATGAGGAATTCGATGACCGGGCGGAAACCGTCGTCGCGTCGGCGCATCACGTCGAGCGTCCAGCCCTTCACCTGATCATCTCCACCGAACACCGGCAGCCACGACAAGACTCCGTGCACCGAACCCGTCTCGTCGATGGCAAGCGCCACACGGACTTCCGGGTCGAGGGCCTCCTCGACGCTGCCGAGGGTGAAACCCATTTCCGGCAGGCCCTTGTCGCCGACCCATTCCTCGGAGATCGCCCGCACCTGGGCGAGTACGGCGAACGGCTCGTCCTTCAGGGTTGTCAGTTTGAAGTTGATGCCTTCCTTCTTCGCCCTGTTGATCGCCGATCGGATGTCCTGCCACGGTTTGCCTTTGAAGGCCAGTGTGGGCAGGTCGATGATGGTGTCCTCGGCGATCTGCAAAGTGCGCCAGCCCATCTCGCGGGCGATCTCGGCCGTTGCCTCACTGACCGAGAACCAGCAGGGGATGCGTGCGCTGCTCTCGGCCATGTCGGTGAACTCGCGGATCGTCTCGGCCAGTTTCTCCGGAGCGCAGACGGGGTCCGCGAGGGCGATGACGGTGCCGGCCGGTCGCTGGTAGCCGATCACGCCTTCGCCGTCCTTGGTGAACGCGTATTGATTGTTCTCCCAGGTGATCATCCAGCTCATTGTGCTGCCCCCATATCTCTTCAGGAGGCTGCGTACCTGTTCGGCCGGATTGGATCCGCCCATGCCCGCCATGGCTTTCCGGCTGCGCAGCGGGACGTTGAACGCATACCGCCCGGCGAACAGCAACGACAGTTCGACGATCCACAACAGTCCGGTACCAACCGTGACCGCGCCCTGACCCTTGAAGTCGGAGGTGATCACCGCGACCAACACGAAGACGAGCAGGGCGACGTACAAGAGCCCGTAGATCACGGTGATCCACCATGCCCAGCGCCGTCCGCGCCGCAATTGGTCGGCGATCAGCAGCACGATCAGAACACTGACGATCGACCCCCAGCTGAGGCTGTCGTCGGAATCGGTGGGACCGAAGGGCCCGTCGCCGGGAAACACTGCGACAGCGATGTTGACGACACCGATGAGGACCAGGCCGAGGAAGCTGATCATCCGGATCTCTTGCCGCGTTCGCGGCATCACACCGGATTCACCTCGACTGAAGAACTTTTCGCCGACCACGAGCATCACCACTGCGGCGATGAGGTGGGTGACGTCATGCAGTGAGCCCTCGAAGAGGAAAGAAACGGCAACGTAGGCAAGGAGTATCGCCCGCACCCGCAGTCGCCACGGCGAGCGGAGTCTGGCACTTGCCGCGGCCACGGCAGCAACGATGGCGGTGGAATGCCCCACGTCCTGGACGTCGGCGAGATGGTCGACCCATTCCCAGCTGGTCGGCCGGAACAGTGCGATGAACGCGACGGCGCCCAGCTCGCCGATCAGTTGCCCCGCAATGGTGACAATGGCCACCCTGACCGTGCCCAGCAACCACTCACACCACCCGACAACAATGGCGAAGATGACGATGAGTGCGATGTAGTGAGCAGGTGTCAGCCCGAAGAGGGTGCCCGACAACGGAGTCCACCACTTACCGTCGGTGAGCGGGGGATAGCCATAGGCGACATCACCGAACCAGGACCGGTTCTCCACCGTCTCCCACAACGCTCCGGTGACGATGCCGAGAACGATCGTCACCGCGACCACGGTCGAGGTGAAGGGAACCTTGCGGATGGTCCAAGCCACCGGACCGAGCACCTTGTCGGCCCGCGACGATGTCGGTTCGGCCGGGGGTGCCTCGGCAGTGGTGTCGGTCGTGCTCATCGGCGCCTTTCGAGTTGTGGAGCCGGTCGCGCCGGCCGAACGGACGGGCCCGTACCCGCCGCTGGTGGTCGAGATGTGTGCAGAGTCGCTATCCGATGGGATTATTCCCTAGATCACGGCAATCCCAGGCGCTTACCGAGCCATGGCATCTCCAATTTCAAGCCTGCCGACCAGACGGCGAACGAATGTCCACCCGGGACGACGTTGAAATGGACGTCCATCCCGGCAGCCTGTGCGGCTTGGTAGACCTGCTGCAGCCCGGGCCGGTATTCGGCATCGTCCTTGCCCACGACGAAGGCACCGGCCACCTGGGGGTACTTCTTCGACTTCATCAGGTCCATCGGGTTGACCGCGGTGAACTTGGCCGCGTCGCCGCCGAATGCCTGGTCGATGGTTCGTTTGCGGTCACCGAGGGTGGGCTCGAGTTGACCCGACATGTCCAGGAACGTCGGATACACCTCTGGGTGGTTGGTGGTCATCTGCAACGCGCAGGTACCGCCGTACGACAACCCGCCGATAGCCCATCCCGACGGGTCGGTCTCGACCTGCAAGGTGTTCTTCACCCAGGTGGGCACGTCCACCGACAGGTAGGTCGAGACGTTGCCGAGGTTGGAATCCATGCACAGAGGATTGGCGAGTTCGTCGCCGGTGGCATCGGCGACCACCACGACGGGCGACAGTCCCTCGTTGGCGGCAGCGTATTGATCCATCGTCTGCGTCAACCGGCCGCCGACGAGCCAGTCTTCCGGCGACCCAGGTTGGCCGGCCATCAGCACCAGTACCGGTAGCAACGGACGGGGTTCGGCGAAGTAGGCGGGTGGTAGATATACCTTGGCCGGCCGGGCGTTGAACTTCGAGACCTCACCCGGGATGGACGAGGTGATCACACCGCCCTGCGACGGCAGGCCCGCGGGCTTGCGCCACTTGTCCACCTCCACGGTCTTGATGTCGGTGCTGCGGGCCTCGTCGATGGACACCGTCCTGACGTTGTTGATCCCGAAGACGGAGCCAACGGTCGGGTATTCGTCGAAGTGGTCGTTGATCTGGGCGAGAGCCATCACCACCGCGAACACCGTCGCGAAGACCGTGATGATCCGGGCGACCACCCCCCGGCCACGGATGAGCCTCGGAATGAACAGCAGCAGTGCGAACACCGCTGCGCCGCCCCACATGTAGTTGGACGCCGGGATGGGGTCCGAGAACAGTTTCCAGACGTCCTCGATGAGCCATTTCGACACGAACACCAGGAGGAGGCTGACGACCGCAGCGATTGGTACGACAGCAAGAAGATAGGTCTTCTGGGGCAGCAGGATCAGCCACAACAGCCCCAGGGCGCCGAGTAGGAAGATGGCCCACGGCAATGGTCCGTCGAGCACCGATATGTCCCACAGCCAGTCCATGTACGTCCTTCGGGAGGATGGACCCAAAAGTGGAGCCCGCATCGAAACCTACAGCGAAATGCGAGGTATCACGTGTGTACGGACCAAAAAAGAGTGTTTGCAGATCGAACCGTGACCAGAGGGGATCGCTACAGGATTTTCACGTGGAACGCGGTAGAGAAGTGGCGGGTGACCCCGGTGGTGGAGGACATACGGATCGAACGTATCAAAGGCGTCCCAACCGACGCATCCCCCTCGACTCCCTGAGCTTGACGCTCGAGAACTGCAAGAGTTCGCACAGCGTAACCCATAACTTCACCTGCTGTCAGTGCGAACGCAAGAATCAGCACTTCACCAGCGACTTCTGTGTAACCGCGCGCGGCAAGTACCCTGTAGCACTATGTGTGGAATCGTCGGATACGTGGGCAGACGCGACGCCCTCGAGGTTGTCGTGGAAGCCCTGCGCCGGATGGAATACCGCGGGTACGACTCCGCTGGTGTGGCAATCCTCGACGGCGCCGGACATGCCGCAGTCGAGAAGAAGGCCGGACGGCTGGAGAACCTGGACAAGGAACTGGCCACCATCGGCCGCGAAGCATTTGCGGGCTCGACTGGTATGGGACATACGCGCTGGGCCACCCACGGGCGGCCGACCGACCGAAATGCGCACCCCCACACCAGCCTCGACGGCAAGATCGCCGTGGTCCACAACGGCATCATCGAGAACTTCGCGGTCCTGCGGGAAGAGGTGGAGAAGGCCGGCATCGAGTTCTCGTCCGACACGGACACCGAGACCGCCGTCCACCTGATGGCTCTGCAATACGCCAGTGGTTCGACGGCGGGGAACTTCGTCGACAGCGCATATGCGGTGCTGGGCCGGCTCGAGGGTGCGTTCACGCTCGTGTTCACGCACGCGGACCACCCCGACACCATCGTGGCCGCGCGCCGGTCCACTCCACTGGTGGTGGGTGTGGGCGAGGGCGAGATGTTCGTCGGCTCCGATGTCGCGGCATTCATCGAACACACCCGTGAGGCTGTCGAACTCGGTCAGGACCAGGTGGTCGTGATCACCGCCGACGACTACACGATCACCGACTTCGACGGCAACGAAGAATCCGGCAAGCCCTTCCACATCGACTGGGATCTGGCGGCTGCGGAAAAGGGCGGGCACGACTTCTTCATGCTGAAGGAGATCGCCGAGCAGCCACAGGCTCTCGCCGACACCCTGCTCGGGCACTTCGAGAACGGCCGGATCATCCTCGACGAGCAGCGACTCACCGACGACGACCTGCGCGACATCGACAAGGTGTTCGTGGTCGCCTGCGGTACTGCTTACCACGCGGGGTTGCTCGCCAAGTACGCCATCGAACACTGGACGCGTCTGCCGGTCGAGGTCGAGTTGGCCAGCGAATTCCGTTACCGCGACCCGGTTCTCGATCGTTCCACCCTTGTGGTCGCCATCTCGCAGTCGGGCGAGACCGCCGACACATTGGAAGCGGTCCGGCACGCCAAAGAACAGAAAGCCCGGGTCTTGGCCATCTGCAACACCAATGGTGCGCAGATCCCACGAGAATCCGACGCCGTGCTCTACACCCACGCCGGACCCGAGATCGGGGTGGCGTCCACCAAGTGTTTCCTCGCGCAGATCGCAGCGACGTACCTGGTGGGGCTGGCGCTCGCACAGGCCAGGGGTACGAAGTATCCCGATGAGGTGGCACGCGAATACGCTGCGCTCGAAGCGATGCCGGCCGCGGTTGCCACAGTGCTCGAGACGGTCGAGCCGGTGCGTGCACTGGCCCGCGACCTGGCCGACCGGGGGACCGTCCTGTTCCTCGGGCGTCACGTCGGATACCCCGTCGCGCTCGAGGGTGCACTCAAACTCAAAGAACTTGCGTACATGCACGCCGAGGGCTTCGCTGCCGGCGAGCTCAAGCACGGGCCGATCGCACTGATCGAAGACGGCGTTCCGGTCATCATCGTGATGCCCTCACCGACGGGGCGGGCACTGCTGCACTCCAAGATGGTCAGCAACATCCGGGAAATCCAGGCGCGTGGAGCGACCACCATCGTCATCGCGGAGGAAGGTGACGAGTCGGCACGGGGCGTCGCCGACCATCTGATCGTGATCCCGCAGACGCCCACGTTGCTGCAGCCACTGGTTTCGACTGTGCCCCTGCAGGTCTTCGCTGCGGCTGTCGCTCAGGCGCGCGGGTACGATGTGGACAAGCCGCGCAACCTGGCCAAGTCCGTCACCGTCGAATAGGCCGGGCGGGGCGATGATCGACTACTTCACCGCCGACTCGATCCGGGCCGCCGAGGTGGCGACCGGAGATCTGTTGGTGCGCGGGGTGTTGATGGGTCGTGCGGCTCGCGCTGTCGCGGATGTGGTTGCGGCGGAACTGGTGTCACGATCGGGTAGTTGCTACGGACGCAAGGTCGGTGTACTTGCGGGAGCCGGCGACAATGGGGCGGACGCTCTGTTCGCGGGCGCGCTACTACGCCGGCGGGGCGTCGACGTGCGCGCTGTCCTGCTGGCCGGCGACCGCACTCACGCAAGCAGTCTCGCCGCTTTCCGCGGCGCCGGCGGACGTATCACCGACAGCTTCTCGCCCGACGTCGATGTGGTGATCGACGGCATCGTAGGGCTGAGCGGTTCGGGACCACTGCGCCCGAAAGCGGCTCGGATCGTCGGTGAGCTCGCCGCGCCCATCGTGGCGGTGGACATCCCGTCAGGCGTCGATGCGGACACCGGGCAGGTCAATGACCCGGCCGTGCGGGCCGCGGTGACAGTGACATTCGGTGAATACCGGGTGGCTCACGTGCTCGCCGCACCCCAGTGTGGCCGGATCGTGTTGGCCGACATAGGTATCGAGGCTCACCGCCCCGCATTGCGGCAGTTGAGCAACGCCGAGGTGGCCGCGATGTGGCCGGTGCCCGGACCGTCGGACGACAAATACAGCCAGGGGGTTGTCGGTGTCGTCGCGGGCTCGGCGCGTTATCCAGGGGCCGGCGTGTTGTGCAGTGGGGCGGCTGTCGCCGCCACCTCAGGAATGGTCCGGTACGTCGGAACGGCAGCGCCGCAGGTGCTTTCGCATTTCCCCGAGGTTGTCGCCAGTGATGAGCCGGAGAAGGCGGGCAAGGTGCAGGCGTGGGTGATCGGGCCAGGCGCCGGAACCGATGACACCGGGATTAGGCGACTGCGACACGTGTTGGACACCGACCTGCCCGTGCTTGTCGACGCCGACGGACTGACACTGTTGGCCACCCAGCGTGAGCTGCTCACCACCCGCACCGCACCTACCTTGATCACCCCGCACGCCGGCGAGTTCGCCCGGATCACCGGACAGCCCCCCGGCGTCGACCGGATCGCGGCCGTGAAGGATCTCGCGGCAGAACTGGGTGCGACCGTGCTCCTCAAGGGGCGGGCGACACTGATCGCGGATCCCTCCGGGCAGGTACTGGTGAACGACGCAGGATCGTCGTGGGCTGCCACGGCAGGCGCCGGCGACGTGTTGTCGGGCATCGCAGGCAGTCTGCTGGCCGCAGGTCTGGAACCGTCGTTTGCCGCGGCTGCGGCAGCGCGAGTACATGCGCTGGCGGCGATCGCCGCGTCTGGGGGAGGGCCGAATCACGGCGGCGGGAATGCCCCGATCGGTGCGTCGGCATTGCTGGCGGCGGTGTCGCCCACCTTGCGTGCCCTCCTCGGCGGTGTCGAGTGCGACAATGGTGGGCGATGAATTCTCCGGCGCTCGAGGCCCGCATCGACTTGTCGGCGGTTGCCCACAACATCGAGGTCCTACAGGCACACACCACCGCTGCGCTGATGCCTGTGCTCAAAGCGGACGCGTACGGTCACGGCGCCGTGCAGGTCGCTGCTGCAGTGATGAGCGCTGGTGCGGCCGAGATCGGGGTCGCGACCATCGACGAAGCGCTGGGGTTGCGCCGGGGCGGGATCGACGCGCCGCTGCTGGCCTGGCTGCACGGCAGTTCGGCGGACTTCGGTGCTGCGATCGAGGCCGATGTGCAGATCGGTGTCTCCTCACCCCGCGAGCTGACCGCGGTCGTCGAGGCGGCTCGTACGGCGGGCCGTACCGCGTCGGTCACCGTGAAGGTCGACACCGGCTTGGCCCGTAACGGGGTGGCGGCAGATGAGTGGGACGAGCTGCGGGACGGCGTCGCTACTGCCTCGGCGGAACAATCGATCGTGCTACGCGGAGTGATGTCCCACCTCGTGCGCGGTGACGAACCCGGCCATCCACTCAACAGCCTGCAAGGTGAACGCCTCGATGAGGCCGTGGCCGACCTGCGACGCATCGGCGTGGGTCCAGAGATCGTGCACATCGCCAATTCCGCGGCCACGCTCACCAGGCCTGATCTGAGCCGAGATCTCGCCAGGCCCGGTATCGCCGTATACGGCCGATCGCCCGCCCCAGACCTCGGTGACTTCGGTTTGATCCCGGTGATGACTCTCTCGGCTGAAGTCTTGTCGGTCAAGAAGATCCCGGCAGGCCAAGGTGTTTCGTACAGTCACACGTGGACTGCACCGAGCGACACCACCGTTGCGTTGCTGCCGGCAGGCTACGCGGACGGGGTTCCGCGACTGCTGTCGAACACCCTGCGGGTCCACATCAACGGCCGGAGCTTTCCGAATGTCGGACGTGTCTGTATGGACCAGATGGTCGTCGACCTCGGCGCGGACGGCGGTGGTGTCGAAGTGGGCGATCGCGCGGTGCTGTTCGGGACGGGGGAGCATGGTGGACCCACCGCTCTCGAGTGGGCCGATGCCATCGGCACCATCGACTACGAGATCGTCTCCGGAATCCGCGGGCGGGCGGTGCGGACGTATGTCGGTGCGCCAGCGCCGATCCCGAACGGCCGCCACACCTCCGTCGCGGCGGGGCCCGGCTGATGGAGCGCACCGGACGCTGGGAGATCTTGGCCGGTACCGCCGGCATCGCGACTCTGGGCGCTCTCGCCGTGGGGGCGGCAGCGCGTTCGCTGACGCGGCGGCACCCCACCACCGACCCCAACTCCATCGAGGACTTCGGGGCGATCTACAGCGATCGCCCGAGCATCGTGGTCGCCGATGATGGTGTGCCGCTGGCTGTTCGGGAAGTCGGTCCGGGAGATGCGCCGCTCACCGTCGTTTTTGTCCACGGCTTCTGCCTCCGCATGTCCACGTGGCACTTCCAGCGCCGCGATCTCGCGCAGACGTGGGGTGACGACGTCCGCATGGTCTTCTTCGATCACCGGGGGCACGGTGAGTCTGCGCAGGCGGCCGCGGGCTCGTGCACCATCACGCAGATGGCCGCGGACCTCGAAACCGTTCTGCGCGTGGTTGTTCCGAATGGACCCGTGGTGCTGGTGGGGCACTCGATGGGCGGCATGGCGATCATGGCGTTGGCCAGTAGACGACCGGAACTGTTCGGGTCGAAAGTGGTCGGTGCCGGATTCGTGGCGAGCGCAGCCCACGGGATCACGCAGGCCGGCTTGGGACGTGGACTGCAGAATCCGGTGGTCGACGCCTTCAGGCTGTCCGTCCGGCAAGCCCCGCGAGCGGTGGAGGCAGGCCGGGGCGTGACGAGGATGCTGATGGCGCCGGTGCTGACCGCGGGCAGTTTCGGCTCTACATACCATTCACCCGCCGTGATCGAGTTCACCGAATCGGTCATCCAGAACACGAGGATCGACACGGTCGTCAACTTCTTGCGTGCTCTCGAGGAGCACGACGAGACCTCCGGGCTCCCGGTGCTCTCCGCGATCCCGACGATGGTCGTGTGCGGGTACGAAGACAAGGTCACGCCGGTGGCGAACTCGGTGGAACTGCACAACCGTCTGGGCAAGAACTGCGAACTGATCGGCGTTGCCGAGTGCGGCCACATGGTGATGATGGAGAACCCGCCGGCAGTCAACGACGCGATCAGCGAGCTCGTCGAGCGGGTACAGCGACCGTGACATCTGACGACCAGGCGGACTTCGAGCAGGAGACCCTGCCGACGGTGCAGGACACCGAGGCGTTCGGACGTAGCCTGGCCGCCGGCCTGGGCGCGGGAGATCTGGTGATCCTCGACGGGCCACTCGGCGCCGGCAAGACCGCTCTGGCACGGGGGATCGGGGCAGGTCTCGGCGTGCAGGGTCGCGTCACCTCACCCACGTTCATCATCGCGCGGGAGCATCGGCCGGGGCCGGGAGGTGGACCGGCGATGGTTCACGTCGACGCCTATCGGCTGGGTGGTCTGGAGGAACTCGACGCCCTCGACCTCGACACCGACCTCACCGACTCCGTGGTTGTCGTCGAATGGGGGGAGGGTGTGGCGGAACGGCTGAGTGGACGTCATCTGCTGGTTCGCCTGCGCCGTGACCTCGACACCGACGAGCGCACCGTCAACTATGGCTGGGTCACCCGCGGTTGACGCAGTCGGCGACGTCCGGTCGCCACGGCGCGTCGGCCGTCACGGGTAGGCTGGCTGATCGTGCTAGTCCTCGCAGTCGATACCGCAACGCCCGAGGTCGTGACCGGGATCGTGGAACTCGATACCGGCACGGTCGGATCATCGCCCGGCCGGCTCGCCGTGCGGTCCGAACGTGTGGAGACCACCACGCGGGGCCACGCGGAGATCCTCACCACCCGCATCCTGGAATGCCTCGAAGAGGCAGGCGTCGCCAGGGCAGACCTCGACGCAGTTGTGGTGGGGAAAGGTCCCGGACCGTTCACCGGATTGCGTGTCGGGCTGGCCACCGGCGCTGCCTTCGGCGATGCGCTGGGCGTCGACGTCCACGGAGTGTGCTCGCTGGACGCGATCGCGGTCGCGGCGAGCGACGTCGACTCCCTTCTTGTTGTCACCGACGCGCGCCGTCGGGAGGTCTACTGGGCGCGGTACACACGTGGCGCCCGTACCGACGGTCCGGACGTCATGGCTCCCGCCGATCTCGCTGCCGCGCTCGAGCACGCAGCGGCGACCTCGCCGGGCTCGGCGGGCATCGACGCGATTGCCGGGTCTCCCGCTCATACCGCGCTTTTCGACTACCCGGTGCTCACCGCTTCTGCTCCCACGGCCATCGGACTGGTTCAGGTGGCGTTGCCAGGACTCCTGTCGAGGACGCCACCCGCGCCGTTGACGCCGCTGTACCTTCGTCGACCGGATGCCGTGGAACTCAAGGACCGCAAGAAATGACCTCGTCGAAAGTGGAGATCGGACCACTTCTCCCTCGCGACGCGGCCCGTTGCGCGGCCATCGAGAGCCTGCTGTTCGCGGGCGACTCGCCGTGGCCCGCACAAGCATTTCGTGCCGAGATCTCGACACGACACAATCACTACTTCGCGGCCCGTGACGGCGACGACCTGGTCGGCTACGCGGGTATCTCCGTGCTCGGACCGGAGGGCGACCACGAGTGTGAGATCCACACGATCGCGGTCGCCCCGGAGCATCAGGGACACGGTCACGGACGGGAGCTGCTCGCGACCCTGCTCGAGATCGCGGACAAGTGTTGGGCGCCGGTGTTCCTCGAGGTGCGTACCGACAACGAGGCGGCCATCAACTTGTACCGCCGCAACGGTTTTGAGATCGTGGGAACCCGGAAGGGCTACTACCAGCCCAGCGGGGCAGACGCGTACACGATGCGGCGTGAGCAGAGATCAGCCCCGCCCAAGGGAGGCCGACCATGATCGTCCTGGGTATCGAGAGTTCCTGTGACGAAACAGGTGTGGGAATCGTCCGGTGGAATGCCGACCGTACGACCACACTGCTGGCCGATGAGGTGGCCTCCAGTGTCGATGAGCATGCCCGATATGGGGGAGTGGTCCCCGAAGTCGCCTCCCGCGCACATCTGGAAGCCATTGTCCCGACCATGCGGCGTGCACTCGCGGCGGCGGACATCCGAGTGCCCGACGCCGTGGCGGTGACCATTGGTCCGGGACTTGCCGGTGCGCTGCTCGTAGGGGTTGCGGCAGCGAAAGCGTATGCGGCTGCGTGGGATGTGCCGCTGTACGCGGTGAACCACCTCGGTGGTCACGTTGCGGTCGACACCCTCGAACACGGCCCGATGCCGCCCTGCGTGGCGCTGTTGGTGTCGGGCGGACACACACACCTGTTGCACGTCGACGACCTCGGTGCGCCCATCGTGGAGTTGGGCACGACGGTCGACGACGCCGCCGGTGAAGCGTTCGACAAGGTTGCCCGCTTGCTGGGCCTCGGTTTCCCGGGCGGCCCGGCACTCGATGCGGCTGCAGCACAGGGTGATCCGAACGCCATCCGGTTTCCCAGGGGCATGACCGGCCCGCGAGATGCGCGGCACGACTTCTCGTTCAGCGGTCTCAAGACTGCGGTTGCCCGATACGTGGAGCAATGCCGCCGTGATGGTGTCGAGCCGCCCGTTGCGGATATTGCGGCGTCTTTCCAGGAAGCGGTGGCCGACGTACTGACCATGAAGGCCGTGCGGGCATGCAGAGACGTCGGTGTGGACACGTTGGTGCTCGGCGGCGGCGCGACCGCGAACTCGAGAATCCGGTCGCTTGCGCGAGAACGCTGTGAGGACGCCGGGGTCACGCTGAGGGTTCCGAAGCCGCGGTTGTGCACCGACAACGGTGTGATGATCGCGACCCTGGGTGCTCACGTAATTGCCGGTGGGGCAGTCCCGTCGGATCTGACGGTGGCCACCGACCCGGGTCTGTCGGTGCAGATCAGCAACTATTGATCCGCGATCAGCTCTGTGGGCCTTGATTCACTTCGATTGCGCCGCAGATCGATCCGGATGAATGGCATTCGGCCTCGGCACGGAGGATGGCGCGCTGGACGGGCTTGGCCGCCTCGTATCTGGCTCGCCCCTCGTCGGTGAGCTGTGTGAAGACGGAACGGCGGTCTTGCGGACACATGGATCGGCATGCCAATCCGTCTTTCTCGAGCCCGGCCACGAGACGGGACAGAGCGCTCTGACTCAGGTGGACTGATCCGGCGAGCTCGCTCATCCGGAGTTTGCAGTCGTGCGCGGCCGAGAGGAGCTCGAGAACCTCGAACTCGCTGTTCGAGATCTGTTGCGCTGCTTGCAATTCCCGGTCCAAATCGCACTGGAGGCGGTGGTACCGCACCGACAGCGAATGCCAGGCCTGGGCCAGGTCATCGTCGCTTCGGTGCGGGGTGGACATAGGGGCATCGTATCAGATGCAACCACATTATGTTCGTCTGCATTTTATGTAGACACATTAGATGCAAATGCATATGGTTCTGGACCATGACGGTTGAAACCACACCCGAAGACCCGAAGATCCAAGAACTCAGAACGACAAAGGAGAAGGAGTTGATGGCCGGCGACGCGCCGGCCACCGAGCACGTCACGTCTGCCGGCGGATGGACCGGCAAGACCTGGTTGTTGCTGGTGGTTCTTGCCGGCGCGCTGTTCCTCGACGGGCTGGACGTCTCGATGGTGGGGGTTGCGCTCCCCTCGATGGGCTCCGAACTCGCCATGGACCAGGCGCAGCTGCAGTGGATCGTCAGCGGATACGTCCTCGGCTACGGGGGCCTGCTGTTACTGGGAGGAAGAGCCAGTGACCTACTCGGTCGTCGCAGGGTGTTCCTCACGGCACTGGCCGTGTTCGGTGTCGCCTCCGTCGTCAGCGCGGCGACCGAGATCGACACCCTGATCATCGCGCTGCGCTTCGTCAAAGGCGTGGCTGCGGCCTTCACGGTGCCCGCAGGCCTGTCGATCATCACCACGACCTTCGCCGAGGGGCCGGCCCGCAACAAAGCACTGTCGATCTACACCGTGTGCGGTGCCAGCGGGTTCTCCCTGGGCCTCGTCTTCGGTGGGCTGCTCACCGAATTGTCCTGGCGCGCAACACTGATCTTCCCCGGTCCCGTTGCGCTGCTGCTACTCGTGGTGGGTGCCCGGGTGATCGCGAAGTCGCCCCGCTCGGCGTTCAACTGGTCGCACTTCGACGTCATCGGCGCGGTCACCAGTACATCTGCACTGTTGATCCTCGTGTTCGCCGTGGTGCAGGCGCCTGAGGTCGGCTGGGCAGCGACGTCGACCATCGTCCTATTTGTCATCGCAGGTCTACTCGCTGCGGCCTTCATCGCGGTGGAGGTGCGGCACAAACACCCCCTGCTCCGCCTGGGGATCTTGCGGTCGATGACGCTCGTGCACGCCAACCTGTCGGCCGCGGCGATGTTCGGTGGCTATGTGGCCTTCCAGTTCGTCGTCACGCTGTACCTGCAGAACTCCCTGGGTTGGTCGCCGATCGAGATGGCACTCGGGTTCCTGCCCGCCGGGGTGCTCGTGGTGGCCAGCGCGTTCTTCATGGACCGGGTGCTCGACCGCGTGAGCACCAAGCTGCTCATCGCGGGCGGCTTCGTGGCGTTCCTGATCGGATACCTGTGGTTCCTCCGCGTGGAGCCGGGTATGAACTACTTGGTCTTCCTGCTGCCGACCATCCTGTTCCTCGGCATCGGGTTCGCGGCCACGTTCCCCTCGGTCAACTCCCAGGCCACCGCCGGTGTGTCGGACGACGAACAGGGACTGGCCTCAGGGCTCGTCAACACCAGCATCCAGATCGGTGGTGCGCTGATGATGGCGGTGATCACTGCCATCCTCGGCAGCGCCGAACCCGGGCGTCCGGGGGAGTTGATCGGCGGCATGGTCCCGGCCATCACGGTGATCGCAGTGCTGACCGTGGTCGCCCTCGTGTCGACGCTGGGCCTGATCGGATGGGAGCGTCGTCGCGACCGCGCCGTCGCGACGAAGGTATCCGCCCCGGTATGAGAAGTTCGCACACTCTCACCTTGAGTGCTGGCACTCGCATGTATAGAGTGCTAGTCGGCACCCAGTGAGGTTCCGGCACCCGCGACGACGGGACCGATCCAGGCGCCGTATACGTTCCGAACAGCTAAACAGGGTCCGGTCTTCGGGCCCGAACTACCCCGAAAGTGGAGGGCTCACATCGTGGCGAGCGTGAACATCAAGCCGCTCGAGGACAAGATCCTCGTTCAGGCCAATGAGGCCGAGACGACGACTGCGTCCGGCCTGGTCATCCCCGACACGGCCAAGGAAAAGCCGCAAGAGGGCACCGTCGTCGCCGTTGGCGAAGGACGCGTGAACGAGCAGGGCAACCGGATCCCGGTCGACGTCAAAGAAGGCGACACCGTCATCTACAGCAAGTACGGCGGCACCGAGATCAAGTACTCCGGCGAGGAGTACCTGATCCTGTCGGCGCGTGACGTGCTGGCAGTCATCTCCAAGTAACTCTGGTTCGACACCGCCCCGGCGTCCCCATGCGGGGTAGCCGGGGCGGCTGTCGTTTCATCACCCGACCAAAATCTTAGGAGCCACACACATGGCCAAGCAGATCGAATTCAATGAGCAGGCCCGGCGCTCGCTGGAGCGAGGGGTCAATCACCTCGCCGACGCGGTGAAGGTGACTCTTGGACCCCGCGGCCGCCACGTGGTGCTGGCCAAGGCGTTCGGCGGTCCGACCGTGACCAACGATGGCGTCACCATCGCCCGAGAGATCGACCTGGAAGACCCGTTCGAGAACCTGGGTGCCCAGCTCGTCAAATCTGTTGCCACCAAGACAAACGACGTGGCCGGCGACGGCACGACAACGGCCACCGTCCTGGCGCAGGCGATCGTCAAGGCCGGACTGCGCAACGTCGCCGCCGGGGCCAACCCGATCGCTCTGGGCCTGGGGATCTCCAAGGCCGCCGACGCTCTCTCCGAGTCGCTGCTCGCCGCTGCCACCCCGGTAGAGGGTGCTGAAGCCATCGCGCAGGTCGCCACCGTGTCGTCTCGTGACGCAGAGGTCGGCGAGATGGTCGGCAAGGCCATGGCCCGCGTCGGCGCCGACGGTGTCGTCACCGTGGAGGAAAGCTCGGGACTCGTCACCGACCTCGAGATCACCGAGGGTGTGCAGTTCGACAAGGGATACCTGTCGCCGTACTTCGTCACCGACATCGACAGCCAGGAAGCCGTCCTCGAAGACGCGCTGGTGCTCATCTACCGGGACAAGATCAGCTCGCTGCCCGACTTCCTGCCGCTTCTGGAGAAGATCGCCGAATCCGGCAAGCCCGTTCTGATCATCGCCGAAGATGTTGAAGGCGAAGCGCTTTCCACCCTGGTGGTCAACTCGATCCGTAAGACGATCCGCGCTGTTGCGGTCAAGGCGCCGTTCTTCGGCGACCGTCGCAAGGCGTTCCTGGAGGACCTGGCGATCGTCACCGACGGCACCGTCATCACCGCCGACATCGGCATCACCCTGGCCGACGCCGGGCTCGAACTGCTCGGCGGCGCACGCCGGATCGTCGTCACCAAGGACGCCACGACGATCGTCGATGGTTCGGGAACCTCCGACGCCATCGCGAACCGTGCCGAGCAGCTCCGTCGGGAGATCGAGGCCAGCGATTCCGACTGGGATCGGGAAAAGCTCGCCGAGCGCCTGGCCAAGCTGGCCGGCGGGGTGGCAGTGATCCGGGTCGGCGCAGCCACCGAGACCGCACTCAAGGAGCGCAAGCACCGCGTGGAAGACGCCGTCGCTGCAGCGAAGGCAGCTGTGGAAGAAGGAATCGTCCCCGGCGGTGGTTCGGCGATCGTGCAGGCTGCCGCAGCGGTCCTCGACGATCTCGCCGACAGCCTCGACGGTGATGAGGCGCTCGGTGTACGGGTGGTCAAGCAGGCCGCTCAGGCGCCACTGTTCTGGATCGCGGCCAACGCCGGAACCGACGGGGCCGTGGTGGTCTCCAAGGTTGCCGAACTCCCTCGCGGCCACGGTTTCAACGCCGGCACCCTGACCTATGGCGACCTGCTCGCCGACGGCGTGGTGGACCCGGTGAAGGTTACCCGCTCGGCCATCGTCAACGCTGCGTCGGTGGCGCGGATGATCCTGACCACCGAGAGCACCATCACCGACAAGCCGGCCGAGTCCGAGGCCGACCACGGTCACGGTCACGGTCACGGACACGCGCACTAGTTGTTGCCCGACCTCGAACGCCCCGGCCCCACGGCCGGGGCGTTTGACGTTCACCGGTTGTTCGGGTGTTGTTTCTCGGATTTGTCTTGACAACAAAAGCGAGGAGCCGATATCAGGCGTCCTCGCTTTTGTGAAGATTCAATTGTTTGAGATTGAAATCCAATTCTGTTTTGTTTCTTTGCGTTGGATTTCGTGGGGCTGCAAAGGTCAGCTCGCGATGCGGCGCCCGACTCCGCGCTTCATCAGCATTCCGCGCTCGGACTCGGACAGGCCGCCCCAAATGCCGTATGGCTCAGCGACCGCCAGTGCGTGTTCGCGGCATTGAGCTACCACGGGGCACTGGTGGCACAGTTCTTTCGCGCGACGTTCCCGCTGGGCCCGGGCACGGCCACGCTCGCCGTCCGGATGGAAGAACATTGATGAGTCGACACCGCGGCACAAGCCCTTCATCTGCCAATCCCAGATGTCGGCATTCGGTCCGGGAAGGTGGTTCGGCTGAGGCATCTGCGTGCTCCTCTGTGACGTGCCGGTGAGGCGTAATTGTGACTGACTTGTCGAGACCGCGTTGTTTTCGACGTCCAGCACACCGTATGCAAAGCGAGGAAATGGAGTCAACAGGCCCCGATTCCGCCAATTGAAGACGCGAACTTCGGGCGATGTTAACCATTTGTTTATCGACGCCCTGTTGTTTTGTGATGGCGACTGGCGTCGAGGCATGGCGAAGGTAGACGGCGTAAGCGCACGTCAGGGGCCATTCGAGTGCTGCCGCCCGAGCTCGCGGTGGCTTGAGGACCGCGTATGGAGGGAAAACGCGGAAGTGCGGCAATTTACCCGCAGGAAATGTTCCGGTGACCTCAGATTGACGTCGAGGCGACTTTTGAGCCGGTTTCAGTAAGTTAAATTCACGCTAACTTGGTTACCGCGCCGTGATGTGAGGAGGGCGATGCAGGTCACACTACCCGCGATCGCCTTCGGCGGCAGTGCGGGCGAGTACCCGGTTCCCGTGGCCGGCGACGGTTGGGACAGGTGGTTTCGCGCCGTCGCGTTGGGCGGCACCGGCCACTACGCCGCGGCGGCGACCGAGTTGCGCCGGATCGCCACCACCAGCACCGACGTCGTTCTCCGATCCCTCGCCGCGAGTACGCGCGCCGCGCATCTGCGACAGGGTGGAGAGCACTTTCACGCCGTCCACCATGACGCGCACGCACTGGCCCTGCTCGCCACCCCGGTGGCAGGGTTCGATTCGGCCACGATCGCCGGACCCCGGGTGTCTGCTTGGTGCGACGCACTCACCGGACTGGCCGCCGACGATCTCGGGCGCGGGATGTTCGGTGCCGCCGCGCGACTGCTGGACCGGGTCGACGCCCTACTGATCGACTCGCATGAACGCATCGAGGGCAGCAGCGAATGGGTGTGGCACGGCCGACCGGCCCTGCGCTCACTGTGGGTCCGGGCCGAACTCGCGATGTACACCGGTGACCCCGAGACCGCACAAGAACACTCGTCGGCAGCCCTTGCCGTGGCCCGGGGGTGTCCCTCGCAGCGGCATCTCATCAAGTCCGAACTGATCGCTGCTGCGGCCGCGGCGAGCGCGGGGGAGACGACGCGCGCCATCGAGGGAGCCCAGCGAGTTGGTGATGCGGCAGCTTCCGCCGGTCAGCTGCCGCTGTGGTGGGCATCGGCCATGTTGCTCGAAGCGCTCGGCGCCGGAGGATCGCCGAGTGCGGCCGATCTGAGGCACGAACTGGCCGCTCGCGGCGGCGGGATGCGCTAGCGGCGAGAACGCTAGGCCGTTCGCTGGCTAAGCTACTAGCGACTTACCGCCGGGGGTATGGCCTCCGCGCGGCCGGCACCAATCGGCGAAGGTAACGCGGAGACGTCTACGAGCGATGATTTTTACAGGTGAAGAGTTGGACCGGGTTGTCACTGCCGCAGCGCAGGGCGACCGATCGGCTCTCTCCGACGTACTCGAAAGTGTCCGCCCCCTGGTTGTGCGCTATTGCAGGGCCAGGGTCGGAGGTGGTGAGCGGCATTCGCTCTCCGCCGACGACGTAGCGCAGGAGGTCTGCATGGCCGTCATGACAGCTCTGCCCCGGTATCAAGACCAGGGCAGACCGTTCATGGCGTTCGTCTACGGCATCGCCGCCCACAAGGTTGCCGATGCTCATCGAGCGGCCGGTCGTAACAAAGCCGAGCCGGTGGATGAGATGCCCGAGCGGATGGCCGTCGACGACGGACCCGAACAGCGGGCGCTGGACTCCGACGCGGGCCGTCGGATGAACGAACTGTTGTCGACGCTCCCGGACAAGCAGCGTGAGGTGCTGGTGCTCCGACTGGTTGTGGGGTTGTCGGCCGAAGAGACCGCGTCCGCTGTGGGGAGTACGGCGGGAGCGGTGCGGGTGGCTCAACACAGGGCACTCGCGAAATTGAAGACCGAGATCGAGAAGGGTAGGTGAGGGCGATGGGTGACAGGCGCGATCGACGTGGTGGCAAGGGGTTCGGTGATGAATCCGACGAGCGTTTCCAGAGCGTGCCCTCATCGGCATCCGAGGCGCTCGACGAAGACTCCATCCCGGTGAACCTCGGCGCGGTTCGTGCCGACGACGAGTTCATCGACGCTCTGGTGTCTCAGCGCGGAGTGCCTGCGCACACGCCTGTGGACCACGAACTGGCGGCGCTGCTGTCGAATTGGCGCGCCGAAGTGACGGGCGCCCCGATGCCTGCCGGTCCGACCCTCGAAGATGTCGAGGCGGGCATCGCCGCGCAGCGAAGGACCGCGACCCGTCGCCGGTCGCTGACGGTGGCCCGTTACACGGCCGGCGCCGCGGCAGCATGTGCGATCGTGTTCGGCGGTCTGTCAGTGGTGGCCCATGACGCCTCGCCCGGCGATCGGCTCTGGGGAGTCAAGGAAGCGATGTTCGGGGCGGATGCCTCGGCAACGCTTGCCGCCGGGGACGTCGAGAACGACCTCGATCACGCCGTCGACCTGTTGTCGACGGGTGACAAGTCTGCGGCCCAGGACTATCTGAACCGTGCGGAGTCCCAGCTTGCCGATGTCACCGACACCGACAGGCGGGCCGAGCTGCAGGCGAAGATCGACCAGTTGCGTGGTCTGCTCACGGCGATCCTGCCGACCGTCACTCTTCCGACGACCGTTACCCTTCCGCCGTTGGAGACGCAGTTGCCACAGCTTCAGCTGCCCCCGGTGACGATCACCGAGACGCAGCAGACGGTGACGGCGATCCCGTCGGAGACGACCTCAGTGTCCACGCCACCACCGACCACCGATGAGACCGTGACCAGTGAGTCGCCGGTGACCCCGACGACCACCTCGACCACCAGCAGCGTCCCGCTACCGCCGCCGGGCTGATCGGCCCGAGCCCGCGGTGGGGAAGAAGATCAGTCCTCGTCTTTGGCGTGCATCGTCGCATCTGCGTAACCGCGGCAGTAATCCCAGGTGACGTACGCCTCGGGACTGGGGTCCACGGCCGGCTCGTGCGGTCGTACCGTGCCCTCGACCAGGAGCTGCAGCAGGTTTGCGCGCAGCATGTCCCAGTCGTGATAGTGGTCGAGCTGGCAGTCGTCGCACACCACGACGAGACCGCGGATCCCCTGGCGGTGCAGAAGTGCCTCGTAGACAGCGAGATCGGCGAGGTCTTCCTCGATCGCCATGCGTTCGTTCGCGTCCAGTGGCTCACCGGGTGGGGCGGCGTCCAGCGCCGCCGATGGGTCCCCTCGGGGATCGTCGGCGAACGGGTCCGGTGGCAGCCCCGGCGGCAGATGATCTCGCACGCTGACCACGGTAGTCAGCCTCACCCCACCGGCGCCAGTCTGTGCACCGCATGAATGAAAGATCGACGCCGGTTGGATGAACCATCCTCCTTCACATAGGTGAACGACCTGTGGGGCGTGAGGGGAGGGTCGACCGCCGAGTCAGCGCTCGACGAGGGCACCGCCGAGGGCGGGGTGCGACGTCCTGAGGAGGTCCGCCGAGCAGATAGGATGGACTCATCGAAATGACAACATGCCGATCCGAAGTGGAACAGGCCTGACCGGAATGAGCGTGCCCGGAATGAACAACCCGACAGCCGGCTCCGCCCAGGCACGAGGCCCGGTGTGGACCGGCGGCGACGACCCGAACAAGGTCGCCATGCTCGGCCTCACCTTTGACGACGTCCTGCTGTTGCCCGCGGCCTCCGACGTGATCCCGAGCGACGTGGACACCTCGTCGCAGCTGACCCGCGACATCACACTGCGGGTGCCCCTGGTGAGCTCGGCGATGGACACCGTCACCGAGTCCCGCATGGCCATCGCGATGGCCCGCGCCGGTGGGATGGGTGTGCTGCACCGCAACCTCTCGATCGAGAACCAGGCGGGGCAGGTGGAAACGGTCAAGCGGTCCGAAGCCGGCATGGTCACCGATCCTGTGACCTGCAGCCCGTCGAACACGCTGGCCGAGGTCGACGCGATGTGTGCTCGCTTCCGTATCTCGGGCCTGCCCGTCACCGACGACGCCGGCGAGCTCGTCGGCATCATCACCAACAGGGACATGCGTTTCGAGGTCGATCAGAACCGGCCGGTCTCCGAGGTGATGACCAAGGCGCCACTGATCACCGCCCAGGAGGGTGTATCCGCCGAAGCCGCGCTCGGCCTGCTGCGACGGCACAAGATCGAGAAGCTCCCCATCGTCGACGGCCACGGTCGCCTGACCGGTTTGATCACGGTGAAGGACTTCGTCAAGACAGAGCAGCACCCCAATGCCACCAAGGATGCCGACGGGCGACTGCTGGTCGGGGCCGCGGTCGGAACCGGCGGTGACCAGTGGGATCGGGCCATGGCCCTGTCGGACGCCGGGGTGGACGTGATCATCGTCGACACCGCGCACGCGCACAACCGTCTGGTCCTGGAGATGGTCAGCAAACTCAAGGCAGAGATCGGGTCGAAGGTGCAGATCGTCGGCGGGAACGTCGCGACCCGTGCCGCCGCTGCCGCTCTCGTCGAGGCCGGTGCCGATGCGGTCAAGGTCGGGGTCGGACCCGGTTCGATCTGCACCACCCGTGTGGTCGCCGGCGTGGGCGCCCCGCAGATCACTGCGGTCATGGAAGCAGTTGCGGTCTGCAAGCCGGCTGGGGTTCCGGTCATCGCCGACGGCGGGCTGCAGTTCTCGGGCGACATCGCCAAGGCGCTGGCGGCGGGGGCATCGACCGCGATGCTCGGCTCGCTGCTCGCCGGCACCGCGGAAGCCCCGGGCGAGCTGATCCTGGTGGGCGGCAAGCAGTTCAAGAGCTACCGGGGGATGGGCTCACTCGGCGCGATGCAGGGGCGTGGCCAGGCGAAGTCATACTCGAAAGACCGCTACTTCCAGGACGATGTGCTCTCTGAAGAGAAACTCGTGCCCGAGGGCATCGAGGGACGAGTGCCGTTCCGTGGACCGCTCAACCAGGTGATCCATCAGCTGGGTGGCGGATTGCGCGCGGCGATGGGGTACACCGGCTCGAGCTCGATCGCAGAGCTGCAGAACGCCCAGTTCGTCCAGATCACGGCAGCCGGCCTGAAAGAGAGCCATCCGCACGACATCACCATGACCGTCGAGGCGCCCAACTACACTTCTCGCTGAGTTCCCAGGCGGCCGGCTTCGATCAGTTCGGGCAGGTCAAACCAGTTCGTGAACCGATCTGTCGGTGGTCACCGATGCGGTTCTGTGTGCAGCAGTGACGAAAGGCACCTTCGTGCAAGATCATGTGGAAATCGGGATGGGCCGAACGGCTCGCCGTACCTTCGAGCTCGCCGACATCAACATCGTGCCGTCTCGGCGCACCCGCTCGTCGAAAGAGGTGTCGACCGCGTGGCAGCTCGATGCCTACCGGTTCGAGATCCCGATCTTGAGTCACCCCACGGACGCGCTCGTCTCGCCGCAGTCGGCTGTCGAACTGGGTCGGCACGGGGGTCTCGGCGTCCTCAACGGTGAAGGTCTCTGGGCTCGCCACCGCGATGTCGAGGCCAAGATCGCCGAGGTGGTGCGGATCGCCGAGGACGAGATCGATCCGACAGCGGCAGTGCGCAAGCTGCAGGAACTCCATGCGGCACCGATCGATCCTGACCTACTCGGTCAGGCTGTCTCGTCGATTCGTGAGTCCGGCGTCACCACCGCGGTGCGGGTCAGCCCACAAAAGGCTGCCGAGCTCACGCCGGTGCTGGTGGCTGCAGGGGTGGAGCTCCTGGTCATCCACGGCACCATCATCTCCGCCGAGCATGTCTCACAAGGTGATTCCGAACCGCTGAACCTCAAGACCTTCATCGCCGAACTGGACGTACCGGTGATCGCCGGTGGCGTGCACGACCACCGCACCGCCCTGCATCTGATGCGTACCGGTGCTGCCGCGGTGATCGTCGGTTACGGCTCCACCGCGGGGGCCACCACCACCGGGGAAGTCCTCGGGATAGGGGTCCCGATGGCCACCGCCATCGCCGATGCCGCGGCGGCCCGCCGCGACTACCTCGATGAGACCGGCGGTCGCTACGTCCACGTGATCGCAGACGGCGACATCCACAACTCCGGCGAGCTCGCCAAGGCGATTGCTTGCGGCGCCGACGCCGCCGTCCTGGGCACACCTCTGGCTGCGGCAGCCTCGGCGCCCGGCCGCGGCTATTACTGGTCCGCTGCCGCCGCGCATCCGTCGATGCCCCGTGGCGCACTGCTGGCCGTGGCCGAGGACGAAGGCAGGCCGGATCTGCAGACGGTGTTGCACGGGCCAACCGACGACCCGTTCGGACACCTCAACATCGTTGGCGCATTGCGGCGTTCGATGGCCAAGGCCGGCTACTCCGACCTCAAGGAGTTCCAGAAGGTCGGCCTGTCGGCCTGCGACTGATCGCTGGCCTCTGGGTTTTCTCGAGCGAGAATTCGCCATACATTACCGGCCGGTAACGTACCAATGTACGATGGCGTGGTGTCTGTATCACGCGGTAACAGCTACTCCCAGCCCGAGCAGCCGGCCACTCGCGAGAAGCACGATTACGACGTATTGATCGTCGGATCGGGCTTCGGTGGGAGTGTCAGCGCCTTACGGCTGGTCGAGAAGGGCTACAAGGTCGGTGTCGTCGAAGCGGGACGACGGTACGCCGACGACCAGTTCGCCAAAACCAGTTGGCGACTGCACAAGTGGCTGTGGGCTCCCAAGCTCGGGATGTTCGGCATCCAACGCATCCATCTGCTCAAAGACGTGATGGTGATGGCCGGTGCGGGCGTCGGCGGCGGGTCGCTGAACTATGCCAACACCCTCTACAAACCGCCGACACCGTTCTTCCGGGATCCACAGTGGGAGCACATCACCGACTGGGAGAGCGAGCTGTCGCCGTATTACGACCAGGCCAGCCGCATGCTGGGTGTGGTCAGCACCCCCATCGTCACCCACGCCGACCGCGTCATGCGGCAGGTGGCCGACGAGATGGGGGTGGGGGACACCTTCGGGCCGACCCCCGTGGGCGTCTTCTTCGGTGAGAAGTCCGGTGGCACAGGAACTCCGGGCGAGCGGGTGGCCGATCCGTACTTCGGTGGTGCAGGCCCCGACCGGACGGTGTGTGTCGAGTGTGGCGCCTGCATGACCGGATGCCGGTACGGCGCGAAGAACACCCTGCTGAAGAACTACCTCGGTCTGGCCGAATCACGCGGGGCGACGATTCTCGACCGCACCACGGTCACCGGGCTGGATCCGCAGGCAGACGGCAGCTGGAAGGTGCACACGGCTCGGTCGGCGGCCTGGGGCCGGATCGGTGCCCGCCGCCGGACCCTGACCGCGGGTCAGGTGATCGTCGCCGCCGGTACGTTCAACACCCAGAAGATCATGCATTTGGCCAAGGACAGGGGTTCGCTGCCGGAACTTTCCGAGACGTTGGGTGTGCTGACCCGCACCAACTCCGAATCGATCTTGGGCGCCATGCGCCGTTCCTACGATCCGGCACAGGATTTCTCCGAGGGCATCGCGATCACCTCGTCCTTCCACCCGTCGCCCGACACGCACATCGAACCAGTCCGATATGGCAAGGGATCCAACGCCATTGCGGCACTGCAGACATTCCTCACCGACGACAAGCCGGGTCGGTCGAGGCGGCTCAAACTGCTCGACAAGGCCCGTGAAGAGGGCTGGCGGGGCGTTCTGCAGCTGGTCTGGTTGCGGCATTGGAGTCAGCGCACGGTGATCCTCCTGGTGATGCAGAACCGGAACAATTCGCTCACCACCTTCGTGAAGAAGTTCGGGCCGTGGCGTCTGGTCACCACCAAACAGGGCCATGGGGAGCCCAACCCCACGTGGATCCCTGCGGGTAACGAAGCCACCGAGCGTGCGGCGAAACAGTTCGACGGTCTGCCCGGCGGAACCTGGGGAGATGTGTTCAACATGCCGCTCACCGCTCACTACCTCGGCGGGTGTGTGATCTCCGATAGTCCCGACACCGGTGTGATCGACCCCTACCACCGGGTGTGGAATTACCCGACCCTGCACATCACCGACGGTGCGGCCATCTCGGCGAACCTCGGGGTCAATCCCTCGCTGTCGATCTGTGCCCAGGCCGAGCGCGCAATTGCGTTGTGGCCCAACAAGGGTGAGCGCGACATCCGGCCGCCGCAGGGGCAGCCCTACGAACGGATCTCGCCGACGCCGCCCAAGGCGCCGGTGGTTCCGGCGGATGCGCCCGGTGCGCTTCGGCTGCCACTGACGGTGATCACCAAGACCGACGGTGTGAGCGCCTGAGTGCCGACCTCGTCCGGTTGCCGGTGGGACGGGCCCGACCCCGGCCGGGTTTAGACTGACAGGCGTGGCAGACAGCGAAGATACAGGTGTGGAATCAGCGGCTCCGCGACCGGTTCTGGTGGTCGATTTCGGGGCGCAGTACGCCCAGCTGATCGCGCGTCGCGTGCGTGAGGCCCGGATCTACTCCGAGGTGATCCCCCATACCGCCGACCTGGACGAGATCAAGGCGAAGAATCCGGTCGCGCTGATCCTGTCCGGGGGACCTGCGTCGGTTTATGCGGACGACGCCCCGGGAATCGACGGCGATCTGTTCGACCTCGGCGTTCCGGTGTTCGGGATCTGTTATGGCTACCAGGCCATGGCGAATGCGCTGGGCGGCGTCGTGGCGAACACCGGCGGGCGCGAGTTCGGTCGCACCACGTTGACAAATGAGGGTGGCGTGCTGCACTCGGGCACCCCGGCCCAACAGCCGGTGTGGATGAGCCACAACGACGCGGTCCAGGAACCGCCGCCCGGGTTCGAGGTCACCGCTTCGACGGCGGGCGCCCCGGTCGCGGCGTTCGAGAGCATCGAACGCCAGATGGCCGGTGTGCAGTACCACCCCGAGGTGATGCACACACCGCACGGGCAACAGATCCTGACCCGGTTCCTGCATGAGGTCGCCGACCTCAAGCCCACCTGGACCGCGGCGAACATCGCCGACGCGCTTGTGGAGCAGGTCCGTCAACAGATCGGTGACGGCACCGCCATCTGCGGTCTGTCCGGCGGGGTCGACTCGGCGGTGGCTGCCGCGCTGGTACAGCGGGCCATCGGAGATCGTCTGACCTGTGTCTTCGTCGACCACGGATTGCTACGGGCCGGCGAACGCGAGCAGGTTCAGCAGGACTTCGTGGCCGCTACCGGCGCTCGTCTGGTGACGGTTGACGCCGAGGAAACGTTCCTGCGTGAGTTGGCAGGCGTCAGTGATCCGGAGACCAAACGCAAGATCATCGGCCGCGAGTTCATCCGTGCCTTCGAAGGAGCGGTGAGCGATGTGCTCGGCGACCGGGCAGCCGAAGG
Organism: Williamsia sp. R60; assembly: GCF_054063855.1. NCBI lineage: Bacteria > Bacillati > Actinomycetota > Actinomycetes > Mycobacteriales > Nocardiaceae > Williamsia > Williamsia sp. R60. The sequence continues at coordinate 1,236,119 of NZ_JBSSGR010000002.1, forward strand.
GGAGAAGGTCGACTTCCTCGTGCAGGGCACCTTGTACCCCGACGTCGTGGAGTCGGGCGGCGGAACCGGTACGGCGAACATCAAGAGTCATCACAACGTCGGTGGTCTGCCGGAGGATCTCGAGTTCAGCCTGGTGGAGCCACTGCGCCTGCTGTTCAAAGACGAGGTCCGGGCTGTTGGGCGCGAGTTGGGTCTGCCGGAGGAGATCGTCGGACGCCAGCCCTTCCCGGGTCCGGGTCTGGCGATCCGGATCGTCGGCGAGGTCACCGCAGACCGTCTCGAACTCCTCAGAAAGGCTGATCTGATCACCCGTGAGGAACTGACCTCCGCCGGTTTGGATCACCAGATCTGGCAGTGTCCGGTGGTTCTGCTCGCCGACGTGCGCAGTGTGGGTGTGCAAGGCGACGGCCGCACGTACGGCCATCCGATCGTGTTGCGTCCGGTGTCGAGTGAAGATGCGATGACGGCCGACTGGACCCGCATTCCTTACGAGGTGCTCGAACAGATCTCGACGCGGATCACCAACGAGGTGCCTGAGGTGAACCGGGTGGTACTCGACGTCACCAGCAAGCCCCCGGGCACCATCGAATGGGAATAGGCTCGCTGTCGTGCCTGCGGGCGCGGCGCGTTCCATTCGTCGACGTGAATGAATAGTTTCACTCCCGTATGGGCCTTTTCCATTCATTCGCTCTGAATCGGATTTCCGGCCTTTCTTTTGGGCTGCGACCAGCACGCATTTCAATGTTTGATTTGTGTCTGCCTATTGTGAACATGCTGACGAATCAATCAGAGTGATCGCCGGGGCAACCCTGAATCGTCTCCGTGCTACGTTTGCAAAAGTAATGGTGAGTGCGAGCGGGGTCGTATCACCGAATTGTCGAATCGGCCTCGTTTGTGAATTCACCATTCGGGCAACAAGGTGAAGTACACGGTTCATATGTGGGACACAACACGTTTGTGTTGGGTGTCCACGAACAGGTTGGGGGCATCAGATGGCGATCATGAGCGGCAACAATTCGGTCAAAGAACGTTGGTCTCTTCTTCGAATCGAAGACCATGACCACATTGCATCGGATTCGAAACACTGGAATTTCAACACCCATTACTACCCATTCATCGAGCGGTCGCTGCAGGGACGAGCAGCGTCGGTGCTCGACGTCGGATCGGGCGAGGGAATGCTGACCCGACTTCTACATCGATCCATACCGCACGTGGTCGGGATCGACTGCGATGAGGCGAGCGTAGACATGGCGGCGGCGAAGTCGGACGACATCGACTACATCTGTGGTGACGTCCTCAGTCATCCGTTCGAACCGGAGTCGTTCGATGCGGTCGTCTCGGTTGCGACACTGCATCACATGGATCCCCGCCATGGCCTGCGGCGCATGGGAGAACTCATCCGCCCTGGCGGAACGCTTGTCGTGGTCGGCTGTGCGTGCAGTGAAGGTCTACGCGATCGTGCGTTGGATTACGTGTCCATCGTGGCCGCGGGCGCCGCAGTGGCACGGCGAAACGTGTGGAAACAGCCGTCGCCCATTGTGTGGCCGCCACCGGTCTCGTATCGGGAAATGCGCACCCATGCGTCCGAACTCCTGCCCGGATCACGTTTTCGGCGGGAATTGCTCTACCGCTATTCGATTACGTGGACAAAGCCGCTGTCACGGTGAACGACGCATCGATCCGGCCGCTGCTTGCGCGGCCGGATCGATGCGAATACTGCTAGCTGGTCGTTTCGTGCTCGGACACCCCGGGCAGCTTTTTCTTGTCTCTGCCTCCGCTGAAGATCAGGATGAGTCCCACCCCGACAGCAACGGCGAGCGCGATCCACATCGTCGAATCCGAGCCGTTGAGTTCGGGGCCGCCCGCGATGGCCCACAAGGCCACCAATAGTCCGGCAAATCCGGTCACGGCTTGAAATGGTGCGAACTTAGTCACGGATGACCTCCACATTTCCGATTTTCGAATGGGCGTCGATGGTCAGCACCGGACCTTGGGGTCCATCAGGTCCGCCCTCGAGACCTTCGGGGCATTTGACCTCTCCGATGGCCACTTCACAATCGGCGCGCAGGTTCATGTTCTCGGGCGCGATGATCTTGAAGTCGCCGACACCCATGTCGATCGTCACCTTCTTGTCGGCGTCGAGTTCGAGTGCGGTGAGGTCGAGTCGTGCCGAACCCATCGTCAGGGAGTACTCGTCCTGGAGATCGGCGACCGAGAGCGGCTTCCAATCGCGGTCGCCGATGCCGCCCTCGGGCAGGTTCACGTTGCCGATCACCGTGGCGACCACCACGAACCCGGCGAGGGGAATGGCGATCGGGATCAGGCCACCGCCCTTGCGGACGAAAGCTCCGATGACCAACCCGCCGGCGACCACGGCCAACGCGATGGCCCCGACCCGTGCCGGACCGAACCAATCCACCTCCGTGCCGATCGCCGCCGCAACCGCTGCGACGATGACCGCGATACCGAGCACCACCGGGGTGAAGCGAGACGACGGTGTGCGCTCCACCGGCGACGACGGCTCCGGCAGATCCCAGGCGAAAGGCGCCGCACCCAGTGGGTCCCACGAAGGTGGGGTCGGGAGCGGCGGTTCGACATCGGAGTCCGCCTCCTCACCATCAGTCGTCTGCGTTGCGTCGGTCGCCGTCGCCGGAGGGTCCTCCTTGAGCCAGGCGCGGGGAGTCCAGCTCTGGAAGTGCCCGCCCGCAGCAGGGCTGTGCACACCTGTGGCGGTCTGCCACCACGAACCGCCTGCGGTGACCGGATCGCCGGCAGCCTGTTGCCCCAACGTGTCGGCGCTCGTACCGGGCTCGGGGACCGGTGTGCGCTGGTAGAGCAACCACCAGCCCAGCATCATCAGCGCCAGGCCGAAGAGGCCACCACTGCTCCACGCGAGATGGGGTCCGGCGATCAGGGCCACGACGGCCACGACGGCCACCGCGACAACGGTCGGAGGGTGGGATGAGGCATGGCGCATTCCGTGCCGAAAGCGTTTGGGGCGCATCGCTGTTTCCGGAGACGACTGTGCAGGAGCGCCCTCGGGCAGCACGATCCACGCAGCGATGTAGAGCAGGATGCCTGCACCGCCGAACAGTGCCGAGACGATGAACGCCACCTTCACGAGCGTGGGGTCGACCTTGTACCGGACACCGATCCCGGTGCACACACCGCCGATCGTCGAACCCGACGCCGCACGTGCTGGGCGCGTTTGCCACATGTTCTGCAGTACTTCGGCATTGATGGTGGGACTGGATGCAGCATTCATGGTCGAGCTCCGCTTCGCTTCGTCGGGAGTGATGGTCGAGCTCCGCTTCGCTTCGTCTTCGGGACTTCTGGTCGAGCTCCGCTTCGCTTCGTCTTCGGGACATCTCCGCTCATGTGTTCAATACTGATCACGGGTCGGGCACCGCACCATCGGGATTCACCCTGATCTGCTCCCTGGAATCACATCTGGGGATTGTCCCTGATGTGTGCGACCGCGAGCGCGTGCCACTATCGACTGGTGCCAACAGTCGAACGTGTCCACCGCCGTGATGGTGGCCGTGTCATCGGCGGCGTCGCCGGAGGCGTGGCCGACCACCTCGGAGTGGACGCATTCCGGGTGCGCGTGGTGTTCGTCGTGCTCAGCGCACTGGCCGGGGCCGGCGTGTGCGCCTACGGTCTGCTCTGGTTCATGTGCCCGCCGGGTACCGACACCGAACCGCCCACCTCGTCCGAACGGCGGCAGGGAATCGGCCTGGCGATCGTCGGCGTGGTCGCAGTGGTGTCCGTGGGGTTCGTGGCCTCAGGCACCCCGGCGCAGTTCCTCATCCCGCTCGTGGTGGTGGCGGTGGGCGCATCACTCGTCTGGCGCGAACTCGATTCGACATGGAGGCCCAGGTCCGCGTCGGCCCGGGCGATCACCTGGACCCGAATCGCCGGTGGCGCAACGCTGGTGGTGATCGGCCTGGTGGTGGTGGTGCTGGCCGGGAACAACCGGATCGGCGGGTTGAGCACCACGCTGCTGGCCGTCGCCGCGACGGTACTGGGTGTGCTGCTGCTGACGATCCCGTTGTGGTTGCGGATGGCCCGGATGCTGGGTGCCGAACGCGCCGCACGCATCCGCAATGCCGAACGGGAAGAGATCGCGGCGCACCTCCACGATTCCGTGCTGCAGACCCTGGCGCTGATCCAGAAGCGGTCGGGACATGCCGAAGAGGTGCAGCGCCTGGCGCGGAGCCAGGAACGCGAGCTGCGACGCTACCTGTTCGAAGGTGAAGGGCAGCAGAGTGATTCGCTGACCACCGCACTCAAGGCCGTGGCCGCCGAGGTCGAAGACCACTACGGCGTCGAAGTCGAGGTGGTGACCGTCGGCGACGTCACGGCCGATGATCCCTCGTGGAGCGGCGATCACCGTCGATGGGCTGCGCTGATCGCGGCGACGCGGGAGGCACTTGTCAACGCCGCCAAACATTCCGGGGAACGCTCGGTTGATGTGTACGCCGAGGTGGAGAGCTCGCAGGTGGAGGTGTTCGTCCGCGACCGTGGCGTCGGCTTCGATCCCGACCAGGTACCAGAAGATCGCCGCGGGGTGTCGGGGTCGATCAAAGCGCGGGTGCAGCGGCACGGCGGTAGCGTTGAGATCAAGTCGACCGCCGGTCGAGGGGTCGATGTCCGGATGTCGATGCCGCGTGGCGGCGAGACGCCGATGGTCACGGACCTCGGTGAGGACGCCGGTTCCGAATCGGATGCGGTGAATTGAGAGAGTTGGGGCGATGACCGGCCGAAGTGAGCCATACCGGGTGTTTCTGGTGGACGACCACGGTGTCTTCCGCTCTGGCGTACGAGCGGAACTGGCCTCGGAGACCGACATGGCCGTGGTCGGGGAGGCAGGGGCGGTCGCCGATGCGATCGCGGGCATCCTCCAGTCGTCACCGGACGTGGTGTTGCTCGATGTGCACATGCCTGCCGGTGGAGGGATCGCGGTGCTGCGAGGTGTCGCCGACGCCGCACCGCAGAAGTCACCCGTCTTCCTGGCGCTGAGTGTGTCCGACGCCGCCGAAGACGTCATCGCCACCATTCGCGCGGGTGCCCGCGGCTATGTCACCAAGACGATCGGTGGCTCGGAATTGGCCGACTCCGTGCGTCGTGTCGCAGACGGGGACGCCGTGTTCAGTCCGCGACTGGCCGGATTCGTGCTCGATTCGTTCACCGGGAAATCGCCCGTGCCGGAACCACATCTGGATCCCGAACTCGATTCGCTGACCCCACGCGAGATGGAGGTCCTGCGGCTGCTTGCCCGGGGGTTCACATATCGGGAGATCGCCGAGGACCTCGTGATCTCCATCAAGACGGTGGAGACCCACGCGTCCAACGTTCTTCGCAAGACCCAGCAGTCCAATCGCAACGCACTCACCAGGTGGGCCGCCAACCGGCACATCAGCTAGTGCCGACGCGCGGCCGTGTGCGCGGCGCACTGATCTGAACCGGTGCGTAGCGCTCGAGACGACGCGGGTCTAGCGGATCAGTGCGATGAGGGTGACCGCGATGGCGGCGAGCACCACGAATGCCAGGAACACCGCAGCCGCGAGAGCGGCGTGGCGGGGCGGAGTCTTCTCGGGTTGTTGGTCGAATCCGGAGAACGCCGGCCGTGAGTGCTGGGTGACCTGCCACGACTCGCCGACACCCGAGGTCGGGTGGGCCCGTCCGGCAGTGGCCGGTCCCGGAGCTGCCGGGAGGCCTGACTGGGTGGTGGTCGGGATGCGCCGGGTGGCTGGCCGCGGGGGGAGGGGCGCGGTTCGTCGATCCAGCGGACTGGTGAGGATCTGCGCGGTGTTGCCGGCATCGCCCGCGGCGATCTGGGCAAGCCGATCGCGGATCCCGGCCATCGTCGGCCGGCGGGTCGGGCTCGGCTCGAGCATGGCGAGCAGAGCACCCTCGAGGGCTCCGGCCCGCTGGGGCCGGATGATCTCGCCGCGGGCGACCTTGTGCAGCAGCACCAGGGAGTTCTCGTCGAGCCCGAACGGCGGCTGACCTTCCACACAGGTGTAGAGGGTGGAGCCGAGCGAGTAGACGTCGGAGGCCTCCGACGGATCCTCGCCACGGGCGACCTCGGGTGCGAAGTACGCCGGGGTACCGGTGATCACACCGGTCTGGGTGAGCTGCACATCGTCCTTGGACCGCGAGATCCCGAAGTCGGTCAGCTTCACCAGCCCGGCGTTGCGTCCTTCTGCGATGAGGATGTTGCCCGGCTTGATGTCGCGGTGCATGATGCCTGCGTTGTGGGCCTCGGCCATGGCGTCGGCCACCTGGGCACCGATCTGGGCCACCTGCTTGACGGGCATGGTGCCGGTTTGATGGAGGATCTCGGCGATGCTGCGCGAGGGCAGGTACTCCATCACCAACCAGGGTTCACCGGCGTCGAGTGCCACGTCGTGCATGGCGATGGCGTTGCGATGACTCAGCCGGGCCGCGATCCGGCCCTCACGCATGGCTCGCTGTCGCATCTCGGCCGCGGAGTCCTCGGTCATGCCGGCCACCGACAACACCTGCTTGATGGCGACCTGCCGGTCGAGGAGGGTGTCGTGTGCCAGCCAGACGGCGCCCATGCCACCGCCACCGATCTTCGAGCGCAGACGGTACCGCCCGGCAACCAGATAATCGGGGCCGGGAACGCGGTAGGAGGAGGCGCTCATTGGTCTGACCTTAGTGGACTCCTGAGACTGGAGTGGGTGGTGTGCCGGGCGAGGACGACTCGCCCGGACGACGCGCCGAAGCGTATTGACGCTTGTCGGAGTGCTGACCTACATTCGAAAAGAATCGAAAATGTGTTCGAGTCAGACCGGTGGTTGCAACTTCCCTGCGCCACTTCCCCCTTGGTGGGGAGTATGGACAGGGGTGCGATGCAGACCATGGAGACAGCTCCGGACAAGGCGCAGAAGCTGGCGATGTTGCGGCAGACCCTCGCTGCTGCCACCACTCGATCAAAGCCCGAATCCGTTGTGCCACAAAGGCAGATGTCGGCGGTTGTCAATGAGCAGGAGAAGTACACCGACCGCGAGAGGCTGGCTGTCCCGCCGGCTCTGGAACGAGTGCTCCCCGGTGCCGGGCTGATCCGTGGTCAGGTGTTGGCCCTGGAGGGTGCACGGTCGCTGCTGTTGTCGCTGATCGCACAGGTCAGTGCCGACGGCGGTCATGTGGCGGTCATCGGGCAGCCGCAGCTGTGTCTGCTCGCGGCGGTCGAGATGGGGGCCGATCTGTCCCGGATCGCGGTGATACCCGACCCCGGGCCAGATCCGGTGGAGATCGCCGCGGTGCTGCTCGATGGACTCGACCTGGTGGTGGTGGGCCTCGGTGGTATCTCGGTGCCACCCTCGCGCAGCCGGGTGGTGATGGCCCGCGCTCGTAGCAAGGGCGCGGTGCTGGTGGTCACCGACGGCACGTGGTCGGGAGCACATGTGAAGTTGCAGTCGCGGGTCTGTGCGTACCGGCATCAGCCAACCGCCCACCAGCCTTCCGCTGTGCGGCGTGGTTACGGCCGACTCGGAGGTGTCTCACTCGCGGTCCGTTCACACGGACGCGGATTCGCCGGAGCCGATACCCGGCTGGACGTGATGCATTGCGGCGACCGGGTGCAGCTCGTCGATGTGGTCGACTCCCAGAGCAATTCGTACGATGCTCCTTCGCTGCCGGTGGCGTTGTAGATGAGTGATCGGGTGTTCGGGGTCTGGTGCCCGGATTGGCCGGCCGTCGCCGCGGCGGCAGAGATGGATCTGTCGCCGGATCGTCCGGTTGCGGTGCTGCGGTCCGGCCGCGTGATCGCCTGTTCTGCCGCGGCACGTGCGGTGGGGGTGCGCCGGGAGATGCGCAAACGCGATGCCCAGGCGCGGTGCCCCCAGCTGACCGTGACAGATGCGGACGAGGGACGTGATGCCCGGTTGTTCGAACCGGTGGCCGCCGCCGTCGCCGAACTGATCCCGATGGTCGAGGTGTTGCGGCCGGGACTTCTGGTGCTGCCAGCCCGTGGGGTTGCGCGCTATTTCGGTGGTGAAGAGGCGGCGGCCGAAAAACTCACCGACGTGGTGTCTGCCTGTGGCATCGAATCCCAGGTGGGTATCGCCGACGAACTCTTCACGGCGATCATCGCTGCTCGGCACGGCAAGGTGGTACCTCCGGGCGAGGATGCAGAGTTCCTTGCGCCGCTGCGTATCTCGCAATTGGCGGTGGAGCCCAGCATGTGTGCCGACGATCGCCCTGCCCTGGTCGATCTGCTGTGGCGGATGGGGCTTCGAACCATCGGCGCCTTTGCCGAACTGTCGTCCACCGATGTCGCCACCCGCTTCGGGGCGGACGCGATCTTCGCGCACCGCACCGCTCGGGCATTGCCGCAACGCCCGCCGTCGGGGCAGGCGCCGCCACCGGATCTGGTCGTCGAACATCGCTGCGACCCACCGGTGGACCGCGTCGATGCCGCCGCCTTCATCGGCAGGCGACTGTCCGCCCAGCTGCACGATGTACTGGCCGCGGCGTCCGTGGCCTGCACGCGGCTCACCGTGCAGGCCACCACCGAGAGCGGTCGTGAGTACTCCCGCACCTGGCGCTGTGCACAGCCGCTGACCCCCGACGCGACAGCTGACCGGATCCGCTGGCAATTGGAGGGGTGGCTTTCCGGCCGCAGCGCCGCCGACCGCCCTGATGGGCCCGTGGTGATGTTGCGTCTCGATCCGGTGGAGGTGATCGGCTCGGGCGCGATGCAACTCGGGCTCACGGGTGGGGGATTGGCCGGAGGAGACGGAGAAGTGGCCGAGCGGGTGCGCCGGGCACTGGTGCGGGTCCAGGGGTTGCTGGGAGGCGAACGCGTGCAGGTTCCGGTACGCAGTGGTGGCCGTGGGCCCGGGCAGCAGATCACCCTGGTACCCCTCGGGGACGAATTGGTGGCACAGGCAGACCCGGATGCCCCCTGGCCGGGGCAATTGCCGGGACCGTCGCCCTCGGTGCTGCCGATGGCACCGGTGACCCTTCTCGACGCCGAGGACTCCCCGGTGCAGGTGACTGCCCGAGGCAGTTTCAGTGCCGATCCGGCCAGTCTGACCTGGGGTCGGCGCAGTTGGTCGTTGAGCTGGTGGGCGGGGCCGTGGGCCACCGACGAACGGTGGTGGGCCGCAGGGCCGGGTGATGGTGGCGGTGGTGTCGATGTGCATGTCGGGACATACGCCAGAGCGCAAGTGCTGCTGGAGGATTCACGAGCACTATTGCTGCACTATCAAGATGGGCAGTGGACCGTCGAAGGTGTGTACGAATGACGCACGGTACGCCGCGCGGCGGATGTGCGGCCTTGTTTCACCCAGGGTGACGAGAACACTTGGACAGTCCGGCGTTCCCGACTTCGATGGCAGCGAGCGCCTTCCGGCGCCCTCTCGACACCCGAAGGACCTGATACCGATGAGTCGTCAACTGCACCTGGGCGGATTCCTGATCGCCTCGCCCGTCACCCATTCCCATGCCGCATGGAGGCACCCGGGCTCCACGACGGAATTCTTCTCGCCCGAGCACTATCACCGTGTCGGTCGCATCCTCGAGCGCGGCAAGTTCGACTTCGCGTTCTTCGCGGATCTGCTGGCCGCACCCTTGCGTTTCGGTGCAGATCAGTCCGAACCACTGCGTCGTGGCACCCAGGCCGCCGCGACACTCGATCCGTCCGTTGTCGCCGCCAGCATCGCCGCGGTCACCAGCAATCTGGGCATCGCGATCACCAAGTCCACGACCTACTTCCACCCGTACGAACTCGCTCGGGTCTTCGGATCCCTCGACCACATATCCCGCGGCCGGGTGGCATGGAACATCGTCACATCCCTGACCCAGGCCGAAGCGCTCAACTTCGGTTTCGACCAGCACGTGGCACACGACGAGCGGTATCTGCGAGCCGAGGAGTTCGTGCAGACCGCAGTGGAGTTGTGGTCGGCGTGGGACGAGGACGCCGTTGTCGCGGACAAGGCGAGCGGGGTGTGGGCCGATGCGGACAAGGTTCGTCCGGTTGACCACGACGGCCGGTATTACCGCACCCGGGGCCCGCTGAACCAGCCGAGATCACCCCAGCATCGGCCGGTACTCATCCAGGCCGGATCATCCTCCACCGGAAGGGATTTTGCGGCCCGCTGGGCCGAAGCCATCTTCGAGATCGACCCGACCCCGGAAGGGCGCCGGGCCTACTACGACGACGTCAAGTCGCGTGTGGTCGACGTGGGCCGCAATCCCGACCATGTCAAGATCCTGCCCTCGTTCATCCCGTTCATCGGCGAGACCGAATCGATCGCCCGGGAGAAGCAGGCGTTCCACAACGAACTCGCAGATCCGATCTCGGGCCTGATCACACTGTCGGTGCACACCGACCACGACTTCTCGCAGTACGACCTCGACGCCCCATTGGAAGACATCTCCGTCTCCGGAACGCAGGGACTGTTCGATGTGGCGAGGCGGCTGAGTGAACGGGACAGCCTGACGCTCCGCGACATCGGCAAGCTCTACGCGCAGGGAGTGCTGCTGCCGCAATTCGTGGGTACCGCTTCCGATGTGGCCGATCAGATCGAGGCCGGGTTCACCGGGGGAGAAGCCGATGGCTACATCGTCTCCACGGCCCAGACACCGGGAACCTTCAACGACTTCGTCGACTATGTGGTCCCCGAGCTCCAGCGTCGCGGTCTGTTCCGCACGGAGTACCAGGGCAGCACGTTGCGCGAAAACCTGGGGCTCGGGCATCCGGACGAAGACCTGCCCGCAGACATCCGCGAGCGGTCGCTGGTACCCGCTGCAGGCTGACACCCTGCAGCGCAGGGCAATTCACTGCAGCTTACGTAAGGTGTTGAGGTTCCGGTTGGTGAGGAACCAGCCGGAATCCGACTTCTTCTTCGATCCGGTGCGTTTACCGATCACGCTCTCGAGGGTGTCGCCTTTTCGTACCTGCCAGTACAGCACCGATTCGCCTGCTGCGATCTGTTCCTGCTGCGGATCGAGTTCGCCCGCGATGGCGGCGACGACGTCGACCTGAGCGGGGTCGGAGTAGAAGACGACATATGCGTGCCAGTCGTCTCGTTCGGGGAATGGGTAGGCGTCGATGATCGCAGTGAGCCTGTCGACAGGCACCACAAGAACCCTTGCCGCGTAGCCGAATCGGTCGGACAGAGCCTTCTCGAGTGCAGCGGTGAGTCCGTCCACGTCGGTACTCGGTGACTCGAACAGCACATTGCCGCTGGCGAGCACTGTCTTGACGTTCGTGTGCCCGAGCGCTTCGACGCAGGCCTTGAGATCGGCCATCTTGATTCGGATGCCACCCACGTTGACACCGCGCAACAGAGCCGCGTATCGGTGCGCCGTCCGCGCCATCAGACCCTCCCAGGCTTGTTGATCGATCCGAGGAACAGCGGCAAACCCGTTGAGGCGTCGATGATCTGGTACACGAATGGTCGGTCGGCGACGAAGAGTTCCATCTGCTCAGGGGGCACCGCGGTCACTCCGGCATCGATCTGGGTCGCCGACGCTGCCACCGTGCCTTTTTCGCCCACCGTGATGGTGCTGTCCTGGGCGGCGGCCGTGACGAGCAGCTGGGGACTGATGCCGTTCAGATCGGCAGCGTCGGTGAACAGTTCCCGGACGCCGAGCGCTTCGAGCACGGTCTTGAGATCCACCGAACTCTCCACCTCCCATCGCGGCAGGCTCACCGACACCGAGGTGGTGGGCGCCGAACGCAGCTGTGTGCTCGCCCCGGACAGCACCTGCTGGTCGAGTATCGTCCTCACGTCGCGGCCCTCGGGCAGAAACACCTGCATGGCCAGTCCGTCGGAATAGGGCAGTTGCACACCGGTCCACCCCGCGCCGGAGACCCAGCCGGCCGAGACCGTCTTGCGCATCATGTTGACCTCGTCGACCGATCCGTCTGCGGAGGTGAAATCGGTTGGTGCAGTGGAATCCGGTGAGAACGGCTGTTGCCACGCGGCTGCGAGGTAGACGGTCGAAAGGAGGCTGATCACCGTGTCCGGATTGTAGTCGGTGGGGGTCTCGAGGATCTTGCCCCCGGTGTTCACCGCCAGCCACTTGTCGATGGCGGATTCGGTGTCAGGCGATGTGAAGTCCACCGGATACACCCCGCTGTCGAAACGGCTGCCGAGCACTTCGAGGTATTCGGCGCCGACCTCGACCGAATCGTCGATGAAGATTCCGGCAGCCTGATGGAACACCGGTGGGGTGGGAGGTTTGTCCTCGTCGACGCCACCGGGATCACCATCGAACCGATCGAGCTGGCCGATCAGCGCCGCACTGGCATCGTCGTCCTGTTGACCGATCACCGCATCGAGTTCGGCAGCGGTGGTGCCACCCGCGCCCGCCCGCAGCATCTGTAGTGCGATCATCGCGCTCCACGGTGAGATCACCTGATTGTCCTCGAGGTCGGTGCCCCGCAGCACGTCGACGCCGAACCCGGTGGTGTCGACGACCATGGTGTCTGCCGTTTCGCGCACTTCGTCGACGCCGATCTGGTCGAAGCGGACTCCGGAGGCCTTGGTCAGTTGTGCGGTCACCGCCTGCTCCGTTTCCCGGGCACAACCGGCCACGGTCAGGGTGATGATCAGCATCACCGTCCACAGGGCTCTCACGAGTTGGCTCCTCGTGCGCTCACCCGCCACGGCGTCACCTCACCGGCGAGGTCGACCACCATCAGCTCGTTCGCGAGATTGACTGCGGCACAGACGTGATTGGGCGCCACCTGGACCCGGTCTCCCACCTCCGGCCGCGACTTCGAATTGGCGAAGTCGACGGTGGCGTGGTGTTCGGACAGTGCGATGACACGTGCGTCGGGATAGGTCGGCAGACGGCCACCGCCGCTGGCCCACGCGGGCTGGTCTGCTCCCAGAACCTTGCTGCCACAATCGAGTACCACTTTGCCTGCTTCGCGGTGGACGACCGTGGTGACCGCGGTGAGCGCCACCTGCGCAAACGTGCAGATACCCAACTCCACCTGCTGGGCATCACCGAACACGTACACCCCCGGCCGGATCTCGGTGAGCACCGAAGGATCCGCCTCGCTCGCCGAGGGTGTCGAACCACCACTGCGGATGACCGGATCGATACCGCCGTTGCGCAGCGACTGGGCTGCCATGGCAACGGCTCCGGACTCTTGCCTCGCCACCCCGGCGGGACGGCCGGGCTGGTAGCTGTGTCCGGGAAAGGTGAACGCGCCGAGCACTTTCAGTCCTGCCGCCACCGCACGGTGTCCGACATCGCCGGCGCGCTGAGGATGCACCCCGGTCCGGTGATGACCGCTGTCGATCTCGACGAGCACACGCGCGCCGGGCAAGTGCTGCGCCAACTGCCCGGCGCCTGCCGCCGAATCCACGGTCAGGAGCACCTCGGCCTGATCCATGACCCTGCGAAGTCGTTGCGCCTTGCTCTCGGTGACCCAGAGCGGATAGGCGATGAACAGATCGGTGATGCCCGCCGCCGCGAACACCTCGGCTTCGCCGATGGTGGCGACGGTCAGCCCGACCGCTCCATGCGCGATCTGACGGTGGGCGAGTTCGGTGCTCTTGTGGGTCTTGGCGTGCGGGCGCAGCGCCAGACCCGATCCGGCGGCGAACTCGGACATTCGTGCGAGGTTGGCGTCGAGAACGACGTCGTCGACGGCGAGAAACGGGGTGTCCAGGGCTGCGGTGGCAGTGAGCACCCTGTTGTCGGGGCCTGAGTCGACACTGTCGGTGTGGGTCACCGCGCCGTGCCGTTGAGGTGTGTGAGGGTGCGGCCGGCTGCTGTCGAGTGTGGCGAGGGGTGTTGTCTCCGGCCGCTCGGGCCACCGACATCGCGGTGCATCATGTGGGTCAACAATGCCAGAGTCGGGTCACCCGTGCCGACATAATCGGCTGTCCGGGCCGGTCCGTGGTGAGCGCTGAGAGCCGGCAATTGCCGGGCTTGTTCTTCGAAAACATGTTCGATACGGTGAGGTGTGGGTTGGCACAACGGCCCTCCGACCTGGTCGGAGCTGGAACGGGTTCTTTCCGGGCGGCCGCATGTCGGCGGCCGATCCGGCGAGACCTTTGCCGGCGACGGTGGCGACAGTCCGGCGTGGTCGCGTAAACGCACGCCCTACGAGGCCGGCGAGTTACGACGAGGCAAGTCGCAGGTCCGGTACGCCGAGCTGCACGCCCACAGCTCCTACAGTTTTCTCGACGGGGCCAGCAGTCCCGAGGAGATGGCAGAGGAAGCGCATCGGCTGGGCCTCGAAGCCTTGGCGATCACCGACCACAACGGGTTCTACGGTGTGGTGCGTTTCGCCGAGGCAGCCCTGGAATGGAAGCTGCCCACCGTCTTCGGCTCCGAACTCTCGCTGCTGCGTGATGCCCCTCGCACCGGTGTGGCCGATCCGGACGGTTCGCATCTGCTGGTCCTGGCCCGGGGCCAGGAGGGCTACCGCAGGCTGTCCCGGCAGATCGCCGCCGGACACATGGCAGCAGGTGAGAAGGGACTGCTGCGTTTTGACGTCGAGACGTTGGCAGGGGCCGCGGACGGGCATTGGCTGATACTCACCGGATGCCGAAAAGGCACTGTGCGCCAGGCATTGTCGTCGAGCGGGCCGGATGCCGCCGATGCTGCGCTCGGTGAGTTGATCGACCTGTTCGGCCGCGACAACGTGGCCGTGGAACTGACCGCGCAGGGGATGGCCGATGACGACGAACGCAACGCGGTGCTCGCGGGGCTGGCCCGGCGCAATCGGGTGATGACGGTGGCGACCACGGGCGCCCACTTCTCGGCGCCACATCGCAGGCGGCTGGCGATGGCGATGGCCGCGGTGCGTGCCCGCCGCAGCCTGGACGAGATGGATGGCTGGCTCGCGCCCCTCGGGGGCGCCCACCTGCGCAGCGGAGACGAGATGGCGCGGCTCCTCAGTGCTCACCCCGATGCCATCGACAACGCCGCGATGCTGGCCGGCGAGCTCGCCTTCGGATTGCACCTGATCGCACCGCAGTTGCCGCCGTTCGACGTACCCGAAGGGCACACGGAGAGTTCGTGGCTGCGAGAACTGACCGCACGCGGGGCCACCGAGCGGTACGGCACGCCGCAGAGCCATCCCAAGGCGTATGAGCAGATCGAGCATGAACTCGATGTGATCGACACCCTCGGGTTCCCGGGCTACTTCCTGGTGGTCGAGGACATCGTCAGGTATTGCCGCGACAACAACATCCTCTGCCAGGGCCGCGGCAGTGCAGCCAACTCGGCGGTGTGTTACGCACTGGGGATCACCGCGATCGACCCGGTCGGCAACGATCTGCTGTTCGAACGATTCCTGTCGCCCGCCCGCGATGGCCCACCCGACATCGACATCGACATCGAGTCGGATCTGCGAGAAGAGGCCATCCAGTACGTGTACCGACGGTACGGGAGGCAGAACGCCGCTCAGGTCGCCAATGTGATCACCTATCGGGGCAAGTCGTCGGTGCGGGATATGGCTCGCGCACTGGGGTATTCGGTGGGGCAGCAGGATGCCTGGAGCAAACAGGTGCATCGATACGATGCGGCGAAGGCCAACGAACACGACATCCCCGACGATGTGGTCGACCTCGCCAATCAGATCAACGGCATGCCGAGGCATCTGGGTATCCATTCCGGCGGCATGGTGATCTGCGACCGACCGATCGCCGACGTCTGTCCCACCGAATGGGCCAGGATGCCCAATCGCAGTGTGCTGCAATGGGACAAAGATGACTGCGCTGCCATCGGTCTGGTGAAGTTCGACATGCTGGGTCTGGGAATGCTGTCAGCCATCCACTACGCCATCGACTTCCTCGAGCAGCACCGCGGCATCCATGTGGACCTGGCGAAGATCGACCTGACCGAAAAAGCCGTGTACGACATGTTGTGCAAAGCAGACACCGTCGGGGTGTTCCAAGTGGAATCGCGGGCGCAGATGGCAACGCTGCCACGGCTCAAGCCACGCAAGTTCTACGACCTGGTGGTGGAGGTGGCGCTCATCCGCCCCGGGCCCATTCAAGGTGGGTCGGTGCACCCGTATATCCGGCGTCGCAACGGATTGGAAGAGCCGACCTGTGAACACCCTTCGATGGAGGCGGCACTCGCGCGAACGCTGGGGGTGCCGCTGTTCCAGGAACAGTTGATGCAGGTTGCGGTGGATGTGGCCGGATTCAGTGCGGCAGAGGCCGACCAGTTGCGCCGGGCGATGGGGTCCAAGCGATCGCCGGAGAAGATGAACCGGCTACGCGGCCGGTTCTACCAGGGGATGGAGGATCTGCACGGCATCACCGGGGAGATGGCCGACCGCATCTTCGAGAAGATGGCAGCGTTCGCCAATTTCGGTTTCCCGGAGAGTCATTCGCAGAGTTTTGCGTCCCTGGTGTTCTACTCGTCCTGGCTCAAGCTGCACCACCCGGCGGCTTTCTGCGCGGCGTTGATCAAAGCGCAGCCCATGGGCTTCTATTCACCACAGACGCTGGTTGCCGACGCCCGGCGCCACGGCGTCGCCGTACATGGTCCTGACATCAACCTGTCGCAGGTGGACGCCGATCTGGAGAACGACGGACTCGACGTGCGCCTCGGGCTGGCGTCGGTGCGGTCGATCGGTACCGAGTTGGCCGAGCAGATCGTCGAGCAGCGCTTGACCGGTGGCCCGTTCACGGGCGCAGCGGACCTGTCCCGGCGCACGGATGTGAGCACCAACCAGCTCGAGGCCTTGGCCACGGCCGGGGCATTCGACTGTTTCGGCATCAGTCGACGGCAGGCGTTGTGGGATGCCGGTTCGGCAGCTCAGGAGAAGTCCGACCGGCTGCCGCTGCATGAGAACAGTGCTGCGCCGGCACTTCCGGGGATGAGTGAGGTGGAAATGGCGGCGTCGGACGTATGGGCCACGGGGGTCAGCCCGGGCAGCTATCCCACCGAGTTCATCCGCCCCCAGCTCGACGCGCTGGGAGTGGTCGCGGCGGCGGACCTGTTGTCGGTGCCCGACGGTTCCCGTGTGCTGGTCGGCGGTGCGGTGACCCACCGGCAACGCCCCGCCACGGCGGCGGGAGTGACGTTCGTGAACCTGGAAGACGAGACCGGGATGGTCAATGTGGTGTGCTCGGTGGGTCTTTGGGCGAAATACCGCAAACTGGCCCAGACGGCGCCCGCCCTGCTGATCCGGGGGCGGGTGCAAAATGCCGAGGGGGCGGTGACGGTGGTGGCCGACCGCCTGCAGCGCATGGACCTCCGTGTCGGATCCCGATCTCGTGACTGGGCCTGACCTGGCCTCGTGACCCACTCGGCGGGATCGGTGGGCCGTTTGATGGATCGCTGCGAGTACCGGCCGGCATTAGCATGACGGGATGCGCGGTGGGAGGGGCGAGAGTGGGTTCTCCGAACCCGTCTCAGGGGCAACCCCTGGGTACATCTCACAGTTGGTATCAGCGTCCGACGCCGGCAGGCACGCTCCGCGTGCTACGCGGCGCCGCAGACGAGAGTTCTGGTCGCCCCGCCGCCGCGCATCTGTCTCATGACCACCGACTCGACCGATCCGGGAGACTCCACCGACTCCGTGCATCCTGACGATCTGGGTGGCCTCGGCCCTGGGATCCGGATCCCGGCACGGTCGCTCGACCTGCTCATCAACCGGCTCGAGGTGGATCCGCGGTGGTCGGTCCATGCGCTGGGCGACATGCTGGCGGCCACGACGGCGCCTGCCACGGCCACGGCCCTGCTCGGCCTGCTGCTCGAGAAGTTCCCCGAGAGGCCTGAGCCGGAGGCCGTTCGCAGGGCGTTCTGGTCGATGGTCATCGAAAACCGCAGCCACGTCTTCGGTGAACTGCCGACGCCCGAGATGACGTTCGGTCTCACTCCGCTGGCCGACGCCACCGATGTGGCGCGCTGGCTCGGCCTCACGGTGGGCGAACTGGAGTGGTTCGCCGATCGGGGTCTCTGGCTACGCTCGAAAAAGACTGCGCTCGCCCATTATCGGTATGTCACGATCCCCAAACGTGACGGCGTCAGGGTGATCGAGGCGCCAAAACCCCATCTCCGTGAGATCCAGCGCCGGATACTCCGGGAGATACTTGATCGCATCCCACCGCATCGTGCGGCGCAGGGATTTGTCGCGGGCCGGTCCACGGCGAGTTTCGCCTGGCCACACTCCGACCGCAACGTGGTGTTGCGGGTCGATCTGCGGAACTGCTTCCCGACCATCACCTCGGCGCGGGTGCGCGCGGTTTTCGCAGCTGTCGGACATCGGCGGACATCCCGGCTCTTGTCCGAGATATGCACCACCGCAACACCTCCCGATGTGCTTCGAGGACTCGACTTCGCCCACGCGTCGCTGCTGCGGGCGCGGCATCTACCGCAGGGTGCCCCGACCTCGCCGGCCCTGGCCAACCTGGTCATGCGCACCATGGACCGCCGGATCTGGGGTTATGCCCGGCACAACAACCTCCACTACAGCCGTTACGGCGACGATCTGGCCATCTCGGGCGACGTCATGGACGCAGGGCAGGTGCTCTGGACAGTGCTGCGCATCATCGCCGACGAAGGCTTCACCGTTCACCCCGACAAGACGAAGATTATGTACTCACACCAGCGCCAGCAACTCGCGGGGCTGGTGGTCAACGACCGGCCCAGGGTCGGCCGGGTCGACTACGACAACCTCAGGGCATTGCTGCACAACGCAATTCGCACGGGCGCCCACGCCCAGAACCGCGACGACCATCCGCGTTTCCGCGAGCACGTGTACGGCAAGATCGCGTGGATCGCCGCCACCAGCCCAGCCCGGCGAAACACGTTGCTGGCCATGGCCGAACGGGTTGACTGGGATCGCTAGCCCAGTGCCGGCAGGGTGGGCACGTTCGGCGGCCTGTATTTACCGGCTCACAGCGACTAGCCTCGGTAGATGACGCGCAGCAACTATTCGAACAATCTCAACCGCCAGACACCGGGCGCTGTCGAGACCACCGACAGCGAGAACTCGCTGGACACTCAGATCGCGATTGTCTGGGCGCTCGAAGACGGGTGGCAGGGTGCTGACTCGCTGGCCCCGAGCCCCCAAGCCAAAGAGTTCTACGAGATCTACCGCGATGGACTGCCCAGTTCTTACTGGAACGAGTCGGCGCCGAGCGCAACCGTCGACGGTGGTTTGCACCTCGGATGGGAACGCAGCGACCACATCTATTCCGCCGACATCCTGCCCGGCGGCGAACTGGTCTTACGGGTGACCGCACCTCATGAGTCGGACAACGCCGAACTCCGACTGGATCAGCCGACAGCAGGGATGCTCCGCCGTTTCGTGATGCGTGGCCTGCCCATCGACTGAGTCAGACCAGCCCGATAGTCAGACCGCCCCGATCGCTAGACCGCCCCGGCGAAACCGTGCTGTCGCCATGCCTCGTACACAACGATGCTGGCCGCGTTCGCGAGGTTGAGGGAACGTCGGCCGGCCAGCATGGGGATGCGGACACGTTCGGTCACGTGCGGGTCGGACATCACCTCTTCCGACAGCCCGGTGGGCTCTGGACCGAACAGCAGAACGTCGCCGGGTTGATAGTGGATGTCGGTGTAGAACGTGTCGGCGTGGGCGGTGAAGGCGAAAACCCGTTGTGGGGCAAGCGCACCCCAGGCAGCGAACAGATCCTCGTGCACGGTCACCGACGCCATGTCGTGGTAGTCGAGCCCGGCACGCTTCACCTTGGGTTCGGACAGGTCGAATCCCAGCGGTTCCACCAGGTGTAGCTCACACCCGGTGTTGGCCGCCAACCGGATCGCGTTACCGGTGTTGGGGGGTATGCAGGGCTCGTGGAACAGCAGTCGGAACACTCGTCAAGCTTGACTCACCGCCATGGAGGACTCTTCGGCGGTGTCGCCGTGGCGGTGTAGACATGCACTCATGAGCGATGAGGCCACCGTGGACGAACGGTTCGATTTTGCCGACCATTCCGGCGAGGCATGGGTGGGCCGGCAGTTCGTCGGATGCAGTTTTGTCGAATGTGACCTCAGTGAGCTGTCCACGGAGGGCACAACATTCACCGATTGTGACTTCACCGGCGCGAGTCTCGCCCGCTCCCGCCATCGGTCGAGTGCCTTCCGGAATTGTCACTTCGAGCGCACCCATCTCAACAAGGTCGAGATGGCCGACTGCAGTCTGGTCGGCTCGGTCATCACCCACTCGCGGGTCCGGCCCCTCACGATGATCGACTGCGACATGTCGCTGATGTCGATCGGCGGTCTGGACATGTCGGGCGTGGTGCTCCGGGGATGCCGCCTCCGGGAGGCGAACCTGACCGAGTCCATCTTGATCGGCGCGGATCTCTCCGGCTCAGATCTCACCGGGATCCGGGCTGTGGGTGTCAAACTCGGACAAGCGAACCTGCGCGGTGCGCGGTGCGATCCGCTGCTCTGGCTGCAGGCGTCGGTGACCGACGCCTCGGTCGATCCCGACCAGGCCATGGAGTTCGCGGTGGCACACGGTCTGCGGATCGGGGGAGGAGAGTTGTGACCCACACACCTGGTGAGGCCCGGAGGCCTGGCAACGAGCACATCAGTGCGCCGAAGAAGCCGGTCATCCACCCGGTGGCCTGGACGCCGCCTCCGGCGAACACCGCGGGCTGGCCGGCTCCGCTCACCCCTGAAGTCACGGTGATCACCCTGGACGACGATTCACCCGAAGACGTCGTCGTGGACCGCGAGGGACGGATCTACACCGGTGCCATCGGCGGCAACATCATCCGCATCGACCCGGTCGACCACTCGCGGCAGGTGGTGGCGAACACCGGTGGGCGCCCCCTGGGTATGGAGATGCTCGGCGACCACCTGTTCATCTGCGACAGCGAGCGCGGCCTGTTGCACATGGACGTACGGTCCGGGCGCATCGACACCGTCGTCGACCAGGTTGATGGCGAACGGCTGACCTTCTGTTCCAACGTGGTGGTCACCGCCGCCACCGACGGCCCCGATCCACGGCCACTCGAGCTCTACGTGACCCAGTCGACCACCCGCCATCCGTACGAGATGTTCATGGCCGACATCTTCGAGCACTCGGGCGTGGGCAGACTGCTGCGCGTGGTGCTGAACGATCCCGGTGATCCGGGCTCTCACGAATCATCGACCTCACCCTGGTCGGGTACTGCTGAGGTGGTGCTGACCGGTTTGCAGTTCGCCAACGGGCTGGTCGTGCACCAGGGTCGGCTGCTGATCGCCGAGACCGGCGCCTACCGGTTACGGTCCTT
Organism: Williamsia sp. R60; assembly: GCF_054063855.1. NCBI lineage: Bacteria > Bacillati > Actinomycetota > Actinomycetes > Mycobacteriales > Nocardiaceae > Williamsia > Williamsia sp. R60. The sequence continues at coordinate 1,257,334 of NZ_JBSSGR010000002.1, forward strand.
CGATCTGGAGACGGGAACCGATTCGGTGGTTCTCGACGGTCTGCCCGCCTTTCCCGACAACAGTTCGCTGGCACCGGATGGTGAGCACATGTGGCTCGCCCTCGTGGCCAACCGCAACGGCACACTCGACGCCCTGGCCGGCAGACCCGGCCTGCGCAAACTGCTCTGGCGGCTGCCGGATCGTCTGTTGCCGAAGGCGGTGGCACCGATGCGTCTGCTGAAGATCCATCTGGCCACCGTCCGGGTCGTCGCGGAGTACCGGGTCCCCGTCCCCGGTTTCGGTCAGAGCACGGGTGTGGTCGAACACAACGGGCGCGTCTGGGTCGGCGGGATCGAGGCGCCCGCGGTGGCGTGGTTCGATCTCGAATGACCGCTCATCGACCCCGCGCGTGCCCCTGGCACCAGGTATCACCGACGCCTGGAACAATGGCAGCGTGAGCGCAGCCGTACTGGATGGAAAAGCCACCCGCGACGAGGTCTTCACCGACCTCAAGGCCCGCGTGGACAAACTTCGGGCCGCGGGGGTCACCCCCGGACTCGGCACGGTCCTCGTCGGCGACGACCCGGGCTCGCAGGCCTATGTCCGCGGCAAACACAACGACTGCGCCAAACTCGGGATCGCCTCCATCCGCAAGGACCTGCCGGCCGACATCACCACCGAACAGCTCAACGAGGCCATCGACGACCTGAATGCGGACCCGGCGTGCACCGGGTACATCGTGCAGTTGCCGCTGCCGAAGCACCTCGACGAGAACGCCGCCCTCGAGCGGATCGACCCGGACAAGGACGCCGACGGTCTGCACCCGATCAACCTCGGGCGGCTGGTCCTCGACGGTTCCGGAACCTCGTCCGACGCGCCACTGCCGTGTACCCCGCGGGGCATCCTGCATCTGTTGCGGCGCTACGACATCCAGATCGCCGGTGCCCACGTGGTGGTGGTCGGCCGCGGAGTCACCGTCGGCCGCCCCATCGGTCTGTTGCTGACACGGCGCACCGACAACGCCACGGTGACCCTCTGTCACACCGGTACCCGGGATCTGGCCGCCGAGGTCAGGCGCGGTGACATCGTGATAGCTGCAGCAGGTGTGGCCGGGCTGATCACCGCCGACATGGTGAAGCCCGGCGCTGCCGTGGTCGACGTGGGCGTGAGCCGCACCGATGCCGGCCTGGTGGGAGATGTCGCAGGCGATGTCTGGGACGTGGCAGGCCACGTATCTCCCAATCCGGGCGGTGTCGGTCCACTCACGAGGGCGTTCCTGATGGCCAACGTGGTGGAACGCGCAGAGTCCGCGCTTGCACAGCGTTGATCGCCGACAGCAGATGACGCCCAGATCGTCCGACATCCGAGGTGGGGCCGATCGTGCCGCACGGAACCGTGCCCGGCGGCTGCACCAGGTGCGCAGGCTGCGGTGGGTTCTCGTGCAGATCCCATTCATGGCCGTCGTCGCCCTGGTCGTGATCGCAGCGGTGTTCCTGGTGTTCGACCGCTGGCGTCGTGGAGCCTTTGTCTTCGGGTCGGCTGCCCTCCTCGCAGCGCTCTTACGTGCGATTCTGCCCAGTTCGAGGGTCGGTCTCCTCGAGGTGCGTGGACGATTCGCCGACGTCGTGGCCATGTCCTCGGCCGGCGTCGCAATACTGTGGTTGGCTACCTCGATCGACCCTTTGGGCACAGATTGATTACAATCGTGTCTGTTACTGCACCAGTCGGTTGACCTGAGCCGCGACGGTCGTTGTCGATCGTCGGCCAGGAGCCGGCAACAAAAGTGCTGGGGGGCACGCCAGGAGAGCTTGTCGCACGATGTGGAAGAACCGCATCCGCGCAGGCAGGCGACACATCAACAGTTCGGAAGAGAGCAATGAACACCTCGCTGGGCCTGTCCGCAGGCAGTGGAATGGTCCACTGCGTTCTGCTGACGACCGACGAGAGTGGTCGTGTCGATGCTCTGGGCCGGGTGATCGACGTCGACCCCACCGATGGACTGACCCGGGCCGGAAGGATCAATTCCGGCATCGATCTGATGCTCACCCAGGCGCGAGAGCGCGGCGACCGCGTCGGCACCATCGGCGTCGCCTACCGAACCGATGAGCACGCCCGGGAAATCGCGTCCAAGGGGACCGGCGCCAAACGTCAGATCCAGTTGGTCGCGGAGACCGAGGCCGTGGCGCACCAGCTGATCAGTACGGGCGAGATCAGTCGCTTCGCACAGGTGGTCGTCGTCGACCTCGGCGACACCGGGATGGGCATGTACTGCCTCGACCCGTCGAGTCGTCGCATCACCGATTACCAACGCAGCGAATCGGTTGCCGGTATCGCACTGGATTCGCTGATCGCCGATGACGTCGTGGGTTCTGGCCGCCTACGCGGACGTCGCAAGTCCACGGTCCTGAGTGCCTGCCGTACCGCCAAAGAGGAACTGTCCATCAAGGATTCGACCGCGCTGATGGTCGGTAACCGCACCGACCCGGTGACCGTCACCCGCACCTCGCTCGAACGGCTGACCACTCCGATGGCCGAGCACGCCGCGCGCGTGGTCGGCGATTACGTGAACGGGCCGCACGCCTCGGGGGCAGAAGCAGTAGTGCTCGTCGGTGGCATTGCAAACATCCCGATCTTCCGTGACCTGATCGTCGACGCCGCCGGTCTCGAGGCAGTTCTGCCCAAGGCGCCGGAGTCGGTGGCGGCCACCGGCGCCGCGAAAATCGCCGCGCGCGGACGTGGCGGTGCCGATCTGGCGTTCATCGGTGGCAGGCGCAGTCGCGATTGGCTCTCGGCCGCGCCGCTTGCCGTCTTCGGAGCGTTGCTTGCCGGCGCACTGATGACCGTGTATGCAGTGGGTTCGTCGTTGGCCGGCAATCCGAGTACTCCGGAGTCGCAGCCACCCATTTCGTCCACCACGACCACCACGGTGGCGCCCACGACCACCATCGAGATCTCCAGTCCGCGCGTGAGCACACCGGACCGTCCACTCGTGCAACCTCAACCGGTGACGATCACCACAACTGTCGATCCGGCACCACCGGCCGCCGGTGGAGGTGGCGGCGGTGGCGCCGGCAACTCGGACCCGGGTTGGGCCACAACGGAATTGCCGGCGGGTACCGGACCGTCCCGGCCGTCGACGTCCACGTTGAGCCCCTCGCTGTGGCCGTTCCCGTTGCCGTCGCTCCCGTGGACCCCGACACTGGTTCCGCCGACACGCAATCCGACGACGCCGCCTCCGGACAGCACTGCCATCGAGCCGCCACCCACCATCACGCCGAGCAGCCCGACGACGATCCCGGACGCCATCGCGACCACGCCGCCAGCGCCCTGAGCGTCGAGCCAGCAGGACCAATGGTCGCGGGTCAGCGCCGCGCCAGATCGACGGTTTTCTTCAGAAGCTCTGAGACCGAATCGAATTCGGTCAGGAATCCGTCGTGGCCGTTGGCCGAGTGCACAACATGCAATCCGTCGACGCATCCCGGCATCAGCTCGGCCAGCTCGACCTGCTGACGGATCGGGTACAGACGGTCGGAGTCGATACCGCCGATGATCACCGGCACCTCGCAGCTGCGCAGAGCCGCCTCGACGCCGCCGCGACCGCGGCCGACGTCGTGGTGGTTGAGGACCTGCGAGAGCACCACGTAGCTGCCGGGATCGAACCGCTGGACCAACTTGTCGGCCTGGTGTTCGAGGTAGCTCTGGACCGCGTAACGGCCACCCTCGAGTGGATTCTCTTGTCCCTGCGGCGAATTCGCGAAGCGCTCGTCCAACTCGAGTTCGTGGCGGTAGTACATGTGCGCAATGCGCCGCGCAACTCCCAATCCCGCGGTCGGCCTGCGGCCCGTGCCGTGATAGTCGCCGCCCTGCCAGTCGGGATCGGCTTGGATGGCGGCGATCTGGGTGGTCTGGGTGCCGATCTGGTCCGCGGAGGCCCGGGCGCCCACAGCCAAGATGAGTGCACTGCGCACTCGTTCGGGGTAGCCGATCACCCACTCGAGCGATCGCGCGCCGCCCATGGATCCACCGAGGACCGCTGCGACGGTGTCGATCTCGAGGGCGTCCATCAATGCGACCTCGGCCCGAACCTGGTCGAGCACGGTGATCTGCGGGAAGCGTGAACCCCACACGCGCCCTTCGGAATCGAGTGATGCCGGTCCGGTGGACCCCCGACAACCACCGAGGACGTTGGCCGAGACCACACACCATTCGTTCGTGTCGACGGCGGCGCCCGGACCGATCAGCCCATCCCACCAACCAGGGGAGGGCTGACCGGGTCCGGCCGGTCCGGTGACGTGGGAGTCACCGGTGAGCGCGTGTAGCGCCAGCACCACGTTGTCGCGCGCCTTCGAGAGTGTGCCCCACCGCTGGAAGGCGAGGGTGACGTTCTCGATGCGCTCGCCGTTGTCGAGCTCGATGGGCCCCACCGACACACTGGTCAGCTTCCCGTCAGGCAGCGACTCCCAATCCGGGTGGATTCGCGGGGGCGTGTGCGGGTCGGTGCTCAATGTCGGCTTGGGGCTCGTCGTCACTTGGCTGCGGCGAAGCCTGCGTCGAGGTCGGCAATGATGTCGGCGATGTTCTCGATGCCAACTGCCAACCGGACCAGCCCGGGGGCGACACCCGCGGCGAGCTGCTCTTCCGGCAGCAGCTGCGAGTGGGTGGTGGAGGCCGGGTGGATCACCAGCGAGCGCACGTCGCCGATGTTGGCGACATGGCTGTGCAGGGTGAGTCCTTCGACGAACCGCTTGCCGGCATCGACGCCACCGGCGATCTCGAAACCGATGATGGCGCCCTGGCCGCGCGGGGCGAGTTCCTGACCTCGCTTGTACCAGCGCGACGATTCGAGGCCGGCGTACGCGACCGACTCGACCTGAGCGTGCTCGGAGAGATACTTGGCGACGGCCTGAGCGTTGGACACGTGCCGCTCGATCCGCAGGCTCAAGGTCTCCAGACCCTGCGCGATGAGGAAGGCGTTGAACGGCGAGATCGCGGCGCCGGTGTCGCGCAGCCACTGGACCCGGGCCTTGAGCGCGTAGGCCGGTGCGCCGAGATCTGCGAACACGGCACCGTGGTAGCTGGGGTCCGGGGTGGTGAAGCCCGGGAACAGGTCTTTGCCGTCTCGCTGTCCACGCCAGTCGAAGGTACCGCCGTCGACGATCACTCCGCCGATCGCTGTGCCGTGGCCGCCGAGGTACTTGGTTGCCGAGTGGACGACGATGTCGGCGCCGTGGGCGAGGGGATTTATCAGGTACGGGGTCGCGACGGTGTTGTCGACGATGAGGGGCAGGCCCGCCTCGTGCGCGACCGAGCTGATTCCCGGTAGATCAAGGATCTCGTTGTTGGGGTTGGAGATGGTCTCACCGAAGAATGCGCGGGTGTTCGGCTTGATTGCCGCACGCCAGCTGTCGAGATCCTCGGGATCCTCGACGAAGCCCACCTCGATGCCCAGCTTGGGCAGTGTGTAGTGGAAGAGATTGTAGGTACCGCCGTAGAGCCGCGGGCTCGAGACGACGTGCCCGCCGTTTTCGACGATGTTGAGGATGGCGTAGGTCTCGGCGGCCTGACCGGACGCGACCAGGAGAGCGGCGACGCCACCCTCGAGTGCCGCGATGCGCTGCTCGACGGCATCCTGCGTCGGGTTCATGATGCGGGTGTAGATGTTGCCGGGTTCGACGAGTCCGAAGAGGTTCGCTGCGTGCTCGGTGTCACGGAATGTGTACGAGGTGGTTTGGTAGATCGGCAACGCCCGGGCCGAGGTCTGCGAATCGGGGCTCTGACCAACATGGACCTGCTTGGTCTCGAAGCTCCAGTTGTCGGCGGGATTGACGTCAGTGTCAGACATGGCGAACTTCTTCCTTCATGGTCGGTGGTGCATCCAACTGTTGGGTCCGACCTTCGGACCCGCGCTTGCCGCGGCGAAAAACCGCTGGCCTGGTCATCACCCGGAGCACCCCACCGCGGTTGGAGGGTTGCCGATCAGCGAGCCGGGGCTTGTCGCTGATACTCATGACCTGGCGATAAGGATATAACACGCGTCACCCGGCCAAAAAAGCATCCTGCGCAGACTGATTCTGACCTTGCGTAACAGCACTTTTTGCCCGCGTGCCCGCGGAGATTCGGCGGGAGTCGACAGCTTCGTGAAGTGGCGTCAAGGCCGCGCTCGGCACGGACTGACCTCCATGGCCCGGCTGTGGGCGAGTTCACCTCACCGCAGGGAATCATCGCGGTGGCCACGCAGTTGAAACCTTGGTTGCCCGGCAGTGTCGCCGCCTCACCCCAAGCACCTTCGAGAGGATGAACCATGTCTGCCGTCAGTACCCCGGTTTCCATCGCGAACCCGCAGGGATGGCGGGGCCGGCGGGGAAGTCGTCGCAACGCCGTCCTGGCGCTCGCCCTCGGTGCCTTCGGGATCGGCACCACCGAGTTCGTGGCGATGGGACTGCTCCCGTCGATCGCGGATTCCCTCGGGACCACCGAACCCACCGCCGGACACGTCATCTCCGCCTACGCTCTCGGTGTCGTGGTGGGTGCACCGCTGATCGCTGCGCTGACCGCCCGGATGTCCCGGCGCACACTCCTGATCGCCTTGATGGTGGCCTTCACCATCGGCAACGCCGCCACAGTGCTCGCCCAGAGTTACGGCATGCTCATGGTGGCCCGCTTTGTCGCAGGCCTTCCCCACGGCGCGTACTTCGGGGTCGCGGCTCTGGTCGCCGCACACCTCGCCGGCCCGGATGCACGGGCCAAGGCGGTGGGGCAGGTGATGTTGGGCCTCAGCGTCGCCAACGTGATCGGCGTCCCTGCCGCCACCTGGCTCGGCAGCACTCTGGGATGGCGCGCCGCATTTGTCGTGGTGGTGGTGATCGGGCTGCTGACCATCGGTGCCCTGTCGGTGTTCCTGCCCACGTTGTCCGGCATGAAGATCACCAACCCCATCACCGAACTGGGCGCCCTCACCCGGCCTCAGGTGTGGTTCACGCTGTTCATCGGCATCGTCGGATTCGGCGGGATGTTCGCGTTCTACACCTACATCAGCACCACGCTGACCAGCGTGTCCGGAGTGTCCGAGTCGTTCATCCCCATCGCACTGATGCTGTTCGGCCTGGGCATGGTCACCGGCAACATCGCCGGCGGTGCCCTTGCCGATCGCGGTGTGGTCCGGGCCATCTTCATCGGGCTGGTGGCGATCACGGTGGTACTCATCCTGTTCGCGTTGCTCGCCGACAACCCGTGGGCCGCCCTGGTGCTCACGTTCCTGATCGGTGTCAGCGGAACCGCGCTGACACCGGCGTTGCAGATCCGTCTGATGGATGTCGCCGAGGACGCGCAAACGCTCGCCGCTGCGCTGAACCACTCGGCACTCAACATCGCCAACGCCGGAGGGGCATGGCTCGGCGGTCTGGTGATCGCGGCCGGGTACGGGTACCGCGCGCCGTCTCTGCTCGGCGCCGGGTTGGCAGTGGCAGGTCTGCTGGTCCTGGCGTTGGCCCTCGCGTATGCCCGGCGGGCCGGGACCAAGGCTCCGGTTCTTCCGCAGTCGGACGAGCTGGTCGCGGTCGACGCACGTTGACCCGCACCGAGTTCACGGACCCCTGCCGGTGATGTCGTGACCCGCACGTAGGGTCGTCGGACGTGACGACAATCGTGACCACGATCAACGCAAATGGCATCCGGGCAGCGGTGAAACATCGCTCTGAGCGCAACCTGGGGCTCCTGCCGTGGCTGCGCGACACCGACACCCACCACGTGCTGCTGCAGGAAACCCGGGCCACCGAAGAGCAGGTGGTCGAAGCACTCGCCCCCGCCCTCGCCGACGGGTGGCATCTCACGCTGAACGAGTCGACGGTCAAGGGTCACTCAGGTGTGGCGATCCTGTCGCGCTCTACTCCGGAGCGTGTTCGTAAGGGGTTCGGCAGCAACGAGTTCGACGGCACCGGCCGGTACGTCGAGGCCGACTTCGGCGATCTGACCGTGGCCAGTCTGTACCTACCCAAGGGCGCTTCGGACGGCCCGAAGCGCGAGGAGAAGTTCCGGTTCCTCGATGAGTTCGCTGCCCATCTCGCGGCATTGTCGCGCAAACGCCGCGACGTGGTCATCGGTGGCGACTGGAACATCGCACCCACCGAGCTCGACCTGAAGAACGCGAAGGGAAACGTCAAGAACCCTGGCTTCCTGCCCGAGGAGCGGCAGTGGGTCGCCGGACTGCTCGAGGCCGGATGGGTCGACGTCGCCCGCGAACTGGCGGGTGAGGTTCCTGGCCCGTACTCGTGGTGGAGCTGGCGCGGCAAGGCCTTCGACAACGACGCCGGCTGGCGGATCGACTACCAGCTCGCGAACAAGCGACTGGGGCAACGGGCCACCAAGTCGTACGTGCACCGGGCCGACGCCTATGACCTCCGCTGGTCCGACCACGCCCCCGTCACGGTGGAGTACTCGTGAATCCACCCGCCGCAGAATGGAAGAATCACGCAGGTGACTGAAGCGACTACCGAGACCGGGACAACAGAGCGGCGCAGACGCGTGCTGTCGGGTATCCAGCCGACCAGCGATTCGTTCCATCTGGGCAACTACCTGGGTGCTGTTCAGCAGTGGGTGGCCCTCCAGGACGAGTTCGAGGACGCCTTCTACTTCATCCCGGACATGCACGCCATCACCGCAGCGCACGACCCCAAGGCGCTCCGCGACCGGTCGCGCCGCAGTGTTGCCCAACTGCTCGCCCTGGGCGTCGATCCGGATCGCGCGACCATCTATCTGCAGTCCCACGTGCCGCAGATCGCGCAGGTGACCTGGGTGCTGTCGTGCATCACCGGATTCGGCGAAGCCAGCCGGATGACGCAGTTCAAGGACAAGTCGGCGAAGCAAGGTGTGGACCACGCGAGCGTGGGTCTGTTCACCTACCCGATCTTGATGGCCGCCGACATCCTCACGTTCGGGGTGGATCAGGTCCCCGTCGGCGAGGATCAGCGCCAGCACCTCGAACTGACGCGAAACCTGGCGCAACGGTTCAACTCCCGCTTCGGCAAGACGTTTGTGGTGCCGGAGGCCTACATCGTGGCCGACACGGCCAAGATCTACGACCTGCAGAATCCGACGGCCAAGATGAGCAAATCCGCCGAATCCGATTCGGGCTTGATCAACCTCCTCGACGATCCCAAACGCTCGGCCAAGAAGCTGCGCTCTGCGGTGACGGACAACGGTCGCGACATCGTCTTCGACCGGGAGAACAAACCAGGGGTGAGCAACCTGCTGACCATCCAGTCGGCATTGACCGGCAAGTCCGTCGACGATCTCGTCGCCGGGTACGCCGGCCAGGGTTATGGCCAGCTCAAGGTAGACACGGCAGAGGCGTTGAGCGAGTTCGTGATTCCGCTGCGCGCGCGATTCGACGAACTGATGGCCGACCGCGCCGAGATCGACCGGGTGCTGGCCGCCGGGGCAGATCGTGCCCGTGACGTCGCGTCCCGCACCGTGCAGAAGGTGTATGACAAGGTCGGATTCGCCGCTCCGGTGGCACCCGACTGACCAGACGCTCGCCAGACGCCAAGGGCTCGACGGACGAACCGAACGGGGATTCGATGTCCACTCCAGAGACAGACAAAGCGTCCGAGAAGCCTTCTTTCCTGGACAGGCAGCGCGCGCAGCGGCCGTGGCTTGATCACCTGGTGGCTGCGGGCACGCGTTACCAGGACAGCAAGGGGGACTTCTTCGCTGCGGGCGCAACCTATTTCAGTGTGTTCGCCCTGTTTCCGCTGCTGATGATCGGGTTCGCCACCGCGGGCTTCGTGTTCGCGGGCAACCCCGACCTCCTGGACAAGGCGAAGGACGAGATCGCCGAGTCCGTGGACGGCAGCATGAGTCAGCAGCTGACCGATCTGATGGACCAGGCGATCGAGTCACGTACCACCATCGGGGTCGTCGGGTTGGTGGTCGCGCTGTACGCAGGACTGGGGTGGATGGCCAACCTGCGCAACGCACTGACCGTCCAGTGGGGACCCGAGCCGGAGTCCGCAGGGATGGTGAAGACCAAGCTGGCCGACCTCGGTGCGCTGGCGGGACTGTTCCTCGCGATTGTCCTGACGTTCTCCCTTTCGGCGTTGTCCAGCAGCGGACTCACACTGAAGATCCTCGAGTGGTTGAATGCCGACGACCTGCCCGGGGTGTCGGTGGGCATCCGGGCCGCGTCGTATGTGTTGTCGATCCTTGCGTCGTGGTTGCTGTTCACCTGGGTCATCGCGAAGTTGCCCAGGGTGGCACTGCCGCTCCGGAATGCGGCCAAGGCCGGCCTGCTGACTGCCGTGGTCTTCGAGATCTTCAAATTCGTGGCCTCGTTCTACCTCAAATCGGTCCTGACGGGTCCGGCGGGGGCGACCTTCGGGCCGATCCTGGGAATCATGGTCTTCGCCTTCATCACCACACGGATCATCTTGTTCGCCACGGCGTGGGCTGCCACTGATCCGATCAATCGCAGATTCGAAGCGACGCGGGTTCCCGATCCGGTGGTCATCAGTCCTCGGGTAGACGTCCGCGATGGCTTGTCCCCGCGAGGCACCGTGGCCGCCATCGGGGCGGGAGTTGTCACCGCGCTGGGCATCTCGGCATTACGGGGACGCAAACGCTGAGAGTGTCCCGGGTTCGCCGCACCGATTGACACCACGCGGTATCGGGTACGCACACGTCATGACGAATTCGCCCAGCACACCAACCGGTAAACCACTTGCCCTCGTGACCGGCGCCTCGAGCGGAATCGGCTACGAACTCGCGGCACTGTTCGCCGCAGATGGTTACGACCTCATCATCGCTGCCGACAGCAAGAAGATCGACGCCGTCGCCGAGCGTCTCGGTGAGACCGGTGCTCACGTTCGGTCGGTCACCGCCGATCTACGGACCGAGGACGGCGTGGCGCAGGTCTACGAAGCTGTCGCAGCAGACGAACGCCCCTTGGCCGCAGCGGCTCTCAACGCAGGTGTCGGGCGGGGCGGCGCCTTCCTCGACACCCCGTTGCCCGACACCATGTCGGTCATCGACCTCAACGTGACATCGACGGTGCATCTGACCAAACTCGTCCTCGAGGACATGGTGCGGCGCAATGAGGGCAAGCTCTTGGTCACCTCGTCGATCGCTTCCACGATGCCGGGGCCGTATCAGGCGGTGTACAACGCGTCGAAGTCCTTTGTGCAGTCGTTTGTCGAAGCGCTGCAAGGAGAGTTGAGTGACAGCGCGGTCACCGTCACATCACTGATGCCGGGTCCCACGGGTACCAACTTTTTTCATCGGGCGCAGATGGACGACACGAAGATGGGGCAGGCGAAGAAAGACGACGCCGGTGAGGTAGCGCGCCAAGGTTATGAGGCGATGATGAGCGGGAAGCGCAGAGTGGTGGCGAGCTCCATCATGTCGAAGGCGATGGCGGCGGTCGACGCTGTGACGCCGGACGTCGCGAAAGTGGCAGCGCACAAGTTCTTGGCCCGGCCGGGGTCGGGACGCTGACGCGGGCCGGATGAGCTTCTCGCTCAGGCCTTGTCGCGGGTGGCCACGCCACGGCCGCTGAGTACCTTGCCCACTTCGCCGATGAGGTTGCGGCGTCGCAGTGGGGGGCTCGCCCCGTCCTCGGATTCGAGCACGGCATCCACTGATTGTTCGATGGTCTCTGTTCCGCTGAACCTGGGAGCCCAGTCGAGTTCCTGCCGTGCTCGGGTGCAATCGAGAAGGGGTACCTGGTAGGCCAACTCGATCCAGCCCCGGTCCACCGGTTGCACGTGCAGCCGCCACGACAGGGCAACCGCGCCGGCGACCACCGGCTTCGGAACGTGAACCAGACGGGCGCCCAGCGCTGTGGCGATGTCGGCCGCGGTCACCGGCGGATCGGCGGCGAGGTTGAAGGCGCCGTCAGCGCGTCGATCGATGATGGTGCCGATCGCCACGGCAACGTCGCGGGCATGGACCGCGGGGATGGTCAACGAGCGATCCAGGGGCACTATCGGGAGCATCTTGAGCAGGCCGGCGGGGAAGTAACCGGGGAGGGCGTAACGGAGCAGTTCGGCGCCGATTCCTCCTTGGCCGATGAAGCCGGGTCGAAGTCTGGCAACGGGCGGCGTGTTCGGATGCGTCTGCTCCCACTCGTCGATCGACCGTTCCGCGTCGACCTTGCCGATGCTGTAGACCGACTCCTTGACGCCTGATCGCGACCACGATTCATCGACAGCGCGATGATCGTCGACGCCGCTGTACACCGCGCCCGACGACATGTGCACCAGGTGGCCGATGCCGGCGGCCGCCGAGGCGGCGAGCACATTGCCGGTGCCTTGCACTCCGGTCGCACGCAATTGGCCCACTCGATGCGACGGCTGGAATTGCCACGCCAGATGGACAACAACATCGACCCCTTCGAACGCCGCCGTCAGTTGCCGGACCGCATCCCGGCCACCGACGTCTATCGCAAGCCATCGGGCGCTGTCATACGGCGGCACCGACCGGGGAATCCGTCGCGCGATCCCGATCAGGTCATGTCCGGACCCGGCAAGCTCGGACAGGAGTGCCGTGCCCAGGTTGCCGCTGGCTCCGGTGATGGCGATACGCATGCCGCAGCATTACCCCGCGCGTTCTGATCGCAACCGGGCCGAGGTGTCAGCGCCGCCTGTTCACCCGTGCCCCGGCGTAGACCAGCCCGATGACAACCAGTGTTCCGACAAGCCCGATGGTGATCCGGGCCGTCCATGACGAGCGGCCCGAATCCTGGACGGATGGGGGCCCCGCCACGCCTTCGTCGGTGCCACCGGAGTACTCCACCGAACTCTGCGATGCGGGATCGTCGGTGAGCGAGCCGACGAACAGATCCGGTGACTGAGCGAACCCGTAATCGAGCATCGCCTCGGCCTGTCGCCAGAACGAGCCATAGGAGTCGTTGAGGCCGTACATCTGGACCACGAGGATGGTGCGTCCGTCCCGCTCCGCCGCGCCCACGAAGGTCTTTCGGGCATCGTCGGTGTAGCCCGTCTTGCCTGCCAAGGTGCCGGGATAGTCGTACAGCAGCTGGTTCATGTTGTAGAGGTCGATCCCGGGGTCCCCGGCAGGAGTCGACTGTGTGGTGGTCTCGGTGACCGCGCCGTCGACGCTCTGGTCGGTGGGGGTGGGCGTCGGCATGCCTGGGTAGCCGGGGAACCTCATCTGCGTCTGCTGCGAGATCTCCACGAAGTCGTCGTTCTTCAGGGCCTCGGCGAAGATGAGTGCCTCGTCGTACGGGGAGCTGCTCATCCCGGGACCGTCCAGACCGGAGGCCGACGCCGCGCGCGTGTCCAGGGCGCCCAGCTCGCGGGCCTTCTCGTTCATCCTCTCGACTGTCTCCTCAGGGCCGCCGAGAGCGCGGGCCAGGGCGTTGGCGCAGTCGTTGCCGGACACCATCATCAGACCTGCGAGGAGTTCACGCACCGTGTAGACGCCACCCGGCCCGACACCGGCAGCATCGCCCTCCACCTCGTCGTCCTCCTGCGTTCCGGTGACCGTGTCGTCGAGATCCAACTCGTCGAGGACCACCAGGATCAGCAGGACCTTGATGGTGCTGGCGGGACGGTACCGACCGTGAGGGTCTTTGGCCGCCAGTACCTTGCCTGCGGTCAGATCGGCGATCAGCCAACCTGCGGCGGTGAGTCCGGCGGGTGGGGGAGCCGCATTCGGTGCCGTGACCACGCCACATCCGCCGAGTGCTTCACCACCGACCGGTGGGCTGGGCACGGGCAGAGGTGCAGGTGAGGATGAGCCCGGCGGAACCACCTCGGATTCGTCGACAGGAGGAATCGGCAGCGTCCTGTACGGGCAGCTGTCGGTGATGGTCTCGGGTGCCGGCGCACCTGCGGTCGGTGTGCCCTGGATCGGCGCAGCGGTCACCTCGGCGGCGCCGAGCGAGAGAGACGTCAGCATCACCACGGTCGCCAGGGCTGCGGCACGCGTCATCGGTCGGATCATCGCCTGCAGGGTACCCGGGTCCGCAGACCGGGTGTGCTGCCTGTCGACAGTGTCCGTATTGAACCGACCCGGTGGTTTGCGAGCGGTAACGGTCGTCGAAATGTCGTTTATCCGAGTACGATTCGCTGAGTGACCCCCGCCGAGAGCACCGTCCCCGGGACGCGCCTGCCCGGCCGGCTGTGTCTGGCGGCGATTGCCGTTGTCCTCGCAGTGGCCATCGGGACGGCCGGGTGCGGATCGTCCGAACCAGAACAGGGTTCGTCCGTCGAGCAGTCGAGGGTGACCGCAACTGCCCGCGGGATGACTTTGGACGGAAAACCCTGGTGGCCCATCGGTTTCGCGGCCTATCAACTGGGTACCGATTGGCAACTCAACGAAGGTTGTGGCGCTCAGGTCGATCTGAACAAGTATTTCGCCTCGCTGCCCCCGAACGCGGTCACCCGGTTCAATCTCTTCTCGTCGTTCGCCAGGGACAAGGACACCGGTGAGATCGACTTCGGACGCCTGGACAAGATCTTCCAGGAGGCTGCCGACCACGACCAAATGCTCGTCGCGGTGCTCTCGGCGGGTGAGGGTGTCTGTGAGGACTTCGAATTCAAGGATCACTCGTGGTTCGCCGACCGCTGGGACGATCCCGCGACAGACGATTCGCTGATGGCATATACGTCCTGGCTGGATGCGGCGGTGGCCCGGTGGGGAAACTCTCGCGCGCTCGCCGGGTGGGAATTGGTCGGGGAGGCCGAGCCGAGCAATTGCAACGACAGTCGGTGTTCGTGGCAGAACCGGCTCTGTCCGCCTCGTTCGGCCGAAGTGCTCCGGAAGTTCTTCGATGTCGCCGGCGCGCGGCTGCGTGCACTCGACCCGGACACGCCCATCTGGGCCGGGCTCGCAGGCGGCGGTCAGTGTGGTTCGCGCGGCGACGAGTACCAGTATGTCGCTGCATCGCCGGGGATCGACGTACTCGATTATCACGACTACGGACCGCGGGGTGAGCCGCTGCCGGGAACGGCGACCGACGGACTGCAGCGACGGATCCAACAGGCCGGTCTGGTCGGCAAACCGCTGGTGGTTGCCGAGATGGGCCAGATGGCGGGGTCGTGTGGGCCGTTGCAGGGCCGGGCGGACGACCTGACGCGGAAGATCACCGCCCAACGGGCAGCGGGTACCGCCGGTGCGTTGTTCTGGGCGTTTGTGCCCGACCCCCGGCTCGGCGAGTGCACGCTCGACATCGGCCCCGGGGATCCCATCTTTGCCGTGATCCGGGCGTTGAGTCCCTAGAGCGTCGGAGCGTCCTCAACCCGGTAGACCCGCCAATCGGGCTGATCCTCACCGTCATTGGGTACCTCGAGCTCCAGAGTCGCGATGTCGGCGCCGGTTTCGTACAGCGTCGGATACCGCAGGTTCACCGCGTCGGACTCGCCGCGACCGGTGTTGGGCACCGACAACAGGTATCGGACCTGATTTCTGCTGGGATCGTTCAGGTAGGCGGTGAAATCCAGATCAGAGGGGACCACAAAAGTCTTGGGCTTTCGAGATGCGGCGACAACAGCGAATCCGTAGACGGTGTCGGTCAGCACCGAGCCCTCTGGCAGGTCGAGGCTGTCGAGATACTTCGCCAGCTCCCGTTCGGTGGAAAACGTTGACGCAATGCGGTGTTCGGTTGCCTTGCGTTCGGTGACGTTGTCCGGGTCCGGGTCGAGTACCGCACCCAGCGCATACTCCTGCGGGGCATATTTGGGTTTGCTCATGCCGTACGCCGAGGCGGGCACGGTGATCGCCACCAAGGCAACGGCCACTGCGAGTCCAGGCCACGTGCGGGCAGTACCCACCCGGTGGCGAGCGGGCGAACGGCGGGCCTCCGGTGGTTGCGGTGCGTATTTGCCCCGCCGTTTTGTGATCGTGCACGCCCGCGCAGGGACCAGGAGGATGGCGAGCGTGGCGGCCAACGGGATCGCGACGATGTAGAACCGCAGGAAGCCAAAGGTCGATCCACTGGCGTAGCTGTACCCCTGAAAGCCCAGAACGCTGCCGAACAACACGATCGGCACCAGCAGCGGAGCCCAGTCGCCACGCCACCATCCGGCGACTCCGGCAGCGAGGGCCAGCGGGATAAGCGTCGGTGCCAGGAGCACAGTGGACACCACCGCGAACTCGACACCGGGCACGAAATCTGTTCCACCGCCTTCGGACTGCTGGAGAATCGCCGAGTTGCCGTACTGAGAACTGAACTGTGCAAACGCCTGGCCCGTGATGAGCCAGCTGCTCGCAGCCCAGCCGATGAAGGCGAAAAAGCCCGGTGCGGCGACCAATCCGCCGTCCAGCAGGGCTCGTCGCCATCGCAGCCGCGGCGAGGCGCGGATGGCCGTGGTCGCTGCGACGAGCAGCGAGGCACAGGCGATGGCGGCGACGGCGTCATAACGGGTGAGGTAACCCAGACCCAGCGAGATGCCGGCAGCCGCGAGGTGGTGTACGTCGTCGTCTGTGGTCCAGGCGATCAGCCGGCGCACCGCCCAGCACACGAAGAACACAAATGGCGCCTCGCTCATACCGTTCGACCCGTAGAAGACGATCATGGGGTTGAACGCGAACAGCGCGGTGACGATCAAGGCGAACGACCGCGGCAGTCCACGGTCCGCGGCAGTTGCGAAGATCTGTACCGCGGCACCGGACATGAAGGCCGCCGACATGAGCACCCCGGAAAAGGCTCGTTCGGTCAACGGTGCCCACAGTGGGCTGAATGCCACTGCGGGCAACTGGATCAGCGAGGTCAGAGGCGTGAAGACGAAACCGATGGCCGCGACGTGCGGATCGCGACTGAACAGAACGGTTTGTGCAGCAGACACCCGGGACAGCGAGTCGCCGATGATGAATCCTTCACGCACGCACAGTACGTAGCCGACCACCACGTAGACGGCGAGACTGACGAAGTAGATGGTCCGGCCGAGTCCGCGATCAGACATTGCCGCCCGCCGCGTCGAGAGGAACCTGGCTCGGCCCGTTCTTCGATGCGGCTGCCGCCGCATCTGGTTGTCCGACACCGGAGTCGCTGTCCGGCTTCGCGGACAACCCATGGAAGGTCTTCTCCCAGTACGAGGGATTGCGGATCAGCTGGTAACACCCTTTTGCCGAGGCCACACTCATCATCACCCAGTAGAGCGGCACGGTCAGGGCAGGTAACAGCAGATCGGGACGATCGTCTTCGCGCAGCGCGATCAGGTTCATGTAGATGGTGGCGCCGTTGCCGAAGATCAGCGACACCAGTGCCGGGAAATAGATGTACCAGGGGAAGACTTCGCCGATGACCGCGGGCTGGCCGAGAAACCACGAGACGGTGATCAACCAGAAGACGAGATTGAGGCAGGCGATGACGGGTGTACCGGCCAACAGCAAGGTGAACCGGATGAAACTCACGGTACCGATCGCCCGCCACAGTCCCACCGGTCGTCGGACATGCACCAGCCAGGTCTGCAGATAGCCCTTGTACCACCGTGATCGCTGGCGGACCCAGTTGATGGGATCGCTGTTGGCCTCTTCCAGAGTCACCGAATCGATGACGGCCGTGCGGTAGCCGGTCTCGGCGATGCGGACACCGAGGTCGGCGTCTTCGGTGACGTTGAACGGGTCCCACGCACCGATCTCACGGAGTACCGAGCGCCGGAGATGATTGGACGTGCCGCCCAACGGGATCGGGGCCTTGCTGCGCATCAGGCCTGGCAACAGGTATCCGAACCACAGTCCGTACTCGGCGGTGAACCACCCGGTGAGCATGTTCTGCCTGCCGTTGTGGAACGCGAGTTTGGCCTGGACGCACGCCACCGAATCATCTTCTGAGGCAAAGGCTGCCACCACACGCCGGAGCTGAAGGGGATCGGGCAGGTCCTCCGCGTCATAGATGGTGACGATCTCACCGGTTGCCAGGTGCAGACCGTAGTTGCAGGCCTTCGGTTTGGTTCGGGGGTCGGCCGCCGGGACCAGCACGATGGTGATCATCTCGACGTCCTGACACCCCTCGGCCGCCGAGATCGTGACGTCGTCATCGGCCTCGAGTAACAACAGGACCTGCAACTTGTCCGACGGGTACTCGAGCGCGGCCATCGCGCCGATGAGATCGGCAACCACCTCTGGTTCGTTGTAGGCGGGTACCAGGATGGTGTACAGCGGGAGGTCGGCGTCGGGGATGGCCCGTGCCCGTTCGTCGCTGATGTTGATCGGGCCCGATGCCAACCCGCGCCGGAACAGCAGCAGCCTGTCGATCATCGACCAGACGTAACCGAGGGTGCAGACACCGATCAGGGCAGTTGCTGTCGGAATGGGTTGCCAGATGGCGAACCCGACAACCACCACGAGGAGCCCGATCAGGAAGTTCTTCTGCCATCCCAGAACTGCGATCGACGCCGATCTGAGCGGATCGGCCTCACGGAGCCCCTCGATGGCATCGTGCAACGCCGCGGCCTTGAACTCCTCGCTCAGTTCACCGGGAACCGAGGGACCCGTGGGGTGCTCCGGTGGCCCCGTCATGCGGGTACCTGCTTCTTGAGCGGCGCGAGCTGCGCCTCGACCAGGTCTCTACCGAACTCGGTGAGCAGCCCCTCGTCCTTGAACACAGGGTCGTTGTTGGTCACCACGGAATTGCCGCGGAGCAGCACGGTGAAGACCGTGTTGAGGTTGCTGACCAGTGCGTTGGCCGGCTCGGGAAATGGCGCATTCGCCTCGTGGTTGTCGACGGTGAGCACGGTCACCCGCTGTGCGGCGCCACCGTTTTCCCAGGTCCAGGTGAGCTTGGTCCAGGTGACGAGCAGCTTGTCGTCGACCACCGCGTACATCCGCCCGATGATCCCGTTACCGAGGTTGACGTCACGTCCTGCACTGGAGCGGGTCTGCGACATATCGTAGAGGACGTTGTCGGGGTAGATCGTGAACGAGATCGGCCGCCGGCTGGTGACGCTGTCGACCACCACCTCCCGCGGGCGGGACAGCTTGTCCCACTCGAAGTTCCCCTCTTCCGCGAGCATTCGCTGCCGGATCAGGACCGAGTTGGTGCCGAAGAACCTCTTGACCCACCGGTATTCGACGGTGCTCGTCGTCTGCCACTGCGGAGGGGAGATGAGCGGTGTACGGAACGGAAGGCCGTCCACCTGACGTACCGGGGGAAGGCTGGGAACGGGAAGCGTGATGAAGGCCAGAAGAATTGCGATGACCCCGACCACCGGCACCGATCGCCACACCTCGCCGGCGGTCAACGGGTTGATCGACCGTTCGAGTGGACGTTTCTTCTCTCCCCGGCGTGAGTAGAAGTAGAGACCGAGGCTGACCACCACCGTTGCGGTCAGTGTGGGGGTCTGCTGGTACACCATCACCGGCGCATTGGGATAGAACTCGATGAGTACCAGCAGGATTGCCCCACCGACCGCAAACGTCAACGCCGCGCCGGTCACCGCGCGTTGCCAGGTGCGTCCGACGGCGATGGCGGTCGCGAACGCAGCGAGTCCGAGGGCGACCAGCCCGGCGATCTGACGGCCGCCGCCAAGAGTGATCACCATGATCCGATAGGGCAGCGGGAACATCATGAGCAGGAGGAGCCATACCCACGCGAATCGGGTGACCGGCCGAAGACCGAACAGCATGATGCTGGCGCTGATGAGAAAGATCCACATCGCGAGCAGATCGAGATGGAGAAGGCTGAAGTCGTCCGAGTATCGGCGCAGCAGAACGCCTTTGATGAGCAGTGCCAGTACCAGCCCCATGAACCCGACGATCACGTCCGTCTGCCGGTCGTGAATCGGCAACTCGCCGGTACGGCGCCGGGCCACGCCCTGCGCCGCCAGCAACGCCAGCCACGGCACCGAGAAGACGTAGCCGATCAAACTACCCGAGTACGCCTCTTCGGAGATGTTGCGCCACGTCGAGTAGAAGGCGATGAACGTTGCGGCGAGAATGATGGCCCATCGCAACGCGATTCGCGATGCGGGGTGCCACCGCGAGAAGATCGATCCGGACGACGCCGCCACAGATCAGCTTCCCGGTTCGCGCCGGCGACTGCGGATCACGACGATGGCGACAACTATCGCGATCGCCACGAGAACACCCGCCCCGATCCATCGGATCAGTGAACGGTTGTCTTCGGTGTCGGAGGTGTTCGCCGTGGAGCCGATGTCGACGGTCAGCGCCACGGGGTCGCGGTCGGGAACCGCCACAAGGGCGTTGCCGTTGAGTCGGACCCAGCGATCCCGATCGGCGCCCAGCCATCCCAGCAACGCGTCGAGCTGGCCAGGGGCACCGGTCGAGGTGGCCACCAGGACTGTCCGCTCACCGTCGACCACGGTCTGCAACGAGCCGAAGTTCACCGCCGGGTCGAGTGTCAGTGTCGTCTCGTCGCCGTTTCCGTCGACCCCGGCGAAATCGATGGGGTTGTTGCCGGACTTGCTGACCGGCAGGTCGATGGTGGGATCGTCCCAGTTGTCGGCGGCGATCAGGATGGCCGGGAGCTTCGAGGCTGTCGCGGTCTCGAGCGGCACCACACTTGTTCCCAGCGGTACCGCGCTGAGTCGCTGAACACCCTCGATGATGGACACGGCACGGGCGGTGTCGGCGAAAGACCCGACTGTCAGACCGATTTGGAGTTCGGGCATCAACGTCTGCGGCACCGACTGGAACCCAGGCGGCACCGGCGGTGTGGCCGGACTGCTCTGAACCGGGCTGTCGCCACTGATGTCGAGCGTGATGGGGCTGGCCTCACCACATGCCCCGGTGTCACCGGCGGCGTCCACGGCCACGTTGAGGTCGGTGAAACGCTGGAGTAGCCGGTCGGGGATGGTGATCATCTTGTCGATGGTCCCGCTGGGCTCGGTGGCCCATCGGGTGACGACCTCATCACCGACCGAGACCACCACCTGGCCGCCATAGTTCGGCGGAAGCGGCGTGTACGACCCCTTGAGGTTGACCTTGATGTCGCCGGTGGGCCGGCCGAGGCGTGTCTGATCGAGGCCGATCGAGACCTCGGGATCGGTGAGGGCGGTGGCGCTGGCACCCGGCTCACCCAGGTCACGCAGCGTGGTCGCATCGGGCGGCAGTTGCGGGCTCGCGCGCAACGGCCCGGCTACTGCCTTCGAACTGACCGCCAGCCGCGACATGTCGCTGGTCAACAACCGCGTCTGGTTGGTCAGGTCTGTGGCCGGACCACTGAGCAACAGCGCCGGCACTCCCACGGTTCCGAGGAGGGTCACCGCGCTGTCGGGGCGTTCGATGACGGCAACCTGCCTCTCGAACGCCGTGGATGGTGTGGTGAGCGCGGACTGACCTTCCGGAAGTGTCTCCATCACGACGTCGACGGGTTGCTCGCCGTAATAGCCGACCACAGCAGATGCCAGCGCGACGGCCGCGTTGGATTCTGCCTGCGTCGGTGTTGCGGGGGTCGCGATGGTCAATCGCTGGAGGATCGGTGGCAGGAAGTCCGCGACGACGGTGGGCGCGATCTCGGTTCCGGAGAAGACCACCGACGGCGTGAGAAGCATGAGCTGATCGGTCTCGTCGAAGACACAGAAACCTGCCGGTGGCACAACAAAACTGCGAATGGTGACGATGACTGCGTTGTCGATGACCTCGGCGCCGCGCAACCCGATCGTGACCGGCGTCCGGTCGGCTGACGGCACGTCGATGGATGACAGTGTCTCGCCGTCTTGGACGACGGTCAGGGTGGCGCCCTGCGCATTCGGCGGCAGCTGAACTGTGGCTCGGATATCTGTCGGCGTCAGCCCTTCGGGCACAGGAATTGTCACCGTTGTCGAACCCTGCTGGCCGGGAAAGGCGAGATCTTCTGCTGCGCCCAGTGAATCGAGGCTCAGGGTGGGAGCGGCCGACACGATGCCGCCGTCGCCTGGCGCGGCGCCGGCGTGTGGCGCGGCAATAATGGCTGGGGCCGCTGCAAATGTCGCCGTGGTGATCGCGGCGAACAGGCGAAGTAATCGAGAGTGTGCCGTTGTCATCACGGCAATACTAAGCAGTAATCACTATCTGGCCCCGGACGAACGCGCTTTTTCTTTTACCGTGCCCGAAAATGCCCAGGTGACGTGCGAAGACCGGCGCCTTTCGGCGCGCCCAGGATTAATTCGCCGGAAGATCTGCGTACCCGCGAATACTCGCATTGCTGGCCGGTTCCCAGCCGATCAGCGGGCTGGGGGTTTCGACAACGGAGTAATCCGAGGCATCACCGGTGATGATCGTCGACCGATCGCGGTGCACTCCCACCGGGATGTCCCCGGCAAGGGTGACCCGGTTGACCCGACGGTATTGATCACCGAAGTCAGCGACGCCGTAATGCTGCGTGGACCGATTGTCCCAGATGGCAACATCGCCTTCATTCCAATTCCACCGGAATGTATTGTCGGGCCGTTCGATTCTGGCCTGAAAGAGTCTGAGTAGGTCTGCTGTTTCCGAAGTTTTGAACCCGGTGAATGACTGGACGAAGTGCCCGAGCGTGAGTGCGCGCTCCCCGGTCTCGGGATGAACGCGAACCACGGGGTGCTCTGTTCGGTAGATGGTCTTCCCGAACTCTGCTCGGTACTCGGGATCGGAACTGTCGCCGACCGTGAGGTGTTCGGCGTAGTCGTAGTCGTTCGAGTGCACAGCCCGCAACCGGTCGGCAAGCGCGCGCAACGGAACGGGGAGTGCAGCGTAGGCGGCGACGGTCGATGCCCACATCGTCGCGCCGCCGTAGCTCGGTCGCTGGATGGAACGCAGGACCGAGATCTTCGGGATTCGGTCGACGAATGTCACATCGGTGTGCCAGGAGTTCGCGGCCCCTTCGAGCGGCAGGAGGTCCTCACCGCGGGACAGCACGGTGGGGTGCGCCTTGGTGGGGCTGCCCAGGACGGATGCGAATGCGTACTGCGCGTCGTCGTCGAGGTGGTGCTGGCCGGTGAAGATCACGGCCTTGTGAGTGGCGATCACCGAGCGGATGGCCTCGATGGTGGCCGCATCGAGGTCTGCCGACAACCGCACGCCGTCAACCCGTGCGCCGAGGTGCTCGCCGAGTTTGGTCACCGACAGGGCAGTGCGCGGGACCGCGATGGAACTGACGGTGGTGGAACGCGATTCGGCGATGGCAGTCATATCGTCGAGTCTGTCCGAGCATGCCGCCGCGGGACAGGGTTCGGCTCAGGCTGAGTGAAAGTCGGGGCTCGGCGACCGCCGCCGAAGCCTGGTCCGGGAGGGGTCACCGGACCAGGCCTCGGCGCAGGTCAGATCTTGCTGTACGCCTCGGTCAGAACCGAACGCAGGATCTGCTCGATCTCGTCGAATTCGGCCTGTCCGCAGATCAGCGGTGGCGCGAGTTGGACAACCGGGTCGCCGCGATCGTCGGCCCGGCAGTAGAGGCCCGCGTCGAACAGTGCCGTGGAGAGGAAGCCGCGCAGGACGCGTTCGGACTCGTCGGGAGTGAACGTTTCCTTGGTCGTCTTGTCCTTGACCAATTCGATCCCGTAGAAGTAGCCCTCGCCACGTACATCCCCGACGATGGGCAGATCGTTCAGCCGTTCCAGGGTCGAGCGGAACGCCGGCGCGAGGTCCCTCACCCTGTCGTTGAGGCCTTCGCGCTCGAAGATGTCGAGGTTCGCCAACGCAACGGCGGCCGAAACAGGATGTCCGCCAAAGGTGTATCCGTGAGCGAACGAGGTCGAGTTGTCGTTGAAGGGTTCGAACAACCGATCCGAGGCGATCATCGCGCCGATCGGGGAGTAGCCCGACGTCATCCCTTTGGCGCACGTGATCATGTCGGGGATGTAGTCGAAGTCGCTGCAGGCGAACATGGAACCGATCCGCCCGAAGGCACAGATCACCTCGTCCGACACCAGCAAAACGTCGTACTCGTCGCAGATCTCGCGGACCCGCTGGAAATAGCCGGGTGGGGGCGGAAAACAGCCGCCGGCGTTCTGTACCGGCTCCAGGAAGACCGCCGCGACGGTGTCGGGGCCCTCGAACTCGATGGCTTCGGCGATCCGGTCGGCCGCCCACCTGCCGAACGCCTTCGGGTCGTCGCCGTGCTCGGTCGCGCGGTAGATGTTGGTGTTGGGCACGCGGAACGCACCGGGTGTCAAAGGCTCGAAGGCCTCTTTGAGTGCCGGGATGCCGGTGATCGCGAGCGCTCCCTGCGGTGTGCCGTGGTAGGCGATCGCCCGCGAGATCACCTTGTGCTTTCCGGGTTTGCCCTTGAGCTTGAAGTATTGCTTGGCCAGCTTCCATGCACTCTCGACGGCCTCGCCGCCGCCGGTGGTGAAGAACACCCGGTTCAGGTCGCCGGGGGCGTATCCCGCGAGGCGCTCGGCCAGTTCGATCGCTGGTGGCGTGGCGTACGACCACAAGGGGAAGAAGGCCAGTTCCTTTGCCTGTCTGGCGGCGGCGTCGGCGAGCTCGTCACGTCCGTGCCCGGCCTGCACCACGAACAGGCCCGAGAGGCCGTCGAGGTAGCTTTGCCCGCGATCATCGAAGATCCGCGCCCCTTCGCCGCGGGTGATCACGGGAGGGATGGTCTGGTCGCCGTGCCGGGAGAAATGTCCCCACAGGTGGCGTGCCGAGCGGGTGCCCAGGCTTGTTGTCTCGGTGTCGACAGCGGTCATCGCGTACCCCAATTGTATTGTTGTTTAACCAATTTCAGGTAGACCAGGGTCTCGGTCCCGGTCACACCAGGCTGCGATCGGACCTTCTTGTTCAGTACGTCCAGCAGATGCTCGTCGTCCTCGCACACCACTTCGATGACGATGTCGAAGGAGCCGGCCGTAAGCACGACGTAATCGATCTCCTCGATGGTTGCCAGTGCATCAGCCAACTCGGCAGTGTCTCCGGTGCAACGGATCCCGATCATCGCCTGGCGGGCGAATCCCACCTGCATGGGATCGGTGACCGCCACGATCTGCAATACCCCGGCATCGCTGAGTCGCTGAACCCGGTTGCGCACCGCAGCCTCCGACAGTCCCACCGCCTTGCCGACCGAGGCATAGGAACGTCGGCCATCGGCCTGCAGCTCCTCGATGATCTGCTTGGAGATGTCGTCTAGGGCTATCGGTTGCTGATCGGTCATGGTCCCGATTCTTCTCGATGCGCATCCTGGTTCGATCTTCGCATTGCCATGGTTACGGATTTCGTAGCCGACTGCAACAACAACGGGCGAATTGGTCGTTCAAAAGGCAATACGGTCGCGGAATTCGCAATCGGTCAGTAAGGTGGCAGGCACCGCTGACCAATCGACCACGCATGTGCGAGGACCTTCATGACCAAGACATCGTCGTTTGCCGCCAGCTGGGTGGGTGGTGCCGAGCTCGTCGGCGCAGGGCCCACGCACAACGTCATCGATCCGGCCACCGGTAAGGCTGTCGCCTGCACGTCCCTCGCCACGGCGCAGGACGTGGACACCGCGGTGGACGTCGCGCGAGATGCGCTGCGGGACTGGGCGTCCGCGACACCGGCGCATCGTGGTGCGGTGCTGGCCGAGCTCGCATCCGCCATGTCGGCCGCCGGCGACGCCCTCGCGGCCGAAGAGGTCAGTCACACCGGAAAGCCCATTCGGCTCGCCACCGAGTTCGACGTGCCCGGATGTGTCGACAACACCACCTTCTTTGCGGGTCTGGCCCGCAACCTGGAAGGGAAGGCGACGGCGGAGTACTCCGGTGAGCACACCTCATCCATCCGGCGCGAACCCGTCGGTGTGGTCGGGTCCATCACGCCGTGGAACTATCCGTTGCAGATGGCGGTCTGGAAAGTCATGCCTGCATTGGCCGCCGGATGCACCGTGGTCCTCAAGCCCGCCGAACTCACGCCCCTGACCACGTTGACGTTGGCCCGTCTGGCCTCGGAGGCCGGACTGCCCGACGGGGTGTTCAACGTGTTGACCGGTACCGGCGCGGAGGTGGGTGCCGCCATCGCCGGACATGCCGGCGTCGACGTGGTCACCTTCACCGGATCGACCGGGGTCGGCCGTCAGGTGATGGCGCAGGCAGCGGTTCACGGCACCCGGGTGCAATTGGAACTAGGGGGCAAGGCCCCGCTGGTGGTGTTCGACGACGCCGACCTAGAGGCAGCCATCCACGGCGCGGTCGCCGGGGCGTTGATCAACTCCGGCCAGGACTGCACTGCCGCCACGCGAGCCATCGTGGCTCGACCCCTATACGACGACTTCGTGGCCGGTGTGGCCGAGTTGATGTCCGCCGTGAGGATGGGTGATCCCACCGATCCGGCGACCGATATGGGCCCGCTCATCTCGGCTGTCCATCGCGACAAGGTGTCGGCGATGGTGGATCGCGCCCGCGACGGTGGCATCAGGGTGGTCACCGGCGGCACCGTTCCAGAGGGCCCAGGGGCCTTCTATCCGCCGACCCTGCTCGCCGACGTACCCGAGGATGCCGAGGTGTACCGAGACGAGGTCTTCGGACCCGTACTGACCGTCAGCGCTTTCGACGACGATGACGATGCACTGCGCCGCGCCAACGACACCGTGTACGGATTGGCCGCATCGGCATGGACCCGTGATCTGTACCGCGCTCAGCGTGCCTCCCGCGAGATCCGGGCCGGGTGCGTCTGGATCAACGACCACATTCCGATCATCAGCGAGATGCCGCACGGCGGAGTCGGTGCGTCCGGATTCGGCAAGGACATGTCCACCTACTCGCTGGACGAGTACCTCACCATCAAACACGTGATGAGCGACATCACAGGAGTATCGCAAAAGCCATGGCACCGAACAATTTTCACCCTGCCGCAGTAGAGAAGTCCGCGGCGTGGGCATCCTCGCCCACCGCCCGCGGAACGGCCGTGGTCGCCGAGGCGGCGCCGGCGCCCTTCTGGCTCGACCGGCCCGAACGCCCGATTGCCCGGGGGCGGCTGACAGGATCGGCCACTGCAGACCTGGTGATCGTCGGCGGTGGGTTCACCGGTCTGTGGGCAGCGGTGCAGGCGGCTGAGGCAGATCCTGCGCGGTCAGTCATCCTGCTCGAGGGCGCGCGGATCGCCGAAGGAGCGTCTGGACGCAACGGCGGGTTCTGTTCGGCCAGTCTGACCCACGGCCTGGTGAACGGACTGGACCGCTACGCCGATGAGTTGCCCGAGCTGCTCCGAATGGGTGTGGAGACACTCGATGAGATCGAGGCGGCGATGCGGCGCCTTGGCATCGACGCCGACGCAGAGCGCAACGGTGAGCTCGACATCGCCAATTTCCAGTGGCAGGTGGACGACCTGAAAGAGGTTGCGCGCCAGGGTCGAGCACTCGACCAGCCGTTGCGGTTCCTCGATGCCGACGAGCTCGCCCGCCACATATCGAGCCCGATGGCGCACGGGGCGGTGTACGACCCCGACGTGGTCCTGATCGATCCTGCGCGCCTCGCCTGGGGTCTGGCCGCGGCAGCCGAACGCCTCGGTGTCCGCGTGTACGAACACAGCGAGGTCACCGATCTCCGTTCGGTGGGTGATCGTGTGCACCTGCAGACGGGCTACGGCACGGTTGATGCCGCCAAGGTGATACTGGCGACGGCAGCATCAAAGCCGCTGCGCCGCAAGCTCGGTCATCTGATGGTGCCGGTATGGGACTACGCGATCATGACCGAACCGCTCACCGATGCGCAGCTCGCGGCCATCGGCTGGACGGGCCGTCAGGGACTTGCCGACTCGGGCAACCGTTTCCACTATTTCCGGCTCACCGCCGACAACCGCATCCTGTTCGGCGGCTGGGATGCGATCTACCACTACGGTTCGGACACCGATCCCCGGCATGCCCAGCGCCCGGCGGAATTCGCCCTGTTGGCCGAACATCTGTTGCAGGTGTTCCCGCAGCTGGAAGGGATCAAGGCCAGCCACGCCTGGGGAGGTGTGATCGACACCTGCTCGCGGTTCAGCAACTTCTGGGATGTGAGTATGGGCGGCAAGGTGGTGTCCGTACTCGGTTTCACCGGGCTCGGTGTCGGGGCCTCGCACTTCGGGGCGCGCACCGCGCTAGACCTCGTCGACGGCAAGGACACCGAACGAACCCGGCTGAAGATGGTGAAGAAAAAGCCGCTGCCCTTCCCGCCGGAGCCGCTGCGGTGGTTCGGGATCACCGTCACCCGCCATGAGTTCGCGCGTGCCGACCGCAATCAGGGCCGGCGGGGCCTGTGGCTCAAGACCATGGATGCGCTGGGCCTCGGCTTCGACTCCTGACCCGCCCTGCCAGCCCGAAGATGTGCCCTTTTGGCGAACAAAACAGCAGGTCGCGCCCGCCAAAACAGCACATCTTTGGGATGGTCAGGGCGTGAAATCCTTGGGTACGACGATGATCGGCGCATCGGTGTTCCTCAGGATGCGGGCCGACATGGAACCCAGGAAAGCCCGGCGTGGGGGAGCGAGCCGTCCTGATCCGATCACCACGACATCTCCCGGTCCCCAGCGCAATTCATCGAGCGCTTCCTCGACCGTGTCGCCGTCGGCGACAAGCGATTCGATGCCGACGGCTCCACCACAACTTTCTTCGGCGAGCCTGAGGTTGGCCTGCGCCGCGGCGACGTGGCGGGCGCGAACCTCGGATGAGCCGTCGTCGGTACCGGCGTAGCCGTCGTGGGAGACCAGCGACAGGAGGCGGAGATTCAATCCGCCTTCCCGCGCGAGGCCGAGGGCAAACGGGAGTGGATTGTCTTTCGATTCGGCAGTCGGCACGGCCACCGTCAGCGTGTCGATGGTGGGGATGTCGACGCGGCTGTATCCGCGGGGCGCCAGAGCGACCGGTACCGGTGAGGCGTGGGTCAGAGCCGACGAGATGGTTCCGAGGGTGTGTTTGCCCAGGATGCCGTCGCTCGTGCCGCCCACCACGATCATCGCTGCCTTGGTCTCGAGAGCGAACTCGATGAGACATTGGGGGAACGATTCGGCGACCGGGGTGTGCGTCTTCACATCGATGCCGTCTGGGATGTCCTCGACCACCTCGTCGAGCCACTGCTGTGCTTTCCGGACCAGTGCCTCTTGGTAGCTCGTCCGACCCGGTGAACCATCCGGCTCGGTTTCACGCACCACGCAGACGAGGTCGATCGCAGCCCCGGTGGCACGAGCGATGGCGATGGCGAGATTCACCCCGTCATCACCGGTGTCGGTGTAGAGGTAACCCACTGTCAATCTCATGAGTGTGAACCGGCTTTCGTTACAGGCGTTGTGGTCAGGGTGTGAGCAGGCACTGCGGGTGCGGACGGCTGTCCGACCTCAGTACACATCAGGGACCTTGACTTCGGTGCGGGCATTTAGGGTCTTGCCCTTCCAGAAGTCCTTCGGCCCGAAGGCGAAGCACAGCAACATCAGTGGGATCCCGAGCACCAACATGCCCACACCCATGACGAACACACCGCCGACGCCGCCGACGGAGGTGTACCCGTAGTCGATCGAGTACATGTCGACAGCGCTCTTGATGAAGGCCCACGTCATCGCAAGGGCACCGAGAAGCGGGAAGATGCCGCGGAAGAACAGGTTCCGGACAGACGTGAACAGTGTCTTGCGGAAGTACCAGACACAGGCATACGCGGTGATCCCGTAATAGAACGCGACCGCCAGGCCCAGAGACGCCACCGAGTCGCCGAGGGTATTGGCGCTGACGAGTGACAACACGAGGTAGAACGCGAGCGCGGCCCCGCCCATGACGGCTGTGCCGAATGCCGGTGTCATGTAGCGCGGATGGATGGTCGCGAAGCGTTTGGGGATCGCCCCGTAGACGGCCATGGACAGCGTTCCGCGGGCGGTCGGCAGGATGGTGGACTGTGTGGACGACAGCGCCGATATCGACACGGTGAGCAGCAGTAGCGCCGAGAGCACGGCGCCGGCAACCGGGTCACCGAGGATGGTCAGCACGTCGTCGGCGTTCTCTTCGTTGTTCAGGCCGATGCCGGTGTCGCCGAATCCGGCAAACGACTGGATGGCGTAGGCGACCAGGACGTAGGTGCAGACCAGGATGATCGTGGTGAGGACGGCGGCCCGGCCCGGTGTTTTAGCGGAGTCCTTGGTCTCCTCGCCGACGGCCAGGCAGGCGTCCCAGCCCCAGTAGATGAAGATGCAGAGGATGACGGCTTCGGCGATCGCCGACGAACTCAGGCCACTCGGCCACAGCCAGCTGAGCTCGGGATTGATTGCCTGGGGGCCGGCCTTGTCGAGCCCGACCTTGACGAGGGCGATCACGCTGGCGGTGATGAGGACACCGAACTGAACGGTGATCAGGACGTTCTGCATCCGCTCGCTGATGACGATGCCGCGGATGCTGACCCAGGTCATCATCACGATCAGGGCGCTGCCCAGCAGCACCTTGATCCAGATGTTCTCGGCCCAGGAATCGAGGTGGAGGAACCGCAGTAGGTAGACGCCGGCGACCTCGGCCACGTTGGCGAGCACGATGATCGCCGACACCGCCAGGCCCCAGCCACCGATCCAGCCGACCCAGGGCCCGAACGCCTTGGTGCCCCATGTGAACGTGGTGCCGCAGTCGGGGGTGTCCTGGCCGAGCTCGCGATAGGCGAACGCGATCAGCAACATGGGGATGAATGCGAGCACGAACATGGCCGGAGCCTTTTCGTGCACTGCTGCGACAACAAAACCGAGAGTGGCGGCGAGGCTGTAGGCGGGTGCCACGGCCGACAGGCCGATGACGACGTTGCCCACCAATCCCAGTGAGCCGGCGCGCAGACCCTTGTCTGAGACGGCGGTACCGGGTGCTTCCGAAATGGCCATGGGTATCTCCGGACGGTGAGGGGATCGAACATGCTTACCGTACGGTTTCGACAGTCAAACCGCGCCACAACAACGAAATTGTTTCCAGATCAGTAACACAACGACTGATTTAGTTGATGAACCCGCCGCGGACTCGACTATTTGCGCGTCTCGCGGGCTTCCTGGTCGGCAACAACGCGCAGGCCCTTGCCCCCGTTAATCCGACGTGGATCGATAGAGGACCATTGTGTGTTGTGAACGCTCCGAAGAATGCCACCGCCATCGACCCCGACGACATCGGTTTTCGTATAGACCCGGTGCTGGCGCGCAGCTGGCTGCTGGTGAACGGTCTGCAGTACGAGAGGTTCCAGGCTGCTGTCCAGTCGCGTGCCGACATCGTCGTTCTCGACATCGAGGACGCTGTCGCCCCGAGGGACAAGGTGGCCGCTCGTGAGAACGTGGTCCGCTGGCTCGGCGACGGAAATCGCGACTGGGTACGTGTCAACGGCTTCGGTACGCAGTGGTGGGCCGACGATCTCGACGCGCTGAGCAAGGTGACAGTCGGAGGCGTGATGCTGGCCATGGTCGAGTCGGTCGACCACGTGACCGAGACCGCCAAACGACTACCGGGTGTGCCGATCGTCGCGTTGGTCGAGACCGCCCGCGGTTTGGAGCGGATCAGCGAGATCGCTTTGGCCAAGGGTACTTTCAGACTGGCCTTCGGTATCGGCGACTTCCGGCGCGACACCGGTTTCGGCGATCAGCCCGCCACACTCGCGTACGCTCGATCGCGCTTCACCATCGCCGCGAAAGCGGCCCACCTGCCGAGTGCGATCGACGGGCCCACGGTCGGGTCGTCGGCGCTCAAGCTGAGCGAGGCCACGGCCGTGAGTGCCGAGTTCGGGATGACGGGAAAGATCTGCCTGACGCCCGACCAGTGCGCTGCGGTCAACGAGGGTCTCTCACCGTCGCACGAGGAGATCGCCTGGGCGCTGGAGTTCTTCGCCGAGTTCGAACGTGACGGCGGCGAGATCCGAAACGGGTCCGATCTGCCACGCATTGCTCGCGGCACCAAGATCCTCGACCTCGCGCGTGCCTACGGCATCGAATTCAGCGAAGAATACGACGACCCCGACCACATGCCAGCCCCGTCGGACACCTACCACTACTGAACCGGCCCCGGACAGCACAATGGCCGTCACCTCGAGGTGACGGCCATCGTGTGTGTAGCGAACTTGCTCAGATCAGCGGGCAAACATCAACGCGCGCTTGACTTCCTGGATCGCCTGGGTCACCTGGATGCCGCGAGGGCAAGCGTCGGTGCAGTTGAAGGTGGTGCGGCAACGCCACACGCCGTCGACCTCGTTGAGGATGTCCAGACGCTCTGCAGCACCTTCGTCGCGGCTGTCGAAGATGAAGCGGTGAGCGTTGACGATGGCTGCGGGGCCGAAGTAGCTGCCCTCGCTCCAGTACACCGGGCAACTGGTGGTGCAGCATGCACACAGAATGCACTTGGTGGTGTCGTCGAACCGGGCGCGATCGGTCTGGCTCTGGATGCGCTCACGGGTCGGCTCGTTGCCGCTGGTCATCAGGAACGGCTTCACGGCGCGGAACGCGTCGAAGAACGGCTCCATGTCGACCACCAGGTCCTTTTCCACCGGTAGGCCGCGAATCGGCTCCACCGTGATGGTGATCTCCTTGGACTTGTCCTTGGGGAGCATGTCCTTCATCAGCAGCTTGCAGGCCAGCCGGTTCACGCCGTTGATCCGCATGGCGTCCGAACCGCAGACGCCGTGAGCGCACGAGCGGCGGAACGTCAGGGTGCCGTCGAGGTAGCCCTTCACGTACAGGAGCAGGTTGAGCAGGCGGTCGGTCTGCAGAGCAGGCACGCGGAAGCTCTCGAAGCCCTGTGCGTCCGGATCTTCCGGGTTGAACCGGCGGATCTTCAGGGTGACCATGGTCGCCTCATCGGGGACCGGGGGGAGTGCGGGGCCGTCGGGTGCTTCGCCGGCGGCGACATCAGTGGTTACGGTCATCAGTACTTCCGCTCCATCGGCTCGTAACGGGTCTGGACCACTGGCTTGTAGTCCAACTCGATGTCGGAGAGAAGGGTGTCGCCCTTCTTGTACGCCATCGTGTGCCGCATGTAGTTGGTGTCGTCACGATCGGGGTAGTCCTCGCGGGCGTGACCGCCGCGCGATTCCTTCCGGTTCAGCGCGCCCACGACGGTGACCTCGGCCATCTCCAGGAGGAAGCCGAGTTCGATCGCCTCGAGCAGGTCGCTGTTGAAGCGCTTGCCCTTGTCGTGAACACGAATGTGGTTGTAGCGCTCCTTGAATCCGTGGATGTCGGTGAGCGCCTGCTTCAGCGTCTCTTCGGTACGGAACACCGAGGCGTTCGCGTCCATCGAGGCCTGCAGTTCGGTACGGATGTCGGCAACCCGCTCGTGTCCGTGCTCGGAGAGAATGGTCTCGAGCCAGCCGTCGACCATCTTGGTCGGCTCCTCGGGCATCTCGTGGAACTCGGTGTTCTGCGCGTACTCGGCCGCAGCGATGCCGGCGCGACGACCGAAGACGTTGATGTCGAGCAGCGAGTTCGTACCGAGGCGGTTCGCACCGTGGACCGAGACGCACGCGCACTCGCCGGCGGCGTACAGCCCGTGCACGACCTCGTCGTTGTTCGCTAGCACCTCGCCGTTGATCTTGGTGGGGATGCCGCCCATGACGTAGTGACAGGTGGGGAACACGGGGACGTACTCGGTGACCGGATCGACGCCGAGATACGTGCGGGCGAACTCGGTGATGTCGGGCAGTTTCTCGTTGAGGACTTCCTCGCCGAGGTGGGTCACGTCGATGTAGACGTAATCCTTGTTCGGTCCGGCGCCGCGGCCTTCGAGAACCTCCAGAACCATGGAGCGGGCGACGATGTCGCGGGGAGCGAGGTCCTTGATGGTGGGGGCGTAGCGCTCCATGAACCGCTCACCGTCCACGTTGCGGAGGATGCCGCCCTCTCCGCGTACGGCCTCGGAGATCAGGATGCCCAGCCCGGCGAGACCTGTCGGGTGGAACTGGTGGAACTCCATGTCTTCCAGCGGCAGACCCTTGCGGAAGACGATGCCCATGCCGTCACCGGTGAGGGTGTGCGCATTGGACGTGGTCTTGTACATACGTCCCGAGCCGCCGGTCGCGAAGACGATCGACTTCGCGTGGAAGACGTGGATCTCGCCGGTGGCCAGCTCGTAGGCGACCACACCGGTGGCAACCTTCTCGCCCTTGTCGTTCTCGGTGAGGCAGATGTCGAGCGCGTAGAACTCGTTGAAGAACTCGACGTCCTGCTTGACGCAGTTCTGGTACAGCGTCTGCAAGATCATGTGGCCGGTGCGGTCGGCCGCGTAGCAGGCCCGGCGGACCGGGCTCTTGCCGTGGTCGCGGGTGTGCCCACCGAATCGACGCTGGTCGATCTTGCCCTCGGGGGTCCGGTTGAACGGCAGACCCATCTTCTCGAGGTCGAGCACGGCGTCGATGGCCTCTTTCGCCATGATCTCGACCGCGTCCTGGTCGGCGAGGTAGTCGCCGCCCTTGACGGTGTCGAACGTGTGCCACTCCCAGTTGTCTTCCTCGACGTTGGCGAGCGCGGCGCACATGCCACCCTGGGCCGCGCCGGTATGGCTACGGGTGGGGTAGAGCTTGGTCAGCACGGCTGTTCGGGCGCGCGGCGCGGCTTCGATGGCCGCGCGCATTCCGGCGCCGCCGGCGCCGACGATCACCACGTCGTAACGGTGTTCCTGCATCTATGGCTTCTCTCTCATCAGTGTCACCGGATGCGGCCGGTGGGTGCTCGCCGGAGGCATGCGGTCGTGGCCGAAAGGCGGATCGGGGTCAGCCCACGCTTGTGATGTCAAAGGTGAGCAGGGCGTACGTGCCCGTGAGCAGCACCAGGATCATCGACAGCACCAGCAGGACGTTCAGCCAGAAACGTGTCGAGTCTTTACGCGAGTAGTCCGCGATCACCGTGCGGACACCGTTGCCACCGTGTAGCTGGGCCAGCCACAGCATCGAGATGTCCCAGACCTGCCAGAACGGTTCTTTCCAACGCGCCGCGACGAACGAGGCGTCGATCCGGTGAACACCGTCGTCCCAGGCCAGCATGATGAACATGTGGCCGATGGTCAGGATGATCAGCGCGAGACCGGAGAAACGCATGAAGAGCCATGCGTTCTTCTCGAAGTTGCCGCCCTTGGGGCGGCGCGGTGAGCGCGGGTTGTCCAGACTGGCCGGCCGGTCGTGGTCGGTGCCGTACGTCTTGGCTATCCGGGGGGTTTGTGATGTGGTCATCGTCCGGCCTCCCTAGATGTGTTCCACGATGAGCTGCAGCAACCGGACCGTCGCCGCGCCGAACAGGATGACGAACAAGCCCAAGATGATCCACAGCATCTGACGCTGGTACTTGGGACCCTTCGACCAGAAGTCGATGAGGATGATGCGAACACCGTTGAGAGCGTGGTAGAGCACACACGCCACGAGGCCGATTTCCATCAGGCCGACGATCGGGTTCTTGTACGTCTCGATGATCTCGGAGTACTTGTCGGGGTCGATCCGGATCACTGCCGTATCGAGCACGTGTACAAAGAGGAAAAAGAAGATCGAGACACCGGTGATCCGGTGCAGCACCCAGGACCACATGCCTGGGTCACCCCGATACAGGGAACGTTTGCGCACCGGGGCGGGCGCGGTCTCTGTAGGAATGCTCATCGAGAAATTGGCCTCCAACATCGTTGGTGGACGCGTCGAGCGCGGTTCCGGCAGCTCGATCGTGGACCCACAAAACAAACCTTAAACCTAAGCTGAACGAGGGTGGAATCCTCCCCGAGTCGACAAGAGCCCCAAGGCATCTCGAATTAGGGTTGCCTTACCATTCTTCACATCTCAGGCGCGGATGCGTCCGCGCTGTCCGTCGCGAGCGAAAGGCTGCGAAATGTCGGCCAGTATCGATTGGAATCTATTGCGGGACAGAGCAATAGAGGTAATGAAGGGTGCCTACGTCCCCTACTCGCGGTACCCGGTGGGCGCGGCCGCCTTAGTCGACGACGGGCGAATTGTTACCGGTTGCAATGTGGAAAATGTCTCATATGGTTTGGGGCTTTGCGCCGAGTGCACGCTGGCCGGAAACCTCCACGTTTCCGGTGGTGGGCGCCTCGTGGCGCTCAGTTGCACCGACAGCCGGGGCCAGATCCTGATGCCTTGTGGGCGCTGTCGACAAGTGTTGCTCGAACACGGCGGGGACACGATGCTGATCGATCACCGCGACGGGCCCAAGCCGTTGGGCGTTCTGCTGCCGGACTCGTTCGGGCCCGCCGATCTCGAGGCCGGCCGAGTGGTCGATGGCGGAGTGGTTGATGGCGGAGTGGCCGATGGCGCTGACGGGAACAAGGAGGTCGGTGGTGCCTGAGATCCATGACGCGGTCACGGTGATCGCCACCAAACGAGACGGTCACGCATTGACCGACGGACAGATCGACTGGGTGATCGATGCGTTCACCCACGGGTCGGTGCACGCGGAGCAGATGTCGGCGCTCGCGATGGCGATTCTGTTGCGCGGCATGAACCGCCGGGAGATCGCCCGTTGGACGGCGGCCATGATGAACTCCGGAGAACGGATGGACTTCACCCATCTCCGGCGCGACGGCAAGAAGCTGAAGACCGTCGACAAGCACTCGACAGGTGGGGTGGGGGACAAGATCACGTTGCCGCTGGCGCCGCTCGTCGCGTCCTTCGGCGTCGCGGTGCCGCAACTGTCCGGCCGCGGGCTGGGGCACACCGGTGGCACGTTGGACAAGCTCGAGGCCATCGCCGGCTGGCGAGCGGACCTGACAAACGACGAGATCGTCGCGCAGCTCGAGTCCGTCGGCGCCGTGATCTGCGCCGCGGGTGCGACTCTCGCTCCTGCCGACAAGAAGCTCTATGCACTGCGCGACGTCACGGGGACGGTCGAATCGATTCCGCTCATCGCGAGTTCGATCATGAGCAAGAAGATCGCCGAGGGAACCGGCGCGCTGGTACTGGACGTCAAGGTCGGCTCCGGCGCCTTCATGAAGTCCGAGGCCGATGCACGCGAGCTGGCCGAGATCATGGTGGAGCTGGGTAACCAAGCAGGTGTGCACACCTCGGCCCTGCTGACCTCGATGTCGGAGCCTCTGGGGCTCACGGCAGGGAACGCGCTGGAGGTCGCCGAATCCGTGGACGTACTTGCCGGTGGTGGACCGCCCGACGTCGTCGAACTCACCGTGGCGTTGGCGGCCGCCATGCTCGACGCCGCGGGGATCACCGGGGTGGATCCGGCGGACAACCTGTCGAACGGCAAGGCGATGGACGTCTGGGACGCGATGATCCGGGCCCAGGGCGGCGACCCCCGCGCGCCGCTGCCCGTGGCCGCCGAGTTTGAGGTCATCCGCGCACAGACCGCCGGAGTGGTCGAAACGATCGATGCCATGGCTGTCGGCGTGGCCGCATGGCGACTGGGTGCGGGCCGAGAACGACAGGGCGAAGCAGTCCAGGCGGAGGCCGGGGTGAAGCTGCATGTGAGTGCCGGCGACCGCGTGGCCGTGGGCGACCCGCTGTTCACCATGTACACCGGAACGCCGCAACGTTTTGCTGCCGGGTCGGCGGCACTGGCCGGGGCCGCCGTGATCGGTTCGACAGCGCCGCAAGCCCGGTCGCGGGTGATCGATCGGGTTACCGTCGACACATGACACCCGCGCCGCTGGACTTGCCGACGATCTCCCTCGCGCCGAAGGTGCTCTTGCACGACCATCTCGACGGCGGACTGCGCCCGGGAACCGTGCTGGAGTTGGCTCGCGATGTGGGGTACGAGGATCTTCCCGCTGAGGACGTCCCCGGCCTGGCGTCGTGGTTCCGCGACGCCGCCGACAGCGGATCCTTGGTGCGATACCTCGAGACGTTCACACACACCGTCGCGGTGATGCAGACGGCGGCCGCTCTGGAGCGGGTGGCCCGTGAATGCGCCGAAGACCTCGCCGACGACGGGGTGGTGTACGCGGAGGTCCGCTTCGCCCCCGAGCAGCATCTGGAAGCCGGCCTGACCCTCGACGAGGTTGTCGAGGCCGTCCTGCGAGGATTCGCCGACGGCACCGCACACGCGGCAGACCGGGGCCGGAAGATCCAGGTGCGCACTTTGGTGACCGCGATGCGGCACGCCGCTCGGTCGAGGGAGATCGCCGAATTGGCAGTGCGATTCCGCCACCGCGGCGTCGCGGGCTTCGACATCGCGGGCGCCGAGGCCGGTTACCCACCGAGCAGACATCTCGATGCGTTCGAGTACATGCGGGCGAACAACGCACCCTTCACCATCCATGCCGGTGAGGCGTTCGGATTGCCGTCGATCCACGAGGCGATCAGCTTCTGCGGTGCCGATCGCCTTGGGCATGGGGTCCGGGTGATCGAGGACATCGTCCTGCCGGCCGGCACCGATCTCGCGGCAGGCGCATTCCCCGACGCCCAGCTGGGCGATGTGGCGAACTACGTGCGCGACAAGCGGATTCCGCTCGAACTGTGTCCGAGCAGCAACGTGCAGACCGGTGCCGTCGAGAGTCTGGTGACCCATCCGTTCAACGTGCTGGCCCGACTGCGGTTCCGGGTGACGGTGAACACCGACAACCGGCTGATGAGTGACACCACCATGAGCCGGGAGTGCAAGGTGCTCGTCGACCAGTTCGACTACGGCTGGGCCGACCTCGAACGGTTCACGGTGAACGCGATGAAGTCGGCGTTCATCCACTTCGACGAACGACTCGCCATCATCGACGACGTCATCAAGCCGGGGTACGCGGTGCTCATCGGCTGAACGCCCTCGAGCGGGCCTTTACTGCCGCCGATCGGGCCGATACCGCCGTCGACCGGGCCGTTATCACCGTCGAGCGGGCCTTTACCGCCGTCCAGCGGGCCGACCCGTCGGCCGGCTAACCGCGTTTCTTGTCGAGCCGGGTCTCGAACTCGTGCTCCAGCGCCCGCCACGCCTCTGACTCGTTGTCGAAGGGCGGGCTCGGGGCCAAGCGCTTCGGGTCGGGGTTGAGCGCATAGTTGACGAACCAGCCCAGCGGTGTCGTGGAACCCAGCGCTTCCGCGACCGAATCGTCGTCGGCGAAATCGGCTGCGTCGGTGAACAGTTCGACCGCCAACTCCAGCTGGCGACGGTCGATGCGGCGGGGACCGTCCGCGATGTCCTCGGTGAGGCCGGGCAGCACGTAGACGTTGTCCTCGTACACCTCGATCTCCAGCGAACCGTCGGTTGCGGCGACCTGGATCTCCTCGAAGGTGCTGACCACGGAGAGATCGTGTTCGTTGTCGTCGGCGAGGAATCGCTCCAGTGCCCGGTGCGAGGGGAAGGCGAAGATCTTGCCGCGCGTCCCCAAGAAGACCGGGTCGTCGTCGAGATAACAACGCAGCGTGAAGAACTCGCCGTCGGCGGTGATGATCTGAATGGGATCGATGCCGACCGACGCCCAGAAATCGTCCTCGTCGATCTCGTCGTCATCATCATCTTCATCGTCGTCGAGGTCATCGTCATCTTCGTCGGAATCTGTGTCGTCCGATTCGCCGTCGATCAACTCGATGTCTTCGTCGGGCTCGTCTTCGTCTTCGGCACTGGCGGCGGCGAGGATCTCTGCCTCGGCCACCGACACCAGGTCAGCGTCGACCTCGGGGCTGGTGATCACCTCGTCGATGGCATCGACCACGTCGTCCCAGCGCTTGTCGA
The DNA here is from genome assembly GCF_054063855.1 of Williamsia sp. R60. Taxonomy (NCBI): domain Bacteria; kingdom Bacillati; phylum Actinomycetota; class Actinomycetes; order Mycobacteriales; family Nocardiaceae; genus Williamsia; species Williamsia sp. R60. The sequence continues at coordinate 1,296,737 of NZ_JBSSGR010000002.1, forward strand.
TGAGTGTTCCGATGCGCCCCCACAGTTCTTCACCGTCACGGCCCTGGAAGTTGCGGGTGCCGGTGGTGACGGCACCGAGGATCGGGTTGCCGTTGAAGAACTTGGTGATCGGGGTCAGTTCGCAGACCTCGCCGATGATCCGGACGATCTCGAGTACGTCCTCGAGTTTGGCGATGACCTCGGGTGTGGGGTCTTCAGAGGCGAGCTCGGGAACGGCGATCAGATCAAAGGATTTGTCCTCGGCCGGTTCGAGTTCGTCGGCCTTGAGTCCGACAACGGTGTTCCACGCGGGGTGTTCCACGAGATCGTTGTCGTCGCCCGAACGGATGAAGGCCACCAGTTCTGCCACGGACGCGAAGCCGTACAGATCCTCGTCGAGACCGAGGAATGCCTCCCACTCATCGTCACCCTCACGCCAGCGTGGGGCCCACAGGGTGAATGCGTTGCCCTCGGTGATTCCGAGTTCGATTGGGACGATGTCTCCGGCCATGGCCACAGAGCCTAGTCACCGATCCTGAACGTCGGCTACATCGGGCATGGCCGGATCGTGACGGTGCCGGATCGCCGGTGGTGTCGCTCGAGTCATTGCGGTCGGTAGAACCCTTCGAAGGTCTGACCCATGTTGGTCGTACGCAGCGGGGACACACTGACCGGGTCACCGGCTTCCACCAGCTGGCCGTTGCCCACATACATGGCGACGTGTCCCGACCACACGGCGAGATCACCCGGCTGGAGATCGGACTGTGCGACCGCGATGCCGGCTGTGTCCTGTTCCTGGGCAAGCCTGGGCAATTCGACTCCGGCCTCCCGGTAGGCCCATTGGGTCAGACCGCTGCAGTCCAGACCCTGCCCGGGTGTGGTGCCGCCCCAGACATAGGGCACGCCCTGCTGGCTCAGTGCTGCCCGTACCGCTGTTGCGGCTCGTTCGTTCGGTGCGTAGGCCACCGACCCGTCGGGCAAGGTGATGGCGACGCCGGTGCCACCGGGGTTGGTTGCAGACAATCCGGCCGGCAGCGTCTGAGCTCCTCCGGCCGCGTCTGAAGATGTGACTGGGGCAGCAGCCTGCACCGGCCCAAACGCTGCGTCGGTGAGATTTCCGAGTTCGTCGCCGACTCGCGCAAATTGGGTGTCGACCATCGCTGAGCCCGCAGGGGTACGGCCGATGGCCATCAAGCGTTGGGTGTCGTCGGCCAATGCGGCTCGGGTCTTCTCGAGCACGGCGATGCCCCGTTGAATGTGCGTCATCGCGACCGGAATGACCGCAGCCACACCGGCGGGGGTGAAGAGTGACGGTCCCATGGCCGAGGCGATGGTGACAAAGGAGTCGAGGATCGACTGGAGTTCGACGGAGGCCAGGCGCACCTTGTCGGCTGCCGACTCGATCACTTCGGCGATGTCGGTACTGTTGTCGCAATGGTGCGCGGTGTCCCGGACCGCCTGGTCGAGTGTGGCGAGGGCCTGGGAGCCACCGGCGCCCGACCACTGTGGTGCCAGCTCGCTGTTCAATCGATGCTGCGTGGCCCTGGCGTCGTCGAGAACCGCTGCGGTGGAACGAAGTTGCGCCGCAGGAGCGCCCGCGGGCAGCACGCCGGTTCCCATCGCCGTGATCAGGGCGTTCAGCGGGGCGAGCAGGAGCTCGATGGGGATCATCAGATCGCCACGATCTGCGCCGCGCTGTTGTCGTCGGTGTCGGCGTAGGCGACCTGCGCGCCGCGCAGGCCATCACCGAGTGTCCGGACCCTGGCCGCGAGCTGTTCGATCTCGCGGCAGTGCCGGTCGGTGATCATCGCGGCCGCGGCCGCGAACTCGGCTCCGATGATGCCGAACACCGGAGCGAGCAGTGCCGCGTCGGCGCGGCCGGCCAAGGCCTGGGTGGCGATGTCCTCGCCGACGGCGCGGGTGCCGAGCGAAGCGGTTCGGAGGGCGGCGGGATCAACGGAGACCTGACTCATGGGCATTCGACGCGATCGCCGGGCGCGGCGGTTCCCTCGTATGGTTGGTCAATGCAGATCCGAGCTGTTGATCATCCATTGGCCGCCGCAAGGCTCACCACGTTGCGCGACGAGCGCACCGACAACGCCGCCTTTCGTGGCGCGCTTGCCGACCTCACCCAGATGCTGATCTACGAGGCGCTGGTGGGAGCGCCGGTCGCGGAGGTGCCGGTCACGACGCCGGTGACCACCACCACGGGGGTGCGTCTTGCAGCGCCGCCGCTGTTGGTTCCCGTTCTGCGTGCCGGCCTCGGGATGGTGGAACAGGCGCATGCGATGGTGCCGGAAGCGAACGTGGGGTTCGTCGGGATCGCCCGCAACGAAGAGACGCACCAGCCGGTTCCGTACCTCGAGTCGCTGCCGGACGATCTGACCGGCCAACCTGTTTTCGTGCTCGACCCGATGCTTGCCACGGGAGGGTCGATGCTGCACACGATCGAACTGCTGGTGCAGCGCAAGGCCACCGACATCACTGCGGTGTGCGTCGTCGCCGCGCCGGAAGGTGTTGAGGCGCTGGAGAAATCGGGCTATCCGGTGCGTCTGGTCACCGCAGCAGTCGATGACGGGCTCAACGCTGCCGCATACATCACACCCGGGCTCGGCGACGCCGGGGACCGCCAGTTCGGGCCACGCTGACCGGAGCTTGAGCCGGTGCATTCCGGCGCGGGGTCGGGCAGTTCGGTCAGACCGTGTAGAACTCGAGCGCGATGCCGTCGGGGTCACGGAAAGCGATGAGGTGGCCGGTGGAGCCGACGGCGATCCCGCTGTGCTCGACGCCCCCGGCGTCCAGATGGGCCAGCCAGCGCTCGAGTGCGCGCAAATCGGGGACCGCGAGCGCGAGGTGGTCCAGACCGCAACGGAACTCGGAGAAGCGACCCGATATGGCGTCGGTCCCATGGCCGTTGAGTACCACTTGAATCCCGCATTCGTGGGCGAGGAGGGCCTTTTTCAGGTTGTAGCTCGAGTGGCGTCGCCGTAACCGGAATCCGCACACATCCTGGTACCAGGTGATACTCCGGTCGACGTCGCTCACGGTGAGACTCACGTGATGGAGGCCGGTGATCGGCGGGAACGCTGCGGACACGGTTGGTTCCTCCGGTTCTCCTAGGGGTGACTGCGTGCGGACCATCGTCCGCCGTCGCGGCGCACCTGTACAGGATGGTCGAAGCAGGTGCTGATGGTGTCGGTCGTGAGGGCGTCGTCGACCTCGCCGCATGCCACCGTGAGGCCGTCGCGCAAAAGCAGGGCATGGCTGGTGCTGGTGGGCAGATCCTCGAGGTGGTGGGTCACCAGAACGCTGGCGAGATCGACGACTTCGCGGCGCAGTTGATCGATGCTCCCGAGCAGTTGTTCCCGGGCGGCGAGATCGAGTCCGGTTGCCGGCTCGTCGAGCAACAGCAGTGAGGGGCGTGCCATCAGAGCTCGCGCGATGAGTGTCCGGCCCCGTTCGCCCTGGCTCATCAGCGTCCACACCGACTTTCGGCGGTCCGACATCCCCAGCAGGTCGAGAAGCTCGTCGGCATGTTTGTTCTCGTCGGCGGTATACGTACGCCTGTGATCGAGTTCGGGTGTGTTGGTGAGGCCGGTGAGCACCACGTCGTGAGCGGACAACGGCAGATCCAATCGGTGCCGCGGGTCCACGTGCCCGATGTGCGTGCGCAATTCGCGCATGTCCACCCGGCCGAGGCGGCGACCGAGCACGTCCACCGTGCCACGGGTCGGGTGACCGAATGCTCCGAGAATGTTCAGCAGCGTCGACTTACCGGCGCCGTTGGGTCCGAGCAGTGCCCAATGTTCTCCGGCGTGGACGGTGAAGGTGATGTCGCGCAGGAGGAATCGCCCGCCGCGCACCACATCGATGTGTGCGGCGTGAAGCACCTCACGAGAGCTGGGACCGGCCACGAGATCAATTGGTCCAGTAGTAGATCATCGGCTCGGCAGCGACCACCGAACCGTTGGTCGAGATGGTCAGGGCTGCGGGCGTCATCTCGTAAGTGGTGTCGACATTGACGGCGACGAATTGATCACCCGACCGGGTGGGGAATTGCAGCTCGGTGCTCTGGCCGTCCGCGAGGCCCTTGTAGTAGTAGCGGCCGACCTGGGTACCGACTTGGCAGACAACAACATTCGACCGCGCGGTCTGGCCGATCATCACCGCCGGATCGCCGGCCGCGTTGCAGCGGGGCCCGCTGACGAAACCTTGCCAGTCGGTGCCCGGCACCGTGGGCGTGGCCCGCGGCGTCGAGATCGTCGGTGGTGTGGTGGTCGGAGGCGTCGTCGCGGTCACCGTTTCGGTTTTCGTCGACACCTGCTGCGTTGTGGTCGGGGGCGGCGCCGTGGTGCTGCTGTCGGACGCCGAGGACTTTTCGTCCGCGGGGATGAAGAGGAAACCCAGGACTACCGCGAGCGCCAGGACCAAGACGCCCGCCACGACAGCGCCGATGACCAGAGGAGAAGCCCACGGTGATCTCGGCGGGGGAGTCGGGTAGAAGTTGCCGCTCACGTGCTCACCCTACCGCTGGCCGACGTTGGTCAATGCCGACACCTCGTCGGTCAGCTGCGCCAATCGTCGCTGGGCAGCCGCGTGCGCATCGCCCAGCGGCCGTCCGGGAGATTCGGTCACCTCGAGATAGAACTTCAGCTTCGGTTCGGTACCCGACGGCCGTGCGATCACCCGGATCGTTCCGGTGTCGGTGGTGCCGGTGAACTGCACTGCGTCTGTTGATTGCGATGGCGGTCTCGAGAGAAAATCCTCCATCGCAACGACAACCCCCGCGAGCTCAGAAGGCGGATCGTGCCGAAGCGACCGCATGATCTCTGCGATCCGATCGAGGTCGTCGACCCGCAGCGAATACTGACCGGTCGTGTGGACGCCGTGGAGTTCGAACAGCTCGTCAAGGCGCTGGGCGAGTGTTCGGCTGGACCGGGCGAGATCGTCTGCCAGTACGCAGAGTGCCACTGCGGCGCTGATGCCGTCCTTGTCCCGGACGGCGTCCGGGTCCACACAGTGGCCGATGGCTTCTTCGTAGGCGTACACGAGTCCCTCGCCTGCGCGGACCAGCCATTTGAAGCCTGTGAGGGTGGTCGCATGGCGTGCACCTGCGGCCGCGGCGATCTTGCTCAGCAAGCTGCCGGAGACGATCGTGCTGGCAACCAGCGGGCTGCTCCCGGTTCCGGCCACGGTGTTGCGGGAAGCGAGGATGTCGGCGCCGAGGAGCGCGCCCGTTTCATCGCCGGTCAACATCCGCCACGAGCCCTCGACCAGGGCCCCGACCGCGCAGCGATCAGCGTCCGGATCGAGAGCGATGGCCAGGTCGGCGTCGATGTCACTGGCGAGGTCCAGCAGGAGATCCGCAGCTCCGGGTTCTTCCGGGTTGGGGAAGGTCGCAGTAGGGAAGTCGGGGTCGGGGTGTTGTTGTTCGGGCACCACAACAACATTCGTGAAACCGGCCCGACGCAGGGCTTCGACCGCGAGTTCGCCACCCACACCGTGCATGGCGGTCAGCGCGACCTTGAGATCGCTGCGTCGCGTGCCGAAGCGCGACCCGAGGCGTGCCAGGTACCTCTCGATGTTCGCGTCGGCGCGGGAGTCCGGGTCCACCGGGATACGGGCGATCGAGATTGCGGCGCCGGTGTGACCGATGAGCTGCTCGATCTCGTTGTCGGCGGGCGGGACCAGTTGGGCGCCACCGTCGAGGTACACCTTGTAGCCGTTGTCGGCGGGTGGGTTGTGTGATGCGGTGATCTGGATCCCTGCAGCCGCACCGAGATCGCGAACGGCGAAGGCGACCAGGGGTGTCGGGCCGGGATCGGGGAGCGCAACGACATCAAAACCCTGTGCGGCAAGCACTTCGGTTGTCGCGTGGAAGAACGGCTCAGATCCGTGCCGGGCGTCGCGGCCGACCACAACCGCGGCGCCGTGATGGCCATGGTCGATGAGCCACTGCCCGACGCCTGCTGTCGCCTTCGTGACCACTGCGACATTCATCCCCATCGGTCCCGCGCGAACCGGGCCGCGCAGTCCTGCGGTGCCGAAATGCAATGTGTCCGAGAAGCGCTCGGCAATCGAATTGGAGTCGAGGGTCTGCAGTTCGCGGCGGGTGGCCGGGTCCGGGTCCGCGTCGATCCAGGCCTGCACCTTGTCGAGGTGGCTCATCCAATGATCAGATCTTCTCGATCACCTGGGCCAGGAGGTGGCCCATCCGCGTCGCCGATGCGCGGCCGACCTCGAGTACTTCCTCGTGGTCGAGGGGCTCGCCGGTGATGCCCGCAGCGAGATTGGTGACCAGGGAAATGCCGAGTATCTCGAGCTTTTCCGCTCGGGCCGCGATGGTCTCGTGAACGGTGGACATCCCGACAAGATCTGCACCGATGACCCGCAGCATGTTGATCTCGGCGGGTGTCTCGTAGTGCGGCCCGGGAAGCCCTGCGTAAACACCCTCGGCGAGAGAGGGATCGACGGATTGCGCGATCCCGCGGAGCCGCGGCGAATAGGCGTTGACCAGATCCACGAACTGCGCGCCGACCAGCGGCGAGCGGCCGGTGAGGTTGAGGTGATCGCTGATCAGAACGGGTTGACCGACGGTCATGTCGGAGCGCAGTCCACCGGCGGCGTTGGTGAGCACAAGGGTTCGGACGCCGGCAGCCGCAGCTGTCCGGACGGCATGTACGACATTCGCGAGGGGATGGCCCTCGTACGCGTGTGTTCTGCCGAGCAACACCAGAACCGATTTGTCGCCGATGTGCAACGAATGGACGGTGCCCGAATGACCTTCAGCGCTGGGAGGGGTGAAACCGGGCAGCGTCGCCATCGGGATGCTGGTCTCGGCCGCACCGAGCGCGTCGGCCGCAGGCGCCCACCCCGAGCCGAGGACCACCGCCACGTCGTGGTTGTCGAGGCTGCTCTGCTGCGCGATGGCAGCAGCCGCGGTCTGAGCACTTGCCCTGGGATCGGTCGAGGGGTCCACGTCTGCGCCGTCGATTGCCATGGGCTCAACCCTAAGGCGATATGGTCACCGCATGCCGTATGTGACCACCGCCGACGTCGTGCACACCCTTCACCTGGGCGCCGGCGAGACCGAGGCCAGCGAGGCCAATCCCGAGATCCGGTTCACCATGGACTGGCTGGACACCGTCAACAACCTGCTCGACGAGGTGCCCACCTCGACCCCCGGCGCACTGGTCATCACCGGTGCCGGCAAGTTCTTCTCGAACGGACTGGACGTGGACTACATCGGCGCCAACGCCGACAAACTCCCCGCGTACCTCGACCGAGTGCACGCTCTCTACGTACGAGTGCTCACTTTCCCGCTGCCCACGGTCGCAGCCATCAACGGTCACGCGTTCGGGGCCGGCGCGATGCTCGCACTGTGCGCCGACCACCGTGTCATGCGCACCGAACGGGGGTTTTGGTCGCTACCCGAGGTGCTTCTCGGGATGCCGTTCACCACGGGCATGGCGTCGCTGCTGCGGACCCGCCTGCCCGACGCGACAGCCATCGAGGCGATGACCACGGGACGTCGGTACGGCGCCCTCGAGGCCGTCGATTCAGGCATCGTCGAACAGGCCGCTGCCATCGACGACCTGCTCACGGAGGCATCGGGTGTCGCGGCCGGACGTGCCGCCGTGGCCGGGCCCACACTCGCCGTGATCAAGCAGGGTCTTCGTGCGCCACTGTTGACCGACCTCGAGCGCCCCACCCCGGCATCGTTGATTGGCTAACTCCGTTCGGACCGCGGTGGCCAGGGGTGAGAGAATGGCCTGATGGCGGAGATCGAGAAACGAGCTGACCGTGCGGTGCGCGCGGTCGCCGGCGACCTCGTCGAGTTGTCCCATTCACTTCACGCCGAGCCCGAGTTGGCGTTCGCCGAGCATCGCAGCGTGTCCAAGATCACCGATCTGCTCGACGATCACGGCTTCATCGTCGAGGTCGGTGTGGCCGATCTGCCCACAGCTTTCACGGCCACCTACGGCTCAGGGGACCTCGTTGTCGGACTGTGTGCCGAGTACGACGCGCTGCCCGGAATCGGCCATGCCTGCGGTCACAACGTGATCGCGGCCGCTGCGGTGGGAGCCGCGCGCGGCCTCGCCGAGATCGCGGACGAGCTCGGCATCACCGTGCTTGTACTCGGTACTCCCGCCGAGGAGACCGGTGGCGGCAAGATCGCCATGGCCGAGGCCGGTGTTTTCGACTCGGTGGCAATGGCTTTGATGGTCCATCCCGGGACTGCCGACGAAGTCGCTTGCAGCTCATTGGCATTGGCGGATCTGGCGATTCGCTACACGGGCGTCGAGTCGCATGCCTCCGCCGCGCCCGAGCGTGGACGCAACGCTGCGGATGCGGCCACGATCGCTCAGGTGTCCTTGGGGCTGCTGCGTCAGCACCTGCGTCGTGGACAGCAGCTGCACGGCATGATCAGTGTCGGGGGCAGCGCCCCGAACATCGTTGCCGGACACAGTGAGTTGCTCTACTACCTGCGTGCGCGAGACGAAGCATCGTTGTTGGATCTGGCCGAGCGCGCCGAAGGTTGCTTCGCAGCCGGGGCCATCGCCACCGGATGTACCCATGAGGTGACCACCGTGTCGCCGATCTATCTCGAACTGAGGCACGACCCGCGCCTGCTCGGCGCGTACCGCGACGCGATCACCGATCTCGGTCGTGAGGTGCTGCCTCCTTCCGTCGAAGGCGTTCGGCCACTGGGTAGTACGGACATGGGCAACATCAGTCACATGCTGCCGTCGATTCACCCGCTGATCGGTATCGACAGCGATGGGGCCCGGACCCACGAGGTGGAGTTCGCCGCCGCGGCGGCGTCGGCCTCAGCCGACCAGGCAGTGGTCGATGGGGCAATCGCGCTGGCGCGCACCGCAGCAACGGCGGCGCTCGACGGCCGGTGGCGCGATGAGCTGCTGGAGGCGCACGAGAGACGGATCGGTCAGAGACCGCAGATGATGAGCAAATCGCAGATCGTGGGCAATCGATGATGAGTGTGTATTCGACATGAGTGGGCAGAGAGTGGATCCGGAGCGTTTCCTCAAGGAACTGGACAGCTGGCTGGCGCAGAACAGTGCGCAGCTGGTGGCGTGGCGTCGTGACTTCCACACCAACCCCGAACTGTCCCGGGGTGAATTGCGGACCACTCGGGTGGTGTTCGACGAGTTGACCAGCGCAGGTCTCTCGCCGCGCATCCTGCCTCAGGGAACCGGCGTCGTGTGCGATCTCGGGCCGGCAGGCCCGCTGGTGGGGCTCCGCGCGGACATGGACGCCCTTCCCATCGCCGAACGCACCGGGCAACCGTTCGCCTCCACGGTGGAGGGTGTGTCTCATGCCTGCGGTCACGACGGGCACACGGCCATCCTGCTGGGCGTCGGCAAGGCGCTCGCCTCGATGGACGATCTCCCGATCGGAGTGCGGCTGGTGTTCCAGGCCGCCGAAGAGGTGATGCCCGGCGGAGCGGTGGATGCGGTCGCTGCCGGTGTCACCCGGGGCGTCAGCCAGTTCTTTGCCCTGCACTGCGACCCCAAGCTCGAAGTGGGCAAGGTCGGATTGCGGCCAGGGGCCATCACGTCGGCGGCCGACCACGTCGAGCTGGTGTTGCATTCGCCGGGCGGGCACACCTCGCGCCCACACCTGACCGCCGACCTCGTCTACGCGATGGGAACCGTGATCACCGGCCTGCCGGGCGTGCTGTCGCGGCGTATCGACCCACGAACCAGCACGGTGATGGTGTGGGGGTCGGCGCATGCCGGCGACGCGCCGAACGCGATACCGCAGGAAGGCCGGTTGCGCGGCACCGTTCGCACCGGCGACCACGCGACGTGGGCGTTGCTGGAGCCGATGGTGCGCGAGATCATCTCGGGACTACTCGCTCCGCTCAGCGTGCGGTACGACCTGGTCTACAAACGCGGTGTTCCCCCGGTGGTCAACGACCCGATGTCCACTGAAATGATGCGGCAATCGGTGATGAACATCGGTCCCGAGGCGTTGGCCGAGACCGCACAATCCGGTGGTGGCGAAGACTTTTCGTGGTACCTGGAGAACGTTCCGGGCGCCATGGCCCGACTAGGGGTCTGGAGCGGGCACGGGCCGCAGACAGATCTGCACCAGCCGAACTTCGATCTCGACGAGCGGGCCCTGGCCATCGGCGTACGGGCACTGGCCGGAGTGGTACTCGCCGCCGGCCAGACCATGCGCTGACGTCGCGGGCCCCGGTCGTCTCTACTCGGGTCCTGGACCCACGTTGCGGGACTCACGAAGTCGCAGCTGGTGAACGTAATCGCTTGGCGCGCCCGCAATTTCGGCGGCTTCGGCCATCACGCCCAGGTAGCGGGCGGAGGGCAGGCCGCCTTCGAAGGCGTCGAGGACGTACAGCCATGCCAGCACGGGGCCGTCGGCGGTGTCGACACGTGCCCGGATCTTGCGGTGTATGCCGAGTTCGGAGCCTTCCCACCGGTCAAGGCTCGACTCGTCGTCCTCGGTCACGTCGTAGAGCACCACGAACACGCGAGCGTCGGGGTTGTCGCGGTCTTCGGTGACTGTTGCCAGCGCGCCTTCCCAGCCGATGTCGCCGCCGCCGAAGGTGAGCCGCCAGCCCGTCAGCCATCCGGTACCCGCCATCGGCGAGTGGGGAGCACGCTCCAGCATCTGCTCGGGGTGCATGTTCGAGCCGTATGCGGCGTAGATGGGCACGGGGAGGAGCCTAGATGGTCATCCGCCCATCGGGAAAGCAGGACTGCAGATCGACTAGATTCGTTACGTGGCAGCCCGCCGCTCGGGGCACCCGACATCTTCAGGGAGTTGAGCTGAATTGACCAAGATCGTGATCATCGGCGGCGGACCCGCCGGCTACGAGTCGGCGCTTGCCGCCGCCAGCTACGGGGCCGACATCACTGTGGTCGACAGCGACGGCATCGGTGGTGCCTGCGTGCTCTGGGACTGTGTTCCGTCGAAGACCTTCATCGCGTCCGCCGGTATCCGCACCGAGGTCCGCCGGGCCGTCGACCTGGGCATCAACCTTCGTTACGACGGCGCACTCGTGTCGCTGCCGCAGATCCACCAGCGGGTGCGTGACCTCGCATTCGCGCAGTCGTCCGACATCCGGTCGCGGCTGCTGACCGAGGGCGTCCGGATCATCGCGGGCCGCGCGAAGCTCGGAGAGCAGGAGTCGGGACGAGGCCGGCACCGCGTGATCGCGACAACGATCAACCCGGACGGATCCGACGGCGCCCAGGAAGTCCTGGACGCCGATGTGGTGTTGATCGCAACCGGCGCGTCGCCGCGGGTGCTGCCCGACGCGCAGCCCGACGGTGAACGCATTCTCACCTGGCGCCAGATGTACGACCTGAACGAATTCCCGGAGCACCTCGTGGTGGTCGGTTCGGGTGTCACCGGTGCCGAGTTCGTCCACGCCTATACCGAGCTGGGCGTTCCCGTCACGATGGTGTCCAGCCGCGACCGTGTGTTGCCCGGCGAAGACGAGGACGCTGCTCTTGTGCTCGAGGACGTGTTGGCCGAACGCGGCGTGAAGCTGGTCAAGCACGCGCGCGCCGACAAGGTCGAACGCACGGCCGACGGGATCAAGGTGATCTTGTCCGACGGCCGGACGGTGGAGGGATCGCACTGCTTGATGACGGTGGGCTCGGTCCCCAACACCGACCACCTCGGCCTCGAGGCCGTCGGGCTCGAACTCGCCAAAGGCGGCTATCTCCAGGTGGACCGGGTCTCGCGGACCGGCGTGCCCGGAATCTATGCGGCCGGCGACTGCACGGGTCTGTTGCCGCTGGCGTCTGTCGCCGCCATGCAGGGCCGAATCGCGATGTACCACGCACTCGGTGAGGGCGTCACGCCCATCAAGCTCAAGACCGTGGCCTCGGCCATCTTCACGCGCCCGGAGATCGCGACCGTCGGGGTGAGCCAGCAGGCGATCGACTCGGGGGAGTACCCGGCCCGCACCGTGATGCTGCCGTTGGCCACCAACCCGCGAGCGAAGATGAGCGGGTTGCGGCGCGGTTTCGTGAAGATCTTCTGCCGACCCGCGACGGGTGTGGTGATCGGTGGCGTGGTGGTGGCCCCGAACGCGTCGGAGTTGATCTTACCGATCGCGCTGGCGGTGCAGAACAAGCTGATGGTCAGTGACCTGGCTGCCACGTTCTCGGTGTACCCGTCGTTGTCCGGATCGGTGACCGAGGCGGCGCGCCAGTTGGTTCGACACGACGACCTCGACTAGCCAGTCTCACTGGCTGAGAAACCGGTTTCACATATCGGTCACGCCCGCTAACGTACGGTGTGGGCGCTGACCTGACGTGCCCTGCTCGGTGACCACACTCATCACCTTCTGTGTCCTCGTACTTTTCAGAATGTGTTGGAGTGAATCGAATGGTTGTCCTCAGTCCTCGGTACGCAGCGTCGCACGCACTCGCCAACGTGCGCGGGTCGGCGATCCGTGACCTGCTCAAGCTCACCGAACAGCCGAATGTGCTGAGCATGGCGGGCGGGCTTCCGGCAACGGAACTCATTCCCGCGCAACGGATCGCGGAGTCGGCCGCCCGGATCATCGCGGACCCGACCGCCCTGCAGTACACCGCGAGCGCCGGTGTGTCGTCGTGTCGCGAGGTTGTCGCCGAATACACCGGCACCGACGACCCTGGGCGGGTGTTGCTGACGCACGGGTCGCAACAGGCGTTGTTCTTGCTGGCGCACGCGCTGGTCAATCCAGGTGATCTGGTCATCGTGGACGACCCTGTCTACGTGGGAGCTCTTCAGGTGTTCCAGTCGGTGCGGGCGCGGGTTCGTGCCCTGCCCATCACGCCGAGCGGAATTGATGTCGACTTGCTCAGGGAGTGGCTGCAAGAGGGTGAGCGCCCCCGAATAGTCCACACTGTCAGTAACTTCCACAATCCTGGCGGTGTGAGCGCGTCTGAGGATCGTCGGGTGGAGTTGGCCCGGCTGGCCGACGAGTTCGGCTTCGTGGTGGTGGAAGACGATCCGTACGGCAAACTCCGCTTCTCGGGCGCGGAGGTGAGACCGATTGCTGCGCACAGTGATCGGGTGGTCCTGCTCGGTACTGCGTCCAAAGTTCTTGCGCCTGCACTGCGGGTGGGATGGATGAGCGGCCCGCCCGAGCTGGTCGCATTGGTGGAGCGACTACGCCAGGGGGCTGATCTGTGTGGGTCGACGTTCAGTCAGTTGATGGTCGCGGATCTGCTGGCCGACCGAGAGTGGTTCTCCGGACACATCGCTGATGTTTGCTCCGAGTATTCCTCTCGGGCAACTGCTTTGACCGAATCGCTGCAGCGGACGTTTGGCGAGGCGGCTCAGTTCACGGCTCCTGAGGGGGGCATGTTCTGCTGGGTTCGACTGCCCGGAATCGACACGACGGAATTATTGCCTGCTGCGGTTGATGCCGGCGTGGCCTTTGTCCCCGGCGCCGCGTTTGCTGTGGACGCCGACTTCGGGGACTGTCTCAGACTGAGTTTCGCCACGCTTCCTCCTGATCAACTGGCCGAAGGGGTGCGGCGGTTGGCGGCCGCGTATGAGGCGGTGCAACCTACCCAGTAGTCGAACAGGTGTTCGACAAAATCGAGTTCCGCTGATAGAATTGCCCTAAGCGTTCGACAGGCTGGGGGGCTTTTCGATGAGTGATTCGGTGACGGTGGATCCACCGCCAATGCCGGTGTTGGTGGGGTTGTATCGCGATCTTGATGCGGTGCTGCAGCGGATTGCTGCTACGTCAGCAACTGATGTTGATGATGTGCAGGTTGCTGAGTTGGTGCGGGTGAACGAGAGAGTTGTTCGGGCACTGACGTTTCAGGGCCTCAAGCGGTTGCAGGAGGTGAATGATCGAGGCCTGTTCCGTAAGGCTGGTCATTCGACGTTGCACCGGTTTGTGATGAGTGAACTGCGGGTGTCTCGTGGAGATGCCTCCTCGCGGTTGAAAGCACTTGATGCTGCTGGTGTGTTGTTGTCGATGCAGGGGCAGCCGTTGCCCCCGAAATGTCCAGCCGCTGCGGAAGCGTTCGCCGAGGGTGCGATTGGGTTGGCGCACATGGATGTGATGCTCAAAGTCCGCGATCGCATTCCGCACAAATCAGCGCCGGAAGTGTATGACGTGGTCGATGCCTGGCTGACCGACAACGCCCACACATTGACTCCGACTGAGCTCGAAGTGTGTGGGCGAGAAGTCCTGGCTCGAGTCGATCCGGACGGATCATTCACCGACGACGCCGACCGCAAACGCAACCGGGGCCTATCTGACGGTGCGCAAGGGTTGGACATGATGGCCAAAATCAGTGGCAATCTCGACCCGGCGACGTTGGCATTGTTTCGAACGGTGATGGATGTATGGGCCGCACCGGGTATGAACAATCCCGACGACCCCAACTCACCCACCGGTGCCGTCGACGACCCGACCATGGATGCGGCGATCATCGAAGCTGCGGCCGGCCGCGACACCCGTTCCCGTGCGCAACGTCAGCACGATGCTTTCAAAGCGATCCTCAAGACCGTTCTCGAGTACAAACTAGTCGGCACTTCACACCGTGGCCTGCCGGTGCAGGTCATCATCACCATGACCAAACAACAGCTTGATGAGGCCGCAGGCATCGCCCACACCGCCTCCGGCGTTGATATGCCGGTAAAGGACGCTGTCGCACTCGCGGCGCGGGCGGATTGGTCGTTGGCAGTGTTCGCCAACCACTCCGCCGACGTCCTCTACTTCGCCCGCGCCAAACGCACCGCCCAACAAGGCCAGCGGATGGCGTTGTTCGCCAAAGACCGAGGCTGCACCAGTCCGGGTTGTCGTAACCCGATCTCCTGGACCGAAATCCATCACACCACCGCATGGGCCGACGGCGGACACACCGACATCGACGTGCTAGCGCCCGCGTGTCCGCCTCACCACAACATGATCGGGCCCGGCGAGGATCAGTGGCAGACGGTGATGGTCACCGACGGCCCCGATACGGGCCGGGTGGCGTGGATCCCACCGAAGTACATCGACCCCGACCAACAACCGCGGATCAACCGGGCCCACCACACCGACCACACCATCGAAACGGCATGGCAAAACGTCATTGCCGAACGCCAAGCGGCACTCAACGAACGCGAAGAACGCATGCAGCTCCAGCAACACAACCTGACCGAGTCGATTGCGAACCCAGAGCTAGACGTCGCTGACGCGGATTGCGAGAAACCTGTCGAACAACCGGAGCACTAACCGCGACCGGGTTTGGTTTACGACGGGTGCGACTGGCGCTGGATGTCGCCCAGTCGTTGGTATGCGTACTCGTGCGGGTCGCACGGGCGCCGGCCACTAGATGGCCAAGGGGTCGACGGCCTGGCTACAGCCAAAACGGGAACGCCAGCCGAACACGGCGGTGCAGCCACCAAACTCGGACGGATCGGACGGAACCAGCGAGGACCGGTTAACGTCTAACCCCGAGCGAGGGGTCTAACGGGGGAGTGATCTGTGACAGACGAAGTGAAGTTCACCGATGCGCAGTGGGAAGAACTAGCTAGAGCAGGTGAGGCGTTCGCGACGGTTTTGGAGGAGCAACAATCACTCCTTCGTGCTGTCCTCGTCCAAAACTGGGCAGGGCAGTGCGAAGAGGGTAATGGACTTCTCGAGAACCTACGAGCCATTGTTCATGGGGGCAATAGCTCGTTCGTTCAAGCGATCGATGCTGAGGCGAAGTACCTGAGAAGCCACGCCGCGGTATGCCGAAGTTCGCGAGATGCTCTCCAATCTGTTGATGACCAGAACTCGAACGACCTGGTCCGTTGATTCGCTTCATTGCAATTGGCTTAGTCATCGTCGGATTGGCGTCCGGATGCGCGGTTGATGATTCGTCAACCCGTGCGGTGCCAGCTGGTGAGCAGGGACAGGTGGATGGCGCTGCGGAAACGCAGACCCCCCTACCTTTCGAAAGTAGGTTCCCTAACAGGACGAATGCCGCGAACGACGGAACTCCTTACGAACCTTGTACGGCGTTTGCAGCGGCTGATTTGGAAAAGTTCAATATCGATTACACAGTTGTAGAGGACGCCGCACAGGTGGATGGCCAGGGAACGCGGGGTTGTCACTGGTTCATGCCGCAAGCATTTGGGTTCGGCCAGGTGGTCGCCAATTCGGCGTCGTTGGACATCTATAAACGGCACACGCCAGAACTTGACTGGCGGCCTGACGTCGTCATTGGAGGTCGAACGGTCGGTGTTTTCGGATTGAAAGACCACGGCGGGACATGTTCGACGTACGTGCAGTCATATTCAGCGGGTGTGGTAACGAACATCCTTACGTCGACTGAGCCCGAGGCGCGAACAATGGACGCGTGTCAGATGGTTTTGGACTTCACGCGCGCATATATCGACAAGATCCCTAACTGAGGTCGGCAGGGCAGGCTACGAGTAGCGGAGCCTGCCTTAGACTCCATGTCAGCGAGGTGTCGGGGAGGGCACTGACTAGGTGAATCGGGGGAGTTCATGCCGCCTAAGCCAATTGGGCAGACGGACTGGTTCGGGCATGCGATCGACGAGATGCGGTCGGTGTGCGCGACCATGGCGCCGAGTTCGGCGGAAGCAGACGCTGAAGCAATCAGGTTGATCGCGGCGAGGATCAGGGCAGCGTCGGACACCTACTACGCCACGCTAGGACGGCTGTATCCCGAAGGGGAGTTCCACGGTGAGTCGGTCACCGGCTCGCGGCACGCGACGATGGATGCGATTCGTCATATGGACGACTCTGCATCGGTGGGAATGCAGATAGCAGACCAGATCTCGGCCATCTCAAAAATCTTGTCGCAGACACAAGGCAGCGTCGCAGACCTCGACGCCCAGTACAGCGGCAACGCCGCCAGCGTTGCTCGGCAGGTACTGCAACAATCCGAACTGGCCACCACGATGACCGACATCTACAGCAACCCGGTCATCGGCGCCAACGGCTCGCTACCCGAATACACCGGAGTACCACTGCCACAGCTGGGCGCTGACTTCCAACCGATCAACACCCATCCAGCCGGCCTCAACGGCAGCAGTTCGGGCAGCGGCGACAACTCAGGGCTACTCGGAGGGGTCGGCGGCGCCAACAACACGGCGGGCGCAGCAGGACCCGCCGGTCCCGGGGGCCCCACAGGTGGACAAGAGACCTTCCGCGGCGACCCGGTAGAAGACAAACCGCTCTCACTCGGTGACGTGGGCCAAACCGAGCCTGCACACGCCGGCGGATCAACACCCGGCCCGCTCAACGGGGCTTTCGGGTCACCGATTGCCGGACAAGCAAACGGGGCCGGCGCGACCGGCGCTGCGACGACCTCTGCTCGAACCCGGCCGGGGACCGCGGGCGCAGGATCAGGTGGAGGGGCTGGGACCGCAGCACGCGGCGGCGGAGGACTCGGAGCAAACGGTGCAGGCGGGGCCGGCGCCGGTGCCGACCCGAAATCGCTTGCCGCACGCCCAGTTACACCCCTCGCGACGCCAACCGCCGGTGGCGGGCCCATGCCGGGATCCGGCCCGACCACGTCGACTCGTGGTGGGTCGCCGATGATCCCGCCGGGCGCAGCCGGACGCGGCGCAGGCAGAGACAAAGAAGGCGAACACCGCGCACCTTCCTACCTGCACACCCGCGAGAACGCCGAGGAGATCATCGGGCGCCTTCCGCTGGTCGGACCACCTGTCCTGGGCGACTGGGCAAGGCCGGGCGAGACAGGCTCGGACGCGGTGTCTGCACCAGGTACGAATCCGGAAGCCGGAAGCCCCAACGCGAACGACCCCGACGGCCCTGACACCCCCGACAGGACCTGAGGTCAGGCCAGGTCGTAGCTACGCTCGACTGCTTTGTTCCACTCGGCGAATCGCTTATCCCGGTCCTCTGCTGCCATGGACGGTTCCCAGGATTTGTCTTGCATCCAGTTGTCGCGAATGTCCTGCTCAGTGCCCCAGTAGCCCACAGCCAGCCCGGCCGCGTACGCCGCACCGAGAGCCGTGGTCTCGCTGACAACCGGGCGTACCACGGGAACCCCGAGGATGTCCGACTGGAATTGCATGAGCAGTTCGTTGACCACCATGCCGCCGTCCACCTTCAGGGTCGACAGCTCGACACCGGAATCGGCCTGCATCGCCTCGATCACCTCACGGGTCTGAAACGCCGTGGCCTCCAGGGCCGCCCGCGCGATGTGGCCCTTGTTCACGAACCTGGTCAAACCCACGATCACGCCCCGGGCATCGGGCCGCCAACGCGGCGCGAACAAGCCGGAGAAGGCGGGCACGAAGTAGGTGCCGCCGTTGTCCTCCACGGTCTTGGCCACCGTCTCGATTTCACTTGCGGCGCCGATCAATCCGAGATTGTCCCGCAGCCACTGCACCAGCGAACCCGTGACGGCAATCGAGCCCTCCAGGGCGTACACGGGTCGCTTGTCGCCGATCTTGTAGCACACGGTGGTGAGCAATCCGTGGCTGCTGCGGACGACCTCCCCACCGGTGTTGAGGAGGAGGAAGTTGCCTGTGCCGTAAGTGTTTTTCGCTTCGCCGGGCTCCAGGCACGCCTGACCGAACGTCGCCGCCTGCTGATCACCCAAGATGCCCGCGATCGGCACGTCGGCGAGGGCCCCACGCTCGCGTACCCGTCCGTACACCTGCGACGAACTGCTGATCTCCGGCAAAAGACTCATCGGGATTTGCATCTCGGCACAGATCTCCTCATCCCACTGCAACGTCTCGATGTCCATCAGCATGGTCCGCGACGCATTGGTCACATCGGTCAGGTGTCGACCTCCGTCGGGACCTCCGGTCATGTTCCAGACCAGCCAGGTATCCATTGTGCCGAAACATAATTCACCGGCCTCGGCACGCTCGCGGGCGTCATCGACGTTGTCGAGAATCCAGCGGATCTTCGGCCCGGCGAAGTAGGTGGACAGGGGGAGGCCGGTGCGCTCCTGATATCGGGCGGCACCGTGTTCGCCGCCGAGTTCCTCGCAGAGTGCCGCAGTCCTGGTGTCCTGCCACACGATGGCGTTGTAGATCGGCTCACCGGTCGCGCGATCCCACAGCAGCGTGGTCTCACGCTGATTGGTGATGCCCACGGCATGGATGTCTGCGGTGGACAGATCTTCGGCGGCCATCGCGGCCGCGGTCACCCTCCGGGCGTTGCGCCAGATCTCCGCACCGTCATGTTCCACCCAACCGGACTTCGGGAAGATCTGCTGATGCTCGATCTGTTCAGAACTGACCACTCGGCCGGCGTGGTCGAAGATCATGCAGCGGGTGGACGTGGTGCCCTGATCGATGGAAGCGATGTAACCGGTGCTGTTGCTCACAGGAACGAGTTTCGCATGACCATCCGCGCAGATTGTCGACTTGGACACGGCCGGTCCACTTGCGGTGGCGGACCGGTTACCAGCGGGTAGCGTTGTCGTCGGTAGTCCGGTCGGTTCGCCCGCTTCGGAGTTCGCGGCGGCAGGTGATCGACCCGTGACCAGAGGAGATAGCGATGAGCGCAGCGGCATTCGACCCCGATCGACCGTCCGACCTGGGCCCTCGATACCGGGAGAACTCCTGGCATCGGCTGTCCACAGAGCTGTTCGACGTGGTGGTGGTCGGTGGTGGCATCGTCGGTGTGGGCACTGCGCTCGACGCCGCAACCCGGGGTCTGCGTGTGGCCCTCGTCGAAGCCCGCGACATCGCATCGGGAACATCGAGCCGCTCATCGAAGATGTTCCACGGTGGTTTGCGGTACCTCGAGCAGCTCGAGTTCGGTCTGGTTCGCGAAGCGCTCCATGAGCGTGAGCTGTCGCTGAGCACGCTGGCGCCGCACCTGGTGAAGCCCCTTCCGTTCCTGTATCCACTGAGCCACCGGGTTTGGGAACGGCCGTACGTGGCCGCCGGCCTGTTCCTGTACGACTCACTCGGTGGAGCCAAATCCGTTCCGGGACAACGTCACGTGTCACGGTCGGGCGCACTGCGGATTGCGCCTGCGCTCAAACGCAACTCGCTCACCGGTGGAATCACGTACTACGACACCGTGGTCGACGACGCACGTCATACCCTGACGGTGGCCCGCACCGCATCGCACTACGGCGCCGTCATCCGAACCTCCACCCAGGTCACGGGTTTCCTGCGGGAGGCCGACCGGGTTAGCGGAGTCCGCGTGCGCGACACCGAGACCGGTGAGACCGCCGACATTCGCAGTCACTGCGTCATCAATGCC
Source organism: Williamsia sp. R60 (assembly GCF_054063855.1). Classification (NCBI taxonomy): domain Bacteria; kingdom Bacillati; phylum Actinomycetota; class Actinomycetes; order Mycobacteriales; family Nocardiaceae; genus Williamsia; species Williamsia sp. R60. Next base: position 1,316,922 of record NZ_JBSSGR010000002.1, read on the forward strand.
TCCGGTGTCTGGACCGACGAGATCCAGGCTCTGTCGAAGCAGCGCGGGAGGTTTCGGGTCCGCGCGTCCAAGGGCGTCCACATCGTCGTCCCACGGGACCGCATCGTCAGTGAATCGGCCATCATCCTGCGCACCGCCACGTCGGTACTGTTTGTCATCCCCTGGGAGACGCACTGGATCATCGGGACCACCGACACCGACTGGAATCTCGACCTCGCACACCCGGCCGCAACCCGCGCAGACATCGACTACATCCTGCAGAAGGTGAACGAGGTGCTGGTCACGCCGTTGACCCACGACGACATCGAAGGCGTCTACGCGGGCCTGCGACCGCTACTGGCGGGCGAGAGCGACGAGACGTCGAAGCTGTCTCGCGAGCACGCGGTGGCCGAGGTCGCGCCCGGCCTCGTCGCCATCGCCGGCGGGAAGTACACCACTTACCGGGTGATGGCCGCCGACGCGGTGGACGCGATCACCGACTTCATCCCGGTGCGGGTGGCCCCGTCGGTCACCGACAAGGTCCCGCTGGTCGGGGCCGAGGGGTACCACGCCCTGATCAACCAGTGCGATCAGCTCGGGCAGCGATTCGGGTTGCATCCCTACCGCATCCGTCGCTTGCTGAACCGCTACGGCTCGATGATCGATGAGGTGTTGGCCTACGCCAAGAAGGACTCGAGCCTTCTCGAACCCTTGGCTGCGGCGCCCCAGTATCTGCGTGTCGAAGTGGTCTACGCCGTGGTCAGCGAAGCCGCACTGCACCTCGAAGACGTGCTGGCCCGGCGGACACGGATTGCGATCGAATATCCGGACCGCGGTGTGAAGAGCGCGCGCGAGGTTGCCGATCTCGTTGCGCCGCTGCTTGATTGGGACAGTGAACGTATCGACTTCGAGGTGCAGACCTATCTCGCGCGTGTCGAGGCGGAGGTGGCATCGCAGCGGCAACCCGATGATGAATCCGCCGATGCCCTGCGTGCAGCTGCGCCGGAGTCGCGCGCCGAACTGCTGGAACCCGTGCCGGTCCCGGACTGACCGCCCGCCGGCACGACGTCAGTCGGCCGGCTCGTACCGCAACAAGGTGACGTCGTCATCGGGGTAGTCGAAGAACACCGGCTTGACCCGCATGCCGATGTGGATTTCTGAGGGGTCGACGTTGACCAACTCGGTGGATACCCGCGGTCCCTCGTCCCACTGCACCACGGCGAGCAGCTGCGGCACGGAGTCGGCGAAGTGCGGAGACACCGGTTTACGCGCGATGGTGAACGTGTACAGCTTTCCCAGCCCGGAGATCTCTCTCCACTCGAGATCGTCGGCCAACGTCCCCGGCGCCAAGATCCGAGGATAGAACACGTGACGACCCAACGAGGGCGAGTACTGGATCCGGATCCTGTGTTCGGAGAGTGCGTCCCAAAAAGGGGCGCTGACAGGGGTTTTCACCGGCATCGGCTTGGCGAACGTCATGAGGTCATCGCTTCCTAGTCGCCCTGCAGTACGAGTGTGGTCTGTTCGCCCATCACGCCGCCGTTGCCGGAGACGAAAGCCCGGTTGCAGTCGGGCACCTGGGCCGCACCCGCACGACCCATGATCTGTCGCGTCGCATCGCATACGTGGTGCATCCCGCCCGCCAGGCCGGCCTGACCGAAACCCAGTTGTCCTCCCGCGGTGTTGAGCGGAAAGTCGCCCCGGAACGTAAGGTCGTGCGAGTTCACGAACTCCATGCCCTTGCCCTTGTCGCAGAATCCCGCGTCTTCCAGGCTCATCAACACGGTGATCGTGTAGCAGTCGTAGATCGACACCATGTCCATGTCGGAGCGGTCGAGCCTGCTCATGTCGAACGCCGTTTCGGCAGCACGCGCGATCGGACTCTCCAGGAGGTCCTCGGCATACGTCGGTGTCTTGTACGCGACGTGTTCGCCGAAACCTTTGATCCACACCGGGCGGTTCTTGCTCCGACGGGCCAGGTCGGCCGACGTCACCAGAACCGCGGCGCCTCCCGAACAGGGCATGACGATCTCGAGGCGCCGCAACGGGTCGGCGATCATCGGGCTCGCCAGAACATCCTCGATGGTCAGCGGCTTGTCGTGGAACACCGCATCGGGAGTGTTGTTGGCGTTGACGCGCTGATCCACCACGATCTTGGCCATCGCCCGCTCGTCGTAGCCGTACACCGATCGATACAGCTGCGCGATCTGGCCGTACGGGCCGTTCTGACCCAGATTGCCGAACGGGATGTCGAACTCGGCCTGCGGTGAACCGAACCGGTTCGACGACGAACCGTAGAGCAGGATGTCGGTCAGACTGTCGGGAAGCGGTTTCTTCTCGTTGTACGGCACTCCGTAGTCAGCGGGGATCACACACAGAACAGCCTGGCAGATACCCAGTTCCACGGCGGCGGCAGCGCGCCAGACCATGGCGGCGGCCGACGCGCCGCCGAGGTCGACGGTCTCCGCGAAATTGATTCGCGCACCCAGGTATTCGGCGATCGTGGACGTTACGAACATCTCGGACTCGAGCAGGGTGGAGGTGACGATCCCGTCGATCTCGACACCAGTGAGGCCAGCATCAGCGATCGCGGCCGCTCCCAGCGTCGCCCACTGCTCCAAGGTGAAGCGCGGCGTACGAGTCGAGACCTTTTGCGGCGCAAGCTCTTGGAAACCGACCACTGCGGCATCGCCCCGAAAACCCATGGATACTCCTGCGCGTCAGATCGGAAGGTGGAAGTCTTCCGGCCAACGTACTAGAACTTGAATCTAGTTTTCAAGGGAGGGGTCGATGGGTGCGCCGAACAGGAAGTCGATGAAGCGGTTGCACAGTCGATAGACGTCGTCCATGGATCCCTCGTTGTACACCGTCCCGGTGAGCACGGTGTTGATGATCGACCACAGCATGATCGCCGCATCCTTGGCTGCCTCGGGACCCAGCCGCGCGAAGTCGTCGGCCAATGTGTGCTGGCAGACCTCGAAGAATTGGGCGAGCAAGGCCTTGGCGTTGGGGTCGGCACTGGACTGCAAGATGACGTGCACCTTGAAGAAGTGCGGTCGTCGCTCGAACGAGGAGATGACGGCATTCATCTTCGCGCGGATCTGGTGCTCGGACAATTCCTCGCCCGACCTGGCATAGGCGGGTGCCGCCCAATCGAGCAGTACCGCGGCGTAGAGATGCTCTTTGGACGAGAAGTACCGGTAGAGCGTGCCCAACGCGACGCCGGCTCCATTGGCCACGTCGCGGATCTGGATCTGCTCGTACTCCTGCTCTTTGAGGGCGGCATTGGCAGCCTTGATGATCCGCAGGCGGCGAGCCTGCTGCCAGGCGGGCAGCTCCGAACTGAGCGTCGCCGCTGCAGTTGTCGTTGCCTGTTGCGTCATGGTCATCCTTCAGTGGTGCGTCCCGGCCCGGGTACAGCCTAAAACGCCCGACCCGGCAGCATGTGCATCACCGGCCACTTCCGTATGCGAGTTGTCATCCGGTGCGGCGCAGTCGCAGACCGCGAGGCGTGGCCGAGAAGCCGCTTTCCCGGAGATGCTCGGCGAGGTCACCGGTCAGCACAGGTTCTCCGTTGACCTTCTCCACATACAGCCGATCGACCTGACCTCGGATGACCACCCGTGCCAGCGCGGAGGTGGCTGCGGCGAGGGTATCGGCGTCCTCGCTGAACGTGAGCACTGTTTTTCCGCCGCGTTCGACGAACAGCACGAGGTCGCCGTCTACCAGCACCACCAGCGCACCCGGTTTGCGGCCGGGGCGGTGGCCTTCTTTTTGAGGCGGCCAGCCCAGTGCGGAACCGTACGGATTGGCCGGGTCGGTGGCGGCGAGGGCGATGGCGGACTGACCGATGGTCTCCACCTCGTCGCGTAGTCGGTCGACGGTGGTGGTGGCGGCGAACTGCGCACCGCCGAGTCCGTCGATGTAGTAGCCGCGTCGCACCTTACCGCTGTCTTCGAACCCGGTGAGGGCCTTGTAGACACGAGAGAAGCCCCCTTCGACGCCCTCGGTCATCACCGCTCCCTTGGTGACGACGCCATAGCGGTCCAGCAGCGTCGAGCACTGCGCGGCGATGGCCAACGTGGGGTCGCCCAGCGGCGGGGGCAGGACAAACCATCGCCCCGTCATCGACATCGGCGCAGTACGGGGAGTGCGCGCGAATCTGCGCCGCCCGCGGTGGGCCGGTACGCCCCGGACGGCTCCGGGTTTGCGGCCCGGTCCGAGGAGGGCGCGCACCGGTGAGAACGTGTCGTTGCTGATGCGACCCGCCCACGCCAGGTCCCACAAGGCCATCTCGAGGTCCGACCCCAGCGGCGCCACACCGTCGACGGACAGCGAGTCGCTCAGCTGACGGAAGAAGAAGGCGCCGCCCGGAGCGAGTTGGTCCAACACTCGCTGATGCAGATCGCCCATGTCGATCTCGGTGGGTGCGGGCAGACTGTCCTCGGCGAGATCGGCGGGGTGCAGACTGATCCAGCCGTCGGATCCGGACAACCGTCCGTGCCCGGCCCACAGCACCTCGCCGCCCGCGGTGAGCTCGTCGAGCATGTCGGGCCGGTAGTCGGACACCCGGGCGGGCAGGATCAGTGACTCCCACGCCGACGCGGGGATGGGAACCCCGGCCAACTGGTCGATCACCGCAGACACCCCGTCGATGCCGCGCAGACGCGTGCGGTCGGTGACGTGCTGCCAGCCGGTGACGAATCGCGCGTAGGTCTGGTGACTGACGGGAGCTATCTCCGCCCGGCTCGCCGCGAGCGAGGCCCGGCGCAAGCTGGACAGGACCTCGGTGTTGCACCACTGCTCGCCGCTGCGCAGGGTGCCGGCAGGTTCCGGCCGGAAGTCGCCTTCGACAACTCGTCGCTGGCCGGCCAGCCGAACCAGGGTGTCGCGGACAACAGCGATGCCCAGTCCCAGCGCCTCCGCGACATCGGCTGCGACAAACGGACCATGGGTGCGCGCGAACCGGCCGACGAGGTCGCCGAGCGGGTCGTCGACCGGGTCGAGGAACGCCATCGGAAGGCCCTGCGGTGGCGGGATCCCGAGCCCGTCCCGCAACCGGCTGGCGTCTTCGGCGGCAGCGAACCACACGACGTCTCCGCCGCGGGGGACCTCGATGGCCCGGCCGGCGCCGACCAGCTCGGTGAGCAGCTCGCGTGAATCGTCGCCGGAGTAGCGAAGCGCCACGGCATCTGCGGTGAGTGGACCGAGCCAGCGCAAGAGGTCGGCGATGCCTTCGGCGTCTTTCGCCTGCCGATCCGGGTGCAGGCGTTGGAGCTTGGCCTCGGTGTCGGCGATGACGTTCTGGTCGAGCAACTCTCGCAGGTCGACACGCCCGAGCAGCTGCGCCAGCAGCGCGGTGTCGAGGGACAGGGTGGCGGCGCGACGCTCGGCGAGCGGCGCGTCGTCGGCGTACATGAAGGCGCCCACGTAGCCGAACAGCAACGAGGAGGCCATCGGAGACGGCGTCTCGGTCTCGACCTCGATGACCCGCAGGCGCCGATTCTGGATGCGGGTGAGCATGTCGACAAGGGCCGGCAGGTCATACACGTCCTGCAGACATTCGCGGAACGCCTCGAGGATGATGGGGAACTGCGGGTATTTCCTTGCCACATCCAGCAATTGAGCACTGCGCTGACGCTGCTGCCACAGCGGCGCACGCTTGCCGGGGTTGCGCCGTGGCAACAGCAGTGCCCGGGCAGCGCATTCGCGGAACCGTGACGCGAACATGGCCGAGCCGCCCAGCTGTTCGGTGACGATCTGCTCGATCTCGTCGGGCTCGAAGCTGAACAGCGACGCACCGGGAGGCTGGTCGTCGGTGTCGGGGAGCCTGACGATGATCCCGTCGTCGGCGGCCGAGACCGCCCCGTCGATGCCGTAGTCCTGCTGCAGTCGTGCGGTGACGGCACTGGCCCACGGCGCGTGAACCCTCAGGCCATAAGGGGAGTGCAGGATCACCCGCCAGTCGCCGAGCTCGTCGCGGAAGCGTTCGACCAACAACGTGCGGTCGGTGGGCAGGTGGCCGGTGGCCGCCTGCTGTTCGGAGATGAGCTGGGCCAGATTGTCTCGGGCGAACGCGTTCAGTCCGAGGCGTTCGGCGTGGTCGGCCATCTTGTCCGTGCTGCTGAGTTCGCCGACGAATTTACCGATGGCGGCCCCGAGTTCGGCGGGTCGGCCGATGCTGTCACCGTGCCAGAACGGCAGCCGGCCCGCCTGGCCGTACGCCGGGGTGACCAGCACCCGGTCGTGCGTGATCTCCTCGATCCGCCAGCTGGTCGCGCCCAGGGCGAAGACGTCGCCCACCCGGGACTCGTAGACCATCTCCTCGTCCAGTTCGCCCACCCGCGTTTGCTTTTCGCCCACCATGTAGACGGCGAACAGGCCGCGGTCCGGGATCGCGCCGCCAGAGGTGACCGCCAGACGCTGTGCACCGGGACGTCCGGTGATCGTGCCCTTGGCGCGGTCCCAGACCACTCGCGGTCGGAGTTCGGCGAACTCGTCGGACGGGTAACGGCCGGACAGCAGATCGAGCGTGGCGTCGTAGACCGGACGGGGCAGGGTGGCGTAAGGCGCACTGCGCCGGACGATGTGGTACCACTCGTCGACGTCGATGCTTCCCGTTGCGCACACCGCGACGGTCTGCTGCGCCAGTACGTCGAGCGGATTGGCCGGAACGACCAGTTCTTCGATGAGTCCGTCGGTCATCCGCTCGACCGCCACAGCACACCGCAGCAGATCGGTGCGGTGCTTGGGGAACAGCACACCCTGACTGATCTCGCCCACCTGGTGCCCGGCACGACCGATGCGTTGCAACCCGCTGGCCACCGACGGTGGGGCCTCCACCTGGATGACCAGATCGACAGCACCCATGTCGATGCCGAGTTCCAGACTGCTCGTGGCCACCACACACCGCAGGCGGCCGGACTTGAGGTCGTCCTCGATCTGTCCGCGTACCTCTTTGCTCACCGATCCGTGGTGGGCGCGCGCGAGCAGGGGCTCGGCACCTTTACTGGCGCCACTGCCCATCACCTGAGCCGGCGCACCGCCGGGCACCCGCGGATTGGATGCGGGCTCCGGTGCCTGCCCGAGCCGGGTGGCATGGACCTCGTTGAGGCGGGCCGTGAGCTGCTCGGCCAGGCGACGGGAGTTGGTGAAGACGATGGTCGACCGGTTCTTCTCGATGAGGTCGACGATCGAGCTCTCCACAAAGGGCCACAGCGATCCGGCCGCCGGAGCGGAGGCCTCGTCGTCGATCTCTTCGTTGCCGGCGATCACCGGGATGTTGGTCATGTCCGCGACAGGGACGTCGACCGAGAGGTCGAACGTCTTGGACGCCGGCGGCTGCACGATCGTGTAGGGCCGGCTGCCGGAGAGGAATCCCGCGACACGTTCGGGTGGCCGGACGGTTGCCGACAACCCGATGCGCTGTGCCGGGTTCTCCAGCAAGGCGTCGAGACGTTCGAGCGACAACGCCAGATGTGTGCCCCGCTTGGTGCCCGCCACGGCGTGCACCTCGTCGACGATGACCGTCTGAACCGAGGTGAGCGTGTCGCGCGCAGACGACGTGAGCATCAAGAAGAGGGATTCGGGGGTGGTGATCAGGATGTCGGGCGGGGTGCGGAGCAATTGACGGCGCTGTGCGGCCGGGGTGTCGCCCGATCGCACACCTACCGTGATCTGGGGGACGGGCAGGTTCAGCTCCTGCGCGGCCCGGGTGATCCCGATCAGAGGCGCGCGTAGGTTGCGCTCGACATCGACGGCAAGAGCCTTCAGCGGCGACACGTAGAGAACGCGCGTGCCGGCGGCCTTGGCGCCGTCGGGAAGCGGGTCGGCGCCGAGACGATCGAGTGCCCACAAGAATGCCGAGAGCGTCTTGCCCGACCCGGTGGGGGCGACGACCAGGGTGTTCTGGCCGTCCGCGATGGAGTTCCATGCCCCGAGCTGTGCTGATGTGGGTGCCGGGAAGGCCGCGTCGAACCACGTACGGGTCGGCGCTGTGAAGCGGCCGAGCACCTGCTGTGCGCTGGGCACGCCGGATACCGAGGTGGGGGACTTGCGGGCGGCCATTGCTCCATGATCCACGACGGGTCTGACAGAGCGGCAGAACCGGTGCCCGGGATCGTCGGCACCAGATCATTCGGCAGGTCGGTGTTGACCGGGCAAAACGCCGCGGAATAGAGTCAGCGCACGTCGTGCGAACGGGAAATCCGGTGCAAATCCGGAGCGGTCGCGCCACTGTGAGCTGATCTCAACCCACCGGGTGGAGCCGCAAGTCAGGGGACCGGGGCACGACACCCAACAGGTCGACGCGGGGCGCGCATCCCGCGAGAGGAGATATCAATGTCGAGTTCTTCGGTCTCGCAACCGGTTTCGAATGCCCCCACGTTGGCCGTCGCGGTCCCGGATGTGTCGGTTGTGAACGCCGCACTCTGGCTGACCGCCACCACCATGGTCGCGTCCCTCGCCTACTACTTCCTCGGCTTCGACCAGGGCGCGGTGTCGGTGTTCGGCAGCGACACCCATGTCCACGAGTACATCCACGACGCGCGGCACTTCCTCGGCTTCCCCTGCCACTGAGCAGGCGAGCAGGTGGAAAAGAAGTTCATCGGCGCCGGACTGCTCTCAGGTCTGGTCGCCGGAATCGTCGCGTTCGTCTTCGCCCGGATCTACATCGAGCCCCTTGTCGACCGTGCCGTCGGGTATGAGGAAGGCCGGTCGCACGCCGAACTCGAACTGACCGGCGGATCTCACGCGCACGACCACGAGTTGTTCTCCCGGACTGTGCAGCAGAACTTCGGCGCCGGTGTGGGGTCGGTGGTGTTCGGCCTGATCATCGGGGCGTTCTTCGCTGTTGCCTTCACGGTTGTGTGGGCCTACATCGGCCGGCGGTACCCGACAACCGACCCGCGGACGGTGGCGGCTCTGCTCGCAGTCTGCGGATTCGTCGCGGTGTATCTCATTCCCTTCAGCGCGTATCCCGCGAATCCGCCCGCTGTGGGTGGTGACGACACGATCGGGTCTCGCAGTGGCGCGTACCTGACGATCCTGCTGCTGTCGGTGGGCTTCATGATCGCTGCAGCGGTCTTGGCGTTCTGGCTGGCGCCGAAGATCGGTGGCCTGTATGCGGCAGTGGTGGCGGGCGTCGCGTATTTGGCCGCGATCGCGGTCACCGTGGTTCTGTTGCCGAGTTTCGACGAGGTGCCGGGCCCGCTGATGGACGGCCAGTCGATGGTGTTCCCTGGGTTTCCGGCCGATTTGCTCGGCGACTTCCGGTACTACTCGGTGATCAATCAGGTCATCTTGTGGGCAGTCCTCGGCCTCGGATTCGCGCTGGCGCTCAACTGGATCGGCAAACAGACGGCCCGCACGGCCGGTGCAGGTGCTCGCAACGGGGCGGAAGGCGGAGCCCGCCCGACATGACGGGCCAACCCCCACTGGATCTCACAGTGGTCGTGGCTGCACGAACGGGTCCGAATGCAACGTTGGCCTTCGGGTCGCATGACGAGCCGCTGGACACGCGCGGGCAAGCCGATGCGACGGGTCTGCGCCTGCACTCGGGCGCGAAAGTCTTTGTTGCTCCGGACGTTTCTGCGCGCGACACGGCCAGGTTGATGGGCGCGCGGGACGCAGACGTGGAACCGGCACTGCGGGCCATGGACCTGGGTCGATGGGCCGGCCTGCGGCCCGATCAGGTAGATCCCGTCGAACTCGGTCAGTGGTTCACCGACCCGGCAGCCGCTCCGCATGGCGGCGAGAGTGTCGTCGGTTTTGTTGGGCGCCTTGCTGAGTGGCTGCAGAACCGAGGCGGCGACGATGTCGCAGTGGTCGTCGCCGGGGGTACCGCGCAGGGCATTGTCGCGGCCGCGATCGGAGCGGACTTCTTCAGCATCGAGGTCCGGCCTGCAGATGTGATCCGCATACGTCGTCGCGGTGGCCGCTGGCGTCTGCGGCCGGGCATTCGGGAATCGGTGAACCGCCTCGAAAAGTGATCTCGGATTCTAGTGTTGGTCCAGAACGTCGACATCCGAGGGGAATCTGCATGTACGAGTGGTCCGAAGAAGATTTGATGGTGCGCGATGCCGTGCGCGGCTTCATCGACAAGGAGATCCGTCCGCACATCGATGAGCTCGAGACGGGCGTCCTCCCGCCCTACGACATCATCCGGAACCTGCTCAAGACCTTCGGCGTGGATGCGATGGCCTCCGATGCCCTGGAGAAGGAGTTCGCCAGGGATGAAGCGGTGGCCCGCGGAGAAGCCGAGCCCAAGACCGGTTCGGGAGGCGGCCCGGGGATGACTTCGATGGGCGCCATCCTCAACATCGAACTGTCGGGCGTGAGCCTGGGCATCGTCGCCTCGATGGGTGTGAGTCTCGGACTAACCCCGTCGACGATCCGATCCAAGGGCACGCTCGCCCAGAAGAAGCGGTGGCTGCCCGACTTGGTCACCATGAACAAGGTGGGCGCCTGGGCGATCACAGAGCCGGATTCGGGATCGGATGCACTGGGTGGCATGAAGACCACCGTCCGGCGAGACGGCGACAACTACGTCCTCAACGGCCAGAAGACATTCATCACCAACGGTCCGTTCGCGGACACCGCGGTGGTCTTCGCCAAGCTCGACGACGGCGATTCATCGGTCGATCGGCGCCAGCGCAAGGTCTTGACCTTTGTCCTCGACAAGGGCATGGAGGGCTTCACTCAGGGCAAGCCGTTCAAGAAGATGGGCATCATGTCGTCGCCCACGGGCGAACTGTTCTTCGACAACGTGAAGCTCGACAAGGACCGACTCCTCGGCGAGACGGAGGAGGTCGGTGCCAAAGGCGGCGGTGAGGGCGCCAAGGCCGGTTTCGTTCTCGAGCGGGTCGGTATCGCCTCGCTGTCGCTCGGCATCATCAACGAGTGTCAGCGACTCTGTGTCGAATACGCCAAGCAGCGCACCCTGTGGGGCAAACCCATCGCCGATCTGCAGCTCATCCAGCTCAAGCTGGCCGAGATGGAGGTCGCCCGGATAAATGTGCAGAACATGGTCTTTCATGCCCTCGAACGGTCGCAGGCTGGCAAGCCGGTCGACCTCGCCGAGGCGTCGGCGATGAAGCTCTACTCATCACGCACGGCAACCGAGGTCGCGATGGAAGCCGTCCAGTTGTTCGGTGGCAACGGCTACATGGCCGAGTACCGGGTCGAGCAACTGGCCCGTGACGCGAAGTCGCTGATGATCTACGCAGGCAGCAACGAAGTACAGATCACTCACGTCGCCAAGGGTGTCCTGGCGCGTTAGTTCTTCTGGACCGAGCCCACCTCCGCCGGGAAAGCAATACCCGGGTCCGGAGGTGGGCTTGTTCAGTTGTATGGCCAACTTACAAACAGACTGGACTGTTTCTTAATTCTTCGCTAACCTCACCGATGTGGCGACCAACACAGGCGTGACGGAGGAGGCCGGCCAGGCTCCGTCGCAGAGTCGAACCCAGGCCGAGCGCACTGCGCAGATGCGGGCGCGACTGCTCGACGCTGCCATCTCGTGCCTGATCGACAACGGTTATTCCGGGACCAGCACGCAGGAGATCTCTCGACGCGCGGGGGTGTCCCGCGGCGCCCAGTTGCACCATTTCCCGACCAAGGAGTCGTTGGTCGTCGCGGCGGTCGAGCACCTGGTGGAACAGCGGCTGGATGAGTTGCTCGGAGCTCATGCGAGTGGCGAGGTTCCCGGGGTCGAGGTATTCCTCGACGCCTTCTCGGGTCCGCTTTTCTACGCCGCCCTCGAGTTGTGGATCGCGGCCCGGACCGATCCTGCGCTGCATGCAGCTGTGCTGCCGCTCGAGGCGCGGGTCAACGAGGCCATCCACACCGGTGGAGCCGCAATCTTCGGTGACCGGATGTCGCCTGAGGCCATCGAGATCAGTGTCGAACTCGCCCGTGGACTGGCGGTCTCGGCACTGTTCCGCAACGAGAAGTCCGACCGCGAGCTCCGCAAGCGGTTGATACCGATATGGGAGGCAATGGTGACCACCACATGACCGCGCTGAGTTCAGATCCGATCGAACAGCACGATCTTCCGGCGTCCGTGCACACGTTGATCGTCGGCACCGGCTTCGCCGGCCTGGCTGCCGCACACAAGATTCTCGCCGACACCCCCTCGGCCGACGTCCTGATCATCGAGCGCGCAAGCGATGTCGGCGGGACGTGGCGAGACAACACGTACCCGGGCGCCGCGTGCGACGTGCCGAGCAATCTGTATTCGTTCTCGTTCGCCCAGAGCCCGGAGTGGACGCACAACTACGCTCGCCAACCGGAGATCTTCGCGTACCTGCGATCGGTCGCGGACCAGCGCGGCCTGCGCGATCGCACCGTCTTCGAGTGTGAACTGCTCGGCGCGCGGTGGGACGCAGACAAGGCGCGCTGGTCGGTGTCGACCTCGCGTGGACCGATCGAGGCGCAGGTCCTGATCGCCGCCACCGGTACGCTGTCCAACCCCAGCTTTCCCGACGTCCCCGGCATCGGCGAGTTCACCGGGACGATGTTCCACAGTGCCACCTGGAACCACGACTTCGATCCGGCGGGTAAGCGCATCGCCGTTGTCGGGACCGGGGCCTCGGCAATTCAGTTCGTACCTGAATTGGCCGGGCCTGCAGCGCATGTGACGGTCTTTCAGCGGACGCCCGCCTGGATCATCCCGCGGCTCGACCGACAGATCGGCAAGCTCGAACGCACGCTGTATCGCCTGGCGCCGTTCACCCAGCGATTCGCACGCAACAGTCTCTACTTCTACCGCGAGGCCTACGTCGTCGCCCTGGCGAAGTTCACGTTCCTGCTGCCGCTGTTCAAGCTCTTGGCCATGAGCCAATTGCGCAAGCAGGTCAAGGATCCGGGGCTGCGTAAGAAACTGACGCCGAAGTTCACCATCGGTTGCAAGCGAATGTTGCTCAGCAACACATGGTTGTCCACGCTTGCGCGCGAGAACGTCACCCTCGTGGACACCGGCATGGCGGCGGTGACCGCCAACGGCGTTGTCGACGGTGCCGGCCGCGAACACGAGGTCGACGCCATCGTGTTCGGCACCGGGTTCACCGCCACCGAGCCGCCGGTGGCCAGCGTGCTCTACGGCGAAGATGGGCGCACGCTTGCCGACACCTGGAACGGCAGCCCGAATGCGTATCGCGGCACCACCGTTCACGGCTTCCCGAACCTGTTCCTCATGTATGGGCCGAACACCAACCTCGGTCACAGTTCCATCGTCTTCATGCTGGAGTCGCAGGCCGCGTACATCAGCTCGGCGATCACCCAGATGCGTTCTCGCAACATCGCTTCGGTGAACGTCAACAAGCGCAAGCAGGCCGAATACAACCAGGGGATCGACGAGCAACTCGAGGGCACAGTGTGGAACTCGGGCGGCTGTTCGAGCTGGTATTTCGACAAGAACGGTCGGAACTCGGTGATGTGGCCGACGTTCACGTGGGAGTTCCGACAAGCGTTGCGCTCGGCTGATCTGAGTGACTACGACCTCGGCCGCGGCACGGTGCGCGCGCCTCGACCACGCGAAAGTGAGCCGGCATGAACGACTATGACGTGGTGGTGGTCGGATCAGGTTTCGGCGGATCGGTTGCCGCGCTACGGCTGGCCGAAAAGGGCTACAAGGTGGCCGTTCTCGAGGCCGGCCGCAGATTCACCGACGACCAGCTGCCCAAGACGAGCTGGCGACTTCGCAAGTACCTCTGGGCGCCGTGGCTGGGATGCTATGGGCTGCAACGCATCCACCTCCTGCCCGACGTATTGGTGATGGCCGGCGCGGGAGTGGGCGGCGGGTCGCTCAACTATGCCAACACGCTCTATCAACCACCGAAACGCTTCTTCGAAGACCCGCAGTGGGGACACATCACCGACTGGCAGGACGAGCTCAATCCGTACTACGACCAGGCCCGTCGCATGCTCGGGGTGGTGGACAACCCGCTGGTGACGGCGGCGGACAAGGTGATGCGCGAGGTGGCCGACGACATGGGCGTCGGGGACACGTTCACCACCACGCCGGTCGGCGTGTTCTTCGGCAACGGCACCGAGCGGGAGTCCGACCCGTTCTTCGGCGGGGTCGGGCCCGAACGCACAGCGTGCACCGAGTGCGGTTCTTGTATGACCGGCTGCCGCGTGGGCGCCAAGAACACACTGGTCAAGAATTACCTGCACCTCGCCGAGAACGCCGGGGTCACCGTGTTGCCTCTCACCACGGTGCGGGCAGTGCGGCCGTCCGCCGACGGGTACGAAGTCGTCACCCGCCGCACCGGTGCCAAACTCCGGCGCAAGGACACATCGATCTCCGCCGGTCAGGTGATCTTCGCTGCCGGCACATACGGCACACAGAAGTTGTTGTTGGCCATGAAGGAGACCGGCGAGCTGCCGGAGCTGTCCGACCAGCTCGGGTCGGTGGTCCGCACCAACAGCGAAGCAGTGCTGGCCGCGACAGCTCGTGACCGAAAAGTCGACTACACACAGGGCATCGCCATCACGTCGTCGTTCCACCCCGACGACCACACCCACATCGAGCCGGTGCGATACGGCAAGGGCAGCAACGCCATCGGCTTGCTCCAGACCGTGCTGTCCGATGGCGGCGGACCGGTCCCACGAGTGTTCAAGACCATCGGGGTGGCATTGCGGCACCCGGCAGCGTTCATCCGCAGTCTGTCCGTACGGCACTGGTCAGAGAAGACGGTGATCGCGCTGGTGATGCAGACCGACGACAACTCGCTCGAATTGGGCTCCAAGCGTACGATTTTCGGTCGGCAGCTGACCAGCCGACGCGGAGCGGGTGATCCGCCGCCGTCGTGGATACCCCAGGGCCACAAAGCCATCAGATTGCTTGCCGACAAGATCGACGGAGACCCGGGTGGTTCCATCGCCGAAGTGGTCAACATCCCGATGACCGCGCACTTCCTCGGCGGCTGTGTGATCGGCGCCGACGCCGACCACGGTGTCGTCGATCCCTACCATCGCATCTACGGTCATCCGGGTCTGCATGTGGTGGATGGCTCGGCGGTGAGCGCGAACCTCGGTGTCAATCCGTCGTTGACGATCACCGCGCAGGCCGAACGAGCGATCGCGATGTGGCCCAACAAGGGTGAGCAGGACAAGCGCCCGGGCCTGGGTGAGCCGTACCGACGCGTTGCTGCCACGGCGCCACGATCGCCGGTGGTCCCCGAGAGTGCGCCCGGAGCTCTGCGCCTGCCCCTGTTCGTCACGATGCCGGAGTCCGCGAAAGGGGCATGCTGATGTGGAGTGTTGCCGAGTCGGCGATCGAGCCAGGAGACGTGCCGATCAGTTCGCCGCCGCCGTGGCCGGCCGCAGTGCGCGCCACCCTGTGGTGGCATCGGAGCACAGAGCAAGCCAGGGCCATCGGCCCGAAGGGCTCTGTCCTCCCGATCACCATCGGCATGGTCGTCGACTATCTCGACTCGCCCGTGGGCCCGTACCGGGAGATCCTGGCGAGCCCGGTACTGCGACGACCCGGCAGCGGCCTCGGTGCGCTGCCGCGAATGTCGGTGCCGTTCATCGCCGTCGATTCCGCGGCCTCGGTCCATGGCGGGCGTGAGCACTGGAGTCTGCCGAAGGTCCTGGCCGAGTTCACAGGCGACGTACTCGCGGGTTCTGGTGCCGGAGGCCCGGACTGGACCGTCCAGACACAATCCGAGGGCCGTGGCCCGGCATTCCCGATCAAGGGCGGTCTCGGATTCGCCCAGCCGGTGGACGGTGCGCTGCTGCTGGCCGGGTCGAAGCTCACCGGCAAGGCGCGCTATGCCCGGGTCACCGTGCTCTCGGAGGGCCCGACGTTGTCGCAGTGGCTGAAACCCGGGACCCACCACGGACTCCAGATCGTCTCCGGCCGGATGGAGACAGGTCCGGCGACCCGGCTCGCCATCTAGAGCGGAGCCCGCTCGACGGCGGTTAGGGCCCGGTCGGCGGCGGTTAGGGCCCGCTCGGCGGTCATGACCCGGGTTGGTGTGGCTGACCATTGCTGATGGCCCGCCACACCCGTGACGGGTTCATCGGCAGTTCGTACACCCGGACGCCCACCGCGTCGCGAATCGCACTCTCGAGTGCGGGGGCCACCGGGTTGTAGGGCGCCTCGCTCATCGACTTGGCGCCGAGAGGGCCGATCGAATCGTAGGTGTCGGCGAAGTACACCTCGGTCTCCGGCACATCGGCGAGTTGGGGGATGTGATAATTGCGCAACACCTGGGTGAGCACCTGGCCCTCGTCAAGGATCATCTCCTCGTAGAGGGCGCTGCCGATCGCCTGTGCCGCACCGCCTTCGACCTGTCCCCGGCACTGCTGCGGGTTGAGCACCACTCCGGCGTCCGCGGACTGCACCGACTGCAGGATGCGCACCTCGCCAGTGGCGGAATTGACCGCGACACGAAACGCATGGACGTTGAAGGCGATCGAGCGCGGGGTGCCGTTCTGAGTGCTCGTGGCGTGCAGTGGTCCTCCGTGGACGGTGACGATCCCGGCGAGGTCGATGAACTCCGCGCCCGCCTGCACGCCTTGCGGTCCGAGGGTGCACTCGGCGAGATCGGCGTCGAGTGCTCGCGCTGCAATGGCGAGGATCTCGCCGCGCAGCTGAGCGCACGCGAGGCCGAGTGCCTTGCCGGCGACCACCGTACCGGCTGATCCGAAGGCTCCGGTGTCGTAGCCGACCTCATCGGTGTCGGCCTGCCTGATCACTATCTGGCCCGGTGAACACCCGAGCGCCGACGACGCGATCTGGCTGTGAACGGTGGTGGTTCCGTTTCCGAACTCTGCGGTGCCGACCGCGGCGATGTACGTGCCGTCATCGGTCAGCGTGACCGAGACATCGGCAAAATGTCCACGCGGCGGAATGGTGGCGATCATCGCCGTCCCCATGCCTTCGCCGATGTGCCACCCGGGCCGGCCTGCCAGGTCTTCGCCCGCCCGGACCGGGTCGGCACGCCCGGCGATCAGCGCTCGCTCGGCCAGATCTATGCACTGGTCGAGTCCGTAGCTTCCGAACTCGAGGTCGCCCTCTTCGACCTCCCAGGCGACGAACTCGTCTCCGGGGACGACCACGTTACGACGGCGCATCTCGAACGGGTCGATGCCCAGCTGTGCCGCGAGTTCGTCGATGGCGCCCTCGATGCCGAACGCGACCTGGCCCAGACCGTAGCCGCGGAAAGCGCCCGACGGAATGTTGTTGGTGTACACAGCTTGTGCGTCGACGTGCTTGTTGGGGCAGCGGTAGAGCACCATGGTCTCGTTGCAGGCGTGGAACATCACCCCGCTGCTGTGGTTTCCATAGGCGCCGGCGTCGGACAGCACCGACACCGAGAGCGCGGTGAGGATTCCGTCGGCGCCCGCTGCCGCCGTCACCCCCACACGCATCGGATGGCGGCACGGGGCCCGGGTGAACTCCTCGGTGCGCGTGAACTCGTATACCGCGGGGCGCCCGGTCTTCATGAGCGCGAGCACCACCACGTCTTCGGTGAGCAGTTCTTGCTTTCCCCCGAAACCGCCACCCACCCGAGCGGCGTACACACGGACGTTGTCGCCGCTGAATCCGAAGATGTGACACAGCTCGGCCCGCACCAGAAAGGGGACCTGTGTGCTGGACCGCACCACCACCCGGCCGTCATCATCTCGCCAGGCGACTGCGCCATGGGTTTCGAGGTGGGCGTGCTGGACGCGTGCCGTCTGCCAGGTTCCCGAGACCACAGCGCCCCCGTTGTCACGAGCCTGCGCGAGACCGGCCTCGATGTCGCCAACCGTGCCGTCGACGGAGGCGACGAGATTGCGGGCCGGGTCCGCAATCCGGGAATCGGGCCCCTTCTCGCCGTGCACTGTCGGTGTCGCGGGATCGGTGGCCAGCGCCGGATCGAAGTTGGCGGGCAGCACGTCGTACTCGACCACGATGAGTTCGGCGGCGCGACGGGCGATGGTGATCGAGTCGGCGACCACTGCAGCCACCCGCTGCCCGATGAATCGCACCGTGGTGTCGAAGACGTATCCGTCGTCGGGGTCGTCGTAGCGGTGGTCGTGGCGCGCGGTCGAGAACGGCACCCCCGGATCGTCGCGGTACGTCAGAACTGTTCGTACTCCGGGCATCTGCTCGGCCGCCGAGGCATCGACGGACAGGATCCGGGCGTGCGCATGTGGACTCCCGAGCACCGAGATGTGGCCGACGTCGTCGGGCAATCCATCCATCGTGTACGGCTCGGTCCCGGTGACGATGCGTGGTGCGGCCGGAGCCGACACCGAGCGGCCGATCGATGGACCGGAATCTCCCGGCGACACCTTCTCCGTGCCGACCACGCCGTCGATGGCGTCGCGGATCGCGCGGTATCCGGTGCACCGGCACAGGTTGCCCTTGAGGCTGTTCGGCAGGTCGTCTCGCTGATCTTTGTTGAAAGTGCTTGCGGTGACGATCATTCCGGCGGTGCAGAAACCGCACTGAAAGCCGGCGGCGTCGACGAACCGCTGTTGCACAGGATGCAGATTCTCCGGCGTACCGAGACCGGTGACCGTGGTGATCTCGGAGTCCATCACTCGGAACGCCGGAATGAGACACGAATGGTGCGGCTCGCCGTCGATCAGTACCGAGCAGGCACCGCAATCGCCTGCGTCGCAACCCTTCTTGACCCCGAACTCTCCTTGGTCGCGCAGAAACGTCCGTAGACACTGCCCGGCCGCGGGCGTGGCGGCCACGTCTTCACCATTGATCTTCACAGCCCGCTCCTCACAGTCCGGCCAAGTGCGCGACGACGTCCCGGGTGAGCACTCCGGTGACCTGGTGGCGCCAATCGGCCGCCCCGTGGGCATCCGAGTAATAGGCGCCGGCCGGGACCGCGGAATCGACCTGCGCTGCCACGGCCTGGGGGTCCAAGGAGTCGGTGAACACCACATACGGGCGATCGGTCGCCGCCGTCACCGAGATCACGACGCCATCCGGTGTCCGGCGCCCGACGACCACGGCTCCGGACCGGCCGAGGGGGGACAGGGCCACCTTCCGCAGAACGGTCGGCTGGCGGAGGCTGGAGGCGGGAATTCGCACCGAGCGCAACACATCTCCTTCGTCGAGGACCGTGGTGGAGTTGCCGGTGACGAAGTGGGGGACCGTGCATCGGACGTCGGACCCGTCCGCCTTCCAGATCAACAACTCGGCGTCCAGCGCCGACAACATCGAGATCATCGAACCCACCGGGAACCCGAGACAGATGTTGCCGCCGACAGTGGCGCTCTTCCAGATCTTGTACGAGGCCAGCAACGCCTGCGCGGCCTGACCGAACACCGCGGTGGCCACCCAGTCACCGGGGTAGGCGGTGGACTGCAACGTTTCGATGGTGCAGGTGGCGCCGATGTCGAGGCCGTCCTCGGCGATCGTGAGGTCGGGCCACCGAAGTCCCCGCAGGTCGATCAGCCGGTTCAGGTGCATCTGCGGTTCACTCATCAGCCAGGTGCCGCCGGCCATCAGGCCGTCGGCGCCGGACAGACCGGCCAGATCTGTACGGTTCCGCGGCACCACAACGGAATCGACCGAATGCAGGTCCATCAGCCGGCCTTCGCGATCAGGACGTCGTGCGCCGCAGCCACCTCGGCGGCGGTTGCCTCGACATCGATGGTGGTCAGTTCTCCCGCCCGGACGACGGTCTTCCCGTTCACCCACAGACGTTCCACCGGGGGAACCGCACCGAGAACGAGGGCGGCGACAGGGTCTGCGATACCGGCGTGCCCCAGGCCGTCCCGTCGCCACAACACCATGTCGGCGAGTTTGCCGGCTTCGATGGAGCCGATACTGTCCTGGCAACCCAGTGCACGCGCGCCGCCCAGCGTGGCCATCTCGAGTGCTTGTCGAGTGGTGAGCGCCGTCGGTCCGCCGGTGGCACGCGCCATCAACACCGCCTGATGCGCTTCTTCCAGAATGCGGCTGGATTCGTTCGAGGCCGCGCCGTCCACACCCAAGCCGAGCGGGACGCCCGCCGCCAAAAGGTCACGGGCGCGGGCGGTTCCGGCACCGAGGCGGCCGTTTGACGACGGGCAGTGAGCCACCGAACTCCCGGATGTGGCCAAGGTCGTGATCGCGTGGTCGTCGAAGTGGACCCCGTGGGCAAACCAGACATCAGTGCCCAGCCAGCCGACCGTTTCCATGTATTCGATCGGTGTGCATCCGAAACGGTCTGCGGTATAGGCGGACTCGTCCTCCGTCTCGGCCAGATGTGTGTGCAGACGTACTCGCCTCTCTCTGGCGAGTTCGGCAGAGGCACGAAGCAGGTCGGCAGTCACCGAGAACGGTGAACACGGTGCAAGAGCGATCTTCACCATCGCATCGGGACCCGGGTCGTGCCAGCGGTCGATCGCATCTGCGCTGGCGGACATGATCTGGTCGATGGTCTCGACCACGCTGTCCGGGGGCAGCCCACCGTCCTTCTCGCTCAGGTCCATCGAGCCGCGCGTGGGGTGAAAACGCAGGCCGACGGTCTGCGCAGCGATGATCTCGGCCGCCAACATGTCGCCACCCTCTTTCGGGAAGACATAGTGGTGGTCGGTGCTGGTGGTGCACCCCGAGAGGGCCAGCCAACCGAGCGCGCCGGTTGCGGCCACGTTCACGGCGTTCTCGTCGATGCCCGCCCACACGGGATACAGCGTGGTGAGCCACTCGAACAGGGTGTGATCAGCGGCGAGGCCGCGAGTCAGCCACTGATAGAGGTGGTGATGGGTGTTGACCAGGCCCGGGGTGAGGATGCAGCCGCGTCCGTCGACGATCTCGGCTCCGTGTGCCACCGCAGGATCGACCCTGCCGTCGACGACATCCGTGATCCGATTGCCGTCGAATACGACGGACCCGGAGGCGATCTCACGGCGGCCGGCGTCCATGGTGATGACGTAGGCGTTCTCGACGACGGTGGTCATGCTCGCCACGCTACGGCGAAAGCGTTACGGAAAAATGACATTCGAGCTGGGCGGTACCACTTGCGGGCCGGACGAATGGGGTAGAGGCTGAGTGAAATCAATTCCCGGCGAACGGATGGTTGACGATGACGGCTACGACTGTTGATCCCGCTCCGGAAAAGAGCGAGCCGACCGAACTCAAACGGGTGATGGGCCCCAAACTGCTCTTGCTGTTCATCGTCGGCGACATCCTCGGTGCCGGGGTCTACGCGGTGACCGGCAGCATGATCGACAACGTGGGCGGTATGGCCTGGCTGCCGTTCATCCTCGCCTTCGCGGTGGCGACGCTGACGGCTTTCTCCTACCTCGAGTTGGTCACCAAGTTCCCGCAGTGTGCCGGCGCCGCCCTGTACACGCAGAAGGCATTCGGTATCCACTTCCTGACCTTCTTGGTCGCGTTCGCGGTGGTGTGCTCGGGCATCACCAGCGCATCCACATCGTCGAATGTGGTGGCCGCCAACCTCCTGGCCGGGCTGAACGAATCATTCAGTGATGCCAACGGACTCGGCTGGTTCGACGTGCCGACCGGGACCACCGCCCAGCTGGTGGTCGCTCTGGCCTTCATGATCGTCCTGGCCCTGATCAACCTGCGCGGCGTGGGTGAATCGGTGAAGTTCAACGTGATCCTCACCCTGGTCGAGATGACCGCACTGATCATCGTCATCGTGATCGGCTTCGTCGCGGCCGGCCGGGGTACCGGAGACGGTGACATCAGCAACCTGGTGGTGTTCGAAGACGCCAACGACAAGGGCTGGTTCCTGGCGGTCACGGTCGCGACCACCATCGCCTTCTTCGCCATGGTCGGGTTCGAGGACTCGGTCAACATGGTCGAGGAGACGAAGAACCCCGAGAAGATCTTCCCGAAGGTGATGCTGTCCGGTCTCGGGATCGCCTGCCTCATCTACGTCCTCGTGGTGGTCGCGGTGATCGCGGTACTCCCGCTGGACTTCGAGCCGGAGAACTCCGACGAGGGCATCCTGCTGTCGGTGGTGAAGCTGGGCGCGCCGTCCGTCCCCATCGAGGAGATCTTCCCGTATCTGACGGTGTTCGCGGTCGCCAACACCGCGCTGATCAACATGCTGATGGCGAGCCGGTTGATCTACGGCATGGCCAACCAGCGAGTGCTGCCTCGCGGGCTCGGCAAGGTGCTGCCGGGTCGCCGCTCGCCGTGGACCGCGATCATCTTCACCACGCTGCTCTCGTTCGTGTTGATCATCGTGGTGAATCAGTTGTCGGAGAACTCGGTCGTGGGCGCGCTGTCGGGCACAACCGGCCTGCTGCTGCTGTGCGTCTTCGCTGTGGTCAACATCGCGTGCCTTGTTCTCAAGCGAGGTGATGTGAAGGCGTTCTTCCGGGCCCCGGTGTGGATCCCAGTGCTCGGCGCGGTGCTCTGTCTGTTCCTCGCCGGCCCATGGGCGAGGACCGACGCGCAGATGATCCAGTACAAGATCGCCGGTGTGATGCTGCTGCTCGGCGTCGTGTTGTGGGCGGTGACGTGGGCGGTCAACAAGTACGAGAACCGCCCCGGTGGCTTCTATGACACCGACTCGTCGCTCGAGGACGAACCTGCCAGGAAGTGAACGGCGAGTTCGGCCTCCGACCACCCCTGCAGGTGCATACCGGGTTTCGTCTTACGCACAGATGCCATGTCCGGCGCTGTGAGGTTTCGGCCGCCCCTAGGATTCGTGAAGCTCCATCCCGGTCGCAATTCGCGACAATCCGCACCTGGTGTCGGGTCGTCATGGTGGAGTGATGGTTTCGTGGGCGATGTGGAGGTGCGTTGATGTTTCGCAAGGTGTTGGTGGCCAACCGGGGCGAGATCGCGATTCGTGCTTTTCGTGCTGCGTATGAGTTGGGTGCGGGGACGGTGGCGGTGTTCCCGTTCGAGGATCGCAATTCGATTCACCGTTTGAAGGCTGACGAGGCGTATCAGATCGGTGAGCCGGGGCATCCGGTGCGGGCGTACTTGTCGGTGGAGGAGGTCATCGCGGCGGCGCGGCGTGCGGGTGCTGACGCGATTTATCCGGGGTACGGGTTCTTGTCGGAGAATCCGGATCTGGCGGCGGCGTGTGCGGACGCGGGGATCACGTTCGTGGGGCCCAGTTCGGACATCCTCGAGCTGACCGGCAACAAGTCGCGTGCGATCGCGGCGGCTCGGGAGGCGGGTCTGCCGGTGTTGGCCTCGAGCGAGGCATCGGTGGATGTTGATGAGTTGATGGCGGCGGCCGAGTCGATGCGGTTCCCGGTGTTCGTCAAGGCGGTTGCTGGTGGCGGCGGCCGGGGAATGCGCCGGGTGGAGACCATCGACGGTTTGCGGGAGGCGATCGAAGCTGCTGCCCGCGAAGCGAATTCGGCGTTTGGTGATGCGTCGGTGTTTTTGGAGCAGGCGGTGATCGCCCCGCGTCATATCGAGGTGCAGATCCTGGCTGATCAGCACGGCAATGTGATGCATTTGTTCGAGCGGGATTGCAGTGTGCAGCGTCGCCATCAGAAGGTGATCGAGCTGGCGCCGGCACCGAACATGCCGCCGGGGTTGCGGGAGAAGATCTGCGCGGATGCGGTCGCGTTCGCGAAAAAGATCGGGTACTCGTGTGCGGGCACGGTGGAGTTTTTGGTCGACCGTGACGGCAACCATGTGTTCATCGAGATGAATCCACGGATTCAGGTTGAGCACACGGTCACTGAAGAGATCACCGATGTGGATTTGGTGCAGTCCCAGTTGCGGATCGCCGCGGGTGAGACGTTGGCCGAGTTGGGGTTGTCGCAAGATGCGGTGACGATCCGCGGCGCGGCGATGCAGTGCCGGATCACCACCGAGGATCCGACCAACGGCTTCCGCCCGGACACGGGTCGGATCACCGCGTACCGCACCCCGGGTGGGGCGGGGGTGCGTCTGGATGGTGGGGCGACGTTGGGTGCGGAGGTCAGTGCGCACTTTGATTCGATGCTGGTCAAGCTGACGTGCCGGGGCCGTGATTTCGAGACCGCGGTGGCGCGGTCGCGGCGGGCGTTGGCCGAGTTCCGGATTCGTGGTGTGGCCACGAATGTGCCGTTCCTGCAAGCAGTGTTGGACGATCCCGATTTTCGGGCCGGGAACGTGACGACCTCGTTCATCGAGGAACGCCCGCAGTTGTTGACCTCGCGGGTCTCGGCCGACCGCGGCACCCGGATTCTGAACTATCTGGCGGATGTGACGGTGAACAAGCCGCACGGCGAACGGCCGGCGACGGTCTATCCGCGCGACAAACTCCCCGACATCGATGTGAGTGCCCCCGCCGACGGGTCGCGCCAGCGTCTCCTCTCGTTGGGCCCAGAGGGGTTCGCTGCCGATTTGCGGGCGGCAAAGGCTTTGGGTGTCACTGATACGACGTTCCGTGATGCGCATCAGTCGTTGTTGGCGACCCGGATTCGTACGACCGGTTTGGTGGCGGTGGCCCCGTATGTGGCGGCGATGACTCCGCAGTTGTTGTCGGTCGAGTGTTGGGGCGGCGCGACTTATGACGTGGCGTTGCGGTTCTTGAAGGAAGATCCGTGGGACCGATTGGCGCAGCTACGTGAAGCGATGCCCAACATCAACCTGCAAATGCTCCTGCGGGGGGCGAACACGGTCGGGTACACCCCGTATCCGCAGAAGGTGACCCGTTCGTTTGTGGCCGAGGCCGCCGCGACGGGGATCGACATCTTCCGGATTTTCGACGCGTTGAACAACGTGGATCAGATGCGGCCGGCGATCGACGCGGTCCGCGAGACCGGCACCACGATCGCCGAGGTCGCCCTGTCGTATACCGGGGATCTGTCGAATCCGGCCGAGAACCTGTACACGCTGGACTACTACCTGCGTTTGGCTGAGCAGTTGGTGGAGGCCGGGGCGCACATCTTGGCGATCAAGGACATGGCCGGACTGCTACGCCCGCAGGCCGCCGCGACCCTGGTCGGTGCACTGCGCTCGAGGTTTGATCTGCCGGTGCATGTGCACACCCATGACACCCCGGGTGGGCAGCTCGCGACGTATCTGGCGGCGTGGCAGGCCGGCGCGGACGCGGTCGACGGTGCGAGTGCGGCGATGGCCGGGACCACCAGTCAGCCCGCGCTCTCGGCGATCGTCGCCGCGACCGCGCATACCGAGTACGACACTGGCCTCGATCTGGCCGCGGTGTGTGAGCTCGAGCCGTATTGGGAGGCTCTTCGGAAGGTGTACGCGCCGTTCGAGTCCGGGCTCCCGGCCCCGACGGGCCGGGTGTATACCCACGAGATTCCTGGTGGTCAGTTGTCGAATCTGCGTCAGCAGGCCATCGGGTTGGGGTTGGGGGATCGGTTCGAACAGGTTGAACATGCTTATGCCGCCGCGGACCGGATGCTGGGGCGGTTGATCAAGGTGACTCCGTCGTCGAAGGTGGTGGGGGATTTGGCGTTGGCGTTGGTGGGGACCGGGGTCAGTGCCGATGATTTCGCGCAGGACCCCGCGTCGTATGACATTCCGGATTCGGTGATCGGATTTTTGCGCGGTGAGCTCGGTGAACCTGCCGGCGGGTGGCCCGAACCATTACGGACTCGGGCGTTGGCCGGGCGGGCCCCGGCCAAACCGGTCACCGACCTGTCCGCCGAGGACGAGGCGGCCCTCGACGGCGACAGCGCCACCCGGCGACAGACGTTGAACCGGTTGTTGTTTCCGGGCCCGACCAAGGATTACGAAGAGCACCAGACCGCTTACGGCGACACCTCTAGTCTCTCGGCGAACCAGTTCTTCTACGGACTGCGGTACGGCGATGAGCATCGGGTGGAACTTGAACCCGGTGTCGAGCTGCTCATCGGTCTGGAAGCGATCAGCGAGGCCGACGAACGAGGCATGCGCACGGTGATGTGCATCCTCAACGGCCAACTCCGGCCGGTCCAGGTCCGTGACCGTTCCCTCAAGGTTGATGTCCTCGTCGCCGAAAAAGCAGTGTCCGGCAATCCCAAACACATCGCCGCACCCTTTGCCGGGGTGGTCACCACCGTCGTCGAAGCCGGTCAACAGATCGAACCCGGCGCCACCATCGGCTCGATCGAGGCCATGAAGATGGAAGCCGCCATCACCACCCCCACCGGCGGCACCATCAAACGCATCGCCATCAGCACAGTCGCCCAAGTCGAAGGCGGAGACCTGCTGGTGGAACTGGAGTAGTCCTCGATCGACCAGACGGCCGCCCGCAGTGTCAGCTGGGCGGGAAGTTGCCTGCCCGGCCGAGCTGTGCGGGAACGTCTTTGGACAATCGGGCACCGAGCCAGGTCGCTGTAGAGGCGAGCGATTCGAGGTCGATGCCGGTATGAACGCCTGAGCGGTCGAGCGCGTAGACGAGGTCCTCGGATGCGATGTTGCCCGTGGCCGCCGGGGCGAAAGGGCAGCCTCCGAATCCACCGATGCTCGCGTCCAGTGCTGCCGCACCGGTTTCCAGTGCGGCAAGCGCGTTGGCGTAGCCGGTGTTACGGGTGTTGTGGAAGTGCCAACGCACCGGAATGCCCGGAGCGGCGCCTTGCGCACCGGCTGCGAGCGCGCGCACCTGGGAGGGGACACCCACCCCGATCGTGTCCGCGAACGCGATCTCGTCGGGGCCTGCGGCCGCCACACGCTGTGCCACCTCGATGACCCACGCGGGATCGACCTCACCGCTGAACGGGCATCCGAACGACGCAGCAATCGTGACCGTGGTGGAGATTCCGGCGGCCCGGGCGTCCTCGGCAATGTGTTGCCATGCCGAAATGCCCTCTGCGACAGTGCAGCCCTGATTCCGCATGCTGAACTCATCGGTCGCGACGACCACGGCGTTGATCTCGTCGACTCCCGCGGCCAAAGCCCGATCCAGGCCGCGACGATTGAGCACCAGGCCGATGTAGGAGACACCGATACCGCGGGGTAGCTGCGCCATCACCTGCTCGGCGCCGGCCATCTGGGGGACGCGTTTCGGATTGGCGAAACTGACGGCTTCGATCCGCCGGACTCCCGCCGCCACGCTGCGGTTGATCAGTTCGACCTTGTCGTCCACCGACAACACGGTCTTCTCATTCTGCAGTCCGTCGCGCGGACTGACCTCCACCAATTGCACAGTGTCCATCGGCTCATCCTTCCTGCACTCCAGATTGTATGCAACGCCGCAACCGAAACAGGCTGTTTACAAAGAAAACCGAGACATCAGCTGGCGGGAGCTCTAGATTGTGAACAATCAAGCCGAAAGGAACTGGCGTGACGCGAGCAGTGGACCGGGTGTACTCACATATTCGTGAGGCCATCATCGACGGTCGATACGGGCCAGGAGCACGGCTCGGTGAGGTCGAGATCGCCGAACTGACGAGCACGAGTCGAACTCCCGTGCGCGAAGCGTTGCGGCAACTGGAGATGGAGGGGCTCGTCGAGGTCCTGCCACACCGGGGTGCTCGTGTCTACGAGTGGAGCGCAGAAGATCTCGAGGAGATCTACGACCTTCGAATGGTTCTCGAAGCCATGGCTGCATCGCGTGCAGCGAGCCGGATCGAAGGCAAGGACATCGACCGGATGGCCGAGCTGTGTGACCTGATGGAGAACGCTGCCGACCGCCACCACCTCGATCTCGTCGCACAACTCAATGACGAGTTCCATGCGATCGTCCGTTCGGCGGCCGCGAGCACTCGGTTGATGACGATGCTCAACGCGGTCATTCAACTACCCCTCGTGATGCGGACCTTTCATCAATATGCGCCGGATGACCTTGCTCGCAGCTGCGCCCATCACCGCGACCTCGTGGCCGCGCTGCGCAGCGGAGACGAGGTGTGGGCGGATTCGGTGATGCGCGCGCACGTACGGGCGGCCAAATCCGTTCTCCTTCAGGCATTGACGGCAGGGAACGTGCAGGCAGGGCAGGTCGAGAGTGAAACCGGCGACGAAGGAATGAGGGACGCGTAAGTGACCGAGGGAACAGCAAGCGCCGGACCGTTGACAGACCTGCGGGTGGTCGAGATGGGCCAACTGCTGGCAGGACCGTTCTGCGGGCAACTTCTCGCCGACTTCGGGGCGGAGGTGATCAAACTGGAGTCACCTGGATCGGGAGATCCCATGAGACAGTGGGGCCGGGAGAAGCCCCACGGCAAGTCGTTGTGGTGGCCGGTGGTCGCCCGCGGAAAAAAATCCGTGACCTGCAACCTGCGGACCCCTGAGGGGCAGGATCTGGCTCGGCAGATCATCGCGAAAGCTGACGTGGTGGTCGAGAACTTCCGGCCGGGGACTCTGGAACGGTGGGGTCTCGGTGTCGACCAGCTACAGGAGATCAACCCGGGGCTCATCGTGGCGCGGGTCAGTGGCTACGGCCAGACCGGCCCGTATTCCGCCCGCGCAGGGTTCGGGTCGATCGGAGAGGCCATGGGCGGAATCCGTTACATCACAGGTGATCCGGGATCAGTGCCTTCGCGGGCGGGGATCTCGCTGGGCGATTCACTCGCTGCCGTGTTTGCCACGGTTGGTGTACTGGCTGCACTGCACCACAGGGAGAAGACCGGCCGCGGTCAACTGGTCGACTCGGCGATCTACGAGGCCGTCCTGGCGATGATGGAATCTCTGTTGCCCGAATGGGCAATCGGGGGATACCAGCGTGAACGCACCGGCTCGGTTCTGCCGAACATCGCGCCGAGCAACGTCTACCCGACGAAGTCGGATGACATGATCCTCGTTGCGGCCAACCAGGACAGCGTTTTCGGGCGGCTGGCCACGGCGATGAACCGAACCGAACTCATCGGCGATCCCCGCTACCGGGACCATGCTTCGCGCGGAGCGAACATGGCCGAGCTCGACGACCTCATCGCCGACTGGACGAGATCCTACGAAGCCGGAGAGCTCCTCGACCTCCTCCACGAGGCCGGGGTCCCCGCAGGAAAGATCTACACCGCCAGCGACATGTTCAACGATCCGCATTTTGCAGCGCGCGACGCCATCGTAAAACTCGCCCACCCCGACTTCGGCGAAATCCCCATGCACGGCGTCTTTCCCAAGCTGAGCGAGACGCCCGGCGGGGTGCGCCACCCTGGGCCCGCGTTGGGCCAACACAACCGTGCCATCTACGGCGACCTGTTGGGGCTGAGCGATGCAGAGCAGACAGCGTTCACCGACCGGGGCGTGATCTGACGGTCGGCAGTCCCGTCGGCGTCCGGCACCGCCCCACAACTTCAACCTTCACAACCTCAAACACTGGGAGACCGTATGCGATACCGGCTCGGAGTTGATGTCGGTGGCACGTTCACCGACGTGCTCCTCCTCGAAGAAACGTCCGGAACGACGTGGCGGGCGAAGACGCCATCGACGCCGGCCGACCAGTCTGTCGGCGTTCTCAACGGCGTGAGAAAGGTCTGCGCCGAGGCAGGCATCGAACTCTCGGAGGTCGGACAGGTACTTCACGGCACCACGGTCGCCACCAATGCCATCCTGCAGAACAAGGGGGCCAGGGTCGGGTTGGTCACCACCGACGGCTTTAGGCAGGTGTTGCAAATTGCCCGGTCATTCGTTCCAGGGGGCTTGGCGGGGTGGATCATCTGGCCCAAGCCCGAGCCCCTGGCACGACTGGAGGACACGATCGAGGTGGTCGGCCGGATAGCAGCCGACGGGTCGGAGGTGACGCCACTGGACGAGTCGCAGGCGCGCACCGCGCTCGCTGCGCTGAAGGGGGAGGGCATCGAGGCGCTGACCATCTCGTTGATCAATTCGTACGCCAACGATGATCATGAGCAGCGTGTGGCGGTCTGGGCGGCAGAGGAACTCCCGGGTATCCCGGTTTCCATCTCGAGCCACGTCCTGCCCGAGATGCGCGAATACGAGAGAACCCTGACAACCGTGGCGAACAGCTACGTGCAGCCGGAGGTCTCCCGGTACGTGAAGAACCTCGACACTTCGTTGCGCGAGACCGGCGTCGAAGCACCGTTGTCGATACTGCGCAGCGACGGTGGCCTCGTGCAGTCCGCGAAAGCGGCGGAAGACCCTGTGTCACTGCTGTTGTCGGGGCCTGCCGGCGGGGTGACCGGTGCCGTGTGGTTCGCAGAGCAGGCCGGATTCTCCGACTTCCTCACCTTTGACATGGGCGGCACCTCCACCGATGTCGCACTCGTTCTCGGCGGTGAACCCAGGATCGGACGCGAGACCAAGGTCGGCGATCTCGCTGTTCGAGCCACCAGTGTCGATGTGCGCACGGTCGGCGCCGGTGGTGGTTCGATCGCCCACGTTCCCGAACTCACCAAGGCGCTGCGGGTAGGGCCTCAATCGGCGGGTGCCGATCCGGGGCCCGCGTCGTACGGCGGCGGTGGGACCGAGCCCACCGTCACCGATGCCAACGTGGTTCTCGGATATCTGCCCGGCGAATTGGCCGGCGGTGAGGTGACTCTCGACGTCGAGGCCGGGCGGCAGGCTGTGGCAACGGTGGCCGACGCCATGGGCCTCGAGAGCATCGAGTCGGCGGCGGCAGGGATCGTCGACATCGTCAACGAGAACATGTTCGGCGCGCTGCGCCTGGTGAGTGTGCAACAAGGCTACGACCCAAGGGATTTCGCGCTCGTGTCCTTCGGTGGTGCCGGGCCGCTGCACGCAAACGCGCTGGGGCGGCTCACCGGTTCGTGGCCTGTCATCGTGCCGCCCTCACCCGGGGTGCTGTGTGCCTACGGCGATGCCACCACGTGCGTGCGCGACGAGAGTGCCCGCACTCTGGTTCGTGCATTCTCCGCCACAACAGACGAGGAAATACGTTCGGCTCTGGCCGAACTCGCCGAGTCGGCCGCCGAACGACTGGCCTCCGAAGGCGTGTCCGTCGATGAGCAGACGGCCAAGTATCAGGTGGATCTGCGCTACCACGGGCAGGGTTTCGAGATCCCGGTCGACCTCGACCCCGGGGTACTGGAGGGCGGCGAGGTGCTCGCCAGTCTGGGCGATGCTTTTGATGCCGAGCACCAGCGGCTCTTCTCGTTCCTGCTCAAGAACGAGCGTGAGGTGATCAACCTCAGGGTGACCGTCAGCGGACCCCGGCCTGAGGTGGCGTGGAAAGAGTTGCCCGACGGGGGGTCCGACCCATCGGCGGCATTGATCAAGGAGACCGAGGTCTGGATGGACGGTGGTCACGTCTCCGCCGGGATCTACGACCGCGACAAATTACTCGCCGGCAACGTGGTGCCCGGGCCGGCAGTCATCACCGAGATGGACTCCACCACCTTGGTGCTGGCCGGCCACGCCGCAACCGTGCACTCGAGCGCCAGCCTCCTCATACGGCCCGTGTGACCGCCTCGCCCGGCTTCGTCGGATTCGATCCCACCCTCAACTCGCCCAAGTTTCAGGAGATGTGATGGCCACCATCATCGAAAGCACCACCGCACCCGTGAACAAGGTGCCGGTCGACCCGGTCACCCTCGACATCATCGAGAACGCCTTGCGTAATGCCCGGTACGAGATGGACGAGGTGCTGTTCCGCACCGCACTGTCGCCAGGTATTCGAGAGCAACACGATGAGTTCCCTCTCATCGCCGATCCAGCCGGAAAAATGGTTGTCGGACAATTCGGTCTGTCGGTACCGGACTTCCTCGACAACTTCGACGGCAAGGTGGGAGAGGGCGACATCCTGCTGACCTCGGACCCGTATGCCTGTGGGGCCGCCATCAGTCATGCCAACGACTGGCTCATCGTCCTGCCCATCTTCCACAGCGGCCGGGTGGTGGGTTGGTCGTCCATGTTCGGGCACATGTCCGATGTCGGTGGAAGCACACCCTCGTCGATGCCGGCGGACGCCCACACCATCTACGAAGAAGGCGTGATAATCCCGCCGTTCAAGCTCTATGACAAGGGTGAACTCAATGAGACCGCGCTCGACATCATCCTCAACCAGGTGCGGATGCCGGACTGGAACCGAGCTGATCTGAACGGCCTGGTAGCCGCCTGCACTACCGCCTCACGGCGGATCGTGGAGCTGTGTGACCGGTTCGGGGCGGACGTGTACCTCTCGGCGCTCGACGCCCTGCTCGATCGGAACTACCAGGCGATGAAGGTGCTCCTGGCAACGCTGTTCGTCGACGGCGAGACAATCGAGTTCAGTGACTACATCTGTGATGACGGTTGCGGCTACGGGCCTTACAAACTGACGATCAAGTTGACCCGGCATGGCGAGAAGATCCATCTCGACTTCTCCGAGGAGGCGCCGCAGGCCGTCGGGCCGATCAACTACTTCATCAACGAGAACCTCGTCCGGATGTTCTTCGGCATCTACGTGATCACGATCGCCGATCCCCAGATCCTCTGGAACGACGGGTTCTATCCGCTCATCGACGTGACGATTCCCGAGGACTCCTTCTGGAAGCCGAGGTTCCCGGCAGCACTCAACGGGCGGAACCACGGCATCGGGCGGGTGTTTGATCTGTTCGGCGGCCTGCTCGGCCAGAACAACCCAGAGATACTCAACGCAGCCGGGTTCTCGTCGTCGCCGCACTTCATGTATTCGGGTCACTACGACGGCGGACCTCGAGATGGAGAGTGGTTCCAGCTCTACTCGATCGGCTTCGGAGGCATCCCCGGGCGCCCGGTAGGGGATGGGCCAGATGGTCATTCACTGTGGCCGTCGTTCGTCAACATCCCCTGTGAGTACCTGGAGTCCTACTACCCGCTGCGCATCGAACGATGGGAGACCATCGCCGACACCGGTGGTGCAGGGCTGCACCGAGGGGGAAACGGCGTCGATGTCGCGTACTACTTCGAAGAGCCGGGGACCATCGCGATCCACGACGACCGTTGGCTCACCTACCCGTGGGGTGTCAACGGCGGCAAACCCGGTGCGCGCGGCAGGAAGTGGCTCATCAGGGCGTCAGGTGAGACCGAGGTACTGCCCAGCAAGATCCACGACGTAGAGGTCGGACGGGGGGATGTTCTGCACTTCGTGACCTGGGGCGGAGGCGGCTGGGGAGACGCACTCGCGCGCGATCCCGAACTGGTTGCGTTGGAGGTGCGCCGGGGGCTCGTGAGCGTCGACGGTGCGGCCGAGGCGTACGGCGTGGTGTGTGACGACAGAGGAGCGATCGACGCCCCGGCGACCGAGGCGAAGCGACAAAGGCTCAGCGCCGACCGCGGTGAGTTGCCCGTCTTCGACATGGGTCCGTCCATCCCTGAGATCCTCGAGCGGTGCGAAGCAGAGACGGGCCTGCCCGCACCGAGGCCCCCGGTGAACGTTCGAAAAGCCGTGCGCGCGTGAAGGACACCCTCGAGGACTATCGCGCATCCGGATTCGGTGGGTCGCTGGGACCGGGACGTAGTGCTGCAGTTCTGGCGATCGATCTCGCCAGGGCCTACCTTGACGACGACTCACCCCTGAGGGCTCCGGTGGAGAATGCGGTAACATGCGCCGGAACCCTGGTGTCCGCGGCTCGAGACGTCGGGGTCCCGGTGATCTTCACACGTGTCAGTTACCAGCCCGGCGGGATCGACGGCGGCCTGTTCACCCGGAAGATCCCTTCGCTCAGGGTTTTCGAGGAGGGATCACCGCTGGCGGACTTCGTTACCGATCCGCGTCCTGAGCCCGGCGAGACCGTGATCACGAAACAGTATGCGAGTGCCTTCTTCGGAACGTCGTTGGCAGCCACGTTGACGGCCCGAGGGATCGACACTCTCTACATCTGTGGTCTCAGCACCAGCGGGTGCATTCGAGCGAGCGCGACCGACGCGCTCCAACACGGATTCCGGCCACTGGTGGTCGCCGACGCGTGCGGCGATCGAGAACAGCGCCTACACGACGCCAACCTGCTCGATCTGCAGGCGAAGTACGCAGACGTCCTGGGTCTCGACGAAGCGATCGCGCAACTGAGGTCCTAGCCCAGCCACGCCATCTGCGGGTTCCATGCCGGACCTGCGTCCGGCGCATCGTCGCGGGTCACCGTGCCCTGGATCAAACCGTAGGGACGGTCGTCGGCATTGAAGACCTCTTTGTCGTTCTCCAGGCCGAACGGGGACAGGTCGTAGATGAAGTGATGCTTGTTGGGAGCCGACAGGCGTACCTCGGCGATCACGTCGTAGGTCTCCAGGATCGTCTTGCCGATCTCATAGAGGGTCTGTTGCAAGGCAAGGGATTGAACAGTCGCGAAGCGGTTGATGATGATCTGTTTGATGGCCGGGTAGACCGCCTCCCAATCGACATCGGTCGTGGTGAAACGCCATTTGGCCACCAGCGATATGGCCATCACCCGGTCGGTGGTCGGTTCGAGGATCGTGTATTCGTCTTCGAGGAAGTCATGGAACTCCGAACCGGTCGACTTCAGCAGCACGAGGTCTTTGAGGCCCCCGATCACCCACGTCTGCTGGGTATCGCCCTTGCCTTCCACGGTGATGTCGGCGGTCCGGGTCTCCTGGCCCTTGCGGACCCATGTGTGGTCGTGCTCGGCACCGTTGACCACGGCGCGTTCCCAGGCGTACTCCTCGACCTCGATCCTGGCCCCGGACACCGGTTCGAAGTCGTCCACGAAATGGCGGGCGAGTTCGAGCGCGTACTTCTCGATCGACTCGATGCCCTTTTCTTTGGCGTAGGCATAAGCGGTCTGTTTCTGCGTGTCGGTGGGCAGCACCTTCCGCTGGTCACCGTCGGTGTAGGCCGCGGCGAAGTCGCCGCGAAGGGCGCTGCCGACGTTGATGTCCTTGATCTCGTGCCTGGGGGTGTCGCGATAGATCCGTACCACCCGGTTCTCGGCTTTCCCGTACTGGTTCTCACCCAGGATGATGCCCATGAGCTCTGTGTCTTCTCCTTTGTGTCGTCAGCTGCCACGGTACGTCGAGTAGGCAAACGGACTCAGCAACAGGGGTACGTGGTGGTGCCTGGTGGTATCGGTGACAGAGAACGTGATCGCCACCTCCGGATAGAAACCCTCGATGTGGTTGTCGGCGAACCACTTGCCGGTGTCGAAGAGCAGCCGGTAGACGCCCTCGGTGAGCCCGCGACCGGCGAGCGATCCGACACGGCCATCAGAATCTGTTGTGCTGGAGGCGAGTTCGGCGCCATCTGAATCGTAGAGAATGACCGTGAGTCCGCTGGCCGGCTTGCCCGTGACCGCATCGAGAACGTGGGCGCTGAGGTCACTCACGACGCGGCATCCTCTCCTTCGTCGACGTATCTGATCGCCGGCTCCAACATGAGTCGCAGCCGCCGACGATTGATCTTCGCCAATTCCATTCGCATGACCCGCCTTTCGGTTTCCGGATCATTGTTCATGCGTTCGTGCAGAATTGCCAGCAGCTCCGTGGCGGGTCGCCCATCGGCGAAGACCAGGTACACATGGCCGAACTTCTCCTCGTACTCGGCGTTGAACCGCTTGAGCTCGGCCAGAACAGCATCGTCCGCGCCGGCGACCCCGGACTGCTCGCGGGCTGACGACGAGTTCGTCGGCCGGTCACCGATCCGGGGGTGCCCGTCGAGCGCCTCTTCCAGGTCTGCCTCGGACAACTCGGCCAGGATCAGATCCGAGCGGTTGTAGAGGGCTTCTTCGTCCGGGAACGGCCGGCCCGCCGCCACCCGAATCGCCCAGATACACGACGTGCAGCACTGGTAGAGGGCGTGGATCGCCTGGCGCTCGCGCAACTCGTTGAAACTCTCGAGTCCTTGCCAGTCAACTCGTCGCACGTCAGGTCCCGTCCTCTCCGATTTCTCGTGGTGCTGCTGCCTTCATCGCAGCGCCCGCTCTGGTTGTTGCACGCGTCAATGGTCGAAGTCTGTGCCTGTTCAGCCCATCACGTCCTGAAAGCGGTTGAATCGGGCCGAAACGATCGGGGTGGCGTCGGATGATCCGGCCTCGGAGTCGGTGCTCATTCGGTGGTACCTCTGGTGAGATGGTCATGTGGGTCTCTTGGGCACCGCCATCCGGCGGGGTGCCATCGCTTCCCATGAGGATCTCGCGAAGTCTGCTCGTCCGCTCGGCGAGCAGAACCGATATATCCATGGCCGTCAGGCCCGGAGGAGGTCGACCGTTGGAGCGCACGGCGGGCGAGACGGCCACCGGAGACGCCGGTGACAGGGCAGCACCATCAAGTGCGAGGGCGGGCCCCGGCGGCATGCCAGAGCATGGAACGGTGGTCGGGATTCTGTTGGCCGCCGGCGCGGGTACTAGATACGGGATGCCGAAAATACTTGCGCATCAGGGTGATTGGCTGCGTGCCGGGGTGGATGCGCTCGGCGACGGCGGATGCGGACAGGTGCTCGTCACCATCGGTGCCGCTGCCCCGGAGATGCCCGGGGGAGCGCGGGCCGTACAGGTGCCGGACTGGCGCAGGGGCTTGAGCGAGTCGGTGCGCACGGCGCTTCTGGAAGCTGCCGACGTCCCCGATCTCGTCGGAGTGGTTTTACATGTTGTTGACATCCCGGACGTGACGGGCGAGCAGGTGCGGCGACTTCTGGGCGCGTGCGGCCCCCGACCCGGCCGACTGGGCAGAGCCGGATTCGCTGGGTCTGCCGGGCATCCGGTCTACCTCGGGGCAGACCATCTCGATGGGGTCCTGGAGTCGTTGTCGGGGGACCGTGGGGCGGGTCCTTATCTCGCTGCCCGCACCGACGTCATCGAGGTCGACTGCACCGACCTCGGCACCGGGCTGGACCACGACCGTCCAGACGTCTGAAGCGGGGACTGCGCACGAATTCGCGCCACCTGCCCGCGTCCGCGCCGGTTGCAACCGGCGCGAATGTGAGGAGGTGGCGCGAATTTTCTGCGGTTTCTGCGGGTTCCGTGGAACGGGTCAGTCGAACGTGTAACCCAGTGCGCCTTCACCAAAGCGCTGCACCACGATTCGTGCTGCCGCCAGCGGTTCGTCGTAGCCATCCCGGGCGAAGCCGGTCAATCGGGCTGCGTTACCGGTTCCCTGGGGCTCGATGGCGACCTCGGCGAGCATCTCGCCGGTGGTCGGCTCACACACGGCCCAGGTGAAGCGGGTTTCCTCGTCCCAGCCGCGCTCGCAGGCGCGCACGTGATCGGGGTCGGTGACACCGGCCAGAGCCAGCGCCGGCCGATCCGACACCCGATCATCGTCACGCAACGCCCGCAGGTACCACGCGCCGGCGTTGATCTCGACAGCCTCGATGGCGTACGCCTACTTCAGCTCGAACAGGACCGTGCCCTGGGTGACCGCGGCGCCGGCCTCCACGGCCAGGCCTGTCACGACACCGTCCTTGTGGGCTGTGACCGGGTTCTCCATCTTCATGGCCTCGAGAACGACAACCAGATCGCCCGCGGCGACTTCCTGGCCCTCGGTGACCGAGACCTTGACGACGGTGCCCTGCATGGGCGCGGTGACGGCGTCACCGGACACAGCGGCGTTACCGCCCTTGGCACGTGTGCGTGCCTTGGGCTTCTTCGTGGCGACGCCATTGGATCCGCCACCACCCAGGGCCAGATCGCCCGGCAGCGACACCTCGAGGCGCCGTCCGCCGACCTCGACCACCACGGTCTTGCGGGGCTCGTTGTCGTCGTCCTCGATGGGCTGTCCACCGGTGTAGGGCTCGATCGGGTTGTCCCAATCGGTCTCGATCCACTTGGTGTAGATGTCGAAGCCCTCGCCGTCACCGATGAAGGCCGGGTTGGACACGATGTGGCGGTGGAACGGGATGACTGTCGCCAGACCTTCGACCTGGAACTCGGCCAGTGCGCGTCGTGACCGTTCAAGCGCCTGCTCACGGTTCTCACCGGTGACGATCAGCTTGGCGAGCATGGAATCGAACCCGCCGCCGATCACGTCGCCTTCGACGACACCGGAGTCGACGCGGACGCCGGGGCCGGTCGGCTCCTTGTAGACCGAGATCGGTCCGGGAGCCGGGAGGAAGCCGCGGCCGGCATCCTCACCGTTGATGCGGAACTCGAACGAGTGACCGCGAGGGGTCGGATCCTCGGTGAACTCGAGCTTTTCGCCTGCTGCGATGCGGAATTGCTGGCGGACGAGGTCGATGCCGGCGGTTTCCTCGGTGACGGGGTGTTCGACCTGCAGACGGGTGTTGACCTCGAGGAACGACACCAGACCGTCGGCCCCGACGAGGAACTCGACCGTGCCGGCGCCGTAGTAGCCGGCTTCCTTGCAGATGGCCTTGGCGGAGGAGTGGATCTTTTCGCGCTGCTCGGTGGTGAGGAACGGTGCGGGCGCCTCTTCGACGAGCTTCTGGAAGCGGCGTTGCAGCGAGCAGTCGCGGGTGCCTGCCACGATCACGTTGCCGTGCTGGTCGGCGATGACCTGGGCCTCCACGTGGCGCGCCTTGTCGAGGTAGCGCTCGACGAAGCACTCTCCGCGACCGAATGCCGAAACTGCCTCACGGGTGGCCGAGTCGAACAGTTCGGGGATCTCTTCGATCGTGTAGGCGACCTTCATGCCGCGGCCGCCGCCGCCGAATGCCGCCTTGATGGCGACGGGGACACCGTGCTCCTCGGCGAAGGCCACGACCTCACCCGCGTCCTTGACAGGGTCCTTGGTACCGGGGGCCATCGGTGCGTTGGCCTTCAGTGCGATGTGACGTGCGGTGACCTTGTCACCGAGGTCGCGGATCGACTGGGGCGACGGCCCGATCCAGGTGAGCCCGGCGTCGATGACAGCCTGGGCGAAGTCGGCGTTCTCCGAGAGGAAGCCGTAGCCGGGGTGGATGGCGTCGGCCCCGGACTTGGCCGCGGCGTCGAGGATCTTGTCGAAAACCAGGTACGACTCGGCCGAGGTCTG
Organism: Williamsia sp. R60; assembly: GCF_054063855.1. Lineage (NCBI taxonomy): Bacteria > Bacillati > Actinomycetota > Actinomycetes > Mycobacteriales > Nocardiaceae > Williamsia > Williamsia sp. R60. The sequence goes on from NZ_JBSSGR010000002.1 coordinate 1,355,533, forward strand.
ACCGCCCAGTGCGAAAGCCTCGTCGGCGAGCTTCACGAACAGAGCATCGGCGTCCGGTTCGGCGTACACCGCGACGCTGGTCAATCCGGCGTCCTTGGCAGCCCGGATGACCCGTACCGCGATCTCGCCCCGGTTGGCGATGAGGACTTTCGTGAGTGCTGTGCTGGCGTGACTTGGCACTTGATCTCCTGTTGGGCGCTGGTCGATGCGCGTCGGTGACACTGTCTCGGATTTCGATGTGTTGTTACGTGGGCATGCCTTCCCGCGGGATGTGGGGGACGGCACTAGATGGAGTCTAAGCACCCCGCCGAACAGGCACGACTGCTGGCCCACAGATCGCTCGTTCGGTCACCGATACCTACTCACCGGTAACGTTTTTCAAAGCGCCGATTCGTGCTCGGGGGCGCCCGGTTGCGGCCCGTAGGTGCTGCGATTGCCGACCTCTTTGAGAAAGTCTCCGAAGGCGCCGAGATAACGTCCGACCTGCCGATGGGTGCGGCCTTGTGCCGGGAAGCGCGACGAGATGCGGATGCCCGAAGCAGTGCGATGCACCCAGATGTACACCTCTTCGTTCGAGTAGTTGTGGCTACGCAGCACCCTCGCCCGGCCGGCGTCCGCCTCGGCGTGTCCGGGGGCGAAACGCAGATCGATGAACGAGACGACGAATCTCGGGTCGGGGATGTCTGTGTCTCCCGTGTGTCCGAGGATCTCGCCGACCCGCAGGTAGGGCAGGTTCCCGGCTTTGCGGACGCGACGCATCTCGTCCGCCGCCCGGGCGATGATCTGTCCGAAATCGGTCGCGCCTGAGGTGTCGAGACGAAAAGGGACCGTGGCGACGAACCAGCCGAGTGCCCCGAACCACTGTTGATCGGTGCGCGTGTGCCGGGGGATGACACACCGGAACACCGGGCCTCCGCCGAGCTCGGCGTAGACAATCGCCAGTGCCGCCATCACCCCGGACAGCAACGAGCCGCCCGCCGCTGAGCACACCGCCGTGAATCGGTTGGTCTGCTCGTCGTCGAGTAGATCCGCCGTGATCGAGCCCTGGGGGATCAGATCGGTACCCGGCTGCGGTGACGGGGTCGGGGCTTCGACCGCCGTCCCGTCCTCGTCGGCGATGTCGAACCGGGGCAGTTCCCCGCCCGAGTCGCGCAGGAAGTCGGCCCACACCGCAACGGCCTCGTGCTCGGCGCCTGCCGAGTCTGCCTCTCGCCGCTGATGGGCACTGAAGTCCACGTACGAACCCACCGGCGGCAGGTCGGGCTCCACCTTGCGCCGGTGCGCGGTGTAGAGCGCCACGAGTTCGTACTGGCCCATGATCAGGGAGTAGCCATCCACCAGAGAGTGATCGGCCGCGAAGAGCAGCGTGAACGAGTCCTCGCGCGCAACGGTGGCAAAGATGTAAGCGGGCCATTGCAGCGGCGCGGTCGCCCGGTCGAAGGAACCTGCCAGCTGATCCAGCAGGGGGCCGGGTTCGCCGTACCAGCCCACTCGCCCCATCTTCAGCTTCACCGATCCGGGCGGGGTGGTCAGCCGGGCCAGGCGGTCCGCCCAGATGACAACATGGCTGCGCAGCACCTCGTGCCTGTCGATCCAGGTCGACAGTGCCGCGCGGATGGCCGGTACCGACATCGGCTCGTCGAAATCGATCGCGAGCCCCAGCCACGATTCGCGGCCGCCCTCACGTTTGGTGCGCAGCCGGTATTCGAACGCCGCGCGCAGATGCTGCTCGTGATTGTGCGACGTGGGCCGCGAATCAGCCGTCCACTGCGCAAATCCGCCCTCGGTGAAGGGCGACCACTCGACCAGCCCGCCAGGTTCGACGGGCTGATCCATCATCTGGATGAACTTCATGACAACGCGATCTCATCGTCCCGGCACCGGGCTCGATGGGCCCAGATGTGCCTTGATCCGCGACAACATGGCCGACATCCCACGCAGTCGCAGCGGGCTGATCGCCGATTCCAGTCCCAGCCGTGTGTAGAAGTCGCCTGGTACGGCAAGGATCTCGTCAGCACCGGCACCGTTGAGGCCCTGGTACAGGATGGACGCGAAGCCACGTGTCGTCGGTGCCTGAGGCGGCGCGCTGAAGTACAGCTGCACCGAATCGCGGTTGCTCGCGTCCACCGAGAGGAACAGCGGGGACTGGCATTCGGGAACGGGCTCCATCGCCGCTTCGGCGAGATCGTCTGGCAGCTCGGGGAGTTCGTCGGAGAACTCGAGCAGCAGCTGGATCTTCTCGGAGTCGGTGAGCGCCGAGAAGTCCTCGGCGATCTCATCGAGGGCGGCCGTCACCTCTTGCCACTTGTCGAGGGGGCGGTTCCGGGTTCGGTTCCGGTCACGATGGGGGCGCGCACGGCGTTGCCCCATTCGGTCCAGGAGCCGTCGTAGTTGCGTACCTTCTCGAACCCGAGCAGGTGGGTGAGCACAAACCAGGTGTGCGACGACCGCTCGCCGATCCGGCAGTAGACGATGGTGGGCTCATCAGATTTGAAGTCGGCGTACAACTCGTCGAGTTCGGCCTTCGGCTTGAACCGGCCGTCCGGGGCGGCCGCCTTGGCCCACGGGATGGAGACCGCGGTGGGGATGTGTCCGCCACGCAGCGCACCCTCTTGGGGGTACTCGGGCATGTGCGTGCGCTCACCGGAGTACTCCTGCGGCGAACGGACATCGATCAGTGGTTCGGTACCGAGTGCTCCGCGCACCTCGTCGGCGAACGCACGGATCAGCGAGTCGTCTCGTTCGACGACCGGGTAGTCGGACTCCGGGTACACCGGGACGTCGAGGGTGATGTCGCGGTCCTCTGAGAACCAGGCGTCGCGGCCGCCGTCGAGCAGTCGTACGTCTTCGTGACCGAACAGGGTGAAGACCCAGAGTGCGTACGCGGCCCACCAGTTGCTCTTGTCGCCGTAGATCACCACGGTGTCGTCGCGGCGAATGCCCTTGCTGCGCATGAGTTCTGCGAACTGTTCGCCGGAGATGTAGTCGCGGGTCACCGGGTCGTTCAGGTGGAGGTGCCAGTCGACCTTCTGTGCGGTGGGGATGTGGCCGATGTCGAACAGCAGCACGTCCTCGTCCGATTCGATGATCTTGAGGCCGTTGGTTCCCAGGTGGGCGCTGAGCCATTCGGTGCTCACCAGGCGCTCTGGATGAACATAGTCGGCGAAGCCGGGATTGTTGTCGATCTCAACGGTCACGTGCGGTGCTCCAAATCGGGCTGGACGATGCGTGCGGGTGTACCCCCTGAGCGTAGTGCCGACGGCAACACCGACGCAGTGGACGGGGCCGGAGGACCTGATGCCGGACGTGTCACCACTCGGTGGCGAGCCTGCGACCCAGTTCGTCGAGGAAGGTGCCCATGACGGATACAGCCGTTTCGGTGTCCGGGTAGCGGGTGCGCAGAGCCAGCCCCCGATCTGTGCGGGAGATCCAGAACTGGACGTCGTCGGCGGTGGTGACGTTCGAGATGTGAGTCGCCCCGATCTCCTCGTGTGTGCCCGAGCCGGGCAGTCTCCGGTAGTCGACGTACGAGACCATGAAGATGTCGTCGCGACGGCGGTGGATTCCGCCGATCGCCTCGAGCACCTGGGGCACTGGCACCTCGCCCAGCTTCACCGCCGCGCGTAACGCGGGGCCCGTGCGGGCGACGGTCTCATCGAAGTTCTCGTCCGCGACAACCTCGAGTGGTGCATTGGTGGTGAACCACCCGACCGCGTTCTGCCACGGCTCCGTGCGTCGGGTGTGTACGGGGAAGAGCATGGACATCTGTGGTCCGCCGCCGAGGCCGCGGACTGTCTGTGCCATCGCCGAGAGGACGCCGGCGAAAGTGCTCGCCCCGGCGCTCCGACACCGGCTGTCGAAGCGGTCGGTGGCCTCGGGTCCGAGCAGATGACGTAGGTCGACCGCCTGCGGCGCTTTCTCACCCGGGAGCAGTCCGAGGTCGAGTGGAAACGACGGGGCGGTGTTCTCGTGCTCGTCGAAGAAGGTCAGCCACGCCCGCATGCGGGGGTCGGACCGCCCGATGGGCGCAGCGTCGGATTCCGCGGCGCAGTAGTCGACGAAGTTGCCTGCCATCGGCATTTTGTCGGCGATGGAACCACCCGGTTCGGCCTTGGCCGCGTGGTAGAGCTGGTGCAGATCGCCCACGATGATCGACATGGAGTAGGCGTCCACGTGTGAGTGGTCGAATCCGCAGAATACCGTAGAGCCCTCGGCGCGGTCGATGGCTGCCAACAGGTAGGCCGGAAAGCCGAACGGGTGACAGGCATCGTTCAGTGAGTTCCACAGCAGATCGCGGAGATCGGCCGACGACGTCGTCTCGATCCCGGTGCGTGCAACGAGGGTGATGTGCGACGCGTCGTGCAGTTCGCGAGCTATTCCGCCGTCGGTTCGTACGAACCCGCTGTGCAAGGTGCCGTGCCGTGCGATCAGTAGGCGGTACGCCCGTTCCAGTGCTTTGGTGTCGATTCGGCCGTCCACATCGAAAGCTGCTGCCAGCCAGATGGTTCCGTCTTCCGCGCCGGCGAGATGAAAGGTCTGATTGAACGAGGGTGGCACCGCGGAGGCGACCACGCGATCCGCGGAGCTGTCCACCGACCACCGCAGGAGGACACCGGGGTCGGGCGAGTAGCGGTCAATCGTGGTGACGTGCAAGCGCAAGCTCCTCGACGGGGGTACTCGCAACAGCGTAGTCACCTTCGCGTGCGACGGTGTCGATCACCTCCCAGAGGCGCTGCAGATATCGCTTGATCTCGAGCTGCGCCGTTGCTGTGTCGGGGGTCTGGAGTCCCAGGTAGAGCCGTCTGCGGTCGCGGTTGAACCACATCGATGCGTTAGCGGTGCGACCCTCGCCGGTGAATATGACACCACGATCGTGCGCGGGCCGGCCATCACCCGGAAATCGCCGAAAGTCGAGGTAGGACAGGAGGTTCGGCGTACCGGCGACATCGCGGGGATCCACTCCTGAACGCAACAGGGCGGTGATGACCACGGGCAGAGGCACAGATGAGAGACGTTTCGCCCGCACGTGGCCGGCGTGGGCCGCCGCGGTGACCTCGGTGAACGAACCAGCGGACGCCACGTCGAACGCAACCGGTGCGAAGTTGCAGAACCATCCCTGGGACAGCGCGAACTCCCTCGACCTGGTGCCCAGCACGGCGATGGCGAAGTAGTCTGCGCGGCCGGTGAGTTCGAGTGCGGTTATCGCTGCGGCTGCGTATATGCCGCCCATCACGCCTGCGCCGGACTGTCTGCACACGCGTTCGAACCGATCGGCACCTGCGGCGTCGAGCAGGTCGAACTCGATCGGTCGCACCGGCGCGGTTTCTCCCGGCTCGAGCCCGAGATCGAGTGGGAACCGCGGCATCGCGGCGCCGTGGGAGGTGAAGATGTCCACCCACTCTGCGACCTCGGGTGAGTCGTCGGTGAACCGTGCGGCGACGTCGTTCTGCAGGCTCGCGTAGTCGAGAAAGCTCCCCGTGGCTGCGCTGACGTGCGCGGGTAGCGCGGTCCCCTTCTTCCCGGCTTCGTATAGTTCGGCGATCTCGTCGAGCACGAGTGCCTGTGAGACACCGTCCGACAGGGCGTGGTCGCAGCCGTAATACATCGTGAAACCGCCCGGTCTGCTGATGGCCCCGAACGCGAAACCTGGCCAACTCGTCGAGATTGCCTCGGTGCCGAGTCTGGCGTGGATGTACCGCCGGAACTCGGTATCGGTCGTGAAGTCGCCCACGCGGTGCGCCTCGAACTCGACCGCGTCGGGCTCGGTCAGCATGCGCGTGATCTGCGTGGTGTCGGTGCGGAACCAGGTCCTCAGTCCCTCGTGCCGAAGGGTGAGAGTGCGCAGGGCCCGACTGAGCGCCGCAAGGTCGATCGGACCGTCCACTTCGGTGGCTGCTCCCAGATATGCGTTGTGTTCGCCACCCGCGGCGGCGGTCGCGTGGCAACCGCGAAGGTGGTTCTCCTGCAAGAACGTGAGTGGGCCCGGCGCGGTCGGTGCGGCCAGGGCTCGCGAGGCCGACGTGGGACTCGGGTGCCACTCCAGCAATACGCCGGGGGCGGGCGTCCACCAATCCATCGCGGTGAGGATCACGTCCTGGCTCCTTGTCTGAGAGGGAGATGTGTTCGGGGGGACTCGACTACGCGGGGAACTTGTCCTCCGAGTACGTCAGCGAGAACGGGGCAGGTGTCAAGGCGTGGAACCGGTGTTCCTGGGTCAGCTCCGCCAACTTATTGTTGAGACCCGAGATGAAGGCCGCCACGTTCGTAGAAGCCACATCGGTGGCCGGGTATCGAGCCGAGATGTTCAGTCCCTCGGGCGTCCTGGAGATCCAGAGGTAGACCTCGTCCCCGGAATAGGCCGCGCTGCGGAGCGTGTGCGCGCGCCACCGGACCCAATCGTGCGCCCCCGGAACGAATCGCACGTCGAGGTAGGACACGACGAATCGCGGAACCGCCCGGTTCTCGAGCAACTCGGCGACCCGCGGGTACGGGTAGCGAGACAAGTCCTTTCGCTCCGCAATTGCCGCCGCGGCTGCGGACATGCAGTCGGCGAACGATTGTGCGCAGGTGATGTCGATCTCGACCGGGATGATGCCCACGTACCAGCCGACCGACTCGGCGTACTGCGACTCGTGGCGGGTGTGCACCGGCATGGTGAAACGCAGGGTGTTCATGCCGGTGAGTTCGCGCGTAGTGGTCGCAAGAGCAGCAAGGACGGCTGATTGCAGTGTGAACCCGAGTCGTCTGCAGTGTGCGTTCACCACCGCGGCAGTCTCGTTCGACAAAAGCCATGACGACGTGCCCGCCTGTGGCCGGTCCGAGATGTCGCAGTCGGTGACGTGTGGTGCGCCTACGGCCTCGACGGGCAGAGGGAAGGCGGGGAACGCGCCGGTGCCGACGCCCAGGAAACGGTCCCAAGCCCGTACCGCCACATGATCGGCGGTGAGGCATCCTCCGGCGAGCCGGTCGGTGACACTGAAGTCGATGTGGCTGCCGATCTGCGGCAACTGATGCTCTGCCCCGCGCACCTCGAACGCGTACAAACGCTGTATTTCATTGATGGACAACAACATCGAGTAGGCGTCCATCACCGAATGGTCCGCCGCGAACACCAGGACGAATCCGTCTCCCGGCAGAGCACCTTCGACCTCGGTGATGGAAGCGACGAGACAGTGTGGCCACCGCAGTGCCGAGATCCGGGAATCGAACAGGCCTGTGAGGTGGTCGTGGATTTTCGATGCGTCGATGGGCCCCGCAACACGTGGCCGCATGTCGAGAACGCATCCGGCATTGGTGAGCCTGGTCATCGAGATGGCACCCGTCGTGTCGACCCCGGTGGCCACCGTGGTTCGGAGGGCTTCGTGCCGGAGCATCCAGCTTCGCAGGGTGCGGGCGAGTGCCCGGTCGTCGTAGCGTTCGTGAACTTCGAAAACGCCTCCCAGCCACGATGATTCGTCAACGTCACGCGTCTCGTAGGCCAACCCCCGGACCACGTGGTGTTCGTGGACATAGGTCAGCGGCCGATTGTCGACCGCCCAGCACTCGCCGTCACCCTCGGTGCTCGGAGTCCATTCGGTCACCCGCCCGGACGGGAGGTGGTATTCAGCCAGTTCAGTGAATTCCATGTTGCAGTATCCGATTCGGGATGATCACGCACGACAGGGGAACCCGCGGGAAGAAGGGGGAGGTGGGCGACGCCGCACTGCGCCGGATGCGCGGGAGTATTCGCTGCGCTCCTCAACACTAGGACCGGATATGGGTCTTTGCCTCAGCAAAAGGACGTGGTGTTCGTCACGCAGGCCCGAAGTTCCTGCCATTCGTTTTGCTACCACGTGTCGATGGTGTGTCGTGCATGTGAAATACAGTGTTGGACAGTGTTTTAGCGACACCACAGAATCTGACGTCGGCGCAGGCACGCGTCATCGCAGCGGTTGCCACCCAGTGTTCGACAGGGCTATGTTCGTCACAGGCGGGTGCGCATCGCGGCCCTACTCGTCTTCAGGTTCAGCTGGGGTGCACGGCGGCCGGGTGCTGTGCCGGAACAGATTTCGGGAACGGGTGCTCCGCCGATCTGTTCGTCGGCACCGGTGACGCCGGACATCGGCGAAACAGGTTGTCCTTGAACGTGATCGTCGTGATGATCCAACAGTCGTGATGCACCAACAACTGTCAGATGAGGGAGATCGAGATGGCAGTCGGTTCTGGTCTGGCCATCGAGGCAACCGGTCTGAAGAAGAGTTTCGGCGATTTCCATGCGGTCGACGGCGTCGATCTGGCGGTGCCGGCGGGGACGGTCTACGCAGTGCTTGGTCCGAACGGTGCGGGGAAGACCACCACCGTTCGGATGCTTGCGACCTTGCTGCGGCCAGATGAGGGGCGGGCGCAGGTGTTCGGATTCGACGTCGTCCGACAGGCCAACGCGGTCCGGTCGCTGATCGGGGTCACCGGACAATATGCGTCGGTGGACGAGGATCTGACCGCCGCGGAGAACCTGAACATCTTCTGTCGACTCCTGGGCTTGTCGAAGACCCAGTCCACGAACAAGACCGACGAGATGCTCGCTGAGTTCGGTCTCCAGGATGCTGCCGACCGTACGCTCAAGCACTTCTCCGGCGGCATGCGACGGAGACTCGATCTGGCGGCAAGCCTCATCTCGAGGCCGCCGCTCATCTTCCTCGACGAACCGACCACCGGATTGGACCCCCGCACGCGGGCTCAGATGTGGTCGACTATCAGGGAACTCGTCTCCGGAGGGTCCACCGTCTTGCTCACCACCCAATATCTCGAGGAGGCCGACCAGCTGGCCGACCGTATCGCGGTCATCGACAACGGTCGCCTCGTCGCCGACGGCACGGCCGACGACCTCAAAGCCGCGGTCGGCACCTCCACCTTGATGCTCCATCTGATCGATGCGGCAACGGCATCGGACGCTGCTCGGATCGCAGGCGCCATCACCCACTCGGAGGTGAGCATTGCCGGTGCGGCCGTGGCGGTGCCCGTCACCGACATGGAGCCTGTGCCCGAGGTGCTCTTCGCCCTGCGTGCGGCAGGGATCGGTGTGCGTGAGATGACCGTACAGCGGCCGAGCCTCGATGAGGTCTTCTTCGCGATCACCGGGAATCAACAGACAAAAGGCCGGGACGGCGACCGAAAAGCGATACCGGACCAGGGGAAGGACGCGGCCTGATGGGGCTGGAGACATCCACTCGCGGCACGATCTGCGTCGAGGGGTACGACCCCAAGGTCGCGGCACTGCTGGCCGACCGGGTGATCGCCGATCACGTGTCGGTCTCCGAGTCGGTGTCCCAGGCACTGACGATGGCCCGTCGTGGTCTGCTCAAACTCAAACACAACCCACAGCAGTTGTTCGACGTCGTTGTGCTGCCGATCGTGCTGACGGTGCTTTTCTCCAGCATCTTCGGTGGTGCCATCGCCGGAGACGTACCCGCCTACCTGCCGATCTTGATCCCAGGAGTGCTGGTGCAGGTCGCGGTGGCGGCGTCGGTCACCACCGGCGTGCAATTACGGGAGGACCTCGACAAGGGCGTCTTCGACCGCTTCAAATCCCTGCCCATCGCCCGTATCTCACCACTGGCCGGGTCACTGCTCGCGGATGTCGTGCGATATGTCATCGCCACCGGCGTGACCGTGCTCGTGGGGCTCGCGATGGGATACCGACCGGGCAGCATCGCCGGACTGATTGCCGGATGTGTACTGGTGATCGTCGTCGCATTCGCACTCAGTTGGATCTTTGCGCTGATGGGGGTGTTGATGAACAAGGCGTCCACCGTCCAGGGGGTCTCGATGCTGGTGCTCATGCCGCTGACGTTTGTGTCCAACGCTCTTGTGCCGGTGGATACCCTGCCCGGGTGGATGCAGGCGTTCGCGTCGGTCAATCCGGTCTCACACCTGGTCTCCGCAGTCCGTGAACTGGCGGTCGACGGGCACTTCGGCCCGGAGATCGCATGGTCGCTGGCCGGGGCATTCATCGTCTTGATGGTCTTCGCCCCGCTGACCCTGCGCGTCTACATGGTGAAAACCTGAGCGTCCGTTGGGCATCCCGGACGGCACAGGGCCGCGGTTGCCGATCACGGTGCGATTCGATCGGTGACCGGTCGTAACAGATGCTTTGCGGCGAAAGTGTCCGACTCCTTGTCGTAGGTCCGGATGACCAGCAACCGGCCGGCGTGGAGGAGGGTCACACAGGGCAGGTAGACCAACACGGCGGCCGCGGCGAATCCATAACGCTTGTGTAGCAACAGGGTACGTGGCAGGTAGCTCATGTATCGGACAAAAGCCGGGATGCTCGACTCCATCCGTCGTGGTGAGACCCCGACGGTGATGTCGGGCAGGAAAGCGTTCCTGCCGCCGACCGCTTGCACGCACAGCCCGGTGTCCACATCTTCGAAGACGTCTCGGCGCATGCTCACCAGATCGCGTACCAGGTGCCAGGTCTCGCGCCGGACCACCATGTTCGAGCCGTACAGAACGGGTACGTCTTTCACCGTATGCCGGCGTCGGCGACGACCGCGGAGTGGATCGAAGCGGTTCTTGAGGCGTTCGACAGCGTCCCCGTACGGCAGTCCGTACGCCTCGCCCCGACCGCAGAGTGCGGCCCACCGCTGTTCGGTGTCGTGCTGCAGGAACTCCACGACGGTGCGTGCCCAGTGAGGCGGCGTGATCGTGTCCGAATCGATCCGCGCGATCGCGTCCCCGGTTGCTGTGTCCAGTCCGGTGTTTCGTGCGTACACCAGACCCTGCTGCGGTTCCGAGATCAGGGAGATCTCGGGGATCTGCTTCGCGTACGACAACACGATGTCGACGGTCTGGTCGGTGGAGTTGTTGTCCACCACGATGATCTCGCGGATGAAATCGAGCTGGCCGATCAGACTGTCGAGGCATGGTCCGATCGCTTCCTCTTCGTTGTACGCCGGCACGACAACGGACAGGATCTTCGAGTTCATCTGGTTCCTCTGTTCGGTAGGTGCGGGCTGACGGTTTCCTCGATGATCGTGATGGCTGAAGCGACGGCGCACTCAGGCTTGATCATCGAGGTGGCCGTGGCTCGGGCAACTTCGCGCCGGCCCGGTTCGATGAGGGCGCTGACCAGGGACGTCAGCTTGTCGGAGTCGATGCCGGAGATCGGCGTGGACATCCCGACCCCCAGCCTGGTGAGTTGTCGCCCCCACATGGGCTGATCCGCCCCGAACCAGCAGATGCCGGTGGGCAATCCGGCACGCAGAGAAGCGGCAGTCGAACCCGCTCCACCGTGATGGACCGCTGCGGTACACCGAGGAAGCACCGTCTTGTGATCGATGGTGGGCGTCACGAAGAAGCGGTCATCGGCGGAGTCGACGGAGAGATGGCTGCCGCCGGTGACGAGCAGGACACGTAACCCCAGTCGTTCCGCGGTCGCGACGATCGCGTGCTCGATGATGCTGGGGTGCCCGATCTTCATGCTGCCGAAGCCGACGTACAGCGGCGCCGGGCCGGCATCGAGCCAGTCGACGAGGGAGCGATGTGTCAAGTCGCTCTGCAGTTTTGGCCGAGAAGGGAGGTACTCCAGGAAGCCCACAAGAGGACGACTCCGCCCCCATTCGTCGCCGAGGCCGGGGAACAGGAGCGGATCGTAGGCCTGCAGTTCAGGCACGCCCTGCCCGGCGATGCGCGATGCGGCCGGAGTCTTCGCGCGGCCGAGCCCCAGCTCACGGCGCAGCTCGTTCTCGGTGGATGCGCTCGTGTGCCAGAGTATGCGCTCGAGGATCGTCCAGCTGTGCGCCGTGATCGAGGGCGGTAGCCAAGGTAGCGGGGAGATCACCGAGTTCTTGCGCATGGGGCAGTAGTGCAGTGGCACATACGGAATGCCGAGGGATTCGGCCACATTGAGGATGCGCTCCTGACCCGCGCTGCCGCCGATGATCACATCGGCACCCTGTCCCACGGCGTGCAGATCATGCTGTAACCGACTTCCGCCGCGCAGCGTGATCTCGGACACGGCTCGAAGGCGTTTCACGGGATTCGATGACTTGAGGTCTCTGGTCACGAGATCTGATCCGAGGAGTTCGTCGGTGTCGATACCGCATGGCTGGGTGGCGAGGCCGGAATCGGCCGCCCATGACTCCAGATTGGGTGGAACGGCCAGGGTCACCTCGTGGTTTCGGTGTGCCAGCGCAGAACCCAGTGCCATCGCCGGCTGCACGTCACCCCGGCTGCCGTTGCAGGACAGAACAATCTTCATGGTCCTCCTCGTCCGCACAGTATCGGGGGGTGGTGTGGGTTCGGCAAATCGTAAGCGCCAGGCAGACTTACCGTGCTCGGCAGATGATGTGACGCCGGTCTTCTGATGCTGCGCAAGCGGTGCCGCTGCCCTACGATCGGTATGCATGGAACTGATGCGGAGTGGGACGTGAAGCTACTGTTCGCGTTCAGTGGCACGCGCGGTGACATTCAGCCCGCGGCCGTGATCGGTGCCGAGTTGCAGCGTCGTGGTCATGTTGTCACTTTTGCTGCACCACCCAATCTGGTCGAGTTCGCTGCTGGGTTCGGGGTGGATGTTGTCCCGTTCGGTTACGACACCCGTGCGCATATGAAGTCCGAGCTGGTGCGCACCCGGGTGCGGTCGGGTGGACCGGTCGCGCGACTCAAGGCGTTCAACGAATTACGTGATGTCGGTTGGGTGGAGATGATCGACACGATGGCCCAGTTGAGTGAAGGGGCCGACGCGATCGTCACCGGGTTCACCACCGAACAGGTCGCTTTGCTGTTCGCCGAACACCATGGCATAGCCCTCATTTCGTTGCACCACGCGCCGGTGCGGTCGAACTCGTACTTCTCACCGTTTCCTGGTGCGCCGCTGTCCTTGGCGCCGCTGGTCAACCGGGTCAGCTGGAAGTTGGTCGACGCCGCGCTCTGGGGCCTGACGCGCAAGCGGGAGAACCGGGAGCGTGCGCGTATGGAGATGGCATGCGCGGGCACCGACCTACCGACTCGGATGAGGAAGTACGGGGCACGGGAGATACAGGCGTACGACCCGCTGTTCTGTGCGGACCTCGCCGAGGAGTGGGGTGCCGACCGGCCGATGGTGGGCTTTGTCGGTCTGGGTGACAGCGCCTGCGAATGGTCGGAAGATGCTGAGGGGCTGCGGAATTGGATGGCCGAGGGCACACCACCGATCTATTTCGGGTTCGGGAGCATGCCGGTGGCGGATCCCGGCGCATTGGTCATGGCAATCGGGCGGGCGTGCCGGGGCGTGGGTGAGCGCGCCGTGGTCAGTGCCGGGTGGAACGACTTCGACGTGAGTTCCGACGACACCGTGCGCATCGTCGGACAGGTCGACCACCGGACTGTGTTGCCCGCGTGTCGGGCAGTGGTCCACCACGGAGGAGCTGGGACCACATCGGCCGCCCTGCGTGCGGCGAAACCTGCGGTGGTCTGCTCGGTGGGTTCGGATCAACCGTTCTGGGGCGCTCAACTCGAGCGTCTCGGAGTCGGTGCCTCGATGACGCTGTCGCAGTTGGATGCGCACTCGCTCGAGGACCGGCTGCGTACGGTCCTCGATCCGCAGTACACCAGGCGCGCGAACGCAATTGCTGCACAGCTCATCTCGCCGGAGAAGGCAGCGACGGCTGCAGCTGATCTGATCGAGGCATCGGTCACCGACTGGTCGCCGGCCGTGGTGACGAGCCGATGAGTCGTACGCGCCGGCTCGAGGCCGGGGACTTCACGTACTGGTTCCTCCACCGGGAACTCGGTTGGTCCGTGGTGCTGCAACTCGTCTGGACATTCGACCGGCCGCCGGGCCGGGAGGCTCTGGCCACGATCAACAAGAATCTGGTATCGAGCCCGCTGAACCGACTCGTGGCCGTCTCCGGGTTGCCCGGTGTCCGGCCGCGATGGGTGCGGGCGCACACGCACCCCGATCTGATCATCGATGTCACGCCGATCGACTCGGATCTGGTGGGGGCTTGGGCGGATTCCGAACTCGAGTCGGCGCCACTCGACCCGTTGACGGGGCCGCCGTGGCGGCTACGTGGCGTGTTCACCGAACAAGGCGGATTCGCGTTGTCGCTGACCGCTCTTCACCTTGTCACGGACGGACAGAACATGGTCGGTGCGGCTGTCGAGGCGTTCACTGCCCGCAGGCCAGAACCGTTGTGCTCAAGGGTATCTGCCGTCGGTCCGCGGCGGCAACTGATCGACGACGGCGTGGATCTGCTGTCCGATATCGGTTCGGCCATCGGGGGAGTGGTGCGCGCAGCTGCGGCTGGCGGCGCGTCGATGTTCGGCAAGCGCGGGGCGATCGACCGAATGCCTCGCCTGCCCATGCACGAACGTGCGCCCCGTGCGCACGCCTCCTGGTCGACGGTGAGTGTCGACTCCGACGTGTGGACCAAAGTCGCTGCCGAGCACGGCGGTACGTCCAACTCACTGTTCATCGCCGCGATCACCGGAGTGTTGCGTTCGAGCGGATGCGCCCCACTCGGTGTCCCGATCAAGGTGGGCATTCCCGTCAGTCAGCGGACAGACGGCGACGACCGGGCGAACGCGACCGCGGGTGTGTCGGTGACACTCACCGACGAACCTGTTCCCGGTGGGACGTTGCGTCACATTCGGCAACAGTGCAAGGCCGCGTTCACCGCCCTGGACGCCGGTCGTCGACCCGCGATGATCCACCTCCAGCCGTTGATGTGGTTGTTGCCCGCGCAGCTGATCATCAAGGCGGTGAGCAGTGGGGATGGGATGCCCGACGCGGTGGCCTCGAATGTCGGAGTGTTCACCCCAGAGCTCACCGAAGTGGGCGGGGTGGGGGCATCAGGAGTTGCCTTCCGGGGGATCGCGCAGGGAGTGGATGCGGCACTGCCGTACCGCTTCGGCGACGGCGTGCAGTCATGGCTACTCGAATATGGCGGAACCACAACCTTTTCCGTTGCGGCGTTCGACGAGATGCACATCGCCGACAGTGCAGAACTGGGCCGCCTTCTCGCAGAGGAACTTCGGGCGTGGGGCGTGCCGTTTCGGATGTGGTGACAAGCACATGTTCCAGGACAACGAGAGGGCGCGACAATGACGACGACCGAACGCCTCGTCGGCGGGTTCGATCGGGTCACCGGACCCGACGAGTCCTACCATCTCGCCGAACGGCTCTTCGGGCTCAGCGCGCCGATCCAGTTCCTGTGGGTGTTCGCCTCTGACCCGGGCGAGGCAGTGGTGCTTCGGCTGCGAGACCAGCTGTCGGCAGGTCCGCTCAACCGCAAAGTGCGTTGTGCGACAGTCCCGTTCGCACGCGACCGGTGGGTTCGGGCCGACGACGTCCCGGACGTGGCGATCGACGACAAGCCGATCGGTGACAACGACATCGCCTCCTGGTTGGACACGCGAGTACGTGAGGGCGAACTCGCGCCCGCAGCGGGCCGGGGCTGGAGGTTGGACGCCGCGCGTACTCGATCGGGCAAGCTGGTGCTGTCACTGCTGGTGTCACACATGATCTCTGACGGCGAGGGGGTCTATGCGGCACTGGCGGCGGCCCAGGCGGGCACATCGCAGAACCGGTTGTCCACGCATGCGGAGACCGGGGGCCGCAGTGGCCGTCGAGCGGACGTGGTGGATGCCGCCGGCCAGCTGTTGGCTGCGGCCAGGGCGCTCAGAATTCTCGGCGGTGCGTTGCGGAATCAGACGAAGGCGCCGAGCCCGTCTCGACGTGCAGCGCCGTCGACCAAGACATCACCGGATGCGCCCGGCCCGGACACCACCCTGGTGATCCTCGATGTGGATCGCGAGCGGTGGGCCGACACCGCACGAGAGCATGGAGGGACCACCAACAGCCTGTTCACGGCCGTACTCGCCGGACTGGTCCAGCGGACGGACCTTCCGGTGGATGACGAGCTCCGGGTGTGCATGGCGGTCAGCAAACGTGAAGCCGGAGACGAACGGGCCAACGCCTCGGGCGGCGTGTGGATTCGGATCGACGGACCGGTCAGCCCAAAGCGAGGCCTGGCCGAGATCCGGGCATTGAGCAAGCAGGCGTTCATCGACTACGCCGACGCCGAGTCGGACAAGATGGCCGACAACTTGCAACCGGTCGTCCGGCTCCTGCCGGGACGGCTGATCGGAAAGCTGATGCAGTCGGTGCCCGGCCCCGACACCACCGTCTCGAATCTCGGGGTGGTGCCGCCCAGCGCGCTTCGGCTCGGTACCGAGACCGCGGAATCGTTCGGGATCCGCGCCATCGTCCGCGGTCGGCCGATTGCCAACCGACGTGCTCAAGGTCCCGCCGTGGCGGCGTGGGCGGTGGAATACGGGGACAAGGTGACCATCACGGTGTTCGGCATCCACCCAGACCACTTCGGCGATGTCGGCACACTCCGGTCGCAGATCGGTGAGGAGCTCAGCTCGTGGGGGCTGCCGTACACCTTCTGGTAGTGCTCGCGGAGGCCTGAGCCCTATGGGCGCCGCATGGTCGCAATCGTCAACGGGCCGACCACAAGTCGGTCACGCTGACCCCGAGTTGATCGAGTAGGGTCCGAACCAGCGGCAGGCTGATGCCGATCACCGACGACGGGTCGCCGTCGACACCGTCGATGAACCAGCCCCCGAGTCCGTCGAGCGTGAATGCGCCGGCCACCGCCAGTGGTTCGCCGGTGGCGATGTAAGCGTCCACCTGCTCATCGGTGGGCGAACCGAAACGAATCGTGGTGCCCGCGAACGCGACAGCCTCTGCGACCACCGAGCCTCCGCGTATCCGGAGCACGCAGTGGCCTGTCAACAGGTCGGCAACCGAGCCGCGCATCGAAAGCCATTGAGCGCGAGCCACATCGGGAGTGTGAGGTTTGCCGGACAGGATGCCGCGATGGTGCAGCATCGAATCACACCCGATGACAATCGCGTCATCGATCGAGGAGATGCCCGGATGGCCGGCGACATCGTCCGCCTTGGCTTTTGCGAGGGTCGTGACGACGTCGGAGGGAGATGCGGTGTCGCCGAGTTGGGCGATCAGCGCATCTTCATCGACATCCGAGACCTCGACCAGTGGATCGACACCGGCGGCCCGCAGTATCCGCAGGCGTGCGGGTGACGCCGATGCCAGGACCACCCGGGTCATCGGCGCCCACCCGTGTGCATCGGCTCAGTAACCGAAGGCCAGGTTCGGAAAAGCGTTGGGAGCAAGACCGCCGGCGGCACGCAGCCGGTCGGACGGGGTGCCCCACAGGTTGCGTGGCCCCGGGTCCTCTTCCACACCCGAACCGCCTGCCGAGGCGAAAACACCTACGACCGCGGCGATCTCGGCGTCCGATGGATTCCCCTTGACGATTCGGAGGAAGGGCCGAGCCGCAGCGGCGTCACCGGTGCCGTCCGCAGCGTTCGTCTCTGGCGTGTTGTCTGCACTCACAGCGGAATGTTCCCGTGCTTCTTCGGTGGCATGTTGACGAGTTTGCGCTCGAGGAGCTTGAGCGCCGTGGCGATCTGACCGCGGGTGTGCGACGGCGGGATGACCGCGTCGACATAGCCGCGTTCAGCTGCCACGTACGGGTTCACCAGAGTGTCCTCGTACTCCTGCTGCAGCTGCAAGCGCAGCGCATCCACGTCTTCTCCGTTGGCCGCAGCTTCTTTGAGCTTGCCGCGGTAGACGAATCCGACCGCGCCCGAGGCTCCCATGACGGCGATCTGGGCCGTCGGCCACGCCAGGTTCACATCGGCACCCATGTGCTTGGAGCCCATGACGTCGTACGCGCCGCCGTAGGCCTTACGGGTGATGACGGTGATCTTGCCAACCGTTGCCTCGCCGTACGCGTAGAGCAATTTCGCGCCGCGCCGGATGATTCCGTTGTATTCCTGGTCGGTGCCCGGCAGGAATCCCGGGACGTCCACCAGGGTGATGATCGGCACGTTGAAGGCGTCGCAGGTGCGGACGAAGCGCGCGGCCTTCTCCGAGGCGTCGATGTCGAGGCAGCCGGCGAACTGGGTCGGCTGGTTCGCGACGATGCCGACGCTGCGGCCGTCGACGCGACCGAAACCGACGATGATGTTCGCCGCGCGGCCGGCCTGCACCTCGAGGAACTCGTCGTCATCGAGGATGCGGCGGATGACCTCGTGCATGTCGTACGGCTGGTTCGGGGAGTCGGGGATGAGGGTGTCGAGTTCGAGATCCTCATCGGTGAGGGTGTCCTCGATCGACCCCGCGGCCGGCTGTGCCACAGGGAAGCGCGGCGCCTCGGCCCGGTTGTTGCTCGGCAGGTAGCTGAGCAATTCCTTCACGTAGTCGAGCGCGTCCTCTTCGTCGCTGGCGACGTAATGCGCGACACCGGACTTTGCCATGTGGGTGTGTGCGCCACCGAGGTCTTCCATCGTGACGTCTTCACCGGTGACCGTCTTGATGACATCGGGTCCGGTGACGAACATCTGGCTGGTGCCGTCGACCATCACCACGAAGTCGGTGAGGGCGGGCGAGTAGACGTGGCCACCGGCCGCGGCACCCATGATGAGGGAGATCTGAGGGATGACACCCGAGGCCCGGACGTTGCGGTGGAAGATCTCGCCGTAGAGACCCAGAGAGACAACACCTTCCTGAATGCGGGCACCGGCACCCTCGTTGATGCCGACGAGCGGACGGCCGGTCTTGATCGCCAGGTCCATCACCTTGACGATCTTCTCGCCGTAGACCTCGCCGAGGCTGCCGCCGAAGACCGTGACGTCCTGGCTGAAGACGCAGACCTCACGTCCGTCGATGGTTCCGTAACCGGTCACCACACCGTCGCCGAGCGGACGGCGCTCGGCGAGTCCGAAGTTGGTACTGCGGTGACGGGCAAGGGCGTCGAGCTCGACAAACGAACCTTCGTCGAGCAGATGGGTGATGCGCTCGCGGGCGGTCAGCTTTCCCTTGGCATGGGTCTTCTCGACCGCCGCCTCTCCGACTGGATGCTTCGCTTCGGCGAGACGATTGTGCAGGTCGATGAGCTTTCCTGCAGTCGTGTGGATATCCGGCGTCGATGGCACGTCCTGGGGGGCACTCGTCATGGCCATGATGCTATCCACACCCGTTTTCGCTGGTGTGAGCGGGCTAACCTGAGGCTTCTCTCACGTTTGGTTCGGTACCGAGCGACACACGTACTTCGCTCTGTTCCGTGGCGGATCGCGTCGCTCGCGCTCTACGCTCAGACCTCATGACCGACGAGCGAGCGCCCCTTGACCACGAGGCCCTTCGACAAGCGGTGACCGGCACCCGATGGCGGTCGATTCGCGTGGTCGAGGAGACCGGGTCCACGAACGCGGATCTGGTGAGTCTTGCCGGGTCCACCGATTGCGCTGGTTCCGTGCTCATCGCCGAGCACCAGACCGCGGGGCGTGGCAGACATTCCCGGCAGTGGGAGAGTCCGCCCCGAGCGCAGGTGGCGTTGTCGGTCGCCGCGCCGGCGAACACGTCGGACCAACCTCAGGCACTGGGATGGCTGCCGCTTCTGACGGGTCTTGCGGTGGTCGAGGGTATCGCCGAGACCACCGACCTCAGTCCCAGGCTCAAATGGCCCAATGACGTGTTGCTGTTCGGTGACGACACCGCCACCGACGACGGTTACGGCGGACGCAAGGTCGCCGGGATCCTTGCCGAGCTGACCCATGGACCGAGCGGGCCCGTGGTGGTGATCGGACTCGGGATCAACGTGAGCCTCACCGAGGCGGAACTGCCCGTCCCGACCGCCATCTCACTGGACCTGGCGGGAGCCTCCGTCGACCGGACCCAGCTCGCCGGCGCCGTTCTGCGAGCACTGTCACGACGACTGGACCAGTGGCCGGGCGATCTCGGCGCGGTGGCCGACGATTACCGGGCTGCCTGCGCGACCCTCGGACATCGAGTGCGGGTGCAGATGCCTGCGGGCGAAGAGATCGAGGGGCTGGCGACGGCAATCGACAGCATCGGCCGAGTGGTCGTCGAGGTGGCTCCCGGTCAGAACGTGCCGGTCGCGGCCGGCGACGTCACCCACCTGAGGGTCACCGACTAGACGGAACCAACTGAGTCGACGGACCAACTGAGTCGACGGACCAATCGGGTCGAACGGACCAACCGGGTCGACGCCGGCCTGTCGCCCTACCGCAGGCCGTGGCCGTCAGCGACGTTCGTAGCTCTTGGTGCCCATCGCCGGGATCAGCAGGAGGATCGGGATACCGATCACCGCGTGCATGATCGCGGTCGAGATCCCGGTCGTCCAATCCCGCGACAGCAGCAGTGGGATCAAGATGGCTGCCAGGATCAGGAGCCCGACGATCCAGGAGAAGAACTGGCTCGGCGATGGTGTGGTGAGCTGCAGTACGTACCAGAGCGCTCCTGCGAACAGGGCGCACAGGAACGCGACGATGGCGAACCAGTACTCGTCGTTCGCCATCGGATTCCACACGCCGAGCTTCCCGGTCTCGTTTATGCGCTCGATGACCAGCCGGATGATCCACGCGACGAGCCAGGCGGCGAGGCCGGTCACGATGGCGGTGGCGAGGACTCCGCCGATGAACATCGTGGGATTGACCTGCGGCCGGTTGGTGACGGGGCGCCGTCGCGGCGGCGCGGCCGGTGGTGGCGCAGCGGCGTAGTACGGGTCCGGAGGCGGAGCCCCCTGGTCGTACGCCTGGCTGTAAGCCTGTGATTCGGGTTCGTAGCCACGGTCGAACCGGGCTGTTCGCGGCTTGTTCGGGTCGTACGGGTCATTCGGGTACATCGTGCACCTCCCTGCGCGCGAGTTTACCGACCAGCGCTGCTGCGGCCTGAGAACGATCAGATGTCCACCGTAGCGCCCCCGGGGCCGTCTGCGTCCCCACCGGCGGGCCGTCGAGGCGCTGCCTGTGGTTCGGACAGGCCCGATTCTGGTTTGATTACGGCACCGACCGGGCGAGTCGCCGTACGCCACGGTCATCAACGGGAGGATTTGTCGATGGGGTATCCGGAGAACATCCTTGCTCAGGGCGAACGTGTGGTTGTGCATCACCATCCGCACTGGAAATGCCTGCTGGCCCCCGCGCTCATCTTTGTTGTCGCGACCGCCGCCGCGGGTGTGGCGGGGGGCTACCTGTCCAATACCGACCTCGACTCCACGGCAAAGATGATCCTGGGCATCGTCATCGCCGCGTTGTGGCTCTTCATCGTCCTCTGGTTCTTCGTGCGGCCCCTGATCAGTTGGCGCACCACCCACTTCGTCCTCACCGATCGGCGGGTGACCTACCGCAACGGCATCATCACCCGTTCGGGTATCGACATCCCGGTCCAGCGCATCAACTCGGTGGAGTTCCGGCACGGACTGATCGATCGGATGCTCCGAACGGGCACCCTCATCATCGAGTCGGCGTCCGAAGACCCCCTCGAGTTCAACGACATCCCGAACGTGGAACGCGTGCACTCACTGCTCTATCACGAGGTTTTCGATGCCCCGGACGGCAACAGCTTCCGGCGCTGACCCCCACCCGGCGGCGGCGAACTGGTCACGAAATGGCCTGTGGCCGCGCGGGAATCCGATCGAATCCGGGTATCTGTGCCGCATGCGCCTAAATTGGTCTGGTGACCGAAGTTCTGCTCGCCGAAGACGATGACGCGATCGCCGCTCCGCTGGCCCGCGCCCTGAGCCGTGAAGGGTACGGCTGCGAGGTCGTGACCACCGGCACCGCTGCGCTGGAGCAGGCACGGAGCGGCCGGTTCGAACTGCTGGTCCTCGATCTGGGATTGCCCGAGATGGACGGCCTCGAGGTCTGCCGCCGTATCCGGGCGGTTCGGCCCAATCTGGCCGTGCTCATGCTGACCGCTCGGACCGACGAGGTGGATTTCGTCGTCGGCCTCGATGCCGGGGCCGACGACTACGTGGGCAAGCCGTTCCGCCTTGCCGAACTGCTGGCCCGGGTACGCGCGCTGCTGCGCCGCAAGCAGAGCGTGGATGTGGTCATCGAAGCCGGCGACATCCACCTCGACGCGCGCGGACGGCGTGTGCTGGTCAGCGGTCAGGACGCGACGCTCGCCAACCGCGAGTTCGACCTGCTGCGGTACCTGATGGAGCGGGGCGGCGAAGTGGTCAGCCGCGAGGAGATCCTGACCGAGGTCTGGGGTACCCCCGATCTCCTGTCGTCCAAGACGCTCGACATGCACATCTCCTGGCTGCGCCGCAAGATCGGCGACGATCAGCCCGGACGGAAGAAGCGCATCGTCACCGTTCGCGGTGTCGGCTTCCGGTTCGACCCCGACTAGATGCGCCGCCGGATCCTTCGGTCGATGATGGCCATGGTGATGGGCATCGGCCTGCTGCTGGGCGTGCCGTTGATGTTCACCGCCTGGTGGTGGGTCGACGACACCGCACATCAAGATCTCGATGACCGCCTCAAACGGGTATCCACCGAGCTGCTCAGTCAGGAAGGACCCGACGGGTCGATCAGCGGCACCGTCGACCGGGACAAGTTCCGGTTGCTCGTACCCGAGAACGGCCGCTTGGAGATCTACTTCCCGATCAGCGGGCCCCAGGGCCTTGAACGCGGGCGGCTCGAGGTGGGAGCGCCGATCGACGAGGAAGCGGTCACCGAATCGCTCACCCTCGGCGAGGCCGGGTCGCTCACCCTCTCTGTGCCGCACGCTCAGGTGCGCAGCCGGCAGTGGGGAGCTGTGGGTGTGGTCTCCGTGGTGGTGGTGACCTCGGTGATCCTGGGTCTGGTGGTGGCCGCGGTGACGGCCGGCCGCCTCGCCGACCCGCTCGAGGACGTCGCCGCACGCGCTGCCCGCATGGCCAAGGGCGACTTCGGCACCGAAGGCCGGCACTACGACATCGAAGAACTCGACCGGGTGTCCTCTGCGCTCGATGCCGCCAACCGGGAGATCACCATCCGGCTCGAACGCGAGGGACGGATCGTCGGAGAGGTCTCCCATCAGCTGCGCAGCAGGCTGACCGCGATCCGGCTGCGGCTCGACGAACTCTCGATCCATCCCGATCCCGATGTGGTGACCGAGGCCGAAGCAGGTTTGGCGCAGGTGGAACGGCTGACCAGCGAACTCGACGAGTTGATCACCGCCGCCAGGGGTGAACAGGTCGCGATGCTCGATCCCGTCTCCGTGCCCGAGCAGGTCGCTCAGGTGGTCGCCGACTACGAATCGGCGTTCGAGGTGCAGGGTCGTCATCTACGGGCCGGAGGGGTCGGGCAGTGCGCGGCTCGGGTCACCCCCACCCGGCTGCGGGAGGCGTTGAGCGTGCTTGTCGACAACGCGCTGCACCACGGGGCCGGGGATTGCTGGGTGGACACGCGAGAGTTGCCCGGTAGCCGCATGATCCGGGTGTCGGTGTCCGACGAGGGTCAGGGGATCAGCGACAAGAGTGCGCCCCACGTGTTCCAGCGCGGCTACTCCGAGGGTGGGTCGAGTGGGGTGGGTCTGCCGCTTGCGCGCGCACTCATCGAAGCCGACGGCGGCCGGCTGGATCTGCTGCAGCGGCGTCCGGCGACCTTTGCGATCGTGGTTCCGCGACACGACACGGATGATGCGGACCGATCCAGCAGGACCGGTCACAGCGAGCCCCGCTGATGGCGCGCGGCGCTGGTCAGGTGTGACCGAGCTCCTCGTCGGCGAGTTCGTCCTGTGTCCGTCCGTCTTTTGGCCGTGCGAGACCCTCGTGATCGTCGTCCGGACGCAGAACCGACGCGTCGACCGCGGCCGCGAGATCGGATTCTGGGAAGGCGAAACGCCGTAGGGCCCAGAAGCGGAACGCCATCTGGAGCAGATTGCCGATGATGTAACCGAGGATGAAGTCGATGATCACCAGCTTGGTGACGTCGACCGAACTGCGGATGTCGAACAGGTTGTTCGCCACGAACAACGGCGCGGCCTGGAGAACCACTCCGACCCCGCTGATCGCGAAGAAGAGGAACGCCTCGTGGTGGGTTTCGCGGCCGCCGCGGTTCTTGAACGCCCACTCGCGGTTGAGGATGTAGCTGACGATGGTCGCGAGCACACCGGAGATGACCTTGGCGATGACGGGTTTGGTCTCGAGGATCGTCAGGCTCAGCGAGTAGAAGATCGCCATGTCCAGGATCATCATCGAGCCACCGATGATGGCGAACTTGATGAGCTCATGGTGACGCATTACCAGCGCTCTCAGCGGCGCAGGCATACGGGCCATGAGCCCATCGGTGAGTGACACAAGGATGGAGTCTACGAAACAAGTTCGTCCAGAAACCAATCCCGGCACGTCCCGGTGCCTCCCGTGTCGTCCGATCGACGCTTCCCGTGACACGATGGATAGCCGTGACGAGTGATCCGACCCCTGCCTCGACGGCACCCGTGCCCGCTGTTCCCACGGCCTCCGATTCGGCGGTCCCACCTGCACCGGCGTCGCCGGAGGCCAGTCGTGACGCAGCTGCCCCGGGGATGCCCGTGGTCACCATGATCGGCGGCGGTCAGCTGGCGCGCATGACCCATCAGGCCGCCATCGCATTGGGGCAGCGTCTGCGTGTCCTGGCTGCGTCCGCCGACGAGCCGGCCGCCCAGGTCAGCCCCGATGTGGTGTTCGGCAGCCACAACAGCCTCGACGACCTCCGCGCGGCCGCGCGTGGCAGCCACGCGCTGACCTTCGACCACGAGCACGTGCCGATCGAGCATCTCGAGGTGCTGGTCGGTGAGGGCGTCAGTGTGCTTCCTCCGCCGAGCGCGCTGATCTTCGCCCAGGACAAGCTCGCCATGCGGCGGCGCCTCGCCGACTTCGGCGCGCCCATTCCCGCGTACGCCGAACTGCCCCAGGACAACCCCATGGAGGCGCTCATCGAGTTCGGTGAGCAACATCACTGGCAGGTGGTCCTCAAAACCATCCGCGGCGGCTATGACGGGCGCGGGGTGTGGCTGGTCGACAGTCGCGAGGAGGCACTCGAGGCGCTGGCGGCGGCACCAGCGGGTTCGTCCCTGATGGTCGAGCAGAGGATCGCGCTGCGTCGGGAGCTGTCGGCGATGGTGGGACGCTCGCCGTTCGGCCAGGGCGCCGTGTGGCCGGTGGTGGAAACGGTGCAACGCAAAGGACAGTGCGCGGTGGTGATCGCGCCGGCACCGAACCTGTCGGAAGAGACGGCCATCTCGGCGCAGCGCCTCGCATTGTCGCTGGCCGGCGAACTGGGTGTGGTCGGGGTGATGGCGGTTGAGCTGTTCGAGACCACCGATGGCTCGCTCCTGGTGAACGAGCTGGCGATGCGACCGCACAACAGCGGTCACTGGTCGATGGACGGCAGTGTCACCGGTCAGTTCGAACAGCACCTTCGTGCTGTCCTCGACTACCCGCTGGGCGACACCGGAACGCGGGCCCCGGTCACCGTGATGGCCAACATCCTCGGTGCGGCGCAGGCTCCGGCGATGTCGATGGACGAGCGACTACACCATCTGTTTGCACGTATCCCGCAGGCGAAGGTGCATCTGTACGGCAAGGGAGAACGCCCCGACCGCAAGATCGGACACGTGAACGTGCTGGGATCGGCGGGCGGCAACGTCGACGACCCCGAGCACGTGGCGCATGTGCGGGAGATCGCGGAGCGGGCGGCACACTGGATGTCGCACGCGGAGTGGACCGACGGATGGGATGTGCACGGTGAGTGAGAACGGCGAAGGTTCGGGCAACCGGCTACAGGGGCCGCGGGTCGGCCTGATCATGGGCAGCGACTCGGACTGGCCGACGATGGAGGCCGCTGCGGAGGCCCTCGCCGAGTTCGGGGTCCGATTCGAAGTGGGTGTCGTCTCCGCGCACCGAACTCCTCAGCGCATGCTCGACTACGCGAAAGAGGCTGCCGGGCGCGGACTCTCGGTCATCATCGCGGGTGCAGGCGGAGCGGCCCACCTACCCGGCATGGTGGCCTCGGCAACGCCACTGCCGGTGATCGGTGTTCCGGTGCCGCTCAAATACCTCGACGGCATGGATTCGCTTCTGTCGATCGTGCAGATGCCCGCCGGGGTGCCGGTGGCGACTGTGTCGGTGGGTGGGGCACGCAATGCTGGTCTGCTGGCGGTGCGCATCCTCGCGGCGGCGGACCCGGGCCTGCGCGCGCAGATGGAACGGTTCCAGGCCGACCTGTCGGACATGGTTCTGGCGAAAGATCAGGCCTTGCAGCAGAAACTTCTCGGAGGCTAGCTGTCGGCGTCGACCAGCAGTTTGCGCCGGAAGAGGTCGAGAACCTCGTCGAGAGCGGCTCGGGTGGGCTGGCCCGGCTCGTCGATGAGGTGCTCGGTGAGCGGCGAGTGCGGTGGCATCGGCGACGGGCCCGCGTCGGCGTCGTCTATCTCGATGGCCACGAAAGCGTCGCCCAAATTTCTGCGCAGGTAGTCGAACCGGGCAGCGGGGGAGAGCTTGTCTTTCCTGAACCGGACACCCATCACTTCCAGACCTGCGGCGCACCGCCCTTTGACAACCGCGAGATCGTCGGGCGAGATGTCGATGTTCGCCGCGCCGATCGGCCGAAACGGCATGGAGGGCTGGGCGAGCACGGGGGCCAGGAGTCGGTCGTCCGCGGCCATCGCGAGGGCGAATCCGCCGGTGAAGCACATCCCGATGGCGCCGACACCCGGGCCACCGCACCGCTCGTGCTCATCGGCGGCCAGTGCCCGCAGCCAGGTCACCACAGGTGACGACTTCCCCGTGGCGAGGACTGTGAACTCACGGCTGATGCAGGTCGGGACCAGAACCGACGTCAGGACCCCGACGGATTTGAGATACCCCAGGTTGTCCGGCATGGGGTCGAGGCCGTCGACTCCGAACAGGCTGGGGACCACAGCAGTGCACCCGATGTCGGACACCTTGCGAGCGAAGTTCAGCACCTTTGGCGTGATTCCTGGCATCTCCGCGATGACAACCACGGCCGGCCCCTCGCCTCGCCGGTAGATCGTGCGCGTCTTGCCGGAATGGGTGAACTCGGCGCGGTCGAAGTCGGCGAGTTCTGCTTCGGGCGACTGCTTGGGGGTCATGGTTTCCTCACTGGCACGGCGGGTGCGATTCATCGTCAGGCTAGCGTCTGCCGCGGTCGGGCACGGCCCTGTCTTTTCAGTTACCCGTGAGTAACTCTGGGCGCGCAAGTATTAGGATCGACGGGAAGAACCGAGTTTTTCTGGCGTATACGAGGAGTGTTCTGATGGCCGGCAACCCCGATTTTGATCTGTTCAAGCTCGGCGAAGAGCATGACGAGCTACGTGCGGCGATCCGGGCTCTTTCCGAGAAGGAGATCGAGCCCCACGCTGCTGATGTCGATGAGAACTCGCGGTTTCCCGAGGAGGCGCTGGCGGCGTTGACGGCCTCGGGTTTCAACGCCATTCACGTCCCGGAGGAGTACGAGGGTCAGGGTGGTGACTCGGTGGCTGCGTGCATCGTGATCGAAGAGGTTGCGCGCGTCGATGCGTCGGCGTCGTTGATCCCGGCGGTCAACAAGTTGGGCACGATGGGCTTGATCTTGAAGGGCTCTGAGGAACTCAAGCAGCAGGTGTTGCCGTCGATCGCGTCGGGTGAGGCGATGGCCTC